>NZ_JBHVUJ010000001.1:0-14033 GCF_042884205.1 Lysinibacillus sp. NPDC058147
TGGCCCGTTGGTCAAGTGGTTAAGACACCGCCCTTTCACGGCGGTAACACGGGTTCGAATCCCGTACGGGTCATACTGAAATGCAGTAGATGTAACTTACATCTACTGCATTTTTTTTATACTTTATCAAATTATGTGTAACAGTGGCTCTACAATCTAACTAAAGCATTATAAAATTAATATAAGGCTTAGATTTATTCTTCCTCTAATAACTGATCATAATTGATTTTATGCTGGCACGCTTACTAAGAAAACTATTCCTATTTTCATCATCTCCCAAACTAGCAATGAAATTATGCAATTTTATATAGAAAAATCTAATATAAACTAAATTTACTCTGTACCTACTACTAATTGGACAAATAATCCATGGTAATTCAATATAATATTGGTATATTCTTTGGAATATATGTATCTTTCTTTTATAATGGGAATGAATAGAATTAGTTGGAGGTAATAAAAATGAAAAAAAAGCAAAGTAAATGGATTATGAGTACAGCATCTGCTGCATTGGTTGCTGCAGCTATTGTGCCTACTGCAAGTGCTGCTAACTTTACAGATATTGCAAAAAGTGACCACAAAGATACCATTTTGGCACTAGCAGATGCAAAAATTGTAGGTGGATATCCAGACGGTTCGTTTAAGCCAAACGGGGTCCTTACGAAAGGCAATGTAACAAAATTTTTAGGGAAATGGCTTGTATCAGAACACTTCCAAGTGCCAGCAGACTACACTAAAAAAGTACGTTTTACAGACTTGCCTACATCTTCAAAAGATAAAGAATTACTACAATATGCTGCGCTTATAAATGATACTGGTATTTTCAAAGGGACTAACAATAAGTTATTACCTTCTGAGAATATCTCACGTGAACAAATGGCTTCTATTTTAGTACGTGCGATTGAAAAAGTTTACGATATCGATTTAATTGCGATGTATAAAAAAGAAAAGTTCCAATCTTCTATTACGGATTTAAAAGTAGCTTCAACAGAAAATCGTGAAGCCATCATCGCATTAGAATATGCGAAAATTACAAATGTAAAGACATTTAATCCGAAAAACACTTTAACACGTGGTCAATTTGCGTCATTTTTACATCGTTCGATGACAAATATCACTGAAATGGTAAAAGGTCCTGAAGTGTCCATCCAAACTGTTAAAGTTGTAGATGCAAATACACTACAAGTAACATTAACAGATGGGACAAGCCATAAGGTAACATTAGCAAAGCCTCTTACTGAAAATGTGGAGACGAAGGTAGATTTTAAAATTAATGACAAACCATATTCCGCTGTTGTTACATATGAAGTCAATGAGCTAAATGTACAATCAATTGAGGGGATTAATGCTTCTCAGATTAAAGTTGTTTTCAACCAAGCAATTGACCCACTGTCTGTGCTAAAAGCAGATGGGAAATTACAGGATAATGTTGTAGCTTTCTCTAATGTGGATACTTTAAAAGCACTTTCTGTAGTGAAAACAGAAATCAGTGCAGATCGAAAATCAATCATCTTTACAATGAATGAGCCATTAAAAGGTACACATCGTTATGTGTTTAATAACATCAAATCTGAAAAGGGCTTAGTGCTTCAAAAAGTAGATGCGAACTTTGTTATTGCTGGGGATACGCAAACGCCTACGATTTTAGGAACAACGCAAGGAAAAAATTCTTCAATTGTTAAAGTACAGTTTTCTAAGCCGATGGCAGCATTCGCAAATGAGCGCATTCAATTTACATTAGCAAGTGGTACAAAGGTATCGAATATAGTTGGAAGCATTGAGCAAAACGCAACTGAAGCGACTTTTGATTTATCAGCTGCAACAGTAAATGGTGTTTATTTAGCTCCTAGTACACCTATCCAAATTACATTCGTAGGGGCAGCAGATTTAGCAGGGAACATAATTTCACCAAACTCTTCTACCGTAACAGTGAAAAAGGGAGATAAGGATGGAGTTCCTCCGACACTATCTTCTGTAACACAAACTGGACCAAATACGTTCCAGCTATTGTTCTCAGAGGATATTCAACCACTTACTCGATATGATCTTTCAGTAAAGAGCGGTCAGACTTCAATTTCCGTGAATACTGTAGAGAAAGATCCGAAAAATGGCCGTTTATTTAATGTGACGGTGGATCCAAGAAGTACGCTTCTAGGAAATACAACGATTGGGACAGCACCTGGTAGTGTAATCACTGACTTATCAGGTGAAACGGCAACATTCTCAACTTTGTATAACTTTATAAGAGATGACAAAGCGCCTGCCCTACTGAATTCTGAAATTGTTTACGAGGATAGTGTAGAATATTTACAATTAACTTTCGATAAGCCAGTACAGTTAGGCGTTAACGCAAAAGCATCATTTACTGGAAGCTATATGAATAACTATATTTTGTATGAGGTATCAAGAGGATCTCAAAGTGATATTCGGATCGTAAAAGATCAACCAACGAAATTACGTGTTAAAATGGCAGATTTACTATTAAGTCATGATATAAAGGGAGCTCTTTACGACGGCAAATTAAATTTATTTAATGTTACAAATTTATACGGTGTGCCAGTCTATGAAGTGAAAAATGTTAAATTTACACGTAATGGTGATTTAAATATAAATAATTATAAACTTGCATTATTGCCGACCAACAATGCAATTCAAACATCTGTAACAGATCCATCTTCTATAAAAGATAATAATATTGTTTATTTAAATTTCAATTATCCTGTAGATCCAGCACTTGCTCAAAACGTTCAAAATTATAGTATTGATGGTGCTCAGGTAGAGAGTGCAATTGTAGAGGGATCCAATTTAAATCGTATTAAGCTTACATTAAAAAAGGATTCGAATTATAATAGTGGCATACGTAATATCACGATTAGAGGCTTAAGAGCTGCAAATTCTATGGAATTAATGGACGAAGTGCGAACATTAATTGACCTTAAAGAAAATATTGCACCAAAGGTTACGAATGTTTATGTTATGAATTCAGAAACATTAGTGCTTACTTTTAGTGAGGCCGTAACGAACGTTAGAAGTATGGACTTTAATATTGAAGTGAACGATTTACCAGTAACAGCAACAACTGGATTACAAAGCAATAATAGCGTACTAATTACAACGACACAGAAATTATTTGAAAACGGAAGAAGTGTTAAGATTCAAGCATCCCAAAGTAATGCGATTACGGATGTCAGTGGGAATAAATTAGATTTTAGTTCCCAAACAATTACGGTACAAAGATAAATATAAGAGATTAACAAGATTTCCATAATATTTGTCTTTACACAATAAAAAATAGCATGCTAGATACATTCTTAGCATGCTATTTTTCTATGTCATTTTATTGCTATAAAATTAATGGGAGATAAACGGTGCTTTATGCACATACTTTGTACTATCAATTTGATCAATGATAAAAGTGGCTATATCTTGATTCGTAATTTTTGTACCAGGCATATCAGTAAGGTTTTCCCTTATCTGTTTTGATGATAAACTATCTTTTACAAATGGCAATCTAATAAGTGTCCATTTGATCTGTTTATTATTTGATAAAAATCCCCATTCCGATTTTTTATCTTGCATCATTTTCGGAAAGAAAACTTCAAACATCTTTGCTCCAAAACGATTCATTATGCTTTTTTTGTCCTCTTTAATCGTAAGAGAACCACCGGAAACACCTATATAGCGACTAATGTTTAAATCTTTCATCACATTAAAAATATTATTTGTCACTTTGCTATATATAGGTTCCTCTTTAGTTGGTTGACCAAAAGTATTAATAACAACTTGACAATCTTTAAGAAGTTCTCGGATGTTTTCTATATCCTGTACTTGCCCTTTCACTATTTCAATTGCATCATTTTTATATAGTAACTTTTCAGGATTTCTAACAAGCATCCGAACTTGATAGCCATTTTGTATTGCACGAGTTGCTATATGTCTTCCTACTTTCCCTGTTCCTCCAATAATCGCTATTTTAAAAGGGATATCCATTATATACCTCCCATTGAATATGTTAGTAGATATACGATAGACTCCTTCAAAAGGATTCAAATTTTTCTTTTTTTATAAAGTATGTAATGTGGTTTTGTTTTGTGAATCTATAAGCTAAGATGAAAATAGAACAAAAACTAGGGGGATATGGATGGGGAATTTATTATGGACTAACAACCAACAATATTTGTTACAGAAAAATGTAGAACAAGTAGTACCTTTTCTACGTAATTTTTCACCAGAGCAAGTAAATCGTGTTGGTAGATTTCAGCGTACATATGAAGAGTTTGAAGGCACTCCATTACGTAGCTTAAATGCTTTTGCATCATTCGTTGGGGTACGAAATGTTTTTGTTAAAGATGAATCTTATCGATTTGGCTTAAATGCATTTAAAGTATTAGGTGGCGTGTATGCAATTGGGCAGTATGTTGCTGAAATGTTAAATAGAAATATTGATGAGCTATCGTTTGAGCAGCTTAAATCACCTGAAGTAAAGAAGCAACTTGGGGACTTAACGTTTATTTCAACGACAGATAGCAATCATGGTCGTGGAGTGGCTTGGGCTGCTAGAGAGCTTGGTTTGAAAGCCCGCATTTATATGCCCGCTGGTAGTGCAGAGGAGCGTCTCCAAAATATTAAAAATGAAGGTGCATATGCTGAAATAACGACAATGAATTATGATGATACAGTTCGTTATACGTCACAACTAGCAACAGAAAATGGATGGGTCGTTATTCAGGATACGATGTGGGAAGGCTATGAGGAAATTCCTTTATGGATTATGCAAGGCTATACAACACTAATAAAAGAAGCCGTTGAGCAATTGGAAAAAGCACCTACCCATGTATTTTTACAAGCTGGGGTTGGCTCTTTTGCAGGGGCAGTTGTAGCTTTCCTCCAACAATATTATGAGCAAGAGATTACATTTGTCTTAGTTGAGCCTATTGTAGCGAATTGCTATTATGAAAGCTTTAAAGCAGGAGATGAACAGTTTGTAACGGTTGGTGGAGAGATGCAAACAATTATGGCTGGCCTTGCATGCGGTGAGCCAAATCCACAAGCTTGGAATTTGTTAAAGACTTATACGAAGGTCAGTATTTGCTGTGATGAGGAAGTTGCGGCAACGGGTATGCGCATTCTAGGAAATCCTCTAGCAACAGATGCACGAATTATTGCTGGAGAATCGGGAGCTGCCCCAGTTGGATGTTTCTATGAATTGATGACGGATGAGCAATATACAGAACTGAAGGAAACATTACAATTGGATGAAAATTCGCGAGTATTGTTTATTAATACTGAAGGCGACACAGATGTAGATAACTACAGAAATATAGTGTGGCATGGCAAGTATGCAAAAATTTAACTGAATCAATAGCAAACTAGTGAAAAAACGTTCTAGTTTGCTTTTTTCATTCACATGTATTGAATTTAATAATACGGATGTAATTTATATAAGTTCGCCCAGGCTTAAGGGAATCAACTCAATGTTATAGTAAAGAGCTAATTTTTTTTAATTTTTTTCTTGACCTTAACGTTGCGTAAACATTTACAGTAGCTTTAGTGGAGGTGAAAATTATGGAATACACAATTCAAGAGCTTGCTCAATTATCAGGGGTTAGCACAAGAACGCTGCGTTATTATGATGAAATTGGATTACTAAAGCCTGCAAGAACCAATGAGACGGGCTATCGATTTTACGGACAATTTGAAGTTGATATGCTCCAGCAAATTTTATTTTATAGAGCATTAGATATGAAGTTAGCAACAATTAAGGAAATTATTCAAGCGCCAGATTTCCAACATAGAGAGGCACTCAAAACCCATCGTGCTGCTTTACTGACACGCAAGGAGCAGCTGGAGAAGATACTACAAACAGTGGAAAAAACCATTCAATCTATTGAGGAGGAACAACCAATGACAAATGAAGAGAAATTTAATGGATTTAAAGAGAAGCTAATCGAGGAAAATGAAAAGCAATATGGTCAAGAAATTCGTGCAAAATATGGTGACAAAACAGTTGAAACATCGAATGCTAAGCTAATGAATATGACAGAGGAACAGTATGAGGCAATGCAGCAGCTAGAACAGCAATTATTTGATCGTTTAAAAGAAGCGATGGAAATCGGCGATACGAACAACGATGTGGCAATGGAAGTAGCGGAGCTTCATAAGCGTTGGCTAAGCTTTTCATGGTCACAATATTCTAAGGTGGCACATGCAGGTATAGCTCAGATGTATATAGCGGATGAACGCTTCTCAGCTTATTACGATGAGCGCGTTTCTAAAGGCGCAGCACAATTTTTACATGATGCCATCATTAATTATATAAAATAAGTGATTCATCCTCATGCTTTCATGTTTTAGAAATATTAATTTAGGAAAAAATGAAGGCATGAGGAGGAGATTTTTTTGAACCCACAATTAATGGAGAAATTTAGAAAGCAATTGGAGCAGGAGCTACAGGAAATAGAACAACAACTTGAAGAATCAGAGCGTCCACAAGCGACAGAGCTATCTAATTATGATAATCATCCAGCTGACAATGCGAGTGATTTAACAGATCAGCTAACGGAAATGGCGATTGATGAGCACCGGGGTGACGATGCTGAAGAAATAAAGGCTGCACTACAAGCGATGGATGACGGAACGTATGGTAAATGCGTTGTATGTGGTGAAGAGATTCCCATTGGCCGCTTAGAAGCTATGCCGAAAGCATTGACATGTGTTGAGCATGCAGAGCACAAAGAGGATAATTTAAGGCCAGTGGAGGAAGATGTGTTGTCTTCTACGCCAAGATCGGATGATTTTATAGAACTTGAGGAATTTGGTTCTTCTGATACGCCACAAGATAAAAGTTTGTAAGCATTTTCACACATAGGCAGTATAATAGCTGTATGAGGTGAAAATATGGACATAATTGATTTACACTGCGATGCTCTATTGAAATTAACAACTTTAGAAGCGGCAAAATTTGAAGATGATGTACGTTTGCAAGCCAATCAACAGCGATTACAATTAGGGCGGGTTAAAGCACAAGTATTTGCTATTTTTATTAATCCTAAAATTCCACAAAGTCTGCAATTTTTAGAGGCGGTGCGGCAAATTGAAGCCTTCCATACACATGTATTACAGACTGAGGGGATGGTGCATATTACAGATTGGTCGCAATTAGATACTTTAGCTCCGCATGAAATTGGTGCAATTTTAAGCTTAGAGGGCTGTGGTCCAATCGGCGAAGATTTAGCAAAGCTTTCTGCAATATTAGATGCAGGTGTGAAGCTAGTTGGCTTAACGTGGAATGAAGAAAATGCTGTGGCCCACGGTGCTGAACAGGATGCAAGCCTTGGTTTAAAACCATTTGGTAAAGAGGTTATAAACTTGCTAAATGAAAGAGATATTATTATCGATGTTTCCCATTTAAATGAACAGAGTTTCTGGGATGTCTTGCCACTAGCGAAGCATATCGTTGCGAGCCATAGTAATGCACGTGAAATTTGTGATCATCCAAGAAATTTAACGGATGCTCAAGCAAAAGCACTAGTCAAGCATGGAGGTCATATACATGTCGTTTACTACCCGCATTTTATCCATGATAATGCTACGATGGCTGATTTAGTAGCGCATGTAAAGCATCTAGCAAATATAGTAGGGGTAGAGCACCTTGGACTAGGTTCAGACTTCGATGGAATAGATGTTACTGTAAAAGGATTAGCGCACGCAGGAGAGGCTCAAAATTTGTTAGAGGTGTTACATGAACATTTTTCAACCGAAGAAGTTCGTGGTATTGCAAGTGAAAATTTTAGATGCTATGTAAAAAATGCAGCAGCCCGTTAAGGCTGCTGCATCATTTAGTTATAGATCTTAATAAAAGAAATATTGAATTAATAAACCGATTCCTAAGAGGAAGCCGAAAAATGTATTTGTTTGCGCTGTAAATTTCATCGCAGGCATAACTTCTTTCGCTTCTTTTTTATCGCGGAAAATTTGAATCGCACGAAGCGGTTTTGGCACACTTAAGAAAATAATTAGAGCCCAAAAAGTAATACCATCAATTGCTACAAGAGCGATTACCCATAAGTACGAAACGATAAAAAAGCCAGATAGTACAGAAATGGCATTGTCTCGACCTACTAAAATAGCAAGCGTTTTTCGACCACCCTCTGTATCGCCCACGATATCACGGATATTGTTGGACAGCATGATAGCCCCAACTAAAATCATACTCGGTACTGAAAGCAAAATAGCATCAAATGTTACTGTAAGTGTTTGAATATAAAAGGCGATTAAGACAATACCCATTCCCATAACAGCGCCAGATACAAATTCTCCGAATGGTGAATAGGCTATTGGGTATGGTCCTCCGGTATATAAAAAACCAATAAGCATACAAACAAGTCCAACAGCAGCAAGCCACCAAGAGGTAGAGGCACATATGTAAATGCCAAGCAGCATAGCGATTGCGTAAAAGCTTAAGGCAATCATCATAATTGTTTTTGGTTGAACACCGTGACGTACAATCGTTCCGCCGATACCGACAGAATTTTCATTGTCTAATCCTAATTTGTAATCGTAATATTCATTGAACATATTTGTTGCCGCTTGTATAAGCATACTTGCAATGAGCATAGCAAAAAATAGTCCAAAATCAATTGTTTGTTTTTCAATTGCTAAGGCAATCGCTGTTCCTAAAAATACTGGAACGAATGAAGCGGTTAAAGTATGTGGACGTGTTAAATGCCACCAAACTTTAAAACCCCTATCAGCTTCAATGACTTTGGTCATAAGGTCTTTCTCTCCTTCAAATGTTGTAGACTATTCTTATTTTATACGAAGAATGAGAAAATGGATAGGTTCACAGCTTATTACATACAGTTCAATTAAAAAAATGATACAATAGAACATGCATTTATGAACTGAAAACAATAATTAAGATAAAAGCAACAGTACGAAGAATAGGCTAGCAAATAAAAAAAAACAGCTATTTAACAAAAGAATATGATGTAGTAAAAGTACAAACGCTCACTTTATGATGAAAAGCTTTGATCAATTTATGTCTGAAAGTGTAGAACGAGTACAAAACATACCGTGCGTCATTCATTATGTACATTGCAACAACGGAGGTAATTTTCATGCAACAGAAGTGGTACCAAGCCACAGAGGTAGAAGTGGACTCTTTGGGCCAAAGCCTTCATTTTTATATGGAAACAATTGAAGTTAGTCGCTTATCGGCGCTCGCATTTTATGCAGCGGGCGAGGAGCATTATAAAGGTGAACGATTTTATTGGCAAAATAGAGAAAAAACAATGACATTAGTAGGGCTAGGACATGCCTATACAATTCAAAGTAACGCCAAAAATGATCGCTTCGATGCAGTAGAAGCAGAATGGAAAAGTTTAACGAAAAACTGTGTGAAGGGACAAAGCGAGCTACAGCCAATTTTGTTTGGCGGATTTACATTCGATCCACAAAATAATGTAGCTGGGGAGTGGACGGACTTTCCAGAGGCTTATTTTGCACTCGCAACATACCAGCTTGTCATCCGTGATGACAAAGCGTTTGTAAGTATTCATCTTATTTCAAAAAATGAGCAGGCAGCGTCTCAATTTGAAGTACTACGTAAAGAGCGAGATCATTTAATTCATGCCGCTCAAGTAAAAGAAGTGAAAACGTATTCAAAGCCTGAAATCACAAGTTATTTTGAGCCATATAAGGAGCCGTATTTAGCTTCGATTGATCAAGTAACTGCATTGATTAAGAAGAAGAAGGCAGATAAAGTCGTTATTGCACGCTCACTAGCATTGCAATTTAAAGAAATGGTTTCTTCGCCACAGGTACTCTCACAAATTATTCATGAGCAGCCAGAGAGCTATTTATTTGGTTTAGAACGTCAAGAATTATTGTTCTTTGGTGCGTCCCCTGAACGTCTTGTAAAAGTAGAAGAGGGCCGAGCCTTTTCATCTTGTGTGGCAGGCTCTATTAAACGTGGTAAGACAGCAGAGGAAGATGAAGCCTATGGACAAAGCTTATTAAATGATTCGAAAAATGGTGGCGAGCATCAATATGTTGTCGATATGATTGCGGAAACATTCCGGAAAAATTGTGTAGAGATGAAAATACCAGATGGCCCTCGCTTACTAAAGATTAGAGATATACAACATTTATATACACCCGTCGAAGGTCAGTTAAATAATGAGGCAACAATATTACAACTGACAAAATCTTTGCATCCAACGCCAGCTTTAGGTGGTGTGCCAAGGAAAGAGGCAATGGCAGTTATACGTAAGTATGAGCCTATGAATCGTGGACTTTACGCTGCCCCAATAGGATGGGTAGATGCTGACGGTAATGGGGAATTTGCAGTGGCCATTCGTTCGGCTGCTTTACTTAAGGATAAAGCTTATTTATATGCTGGTGGCGGTATAGTAGCAGATTCAGAGCCACAATCTGAATATGAGGAAACATTAGTGAAATTCCGTCCAATGCTTCGTGCGCTAGGAGGACAAATACATGAGTGAACGGAAAATTTTAACGGATTATGTTTATAAAATGGCGGCATCATTAGTGCAAGCTGGTGTTGAAAACGTTGTTGTCAGCCCAGGCTCACGTTCGACACCTTTAGCCTATGCATTTGCATCGACGAAACAGCTCCATATGTATCGTCAAGTTGATGAACGATCTGCTGCATTTTTTGCGCTAGGAATTGCAAAGGCTACAGCAAAACCTGTTGTTCTTTTATGTACATCAGGAACGGCTGCGGCAAACTATTTTCCTGCTATTGTTGAGGCAAACTATGCCCGTGTGCCGTTGATTGTCATCACAGCTGATCGTCCACATGAATTGCGAGAGGTGGGTGCACCACAGGCCATTAATCAGACAAATTTATATGGTACAAATGCCAAATGGAGCGTGGATTTCCCTTTGGCAGATGGTGCCGCACCAACATTGCCGTTTATTGAGCGTCATATTGCACGTGCGGTAGCGGTGGCAATGAGCGCACCATTTGGACCAGTGCATATTAATGTACCGTTCAGAGAACCTTTGTTGATTGATTTTCAAGAGGAACTTCCAGAAGCGACATTTAAGCACAGTAGTATGGGTCAGTTAGTACCTTCAATGGCCACTCAACAAGAGCTATCGAAGATTTTAAGTGCAACTAAAAGAGGTTTTGTAATTATTGGTGAACTACCGCTCGGCACAGATTTAACTATTATATGGGAGTTTATTCGCCAATTAAAATGGCCGGTCATTGTCGAGAGTTTATCTAATATGCGATCATCTGTCCCAGTAGATTGTCTACCTTATATGATTACTACGTACGATGCCATTATGAAAAGTGAAGATTTTAAAGCATTAGTTGAACCAGATACGGTACTACGTTTAGGAGCACAGCCTGTTTCTAAATTTATCATGCAATTTATTACTAAATCGCAGCCTAATGCTTATATTGCTGTCGATGAAGATCCGATGTTCCGTGATTCTACAGGTGTGTCTACTCATTTTGTTCATGCAAGTATTGGTGAGTGGCTAACGCAATTAGAAATCTCTGAAACAGCCTTAGAAACTGAGTATTTAGCTGAGTGGCAGGATGCTAATGATATTGCACTTGAGTATATTGAACATTATGCTGATGGTGCGATTGATGAGGGAGCAATGGTAAGTCGATTACTAAAAATGATCCCTAATGGCAGTGATATTTTTGTTAGTAGCAGTATGCCAGTGCGTGATATTGATACATTTTTAATGGCGACACCAAAGGATATTCGTATTGTTGCGAATCGTGGTACGAATGGTATTGATGGCGTCGTATCAACCGCAATGGGCTTTAGTCAAGGAAATAACCGCGAAACCTACTTACTTATTGGCGATTTGGCCTTTTTACATGATGTCAACGGTCTTATTGCTTCAAGATACCAGGATTGCAATTTGACTATTATCGTCATGAATAATGATGGCGGCGGCATTTTCTCTTATTTACCACAATCTACAGTTGAGGCACATTATGAAGATTTATTTGGTACACCTACCGCCCTTAAATTCCATGATATTGCCAATATGTACGATATGGATTATATACGCGTAGATGATATTTCAGAGCTAACAGTAAAGTTCACTACGATTAAAAAACGACCAATGCGCTTAATCGAAATTTTCACCAATCGAGAGGAAAATGTGTATGCGCATCGAGCGCTGTGGAATCGCATTAATGCGGGATTAAAAGCATGGCAAAGCTAATGATTCGAGGGCTTGAAACATACGTGGAAATCTGGAATGAAGAAGCGGAGCAAACGCTTGTGGCATTGCATGGTTTTACAGGTAGTACGGCTACATGGCGAAATTTAGCTAAAGCTCTACCTAGTGTACGAGTTATTGCCATTGATTTAATTGGGCATGGTCAAACAGCTATACCACAGCAAATTAGTCGTTTTTCTATGCAAGAGCAAATCCAAGATTTAGAGGAAGTTTTTGGCCAACTACAGCTCAAGAAATTTACGTTGTTAGGCTATTCAATGGGAGGGAGAGTTACATTATCGTATGCAATCTCCTATCCTGAACGAATTGAAAAGCTGATTTTAGAAAGTGCTTCGCCAGGTTTACAAACCTCAAAGGAACGTTCTGAACGTCGTGCAAGGGATAACGCTCTAGCAGAGAAGATAATTAGTAACGGTTTGTTATCATTTGTTAATGCATGGGAGAACATTCCTTTGTTTGAATCTCAAAAGCGTTTACCGCACAGTGTACAAGAAGCGATTCGGTTAGAACGACTTTCTCAGAAAGAGGAAGGTTTAGCAAGTAGCTTACGAGGGATTGGTACAGGCAGTCAGCCTTCAAATTGGACGTCATTGGATAAGCTTGAATATCCTGTTCTTTTAATTACAGGCTCACTCGATGAAAAATTTTGTAAAATCGCACTAGAAATGAAAGCGTTATTAAAAAATGCCAAGCATACGACAGTAAATGACGCTGGACATGCAATTCATGTGGAAAATCCCGCTGAGTTTGCTACAATAGTAGAGGAGTATTTAACGTAATAAAATTTTTACGTTATCGCCTCGATTTAGAACGAGACGAATTTAATTATTAGGAGGCAATTCAATGACACGTCAATGGACAAGTTTACATACTTATGAAGACATTAAGTATGAGTTCTATAACGGTATCGCAAAAATTACGATCAACCGTCCAGAAGTGCGCAACGCATTCCGACCAAAAACGGTAATGGAAATGATCGATGCTTTCTCACGTGCGCGTGATGACAAAAATGTTGGAGTTATTATTTTAACTGGTGAAGGTGAGCATGCCTTCTGTTCAGGTGGAGACCAAAAAGTACGCGGTCATGGCGGCTACGTTGGTGAAGATGAGATCCCACGTCTAAACGTTCTTGATTTACAACGTTTAATCCGTGTTATTCCAAAACCTGTAGTAGCGATGGTTGCAGGTTATGCAATCGGTGGAGGACACGTATTACACGTTGTCTGTGACTTAACAATTGCTGCTGACAACGCTCGCTTTGGACAAACTGGACCAAAAGTTGGTTCATTCGATGCTGGTTATGGCTCAGGCTATCTTGCACGTATTATCGGTCATAAAAAGGCGCGTGAAATTTGGTACCTTTGTCGTCAATATGATGCACAGCAAGCACTTGATATGGGATTAGTTAACACAGTTGTTCCTTATGAGCAATTAGAAGATGAAACTGTACAATGGTGTGAAGAAATGCTGCAAATGTCTCCAACTGCTCTACGCTTCTTAAAAGCAGCAATGAATGCAGATACAGACGGTCTAGCAGGTCTTCAACAAATGGCTGGCGACGCTACTCTTCTTTACTACACAACAGATGAAGCTAAAGAAGGTCGTGACGCATTCAAAGAAAAACGTCAACCAGATTTCGGTCAATTCCCAAGATTCCCTTGATTATCTGAAGCGTTTAACGGCTCGTATCTTAATGAGATACGAGCTTTTTGTATATCTAAAGGAGCGAGACGGATAGACTTGCTAGAGCGATGGAAAGTTATGGCTTAGTGTCGGAACATGGTGAGTTAGCG
>NZ_JBHVUJ010000001.1:14131-33338 GCF_042884205.1 Lysinibacillus sp. NPDC058147
CGGCGGAACCTCATGCGTTAGCGGCGGAACCTCATGCGTTAGCGGCGGAACCTCATGCGTTAGCGGCGGAACCTCATGCGTTAGCGGCGGAACCTCATGCGTTAGCGGCGGAACCTCGTGCGTTAGCGGCGGAACCCAATGCGTTAGCAGCGGACCTCAATACTTTAACAGCGGAACACCATGCCAAGCGACCGAAACTACTCATGATCAAGTAGCAGAAAACCGTGTTAGAGCACCGAATAGACGGATGATGCGATAAAGCGGTAAGATTAAGGCTGATTGGAGGAATAACGAGATGTATCTAAATTGGATTTTACAGCGAGCGTATTTAACACCTTTACGAAACGGTTTAACATATAATGGGCAGACTTGGACTTTTCAAGAATTAAATGATTTATCTTTGAAACGTGCTCGTCAACTTACAGCACTGGATATTAAGCAAGGGGACCGTATTGCAATAATGGGGCCGAGTAAGCCTTCCCTTGTCATTATGATGTACGCGTGTATGCATTTACAATGTGAAATGGTCATGCTAAATCGTAGGCTAACACAGGATGAAATTGCCTATCAGCTAGAGGATTCAGAGGCTGTAGCGGTATTAGTTGCAGATGAGGATATAGAAAAATTACCATCACATACTTCTTATTATTTATTTTCTACGATAGAAAAAAGTACAGAAGTGGCTGTTGATATTACGAAAGAATGGTCTTTAAACCAAACAACATCGATTATGTACACATCTGGCACGACTGGTTTTCCAAAGGGCGTTTGTCAAACTGTTGGAAATCACCAGGCAAGTGCAACCGCCTCCGTTTTAAATATAGGTTTGCATGCGGACGATACTTGGTTATGTGCTGTACCACTTTTTCATATTAGTGGCTTTTCTATTTTAGTGCGTTCATTGTTGTACGGCAATAAAGTGCACTTATATGATCAGTTTGATGCAGAAGCCATTTCACAAAATATTATGGATGGCGAGGTTACACATATGTCAGTAGTCGCTGTCACACTGGAAAGGATTCTACATACCCTTGAACAGAACAATGCACAAGCTTCACCGAAATTTAAAATGATGCTAGCGGGTGGTGGACCTGTGCCGGTGGATTATTTAAAGAGAGCGCATGCATTAAATTTAGCTGTAGCTCAAACGTATGGTATGACAGAAACTTCGTCACAAACTGCAACATTAGCAAATGAGGATGCAATGCAAAAAATTGGTTCAGCGGGAAAACCATTATTTTTTAATCAAATTCGCATTGCTGAGCCGAATGATAATGGTGAAGGAGAAATTTGCATACGTGGTCCACATGTTACACCAGGGTACATTGGTCGTTTTGCCGAAAAAGGTGCAACGATTGATGGCTGGCTCCATACTGGGGATATTGGTTATATAGATGAAGAAGGTTATTTATTTGTCATTGATCGTCGAGCGGATTTAATTATTTCAGGTGGCGAAAATATTTATCCTGCTGAAATCGAAAATGTGCTACTTACACACCCTGCTGTTAAGGAAGCGGGAGTATGTGGTGTCGATGATGATGCTTGGGGGCAGGTACCAATCGCCTTTGTTGTATTAAAAGAAGAAGTACAGGTAGAGCAAATACAAGCATTTTGTCAAAAGAAGCTTGCGAAATATAAAATACCAAAAGAAATTATTGTTACGGACGAGCTCCCGAGAAACGGCGCTAATAAGCTACTTCGTAGAAAATTAATGGACTAAAAAAATTATAGGTGTTTGACATTAAAAATTTAATTTATCTCAGATAGACTTTCAAAATGGGGGTAAAGAATTGAATTTTCAAGATTTGATGGAATTTAGAGGGTATATATATTTAAACAAATTGTTTGAACCAGAAGAGAGTTCACTGAGAGTACTTATTGATAGGTGTATTGTGAACAATACCAAGGAATTTGTAAAAATTACAGATGCGTTTGAAGTAGAGGCATCCGCAATTGAAGTTGATGACAATCTACCAATTCTGCAATTGGATTTTGAAACGTATGTTGCTTATTCCATTATTGATGAATCTTTTACTGTAATGGATGATTACGAAAATTTCGATGGCAATTTTTTTAGAATTTATACTAAATCTAGGTACTTGGATTTTATTAAAGAAGGAACAATTGCTGAAGATATATTTCCTGAAAAACAGTTCGTTCACTATCAAATTCCTTGTTTGAACCATATAATCGATATTATTTCATATGAGGAGCCTATAATTACTGAAACAAAAAGAATGTAATAAATTTTCTTACTAGAAGAGCATCGGAATCGATGCTCTTTTATGTGTTTATTTTTACTTTTATAGAATGAGAAAAGTATTGCTGTTTGTGGTTTTTTTTTAAAACTCCCCCATCAAGAGAACCCGTTATTAGTTTTCGTTTATGTTGTTGAAAAAGGAAAGCTTTATGAATGTTTTGGTACTTTAAATCAGAGGAATTTCCGTTCTTAGCTACTAGTTATAATCGAATAGAAAAAATATGCCCTTTAGCAAAACGTGGAGTTGATTTCCGTTCCGGCTGGGCGCTTTTATCGCTGCCGCTTCGCTTTCGCGCAGAAAACATTTGTTGCTGTCGCTTCGCTTTCGCACAGATAAAACATTTGTTGCTGCCGCTTCGCTTTCGCGCAGAAAACATTTGTTGCTGCCGCTTCGCTTTCGCACAGATAAAACATTTGTTGCTGTCGCTTCGCTTTCGCACAGAGCAGAGCTTCCTGGGGGCATCCGATGAGCCGCTTCGCTTCGCTCCATGGTCTCGGGCCAACACGATGTTGGTCACGAAGGCGTTATCACAGGATGTGATGCTTTTAGCCTTCGTTCCTCTATCGCTGATCCCCAAGGAGTCGCCCAGCCTCCACACTCCAATCAATCACTTCACATAGTATGTATCTTTTGATATGTTATTGATAAAACGACACTCCAGCAATGTTTTGATGTGTGAAAAGTAAAATGGCAGTAACAGATGTACAATCAGGTCACCTCTTTAAGTTTTTTCCAACCCTATGAAAGAAGCCTTCATTTATAAGAAGGCTTCTTTTATTCGTTTTAAGAGTAAATTTTTAGTAAATTCTTAGGATTAAATTAATCATTCATTAACATAATAAGAAATAACAGGCATAAACTAGTTAGTAAAGGAGAATGGCTCATATGAGAAAATATATATATAATGTTGTCATTATATTATTTGTTCTACAAATGAGTCATGTGCAAGTATTCGCAAACTATGAACAAGAGAATATTGCAACTGCCAATTCAATAGAAACACTACAACATCTAATTCAAAAACAAGTTATGCAATTATCTACTGAATTTGACGTTCGTTATACTGGCAATACATCCGAAATAAAAGATGAACTATCTGAGCTCATTAAACATGCTATTCAGGATCCATATATTTACGCCAATATTTCTGGTTTTAAATGGAAATATGATGGTTTTGCCAATAATATTGTCATTACATTTGAGTTTACCTATCATATTTCACAGGAAGAGGAGGCATTTGTAGAACAAACTTTGGCGAATATTATTGCACCTATGCATGGATTAAGTGAATTGCAGAAAATACAAGCTGCACATGATTTTATCGTTCTATCTGCTGAATATTCAAAGGACACCAAAGGAAGTCAATATTCTCCCTACACATTGCTTACTGAAAACAAGGGAGTTTGTCAAGCATATGCTCTAGTGCTTTACCGCATGCTAGAGATGCTAGGCTTTGAGGTACAATATGTACCAGGAAAAGTAGAGGAACAGCTACACGCCTGGGTCTTAGTGAAGCTTGATAATGCATGGTATCATATCGATGTTACGTGGGATGATCCATTACCTGATCGTAAGGGTGAGGTACTTTATAATTATTTTTTAGTTTCTGATCGCCAATTAGCACGGGATCACTCTTGGGACTATACGAGTTTCCCAGCAGCTACAAGTGAAGCCTATGTTGATTTACAAAAAAAGAATAAGATTGAGGTTCTGACAAAACCAATACTAGATAGTCAATTTACCTTTGATAAAGGGCTATCCATCTTAAGTAAAAATAAACAAACAGTTACTCAATTAATAGAACAACGTAGACTGCTTTTAAAAGATCATAAAAGCGATAATCCTATTCAGGTTCAGATGCACCTAAATGAATGGGAACCAATCATTTTAGAAAGTAATGTAGCCGAAGTAAAGGCTAATCAAAAGATAATACCAAATGCTTTGCATAAGAAAAAAGGGCTAATAACTGTTTATAGAACGGAAAAAAGAATGCCACAAGAAAAGTATGTCATAATAAAGGAGGTGCCCCATACGATATTCAGGGCACCTCCTTACTTATTTATTTGTGAGCGTTTAATGCAGTACCTAAAGTTTTAATATTTTTCTTCATAAGGGTGAAGTAAGTTTCATTATTCTTTACATCTTCTGCTGTTAAAACACTTAAATTGTGCAAGACAAGAGAGTCTGCTCCAACCTCTTTTTGGATAACCTCGGATAATTTAGAAGAGACATTTTGCTCGAATAAAATGTAGTGAATATGCAAATCATTTGCTTTATCAACAATCGCCGTAAGTTCTTTTTGAGAAGGCTCATTTTGTGAGTTTAAACCGGCTATTGGAACTTGCTTTAAGCCATATTGTCCTGCGATATAGCCAAATGATGCATGTGATACGAAGAACGTCTTCTCTTGCGCTTTATCAGCCATTGCTTTATATTCGCTGTCTAAATCTTGTAGTTCTTTTACTAATTCCTCGTAGTTAGCTGTAAATGTAGCTTCTTGTTCTGGCATTTTTTCAACTAGAGTGTTTTTAATGGAAAGTGCTAAGTCTTGACTGATAGTTGGTGATAGCCAAACATGTGGATCTACATTACCGTGATCATGATCATCGTGTCCGTCTTCATGATCATGATGTGCGTCCTCTTCATCATCATGTGTATGACCTGTGCTCATGGCTAATTTTTCATCTGAAACCTGATCTGCGGTAGCCACCATAGTTACATCTTCATTAGCTAGAGTTTTTTTAGCATTTTCAACAAAGCCCTCGAGCCCTAAGCCGATATAGAAAAATATATTAGCATCTGCTAATTTCATCATATCTTTTTGTGTTGGCTCAAATGTGTGCTCATTGGCACCAGCAGGATAAATAGAAGAAACCTCTACAAAATCGCCACCAATTCGTTGTGCAAAATAACTTAATGGATAAACAGTTGTGTAAATTGTTAATTTATCCTTTGTCTCTGATTGTTTAGATGTTGTTGATTTATTCCCACAGGCAGCAGTAAATAGGGCAAGGACTGCAACTAAAAATAATAAAAGTACTTTTTTCATCTTATAGCATACCTCTTTCAAATAGTAATCATTACGATTTATTTTTTAGAACAGTTCCTATAATAACTCACAACTGAAAAAAGTACAAGAAAAAATGACCCTCGAAAATTAATTCTTTTTCGAAGGCCATTTTTCAGGTACAGGATCAAAGCCACCTGGATGGAATGGATGGCATTTTGATATACGTTTAATCGTTAAATAGAATCCTTTAATGGCACCGTGTTTTTGAAAAGCTTCAAGTCCATAGGAGGAGCAAGTAGGATGGAAGCGACAAGATGGCGGCGTCATGGGTGATATAAATTTTCTGTAAAACTTAATGAGCCATATAAAGGGATATTTCATATTTGTTTATCCTTTTGTTGAGCGTTAATTTGCTTAGGTTTAGCATCGATAGTTTGTGTAAAGAAATTACCTTTTTTCTTCAACAAGACAATGACAGAAACGCCAAACATAAGCATCATCATTGCGATCATTATGATTATTGGTAATGGTACTCCCATTGCGTTCACTCCAAATTCTATTTGTTAATAATATTATAAAAGAATCTCTTGAAAAAATGTAGAAATTGAACTAGTCATCATCTTGATGAAAGCTTTGCTGAGGTTTTTCATCAACTGTATGTTTAAAAGCATACGCACGATTGACACTAATAATAGTCGCGATCGTTACTAAAATAACGATGATTGCTGCTACAATTAATAGCGTGATTAAACTCATTGCATTCACTCCGTTCTTTATTCATTACTTCTTATTATAAATTAGATAATATTACTTAGTTGTGAAGGAAGTTTGACATTCCAGCGAATAAAACATTCCTTTTACCACCATACTATGGTAAAAGGAGTGTTTTGTGATGGAGCGTCAGCGTGTATATTTTTCACTTGCCAATAGAACGTATTATACAAACCCATATGCAGGACCGTGGAACTTTGAACTAAATATAGATCGCCAAGCATTAGATGTCTTTGAAAAGATTTTTCAGCAAATGCAGATGTTAGAAATTTCAAATGCATGGCGAGCGCAATTGCCATATATACAATATCATCTTGATAGAGAAAATGATGAAATTGATTTGCGCTTAAAAAAAATCTATGCACTAGTTCATGAATATGGGGATGCGGATACGAAGGCATTTGTAGAACAACTTCCTTACTTCAACAAACGTGTCTAAACGTAGGATCACTGAAAAAACTTCGGTGATCCTTTTTGTTTTGCCAAACTGAACAGCAAAGAGCAACTCTTGAGGGATTAACAGAGAGGGGGTCGTATTTTGAGCACTAGCAGCTAGCAATAGAGAAATTTCAATTTGTTGAGCTGTTGCTGTTTGTAATCGAATAAATATAATATTAAATACGGTATTACCTCCTGTTAGTCGCGTATTCCAACTATTAATGGAAGTTGAATATTAGTGATTTAATTTGTTGATTGTAGCGATATGATTACACTATAGTGAAATAAAAGATCATCGTTGGACGCTGAAGAACGAGAAAAGGAGTTGAAGAGCATGTTCACATTTACAGATTTAAATGGTTTTAGAGTGGACTTAAGTTTTATTAGAGGCGAATTGAATACTGAGCCTAAGCATGTACTTGTTTTATTAAAACATGAAAATAAATGGTTATGTACAATTCATAAACGTCGTGGTGTCGAGGTTCCAGGTGGAAAGCAAGAACATGGAGAAACATTAGAGCAGGCAGCAATAAGGGAAGTATTTGAGGAGACCGGTGTTCGGGTGAAAAATCTTAAATGGTTTGCAGAATACGCCGTACATGATGACATTTTATTTTGTAAAACGGTCTTTACTGCACAGTTTGCAGGGCAGGAGGACATTGATTTTGATTTAGAAACATCAGGGATGACTTGGTTATCGGATGAAGAATTTGCCAATCATCCAAATTTAAGCTTTCATATGAAAGATGAAGGAATGCAGAAAATGCTGGAGGAGTTGAAACATTATGATCAATGGTGAGATCGTTGAAAAACGTCCTTATCCTTCGCCCAATCCAGCTATTCGTTTAACGGAAATCATATATATGTCACAGGGTCTACGTGTAAAGGGGTTATTAGCGGAGCCTAAGGCAGAAGGTACATATGATGGCTTTTTGTATTTACGGGGAGGTATGCAAAGTATTGGTATGGTTAGACCTTCGCGTGTCGCACAGTTTGCAGCTCAAGGTTTTATTGTTTTTGCCCCATATTACCGTGGCAATCGAGGTGGAGAAGGTCGAGATGAGTTTGCAGGAGCTGATCGATATGATGCTGTATACGCAGTAGACGTACTAAAACAGTTTTGCAATGATAATATTCATGTTTTTGGTTTTTCACGTGGTGGTATTATGGCACTTTGGACCGCAATATTTCGTAGAGATATTACATCCGTTGTGACATGGGCAGGAGTATCTGATGCAACAGCTACATATTGGGAGCGGACAGATATGCGTAGGATGATGAAGCGTGTTATTGGAGGGACGCCTAATCGTGTACCAGAGGCATATGATGCTCGAACACCACTTTTTGAGGTAGAGCATATTACAGCTCCAGTACTTATTATTCATGGCTACCGTGATGAAAATGTAGATATTGAACATGCAAAACAGTTAGAATTTTATTTAAAGGATGCTAATAAAAGATATGAAACATGGTATGATCTTCGTTATGCTCATCAGTATCCACCGGCCAAAAATAGAGAAACAGTACATGCACTTTGCGAGTGGATGAAGCGTCAATAAACTATTATGGTTTGAGAGGAGTGTGTTAACTGAAATACATAATAAGTAAAAGGCGCAAGATTATTATTGTAGGATTAGTATTGATGATAATCGCTTCGACTTTTGTTTATTTTAAGTTTTTAACACCTTCAGCAGATATTCAACAATACAAGGAATATTACGCTCCGGAAACCAAGCAAAAAGCATTAAATCAAGATCAGATAAAGGTCACATTTTTAGGAACATCATCTTTATTATTTGATGATGGCAACACACAATTAATGATTGATGGTTTTATTTCTAGGCCGCCCTTATTAAAAATGTTGCCTTTCAGTACTGTAAAAACTGATGCAGATGCTGTAAATAAAGCCTTTAAGAAAATAGGAATAGATAATAATAAGCTTCGGGGATTGTTTATTGCTCATACACATTATGATCATGCGTTAGATTTAGCTTATATCGCTAAACAAACTGGGACGCATGTATACGGTTCAGAATCAGCAATTAATATAGGACTTGGTAATGGTATTAATATAAAACAGATGTCTGTATACGAAGTAAATACGGCTATGCAGTTTGGTGATTTTACTGTTACTGTCCTTCAATCGAAGCATTCACCAACGTTTGACGAAGGCGAAAAAATAAAAGAACCACTTAAACAGCCAGCAAAAGCTCTAGATTATCATGAAGATTCTTCATACGATTTTTTGATTACGCATCACAATAAATCATTCTTTGTTAAGCCTAGTGCTAATTATATAGAAGGGGCATTAGATGACATTCATGCTGATGTTTTATTTTTAGGAATAGGAGTATTAGGAGCTCAAGATCGAGACTTTCAAAATATGTATTATGAGCAAACCGTACGGAAATTACAGCCAAAACTTATTATCCCAATACATTGGGACAACTTCAATAAACCTTTAACAGAAGCTCTTGAAGCATTGCCTAAATTTGCAGATAACACAAAAAAAGGATTGGATTTTATCATTCAGAGAACAAAAGCAGATAAAATTGATTTACAAATACTTCAAGGTTTCCAAAGCATCTATTTCTAAAAATTGAATTGTAGGGGATTGATATAAATTTCATTTAGAGAGTTTATTCCATTTTATTAACTCTCTTTCAAAATGGAGTTTTATTGTCTAAAAAACCGTTCAGGTGCTTCATGGCAGGCACCTGAACGGTAGAAAAAGGCATTTACTCTATATATTTTGCTAAGAAGTTATTAATAGTTTTCCAGTAAGCGTCTCCAGCAACATTTTCTGCACCACTATGTCCAGCACCTTCAACTATAAATTTCTCCTTCGGTACATTGGCAGCCTCATATACTTCATTTAGCATATCAGATGGAACAAATGTATCGTTACTTCCATGAATGAATAGCATAGGTGTTTTCGATTTTGCTACTTGCTTGACGCTATCAGCTTCACCAAGCGTAAAGTCAGCTCTTAACTTCGTAACAATTGAAGAAAATTGCATGATAGGAAATTCAGGTAGATTAAAGATTTCTTGCAATTGATAGGAGAATTCATCCCAAACTGAAGAATAACCACAATCCTCAATAATAGCCTTAACATTGCCAGGTAGATCCTCTCCTGAGGCCATCATTACTGTAGCGCCTCCCATGGAAACACCATACAAAACAATTTCAGCGTTTTTATCAGAACTAGTAATATTATTAATCCAAGAGACTACATCAAGTCGATCATGCCAACCCATACCGATATAGTCACCCTCACTTTTTCCATGAGCCCTTGCATCAGGTACGAGAACATTGTATCCTGAATCATAAAAATGCTTAGCATACTTTGTCATTTGTGAACCTTCAGATGAATATCCATGGAAAACAATTGCCCATTTATTTGCTTCGTTTGTATTTTTAAGCGTATAGGCATGTAATTTCAAATCATCGAAAGACTGTATATAAGAGTCCTTATAATTCTCTTTAAACCACTTCTCACTCTCTTCTTTTTCTTTAACATCCTTAGGACTAGCAGCAATAGCATTGTGCGGAGCATTAAATACATCTGATTTATCAGTATTAGGATTTAAGGCAAAGTTATAAAAATAATTCCCCGCAAAAAATCCAGCCACAACAAACAATACTAATAGAAGACTGACAATGGTAATAATCACTTTATATTTTTTTTTCATATACATCCCCCTAAAACTACTATTATGAATTATACACAAAGATACTAATATGAAAAGTAGAATTTTATAATATAGGGAACGAATCTAATCGATCCCTATTATAGTGTTAAAATACAAAATAGTTAAGTAAATCTTTGTGATTGTTGTGGCACTATAAATGTGGGTGATTTCCGTTCCAGGCTACTCGCTTTCCTGTGGGCGAGCGTCGAGCCGCTTCCTCCGCTGCGCTTCGTGCAGGGTCTCGCCTGTCTCGCTTTCCCACGGGAGTCGAGTAGCCTTCCACTCCAATCAGCAATAACGTAGAACTTTTATAAATTTAATTTAATGTTAAAAGTGAAAGTTATGCTACTCACCATAATCGATCAGAATAGACTTATAACAGTAAAGTGATTGTACAACTGTTGTTGCTGACATTCCGCTTTTGTACAAAAACATCTGCTGTTGCCACCTCGACCTCGCATAAAAACCATTTATTGCTAAAAATTGATTTCACACTATAAATAAGAGAAACATGTAAGAAAATATTTGCTTAGTGAAATAGTTGATTGGAGTGGAGACTGGGCGACTCCTTGGGGATCAGCAATAGAGGAACGAAGGCTAAAACCATCACGTCCTGTGATAACGCCTTCGTGACCAGCATCGTGCTGGCCCGAGACCCTGGAGCGAAGCGAAGCGGCTCATCGGACGCCCCCAGGAAGCTCTGCTCTGCGCGAAAGCGAAGCGTCAGCGGCAAAGCGACCAGTCGGAACGGAAATCAACCCCTCGTTGTGCAGAGGAGCCTTAATAGGACACCTTAATTTTATTGAAATTAAAGTTTTTCAACACAAAAAAGGGAACGACTGAAAATCGTTCCCTTTGTTTAGTAAATTATTTTAATGGACCGCCAAGATTAATGATAGCTTCAGAAACATTTGAGAATTTCTCAAAGTTTTTGTTGAATAAACCAGCAAGTTCAGCAGCTTTTGCATCATAAGCAGCTTTGTCTGCCCATGCATCACGAGGATTAAGCACTTCAGTTGGTACACCTTCAATAGAAGTTGGAATGTTTAAACCGAATACTGAATCTTGAATTGTTTCAACATTAGCTAATTTGCCGTCAATTGCAGCACGTACCATTGTACGAGTGTAAGAAAGCTTCATACGGCTACCAGTTCCGTATTCGCCACCAGTCCAACCAGTGTTCACTAAGAATACTTGTGCACCGTGCTCGTCAATTTTTTGACCTAACATTTCAGCATAAACTGTTGCTGGAAGTGGAAGGAATGGAGAACCGAAGCAAGTTGAGAATACTGGTTCTGGCTCCGTTACACCACGTTCTGTACCAGCAAGTTTAGATGTGAAACCGCTTAGGAAGTGGTACATTGCTTGCTCTTTTGTTAATTTACTGATTGGAGGTAATACGCCAAATGCATCAGCTGTTAAGAAGATGATTGTTTTTGGGTGACCTGCAACAGATGGATCAACAATATTTTCAATGTATTGAATTGGATAAGCTACACGTGTATTTTCTGTTAATGAACCATCATCATAGTCACAAACTCGAGTTTCTGGATCAACAGCTACGTTTTCTAGAACAGAACCGAAGCGGATTGCGTTGTAGATTTCTGGTTCTTTTTCAGCAGAAAGGTTAATTGTTTTCGCATAGCAACCACCCTCAATGTTGAATACACCATTATCAGACCAACCGTGTTCATCGTCACCGATAAGCTTACGGTCAGGATCAGCAGATAAAGTAGTTTTACCAGTACCAGATAAACCGAAGAATAATGCAACATCACCAGCTTCGCCAACGTTTGCTGAGCAGTGCATTGAAAGGATGCCTTGTTGTGGTAATAAGTAGTTCATAATACCGAAAATAGATTTTTTGATTTCACCAGCGTATTCAGTACCACCGATTAGGATGATTTTCTTTTCAAGTGATACAATGATGAAAGTTTCAGAAGCTGTGCCATCAACAGCAGGGTCTGCTTTAAAGTTAGGAGCAGAGATAACCGTGAAGTCAGCAACATGAGAAGCTAATTCTTCTTTAGTTGGACGGATAAATAATTGATGAGCGAAAAGATTGTGCCAAGCATATTCATTGATTACTTGGATGCTTAATTGTGAATCTTTGTCAGCACCAGCAAAGCCTTTGAATACGAATAATTCGTCACGTTCTTTTAAATATTTTACTACTTTTACATATAAGTTATCGAACACTTCAGAAGAAATTGGTCGGTTAACTTTGCCCCAGTCAATTTTATCCTTTGTGCTATCTTCTTCTACCGTATATTTATCTTTAGGTGAACGACCAGTGTATTTGCCAGTTTCTGCACGAACTGCGCCATCTACTGTTAACATAGCTTCACCACGAGAAGTAGCCTTTTCAGCTAATTGTGGTACTGAAAGTTGAACATTAATGTTACCGCCGCTTAATAATTCCTTCAGTTCGTTTGCAATTTCTACTGAATTCATCGATTAAATACCATCCTTTTTTATAGTATTCCCTAGAGTTCGAGGGAGATTTTCTTAATTTCAAAATTAGTATAACACAATTGCTTAAATAATCTATACTAATTAAGAAATTATTTTTCAGATTTTATTACTTTTCAAGAAAACGACAAAAAGTAAATAGATTCGTTTTTATATTGCCTTTTACCCTATTTATTATAAGTGATCACACAATCACTTTCGACACAGCAAAAATGCATTTGGAAGCTTTTGTTGACATGAGGTTCGCACAGGATGTGAAGTCTTAGCTGTTTTTAAAGTTGGAGCTTGTGTCAACTGAAAAGAGGCTAGGATCATATTCATCCACCACATGTTCTGTAGCCACAAAATGTGCTGTAAAGGGTCACACATATGTTAACACATGATGTGAGGTGGAGAATAGGGATTATTTTGTTTCAAATTACAGCATAATCCAAATTACATAACCCATACTTTCTTTATAAGAATACAATCAATTATGTCCCAGCAATTGCGTCTGGAATCAGCTTTGTGTCAACGTGATGTCGGTCATTCAGTCTGTGTCGCTGTCGCACAGATAAATTGTTAGAGGACGTGGCGTTCTTAGACTGAGTTCCTCTATTTCAGCGGTTTTTTGAACATCCGCTGAAATAAGTGAAAAATATTTGACAACGTTCGACCTTTTCCGTATTATGAGATATTGAACGGATACTCTTATCCCGAGCTGGTGGAGGGTCAGGCCCTATGAAACCCGGCAACCTGCATGAAACATTTCACGACATGCGCTGGTGCCAACCTGATGCAAGGGGAAACCCCTTGAACGATAAGAGTGAAAGGTTATGAAGTCATTATTCCTTTCCTCATGTTAAGTAAACGTGGGAAAAGGATTTTTTTATTGTTAAAAACGAATATAAAGGTAAGTATATAGTCCTTTCCTTATTAAATGACGGATCTTTCGAAACCCTCGTGTTAAGAGCAGCAGCTGTTTTATTGTGCGAAAGTGCGACGACAGCAACAACGGCTTAAGAGTTCAATCTTTAGGAGCGGACTTGACATGGGTAATGAGTACCGTATTAATTCGCAAATATTATTTGTAAAAGTAATAGGAGGAAACCAAATGACAAACCGTCGACTGTTTACATCAGAGAGTGTAACAGAAGGACATCCAGACAAAATTTGTGATCAAATCTCGGATGCCATTTTAGATGCAATTTTAGCAGAAGATCCAAACGCACGTGTAGCGTGTGAAACAACAGTAACTACAGGCTTAGTTTTAGTAGCAGGAGAAATTACTACTTCTACTTATGTAGATATTAAAGGTATCGTTCGTGATACTGTAGCAGAAATCGGTTATACACGTGGGAAATATGGCTTTGATGCTGAAAACCTAGCAGTACTTGTTGCTATTGGTGAGCAATCACCTGATATAGCTCAAGGTGTTGACCAAGCATTAGAGGCGCGTGAAGGCTCTATGACAGATGCTGACATTGAAGCAATTGGTGCAGGTGACCAAGGTTTAATGTTCGGTTATGCATGTAACGAAACACCAGAGCTTATGCCATTACCAATTAGTTTAGCGCATAAATTGGCTCGTCGTTTAACGGAAGTACGTAAATCTGGTGAACTAGCATATTTACGTCCAGACGGAAAAACACAAGTAACTATTGAATATGATGAAAACAATGTACCAGTGCGCGTGGATACGATTGTAATTTCAACACAGCATGACGAAGAAGCTACACTTGAGCAAATTCAAGCAGACTTAAAAGAATTCGTTATTGCTCCAGTTGTTCCAAGTGAATTACTTGATGCCGATACTAAATATTTCATCAACCCAACTGGCCGATTCGTAATTGGTGGTCCAAAAGGGGATGCTGGTCTAACTGGACGTAAAATCATCGTTGATACATACGGTGGCTATGCACGTCATGGCGGAGGTGCTTTCTCTGGTAAGGACGCAACTAAGGTAGACCGTTCAGCGGCGTATGCAGCACGCTATGTGGCAAAAAACATCGTAGCAGCTGGTTTAGCAGAACGAGCTGAAGTACAACTAGCTTATGCGATTGGTGTTGCACAACCTGTATCTATTGCTGTTGATACATTCGGGACAGGAAAAGTTGCGGAAAGTGAAATTGTAAAATGGGTACGCGAGCTATTTGATCTACGCCCAGCAGGGATTATTAAAATGCTTAACCTTCGTCGCCCTATTTATAAGCAAACTGCAGCATATGGTCACTTCGGTCGTACAGACTTAAATGTACCTTGGGAACAAACAGACAAAGCTGACGCATTAAAAGAAAAAGTAGGCTACTAAGCTATTCAGCTAAAGTAATGAAGTAGCTAGAAAAATATTTTAAAATAACTTTTACAGAAAGGGGCTCAACATTCTTATAGCCCCTTTCGCTGTTTTTATCGAAAAAGAGAAGCTCCTAATCATAATTATGTATGGTTCGTCTGTTCAAGCAAACGTGGAGCTGTTGAAATAGCTATTTATTTTCTGTTTGAAGAGATTTATAGTATTGTCCTTTTTCTACATATTCACGTATGATGCGTTCCATATCTTCTTTATCTTCATCATTCAATTCTCTTACAACCTTTGCAGGACGACCTAATGCTAAGCTATTTGGAGGAATGACTTTGCCAGGAGGTACTAGACTACCCGCCCCAATGAATGCACCCTCTCCAATCTCCGCTCCGTCTAATACTATAGAGCCCATACCTATTAAGGCTTTTTTACGAATCGTGCAGCTATGTAAAGTTACTTGATGTCCGACTGTTACTTCATCTTCAATAATGAGCGGATATTTAGGGCTTTGATGTAAGCAACAGAGGTCTTGAATACTAACTCGTTTTCCGATAATTGTCGGTGATACATCCCCTCGTATAACTGTGTTAAACCAAATTGTTGTTTCAGCACCTATTGTAACGTCACCAGTAACGGTTGCATAATCGGCGATAAAAACAGACGGATCGATATTGGGTGTTTTACCTTTAAATGGATAGATCATGAGGATCGCCTCTTTTCTTTCTATGATGTAATATTATCGTATCAAATACGCAACTTGATGGAAATATAAAATTAAAATGAGCTAGATATTCCGATATAATCATTGTGTAATTATTTTTTTAGGAGGACTATGTGAAATGTGGAAATGGGAAGCTGATGGACAAGCAAAGGCTGTGGTTGCTATTCTTCATGGTGCATATGAAAATCACCGATGGTATGCATGGCTTATAGAAAAACTTAGATTGGAAGGCTTCCACATAGTCATGGGGGATTTACCTAATCATGGGGTAAATGTAGGATTTTCGCGTGTTCATGATGAAGATTTTAAAGAATACAACAAATATACAAGGCATTTAATGGAGAATGCTTTTTCGTATAATTTACCTGTCTTTTTAATAGGACATGGGCTTGGTGCGACACTATTACTACATACCATGCAAAAACGAAAATATGAATGCGCAGGGATTATCATAACTTCACCTTGGCTTCATTTAAAGCTATTGCCAGGTAAACTATCAAATGCATTAACTAGTTTAAGTGCCCTGACTGCAAATGTGAAACTGACCCATGAAATAACATTAGAATCATTAACGCGCAGTTTAGAGGGTAGAGATGAGATGAAGGATGAGGTTCCTTTTTCGTCAATCGTTTCAGTGAAATGGTATCGAGAACTACAGCAAATGATGCGCAATTTAGTGTTATTGCCTAAGGCTGAATTCCCTAATATGCCTATGTTAGTTATGACAGCTGAAAAAGATAATATTACTGAAACTAAACAAACGCGTAACTGGCTACATCAGATGGAATTTACAGAGTTTCAATTCAAAGAATGGGCAAACTGTTATCATAATCTATTTCATGAAGTAGAGCGTGACGAGATTTTTGTTTATATACGTGATTTTATTAATAATGCTCTTCGAAGAATTGGTTATATAATTGAATAGAGAATTACCCCTCCAATTAACTAGAAAAATTACTACTTTTTGTTACTTGAATATAATGTTGTAATTTTCTGAAAAGTGTAATACTATAATGACTCAAAGTATTATTTTCAAATTGGAGGGGTAAAATGGAAACAATCGTCGGGAAAATTAATGAGATTTTATGGGGACCGTGGTTTATTTATGGCATTTTGCTAATAGGGCTCTTTTTTTCAATCATTACACGGTTCCTACAAGTAAGACATATTAAAGATATGTTTGTTTTAATGTTTAAAGGCGAAAAATCAGAAAAGGGGATTTCATCTTTCCAAGCGATGTCTATCGCATTATCTGGTCGAGTAGGTACAGGTAATATTGCCGGTACAGCTACAGCAATCGGGATGGGGGGACCTGGTGCTATTTTTTGGATGTGGGCAATCGCATTTATCGGTGCGGCAACTGCTTACGTTGAGTCGACATTGGCTCAAATTTATAAAGAAGAGAAAGATACAGAATATCGTGGTGGGCCAGCTTTTTACATAGAAAAAGGAATGGGGCAAAAGTGGTTTGCAGTTATTTTTGCTGTTGCCGCATTAGCTGCCATGCTAGTTTTGATGCCGGGTGTACAATCGAATGCAATTGCGACAGCTGTTGAAAACGCTTTCGATGTTAAGACTTGGATTACAGGACTTATTATTGTCGTATTATTAGGTACTATTATTATCGGTGGTGTCAAATGGATTGCCAATGCTGCTCAGGTCATTGTACCGTTTATGGCATTAGCATATATTCTGATGGCCATCATCATTATTGCAATGAATATTAAAGAAGTACCAGCTGTATTTTCATTAATTTTTTCTAGCGCATTTGGTGCACAAGAAATCTTTGGTGGTATTATTGGCTCCGCTATTGCATGGGGGGTTAAGCGAGGTATTTATTCAAATGAGGCAGGTCAAGGGACAGGTGCTCATCCAGCAGCGGCTGCAGAAGTATCACACCCTGCTAAACAAGGTATCGTACAAGCAGCTTCTGTGTATATTGATACTCTATTAATCTGTTCAGCTACAGCATTTATGATATTATTTACTGGTATGTATAATGTACACGATGAAAAAGCAGTAGATGGTGCTGATTCATATGTTTATGTTGGTGACTTCAATAAAGGCGGATTAACTGGGGAAGAACAAATCACATTTGCGAAAAGTATTAAAGAAGGTGCAGCCTTCACACAATATGCAGTTGATTCTTCACTACCAGGTTTTGGTGGACCATTCGTAGCAATTGCCTTATTCTTCTTTGCTTTTACGACAATTATGGCATACTACTACATTGCCGAAACAAACGTGGCTTATTTATTCTCAGGAACTACAGAAAAAGTCGTCATTTGGCTGGCGAAATTTGCAATTTTAATTTCTGCGTTTTACGGTACTATCCGCACGTCTGACCTTGCTTGGGCTATGGGGGATGTCGGACTTGGCTTAATGGTTTGGATTAACGTTTTAGCGATTTTAATTATTATGAAGCCAGCAATAGTCGCATTAAAGGATTATGAAAAACAGAAAAAAGAAGGAAAAGATCCTGTTTTTGATCCTCGTAAACTAGGAATTAAAGGTGCAGATTTCTGGGTAGATTATAATGAAAAACGTAAAAATAAATAGACAATAACGAAAAAGCTATCTAATAGATTTTAACATTCTATTAGATAGCTTTTTTGTTTTATAAAAAATTTCTATTGACGGCAATAGAAAAAGAAGGTATATTTTGTCTTAAGGAAATTATCTTTCCTTCAAGAAACTTTTTGGTGGGAGGTGAAAAAATCGACTGTGTTCCATTTACCGAAACTATCATATGATTATGATCAGTTGGAGCCCTATATTGATGCTAGAACGTTAGAAATTCATCATTCTAAGCATCATGCTACGTATGTTAATAATTTAAATGCAGCCTTAGAAGGTCAGAAGGATTTACAAAATCAGTCGTTGGAAGATTTATTATTCAATCTTGATGTGCTTCCAGCTGACATTCAAACAGCCGTACAAAATAATGGTGGAGGACACTATTGCCATAGTTTATTTTGGGATTTGATGAGCCCAAATGGTGGTGGTGAGGCAAATGCTGATATTGGAAAGGCGATTGATTATTATTTTAAAACGTTTGATAATTTTCAGGATCAGCTTTCTAAAGCAGCCATTACTCGTTTTGGGAGTGGGTATGGATGGCTAGTGCTGGATGGCGAACAATTAACCGTTATGAGTACAGCTAACCAAGACACACCTTTAAAGGAAGGAAAAATGCCTCTACTCATTATTGATGTATGGGAACATGCTTATTATTTGAAATATCAAAATCGCCGACCTGAATTTGTTACGAATTGGTGGAATACTATCGATTGGGATAAAGTCAATCAGCGATATGTGGATGCAATGAAACAACAAACACTTTTAAAATCTAACTAAGTTAATTAAGGTAATTTGACATGAAAGTAAAAATTAAGTACTCCTCCCTATCCCCCGCGCCATCGGGGGATATTTTCTTTTCTAAAATCAATTATGCCTTGGCATAATTGCCGCTGTCGCTTCGCTTTCGCGCAGATAAACAATGCGTCCGGAATCAGCTTTGTGCTTAGGCCTGCAGATATTTTTTGTGCGAAAGCGTAG
>NZ_JBHVUJ010000001.1:33432-38999 GCF_042884205.1 Lysinibacillus sp. NPDC058147
GCGTAGTGCAAACGCAGCGACAGCAACAGATATTTTTTGTGCGAAAGCGTAGTGCAAACGCAGCGACAGCAACAGATATTTTTTGTGCGAAAGCGTAGTGCAAACGCAGCGACAGCAACAGATATTTTTTGTGCGAAAGCGTAGCGACAGGTATGGATGTTTGGACACCCGCTGAAAGAAGTTAAAAAAGGCATGATTCCAATGCTCTATCGGAATCATGCCTTATATTGAAACGCTCTAACTAACTTAACGAATAATCTTTCATTTTTTCTAAAGCAATCACAAAGGGAGGATCATTTTGTTGATTTAGAAACTCGTATTTTAATACATGTACATATTTTTGGGGAAGTTGACTGACATATTCTATCACAGCATCTCGTTCTTCTTTACCACCTGGATGACCGTGATAAATGACAAGAACAATGAGACCACCGATTTTGAGAAGCTTTAGCAAATCTTCAATCGCTTGTAACGTAGTATTTGGCTGTGTAATGATGTCGTGATTACTACCAGGCAAATATCCAAGATTAAATATTGCAGCAGCTACGGGCTTGTGGATATAGTTGGCTACTTCTTCATGCCCTCTATTTAAAACAAGGGCACGATGCTCTAAGCCATTGTCTAAAAGGCGATGGAGAGTTGCATCAACAGCGCTCTTTTGAACATCAAAGGCGTATACTTGACCTTCATCACCGACAAGCTGTGCTAAAAACAATGTATCGTGGCCGTTTCCTGCTGTGGCGTCTACTACAGTGTCGCCCTCTTCAACTGTATCTTTTATCAGTTGTTGAGCATATTGTAAAACGCGTTGTAGCTTCATTTCGTAACCTCAGCATTATAAAATTTCCCTTGCCAGCTTCCACGACGTTCAAGCTCAGCGTCAATTCCATTTAATACTTCCCATTTATTAACGCTCCACATTGGGCCAATCATTAAATCAATTGGTCCATCGCCTGTGATACGGTGAATAACCATATCTGGTGGTAGAATTTCAAGTTGATCTGCTACAAGTTTTGTATAAACGTCCTGATCTAAAAATTCTAACATGCCCTTTTCATATTGCTTAACCATTGGTGTACCTTTTAAAAGGTGCAGTAAATGAATTTTAATACCTTGTACATCGAGCTTTGCAACTTCACGAGCAGTTTCCATCATCATGTCATAATCTTCAAGAGGAAGACCATTTATAATGTGCGAACAAACTCGAATACCATGTTTTCGTAGCTTTTCAACACCTTCCACATAGGTTGCATAATCGTGGGCACGATTTATAAGATTTGCAGTTTTTTCATGCACTGTTTGAAGCCCAAGCTCAATCCACAAATATGTGCGCTCGTTTAATTCAGCTAAATATTCGACAACATCATCTGGTAGACAGTCCGGACGAGTTGCGATGGATAATCCAACAACACCCTCTTGTGCCAACGCAGCTTCAAATTTTTCCTTTAACACTGGTAGCGGCGCATGTGTATTTGTATACGCTTGGAAGTAGGCCATGTATTTGCCGTCCTTCCATTTTTGATGCATTTTGTCACGTATTTCAGCAAATTGCACTTCGATAGGATCAACTTTGTTTCCCGCAAAATCACCTGAACCTGCTGCACTACAAAACGTACAACCTCCGAAGGCAACGGTACCATCACGATTTGGGCAGTCAAAGCCTGCGTCTAGTGCTACCTTAAAAACTTTATGACCAAATTGCTCACGTAAATAGCGATTCCATGTATAATATCTCTTCCCCTCTGAAGGAAAAGGAAAGTTTGTTTCTGTCATTTATTTCACTCCTCTAGCACTATATTTTAACACGTGCTAGTGCTTCCGTCATGAGGGAAGAATTTAATATTATGTGAATGACCTGAGTGAATGATGAGGGAAGCCAAGTGAAAAGTACATCGACTGGAGTAAAACATGAGGATGGTCGAAAAAACTACACAGAAAATATTCTAAATCCTATGTAAAAAGAGTAAATTTATTTTTCTTGTACTTTTGTATTTTTCAACATAAACTAACTATTTAGAGTAGCGAAATAATGGAGGATATTTTATGCCAAAAAGCGTTTGGTTTTTAATTATCGGAATGCTTGTGAACACGACGGGCAATTCATTTTTATGGCCTTTAAATGCCATTTATATGCATGATTATTTAGGGAAGTCACTTGCGATGGCTGGCTTTGTGTTGATGTTGAATTCTGCTGCAGGCGTATTAGGAAATCTCTTAGGTGGTTATTTATTTGATAGAATAGGTGGCTATAAATCAACAATGTTTGGCATTCTTTTGACGATTGCCTCATTAACAGCTTTAACGATTTGGCACGGCTGGCCACATTATGTGTGGATATTAACGATTCTTGGCTTTAGTGGAGGCATTGTTTTCCCAGGAATGTTTGCATTAGCTGGAACTGCGTGGCCTGAGGGTGGACGAAAGGCCTTTAACGCAATTTATTTAGCTCAAAATTTAGGAGTAGCAATTGGTCCTGCACTTGCAGGCGTTGTTGCTGATTACAAATTTGACTACGTCTTTAAGGTCAACTTAGCGATGTATATTTTGTTCTTTTTTATAGCATTTTTTACTTTTAAACGATTAGAAGTGGGGAGCGTTTCACCGATGAATGTCGTGGGTGAAAGTAAGCGAATTATAAATAAAGCGCCGTTTTATGCATTATTAATTATAAGTTCTTCCTCTGTATTATGCTGGCTCGCTTATTCACAATGGAGTGCAACTATTTCTTCTTATACGCAAGATCTAGGATTAGGATTGAAACAGTACAGCTTACTTTGGACTATTAATGGTCTACTTATTGTTTTAGGGCAACCGTTAATTGCGCCGCTAGTGAAACGTTGGGAAAATAAATTAAAGCGTCAATTAGTATTTGGAGTTACTCTTATCGCAATATCCTTTGGAATCATTGCATTTGCAAGTGATTTTAAAATGTTTGGAGCAGCAATGGTTGTGCTAACTTTCGGTGAAATGTTTTATACGCCTGCTTTACCTACCATCGCCAATCAACTTGCACCAAAAGGGCGTCAGGGCTTTTATCAAGGGATTATTAATAGTGCAGCAACAACAGGTCGTATGATCGGCCCTTTATTTGGGGGTATTATGGTCGATCAGTTTGGAATGGTTGCACTCGTGTTAATTCTAGTAATTATAGTATTGTTTGCGATTATTCCATGCCTTATCTATGATTATCCTTTACGAAAGAATAAGGTGGTGACAGATTAATAGGTTAATAGTTAAATTTAACAAAAATACTTTTAAAACGAGCAAAAACTGTGTGGGAAACACGTTTTTTGCTCGTTTTTTAATATTTACTATTGAAAGTTAGTATATTTCAGGGTACAATTAACAATACATATTCAAATATTTGAATATATGAATATGATGCTTGGAGGGATTAATGTGGAAGAGAGCTTGCAGCAATTTAAGGCAGATTTTTTTAAAGCTTTAGCACATCCATTACGAATTAGAATTCTAGAATTACTAGTAGATGGTAAAAAAAATGTCAATGAAATTCAAAGCTGCTTAGAAAAAGAAGGCTCAGCTGTTTCTCAGCAATTAAGTGTATTACGAAGCAAAAATATTGTGTATGGGACGAAAGAGGGGAAAAAAGTTTACTATGCCTTAAGCGATCCGATGATTGTAGAATTACTTGGTGTTGCAAAAAATATTTTCAACAATCACTTAATAAATACAATTTCAAGATTAGAAGAAATGACTATTAATGAAAATAATGAAGAGGATATGTAAACTTTGTAGACGGAGTTCTTATGACACATTTACCTTGCTTATTATTTTGAAGGGAAGATTTATAGATGAAGTCACTGTTTACAGGGCGATATGAAGGATATTCTGTTCATCATTTGAAAAAAGATTTAATCTCAGGGATTATTGTCGGGATTGTAGCAATACCACTGGCAATGTCCTTTGCCATTGCGTCAGGTGTTAATCCTGAGTATGGAATATATACGGCTTTTATTGCCGGAATACTTATTTCTATTTTTGGTGGTTCGAAGTATCAAATCGGGGGACCTACAGGTGCGTTTGTACCAATTTTGTTAGGGATAGTCATTTCGTATGGCTATGAAAACTTACTCATTGCTGGATTAATGGCCGGGATTATTTTGTGCTTAATGGGAATATTTAAACTTGGCTCATTAATAAAATTTATTCCTCGTCCCGTAACGATAGGTTTTACAGCAGGAATTGCGGTTATTATTTTTACAGGTCAAATTGCCAATTTCTTAGGTTTGACTAATATTAAAAGACATGAGTACTTTATTGACAATGTAAAAGAAATTGTTATGCATATTGGTACGACAAACTTTTATAGTGTTTTAACGGCAATCATTAGTCTCGTCATTATTTTAATAACACCGAAAGTTTTACCAAAAGTTCCAGGGGCGTTAGCGGGCATTGTTGTTTCTACATTAGTTGCAACGTTCTTTTTTTCTGAACAGGTTGCCACAATAGCAACAGCTTATGGTCAAATTCCGAGTACATTACCTAATTTTGTCGTTCCGGAAATCACATTAGAGCGAATTCAACTACTTATTGGACCAGCGTTCGTGATTGCCATGCTTGGTGGGATTGAATCACTTCTATCTGCAGTAGTAGCAGATGGCATGACAAATACAAAACATAATAGTAATCGAGAACTTGTTGGTCAAGGGATTGCTAATATCGTCACTCCTTTCTTTGGTGGGATTCCTGCAACGGGGGCAATTGCTCGTACTGCGACAAATATTAAAACAGGTGCAGCATCACCATTATCAGGTATTATTCACGGTGTATTTGTATTAGTCACTTTATTATTATTAGCGCCCTTTGCTTCACATATTCCTTTAGCAAGTATGGCTCCAGTTTTAATGGTTGTTGCTTGGAATATGAGTGAGCAAAAGCATTTTAAGCATATCGTTAAATTAAAAACAGGAGATTCACTCGTTTTAATTATTACGTTTCTTCTTACTGTTTTTACAAGTTTAACATTAGCTGTAGGGGTAGGGCTTGTGTTAGCCGTTGTACTTTTTGCGAAGCGTATGAGCGAAAAGCTTGTAGTAACAAAAGTATTACCGGACCATTCGTTAACGAGCGGAAAAGTGCAATCACATGCTGTACATCAGAAGCGTGACTGTCCGCAAATTAGTATTTATACAATTGAGGGTCCACTTTTCTTTGGCGCAGCTCAAGCTTTTGAACAGGCAATTGTAAGTTCTATTCATCAACAACAAAAAGTTTTGATATTACGCATGAGTAAAGTTCCTTTTATGGATTCTACTGGTGAGACATATTTCAGTAATATCATTCGGAATTTTGAAGCACAGGGTGGCACCATTTTAGTTACAGGTGTGCAAGATGAATTGAAATTAGCACTACAAAACAATGGTATATATGCTGAAATTGGTGAAGAGAATTTCTATCAGCGTACCGGAGAAGCGATTAATAAAGCTTTAAGCTATTTAGATACAGATAAATGCATTGGATGTAAGCATTTTGCTTTCCGTGAATGTCAGGAATTATCCCGCGTAAACGGGCAGTAAGCTATCTGGGAGATAAACTGCCCGTAAACG
>NZ_JBHVUJ010000001.1:39096-164178 GCF_042884205.1 Lysinibacillus sp. NPDC058147
ACGCCCGATTGGTGAAGACTAATAAGTAGTAGGGATGGAGAAAATCCCTACTGCTTAAAGTTCCACTTTATCCCGCGTAAACGGGCAGTAAGCTATCTGGGAGATAAACTGCCCGTAAACGCCCGATTGGTGAAGACTAATAAGTAGTAGGGATGGAGAAAATCCCTACTGCTTAAAGTTCCACTTTATCCCGCGTAAACGGGCAGTAAGCTATCTAAAAGATAAACTGCCCGTAAACGCCCGATTGGTGAAGACTAATAAGTAGTAGGAATGGAGAAAATCCCTACTGCTTAAAGTTTCACTTTATCCCGCGTTAACGGGCAGTAAGCTATCTAAAAGATAAACTGCCCGTAAACGCCCGATTGGTGAAGACTAATAAGTAGTAGGGATGGAGAAAATCCCCACTACTTAAAGTTTCACTTTATTCCGCGTAAACGGGCAGTAAGTAATCTGGGAGATAAATTGCCCGTAAACGCCCGATTGGTGAAGACTAATAAGCAGTGGGGATGAAGAAAATCCCCACTGCTTAAAGTTTATCCGGGCGGTAATTGATCTGTATCGAAAGGGAAGAAGTAAGGTGTAAGATAAACATCCGAGAGATTACTATAATCATCCCTACAACTTTATTCGTTCTTATTTCCAGCAGTGAGATGAGTGTCTTTAGACAAATCGTTCATTCTGTCATAAAAAGATTTCATTTTACTATAGTTAATAAGAATACGCTTTCAACTTCTTTCAGTGGGTGGCCAAACATCCGCAGGAGCATAATTGATATATAGCATAATTCAGAAGGGTATGATTATGACAGAAATCGCCCTATGAATTAATATAATCATGAAAGTGTGTTATGAATGTACAAACCTTACAGGGGAGGATTAAAGATGAAAAAAATTATGAATCAACCTGAAACACTCGTTATGGAAATGTGCAATGGGATGGTTATGGCTCATCCGGAACTTGAGTTGTTAAAAAAATATAAAGTAATTAAGAAAAAAGAAATGAATGAAAATAAGGTAACTTTAATTAGCGGTGGCGGTAGTGGACATGAACCAGCACATGCGGGATTAGTAGGAAAAGGAATGCTGGATGCTGCCGTATGTGGTGATGTCTTTGCTTCTCCTTCACAAATACAGGTATATCAAGCAATTAAAGCAACAGCTAGCAAAAAAGGTACACTGCTCATTATTAAAAATTACAGCGGAGATATTATGAACTTTAAAAATGGTGCTCACTTAGCTACTGAGGATGGCATTCAAGTAGAGTACGTCCGCGTAGATGATGATATTGCAGTAGAGGATAGTCTTTATACTGTGGGACGCCGCGGCGTTGCGGGAGTTGTGTTAGTGCATAAAATCGCTGGTGCGGCAGCAGAAGAAGGAATGGATTTACTGCAGGTTAAAGCTGTAGCGGAAAAAGCAGCGGCAAATGTTCGAACAATTGGTCTAGCACTAACTTCCTGCACGGTTCCAGCCAGTGGATCACCGACTTTCAAATTGGATGAAGATGAGATGGAGTATGGTGTCGGTATTCATGGAGAACCAGGAAGAAAACGCGAAAAAATGATGACTGCAGATGAATTAGCCTTCCGTATGACAAATGATCTTATGAAAGATTTAGAACTAGATGAAGATGCTGAAATTGCTGTCCTAGTAAATGGTTTTGGTGGTACACCGCTTCAAGAACTGTATCTGTTTAACAATGCGGTGACTAGAGAGTTGAGTAAAAGTAATATACGAATCAATAGAACGTTTGTCGGCAATTACATGACAAGTATTGATATGGCAGGGATTTCTCTAACGGTAATGAAACTAGATAATGAACTGAAAACATTACTATCGAAAGAATGTAATACACCTGCATTTAAGGTAGAGGGACCAGTTGATAGTGTAGAATATGTAGATATTAATGACCACGTAGAAAAGAAACAAGTTTTCTTTGAGACAGAAACAGTGGAAGAATACGGTATCATCAACGGTGAGGTAATCACATTAAATAATATAATTTATCTTGTAGATAAAATGAGCGAGATTATTATTAAGAACGAAGTACCTTTCTGCGAATTAGATACACATGCAGGTGATGGCGATTTCGGAATGAGCGTTGCTAAAGGATTTAAGCAATTAAAACGAGAGTGGAGCTCAATTTTAGGTCATGAACATTTAAATATTGGGACATTTCTTGGTGCGTGTTCTATGGTAATTATGGAGCATTGCGGAGGCGCTTCTGGCCCCATTTGGGGAGGGGCTTTCCGAGCTGCGGGTAAAGCTGTAGAAGGAAAAATGGAATTAACGGTCGGAGAGTTTGCTGAAATGTTACAAGCTGCGCTTAAAGGCATACAGTCTATCGGTGAGCGCTCTTTCGGAAGAGGGGCAGAGGTAGGCGATAAAACGCTTGTAGATGCGCTTGTACCTTGTGTAAATGTTTGGACAGAAAGTGCTGCGGCTGGTGCGGATGTTAAAACTGCCTTTGGAAAAGGGGCAGAGGCTGCTGTTAAAGGAGCAGAATATACAAAAGAAATCGTTGCACGAATGGGGCGCGCTGGTACAGTTGGTGAAAGAAGCCTAGGTTATCCGGATGCTGGTGCTTATGCGTTAGGGGTTATTTTTACGGAGCTTTCTCGTAGTTTAAAATAGCTGGGGTTTGAATTGTTCAATAATGGGTAGGATGTAAACAAAGTCTTGTGCTTTTCAGTACTTTCCATTAGAATAAATGCAATACTTGTAAAGACAATGATGAGGAATAGTAAATTTGTGGTTCTTTTTAGAGAGCTAGCGGTTGGTGGGAGCTAGTAAGAAAGCAAATTGAACTCGCCTTCTGAGTCTGCCCGCGTGAGATAGCGCGTGCCGTTCCTTCCGCGTTAAGGAAGCAAGAGCCGAGTGTAATCACTAATGTGGGTGGTACCGCGGGAGATACGAATTCTCTCGTCCCTTTCTGACAAAGAAAGGGGCGAGTTTTTTTATTTTTTAAATATTTTGTCAATTCTTTAAGTGAAAAGTATGACGCATTCAAAGGAGGAAAAATAATGAGTTTTAATCATCAACAAATTGAAAAAAAGTGGCAGCAATATTGGGCTGATAACAAAACTTTCAAAACTGAAAATGAAACTGAAAAACCAAAATTTTATGCATTAGATATGTTCCCGTACCCATCTGGTGCAGGTCTTCACGTAGGACATCCAGAGGGCTATACAGCAACAGATATCCTTTCACGCTTCAAGCGCATGCAAGGCTATAACGTCCTACATCCAATGGGCTGGGACGCATTCGGTTTACCAGCAGAACAATATGCACTTGATACAGGAAATGACCCAGCAGAATTCACAGCGAAAAATATTGCGACATTCAAGCGTCAAATCCAAGAGCTAGGCTTTAGCTATGATTGGGATCGTGAAATTAACACAACAGATCCAGACTATTATAAATGGACACAATGGATCTTTATCCAACTTTATAAAAAAGGCTTAGCTTATGTAGATGAAGTAGCTGTAAACTGGTGCCCTGCACTAGGAACAGTACTTGCAAACGAAGAAGTTATTGATGGAAAATCAGAGCGTGGTGGTCACCCTGTAGAACGTCGTCCGATGAAGCAATGGATGCTTAAAATTACTGCCTATGCTGATCGTTTAATCGACGACTTAGAGGAAGTTGATTGGCCAGAGTCTATTAAAGATATGCAGCGTAACTGGATTGGTCGTTCAGAAGGTGCAGAAGTAACATTTGATATCGATGGAACAGATGAAAACTTCACAGTATTTACAACTCGTCCTGATACATTATTTGGTGCTACATACTGTGTTCTTGCACCTGAGCATCAATTGGTGGAGCAAATTACAACTGCTGAACAACGTCAAGCTGTTGAAGCTTATTTAGATAAAGTAAAAATGAAATCTGATCTAGAGCGTACAGATCTAGCGAAAGAAAAAACAGGCGTATTCACAGGTGCCTATGCAGTGAATCCAATTAACGGTAAGAAAATGCCGATTTGGATTGCAGACTACGTATTAGTATCATATGGTACTGGTGCAATCATGGCGGTTCCAGCACATGATGAGCGTGACTATGAATTTGCAACAGAATTTGGTTTAGAAATTATCCCTGTTCTTGAAGGTGGAGACATTAGTAAAGAAGCATTTACAGGAGATGGTAAGCACATTAACTCTGACTTCCTTGATGGCTTAAACAAAGAAGACGGTATTGCTAAAGCAATTAAATGGCTTGAGGAAAAAGGCGTAGGAGAGAAGAAAATCTCGTACCGTCTTCGCGATTGGTTATTCTCTCGTCAGCGTTACTGGGGTGAGCCAATCCCTATGATTCATTGGGAAGATGGTACAACGACACCAGTACCGGAATCAGAATTACCATTAATGCTACCAAAAACAGATAATATTCGTCCTTCAGGCACTGGTGAATCGCCATTAGCGAATATTTCTGAGTGGGTAAATGTTGTTGATCCTGAAACTGGCAAAAAAGGTCGTCGCGAAACGAACACAATGCCACAGTGGGCAGGTTCTAGCTGGTACTTCATACGTTATATTGACCCAACAAATAAAGAAGCAATTGCAGACCCTGAGTTACTGAAACGCTGGTTACCAGTTGATATTTATATCGGTGGAGCAGAGCATGCGGTATTACACTTACTATACGCTCGCTTCTGGCACAAAGTATTATACGATTTAGGTGTTGTACACACGAAAGAGCCATTCCATAAATTATTTAACCAAGGGATGATTCTTGGTGAAGGTAATGAAAAAATGTCTAAATCAAAAGGTAATGTCGTTAACCCTGATGAAATCATTTCTTCGCATGGTGCGGATACTTTACGTCTATATGAAATGTTTATGGGTCCACTTGAAGCATCTGTTGCATGGTCAACAAATGGCTTAGACGGGGCACGTCGCTTCTTAGATCGAATTTGGCGTCTATTTGTCAATGAAGAAGATGGTACAATCGCGGCGAAAATTCTAGCTTCTGATGACAAAACTCTTGAAAAATCATATCATCAAACTGTGAAAAAAGTGACAGAGGATTACGAAGGTATTCGCTTCAATACGGCTATTTCACAAATGATGGTATTCATCAATGATTGCTACAAAGCGGATGTTATTCCAACAGCTTACGCTGAAGGCTTTGTGAAGATGCTAGCTCCAATGGTTCCACACGTTGCTGAAGAGTTATGGCAGATATTAGGTCATGGCGAAACACTTTCATACGCGCAATGGCCAACATATGACGAGTCTAAACTTGTTGATGATGAAGTGGAAGTCGCAGTTCAAGTTGCCGGTAAAGTACGTGCAAAAATCATCGTAGCGAAAGATGCTTCAAAAGAGGAAATCGAAAAAGTAGCACTTGCAGATGAAAAAGTACAAGAATACATGGCAGGCAAAAACTTAGTAAAAATTATTGTCATTCCAGGCAAGCTTGTTAATATCGTAGTTAAATAAATGAAGGAAACAACTAACTACATGCTTGTATAAAAGTTAAGATTACCTGCTACAGCACTGGGGAGTCTTAACCGAAGCATTTTTAATGGTTGGATCATTTCATTAATAATAAGATAAAGGCAGAATCAAATTTTGATTCTGTCTTTTTTTACATTTTATCGATCTTAATAAGTCGGAATAGTGGGGGGGGAGAGAATTTGACTACTATTTATATTGTTAAACATGGGGAAACGAACGGAATGAGCTTGGGAAATGGCAAGGGAAAATACAGGTATTCATCACCCCGAATATTAGCCATTTTTAACGACAATAAGAAACCTGAGCCCGAAACTGTAAATGGGCTCAGGCTTTTTAATTATTTGAATTGACTACTCTCTACATTTTCGGCCTGAAGCATGAATTGATAGATGCAAGAAATTATAAAGCTAACAGCTAATCCATATAACACGTTGAAGAATAAACTAACTATAACTCCTGTTATGATAGAGATCAAAATAACAAGCCAGCTATGTTTATGGATACTTCTATTCGTAAATAAAAGTATAATCGTAAAAGGCAACATGGAAATGTGAAGAAAGGCAAATGTATAAATAACTCCTAATATAGTTAAATCTATGGATATAAATAAGGAAAACAACATAACGATTAAAGCTATTAAATAATAATAATAACGTCTTCTAGTGGTGAAAAATCGTTTTGTTGCACGCATTTCTACAAGTAAGGTTGTCGCAATTGCCAGTAATATGATGACAAGAAAAGCAAACATAAGAAAACCTGGTTGCACCTCATATAAAAATGTAAGGATTAAAATTTGAAATTGCCCATAAGCCCCGCTGTATAAAGCAATCATTAATATCGCAGTAAAAGACAATGATAATAATGCAAAAATAACGCCTGATGAGAATAAGCTACGGCGTACTTTTTTAGGTTTGATAAAGGCTATTAGATACCAAGTTGATTTATCAAATAGCACTCGTCCTAAAACGGCTAATTGAATAATGATATAGAATAGGAGGATTTCGCTATTTTTAAAGTAAAATAAATAAGGATGATATAACCGAATTCCTTCATATACTTGGCTTGCACCGTTTAGAACAAAATAATAAATAGGGATAAAGATTAGTAACGAAAAAAGGGCAATGATAAATAAAATTTCTAACCATAGTATCCCCTTCACGGACATTAATCGATCAAGAAGTAACATAGCTATCAAAAATAGTAGAATTGTAATTGGCACCGGTATATTTAACATAATTTCTGATAAAACGCTAATACTTATAATCTGAATAAGCCAAAGTTCAATGCCTGTAAAGAGATAGAATAAGTGAATAACTCTTAAATTCATGCCACTTAATTTTTGCTGCATGGTAAAGATTAAAAAGCTTTGTTTGTGCTGGCTTCGCGTGTAGTCACTCTTATTTAAAAAAGATCCAAGAATAATAAACGAAATGGCCGTTGCTAATGTATAACAAATGCCCGCCATAAAGCCATACGAAATAAGTGCAGATGGAGAGGATAACAATAAATTTCCATCAATCCATCTGGTTAAAATAGTAATGACGCCTGCTGCTGTGCTTAAACTTGCAAATGGTACTAACGTTGAAAATTTTCTTAACATAGGATCAATTGCCTTTACTCATCTTTGATAATTTATACTGACGTGGTGACTGATTGTACTTTTTCTTAAAAGCTACACTAAAATAGTGTTGGCTATTAAATCCACAGCTCTCGGCAATAGCAGACATGCTTGCGTCCAGATTTTCATTCATTTTCTTGATGGCCATCTCTAAGCGGAAATTATTAATATATTCATTGATACCAATGGACTGCTCTTCTAAAAATTTGCGACTTAAATAGCTAGGGTTCAAATGTATCTTTTCAGCGATGATATTTAAACTAAGTTTTTCATGATAGTTTTCATGAATATAGGAAAGTGCACTTTGAATAGCATCATGGTTAGAACTCCACACTTTGTATTTCTCTACAATATCATTTAACTCACTAGCAATGACAGGCTTTGTAAGATAATCTTTAACTCCGATACGTAATGCTTGTTGGGCATATTCGAAGGTTTGATAAGCTGTCACCATAATAATGTCTAATTCATAAAGTTCTTTTAGTTCTTTGCCTAATGTGATTCCATCTTTCCCAGGCATTTGAATATCCAAAAAGGAGATAGTCATACGATGCTTTTTAGCTAATTGAAGAGCTTGTGAGGCATCCTGAGCAGTATGAAAAGTCCAATTAGGAAAATGTGGCTTTAATAAATAAATCATTTGCTCAAGCTCTAAAGGCTCATCGTCTGCGATTAATATATTCATGGTGAGATTCTCCTTTCACAATCAAATTATCTTCATTCAGCAAATGTAGTGAAACCTCAGTTGCAAAAAGCCGCCGCCTCAGTAGAAGTGTTTGATTCCTTTCAATGGGTGAGGGAAACATCTAATTCTATTGAATGAAGATAAAGCCTCAGACGGATGTCACAGATTTTCAAAGGAATGAATTGTGCGTGTGCAATTAAAATCCAGACTCAATGACGCAAAGGCAAAATTGATGAAAAGCCTATGCGGGAACATGGATCGTAACCGTGTAAAACTGTTCATTATTTTGAATTGAGAATAAAATATTTTCGAATCCATAAATTAGCTCGAGTCGTTTTCTAATATTTTCAAGACCATAGCCTTGTTGTAAATCATCTTCTACTGGCTTAGTGTCAGCTTCTATTTTTGTAAATGGCTGTGTGTTTTTGATTTCAATCAATAAAAACTTGTCCATCTTTTTGATATAAATAGATAGTTCTGCAGGTCCTATATGTTTCTCAAAGCCATGTTTAAAGGCATTTTCAATAATTGTCTGTAGGATAAACGGAGGTATTTGTACCGAAAGAGCTGTATCATCAACAAACTTGTGAATTGTCAAACGATGCCCAAAGCGTAGTTGTTGGATGTTTAAATAGCTCTCAACAAACTGTACCTCGTTCTTTAACGCAATTAAGACATCATGATTATTGTATTTAAATTTAAAAAATACTGCTAAAGCTTCGATGCCCGCAACCAAGTCTTCTTTACGATTGATACGCGCTAAGCTTAGCAAAGAATTCAATGCATTAAAAAAGAAATGTGGCTGTATTTGCTGATTTAACTGGAGAATATTAGCTTTTTGTAAATCCTGCTCAAGCTCTAAATTTCTTTTTTCCTCTTCTAAGCTATCTATTTGTTTTTCGAAAATAAAGATAAAAGTAAGCAGAAAAGCTCCAATAATTGGAGCGGTTACACAAAGGAGAATATATATGTTGAATGTTTCTAGTTGTAACATAATGACCTCTCCAGTTTTTTAATAAGTGTAAGTTACATTAAACTAAATTTTCTGCAAAATGGCAAGCTACTTTATGTGTGGCACTTATTTCTCGTAACGTAGGAACTTCTGCTTTACATTTATCTGTTGCGAATGGGCAACGAGTATGAAAGCTACACCCAGTAGGAGGATTAAGAGGAGAAGGTAGGTCACCTTTCAAAATAATTCGTTCCTTGCGGTGCTGCTTATCAATGACTGGGATAGATGAAAATAGTGCCTTTGTATAAGGATGATGCGGTTGTGTGAAAAGTGAATGCTTGTCAGCGATTTCAACAACTTTTCCAAGATACATAACCATTATACGGTCTGAAATATGTCGCACAACACTTAAATCATGAGAGATAAATAAAAATGTTAAATCTAAATCTCTTTGTAGTTGTTTCAGTAAATTTAAAATCTGTGCTTGAATGGAAACGTCTAAAGCTGAAACTGATTCATCACAAATAATAATTTTTGGATTGACAGCTAGGGCCCTCGCGATACCGATACGCTGACGCTGTCCACCAGAAAATTCATGTGGATAACGTTCTAAATATTCGGGACGTAACCCAACAAGGGACATTAACTCAAGCATACGAGCTTCTTGGTGTTCTGGTGGTACTATTTTTTGAATAGACATAGCCTCTGTCAACATTTTACGAATTGTTCTTCGTGGGTTAAGAGATGCATAAGGATCTTGGAAAATAATTTGTATGTCCTTACGCGCAGCTCGAAGTTCTTTTTTGTTCATCTTCACTAAATTTTTGCCAAATAATAAAACTTCCCCTGATGTAGGTTCATCTAATCTTAAGATAGAACGTCCAGTCGTTGATTTCCCACAGCCGGATTCACCAACGATGCTAAGTGTTTCTCCAGGCATAATTTCAAAGGAAACATCGTCCACTGCTTTAACGACCTGCTGTGAACCAAAGAGCTTTTCTTTTTTTAAGAAAAAATGCTGTTTTAAATTATTTACTTGTAATAAGGGTTGTGTTTTTTGCTCTGTTGTCATACTGTCATCTCCTTCAAAAGTGTTTCACCTTGCCACTCTTTACTGTACATCCAGCATCTTACCTTTTTCTCAGGTTCTACAGTGAGAAGTTCGGGCTGCTGTTCGCGACATAAATCTGTTGCAAATGGACAGCGTTCTGCATAACGACAGCCAATCGGATAATTATATGGACTCGGAACAGTTCCATGAATAGTTGCTAGCTCTTCTTGATCTTCATATAGCTTTGGTAATGATTGAATTAAACCATTAGTATAGGGGTGTAGAGGTTTTTCAAAAAGACTATTTGTTGATCCTTCTTCTACAACCTGACCCGCATACATGACGGCGATTTTATCACATATTTCTGCCACTACACCAAGGTCATGGGTAATGAAAATTATACTCATCCCTAATTGCTTTTGTAGGTTTTGGATAATATCAATAATTTGAGCTTGTATCGTTACATCTAGAGCGGTTGTCGGTTCGTCAGCGATTAACACATCTGGTGTACAGGCTAATGCCATTGCAATCATGATGCGTTGACGCATGCCTCCGCTTAATTGATAAGGCTCTTGTTTCGCTCTTTTCTCAGGAGCAGGGATTCCAACAAGGCGAATCATATCGACAGCTTTTTGCCATGCTTCTTTTCGTGATAAACCTTGATGCAAACGAATGGATTCTGCAATTTGCTCTCCAACCGAAAGGACAGGATTTAAGCTTGTCATAGGTTCTTGAAAAATCATCGATATTTTATTGCCCCGTATTTTGCGTAGTTCTTCGTCTGATAACTTTAGTATATCTGTATTATTTAATAGAATTTCTCCATTGATGATTTTACCAGGAGGTGATGGTACTAAACGAAGTAATGACAGGGAAGTCATTGATTTCCCGCAACCAGATTCTCCGACAATGCCTAGCGTTTCTCCTTTTTGAAGCGTAAAGGAAACGCCGTCCACGGCTTTGGCAACTCCTTCGCTTGAATAAAAATATGTTTGTAAATTTTTTACTTCCAACACAGCTTCTTGTTTCATCGGTTCTTCCCCCTAATTTAAATCCATGCGCTTATTAAAGAATCGGTACAAAATATCCACAAAGAGATTAATGAAAACGAATATTAATGAAGCAACTAGAACGCCACCTTGTACGACAGGTATATCACGTGTACGAATAGCATCTACAATCATTCGCCCTAATCCATTTACTGCAAATACCGACTCTACTAATACTGTTCCGCCAAGTAAACTACCAAACTGTAACCCTACAACTGTAATGACTGGAATCAAGGCATTGCGTAATGCGTGCTTTAGAATGATAACGTAGCCTTTTAAGCCCTTCGCTTTGGCGGTTCTAATATAATCTTGGTTCACAACTTCCAACATACTGGAGCGTGTCATGCGAGCTACAATGGCGGCACCACCTGCACCAAGTGTGATAGCAGGAAGAATAATATGTTTGGCACTGTCCCATCCCGCCACAGGAAGCCAATGTAACTGAACTGAAAAAACATACATTAATAAAATGCCAAGCCAAAAACTCGGTAGGGAGATTCCTAATAATGCAACAATCATTAATCCAACATCCATAAATGAATAGGGACGAATTGCTGAGATGATGCCGGCAATAAGTCCTAGCACGATTGTGATTAAAATACTATAAAAGGCTAGCTCAATTGTGATTGGTAAACGTGCAGTAATTTCTTCAAATACGGGTTGGTGATTTTTTAAAGAATTCCCCATATCGCCTTGTAGAAGATCTTTAATATAATCTGTGTATTGAACAGCTAAAGGTTTATTTAGCCCTAAATTTTCTCGTAATTCATTAACGGTTTCTTGAGAAGCTCCTTCACCTGCTAGAATAACTGCCGGGTCACCAGGAATCATCTGCATAATTAGGAAAACAACAAGCGTTACACCAAGCGTCACTGGAATAATTTGAGCAAGTCGTTTTAAAATAAATAAAGTCATATGTCTTCTCTCCTTTAATTTTTCATTCTTGGGTCTAGAGCATCGCGTAAACCATCTCCAAATAGGTTAAATCCTAGTACAAGAATAGAGATCATAATACCAGGGAATAGCGCCATGTAAGGAGCGGTAAAAAGGAAATCTCGACCATTTGAAAGCATCGCACCCCATTCAGGAGAGGGGGGCTGTGCACCTAGGCCTAAGAATGATAGACCAGCTGCAGATAAAATAGCAGTAGCTAAACGCATAGATGCTTGTACAATAATCGGTGATAAGATGTTCGGGAAAATATGCTTGATTAGTATGGTCATATCATTTGCCCCGAGCGTTTTAACTGCATCGATATATTCCAATCTTTTTACTTCCATTGTCGACCCACGTACGATACGTGCAAACATTGGTATTGAGAAAAATCCAACAGCAATTGTTACATTAATAAGACTTGGTCCTAATGCGCTGACAATCGCTAAGGCCAGTAAAATACCCGGAAAGGCAAGCATGATATCTAACACTCGACTAATGATTGAATCAACCCATTTTCCGTAGTAACCTGCGATCAGACCTAAAAGTGTTCCAATTGTTCCGCCAAACAAAACGGCTGAAATACCAACACCGATAGATAAGCGTGATCCATATAAAATTCGACTTAAAATATCTCGCCCTTTGTCATCGGTACCCATTAGGTGATCAAAACTTGGTGCTTGTAATTTTTGACTTAACTGTACATCGTATGGGTCGTAGGGAGCTAAAATTGGACCAATAAGAAACATCAATATATATAGAAGAATGATGATGCCTCCCGCGACAGCTGCTTTATTTTTTTTGATTTTGTTTAGGAAATTGACAAGATTCTTCTTTCTAGATGCCTTGCGTGCATTCACTAAAACAGAATGATCGATAGTTGTAGTTACTTTCTCCATACCGAATCTCCTTTTCTATTTGATGTGATTTCAATTTAGTGAAAAGCGTAAAGAATGTAAATATTTTAAGGGTAATTAGTCAGAAGATTTAAAAAACATGTAAAGATTTTAAAAAACAAGTGAATTTTATTTCTTTATAATTCGAAATGTAAGAATCAAATCATACACGAAGAAAAAAGGAGGGAATTGTTATGAAGAAAATGAAGTTGTTTTTATTCATGTCACTTATTACTGTTCTAGTTTTGCAGGCATGCTCAACAGCAAACAATAAGAGTGCAGAAGGTTCTAAAGAGGGATCGAAAAGTGTAGGAGGAGAGTTGGTGATTTTAAGGGCATCAGATGCTACAAGCCTTGATCCGCATTTTATTACAGATATTCCTTCAGCGAATATTGTACATGACAAAGTATATGAAACACTTGTTGCTTTTGACCGAGATCGAAAAATTGTTCCTTTATTGGCTAAATCATGGGAACAGAAGGACGAATTGACTTGGACATTTACATTAAGTGAAGGCATTAAGTTCCATGATGGAGCAGATTTCAATGCAGAGGCTGTAAAAGCTACATTCGGTCGAATTTTAGACCCTGCCACTGGATCACCACAACGTGATAAATTATCAATGATTAAAGAAGTAGTGGTAGACAGTGAGAATGTTGTGACATTGAAATTAAAAGAGCCTTACGCACCGCTTCTATCAATTTTAGCAAGTCAAGAAGGAAGTATGATAAGTCCGAAAGCAATCGCTGAATCGGCAGATCAATTAGCAACACATCCAGTAGGTACAGGTCCATTTGTATTTGAATCTTGGAAAACTGGACAAGAGATTACATTAAATGCAAATAAAGATTATTGGGGTAGCGTACCTAAAGTTGATAAAGTAACGTTTAAAGTTGTACCAGAAGATTCTACTCGTTTAGCAATGATTGAAAGTGGTGAAGCCCATATTGCTGAACAAGTGCCAGTAACAGAAATCAGTCGCATTGAAAATTCATCATCTATGAACCTATTCCGTGCAGATGGTCTGGCGGTGGAATTTATCGGTTTCAATGTGAAAGACTCACTTTTATCAAATGTGAAAGTACGTCAGGCAATTAGTAATGCAGTTGACCGCGAAGCTATTATTAGCGGTATTTATGATAATGTAGGTACACTTGCAAATTCTGCAATGAGCCCAAAAGTTATTGGCTATTCAAGTGAAACAAAGCCGTATGACTATGATGTTGTGAAAGCAAAAGAATTATTAAAAGAAGCTGGCGTTAAAGAAGGAACAAAAATAAAATTACTTACTAGTGACCGTAAAGAGCGTATTAATATGGCAGAGGTTATTCAATCTCAATTAAAAGGTATTGGTCTAGATGTTGAGATTCAAGTAATGGAGTACGGTGCATTTATTTCTGAAATCACAAAACAGCAACATCAGCTATTTATCAGTGGCTGGGGTAACGCTACTGGAGATGCTGACTATAACCAATATAATCTATTCCACTCTGCTTCTATGGGACCTCCAGGGAACCATTTCTATTATGAAAATCCAGAAGTAGACAAGCTAATTGAACAAGGACGTTCTGAATCAAATCAAGAAAAACGTAATGAAATCTACAAGAAAGCAATGAAAATGGAATTAGATGACGCTGTATATATTCCAGTTCGTAACTATGAGCATTTAGCAGTCTACAGCAATGCTGTTAAAGGTTTCTGGTTAGATGCATCGAATTACACAATGATCAATGGTGTTGAAATTGTAGAATAATCAAATTTGGTTTATTAATCTTTAAACAAAATACTGATTAGGAGAGGAAACTATGAGCAAACTACTTCTGAAAAATGTGAGATTAGAAGAAGCTTTTGAGCATGAAGAGCAGCACATCGTCGCAACTCGTACAGCTATTTATGATGTCCTAATTGAAGATGGTCATGTTAAACAGGTGGAAAAGAATATAGTTGTTGGCGGGGATGTAGCGGTATTGGATGCTCAAAAGCAATTATTAGTACCTTCATTCCGAGAAATGCATATTCATATCGATAAAACTTATTTTGGTGGAGAGTGGCAGGCTCCGCGTCCAATTACAAAAGGGATTTTAACGCGTATTGAGGAAGAAATGACACTTCTACCAAAACAATTGCCAACAGCTGCATATCGTGCTGAAGAAATGGTGAAGTGGCTTATTGCACAGGGGCATACACATATTCGTTCACATTGTAATGTTGACCCGCAAATTGGTACGAAACACATCGAAATAACGAAGCAAGTTTTAGAAAAATATCAAGATCAAATCACATATGATATTGTTGCCTTTCCACAGCATGGCTTATTACGTTCGAATGTTGAAGAACTTATTCGTGAGGCGATGACAATGGGAGCAACGCTTGTTGGGGGTGTTGATCCCTCCATTGTAGATCGAAATATTGAAAAATCACTGCAAACAACGATGGGTATTGCACGAGATTTTAATGCTGGTATTGATATTCATATTCATACAGCCAACACATTAGGGGAATTTGAGTTTTATAAACTAATTGATTTAACAAAACAGGCTAATAAAGAAGGACAAGTTACAATCAGTCATGCGATGGCACTTGCTGATTTAGAAAAGTCCAGATTAGAAGATTTAGTACAAGCAATGGCGGCCGTACAATTGGATGTAACAACAACAGTACCGACTGACTTTAATCGTCCTACTATCCCTATCCCTTATCTCTATGAAAAAGGTGTAAAGGTGTCTGTAGGGCATGATAGTTTAACGGATCATTGGTCGCCGTATGGCACAGGTAATACGATTACAAAGTTAAATGTGATGGCAGGGAGATTCCGATTTATTGATGAATACTCATTAAGTCGTACTTGGAAATATGCATCGGGTGGAATAACACCTTTAAATGATGCTGGTGAACGTGTGTGGCCAAAGGTTGGCGATGCAGCTAATATGCTTTTAGTTGATGGTGTTAGTACAGCACACGTTGTAGCAAGAAGATGCCCAATTTCTACTGTTATTTCAAAAGGTAAGATTATTCACCAGCAGGAAATAGGAGAGTTGAAAGGAGAATTCAGATGAAGCAGTGGCTTACAAATGTTCTACTTGAAACAGGAGAATATCTAAAAGAGAATGAGACAGTTGGAACAAAGGTTGAACTTTTTCATCTAGAAATTACGGATGGATTCATTTCGCAAATCGTACCAGCAACGCAAGCAATTGATTCTCCTAACGAAGTTACAGATATGAAAGGGAAGCTTCTCTTACCTGCATTTAAAGAAATGCATAATCATTTAGATAAAACATACTTATCTTTACCGTGGAAAGCATGTATTCCTGTGAAAGATTTAAAGGAACGTCTAACGCGAGAAGCACAAGAGTTATCGGTTCTTGCCACAACGTGTAAACAAAGAGCATCAGCAATGATTGAGCAAATTGTCAAGAACGGAGCTAATCATATTCGGACACATGTCAATATCGATCCTTATATCGGGTTGAAAAATTTAGAGGGAGTGCTAGAGGCTTTAGATGACTATAAAGACATCGTAACAGCTGAGGTCATTGCTTTTCCACAACATGGATTGCTTAGAGACAATGTTCCTTCGCTCTTGCGTGAGGCATTACGTAACGGAGCTACGATGATTGGCGGGCTTGATCCAGCGGGAATTGATAATTCGATTGAACGTTCTCTTGATGTTACAATGGACATCGCACAAGAGTTTAATGTCGATGTTGATATTCACTTACATGATGGTGGCCATGTCGGCTACTATACAATTGATAAATGGATCGATATGGTTGAAGAGTCAAAATATCAGGGTAGAACAGCCATCAGCCACGCATTTGCACTTGGTGATGTATCAGTTATGGAGCAACATAAAATTGCAGATCGACTAGCACAACAACAAGTGAAAATTATGTCAACGGTGCCTTTCGATATGAGAAGATTAATACCACCAATTGATTTATTAACGGAACATGGTGTAGATGTCCACTTTGGTTTTGATGGCTTTTATGATTCTTGGAGTCCAAATGGTTCTGGAGATATTTTAGAAAAAGTAACTACTTTTGCAGATATATCTAGAAAATTAGACGAACGCTCTATACGTCAAACACTAAAATACATTACAAATGGTATTACACCATTGGATGCGGAGGGTCAAAAGGTTTGGCCAAACGTGAAAGACGAGGCAAGCTTTGTGTTCTTTGATGCGGTATCAAGTGCCGAAGTAATAGCACGTAGACCTTTAGATCGAATCGTGATGTCTAGAGGGAAATTTGTTAAATAATCACATGTAGGAACAAGCTAGCCGTTCTCACAATCAAATTATACCCCCTTATACAATTATATATATAAGTAAAATCCGCTTACATTTCTGTAGCTAACAGTTTGCTTTTGTGCAGAATTTTGAACGTAGGGCTACGGAAAGTGAAGCGGATTTTTACCGTTGAAAGGTGCGACAATGAAACAACTAACTACATATATGATTTTATTTAGCTGTGTATTTTTTTGGGCAAGTAACTTTATCATCGGTTCCATCCTAATTAATTATTGGGCACCAATTTCCATAGCTATTTTCAGACTTATAGTGATTGTCCTTTTTTTAGGATGTATGAATTGGCAGGCTATCGTCCGTGCAACATTTACTCGCTATGATAGTATATTATTGATTATTGCCGGAATTCTTGGTGTTGCTATTAATCACTATAGCTTTTATGCAAGTCTTCAGCATACATCTCCAATTACAGCCGCTCTTATTTTAGCCTGTGCTCCGATTGTTACGTCATTACTCAATAAACTGATCTATAAAGAACATCGAAACAGCATCTTTTGGATTGGTACTATTATTTCGTTCATAGGTGTCTCACTTATTATTACAAAAGGAGCGTTAATAGGAATTGCGATTGGCAAAGGTGAGATGCTAAGCCTAATGACAATGCTAAGTTTTGCTTTGTTCCTTATTATTATCAATCATCTTAGCCAAAGAATCTCCGCTGAAGCAATTACCTTTTATACAAATTTAACTGGATTAATTGTCTTGATACCATTTGGTTCTACTATATTGTCTTCAAAGAACATGCAAGTGGAATTACCATACTGGCTACTTCTAATTATCTCAGCCATTGTTATTAATGGGATTAATAATTTAATTTGGAATAAGAAAATGAAAGAGGTTGGCTCAACAAATGCATCACTATTATTAAATTTTGAACCAGCTATCGCGATGATATTAAGTGCTATCGTATTAAATCAATATCCTACTATCATCCAAATTTATGGCTCATTTTTGATTGTTTTGGGGATCATGCTTTGTGTTTATTATAAAGAAATTAAAGTTCTATTTTCCGCTAAAAGGAAAATGATTTAAAAAGAGATGCTCAATTCATGCTTGAGCATCTCTTTTGGTTATTATTAAGCTAATTTTGAACTGTTTTGTGTAATGCATAATTTAAAAAGTATTTATAATAGGAAGAAAAATGGTAATAAAAACGATGCCCTCCCCCATAGTTGCTAAGTAACGTACTCTCCGAAGCACTCCAATACAACGAAGCTCGTCCTAGGCTAATGACTATTGTACCCATATTCAAGATAGTTTGTTGTAATACAATACCAGTTTAAAAGTACTGTTTACATTTGTGCGCTATAACAAAATTAGTGGTATGACGGAATAGTAACAATCGACTTAAGTTGAAACGTACAGAAAAAATATATATTTGAATAATAAAAAATTAAAGGAAATAATTATTCAGTGTGAAATATACAAAATAAGCGTTGGATTTATTTTGATAAAAATCCAATGAAAATCAAAAATGTGATTTGATATCATTTGTTTCGTTTCGAGTTATGTGGGAAAAATTTGTTTGTTTTAGTTTTAATATTCTCTTTTATTCTAAAAAATTCTACGTTGCGATGGTTAGATTATGGTTTTTTGAAGCGAGGGAGAAAGGGTTATTAGAAATGGAAAAGTGAAATAAAGGAAGATTAAATGTGAAAATATGCACAAATTTAATTATATTGAAATAATATTCGATCGAGAAGAAAGTAGAGTAGAAAAATAATATTAGCTAAAAAATGTTGTGATTTTTGTTTAATAAACGTCTATTTACTTAGAGACTGTAGGCTTTTCGTTATAAGAATACTAGGGTGAAAAATAAAATACTTTTTGGAGAAATAATATTTTTTAAAAAAACATCTTGCATTTGAATAATTCTAAGTGTTAAATTGTTTTCAGGGACGTTCATAAAACTTTCACAAGTAGCAAAAGAGGGGAGAAAAGAGAAATTATGAATAAAAATAGATGGTTAATTGCATTATCCGCAATCGCTATTCACCTTTCAATCGGTGGAGCATATGCATACAGTGTATACAAGCTACCGATCGTCACAGAAATGGGATGGAGTGAAACAAACGTAACGGTCGCCTTCACAATAATGATGGGGCTTGCTGGTTTTTCAGCAGCATTATTTGGTAACTTAGTAGAAAAAATGGGGCCACGTAAATCTGCAATGATAGCAGCTGTTCTATTTGGGGCAGGACAAGCTGGTGCAGGTGTAGCAATTTCAATGGATTCTGTAACATTGTACTGGTTAACATATGGTTTACTAAGTGGATTGGGTATGGGTATTGGTTATATTGCGCCTGTATCGACATTAGTAAAATGGTTCCCGGATCGCCGCGGTTTAGCAACAGGTATGGCTGTACTTGGATTTGGTTCAGGGGCACTTATTACAGCGCCAGTTGCAGCTAACTTAATGGAGGCTGTGGGTATTTCTACAACGTACTTTATTTTAGGGGCAAGTTATTTCACGTTAATGATTTTAGGGGCTTCATATATAGCACCGCCTAAACCTGGTTACATGCCAGCGAATATGAAGGCTGCTGCAAATAATGGTAAAGAAGTAGTGAAAAAAGATTTAGCTGTCATGTCAGCACGTGAAGCTGTAAAAACTAAGCATTTCTGGATGCTTTGGTCGATGCATTTAGTAAACGTAACAGCAGGTATTATGATGATTTCTGTTGCATCTCCAATGGCTCAAGAAATTGTAGGATTATCAGTTGCGGGAGCCGCAGCAATGGTAGGAATAATGGGATTATTTAATGGTGGTGGTCGTTTAATATGGGCTGCTGTGTCTGATTATATTGGTCGTTCAAACGTCTTTGTAATTTTCTTTATCGCACAGCTAGTTACATTTATCGTTTTACCGCACACAACAAACGTTATTATTTTCCAAGCACTTATTTTCTTAGTTGTTAGTTGCTATGGTGGAGGTTTCTCAAATCTACCTGCATTTGCAAGTGATTTATTCGGTACGAAACAACTTGGAGTTATTCATGGTTATTTATTAACGACTTGGTCATTAGGTGGTATTTTTGGACCGCTTTTAGTAAGCACAATTAAAAACGCTTATGGAAGTTATATTCCAGTATTCTATGTGTTTACAGGATTAATTGCAGCTTCATTAATTATTTCATTAACTTTACGTGCAGATGTACGTAAACGAACAGCATTAAAAGAAGCTTCTCAAGAGGTTGGAGACGTCTCCGCTACACAATAAATATTACTTTCAATTCGCACTTGAAAGTATAGGCCATATGAGTGTCATTTCGCACATGACGCTTATATGGTTATTTTTTGTAGCCGTTGTTATATAACACTCGATTAATCTCTGTTTAATGTATAACAGTTGATGTCTGATGTCAATATCATTACAGGAAATAAAGTGATTTCGCTACCAAAAGAGAAATTTTGTAACGGAAAGCAATTGAGGGAGTTCATTTTCAAGAGGGCGATCAGACTGTTGGGATAGAGGAGTCATCTAATAAAAAAAGTAAACAGTATTGATTGAATCTTTTTAAAAGTTGAAACGTATATAAATAAATAAGGAGGCAATGTGATATGGGGAAATTTTCTTTAAATGAATTTATCAATAAAACACAGCAAGACGACAACGAAAATGAGTATTTCGAGTTAGAAACTGAACGTGTATTAGAGGTCAACCTAAATGGCGAGGTTTGGTCGAAAATGGGCGCAATGATTTCTTATATAGGAGATATAAAATTTGAGCGTGAGCGTGTGCTGGAACATGGCCTCGGTAAAATGTTTAAAAAAGCATTAACAGGTGAAGGTACACAACTTATGAAAGCGAAAGGTAAGGGACGACTTTATTTGGCCGATCAAGGGAAAAAAATAACGGTCTTCGATTTAAAGGATGAAAGTATTTGTGTAAACGGCAATGATTTGCTTGCCTTTGAGCCAACTATTGATTGGGATATTCATTTAATGCGTAAAATGGCAGGAGTCATGTCAGGTGGTTTGTTTAATGTAACCTTACAAGGAAAAGGGAAGGTAGCCATTACAACTCATTTCGAACCGTTAACCTTGTTAGTGAAACCTGGTGAAACAGTCTATACTGATCCACATGCCACAGTAGCATGGTCAGGTAATTTGGCACCGGAGTTCAAAACAGATATTAGCTTCCGAACATTTATCGGCCGTGGTAGTGGAGAGTCCATTCAAATGGCGTTTTCAGGTGAAGGATTTGTTATCATTCAACCATTTGAGGAAGTATATATGTCTAAAGAAAGTTAAAAAAGCGTGTCCGTATTTTCAGGACACGCTTTTTATTATGATGAGAAATACTATAATCGCTGATAAGCCGTTAAATATCGCTGATAAAAGACTTAGAATCGCTGATAAGCCGTTAAATATCGCTGATAAAAGACTCGAAATCGCTGATAACTCCCGAAAAATCGCTGATAAAAGTCAGAGATGCCGAGTATATTACAGTGCTGCGTTCATCCCTGCAATGCGTCCAGTAACGAGTGCAGACGTTATATTATAGCCACCTGTGTAGCCATGAATATCAAGGATTTCTCCGCAGAAAAATAAACCATCCTTTTTCTTCGAAGCCATTGTCTTTGGTTCAATTTCTTTTACAGAGACGCCACCTCCCGTGACGAATGCTTTTTCAAGGGATTGCGTACCACTAACTGTCATTGTGAAATTGACGAGTAGTCTAGCTAAATTGCGAATTTTTTCCTGAGATAATTCAGTACCTGTCATTTGTACATCGATATCTGCGCGCCCACATAAAAATAGTAGCCAGCTTTCAGGTGCAATTCCTTTCCAAACATTTTTTACCGCTTTTTTAGGATCTTCTTTAACGAGTCTGTTTAAATATTGCAGGCACGTTTCTTCATTATAATCAACAAGAGTTTGAATACGCATTGTCACAGACTCATAACCTGTTTTCATTAATTCTTTCACGACAAATTGACTACAGCGTAAAACAGCAGGACCGCTTAAACCGAAATGAGTAAAGAGCATGTCCATTTGATGTGTTACTAGCACCTTGCCCTTTTTGTTTAAAACAGAGACAGCGACATCGCGTAACGCTAGCCCTTGTAGCTCACGGGCTTGAATAAAATCCTCTTTTGATAGTACGGGAACCTCGGTAGGGAAAAGTGTTGTAATTGTATGGCCAGCACGCTCTGCCCATGGATAACCATCTCCTGTTGAGCCTGTTTGTGGAACAGCTTTCCCGCCAACTGCAACGATTACTGATTCACTACGAATTTCTGTGCCATCTGTAAGACGTACCCCAAGAATTTTGTCCTCATCCATTAGCAGCTTATTTACGGGTGTGTTTAAGCGTACTTCAACATGTAGCCTCTGAAGCTGGCGAATAAGTGCATCTACTACATCTTGCGCGCGGTTAGATACAGGGAACATACGTCCATGATCCTCCTCTTTTAATGCCACGCCAAGCCCTTCGAAAAATGCGATAATATCTTCATTATTGTAAACTGTGAATGGACTGTAAAGAAAACGACCATTTCCAGGTATGTGCTTGACTATTTCTTCAATAGGCAAACGATTTGTGACATTACAGCGACCACCGCCTGAAATGGCCAATTTTTTGCCGAGCTTTGTCCCTTTTTCTAGTAATAATACTTTCTTTTTTCGCTCTCCAGCAGCGACAGCAGCCATTAGACCAGATGGGCCTCCACCGATAACGATAACATCGTACATATATTTAAACTCACTTTCTTTTCAAATTAGGAATCTTTCCTATTATACATGAAGTCTATATAGAGAGGCTTCTTTCACATTGAAAATATAACAAAAGTATTTTATAATGCTTTATCTGTATTGTCTGTATGAAATGAATGTCTTTTCATGCTATTATGGTAAAGGTTATGCACTAAATTATGAGGTGAAAAATAGAATGTGCGGATTTATAGGCTATATTAATGGAACAAATGTGATTGATCATCATCAAACGATCGAAAATATGATGAATACAATTATTCACCGTGGACCGGACAGCGGCGGGATTCACAGTGATGATACAGTAACGTTAGGATTCCGTCGATTAAGTATTATCGACTTATCAGACGTGGCAAATCAGCCGTTGTACAGTGCGGATGGTAACATCGTTCTCGTATTTAATGGAGAAATCTTTAACTTCCAAGAGCTACGTGCTGATTTGATTGAAAAAGGTCACAACTTTAAAACACACTCTGATAGTGAAGTTATTATTTATGGTTATGTTGAATACGGAGTAGAATTTGTCAAAAAGCTTCGCGGAATGTTCGCATTCTGTATTTGGGATAAAAAGAATGATTTACAATTCATCGCTCGTGATGGTTTTGGTATTAAGCCACTGTATTACACAGAAAACACAACAGATGGTACATTTATTTTCGGTTCAGAAATTAAATCATTTTTACCACACCCATCATTTATTAAAGAGTTAAATAAAGATGCGCTACGCCCTTATTTGACGTTCCAATATTCTTCAATGGACGAAACGTTCTTTAAAGGTGTGTACAAATTACAACCAGCACACTATATGCTTATTCAAAATGGTCAAAAGAAAATTGTGCAATATTGGGATAAAAAATTCCATGCAAAAGAAGCTCCAATTGAAAAATATGTAGAAGAAATTCGTACGACAGTAAAAGAATCAGTAGATGCGCATCAAATAAGTGATGTAAAGGTCGGTTCTTTCTTATCAGGTGGTATCGATTCAAGTTATATTACTTCATTATTACGCCCTGATAAATCCTTCTCTGTTGGTTTCTCTGACTACGAGGATATGTTTAATGAAACAAATTTAGCAAAAGATTTATCTGATACATTAAATATTCAAAATGAGCGTAAATATATTTCGGCAGATGAGTGTTTTGAAGCATTACCAAAAATTCAGTGGCATATGGACGAGCCACAATCAAACCCATCTTCTGTACCACTTTACTTCCTTTCTGAATTAGCATCGAAGGATGTAACAGTAGTACTTTCAGGAGAAGGTGCGGATGAAATTTTTGGTGGCTACTCATGGTACCAAAACTCTGGCAAAATGCAAAAGTATGAGAAAGTTCCATTTGGTATCCGTAAAGCGTTACGTGGTATTGCTGAGGCGTTACCTAAAAATCAATATACACACTTCCTTGTTAAAGGTGGTCAAACTGTAGAAGAACGCTTCATTGGGGAAGCGGTTGTATGGGACGAAGAAGATGCATTAAATGTCTTGAAACCAGACTATAAAAATGGTCCATCTGTAAAATCGATTACAAAACGTATTTACGATGAAGTTCCAGGTGATGATGATGTTACTAAAATGCAGTATCTTGATTTAAATCTTTGGATGCCAGGCGATATTTTATTAAAAGCAGATAAAATGAGTATGGCTCATTCTATTGAATTACGTGTACCATTTTTAGATAAAGAAGTGATGGAATTAGCGAAAAACATTCCATCAAAATATCGCGTAAACGACATTGATACGAAATATGTTCTTCGTCAAGCTGCACATCAGGAATTACCTGAAGAATGGGCAAAACGTCCAAAGCTTGGATTCCCAGTGCCAATTCGTCACTGGCTACGTGAAGAAAAGTATTACAAGATGGTAAAAGAAATGTTTACAACTGACTTTGCCAATGAATTCTTTGATACAAAACAATTAGTAGGCTATCTAGATGAGCACTATGAAGGAAAAGCAAATCGTGGACGTTATATTTGGACAGCCTATGTGTTCTTAGTATGGTATAAACAATTTTTCGTAGAGATGTAATAGAGAAGTAGCTTTAATCGGTGGGGGTTTTCTTAATCTCCACCGATTATTTTGAGCCTTCTACCTTCCATGGAGGGACGCAACTGCTATTTTTTATTGAGCTTCTCGAACTTTTTCATGTATTTATGCGTCTGTTTACCTATAAATATGTTAAGATTACAGTTGGTTTACGTATTTAATATTTTGCGATGTTATGCTTTCTAGTGTTTTGCTCAATTTTTTATTGGCGGTAGTATTAAGGTTTGAACAGTTAAAGTGCTCGAGTAGCAGAAAGAGCTACTCACAGAAGCAGGTTAAATCGATCTCTGTCTGTGCTGAAACAAGCATCTTTAACAGCAAATATTTTATAAGAGTTACGATAATGAAAATATTGATTTTACGATGAATGGATGGGTACGATGTCCAATTTAATGAAAGGTACTGCGATATTAACAATGGGAATGTTTTTATCGAAGGTGCTAGGATTAATTTATATTTTTCCTTTTTATGCGATTGTAGGTGAGGAGAATGTTGCTCTCTATCAATATGCATATATTCCCTATTCGATAATGCTAGCAATAGCCATCTCAGGTGCGCCAATTGCTGTATCCAAGTTTGTTTCTAAATATAATGCATTGGGTGATTACCAATCAGGGCGCAAGCTTATGAAATCTGGCATACTTATTATGATGTGTACTGGGTTAGCTGCGTTTATTGTTCTCTTTATATTAGCTACGCCAATAGCGGGGCTTGTTATTAAAAGTGATGAACAGGCATTTACGGTAGAGCAAATTGCTTCGGTTATTCGCTGGGTTAGTTTTGCGTTAATTGTCGTGCCATTTATGAGTCTCTGGCGAGGATTTTTCCAAGGCTATGACAAAATGGAGCCTACAGCGGTTTCTCAGTTAGTGGAGCAAATTGTTCGTATTGTAGTGTTATTGGGTGGTTCTTTCTTAGTTGTGGTAGTTTTCAAAGGGAAACCAGAAACAGCTGTTTCCTTTGCAGTATTTGCTGCCTTTATTGGGGCAATTGGTGGGTTGTTAGTACTTTACTATTATTGGAAGAAATATCAACCTGAATTTGATTTGCTGCGCAGTCAAAGTGTGACGTCTACTCAGCTACCAATGTCTAACATATATAAAGAGGTAATTACGTATTCGATTCCAATGGTATTTGTAGGCGTAGCCAATCCATTATTTCAATTAGTCGATATGCTAACATTTAATGGAGCTATGATATCTATAGGCTTAGCGGAAGTAACGGATAAGTATTTATCGATGATTAACTTTACAACACAAAAGGTTGTCATTATCCCAGTAATGTTAGCTACAGGTTTTTCGTCGGCACTTGTACCGACGATTACAAAATATTTTACGCAAGGTGAATATTTATCGCTACGACATGCAATGGATAAAACATATCAAATATTAATTTTTATTACATTGCCTGCGGTAGTTGGAATTTCATTGTTATCGAATGAAATTTACTATATGCTCTATACTGAAAGTGAGATGGGGGCTATGATTTTAGCCCATTATGCACCTGTTGCTATTTTATTTGCATTATTCCAAGTGACAGCAGCTCTTTTACAGGGCATTGACTTCCAAAAGTGGATTGTCTTAAGCTTATTAACTGGAATTTTCGTCAAGCTAGCGATTAACATTCCGTTAATTCGTTGGATGGAGGCAGATGGCGCACTTCTTGCTACAGCTATTGGCTATAGTGTTTCAATTATCATTAATATGCTCGTGCTACGAAAAACACTGAACTACAAATCAGAAATGGTTATTCGTCGTGTCATGCTCATTTCTCTTTTGACAGCGGCAATGGCGGTAAGTGTACTAATCGTTCATAAACTTTTAGTGTTATTAATGGGGCCAGTAAGTGGTAAATTCTCTGCATTAGTTTATTCTGTTATTTGTGCTGGAGTAGGTGTAGCAGTATATGGCTTTTTATCTTTACGCCTAGGCTTAGCACAAAAGCTTCTCGGTGAACGATTGACAAGAATTACAAACAAACTGGGGTTTAAATAGGAGGTACTAATGCGTTTAGATAAATTACTGTCGAATATGGGTTACGGGTCACGCAAGGAAGTTAAGCAACTTCTAAAGCAAAAAGCAGTGACAGTAGATGGCTCATATGCGAAGGATGCAGCATTACATGTTGATCCTAACAAGCAGAATGTCTCCGTATTTGGTGAACGTGTGAACTATACAGAATTTGTATACTTTATGATGAATAAACCTCCTGGAGTTATTTCTGCAACGGAAGATTTACGAGATGAAACTGTCATCGATTTGTTAGATCCATTGCATCAACATTTTCAGCCTTTCCCTGTAGGTCGCCTAGATAAAGATACAGAGGGATTACTTTTGATCACAAATGATGGCATATTAGCACATAATTTATTATCTCCTAAAAAACATGTACCGAAGGTTTACTATGCACAAATAGAAGGAATTGTGACTGAGGAAGATTGTGAGAAATTTGCTCAAGGTGTTGAGCTAGACGATGGATATGTAACAAAACCAGGAGAGCTCATCATATTAAAATCTGCTCAGCAATCAGAAATTGAGTTAATGATCCAAGAAGGTAAGTTTCATCAGGTGAAGCGTATGTTTGAAGCTGTTGGTAAACGTGTAACGTATTTAAAACGCCTATCGATGGGCAGCCTAAAACTAGATGACAGTCTAGCATTAGGTGAATATCGAGAATTAACGGCTGAAGAGCTAGCCTGCTTACAAAATAGGGATTAAAGAATTCCTCGATGCTAACATAGATTAGTATCGAGGCATTTTTTATATACATACTTATACCCGTAATTATATAATTAATATAACTTTTAGTGAAAAGCCATTTAGTCTATCGTATTGATAAATCTCTAAAAGTTTCAGAAAAAATGATGGTGAAAATAAGTAGAGGGTAAGTTCATGAAAAACCTAAAAATGAAATTATTAATATCTTTAATTGCCTTTGCATTAATATTGGTTGCTGTAATTTTTTATTTCAATAGGCAAATACTTACGGCAGACATAGAAAAACAAGAAGTTTTGAATAGAACATTAATTGAAAATCATATTCTTACAGATATGGAAACTGTAGATAATGCACATTTTTATTTTGATAAAGATATCTCTACAAAAATGGAAGAAGTACTACGAAAACTAATAACATATTATGAAGAAAACCCACATATAGCAAAGTGGGATTTGCAGAAAATAAAAAACGAACATGGAATGGATGTGTACATACTCGACAAATCAAATACTGTAATTTATACAACTTTTGAAAAAGATAAAGGTTTAGATTTTTCTCAATGCTGCACACGTTTTTCCGCTTTATTAGACGAACGTCGAGCAAGCGGGGAATACTATAATGATGGTATAGATATTTCAACAACCACTGGGGGATATCGGAAATTTGCCTATTTAGCAACACCCGACAAAAAATATTTATTTGAGGTAGGAATAGACTTACTTAATGATCCTGTATTTCAAACATTTAACTTCGAAAAGACTGCAAACTATCTAATTGATAAATATGCTGATTTGTTAGAAGTACAAACAATAAATGCGGGAGGGGTTTTCTTTGATAATTCTAAATCCCGTAAAATAACTGTAAGTGATCAATCGAAAATGTTTCAAGAGCATTTCAAGCTTGCAAGAAATACGATGGAGCCAACGGAATATCAAAAGGAGTTTAAAAATGGCTATATCGAGACATACCGTTTTTTACCATATAAAGCAGAAACGGATCGGGGAGAAGCCACTAAAAGAGTTGTTTATGTAAAATATGGGAATTTAACGGAAATAAGAGCACTAACTAAAAATACAAAACAGTTTCGAATTTTGCTCGGTATTGCCTTAGTAACTTCTGTCATCATGCTATTAGTCATCAACAAGCTCCTTTCAAAAACGATTCATCTCGCAACATATGATTCATTAACAAATGTTTATAATCGTGCTACCTATATTAGAAAAATGGACAATTTATTAGGAAAAAGAAAGACGAATCAACCTGGTTTATTGCTGTTAGATTTAGATAATTTTAAACAAGTAAATGACCGATTTGGACATGTTGAAGGTGATAAAATCTTGATTGAAACAGCAAGAACTTTAAAACAAGAAGTAGGGAAAAATGGCTTTGTTGTTCGATTTGGTGGAGATGAATTTGCCATTGTTTTATATGATGCGAAAGATGAAACTATGGGGAAATTAGCGAATTCTATATTGGAGAAAATTCATCTATTAAAGTATGAGGATAGAGTTTCTGATGATAGATGGTCTGTACTTTCAGTCAGTATGGGTAGCGCCATTTGCATTCATCCTGATGAGTCAGAAAGAAGTTTATTTGAGCGTGCAGATAAGGCATTGTATCAATCGAAAAATGCTGGTAAAGACCAATACACAAGTTATAAAGAAGCTGCTACTGATGAAGGAAGCCAAAGTCATTTAAAATAATTAAATCATTCGCTCCATTACTATTACAGTGAGTCCAAGCAAATATTTCAAATGCTTAAGATTCGGTTATAGAAATGGAGCGATTTTTTGTCTAAAGTCTTATTCCTGTTGCGGCTTAATCTTGGATCTATAAAATAAACAACTGCATAAAACAAGAACAGCAATGACCACGAACATTGCGTTCATATAATGTGTTAGCAACCACCCGCCAATAATTGGTCCAATAAAGCCCCCTAAATTTTTAAATTGGGCTGCTCCTAAATAGGTTCCCTTTTGTGTATCAGGCGCAATTTCATCAATCATGACATTCATAGTCGGAAAGGCGAAAATTTCACCAATCGTGAATATAATCATAGCGATAATATATAACGGATAGTTATTTGAGAAGCCGAATAATAAAAGACCAAACACGAAGAACAGAATCCCTACTAATAGAGTAGCTGTTGATGAAAAACGTTCTGAAAGTATACTAATCGGTAATTGTAGTAATAACACAACTGCTGCATTTATTGAGATTAGTAGAGAATAGAGCTTGGCACCATTTTCAATTTTAAGTTCAATGATTTGTGGCAATGTGGAATCAAATTGAGAGTAACCAATATTTATTAAAATTGCCCCAAAAATAAAGCTTAGTAATACACGATTCGTTAATAGTATCGTAAAGGTTTGCAGTATTTTCGTTGGTGTTGAAGCTTTTGGTTGTTGCATTTCATAGCGATTTAATACGAAAAATAAAAATACAGCATAAATAATATACATAGTTCCTGTCAGCATGAATGGAATACTTGGGCTGGACAATTGAGAAATATAAACACCAATAATAGGACCGATAACAGCAGCTATGTTAATGGCTGTATAACGAAGTGAAAACAATCTTTTCCGTTTATCAGCAGGAGTAAAATCAATCATTAATGCCTGTGTCGAGGGTTCAAAGAAGGAGCGACATAAGCCATTAAGGGCGTTCAATGCTACAAAGAACCAAATCGTTTGTGCTGTTGCAAAGCCGAAGAACACAATGCTCCAAACAATAATCGTAAGCAAAATGACGTTTTTTCTACCAAATCGGTCAGTTAAATAACCACCAAAGAATCCGCCTACAGTGGAGATTAACGGTGCAATACCAATCGTCAAGCCTATTTGTAAAGGGGATGCTTCAATTTCATTATGTAAGTAAATTGCTAAAAAGGGCATTGCCATAAAACTTGCAATGCGTGTGAAAATAGTTCCCCCTAAAATAATCCAAACTAGTGGATGAAACAGTTTGGGAAGTTTCATAGAATCCTCCTCTCAAAATGTAGAATGTTTCGATTTTAACGGATTGTTAATCAATTGTAAATAGTTAAAAATATTTGGGGTTAACGCTGAGAAAACGAATGTTATAAGAATACATGAATTCTTAGCAAAAATAGGGCTTTGCATAAATAAGGTTCATCACCTTAACGTGTGGTTGATTTTCGTTCTGGCTGGGCGCTTTCCCTGGGGCGTCTGATAAGCCGCTTCGTTGTTGCTGTCGCTTCGCTTTCGCACAGAAAACATTCCGCTGCGCTGCAGGGTCTCGGGCCAACACGATGTTGGCCACGAAGGCGTTATCACAGGATGTGATGTTTTTAGTCTTCGTTCCTCTATTGCTAATCCCAAAGGAGTCGCCCAGCCTCCACTCCAATCAACTTATATACATGGCATCACTTTTAAAATAATGTTATCCACAACTTTTGATAATGAATACCATAAATAATGAATATTCATATTAGAGGGAAGTTCCACTAAAAGTAATCGCAATTTTTTGAGAGGTAATTTACTTGGAAGCTTGAGAAATTGTGGGGAATCAAAAAAAAGAGTAGAAAACAAAAAAAGAATGACCACGACGAAAGGTCATTCTTTTCCCATACAAAATGCTTTACGTGTTATACGTAAAAACTAAGACGTCATTTTTACTTTTTTCTTCGTCGTTGTCCATTTGCCTCGACTTGGACTCATCACCAAATCGTTAAAGGCTAACACGTTCAAATCTCTTTGAACGGTGCGAGGAGTGATACTAAACTCTTCGACTAAATCCTGTGTAGACACGGTTCCTTTGTCTAAAATAAACATGTACACGTCTTTAATACGATTAAGCATTCGATCAGTAGTTGGTTTCATTAAATGAACCACTCCTTCATCTTAATTCTCTTGGCAAAGACTAGCGGACGACAATATGTGCGGAGTGCACTTAGGCTAATAAGTAGCTGCCTTAGACATCCCCTTTTCTAATTTTATAGTCAGAAAATTATTCTGATAACTTTATTATATAGAAAAGCTATTCAATTTTCTAGTGAATGCAAGGGAAATTTACAATTAAGACATAAAATTTATACTGTATTTTGTGGGAATAAGTGAAAAACGTGCTATATGTGGTAGCGCTCAAAGCAAGATTTAGAAAAGTTGTTAGAAAGATGATTGTAATTTATGTTGTAAAGAGTAGAATAATGTTAATACATTGAAGGAGGTACATCAAATGGATTGGTTACAAGCTGCAAAGGAAAGGCAAAATGAATTGATACAAGAGTTACAGGAGCTTGTGCAAATTAATAGTGTTCTCGATGAGAATACGATTACTACTGAAGTACCTTTTGGTGATGGGCCACTAAAGGCTCTTGAATGGTTATTAGCAAAGGGCCAGGCTGAAGGATTGCAAACGAAAAATATTGATAATTATGCAGGTCATATACAGATGGGTGAAGGCGATGATTTATTAGGTATTTTATGTCATGTTGACGTAGTACCAGTTGGTGATGAATCAAATTGGACATACCCACCTTTTAGCGGCACTGTAGCAGATGGTAAGCTATTTGCTCGTGGTGCAATAGACGATAAAGGCCCAACAATTGCGGCATGGATGGCCATGAAACTTGTCAAAGATGCAGGCATTAAGCTTAATAAAAGAGTACGGATGATTATCGGTACGGATGAAGAAACAGGCTTCCGCTGTGTCGACCACTATTTTAAACATGAGGAAATGCCGGCAATTGGATTTGCGCCAGATGCGGATTTCCCACTCATCAATGCTGAAAAAGGCATTGCAGAGCTAGTGTTCTCTCAAAATAAAACAGGCGATGCTTCGAAAGAACAGCTATTATTATTTAATGCTGGAAAGCGACCAAATATGGTACCTGATTTTGCAAAAGCGACGGTGCAGTTTGTTTCCCCGCAATTCGAACAGAATTTTCACACATTTTTAAGCAAAAATCAGCTAGAAGGCTCTTTATTAATCGAGGGTTCTCACTATATAATAACTATCAAGGGTAAGGCAGCCCATGCAATGGAGCCGGAAAAAGGTGTCAATGCAGCTGTTTATCTTACAGCATTTTTACAACAAGAGTTGACGACAGAGGCAAGTAAACAATTTGTTGACTTTACCGCAGATGTTTTTTATCAAGATCATTATGGTAACAAGCTTGATTTACAATATGAGGACGAAATGTCTGGTAAAACTACATTAAATCCAGGCATTGTAACTTATGATGTAGCTAAAGGTGGCAGTATGGTAATTAGCATGCGATATTCTGTCACATATCCGTTTGATGAAAAAATTACGGAAGCACAACGTTTAGCTGTAGCAAAAGGATTTTCATTGGATATCCAAGATGACTCAAAACCTCATTATGTAAGCGAGGACGATGCATTTATCCAGACTTTAGCAAGTATTTATAGACGTCAAACAGGCGATTATGAAACGCCTTTACTTTCCACAGGTGGTGGTACGTATGCACGTGTGATGAAAAAAGGTGTGGCATTTGGCATGCTATTCCCAGGTGAACCTGACGTGGCGCATCGTGCAGATGAGTTTGTCGTCATTGAAAATCTCATAAAAGCAACAGCTATTTATGCTGAAGCAATTGTTGAACTTGCAGGAAACAACAAATAACTTAAATATGAAAAGGATGAACGAAACATGGCATATTCATTATGGAATGATCAAATCGTTGAAGAAGGATCTATTGCAATATCTCCAGAAGACAGAGGTTACCAATTTGGTGACGGCATTTATGAAGTAATTAAAGTTTATAACGGAAATATGTTCACAGCACAAGAACACATTGATCGTTTCTATGCGAGTGCCGAAAAAATTCGTCTTGTCATTCCTTATACTAAAGACGTATTACACAAATTATTACATGAACTTATCGAAAAAAATAATTTGGAAACGGGTCATGTTTACTTCCAAATCACACGTGGTACAACTTCTCGAAATCATATTTTCCCAGATGCAAATGTTCCAGCTGTATTAACAGGGAACGTTAAAATTGGCGAACGTTCATATGGTAATTTTGAAAAAGGTGTTAAGGCTACCTTTGTAGAAGATATTCGTTGGTTACGTTGTGATATTAAATCTTTAAACTTATTAGGTGCTGTACTGGCAAAGCAGGAAGCATCTGAAAAAGGCTGCTATGAAGCAATTTTACATCGCGGTGACATCGTAACAGAATGTTCATCAGCAAATGTTTATGGCATTAAAGATGGTAAGCTTTATACACACCCTGCAAATAACTTCATTTTAAACGGTATTACACGCCAAGTTATTTTGAAATGTGCTGAGGAAATTAATTTACCTGTTATTGAAGAACCAATGACGAAGGCAGATGTATTAACAATGGATGAAGTAATTGTATCATCTGTATCTTCTGAAGTAACACCTGTTATCGATGTTGATGGAAACAAAATCGGTGCAGGAGTTCCAGGTGAATGGACTCGTAAATTACAGCAAGCATTCGAGGCGAAATTACCGCTTTCTATTAATGCGAAATAAGAATCTTCTAAGAGAGAGCTACCTTAAACTTGGGTAGTTCTCTTTTTCTATAGAACAAATTATGGATGTTTTCTCCTGGAACGTCATGTAAAATAAATAAGATGGACTACAGAATAATTACTATCGGGATTTAAAGTCAAAGAACAAATGTCGATGTAATGAATGCAAATGTCTTTTTATCTATATTCAGCAACGCGACAGCTATATTGTGATTGGTTTGTCTTCTAAGAAATAGTGGCGAAATAAGGCAAATTAGATATAGGGCGAGTAAGATTGGAGTGACCAAAACACATGGCACAATTAGTTAAATTACAAGATTATATTTCACGCTATCAAATTGATTTAGCAAGATATCCTACACAATTTGTACGCTTAAAGAAAAGTCAATGGGAGCGTGTTAAGCAACAGTGGGAGTTAGGAGAAGAAATAAGTGAGTGGCAACATACCGTCGACGATTCAGAAAATAATTCTTTCGAAGAAAAAGAGAGGTTCTCTTTTTTAAAAAAAATATTTGCAGGTCGTCAAAAGGAAGAAAATGAGGACATTGAGCAAATAGAAATAACGAATGAACTAGTGAGTGATGAAGATAGCATACCAGAAGAAGAAACGACTTTAACGTTTGAACCAAAAATTGTCTATGCACCACAATCTGTTCATGAATTAAAACGAATGTTTATCGATCAATTTTTCCATTTCCAAATGAAATGGGCAAGTTCAACATTACGTGAAAAGTCGTATGTAGATCCTCGTTTTATGCGTGACCCCTTACTACGAAGTTTGTTACAAAAATTACCGGATAATTATTTACTTTTTTATTATCCGATTTTACAAATTAGAAAAGCACCCATAGAGCTTGATGTCGTGCTAATGTCACCGACAGAATGTATTTGTATAACAGTGCTAGAAGCGGAAAATCAAGCAGTATATGTAGGAGGCAGTGAGCGATTCTGGATAAAAAAAGTAGGAACGAAGGATTCGAAAATTCTTAATCCGATGATAAATTTAAATCGTATGGAATCTGTAATAACTCAATTATTTAAGCAGGACGATATAGATATGCCAATTCGCAAAGTTATTTTAACACAGAATGGCTATTTCGATTATCCAGGGTCACCTTACGGAATTCAATTTGTTGATCGACGAAATTATGGAGAGTGGATGGAGCATTTACGGAAAGTATCCTCTCCTATGAAGCATATGCAAATTCGCGCTTCTCAAACGATTTTAAATAATGTACAAACAACATCCTTTAATCGAGATATTTGGCAGCAATCTTCTCAACCAACCGGGGATTAATGAATGCAAGTATTATTTATTGTGAATGAAGCAGCAGGGCACGGTAAAGGTAAGAAAGTTTGGCATCACCTTCAACAACAATTAACAATGAACTATGAAGTCGCCTTTACAGAATATGAGGGTCATGGACAGGAACTTGCAAAAAATTGGGCGCAAGATATTCAAACAAAAAAATTAATTGTTATAGTTGGCGGTGACGGCACAATACATGAGGTTGTTAGTGGTGTTGTACATAATAAATTTATAGTGATTGGTGTAGTCCGTGCGGGCTCAGGGAATGATTTCGCACGATACTTTACTACATTTCAAAATGCTTTTCAAATTGAAAGCTATATACAAACAGAAATGGCTCACCTCCCAATGGATGTTGGTGCCGTTCACTTTGGAGATCCGCAGCACGAAATCTTTGTCAATAATGCTGGTGTAGGCTTTGATGCATTTGTCACAAAGCGTATTAATGAATCTCGTTTGAAGTTTTACCTCAATAAAATCGGACTCGGCAAGCTATCCTACGCTGCGGCAGTTGTAAGAGGGCTATTTAGCTTTAAACGCTTTGATGTAACTATTCGTGCGAACAATCAAGAATGGCAATTTCAGCAGGTATGGTTTGTTGCGATGAGCAATCAACCTTATTTCGGAGGGGGAATGAAAATATCCCCGTCTTCTAAACCGAATGATGGACAGATCGAAATAACAATTCTTCACGGTATATCACGACTTAAATTACTGCTAGTATTTGTCACTGTGTTTTTTGAAAAACATACAAAATTTAAAGAGATTACTTTTTTGCAAGGCGATCAATTCAACATTTCCGTGCAAGCAAATAACGTTGATTGTCATACGGATGGTAACTATATTGGAGAAATTAGAGAGGGAACTAATATTCATTGTACAGTGCAACGTAATGCTTGGCAGGTTATATCAAAGGAACATTAAAAAATAGCCTATCACTAAAATATCATTTCGCAATAATTTCATGCGAATTTTATGGTTATACGTTATACTATAAAAAATCAATAATTTCATGAGAAAGAAATGAGGAAGAAAATTGAGATTAAGAAATAAGCCTTGGGCGGAGGAAATGATTACGAATCATCCAGAGGTGATTGTTCCAAACCCTGAAGACTTTAAAGGGAATTGGCAGGCTGTTTTTGGAAATGACAACCCACTACATATTGAAGTAGGTACTGGGAAAGGACAATTTGTCACAGGTATGGCCTTACAAAATCCGGATATAAATTATATTGGCATTGAACTTTATGACAGTGTAATTGTATGTGCATTGGAAAAAATTATTGAGGCTAAATCTCCAGCGAATTTACGACTATTAAAAGTAAATGGCGCAGATTTAAATAAATTTTTTGCAAAAAATGATGTAGATCGTGTGTATCTGAATTTCTCAGATCCTTGGCCAAAAACGCGCCATGCTAAGCGACGTTTAACGCACGGGGATTTTTTGAAATTATATGAGTCGATTTTAGTGGATGAGGGGGAAATCCATTTTAAAACGGACAACCGTGGTTTGTTTGAGTATTCATTAATGAGTATGTCTGAATATGGTATGTTACTAAAGTATGTATCACTCGACCTACATGCGAATATGCCAGAGGATAATGTTATGACTGAATATGAGGAGAAATTTTCTGCTAAAGGACAGCCAATTTATCGTCTAGAATCGCAATTCTTTACTAAATAGGGGGAGTATGGATGGATCAGTTAAAGTTTCACAATATGTCATTATCATGGCTAAACGGGGGTGTCACTTGCCTTGATGGCGGTGCTATGTTTGGCGTTGTACCAAAACCACTTTGGTCACGCAAATATCCAGTCAACGAAAAAAATCAAATCGAGCTACCAACTGAGCCGATTTTAATTCAATATGGTGGCAAAAACTATATTATTGATACTGGCGTTGGCTTTAACAAATTAAATGAAAAGCAGCTGCGAAACTTTGGGGTAACTGAGGAATCAACATTAGCGGCTAGCTTACAGGAGCTAGGATTAACAACAGCTGATATTGATGCAGTATTAATGACGCATTTACATTTTGACCATGCTGGAGGTTTAACGCAATGGGAAGATGATATACTTGTACCAACATTCCCGAATGCCAAAATCTTTGTAACAAAAATCGAATGGGATGAAATGCGTGAGCCAAATATTCGCTCGAAAAATACGTATTGGAAAGAAAACTGGGAGCCAGTTCAGCATTTAGTAGAAACGTATGAAGGTACGTTAGAGGTAGCTCCGGGTATTGAAATGATCCATACGGGTGGACATAGTGATGGACATGCCATTATAAAATTGACTCAAAATGGCGAAGTATTATTGCATATGGCAGATATTATGCCGACACATGCACATCAAAATCCATTATGGGTTTTAGCGTATGACGATTATCCAATGGCAAGTGTTTTTGCGAAGGAACGTATAATGAAAGAAGCGCTTGCGAATGGCTACGGCTTTATCTTCTACCATGATGCGTATTACCGCATGATAAAATGGGATGAAACAGGTAAAGAAATTGTTGATAAGCTAGAACGTAGTAGACAAGCTGTTATTACATTCTAATTAATAGAACGTGTGAACCTTATGTGTTCGCACGTTTTTTTATAGTGTTGAAAACTATTGTGTCAATAAAATTAATGTATGTGATAAAAATTATTGTAGTTGTATAGTAGGGACAGAAATCAACTTAACGTTATGAAGATATGCTTAATTGTCTATACCCCATTTTATTGACACTTTTTTCGTGAACATTTTGGAAAATATGATACACTAAAAGCTATACTAAAACACAAAAGAGAGTTGAAATTACATGGCAACTGAGCAACCATTTTTACCAGTATTACTAGGATCAGATATGAATGCATATGGTATGGCACGTGCATTTTATGAAGCATATGGCATTAAACCACTTGTATTAGGACGTTCACATTTAACGGCAACGCAAGATAGTCATATCATAAATTTCGAAGAGATTGATCGCTTAAATGAACAGGATGTATTTGCACCAGCACTTGCAAAGGTAGCGAAAAAATATTCTGATAAAAAACTTCTGTTGTTAGCTTGTGGAGATGATTATGCAAAGCTTATTATCAAAAATAAGCCAGCATTGCAGGAGCATTTTACAGTACCATATATTGATGAATCACTTATGGATGAAATTTTATTAAAAGAAAATTTTTATAAAATGTGTGATAAGTACGATTTTAAATATCCAGGTACGACGACTGTAACAGCAGATAATTACGAAAACTTTACACCACCATTTGATTACCCAATTATTTTAAAGGCATCGAACTCGGTGGAATACTGGGCATGTAAATTCCCAGGTAAGAAAAAAGTTTTCGTTGCGAATGATGAAGCGGAAAAAACGGCTATTTTAAAAGCGATCTATAGCTCAACTTATCAAGATACAATGATTATTCAAGAATTCATTCCAGGTGATGATTCTTATATGCGTGTATTAAATGCGTATGTAGGGAAAGATGGCAAAGTGAAGCTAATGTGTCTTGGAAACCCAATCTTAGAGGAGCATTCACCTGAAGGAATAGGTAGTTACGCAGCTATCGTTACAACATACGATAAAGAATTAATGGATCAAGTACGCTCCTTCTTAGAGGATATCGGTTATACAGGCTTTGCTAACTTTGATATGAAATACGATATGCGTGACAAGCAGTATAAGTTGTTTGAAATTAACTTACGTAATGGCCGCTCTAGCTATTATGTAACAGCAAGTGGTCATAATTTAATGAAGTATGTAGCTGATGACCATATGTTAAATATTGAACAGGAAGTAACTTATGTTCAGGACAAGCATTTATGGATGATTATTCCTAAAGGTGTACTATTCAAATATGCATCAAATGAAAAACTTAAACTAGAAGCTAAAAAATTAATTCGTGAAGGGAAATATACAAACTCTCTTTACTTTAATCAAGATATGAATGCGAAACGTTGGGTGAAGCTCACGTTAAATAATTTGAATTATTATCGAAAATATAAAAAATACTTTAACAATAAAGGATTGACTGAGTAAAACAAAGAAGCCATCTCAAATAACTGAGATGGCTTCTTTTTTAGGGTTCTATAATATTTGATCGTGTATTACTGAGTAGGGTTATACTTCTGTTAGCTCTACTACAACACCTGAGCGAGCGTCTGCAGCAAATTCAAATGTTTGCATTTCGCCTTCATGCATACGAGAGATACCTCCACGATATACAGGAATAGTCATAATGCCGTTAGAAAAATTGTCTGTTTTCATAAAAATCCAAGAGCCGTCAATCGGTGAATCCTTTTTAAATTCCTTTTTTATGTTTTCGAGTACTTGTCCTGCAGGTACATACGGAGAAACCTTTTCACTTGCTTCTTTAACAATGACTGCGGCAGCTAGGCCAGTAGCAACACCAATTAAAAAATCACGTAATTTCATGCCTTTTTCCTCCTTTTTCTATAGCTTCATTTTAACATAGCATGCGGAGTGAATGCACGTTCACACTTTAGCACTTTTTAGGAAATGTATCAATTTTTCGAATTTGGAAATCAATTTTGCCTGAGAGTACTTGTGCTGTCGCTTCACTTCTGCGCAGATAAATATTTCAGCAAATTTAGGATAACCTTTAGAAGATGAATGACACTCTCATTTATCTCTACTTATTAAAAAATGGGAGTCTTCTGCTGAATATAGATAAATATGTTACAATGGGCAAGGAAGAATATTCTACTTCGTGGGGAGAGAGAGTCATCATGAAAGAGGAAACATTACAATTATTTAAAACACTAACGGAATTACCAGGTGCGCCGGGTAATGAACATGCGGTACGTGCATTCATGCGTACTGAGTTGGAAAAGTACTCAGATGAGATCGTTCAAGATAATTTAGGGGGTATTTTCGGTGTGAGGCATAGTGAAGTTGCTGATGCACCAAAAGTGTTAGTTGCTGGCCATATGGATGAAGTGGCATTTATGGTTACTTCTATTACCGATAATGGGATGATTCGCTTTCAAACATTAGGTGGTTGGTGGAACCAGGTTATGCTAGCGCAACGTGTTGAAGTATTTACTAAAAATGGTGCGATTCCTGGTGTAATTTCATCAATACCACCACATTTATTAACGGATGCTGAGCGTTCAAAACCGATGGATATTAAAAATATGCTAATAGATGTTGGCGCAGATAATAAAGAAGATGCTATTGCACTTGGCGTTCGTCCGGGTCAATCTATTATCCCTGTCTGCCCATTTACACCAATGGCCAATCCGAAAAAAATTATGGCCAAAGCTTGGGATAACCGCTATGGCTGTGGATTGGCTATTGAATTGATGAAAGAAGTAAAGGATGTAAAGCTCGCTTCGCATTTATATTCAGGTGCGAATGTAATGGAAGAAGTTGGTTTGCGTGGTGCTCAAGTGTCCGCAAATATGATTAAACCGGATTTATTCTTTGCTCTAGATGCTTCGCCTGCAAATGATATGTCAGGAGACAAAAATCAATTTGGCCAACTTGGAAAAGGGACATTATTACGTATTCTTGACCGTACGATGGTTACGCATAAAGGCATGCGTGAGTTCATCTTAGATACTGCCGAAACGAATCATATACCTTATCAATATTTTGTGTCACCAGGTGGTACGGATGCAGGCCGTGTGCACACAGCAAATGACGGTGTTCCTAGTGCAGTAATTGGTATTTGCTCACGCTATATTCATACATCAGCGTCAATTATTCATATTGATGACTATGCAGCTGCAAAAGCTTTGATTGTGGAACTAGTGAAAAAAGCAGATCGTTCGACATTAGAAACGATTCGCGCTAATGTGTAATGTAACACCCGAAAGAAGTTAGAAGGTGCCTTTAGGGGCATCTTTTTCTATGCAAAGAAAGAGGGATTTGAAAAATGAACATAGCTATTGGGACAACAAACAAAGCAAAGACAGAGGCAGTTGAAGTTATAGCTAGAAAATATTTTGATAAACCGAATTTCACCTACGTTAAAGCTGCTTCACAAGTTTCTGAGCAACCGATGACTCATGAAGAAACACGATTGGGAGCAATAAACCGTTCGAAAAACGCCATCAATAAAACAGATGCGCAATTATCGTTTGGACTAGAAGGTGGAGTGACTGAAATTGATGGTGTTATGTATGTTTGTAACTGGGGAGCACTTACAGTATCAAATGGAACAACCTATACAGCTGCTGGCGCACAAATTATATTACCAGAAGAAATTGCCCAGGAAATAAGAGCTGGGAAGGAACTAGGACCTGTAATGGAGCAATATACACAACGTCTAGATATCCGACAAGGTGCGGGGGCTGTAGGGATTTTTACACAAGGATTAGTGAGTCGTCAGATGATGTTCGAACATATAGTCTCGCTCCTTCTTGGCCAATATTTATTTACTTTAGCACATGAATAGTGTCTTTTAAAGTTGCAACTTAAAATATTTAAGGATAGTATTTTGGCTTTGCAGTTGTTTCAAAATCCGAGCATGAAAATGATTTTGAGTTAATTGTAAGTAGCGGTGTTGTTAAAATGACGATCCTTTCTCAGACAAAACATATAAAAAATAATTTACACAAGATGACGAAAATCGCTCATTCGGTTAAGATTAAATAATTGGATAGTTTTGAACAGGACGGTTCACAAACATGTGAGCCGTTTTCCCTTCATTTATCTTGCTGGAATAGAGGTATAAACGTCACGGCCTGTGGCAATTTATTACTGGCAAATATGCCAAAACTAAATTGATTTTGAAGAAAGGATGTGAGCTACGTGAAACAAATTAAATCAGAACAACTTGTGTCCCTATTAAAACAACGATTGAATGAAGATAAGTTTGATTTTGAATTTGATAAAAAGCACGATAAATTACGCTTAAACCATAAAAAAATTGGAAAAGGGATGGAGCTATCTCTGCCAGGCATTTTAACAAAATATAATGATAAGCAAGGCGCTGCAATCGATGAAGTCGTTTATACAATCGAGCAAACCTTTAATGCTATGGAGCAAGAGATGGAACAAGGATTCCAAACTACTACACAAATTTATCCAGTTATTCGCGCAACATCCTACCCTCAAGCCTCGAAGGAGGGACATGCATTCATCACTACTGAACATACGGCTGAAACACGTATATTTTATGCGCTTGATTTAGGAAAAACCTATCGTTTTATTGATGAATCCATGTTAGAGGTACTACAATTAACAGTAGAGCAAATTCGTGAAATGGCACGATTCTCTGTAAAGCAACTACCAACTGTTTATAAGAAAGATGAAGTTGCAGGGAATATTTTCTATTTTGTTAATGCTAATGATGGTTACGATGCAAGTCGCATTTTAAATGAAAGCTTCTTAAAAGAAATGCAAACTAACATTGAGGGTGACATGACGCTATCTGTACCACATCAGGATGTATTAATAGTTGGTGATATTCGTAATGAAACAGGGTATGATGTATTAGCGCAGATGACGATGCATTTTTTCACTGTCGGTACAGTACCGATTACGTCATTATCTTTTATTTATGAAGATGGGGAGCTAGAACCAATCTTTATATTAGCAAAAAACAGAGTTAAAAAGGAGCAAGGGAAACAATGAATGTATTTTACAACAAAGAACATGTAGGCGATGTATTGCTAGTACAATTAGCAACAGAATCAATCGTGAAAACAGAGGTAGAGCGTGCAGGTGATATCGCTATTTTAAAGGAAGCACAAACAGGAGAAATTAAAGCATTTAATTTATTTAATGCTAGCAACTATATTCAAACTGATGCAAAAGGTCTAGTTGAAGTTACTCCAGAATTAGTAGCACAACTGGAAGCAGCTATTGCAAAAAATGGAGCTGTAATCAGCCTTGATGTAGATTTTTCTCCAAAATTTGTTGTAGGCTATGTAGAAACAAAGGACAAGCATCCAAATGCTGATAAACTAAGCATTTGTTCTGTAAACGTAGGTGAAGACACATTACAAATTGTATGTGGCGCACCGAATGTAGAAGCAGGTCAAAAGGTTGTCGTAGCCAAAATTGGTGCAGTAATGCCTTCTGGAATGCTTATTAAAGAAGGTAATTTGCGAGGTGTTGAATCATACGGTATGCTATGTTCAGCACGCGAATTAGCAATTCCAAATGCACCTTCTGAAAAAGGAATTTTAGTATTACCAGAAGATGCGATAACTGGTAGTGCGTTTGAAACGCCAACTAGATAAAACCTTCGAAAGCTGTTTAGCTGTGTGAAAGTAAAGCGACAGCTACAGTGTTTTATCTATTCGATAGAACAATTAACGCTAACACAAAATTGATTATATATACTTAAAATCGTTATGCTACTAATATGCTAGTAACATAACGATTTTTTTGTCTAGAATGAGCCTCTAAATGCAAGTTTCTATAACATTTTTATGGTATGCTTTTTGTTATAGACATTGTAGTTTTTTATTTAATAAAGACAATGCTATAAATGAAGTGTAAGAGAAATGAGTGAACAATGTGAATTGGTTAAAAAAACAAATGAATAAATTTATAAATAAAGATGACAATGATTACGAATATGAAGAGTTTTATGAAGACTATGAAGAAGAACAATCTGAGCAGCTACATTCATTTAAAGAAACAACTGTAGCAAAGCAAAAAACCTTTCGTTTTCCGTTAATTGAGGATGAGGAATTTTCAGCTCCACCATCAACGCCATCATCAAAAGAAGCATTCAATCAAATGGACGATGCATACTCCGGACAAATTGAAGATTTATCGCTACCGAAGCATTTAAATAATCATATTGTGGATTCGAGTGTTTATGATATTGAGGTTTCAGGCATTCGAGAATTATTAGCAAATCGGACGAAGAGAACCGGTAGAACGACGATTACAAGAAGTCAGCCTGAACAGGTGAATCGTTCAAAGGCAAGTCTTGTTTTTCGAGATGCGCAAGATGAGCTACCGACCTCGCATAAAGATTCGAATTATCGTGTAGAAAAAACAGAAGAAAGTGCTTTATCTGAAAATCGCAAGCGTTTTGTACCAAGTGATGTTCCGTCACCAGTCTATGGTTTTGCTAAGCCGAGCCCAATTGAGCAGTTATTAGAGAAACGCAAGGAAGAGCACGACAAAAAAGAGTCAGAAATATCTACAACATCTGAGTCTTTAAAAGAAGCGACAACAAATGAGGCTATTGAAAATATACTAGAAGAAAAAGAGCCTTTTAGCACAGTTCGAAAAGATGAGCTCGAACAGCTTGAAATCCCTGAAACAATTGAAACACCAGTAAAGCAACCGATTACTTTTGATGATCAATTAGACGAAACAAATCATCCTAGTGATAAAACGAAATCGGAATTACCCGTGCTTCAAACAACTTCTTTTGCTGTAGAATTTGAAGAACAAGTGAAAGAAGCCGTTCAGCATGAGCTGAATGTTGAACAACTTTCAGCTGATCAATCAGAAATTCATGTAAAAGAAGTAGTTGTAGAACAATTGCAAATTGAAAATTCTACCATCCATATTGGTGAGGTTACAGTAGTTCAGCCATCAATGAATGGAGACAATGAGCAAGATGTATTGCAAGAACAATCTTCAGAAGAGCAATCTATAGAAAAGAAAGAAAAAAGTGGTATTCCATTTAATGTTTTAATGCTAAAAACTGATAAAGAGAAATGGAAAATCCAACAGCAATTTAAAAACACGAAGCCGACAACAACAATTGTTGAACAAGACCAAGAGGAACAGGAGCCTTCTTCTGAGCTTACTATTTTGGATGCAGAACCTCAATTAGTGTCATCCAATAAAGAACTGCCACAAACTATAGATTTAGAGATTAGTGAGTTAGAGCTGAGCAATAATGAAGCACCACTAACGACAGAGGAAAAAGAGGTTTCTATTGAAAACACTACTCCATCCTATAAAGAACAAGTTCCGCAATCTATAGATTTAGAGATTAGCGATTTAGAGTTGGACAATAAAACAGCTACACAGTCGACGGAGGAAAAAGAAGTTTCTATTCAAAATACTGTTCCATTTAATGCTGCAACAGAGAGTGTATCAGTCATTACAATGTCACCAGTCTCATCAATGTCTAACGTTTCGACATTAGAAAAAACAGTGATTGATGTGGAGAGTTTCGACGAAATTTCTGCAACTACCGAAATGGAAGTAGAAGCAACTACAGAACAAAAGCCTGCTATCGAAAACGAAAATGTAGTTATTCCCGAGGAGTCTAATACAGGAGAATTTCTAGAGCAATCTCCTGTATTAGAAGAAATATTAGTGGAAGAAGTAATGGAAACACCTCAAAAACCTGTGCATGTGTATCAAAAGCCAGATGATGAGTTTTTAGAGCCACCTGAGGAAAAAACGCAAGATACTGAGTGGATGGAGCAACAGGGAGATACACTGGTCGAAGCTTTGTCTTATTTCCAAGTCTCAGCTCAAATAGAATCCATTATGCAAGGACCTGCTGTGACACAATTTGAAATAACAGTGAGTCATGGTACGAAGGTTAGCAAAATCCGTAATCTATCAGATGATTTGAAACTTGCACTGGCAGCGAAAGACATCCGCATCCAAGCTCCGATTCCTGGGAAGAGCTCAATTGGCATTGAGATACCGAACCGTGTATCTCGCGCTGTTCGATTATCGGAAGTGACAAATAGTCCTTCTTTCCTTGAGTCAGATTCGCCGTTAGAAGCAGCATTGGGTCTGGATTTAACAGGGAAGCCAGTAACCATTGATTTACGAAAAATGCCACATGGTTTAATTGCCGGAGCTACAGGTTCTGGTAAATCGGTTTGTATCAATTCGATTTTGGTTAGTTTATTATATAAAGCTGCACCACATGAATTAAAGCTGATGCTTATCGACCCTAAAATGGTAGAATTAGCACCATTTAATCATATTCCACATTTAGTTAGCCCAGTTATTACAGATGTGAAGGCTGCTACAGCCGCTCTGAAATGGGCAGTGGAAGAAATGGAGCGTCGTTATCAGTTATTTGCGCATGCAGGTGCACGTGATATTACACGTTATAATGCAATTGCGGATAAAAATAATGAACATAGCTTAAAATTACCGTATATTTTAATTGTCATTGATGAATTGGCAGATTTAATGATGATGTCTCCTGCAGATGTAGAGGAGGCGATTTGTCGTATTGCGCAAAAGGCACGTGCTTGCGGTATCCATTTAATTGTTGCAACTCAAAGACCATCTGTTGATGTTATTACAGGGCTTATTAAATCTAATATTCCTACACGTATTGCTTTTGCGGTATCTTCACAAATCGATTCGCGTACTATTTTAGATGGGCAAGGTGCAGAAAGATTACTTGGGCGAGGCGATATGTTATATTTGGGTAATGGTATGTCTGCTCCTGTGCGTTTACAGGGTACATTTGTGACAGATGATGAAATTGAAGCGATTATTGAGCATGTTCGTGAGCAAGGAGAGCCTGATTATATATTCGATCAAGAGGAACTGTTAAAGAAGACGGAAGTTTCTGCTGAGCAAGATGATCTGTTTGAGGATGTATGTCGATTTGTCTATGAGCAGGGAGGAGCTTCTACTTCTTTGATTCAGCGCAAATATCATATTGGCTATAATCGTGCTGCTCGTTTAATTGATATGTTGGAATCGCATGGCTTTGTGTCTGAGGCACGTGGCAGTAAACCACGAGAAAGTTACATTACAGAAGAAGATTTAATTGCTATGTTTGAATAAGAATTACATTGTTTTCGTATAGATTATCTTATTCACGTCGAAATTAGTATTTTTAGAAAAGTTACACATTTATCCTTATGCATAAATAGTGCTATAATAGACGAGATGTGATGAATAGTACGTATTTTTTAGTACTTGCAAAGGTATTAATACCTAATAATTAGTTGAAAATACGATACACCTAATAGATGATAGAAGGGATATTGAATTCCCGGGGGGTTTAATTAATGACAGTTTTTCATTTCACAGGCATTAAAGGTTCCGGCATGAGTTCACTTGCACAAATCTTATTTGATGCTGGTGAACAAGTACAGGGCTCAGATGTTGATAAATATTTCTTCACGGAACAGCCGTTACGTGATCGTAATATTCCAATTTTTACATTTAATGCAGATAATATTAAAGAAGGTATGACAGTTATTGCAGGGAACGCATTTGCTGATGACCATCCTGAATTAGAGCGTGCTCGTGAAATCGGTGTAGAAGTTATTCGCTACCATAAATTTTTAGGTGAATATATCGGTAATTACACGTCGATTGCTATTACAGGTGCACATGGTAAAACATCTACGACTGGCTTAATGGCTCATGTTGTAGGAGGTTATAAACCAACTTCTTATTTAATCGGAGATGGAACAGGAGCTGGACATGAAAGTGCTGACTTCTTTGTGATGGAAGCATGTGAATACCGTCGACACTTTTTAGCTTACAATCCTGATTATGCGGTAATGACTAATATTGATTTTGACCATCCAGACTACTTTGCAAACATAGAGGATGTTTATTCGGCCTTTCAATCACTAGCATTACAGGTTAAAAAAGCAATTATTGCTTGCGGTGATGATGAACATCTACAACGTATTCAAGCGAAAGTACCTGTTGTTTATTATGGATTTGGAGCTGAAAATGATTTTGAGGCTCGTAATGTTGAGAAAACAACAAAGGGTACAAAATTTGACGTATTTGTCCGTAATGAATTTTATAGTACTTTCTTTATCCCATTGTTTGGAGATCATGCGGTATTAAATACTTTAGCTGTAATTACACTTTGCCAATATGAAGGTATTTCACCAGACATCGTTCAAGAACGTTTAAACACATACAAAGGTGTAAAAAGACGTTTTACAGAAACGGATATTGGGAATAATGTTTTAATAGATGACTATGCACACCATCCAACTGAAATCCGTGCAACGGTTCAATCGGCGCGACAAAAATTTCCGGATCGTGAGTTAGTAGCTATTTTCCAACCACATACATTTACACGTACACAAGCTTTTTTACAGGATTTTGCAGATAGTCTAAGTCTTGCAGATACAGCATACTTATGTGATATTTTTGGTTCTGCAAGGGAAACACAAGGCGCACTTTCAATCCAAGATTTAGCGTCTTTAATTGAAGGCAGTGCAGTGATTACCACTGAAGGAATTGAAGTGTTAACAAAGCATAAGGGCGCAGTATTTTTATTTATGGGCGCAGGCGATGTTCACAAATTCCAAGATGCTTTTGAAGACGTGCTAAAGAACAACGAAACAGCTTAGTCCGCAAGGAATAAGCTGTTTTTTCTCAAAATGAGAAGGAATTCAGTTTTTTTTGTCGAAAATAAGGAAAGTAATAGTAAAGAGAATTTTTACTTGCAGGAGGTCTAGTTATGGAAGTTATTTTGTATATTGCAGCAATCATTGCAGCAATCGGTTTTTTAATTTTTTGTGTAAGCGTTGGAATGACATTATTTTCGCTCAAACCAATTCTTAACAGTTTAGCTGGAACATTATCAGGTATTGAAGGACAAATGGAAGGTATTACACGTGAAACAACTTCCTTACTAGCCAAAACAAATAGCTTGGCAGAGGATATTCAAGAAAAATCCGAACAGTTAAATTCTGTTGTTCATGCAGTCAAAGGAATTGGCGACTCTGTAAATGGTTTAAATACATCTGTACAGCAAATCACTTCTTCAATTTCTAATAGTGTGGAACAAAATGAAGAAAAAATTGCACAAGTTGTTCAATGGAGTAATGTCGCAATGGGCATTGCAGATAAGTGGAAGAAACGTAAAATTATCGATCAAGCCAATGAGGTGATTCAAGAAGATGTTTATTCTTCTGAATCAGAGCAGTCGGAAAAATCGAAAAGAAAATGGGGCCGAAAAAAATAATAATTATTCGGTAGGCATTAAATATCAAAGGAATAAAAATAAAATCTTAGGCATATGTTGTAGAATGCATCCGCGAAAGCAGATGGACAACCAAGTCTAAGCAAATTAGATAATAAGATGGGGAGGAATTGTTGCATGACAACTCAAAAGCCAAATTATAATGAAGTGAAGGAACAACAACTTGAAAGTTCATTGCCACAGCTTTATCAACCGCAAGAGTCGATCTATGAAGAGGAGCGAGTGAACATGAAGGATTTTGTTATTGGCGCATTAGTTGGGGGTATAGTAGGTGCAGCTGCAGGCTTATTACTAGCTCCAAAATCAGGGAAAGATTTACGTAGCGATGTAGCAGTACAAGCTGTTAACTTAAAAGATAAGAGTGCAGATTTCTCGACAACTGCTAAAGATAAAACGGTTCAATTATCTAAACAAATTCAAGAACAATCTACACAATTAGTAGAGAAAGTAAAAACATTAAAATCAGCAAAAGCACCAACTGTTTTTGACGATGGTACTGTTTCTTTTGAGGGTGAAGAGCCACTGGAGGATTTCATTCCTAGTGAAGAACCTAAAGCAGAGGATGTTAGTGAAAAAAAGGAACAAGCTGAAGAAAAAAGTGAAGAAGTTCGCGCATAATAGATAAAAGGGATACGCTACATCTTATCATAGATGTAACGTATCCCTTTTTTTTTAAGATATAGGCGCTTTTTCTAGTAAAATCTCTAATTTATCCCCGCCGAAAATCTCCATATCGAAGCTTGCTGGTTGACCATTTCGTAAAATTGTAAAATTACCTTTAAATGTAGTAGGTAGTTGCCAATTAGAGAAGCGGAACACATCTTGGTATATCCAACGACTTCGGTCTTTTTCTTTAAATGAAAGTGTTGCTCCATTTGGAACGGTTGAAAGTGGTGAAACTACTACATGATTAACGAGAACTTCGTTGGCCATCTTCTTCAGCTCTAACACTTCGTTTTGAAAGTGTATGATGATTTTATCCTCAAGTAAAATATTCATTTGGTCAGCAATCCGTTGAACAGTAGGGAATGATTGTTGTTGAAACGAAATAACATCACCGTCTTGTACAGCATATGACATTTTTGATGGTTTACTATTAATCATTAGATGGGCTGAAAACTCTGGTAAATAAAGTGGCTTTCCGTCCACTTGAATATAAAATGACTCAAATTGTTTTAATAACTCCCAATTATTTGTGAGCTTAAATACATCCTCGACTGTTTCGGCTATTTCAAACATCACAACATCTCGATCATTTAATGCACTATCGAGTGAAGCAGTGGAACCGTTAACAGTTATTTGTGGTTCAATTATATATTTTGTATGTTGAATTGTAACGGTTTTAATCGAAGCATCATCTATAATATCTCTCACTGTAGCATTAGCTGGCTGACCGTCTTGGCCTTCAATTAACTGGATGGCATCGCCTGTTTTAATCATTGTTTTTGTGGATGCCTGATGACCATTTACTAAAATTTCCGCCGGTTGACCGTGACCACCAGGGATGAATATATCTTGTCCATTTACATTCACTGATAATCCGTGTCCTGGTTTCCCGTATAATTGCTTTGCTCGAATATTGGCTGCTAAAAATGCATCTGCAACGGTCATTTCTTTTAATTCAAAAAGGCGAACGACTTGTTCATTGACTGTTAGGCTCATATATTGAATAGGCATTTTTTTTGCTGCGATAGCAATACCGATTGGGGTCACCAATTCAGGAGATGCTTTAATATGATCTTCCTTCGTTAAGTTTTGAATGGCGTCAATCCCTCGAACGGCAATACGATTGGCAGGTAAATCTAGTACTAGCCCAAGTTCGTTTGTAAGATTTGGTGTTAAGCTACCTCCACCAACAAGCATTACCGCCTTAGGAGCTATGCGATTATTAAGACGCAAAATTTCTTCCCCAATGGCTTTTGCAAGTTGCTTAACAGCAGGTTCAATTGCTTGAAGAACTTCTTCTTTAGGATAATATTGGTCAAAGCCTAAAATATCCTGAATTAAAATTTCTTCTTCTGTTTGCAGTTGACGTTTCGCTTTTTCGGCAACTGGGAAGTCGAGTAAGTAGTGGTCACTTAAAGCCTCTGTTATTTCATCACCAGCTGTTGGTACCATGCCATAAGCGACAACAGTACTTTTATCGGTAATGGCAATATCAGATGTACCAGCACCAATATCAACAAGAGCCACATTTAAACGACGCATTGTTGGGGGGATAAGTACATTGATAGCTGCAATAGGTTCTAATGTTAGAGCATCCATTTCTAAATCCGCGCGTTTAAGAGCCGCAATAAGTGATTCTACGACAACTCGTGGCAAGAACGTAGCAATAACTTCAATTTGTGCTTCATCACCTTGCTGATCGAGTAGGCTACCAATTTCTTCACCATCTAATCGATAATATAAAACTGAATAACCAACACAATAATAGTGGCTTATTTTAGCATCTTCTTTGTGTTGAAGGAGCTGCTGCTGAGCCTGTTGAACCGCTTGTAGTTCTAAACGACTTATATCTTCTTCTGTAAAGATTGGTCGATTACGTATATTAATCGTCACGCTTGCTTGTTCTGTTTTTAATGAGCGACCAGCCGCAGCGACACTTACTTTTGTTAACGGGCCATGCTTCTCTTCAAGTTCATGTTTAATTTCATTGATTAAATCTGCCACATACATGACATTATGTATTTGACCATCAACCATGGCGCGTTCTTTATGTTCTTTTACTAAGATGTCTTCCACGTGAAAGCGGTCATTATCTTCAGCTAAAATAATGCCTACTACAGAACGTGTACCGATATCAAGTGCAAATAATTTTGAACTCAATGTACTCGCTTCCTTTCTAGTTATATGTTAACTTCTTTCATCAAAATTCAGCTGACATAGGGGGAACTCAGACTAAGAACTTCACATCCTGTGAAAGCGTCTGAGTGACAACATCGTGTTGTTGCCGCTGTCGCTTCGCTTTCGCACAGACTAAAAACCTTTGCTGGCGCTATGTTGCACTGCGCTTTCGTGCAAAAAACATATGTTGGCCTAAAGCCTCCGTCAGATGTCACAAATCGGAAAGGAGTTCTTTGTACTCGCTTCCTTTCTCGTTATATGTTAATATAATTTAGCGAGTTGAAGCGCTAAATTAAAAATGCGTGACATTCTGTACAACATTGATTATAATGTTGCTAATATCTAAAAATGTAACATACATTTCAGAGTTCTGGAAGTGTCTGTCATGAGGAGAGGAGCAAGAAAGCATGAGCCAAAAAGATTTAGAAAGCTTACGTAGTCAAATAGACGGTTTAAACTTAGAAATTCTTCGTCTAATTAACGAACGTGCAGCAGTAGTTGATGAAATCGGTAAAATTAAAGAAAAACAAGGTGTGAATCGCTATGATCCATTACGTGAACGACACATGCTTGATCTTATTAAAGAACACAATCAAGGTCCATTAAACCAAATGACGGTTGATTATATATTTAAACAAATTTTTAAAACAGCTTTAAAACAACTTGAAGCGGATAAGAAAAAAGAATTACTTGTATCTCGTAAGAAAAAATCAGAAGATACTGTCATTAATGTAAATGGTGAGCTAATTGGCCAAGGGAAACCATCTTTCGTATTTGGACCTTGTGCTGTGGAATCATACGAGCAAGTAGCAGCAGTAGCAGCATCTATTAAAGCAAAAGGTGAAAAGTTAATTCGCGGTGGTGCTTATAAACCACGTACTTCTCCATATGACTTCCAAGGTCTTGGATTAGAAGGACTTAAAATTTTAAAACGTGTGTCTGAAGAATTCGGTTTAGGCGTTATTACTGAGATCGTTACACCTGGTCATTTAGAGGAAGCATTAGATTACATTGATGTTATCCAAATTGGTGCACGTAATATGCAAAACTTCGAATTATTAAAAGCAGCAGGAGCAACAAATAAACCGGTACTTTTAAAACGAGGCTTAGCAGCGACAATTGATGAATTTATCCACGCAGCAGAATACATTATGTCTAAAGGAAATGAGAATATCATTCTTTGTGAACGTGGTATTCGTACTTACGAAAAAGCAACTCGTAACACACTAGATATCTCTGCTGTACCAATTTTAAAACAAGAAACGCATTTACCAGTTTTTGTAGACGTAACGCATTCAACAGGTCGTCGTGATTTACTATTGCCATGTGCTAAGGCAGCAATTGCTATTGGAGCTGATGGCGTCATGGCAGAGGTGCATCCAGATCCATCTGTAGCACTTTCTGATTCACAACAACAAATGGATATTCCAACATTTGATGCTTTCTACGAAACACTACAAAAATTCATGAAGAGCCATGAAATCAATGCATAACTTCTTTCAGCAATTATTTTCTGTACCGAAAGCTTAGAGGCAGGTACAGAAGTCTCCCACCTCTGTAGGTAGTGAGATGAATGCAGATTTAAGTTACTTTTCAGTGGGTGTCCAAACACCCACTGAAATAGAGGAACTCAGTCTAAGAACGCCACGTCCTGTGGCTACGACTGAGTGACCAACATCGTGTTGGCCCAAAGCCTCCGGCGGATGTCACGGAATCGGAAAGGAGTTCGATGTTAGCCTAAAATCATCGCATCCATGCGATAACGGCTAACTGACCTGCATCACGCAGGCCTAAGCACAAAGCCGATTCCAGACGCAATTATGCCGGGGCATAATTGATATGTTGATAAACACCGCTTGCTTTAATCGGCAGGCGGTGTTTACTATATAGTGACAAAATAATGACTAGAAAAGTACTATTTGTACTTGGTTTTTCTTTTCATGTACATACTGCTTCTTGAAAAGAATATGAAAATTATCGTATGATAAGGCTATAAAAGGAAAAAGGGAGGCACGTACGATGACTGTTACAATTTATGATGTTGCAAGAGAAGCAAATGTTTCTATGGCAACGGTCTCTCGTGTAGTCAATGGTAATCAAAACGTAAAACCAGCAACACGAAAAAAAGTATTAGAAGTAATTGAACGATTAGAGTATCGTCCAAACGCAGTAGCGCGTGGATTAGCAAGTAAGAAAACAACAACAGTTGGCGTGATTATCCCGGATATTGCAAACAATGTTTATGCGGAGCTGGCACGTGGTGTAGAAGATATTGCAACAATGTATCGTTACAATATTATTTTAGCCAACTCAGACCAACATGAAGATAAAGAGCTTCAGCTACTGGATACAATGCTAGGAAAACAGGTTGACGGTATTGTGATGATGAGTGATGAAGTAACTGAAAAAATGCAACAAACTATGGATCATTCACCTGTACCAATTGTGCTTGCAGGTTCAGTTGATGAATCGCAAACAATTGCGACTGTTAACATTGATTATTACCAAGCAGCTTATGAGGCGATTACATTACTCATTCAAAATGGTCATAAGAGAATCGCTTTCGTAACAGGTCCGCTTACGTATACTATTAATGGAAAATTCAAACTTGAAGCTTATAAAAAAGCCTTACAAGACGCAGGTTTACCTATAGATGAATCACTAATCGCTGCAGAGGAATCGAGCTATGATATGGGCTTAGAGGCTTGGGAAACATTATCCTCTCTTGAAAATCCTCCAACTGCTTATTTTGCAGGTAGTGATGAATTAGCAATTGGATTGATTCATGGTGCGCAGGATGCAGGCAAAGATGTACCTGAGGATATCGAAGTAATCAGCTTTGAAAATTCAAAATTAGCACGCATGGTTCGTCCGCAGCTGACAAGTGTCGCGTTACCGCTGTACGATATCGGAGCTGTCGCAATGCGCTTGCTGACAAAATTGATGAACAAAGAGCCTGTTGAAGACGAAGCGGTTATTTTACCTCATCGTATTGAACATCGACAATCTGTCAAAAGTAAATAACAGTTAAAACACGTAAATCTGATAATGGAATTTACGTGTTTTTTTATAGTCGGATTGAAAGGTGAAAGTGATGGATAGAATGCGAAGAGTAATTGATAGAGGGCTGGGGTAAAAATAAAAAGCCCCACGATTGTCGTGAGGCATAGTGTTAAACGTGTTTTTGATTGCGAATAATATGAAGTGCTTTAGTTAGCATTTGTGCGTTTTTTTCTTCAATCTCAGCTTTTCGAGGGATTGGCTCATACAATGGATTTGGATCATCCCAAGTTGGAATAAAAGGCACTGGTGCTTCAGGCTGCCAACGATCTAACCATGCTTGAGGGAGTGGTCCTGTCGGTAATTGCTGATCTGTCATTTCAAGCCATAGCATAGACCATGCGCGAGGCACAACACGCCAAATATCATAGCCTCCACCGCCAACGGCAATCCATTTCCCCCCGCAATATTCATGTGCTAATTTATGCGCAAGCTTTGGAATTTCTCTATAAATATTCATTGTTCCATATAAATGTGTTAGTGGATCAAAATAATGTGCATCTGCGCCGTTTTGTGTTAGCACAACATCCGGCTTGAAAAATTCAAAGACTTCTCGCATAGCCTTTTCATATATTTCTAGGAAACTCTCATCTTCTGTAAAAGCATCAATTGGGAAATTAAAAGAAGTGCCGTAGCCCTGTCCATTTCCGCGTTCCGTAATATTACCAGTTCCGGGGAAAAGATAACGTCCTGTTTCATGAATAGACAATGTACAAACATCTGGATCTTCATAAAAACTCCATTGCACCCCATCCCCGTGATGGGCATCGGTATCTACATAAAGTACACGAGCATTGTATTTTTCCTGCAAATAGCGGATGGCTACTGTACTATCGTTATAAATACAAAAACCTGATGCACGGCCACGGAAGCCATGATGTAGCCCTCCACCTAAATTGAGGGCGTGCTCGGCTTTTCCTTCCATAACATAATCGACAGCTGTTAATGTTCCGCCAACAAGCTGTGCACTTGCTTCGTGCATATTTTCAAAAATAGGCGTATCTTCGGTGCCTATGCCGTAGCTTTCACATTGTGCCTCTGAAAGCTCACCATGTCCTGCTTTTTTAACGATTTCAATATATTTTGGATCATGTGCAAGTAAAAGCTCATCCTCTGTTGCGACACGAGCTGGAACAATATCTAAATCATCAAGAGCATCAATATTCTTTAACAAATCCATTGTAAGCGTCAAGCGTTTATGATTGAAAGGATGGGTATCTGAAAATTTATATCCGAGTTGCTCTGGCGAGTAAACAAATACTGCTTTTTTCATTGTAACGAAACACCTGGTAAATTAGGCCATAATACATCAAATCCTTCTTTACGAAGATCTTCTATCATAGCTAGTGGATTCAATGTTTTTACTCGGACACTTAAAATTTTATTTTGGGTATTTTCAGAGTCAGGATAAACTAAGACGCTTTGGACATTTGCATGATGTTCATTGAAAATTTTTGTGATTTCAAATAATATTCCTGGTGTATCAGAAACACGAATTTCAATTTTAGAGCCAGGTTCAGTGGCACCAGTTAACTCTATATATGTATAGAGTAAATCTGTTGTAGTGACAATTCCAACTAGCTTTCCGCCAGAGACAATTGGTAAACAGCCTACTTTGGATTCATAAAAAGTAAGAGCCACTTCTTCTACGAAATCAAGTGGATGACCTACAAGTGGATTTTTAACCATAATCTCTTCCACTTTTGCGTTAAAAACTGGAGAATTAGGCTCATCCCGTAACGAGGAAGGCAAAGCCTCTTTAATATCTCGTTCAGTTATAACACCAAGAACATGACGCTCCTCATCAATAACTGGTAAATGACGTACTTTTTTCTCACGCATTAACTTCAGCGCTTCTAACACTGAATTGGTCGGAGCCAACGTGTAGGGCTCTTCATTCATAATTTCTTCAACGATCATATACTCATCCCCTTTGTGTTGGCTTTAATACATGAAGCGATTTTTAAAACGAAGTCTATCGAATCTTTCCATAGTCTCAGGAGGAACGCGCTTTCCTTCGCGTGCCATCAGGCAGTTAGCAGGATGTGATGTGATTTCAGGGTCATCTGTAGCAAAATATTCGAAGTTGGCAGAGCCCATCATTTTCTCCATCATTTTGCGATAATCCCAAACATTTAAACCAGTCCCTTTTAAGTCCCAATGCCAATAATATTCGGTAGTAATAACAAGATAGTCTTCCATTTCATCTCCCATAAAAGACACAGCTAGTAATGCCTTACCAGCACCTGTACCGCGATAGTCTGGGATGACTTCAATAGCACCTAGCTCAATCATGTTATCAATTCGATCCTCCGCCCATCGTTCGAGTGGATCGGGATATAGATAAGTGACATAGCCTACAATAATGTTTTCATTACGAATAATAATAATTCGTCCTTCAGGAAGTCCTGCAATTTCTATAATGGCTTGCTGCTGTTGCTTTGGAGGTCTAAAAGCAACCAAGCCTTCGTGGAATGAATATGTAGCTAATTTTTCTGGAGGAACAGGTCCTTCCACATACACAGTACCATGCTTAGTTTCCTTTGTGACAGAAAAAAAAGTTTTTTTATGTTCCATAATTACACCACCTGAGTTTAATAATTCCATTATAGCTGATTTCCTGCGGAAAAACGCTATCTTTTGCAAAATATACCTGAGTTTTTAGAAAAATAAAAATATTAAGACATTCTTGGTGAATTCGTGTAAAATATATTTATATTGCATCTGTTATTCAACAGATAAATGTAGTGTGAATAAGCATTTTTAAATTTTACACTACTCAAACTGTTGTATAACAAATGCTACATAACGTAGTTGTCTTTGGAGAAGGTGGCGGATTTTGAAAGGGGAAAATAATGAAATTACGATTTGAAATTTGCCTACTAATGTACTAAGGCGATAGCAAAGAGAGGGGTAGTTTCATGGGGATGAAAATGTTGGAGAAGTTGAATGCTTTATCGGGGCAATATAATTTGCCTGATTATGAGAAAGCTGCGGCAACACATGATTGGACAGAGACAGAAAAGGGATTTAGTTGGTATGAAACTGGGCTTGTGAATATGGCATATGAAGCGATTGATCGTCATGCAGAAACGCATCAAAAAAACAAAGTTGCACTTTATTTTAATGATGGAAAGCGTAAAGAGGCTTATTCTTTCAATGAAATGAAAAAACAGACGAATAAAGCAGCAAATGTTTTTAAGGCAGCAACAAATTTAGAAAAAGGTGATCGATTATTTATTTTCATGCCGCGTTCACCGGAGCTTTATTTTTCTTTATTAGGAGCATTGAAAATGGGTGTTATTGTAGGTCCATTATTCGAAGCGTTTATGGAAGGTGCTGTTTATGACAGACTTGCAGATAGTGAAGCTAAAGTATTAGTGACAACACCAGAGTTACTTGAACGAGTACCTTTAGCAAAGCTACCGCATTTGCAGCACGTCTTTTTAGTAGGATCTAATATAGTGGAAACATCACAAATTTTAGATTTTAATAGACGCCTGAAAGAAGCATCTTCTCAATTTGATATTGAATGGGTGGACAGAGAGGACGGTATGATTCTTCATTATACTTCTGGATCAACTGGAGCACCAAAGGGCGTATTGCATGTTCATAACGCGATGCTGCAACAATATCAATCAACGCAATGGGTATTAGATTTGCGTGAAGACGATATTTACTGGTGTACGGCTGATCCAGGATGGGTAACAGGTACAGCATATGGCATTTTTGGTCCATGGTTAAATGGTGTCACAATGCTAATTGTTGGTGGGAGATTCTCACCACAAGCTTGGTACCAAGCAATTGAGGATTATAGTGTAACAGTTTGGTATAGTGCACCAACTGCTTTCAGAATGTTAATGGGTGCTGGTAGTGGTATGCTCGAAAATTATGATCTATCTTCTTTACGCCACATTTTATCTGTAGGTGAGCCGTTAAATCCAGAGGTAATTCGTTGGGGGATTGATGAGCTAGGACACCGTATTCATGATACATGGTGGATGACGGAAACTGGTGCCCATATGATTTGTAACTATCCTTCTATGGATATTAAGCCAGGGTCAATGGGAAAACCATTACCAGGTATTCATGCGACGATTGTTGATGATGCTGGTAATGAAGTACCACCTTTTACAATGGGGAATTTAGCGGTTCGACGTGGCTGGCCTTCAATGATGCGTCAAATTTGGGGGAATCCAGAGCGTTATGAATCTTATTTCTTAAAAGGTGAATGGTATGTGTCTGGGGACTCTGCCTATATGGATGATGATGGTTACTTCTGGTTCCAAGGGCGTGTAGATGATGTTATTATGACAGCTGGTGAACGGGTAGGTCCTTTCGAGGTAGAAAGTAAGTTACTAGAGCATCCTGATATAGTCGAGGCAGGGGTGATCGGAAAGCCGGATCCTGTACGAGGTGAAATTATTAAAGCCTTTGTATCATTACGTGAGGGTGTTGAGCCTTCTGATGCATTGATTGAGGATATTCGTAATTTTGTTAAGAAAGGTTTATCTGCACACGCAGCACCACGTGAAATCGAATTTAAGGATAAGCTACCAAAAACACGTAGTGGTAAAATTATGCGTCGTGTGTTAAAGGCATGGGAGTTGGATCTACCAACTGGTGATTTATCTACGATGGAAGATTAATTTGTAGCATAAGAAGCAGGAATTTATTCGGTCGACGAAAAATTCCTGCTTTCTTTTTTTAAAAGCAACAACGGGGTTTACAGTGAATGAATCGTTACTTCGGGTTTATTATCAAAATCTGGAGATGACATTGTTAAAACGTATGACATGTATATGAGTTGATTGGAGTGAAGGCTGGGAGACTCCTTGGATTATCGAATCACTTTCGGAGCAAAGCGGATCAGTTTCAGAGCAAAGCGGATCACTTTCAAGGCAAAGCGGATCACTTTCAAGGCAAAGCGGATCACTTTCAAGGCAAAGCGGATCACTTTCAAGGCAAAGCGGATCACTTTCAGAGCAAAGCGGATCACTTTCGAGGCAAAGCGGATCAGTTTCAAGGCAAAGCGGATCACTTTCAAGGCAAAGCAGATCACTTTTAAGGGATACTTCCAAGAAAGTATCCAGTCGGAACGGAAATCACCCCCTCGATATGGTGATGAGCATTGATTGATACATTAAGATGCAGAAGATGAAACTGATTCCTTACTAGTGAATAGGTTAACCTTTTTGGGATTTCATTTATTTTTTCTAACTATTCTCTTTGTTTAATAGCGTTTAGTTATTCAAAGTTTTCTCAAAATCAATTACTCAATAAAGATTGTGAAAAATTAAAATATAAATAAAAATTCAGTTGACTTAATAAATATGCAGACGTATACTAATTTTAACTTATTTCAGAGGTGAGTGCATTGAAAGTAGGAATTGTTGGTGCAACCGGATATGGTGGCTTAGAGCTTATTCGATTTTTACATAATCATAAGGCGGTGGAGCGGATTGATTTATTTACATCTTCGGAAGAAGGTGTAATTTTTTCTTCTAAGTTTGGTCATCTCGTTCATATTGCCGATACACCCTTGCAAAAAATTGATTATGGGGCTTTAGAGAAATTTGATGTTGTTTTTACAAGTACGCCTTCAGGGGTAACAAGTGAACTATTACCTCCATTGGTGGGGAAAGGTCCTAAATTAATAGACTTGTCTGGTGACTTCCGTTTACAAGATCCAGCGAGCTATGAAGCATGGTACGGTAAAAAAGCTGCGCCATTGGAAATCATTCAACAAAGTGTATATGGCTTAACTGAATGGAATGCAGATAATGTTCAACATGCTCCTCTTATCGCAAATCCAGGGTGCTATCCAACAGCGGTTTTACTTTCGTTGTTACCATTGCTAAAAGAACGATTGATTGATTCGAGCTTTTTAGTGATTGATGCGAAAAGTGGAATTTCAGGGGCTGGAAATAAGCCATCACAAGCAACACATTTTAGTGAGGTAAATGAAAGCTTTTCAATTTATAAAACGAATACACATCAGCATATACCAGAAATCGAGCAGGCCATTTCAATGTTTGCAGGGATTGATACAACCATTTCTTTTAATACTCATTTAGTGCCAATGACTAGAGGGATTTTATCTACTTCATATGCACCTGTTATGTCTGGTGTTACAGAGCAGCAGCTAGTAGCGTGTTTACAGAATGCTTATGAAAAGCATCCGTTTGTGCGGATTGTTACAGATGTAAATAGTCTGGGAACAAATCGCGTTAAAGGTTCGAACTATTGCGATATTTTTGTGAAGGTAGATAACCGTACGAATCGTGCCACAATTGTTGGCGTTATCGATAATTTAGTCAAAGGGGCTGCAGGGCAAGCCATTCAAAATATGAACGTTCAATTTGATTTACCACAAACGACAGGATTAGATGTCGTTCCATTATTTATTTAACTTTTTTATTTAGAGAAAGCAGAACGTCAGCTACTCTTATGCAATAGAAAATTAATTAACCAAGGAGGAAAGATTTTATGACATTGATAGCATCCGCAAGTATTATGAAAAAATTATCAAGTAAAAATGTTGTTTCACCAAAGGGCTTTAAAGCTGCGGGTTTACATTGTGGTTTAAAGCATAAGAAAAAAGACTTAGCTGTGTTAGTTAGTGAAGTACCCGCAAGTGTAGCAGGTGTCTTTACAACAAACGCTGTGCAGGCAGCACCTTTAAAAGTAACGAAAGAAGTTGTGTACACAACGAAGAAAATGCAGGCGATGATTGTCAACTCTGGAAATGCTAATGCATGTACAGGAAAGCAAGGGGCGAAGGATGCACAAACAATGCAAGCCCTCATGGCGGATAAGCTTGGTATCGAGGCAAATTTAGTAGGTGTGTGCTCAACGGGTGTTATCGGTGAAATTATGAATATGGAGCCAGTGGCAAATGGGATTAATCAATTAGAGCCAAAAGATAGTTTAGAAAGTGCTATTGATTTTGCACAAGCAATTATGACAACAGATACAGTTATGAAAAACACTAGCTACAGCACTATTGTCGATGGTAAAGAGGTTATTATCGCTGGGGTTGCAAAAGGTTCAGGTATGATTGAACCAAATATGGCAACGATGCTAGGTTTTATTACAACGGATGCACAAATTGAATCAGATGTACTACAGGCTACATTATCTGATATAACAAATTTGACTTTTAATGCAATTACAGTAGATGGGGATACATCTACAAATGACACAGTAGTTGTGATGGCAAACGGTTTAGCGGGTAATGAAGCTTTAACTCCTAATCATCCAGATTGGCAAAACTTCTACTATACATTGAAAACAGTAGCTCAAGACTTAGCCAAAATGATTGCCAAAGATGGTGAAGGTGCGACGAAGCTAATTGAGGCTGAAGTAGAAGGGGCAATTTCAGATGAAGAGGCACGTAAAATTGCTAAAACAGTAGTTGGTTCACCGCTTGTGAAAACGGCAGTATTTGGCTGTGATGCAAACTGGGGACGTATTATTGCCGCTGTAGGCTATAGTGGCGCAACGGTTGATCCAGAAAGAATCACGATTCAAATTGGTGGTGTAACAATGGTTGAAAACGGTGAACCAGTTCCGTTTTCAGAAGATGAGTTAATTCAAATTTTAAAAATGCATGAAGTGAAAATCTATGTGTCACTTGGTATTGGAGTAGGCAAGGGGCATGCTTGGGGATGTGATCTAACTTATGACTACGTTCAAATCAATGCCTCATACCGCTCGTAAACGAATGGTTATTAAGCTTGGTGGTAGTACACTTGAAGGCTTAAATGAGTCTTTTTTTGAGAATTTTAAAAAACTCCAAGAGAGTGGAGTAGAGCTTATTATTACCCATGGTGGTGGCCCAGCTATTAACCGTGAACTAGCAGTGTGCGGAATAGAATCACATGCTTTAAACGGTATTCGAGTAACGAGCGAAGCTGCAATTGATATTGTACAGTCAACGTTAATAGGAAAGGTCAATCCTGCGCTTGTTCATGAATTAACAACGGCTGGCATTGCTGCAATAGGTTTAAATGGCTTTGATGGTCAGCTAATTGTAGCGGATTATCTAGACAAAGATGTATACGGTTTTGTTGGTGAGGTAAAAACCGTCAATACATCTTTGCTAGAAGCATTAATTGGTGTGGGGATTGTTCCGGTTATTGCTTGCGTTGGAGCAAATGAACATGGTCAGGCATTAAATATTAATGGAGATACGGTAGCAAGTGAAATAGCACTAGCTATAGATGCAGACAGTTTATTACTTGTAACGGACGTAAGTGGTATTCGCATTAACGATGAATATCAATCGAAAGTAACACCTGCATTCATCAATCAATGGATTGAGGAGGGCCATATTTATGGTGGTATGATACCTAAAGTTCAAGGAGCCCTTGAATGTTTAAGTGCAGGTATTCCATCTGTGCAAATTGTTGGGGAATCGCTAGTAGGTACAACGATTTTATCCGGGGGATGAAAAAAACGAATGGAATAAAGTCTCCCTTTTCCCTTCACTCAGTAACAGTCATTTTTCTTCATATATAAGAGTGGCCGTTCTAATGGTATAGAGGTAGCAATATAGTTGTTTAGAGAAGATGATTGTTAGAGCCAAAATTAGTAGGAGTTGATAAAATGAGTGCTTTATTTGGAAACTATGGCAAACGCCGCGCCCAAATTATCAAAGGGCAAGGAACTGTTGTAGAAGATTCTGCCGGGAGAAAATATTTAGATTTTACAAGTGGGATTGCTGTAGTGAGTCTTGGTCATGCACATCCTGCGATTGTAAAGGCTATTCATGATCAAAGTCAAAAGCTTTGGCATATTTCTAATTTGTTTGATATTCCTGGTCAGGAAAAAGTTGCGCAAAAATTAATAGCCGATACACATTTTTCTTATGCATTTTTCTGTAATAGTGGTGCGGAAGCGAATGAAGCGGCCATCAAGCTTGCACGTAAGCATACAGGGAAAAATCATATTATTACTTTTGAAAAATCCTTTCATGGGCGAACTTTTGGAGCGATGTCTGCAACAGGTCAGGGCAAGATACATAATGGCTTCGGACCACTTGTTGAAAAATTTACGATTCTTCCTTTTAATGATGTGGCAGCACTTGAAGCAACGATTGATGATTCTGTCGCAGCAATAATGCTAGAAGTGATTCAAGGTGAGGGTGGTGTTAACAGCGTATCACCCGAATTCGCAGCAGCAATAGCTAAAGCCTGTGACGATAAAGGCATATTACTAATTATCGATGAGGTTCAAACAGGGATTGGACGAGCAGGAACAAGATATGCTTATGAGCAAACGATTTTAAAACCAAATATCGTGACGTTGGCAAAAGGGCTAGGAGGTGGTTTCCCAGTCGGTGGGATGCTTGGAACAGCTGAACTATATGAAACATTTAGTCCTGGGACGCATGGAACAACATTCGGTGGGAACCCGCTTGCGATGAGTGTTGCTGAAACCGTACTTGATCATGTCTTTGAATCTACATTTTTACAAAATGTACAGGAGCTATCTACTTATTTTGTTAACCAGTTAAAAGTGAATTTACCGTCTACGTATACGATACAGGGCCAGGGCTTACTTCTTGGCATAGGCTGTGGCGATACTGAGGTAGCCTCGTATATAGCGGCGGCGGAGGAAAACGGCTTATTATTAGTAGGTGCAGGACCAAACGTTATTCGTCTACTGCCACCATTAACCGTTTCAAAAGCAGAAATCGATGAAGCAGTTGCAATATTAAAAACGATACTGTTATAGTATCTGGTCAGTTAAATACGATGAAAATGAATCTGCTAGACTTCCTTTGGTGAGAAGTCTAGCAGATTTTTAATTGCCTAACCTATTGTAACTCTTTTACTATTGTTTTCACTAGAGTAGGGAGCCAATCATGGAGTTGACTAAATGTAAAGCCTGTAGCTTCTGCCTTTGTAGTTGACATATACCAATCTGCTGGAACCCCATATGGCGATTGTGATTTTTCATCGCCACCTACTAGAGAAATTTTTGCGTGCTTTCCGGTTGTTTCTTCAATAAGCCCCAGTAAATCTTTTAATGAAATAGCACCTGCAGCTGTTGCGTTATAAGGTCCTTCAATTGGTGTAATGCCAGCAAAATATAAAAATGCAGCTGCTTCGTCATCCGTAATAAAGCTCATCTTTGCTTCGATATTTGGTAATGAAATAGGCTGTTCCTGTAAAACTCGTTCAATATGAAAATGTAAACGGCGTGTATAGTCGTTCTCACCCATGACAATAGGGAAACGTACAGCGACTACAGGGAAAGTAGCCTCTTTGAAAAGAACTGCCTCCGCTTGACGCTTACCTTCACCATATGAAAAATCTTCACGGTTCCCCATCCGAACTTCATAATCATATGGATTAAAATCTTCCTCAGTTTTGACATTGCCATCTATTTCGTAGGTTGATAGAGTAGATGTAAAAACGAGCTTTTTCGTTTTACCTTCTAAAATTTCACATATTTTATATGCTTCATTGGGAGAGTAGCAAATATTATCATAGACAATATCCCATGTTGAACTTGATAGTGCCTGTGACAACGAATCTGCATCATCTCGGTTAACAATTAGCTGCTTCACCTTTGTACCAAAAGGATTTCCGCTTTGTCCACGTGTTAAAATAGTTACGCTATGCCCATTTTGAAGACAGAGTTCAACAAGCTTTTTACCAAAAAAGCGAGTGCCTCCTAAAACTAAAATGTTCATATTATTTCCACCCCTTCAAATTAGTAGTCTCCTTTATAATGGCAAAAAAACAGGCATACTACAATCACTTTGTAGTATGCCTGCCTGTTTATTGCTGGGTAGGTGGATCAGTTGGTGGAGTTGTATTCCCGTTATCTCCTCCATTAGAGCCATTCCCGGTATTTCCGGAACCGTTGCCGTTATTCGAGCCATTTCCGTTATTTCCGGACCCATTGCCGTTATTCGAGCCGTTTCCGTTATTTCCAGATCCATTGCCGTTATTCGAGCCGTTTCCGTTATTTCCGGACCCATTGCCGTTATTCGAGCCGTTACTGTTATTTCCGGACCCATTGCCGCCATTAGAGCCATTTCCGTTGTTTGAGCCGTTCCCGTTAGTTGGTGGGGTAGTTGGTGGATCTTTTTCTTGATTATCTTTTTCAGGTTGTTTTTCATCCGCGCTACCACCAGTAGAAACGACATTGGATTGCGATGAAGTTAAACCTGTAATATCTACAGCGACAACAACATAGGCTTGCCCACTTGCTACAGTCATGCTTTGTGATGATTCAAGCACTGATCCGACAAGCGTTCTACCGCCGTTTGTTACTTTATAAACTCGGTAACCGACTACATCATTTGAAGAGCCTGTCCAGGATAATGTATTACCATTAATTGAAGCAGTTACTGCTGCTGGCGGATTGTTATCTGCCGGGAAATCAACACCTGAAACCGATGAATTCGATAATGTCGAATTTTTTGGTAATAGGCTGGCTGGGTTACCGCCAAGTCTGCCTAGCATTCGTTTGATAAATGCTTGATTAATACCTGCACCACCTGGTTTTACAAATTCTGATGGTGTGTTAGGAAGTGCATTATAGGTTTTACCTTTAATCGTAACGACGCTTGCGGAAGCTAAGCTATCATCCGGCTGTGAAGGTAAAAATACTTTTGCGTTAAACAAGTCCGAGCGCACGAGACCAGCATTAGCACATGCTGCAGAAGGCGCTAAACCAGAAATACCACAGAATGATGCAGTGACAACGTTTTTCGGTTGCTTAAATCTAGTTTTAGGGGCAATTAATTGTGGATCGACATCATACACAGAATTCATTAATGTGCCCCATAGTTTGTTAATTCGTACACTAGGCTGCTGATACGTATTATTAAATGTATACAGTGATTGATTGTTATCATAACCCATCCATACACCAAGAGAAACATTCGGGTTATAGCCAACTAGCCAAACATCTTTATAATTTTGTGAAGTACCTGTTTTAGCGGCAAAGTCAGCAGAAAATTTCAGCGTATTTCTTGCAACTGTACCAGTACCTTTTGTTAACACATCTCGTAACATATCTGTAACGATATAAGAAGTTTCAGGACTAAATACTTGTTCAGGTTTGACTTCGTGTTTATATATGATATTTCCATTTTGATCTTCAATTCTATCAATCATATAAGCGTCAATGAATTGTCCGTCATTTGCGAAGGTTGCATAGGCATTAGTGTTCTCTTCAACAGTAATACCATCTTTTACTCCTCCAATCCCTGCTGCAAGGTTTGTGAAGTCATCAGGCTGCAAGCTTGAGATCCCCATTTTTACTAAATAATCGGCAGGACGTCTGTTAAGAATATCATTATATAGACGTAAAGCAGATAAGTTTTGTGAATCGGCTAATGCTTCACGAGCAGGGATAATTCCTCGTTCATCACTAGTAATATAGTTACTAGGACTCCAACCGCCAACAGAGAATTTTACGTCTACTAAGGGGCTACCTGCACCGATTACACCGTATTCTACTGCAGGTGCATATACGAGTAGTGGTTTCATTGTCGAGCCATTCGAGCGTTTTGCCTGTGTAGCATAGTTATAACTTTTTAATTCAAAGTCACGACCACCGACAAAACTTAAAATACGTCCAGTAGAATTTTCAATTAAAACACTACCAACCTGTACAGGCATTTGAACATCAACTACTTCACCTGTTGCAGGATCCTTGTCTTTAACGGTGTAAGTATAACCGTAATTTTTAAAGTTTTCCGCTGTTTTTTGCATCGCATCGTACATATCCTTATTAATAGTTGAATAGATGCGATAACCTTTTGAGCGGACATCACGATCTGCTAGGATCGTATACTTATCTTTTAATTTTTTTTCATTTTTTAAGCGTTCTGGATCAATACCATCTTCTTCTGCTAGTTTTTCAGCAATAATATCTTTCGCGCGACTTTCAAGTTCATATGTTAGCCATGGGTAGCGATCTTCCGCGCGCATCTCTGGTGAACTGAAGTCAGCAGTAATATCATACGCAAGTGCTTCTTTATATTGAGCTTCATTAATATAACCTGCGTCTTTCATACGATAAAGTACAGTTTTCATACGATCAATACCCGGTTGAAGAGCTTCTTTACTTTTAAGTACACCTGTATTTGTGAAAGGTGTGTAAGTAAAAGGTGCTTGAGGAATACCAGCTATATACGCTGCTTGAGGAAGCGTTAAATCCTTTGCTTTTACATTGAAAATACCTTCAGCAGCTGTTTCAACACCTGCAATATTTCGACCGGAAGCGTTACGGCCATAAGGAATGATGTTTAAATAGGCCTCTAAAATTTCTTCCTTAGACATAAAGTGCTCTATACGCATAGCAAGTAAAAGTTCTTTTGCTTTTCGTTCATAAGACACTTCGTTTGTTAATACTTGGTTTTTAATAAGCTGCTGTGTTAATGTAGAACCACCAGTTTGTGTGGAAGAGTTTGTTACGTCTTGAAGTAGTCCGCGGATGACGGCCTTCGGAACTATTCCGTTATGTTCACGGAAATACTCATCCTCTGTCGCTAATACTGCATTAATAACATCAGGTGCGACGTTGTTTAATGTTGTTGTTCGACGGTCTAAATCTGTACGTAATTTTCCGATATAAATATCGTTGGTAAAATAAATCTCACTTGTTGAATCGTAGTTGAAAATTTCATTTCGTAATTCTTGCTTTGAGCGTAGTGGCTCTTCTTTTACAAGTGACGCAAAATAGCCAGCGCCAACTGAACCGGCAAATACAGTACCTACCAATGCAAAGACTAAAAATAGTAAAAATAAGTTCCAGGTAACACTACCTGAAATACGTAATTTCTTCATCCATTTTTGCTGAATTAATTCATCGATCTTTGCATTGATTTTCTCAATCCAATCTTTCAATGTATCGACCTCCTAAAATCTTGTCTATTATAGCACATATTGATTTAGGTCGAACATAGTTATTGACAATGAAAAAGAATCGTTTAGAATAATGCTTATAGTTTTCTAGTGATGAAGAGCTTGCAGTAGTATCTATATTCCCTGTTTAGAGAGCCAGCGGTTGGTGAAAGCTGGTCATAATGTAGAGACGAATTACGTGCTTGGAGCTTAGACGTGCGCGCCTGCGATAAAGGCGATTGAATGAAGAGGAAGATGGATGACATCTTCAAGCCGGGTGGTACCGCGTTAGTTATTAACGTCCCTGCATGCAATGTTTTTGCGTGTAGGGGCTTTTTTGTTTCTAAAATAATTCTCCCTACACGAAATATTAAACACTTAGGAGGAATAAAAATGACAAACGAATTATTACAAGACTTAGAATGGCGCGGATTGTTATACCAACAAACTGATGCTGAAGGTATGACTAAATTATTAGATGAACAATCCGTTTCTTTATACTGTGGTGTTGATCCAACTGCGGATTCTATGCATATTGGGCATATTGTGCCTCTTTTAACGCTACGTCGATTCCAAAAAGCAGGTCACCGTCCAATTTTATTAGTTGGGGGTGCGACTGGTATGATTGGAGATCCATCGGGTCGCTCTGAAGAACGCCAATTACAAACAGTTGAGCAAATTGATAAAAATGTTCAAGGTATCCGTAGTCAATTAGAGCGTATTTTTGATTTTGCAGAAGATGGTAATGGTGCTCAGTTAGTTAATAACCGTGACTGGATTGGCAATATAAATACGATTGAATTTTTACGTGATTATGGGAAATTAATTAACGTGAACTACATGTTAGCAAAGGATACGATTGCATCACGCCTTGATACAGGGATTTCGTTTACTGAGTTTGCGTATACTTTAATTCAAGGTATTGATTACAATCATTTATACAACCATTACAACTGTCGAATTCAAGTAGGTGGCTCTGACCAGTGGGGGAATATTACTACAGGTTTAGAAGTTATTCGTAAAACACATGAGGAAGAAACGAAAGCTTTTGGTATAACAATTCCTTTAGTAACGAAAGCAGACGGTACGAAATTTGGTAAAACAGCAGGCGGTGCTGTATGGTTAGATAGTAAGAAAACATCTCCATACGAGTTCTACCAATTCTGGATTAACGCTGCAGATGCTGATGTTGTAAAATACTTAAAAATCTTCACATTCCTTTCTCGTGAAGAAATTGAAGCTTTAGCAGTATCTGTAGAAGAGGAACCACATTTACGTAAAGCACAAAAAGCGCTAGCTGAAGAAATGACTCGATTAATTCATGGTCAAGAAGCATTAGACCAAGCAATCCGTATTACAGCTGCTTTATTCTCTGGTGACTTAAAAGCACTTTCTGCTGATGAAATGAAGGATGCGTTTAAAGATGTTCCTTCTATTGAATTGGCGAAAGAAGATAAAAACATCGTGGACTTACTAGTGGAAGCCGGTATTTCACCTTCAAAACGTCAAGCTCGTGAAGACGTAACGAATGGTGCGATTAGCGTGAACGGTGAAAAGGTCACTGAATTAGAATATGTAATCGACGGCAAAGATCGTTTAGAAGATGCATTCAGCATTGTTCGTCGCGGTAAGAAAAAATACCATATGGTGAAGTTTGTTTAATCCGAACAAACATGTCAAACATCCCCTCGAAATTTGAGGGGATGTTTCTTTTGGTTGAAAAATGGTCAAGGAAATCTTTATGCACTCTCCTGTGGGCGAACGTTTAGCTGCTACCTTAGCTTTGCATGCGCTGATGCTGCGTTTTATCATTATAAATAACATGCCAGAAAATACACGCTAAATAAATTGGTGGATTGGAGTGAAGGCTGGGCGACTCCTTGGGGATTAGCAATAGAGGAACGAAGGATAAAACCATCACATCCTGTGATAACGCCTTCGTGACCAACATCGGTGCTGTTGCTGTCGCTACGTTGCACTACGCTTTCGCACAGACAAAAACACTTTGCTGAAGCTGCGTTAGCACTACGCTTTCGCTCAAAAAACATCTGTTGACCCGAGACCCTGCAGCGCAGCGGATGTTTTCTGTGAGAAAGCGTAGCGACAGCAACAACAAAGTGCCCAGCCGGAACGGAAATCAACCCCGCGCTTTGCTGAATAGCCACACTTTATTTAGTACGACAATGCCACTGACATATTGTTTCGTTTTAACTAATTAAAAAACTGGGAAGCTTTACGTGCTTATATTCTTTGGGGTGAAGCATATTCGCTAGCTTTAATGCACCCTCTATGAGACGTGGTGATGGGCGACAATAAAGCCATTCCTCCATTACGTGAAGCTGTTTCATTTTAACGGCTTGAAGCTCCTGTGCATGTGCACGTTTTAATAAATTAGCTGGTTGAATACGTTCATAGGCAACTCCTACCCAAGCCATCATAATGTAGTCTGGGTCGCGACTTACTACATCAGCCCAATCAGTTTGCACGCTTGCTAGTTCTACATCTTTAAACAGATTTTCTCCACCAGCAATGGCACTAATTTCAGTAAGCCAATTAATTTTACCAGGTGTAAAGATAGGGTTTGGCCACCACTCCCAATAGAGAGTAGGTTTTTTAGGAATTGTTTGAGCAACTGTGCGAAGACGATCGATACATTGTAAATATTCCTTAGAAATTTCTTTTGCACGCTCTTCAACTCCACAAGCTTTACCCAAAGTATGGAGATCTTGTGCGATTTCCTCTAATGAATTGGCATTAAAAACAATGTGGGGAATATTTCTAGCTTGTAACGCTTCAATATTTTTTTCCATGCCAGGGACACTTAAGGATGCGAGTACAAGATTAGGCTGCAACGCCTCTAAAGCATCCATATCAATTGATAAATCTGGGCCAAGCTGAGGTAAGTCTTTTACTGCTAATGGCCAATCTGAAAAATCATCGACACCAACAAGTTGATCAGTCAGGCCTAAATAAGCAACAAGCTCGGTGTTACTAGGACAAATTGAGATTAAACGCATCTTCTTATCTCCAATTCTTTTTAAGAAAAGTATAGCGAGTGTTGGAATCACATACAATGAGAGAATGTTTTTCTCCATAAAAAAGACATGCCAAGAGACATGCCTTTCGATTCTTATTAAGAAAGTGCGATAGCTTCGAGTGATTCTTCTTTTTCCGCTACAGGGCCCATCGCATTTGTAATAATTTGTTTAATGTCTTCTAAAGTTGCTTTACGTGGGTTTGTTGCAGCACATACATCTAACATTGCATTTTTCGCTAAGATTTCAATATCCTCATCCTTCGCACCTAATTCGCGGAAGCCACTTGGAATGTTCAAATCTTTAGAAAGATTTTCAATTGCTACAATTGCTCTCTCAGCAGCATCACGTTTACTTAATCCTTCAACGTTTTCACCTAATAATTCAGCGATTTTTGCAAAACGCTCAGTACGTGCTGTTAAGTTAAAGCGGCAAACGTGAGGCAATAAAATAGCATTACACACACCATGTGGTAGGTTATAGAAGCCACCTAATTGATGTGCAATTGCATGTACATAGCCAAGTGATGCATTATTAAACGCCATGCCTGCTAAAAATTGTGCGTAAACCATTTGCTCACGTGCTTCTAAATCTGCACCGTTTGCATAGGCACGTGGTAAATATTCAGGAACTAATTGAAGTACCTTTTCAGCGCAAGCATCAGTAATTGGTGTTGCGTTTGTCGATACAAATGATTCGATTGCATGTGTTAATGCATCTAAACCAGTTGCCGCAGTTAGAGCAGGAGGTAAGCCAATCATTAGCTCTGGGTCATTAATTGATAGTAGTGGAGTAACATGTTTGTCCACAATGGCCATCTTCACTTTACGGGCTGTATCCGTGATAATTGTGAAGCGAGTCATTTCACTCGCTGTACCAGCAGTTGTGTTAATAGCGATTAATGGCACCAATGGGTTTTGTGATTTGTCAACGCCCTCGTAATCATGAATGCGTCCACCATTCGAAGCAATAAGTCCGATACCTTTCGCTGCATCGTGTGCACTACCTCCTCCAAGAGAAACGATTGAATCACAGTTTTCAGCATGATACACTGCAATCCCGTCTTCAATGTTTTGATCTGTTGGATTTGGTTCTGCTTTCGGGAAAATTGCTACATCAATTCCAGCAGCTGTAATGATGTTAGCAATTTGTTCAGAGAGACCTAGTTTGTGTAAGCCCTCATCTGTTACGATTAATGTCTTTTTCACTTCTAAATCATTTAAGCGTTTACCAACCTCTTGAATTGCTCCAGGTCCAAATAAGTTTGTTTTCGGCATAACAAATTGCTTTAGAACGTCTGACATATTTCCAACCCCTTTAAAAAAATTGTTATTGCTTGAATGATGGTGAACCACCTTTCGAAATTCATAGTATTCTATTCTTTGTAAAAGTTCAACTCGTATTTTTATTAAAATTGTTAATTTTAATCGTGTTATTATTTTACAAAAAAGTTAAGTTTGTTTTTTTGCTAAAGGAAGGTTGTATTGTCTAGGATTATTGATTTTAAAACAGTTTGAAAATTGTTTTCCTATGAAAATGAAATATATTTTTTGGAAATGTGTTCTATTTTAAAGAAGCTTTGAATAGTAAATAACTGATAATTTGTTTTTAATAAATAGTAGTGATAAAGTTGTTTTTTTATTGAGTAATTACTATTTTAAAGTACATAAAATCAACGTAATTTACTGAATATTTAAAATTAAATTCTTTTTCTTTTTGAAATGTTTAAGGAGGGCCATAATGCAAGCAGTAAATAAAGAATGACCGTATATCCAAGTAATGCGCACATATAGAAAGTTGCTTTTGAATCTAAACTTATAGGGGGATGACCACTGTGAGCATTAAAATGATATACCTCCTGCTCATATCCGAACCAAATAGCTACTAGCAAAAAGCCTAATAATAGGAGAGCTAGTGTAGCCTTTTTATGAAAAGTGATATGCAGTAGACTTTCTTTAAAAGTAATTGGATGCTTAATTTCCTGGCTTTGATGCATTTTAAAGGGTACTAAGAAAAATATCAAGATCCCACTATAAATTAAAACCATCACAGTAAGTACAGAAACCCCCATTATTTCCTCCTTTATTCCGATATTTTGTATTTAGACTTCCGCAAAGAAAAAGATTCCTTTTTTATAGATTTACAAACGGGAATGAAAACTTATTAAAATTTTTATTTTTTGGGCACTTTTCGGGCATACTTGCAATTTTATTGAATACTATTTCAATGAAAATATTTTCAATGAAAGGGTGGGGGAAATGTCGATTAGACATGAACAAAAAGAACAACGAAGAGCTTTAATATTACAATCTGCATTAGATTTGTTTATTCGGAAGGGGTATAGTGAAACGAAAGTTGCTGATATTGCTAAAGCTGCTGATATGAGCATGGGGTTACTTTTTCATTATTTTGACTCTAAGGAAAAGCTATATGAGGAGTTAATTCGCATAGGCTGTGAAAGACTCAAGATGGATTTTAATTTTATGAATGAATCGCCATTGGCAATTTTTACAACGACTGCTAAGGGTTTGTTTGACATGATCCGTACAAACCCGTCTGCTGCAAAAATGTTTGTGCTAATGGAAAATGCACAACATCTTGATTCCTTGTCGGAAGATTTAAAAGAAATGCTTACGGAAGCAGATAAATTAATAAAAAAGAGTATTTCATTAATAGAGAAGGGGCAATTACTAGGTGAAATTAAACAGGGAAATGCTGAGTCACTTGCGGTAGCATTTTGGTGTTCTATACAAGGAATCGCCCAATATATTGCGCTGCATCCCGAAACTCCTTGTCCCAATTCAATGTGGGTTATTTCAATCCTTGAAAACAGGGGGCAGATTGAAAGTGAAAACTAAACGGAACTTAATAATCTTTATAGTTGTTGTTTTACTATGTGGTTGGCTTGGTGTTTTTGTAGATCGCTTCATCCCTGAACAGCCTAAAGGTGACACGCTTGGGATGGGAATTTGGCTAGTATTTCCGCTGCTGACAACTATACTGTTACGTGTCTTTGCAGGAGATGGGTGGCGAGATATAGGCTTATTATCAAACTTGAAAGGCAACATAAAATGGTATATTGTCTCGCTCCTAGTCTATCCTGTCATCACTTTTATAGTTTTGTTAGTAAGCTATATATTTGGCTGGATGGATTTTTCGGATTTTAATTTAGATGCATTAATTTCAGTTTTTGTTGGTGGTTTACTGATCCAATTTGTTAAAAACTTTTTTGAGGAATCCGTTTGGAGAGGTTATTTGACAAGTAAACTTTTGACGTTAAAGGTAAAAGATTTTTGGTTGTATTTTATTGTTGGTGGTGTTTGGGGAGCGTGGCATATTCCGTATTTTTTAGTGTTCTTATCAGATAGGGATATCTTCAGTGTACTCCCTGTAGATAGGTTGCTATTTGCGTTGATAGGTATTGTGACGATGATTTGCTGGACAGTAATGTATACAGAAATTTATTTAATGACAAAAAGTATTTGGCCGCTTGTCCTTATGCATATGACAGAAGATGCGCTTGTGAATCCACTTATTCTTGATGGCTATATCAAAATTGCTCAGGGAAAAGAATTTCTTGTTTCTCCAACAGCAGGCATTATTACTACAATCCTTTACCTAATGGTAGGGCTTTTATTGCGAACTAAACGAAAAAAGTTGGAGAGGGAAATTGTATCAAAATCAACTACAAGAGCTATCGTTTAAATTTGGAAGTTTTAGCGATGAATCAATTTCCGTTGCATAATTGTAGCTTTCGCTGCGCTGCTTTTTATTATGGCCAAAACAAACACTTTCAACTATATGATTAGTCGAGAGTGTTTGTATTTTGTGAGAATGTTAAATTTTATTGCCATTCTCTAGTAAGAAGAAACCCCCATAATATTGAGCATTGCCGATAAAAGCAAGAACCCTAGAAAAAACCTTGTCGGCAACAAATCGAAAACGATCTTTAAAAAATACTTCAGAAGGAGTGCTCACCGCTTTAGTTCAAAAAGGTAAAATCCATAGTCTGTAGAAACGCCGGAATAACCCAATTGCCGGAGCATCGCGGTAATATTACCACGGTGATATGTACCGTGATTAACTACGTGCCTAACGAGATCGTTGTAATTAGCCCGCAACTCACCGAATTTAAGCGGATACTCAGATATTTCCTCTAAATCATCTTGGTGGTTTAAGATAAACTCTTCATATCTAGCTGCAATTTCAGCAAAGTGAGCTTCAAATGAGTTGAGCGTGGCATCTTTTATCTCTTCAAGTGAGCTCGTCATTGCAGCATAGATGTCCTCAGGACTTTCATGGGACATTATGCTGAGCCAAGTGTTATCCACAGAATAGATATGTGCTAATGCATCGCCAATGGTAGGAAATACACTATTTAGTGGTTTACGGTACAGATCACCAGGAAGTTTCCTTAAATGATCAAAAACTCTTTTATTAGCCCAAACATGGTAACGAAATAGTTCAAGCGTATCTTTCATTATATACCTCCTGGATCTTGATGTTTTCTCCGATAGTATGGTGTTCCATACATCGAAAAGAATCCTTTAACTATTATGCACGATAAAATGGATCTTTCAACGATTATGCACGATCTTTCTTTCAGACGAATTCCGTGTCTATCCTTCTGTCGCTAACGGGGTTCTTTAGTAAAATTTTTAATTTTGCAAAAGAAAAAAGCCTCGGAATCCTTGAATTAACAAGGTTTCTAAGGCTTTTAATGTTGCTAAATGCAACGAAGTTTTATTAACGAGAGAAGTACTCTACAAATTCTTAAACCTAGATGGCTCTAGGGGTGAGAGGCACTTTCTAAAAGCGCTCCCCCAATTCTTCCCCCAAAACCCCAAAAATAAGGTGGATTTCATCCATTTTTTAGAGCTTCAACAAACACATCCGTAACCTTCTTTTTATCCTCTTCAATGACATGGGCATACGTTTCCCAAATTACTTTTGGGGTATTTCCAAGTCGTTCAGCAACGGTTGCCACATCTTCACCACTATATAATAAAATAGAGGCATGAGTATGTCTCAGTGTGTGTGGTTTTACTAAAGTACCCATTTTTTCTGATAAACGTTTGAATGCATAAAATAAACTGTTATCTGCATAAGGCTCTCTTGTTTGTGAAGAAATAAATACATAGTCATCTTTTTGTAATTGTTCGCCATCCTCTAAAAGGATTTCTAAACACCATAAGCGATACTTTTTCAAAAGTTTGATTAACTGATCGTCAATAGCGATAGTGCGGTAACTATTCTTAGTTTTAGGTGTTCGATGACCATTTCTATCACGAGTTCCTTCTATAGTGATAGTACCGTTATTTAAATCGACATTTTTCCACTTCAACGCTAAAGCTTCACCTCGACGAATACCGGTAAAAGCAATAGTTCTAATAATTGCATAAGAAGTGAGTGGTTCATCCGATTCTGCAATTTCAAGCATTCGATTTAATTGTTGGATATTTAAAACGTTTGGCTTTTCAAGTTCCTCGTCATTAATAACAACTTTAGTGAATCGATTACGAGGAATAATTTCGGCATCTACTGCAGCATTAACCGCAACTTTAAAAACACGATGAAAAAGTCGCACAGTAGATGGTTTATACTGCTTTAATAAAGGCGTAATGAATTTACGTTTATACGTCTCTTTATCCAGTGAAGAAAGTTTCAATTTTCCGATTAGCGGTTTTATCTGGTGCCGAATAATGTTTATCCGTTGTTTTCGTGTAGTAATTTCCCATTCACGTTCATTTGATTCGTACCAAATATCTACCCAAGCACCAACAGTCATATTTTCATGTTCGACCTGAATAGAATTTCCGTTCAATAGTTGCGATTTCACTTCTAATAACTTTCTGAAAGCAGCAGTTTCTGTCGTGAAACCTTGACCACTTTTTTCTTTACGTTTGCCCAATACATCATAGTAACGATGTCGATAAGCATATTTCTTTGAACCATCGGCATCAATGTACCAATATAAATCATTATCTTTTTTTGATTTATTCATTTTTGGTTTAAAACTCATTTGACATTCCCCCAAGAACTTAACACGGACAGGTGTACTTTTGGGTTACTGTCTTGGCACCACTCCTTTCAATAAACAGAATATACGTTCTTTTTTTATATATTAAAATAGCCCCTTAAATTTTAGTTCTGCTAATTCAACAGGAACATTATATAAGGTAGCTATATCATAGATTGTCGTCTGTTCATATGAATCAAACAAACTTTCGTCTGGAATTAATAGATAAGCAGCGAATTTATTTGCTTCTACTTCTATTTTATCAATAGAAAAAAGAGTGTTAGCACGCATAAATGGCACACTAGAACGTCTATGTAAAACAGCGTGACCTAGTTCGTGCGCGCAAACTATACATTGATTATCGTTTGAAAGATTGTTATTTAAAAAAATGATTTGATTCCGTTTTTCGTACTGATAAAAGCCATTTATTTCATCATGTAAATCCCAATGTATTACGTTAATATTCAGAAACTCTGCTAACTCAAATGGATTTCTAGTACCGTATTTTTTGCTTAAATCATCGACCTTAGATTGAATAAAATCCATTTGCATCCCTCGAATCGGTTATTCTTCTTTATCTCTATATTTTTTAGGAATGAATTTTTTGTTATTTTTCTTCGCAAGTCTGATACCGAACTCCATCGCTTCTAACAAAGATTCTTTTGCTTCTTCTGACATTGGTTCACCATTGAATAGTAAACCTGTTGCAGATGATAAATCGTCACGTAATTCGTCCATGCGCTTTGCGATGTCACGTTCATCTTTAGAAGTTATCTCTTTGGTTGTTGTTTCTTTTCCAGTAGTATTTTCATCAAATTCTCCAGTTAACAAATAATCAACAGATACTTCATATAAACCAGCGATTTTTAAAAGCATTTCATTATCTGGCTGTCTTAGGCTGTATTCCCAGTTAGCGTAAGTAGACATAGTTTTTATACCTAACTTTTTTGCTACATACGTTTTAGTCCAACCTTTTTTCTCCCTTAAATAGGTAAGGCGATCCCCTAAATTGTTCATTTTATTCACCTCTTGCTTGGATTTTACCATCTCTTACACGTTGCATGTAAAAAGTTACACAAAAAGAATAAAAAACTGTTGACTTACTCTAAATGAGTAACTATAATACAGATATAGAGTTACACGAAACGAGTAAAAGGTGGTGAGGTTGTATGAAACTAAATCTACGTGATGCTAGGAAATCTAAAGGTCTTTCAATGACATACATGGCACGTAAATTAGGTTATAAAAGTGTTTCTGGATATGCGAATATTGAGTACGGTACAACAAAAGCATCATTAGAAAACGCTGTAAAAATAGCTAATTTACTCGATATGTCTTTAGATGAACTTTTTTTTGAAGATAAGTTACACATTTCGAGTAAAAAACAATTAGCATAGGAGGTTTTATCTTGAATCAATTACAAGTTATTCACGAACAAGTTGTGTTATCAAAAAAATTCAAAGTATATGGGACATTTGAAAACCCATTGTTTCTAGCGAAAGATGTGGCTGATTGGATTGAACATAGTGACACATCTAAAATGATCCGTTCAGTAGATGAAGATGAAAAGGTTAAGAACAATGTTCGTACCCTTGGAGGCATACAAGAAACATGGTTTTTAACAGAAGACGGGTTGTATGAATTGCTAATGCAATCACGGAAACATATTGCTAGACAATTCAAAAAGCAGGTTAAAAATATTTTAAAAGAAATTCGCCTCAACGGTGGTTACATCACAACTGATGAAAACGACGATGAAGCATCTATCATGGCAAAAGCTTTGCTTATTGCGAATAAAACAATCGAAAATACCAAGAAAAAAATAGTTGAGCAACAACTAATTATTGATGCTCAAAAACCCAAAGTACTGTTTGCAGATGCTGTACAAGCAAGTCACACATCAATATTAATAGGTGAGTTCGCCAAAATTCTAAAGCAAAACGGTGTAGATGTTGGGCAAAAACGTCTATTCGAATGGTTTAGAGAAAATGGTTACTTAATCAAACGTAAAGGGTCTGATTATAACTCACCAACACAAAAGTCAATGGAACTAGGATTGTTTGAAATAAAAGAAACACCAATTCATCATAACAGCGGTGAAATAAGCATCAGTAGAACATCGAAAATCACTGGTAAAGGACAAGCCTATTTCATCAATAAGTTTTTAAATAAGGCGGTGATTGCATGAACGCAATTTTACAACTCGAAGTCAAAACAGACAACGATGCTTTAGATGCGAAATACGATGCTATTTTCGAAAAACATGTAGTTGCAAGAAAAAAGCTAGTAACTGTAAAACAGTTAGCTGGGATGTACAGCATGGAGCGTGATGCTCTAGAAGAAGCATTCTTTAGAGATCCGCGTATAAAACTATTTGAGCGCCGCCGGGGTAAAGGCAAGCGCTACTGGATAGCTGAAAAAGTGATTCCAATAATGGATGAAATCATTGAATACGAATGGCAATAAAAAATAACACACGGACAGGTGTACTTACATTCGTTACTTATAAAAGCATAGGAGAGGCCAGGGCAAATGGCCTCAATAAAATATCAAACTACCAATCTAGTAGAAATCTAAGAGGTAGGGGCAAATCTACCTCTTAACTATTATTATACACACAATTTATATAAATGATGGTTGCATACAAGTTAACTTTAATGTGATATGTGACTAATTTCAACCGGAAAGGAATGGGAATATGACTGCTACCGGAAATCTTGTCGGTGAAGCATTAAGGGGATTAAGAGGTGAGAAAACACAATTACAACTCAGCATGGAGTTAGGGGTAGTGAGAGAAACAGTATCAAGAGTTGAAAATGGTCGTGCCAAGGTTCCAGCGGATATAAGTAAAAACATCGTAGATAAATTCGATGATCCAAAGTTCGCATTAGCAGTACAACATCAATATACAGGTACTGGTCCGATTTACTTAAATGGACCAAACGTAGACCTTCATCGTTGTAGTGTGCGTGATAAGACAATCGAAGAACTAGAGGAAGCCATTGTTTCTATAAAACAAACAAGTCTAGCTAAACCGAAAGAAGCTATCAATCCTTATGAAAAGAAAAACATGATGGACATGATTGAGGAAGCTGTAGAGGCAGCAACAGCACTTGCGAACTTCATAGCTATAACTACAGACCATCTTGGTATTAGTTACACAGGCGTTTGGACAAGTCATTATCAGGATCTACAAGAGGAAGGGTATATCAAATGATTGGAGGGTTCTTCACATGGATATTGTAGAAAAATTAAAGCTGAAAATAGCAATGTTAGAGGCTTGCAATGAGGATTTATTAGTAGCGATTGGAGTACACAACAAACGCGGCGAGTATCACTTATCAGCAGAGTGTATGCGAAAAATCAATAAAACGACTCGTGAAATCAAAAGATTAAAAGTACGTTTACAAGATCTACAAAATTTCATGTGGGTTATCAAGGATGCGCAGGATAAAGGATTACTTGGTGAGGTGATTAAGGAATATGCGAATCAAGCCTAGGGCGTGGAAATACATGACATTAAAGCAGAGGTTAATTTATTTGCACTTCATTTGTGATAAGAGTGAGTTAACAAAGCTAGATGAATATAAAAAAGCTGCTTAATCTTAGCGAGAGATTAAACAGCGACAACATATACAAATCAATTATACCACAAAATCAGACGTTTGCGAGTGTTATCTCGCTCTCGTCAAGCAGTTCATAATCCTCCTCATATCATTGGTCTGGTTAGCCAAACATTATGAGCTGCTTGATGGGATGCCATCAGAAAGAAGGTGAGAACATGAGTATCGCACCATTTAAACCAAAAATGCAGACGGTCCACCTAGACACGGAAGTATTTGAGGAACGTTTTGCTGAGTATGACATCATCAGTGAATTTACTGGAATAATCCATACACTAGTAGCCGTTGAGGACAATGTGCGTTTCACAAGCTTTGTAACAGCATCTTATGCAGAAGTATTACGAAAGCAGAAGGAGGCAATTGCATGAACTTACTTTTAGAAAATCCAATGGTTTTAGGAACAATTGAGCCAGTAAATAATGTACCAACATTTCATTATGTAGAAATGAAAAGAGATTTTCGAGATGTTTACGGCAGTTTAATCGTATTCAATGACGATTACATGGAGTTTTCGAACGGTGATGTTGTCCATATGGATAACATTCATACGTATCTTGAGGATCATTACAATGCGGAATTTTGTACAAAAAAATAAACCACTTGGCAGAGTGGCTTACAAATCAAATATTTAGCGCAATTATAGCGCACTACAGGAGGAATTTCAATGAGTAACTTAGCAGAACAGTTTCATAATCCTCAAATGGGACAACCTCAATTTCAAGGAGGAGCTCTAGCGCAAGCTAGTGCCTCTCGTGAAATGGAAGAAGTTAAAGGACAAATATTCATGGCAAAACAGTTTCCACGTAACGTATTCCAAGCTGAACAACGTGTATTGGATACGTGTAAACGTCCAGCACTAGCACAAGTTGCTATGTATCAATATCCTCGTGGTGGACAACGTGTAACAGGTCCATCGATTCGATTAGCTGAAGCAATTGCACAAAACTGGGGCAACTTATCCTACGGCATTCAAGAACTAGAGCAACGTGAAGGTGAATCAGTTGCAAAAGCATTCTGTTGGGACCTTGAAACGAATGTCCGTCAAGAAAAGGTATTTACCGTCAAGCACTCTATGAAAGCTAAAGGGACTATCAAAAAGTTAGAAGATCCACGTGATATTTATGAAAAAGTAGCAAATGATGGAGCACGTCGATTACGTTCATGCATTTTAGGTGTAATACCAGGTGACATTATTGATAAAGCAATTGGTCAATGTCATGAAACACTAGCTGGTAATAGTCAAGGTCCATTAAAAGATCGTATCGCAAATGCATTGCTTAGATACAAAGAGGAGCATCGTGTCACACAAGAAATGATAGAAGCAAAGTTTGGTTATAATGCTAATTCATTTACTGAATATGACTATGTAGAGTTAATAAACATATTTAACAGCTTAAGAGACGGCTTGAGTAAGGTTGAGGATTGGTTTAATAAAGAAGATGCCAAAAAGCAATCTAGTGGCTTAGGTGATGATTTCAAAGCTCAAGCAGAACCAAAAACAGAGGTGAAACAAGATGCACCAAACGACATTCCAATTGAACAGCCAGAATTACCACTCGAATGAGGCCAACCAACATTATATGTCGGTGTCACAGTTTAAAAGTGCTATGGAGTGTGAAGCTAGAGCGTTTGCAGAGGTAAGGGGCGAGTTCACTCGTCCTCCCTCTACAGCATTAATGGTTGGTTCTTATTTACATGCAGCGTTTGAAAGTGATGATGCATTTACTGAATTTAAAGAACTAAATCGCCACAGTATTTACAACAATCGTGGTAACAAGTATAAGGACTACGAAAAAGCTGATGACATGATTGAGACTATTAAAAATGACAAGTTTTGCATGTTCGCTCTACAAGGTGAGAAAGAGGTCATCTATACAGGTGAATTATTCGGTGTAGAGTGGAAAATCAAAGTCGACAACATAAATCATGAACGTGGATTTTTCAGTGATATAAAAAGCACCCAGGAGCTTCGAAAACGTTACTGGAGCGAGAAATATAATACATGGGTTTCATTTGTACAAGCCTTTGATTATGTGCTGCAGATGTGGGTGTATCAAGAAATCATATTTCAAAATACAGGGCGTTACTACGATCCGTACATTGTAGCAGTAACGAAAGAATCGCCGCCAGATAAAGCAGTTTTACATTTCGATTCAGGACGTTTCGACTTTGAGAAGGAATATGTTCAAACGATGCTACCAAGCATCATAGCAGCGAAGCAAGGACGCAAAAAGCCACATCGATGTGATAAGTGCGAATATTGCCGGGCTTCAAAGAAGTTAGAAGGCACATTTGAAATTGAGTATCTACTAGATTAGGTGGTGCTAATGAATGAACGGTGTACCGTCAAAAGTTTTATTACCTGCTTGGATATTCCAACAGGCGAAGGATAACGATGAAATTAGACGCCTGGTGCTGCAATACATGACAAGATATCCGAATTATAGGGTGCTCAAAGTTAGTGGTAGTTTCGCAGTTTGTGAGCGTGAACAAGGACTGTTATAGGAGGTTAAAACTATGCTTGAACAACTACAACAAGCATACGAAAAGGCACTGAAAAACCTAGTATTTGTGGATTTTGTAAATAAAACTGTGATTAAAAATTTGAATATTGAAAATATGGAGGGTTGAGGTATGAACAAATCCTTAAAATTAAAACTTGAACTAATTCGAAAAGAAATCATCTGCGAAATTATCGCTCAAAAAACTATTCAGCAACTAGATACAAACACGGCTTTTAAATTTATTCAAGACATCAATAATGCGACTTATAAAGATATACAATCTCTAGCAGTAGAAGCTGCGATTCATGATAAGAAAGTCAGTGATTTATTTATCAATGGCACACCACTGCCATTTTAGGAGAGGTGAGGGCAAATGGGCATCATCCGAGTGGCTAAGAACAGCAACTATGTAGTGATGAATCGAACGGCATTGAATGACAACCGGCTATCTTGGAAAGCTAAAGGCATAATGGCATACATGCTTTCAATGCCAGATGATTGGGTGTTTTATATGGACGAATTAATTACTCATTCAACAGATGGCAAAGATTCTTTCAAGAGTGGATTTAAAGAGCTCAAAGATAACGGTTATGTTGAACGCAAATCAATTAAGGATGAAAACACTAAACGAATTGTATCTTGGGAAACTATAGTTCATGAAGTACCTTTTCCACAAACGGAAAAGCCACTAGTGGAAATTCCACCAGTGGAAAACCCGGTGATGGAAAAACCACTAGTGGAAAATCCGCCACTACTAAGTACTGATAATAACCAAGTATTGAATAAACCAAATACTGATAATAACCAAGTACTGAAAGAGAGAGAAGAGAGTCAGTCGGTCAATCCGTTCTTGGAGATTAAAAATTCATTTGATTCAATAATTCGAATCAGTAATTTTACGGATCATCGAAAAATGGACATGCTCCTAGAACTGTATCCTGACTACTTACTAATTATCGAAGCTATCAAGCTTACTGCCGACTTAGGTAAATCAAGTGTCGAGTATGTAAAAGGTATTCTTCATAATTGGTCTACTGAAAAAGGAGTTAAATCATACGCAGATTGGCAGGTGAAGATAGATGGAAAGAATGGGCGACCGAATGGCAGCAGTATTGGAGGAGTTAAGAGCTCGAAGCCAATTGTGTTCGGAGACTACAGTAGCTGAGGAACCTGATTATAACTGTCCTAAGTGTAAGGATGAAGGTGGTTATCTTGTTCGAAAGAAAGCTGGTGAAACCACGCTAGTTCGTGATGGTGACCAGTTAGTAGAAAGAACTTTGAAGTATGACACTGATGAATGGCAACAATGTGAATGCGCTAAAATGCGTCAACTCAATCGCTTAATCAAATCTAGTGAAATAACAGAAGAGTTTCAGAAGATGAGTTTTAAAAACTTCTCGACCGAGGGTGTACATCCAAAGGTCGCGGAAATGAAAAGTAAGGCCAATCAGTATTACGCAGCATTTGAGCAGATTAAAGGTTTTAGACAAAACAGCATCATGTTAATTGGACAACCTGGTTGTGGCAAAACACACCTGTTAACGGCTATCTCAAATTACTTGATTCACACAAAGCAAGTACCTGTTCTCTATTTCCCTTACAAGGATGGGATGAACAATCTTGCTGCCAATAACTTTGAACGAAAAAACGAAATTATGGACCGAATGAAAGAAATTGATGTTCTGTTTATCGATGATCTATTCAAGCCGATTGGTGGAAAGGTTGATGTGAAACCATGGCAGGCTGAATCCATCTTTGAAGTGGTCAATTATCGTTATCTCAACAACAAGCCATTGTTGATATCCAGTGAATTATCACTAGATGACATGCTTTATATCGACGAGGCATTAACTAGCAGGCTGTTTGAAATGGCTCAAGATTTCACGGTAACTATTCCAAAAGACATGAAAGTGAACTATCGATTACGCAAGGTTTTTGAAAATAGATAGAGGGGCGCACAGCCCCTTGATTGGAGGGTGAAGAAAATGGGAGAAATTTATATGCAGTTAGAAATGGAAAGGTTCATTGAGTTGAAGCGAGCAGAAGAAGAAAATCAAAAGCTTCGTGAAGCATTAGCTAAAATCGCTGAAGTTGAAGCACCTATCATGGAAGGTACGGAAGGTTGGGAAACACGTGCTTATGAAATTGCTTGTCAGGCATTAGGTGGTGAAACAAATGACTGAACAATTCCTAATTGATCAAATCACTTTTTATCTAGGTCAATATAAAGAATTTGGTGGTAAACACAATGAAATAATGGCATATAAGCGACTAGATCAATTAATCGCTATGAAAGGGTTAAAGGACCGTGAGGAAGGTACTGACTACTATATCGGAACATTGGAAGGGGCGATTGCAGCATGAGTGAAAATTTAAAACGATGTGAAGCTTGTGAAGAAACATTTAGTTGGAAAGATGATGTAGTTCTTGTAAACGATGAAATATACCACAAAGATTGCGTAGATCTTTATCCAACAGGATATTACGCAATGTTGGACGGAGAGCCTTTGGGAGAAACAGAAAACGAAGATGGAAGTATGGCTTTTGACATTCTATATGAAGGTGAATATGAGGAGGAGTCAGCATGAGAGGGCCAAAATTCAGAGGATTTTCAAACGAAACTAACAATTGGCATTACGGTCATGGATGGTTCGAAATTGACTATACAGAAGATTATTTGCTCGAAAAAGGTATTGAAAAACAAGCAATGTTATATACAGATGGACATCCAATTGTTTGTGAAATGAAATCTATGGGTGAATATACGGGCATAAAGGATAAACACGGCAAAGGGATTTTTGAGGGTGATATTGTAAATTGTTTTGTTGGCATTAATTCTCTAGTAATGTTCAATTTCGGAGCTTTCGGTATTTATACAGAAAGAGTAGGGTTCAGTGCCTTTTGCGAATTACAAGGTTATTGCACTGTTATCGGCAACATCTACAATAACCCTGAACTAATGGAGGAAACAGAATGATTAACCGAGTTGTTTTAACTGGTCGGCTTACAAAAGACGTTGACCTATCATATACACCTCAAGGAATTGCAAAAGCTCAATTTACATTAGCGGTTAACAGAGCATTTGCTAATCAGAGTGGTGAACGAGAGGCAGATTTTATAAATATTCAAGTGTGGCGTAAACAGGCAGAGAATGCAGCTAACTTTCTAAAGAAAGGGTCGCTAGTTGGAATTGATGGAAAACTACAGTCTGGTTCGTATGAGAGAGATGGGCAAAGAATCTACTTTACGAATGTTGTAGCAGACAGCATCCAATTCTTAGAGCCGAGAAACAGCACAGGAGGCTCACAGGGCACATCGAGCTACCAATCTAGTACAAATACGGGTGGAACGTATCAAGGCAGTTCACAGGGCAATTTTGGTGGTAATAACAACCAATTAAATTATACAAGAGTGGATGAAGATCCATTTGCAAATACAAAGGCACCAGAAGTTTCAGAAGATGAACTCCCCTTCTAAATAAATAATTGAGGTGATGAAAATGGTACCACTAAAGAAAATCACCAAGGCTAGGACATCACGAGAATTAGAACGATTGATTGCTGATGATGAGGAAAGAGGTTGGAACGTAGCTAGTAAAGTAAATCATTTTCCTTATCATTCAAGACCGTATCAAATATTAATGACATTCGATACTGAAAATGAACGAGTGAGTTTATAACAAATAAACGTTGCTGTTAGAACGACATTAAGGATGTGAAGAAATGAAAAGGATTTTAAATTACGTGGGCAGTAAGTGGAACTTGGCCGATTGGATTGTTAGCCAAATGCCTGAACACAATGTATATCTCGAAACACACTTCGGTAGTGGCGCAGTGTTATTCAACAAGCAACCGTCAAAAATCGAGACAGTGAATGATATTGATGGCAACATCGTGAATCTGTTCAAAGTAATTCGAGAAAAACCTGAACAGCTGGCTAAACATATACAACTTACTCCGTATTCACGTCAAGAATACAACAAGTCATTTGAGACATTAAAGGGCCAATTAAGTGATTTAGAGAGAGCTAGAGTATTTCTTGTTCGTTGTTGGATGGCTCGTGGAGGTAAAACAAGTGACCGTACAGGATGGCGGCATAACGTAGACTCAACAACATTCAGTGCTTTACCTGATTGGCGCAAGCTACCAGCTGTAGTTTTAGAAGCTACTGAGCGATTACAGAATGTCCAAATCGAAAATCAAGATGCTGCAACATTAATAGGCCGATACAACAAAGAAGATTGCTTGATTTATAGTGATCCACCGTATCTATTAAGCACTCGTACAAAACGACACTATGCACATGAAATGACAGATGGGCAGCACGAAACGTTATTAAACGCACTAATGAACCACAAAGGCTACGCCATGATTAGTGGCTATAACAACGAAATGTATAACGATATTTTGCAAGGATGGACAAGGATTTCGAAGATGGCCACTACTGAGGCAGCACAAGAGAAATGTGAAAGCTTGTGGTTGAATCCTCAAATCATCGATAGAGGCTATATACAAGAATCGCTTTTTGAAATTGTTTAGGAGGGTAAACATGAACGTACTCAAAATAGAAATACCAGGTGATGTACAGGCACAGCAAAGACCGAAGTTTAGTAGTTTCGGAAATAATGTGTCTGTACGTGATCCAAAAGAATCCAAGGATTATAAATCATTTGTGAGATTGGTAGCTGCCGAGCATGCGCCAGAATCACTTATTACCGAGGAAATAAGGTTAAGTATAGATGTTTATCTAAAAATCCCTAAAAAGTATCATACAAAGCCTAAAATGGCTTTAATACATGCAGGTAAGTTACGACCGACGACGAAGCCAGATATCGACAACTTGGCTAAAGGCATAAAGGATGGACTCTCGAAGGTCGTGTGGCATGACGATAGCCAAGTAACAGAGTTGGTTGCTCGTAAGTGGTATTCAGATAATCCTAGAGCCGAGGTGACGATTGAATGGGCAGAAAAGTAGATAGTAGGTACATTTTATTCACTGGTGAAGTTCATGAAACGGTTAAGTTTGATTTTACAACACAGCAAATTGGAACCTTCATAATCATGTGGAATCAAGGGCATTCAATCAACACAATAGCTCGAAAACTTAATACAAGTAAGGTTAGTGCTGCGTTGATTGTTATGGATTTAGAAATGACAGGTAAGATTGGGCCACGAGCCGGTGGGTTGTTAGGGAAACAGAAAGTGGTTAGTTGAAAGATATTGTACAGAAAGGGTGAAGGAAATGGAACAGCGAGAAGTTGAATTTGAAGTTAAGAAATATTTTAAAATAGATGATTACATTAATGCAGGTTCGCCAGTGATGTATTTCGAGTTTAATAAATCAGAGTATTACGGATTAATTGCAGTTCGTAAAGACTTCAGTCCTGAAAACAACCCATTTAAATTATCAGGTGATCCAGCTTGGAAGGTTGCTATTCAGACATACATTGAAACGATATGCGGAGATGACGAAGAAGCGATTGAGGCAATCGAAAGCTATCCGAAAGAAGTTTCGAAATCAGAGGCACTGTTGAAGTGGTTACTTGCTAGTGATAATAAGGGCTATGCAGTTGCTGATGCGATAGCTAAATTTGAATCAATCGAAAATGGTCTTGTGTTGATTGACGGTAGCTTAATTTAGTTGCTGAACATTTTGAGGAAAATGTACAGGAGAGGAATGAGATTAATTACTAAATTAATAATGGTCATTTGGTTTCTATTTATGTTGATAGTTATATGTATTCCATTTGTAATGATAAAACGAGGTGTTTACATGACTGGAAGAGATTTGTTTTTTACATTCATAGGAATGCTGGTCATGGGTGGATTTTCTTTGGTAGCTGTTTTTACTTAATACTGAATAATATGAGGAAATTACGCAGTAAATAAAAAAGAAAAAGCCGCAGTGTTTGCAGACGCTACAGCTCAGAATTGGTTTATGCCCTTTTAGGCTAGTCAGATAAGTAATTATACCACAACCTAGGAGGGCAAACCTATGTTAAAAGGGCAAACAGTTAAAGAAGTATGGTCAGAGGAAGATATTGATTATCTAGTGAAAAACTATCGTTTCTGGAAGAAAGAAATCAATCGGTTAGAAAGAGTCTTATATGGTGGATCAAGTTCAATGGGTTCATGGGGTGTAGCACAATATGGAATAGATGCAGCAATGCCGAAAGGAAGTTCTATTCGAAGTGCTGAAGAACTTAAAAGAATGGATGTACGCGAGCGTGGTCAAATAGCACGATTAGAAAAGCTACGTACTTATGTATACGCACTTGAGGTAGCTTACAATTTAATTGAGGATGAACAACTTACAACGATTTATGATTGCTTACTAGATGGGATGACGTACCGACAAATTGCAGAACACCTATCAGCATCAAAGGATTATGTGAGATTGAAGAAGCAAATCATCTTTAGCCAAATTAGCCAAAATAGCCAAATAAGTACTATTTTGACCTACGAAAAATTAGCAGTGTAAAATGGAGGGGAGGTCGGACAGGTAATTGTTTCTTCCCTTGGTATTTCTAAAATACTAATTATTAGGGAAAGACAGACCGACGACCGACCAGCGCCTCATAAACTTGTTCGAGGCAAGACAAACACGGCCGGCCCGTATTTTTTAAGAGATTAGGTATCTTAATTAATATAAAAGGCTAAAAATTGCTGAAGGAGTGGTTTTTATGTGAACTACGTCCACTTTCCATAATTCAGTCAAACTTACTAAAACAAACTTACTGAGCTACAAGTGCACGGAAATGCACTATAAACAAAACACAATTTGCTTTACGATATAACGTGGTGCAGCTCTACCACGGTTTCACAAGTGAGCTAACTCGACAATTACCTCAATAGCAAAGCTTTCATCTTAGGATGGAGGCTTTTTCTTTTGCTTTGAAAACTGCATCAAACAGCCAAAACGCTATGAGTTGAGAGGGCAGAGTTTGGTGTGGTTTTGAGAGCAAAAAGTTATTACATATTTTTCATCTTCTGATTTATTATTAGGTGGGAGGTGATATTCATGAAAAAAGGTTATATCAATGAGTTACAAGATGATGAAAAAATGGCTGGGTCTTTATACAAAGCAACTATAACTTATGGTGATGGCTCTGTAGTTGAAAAAGAAATTAGTCAATATTCTTTTGCTGATGCTTTTGAAGTAATTAAAGAAAATCATGAAGGTGAACTTAACCGCAAAGCAAAAAGCATCTCATTGGAAATAAAAGAGTTATACTAAAACATCCTTCGGGATGTTTTTATTTTGCCTTGAAAAGTGAGTATCGAGCAGATTCCTCCCCTGTGACTGCTAGGGCAACGGTACTTACTTTTGAGAGTGAAATATATATAGTGATTAACATAATGGGGTGATGCCATTGATTGAACGTAAATTAAATCTTAAACAACAAGCATTCGCAGACTTGTATATTGAGTTAGGGAATGCAACTCAAGCAGCTATTGAAGCTGGATATAGCAAAAAATACGCAGCAACTAATACAGACAAATTACTAAAAAATACTAACATTGCCTCTTATATAGAAAATCGTATGAAAGACATACAATCAAAACGAATAGCAAGCCAAGAAGAAGTATTAGAAACACTTACTGCTATCTTACGAGGCGAGAAAAGAGGTACTGCATTAGTTGGTCTGGGTATGGGTGAACAATCAGTTGACCAAGTTGAACCCACTGTAACCGAAAAAATTAGAGCTGCAGAACTACTTGGTAAACGTTATAAACTGTGGACCGATAAAGTCGAAACAGAAGTTACAGGTGCTGTTCAATTTATTGATGACATAGGTGGTGAAAGCGATGGCAGTTAAAAAGCTATCAGAGTTAATACCGTCAGCATTTCATTCAGTGTGGAGAGCATCGATTAATCCAGATATATTAAACGTTGTTTGCAAGGGTGGACGTGGTTCAGGTAAATCATCTGACGTAGCGCATATCATTGTACAATTACTTATGAGATACGCTGTTAACGCTGTAGGGATACGTAAAGTAGACAATACAATTGAAACATCCATATTCGAGCAAATGAAGTGGGCTATTAACGAACAAGGAGTATCACACCTGTTCAAAATCAATAAGTCGCCAATGCGGATAACTTATATTCCGAGATGCAACTACATGATTTTCCGTGGTGCTCAAGATCCTACGCGTATCAAATCATTAAAGAGTGCTAACTTTCCATTTGCGCTGGCATGGCTAGAGGAATTAGCAGAGTTTAAGAGTGAAGAAGAAGTAACGACCATTACCAACTCATTACTACGTGGTGAGCTTGGCGATGGTCTTTTTTATAAGTTCTTTTACACATACAACCCACCGAAACGTAAACAGTCTTGGGTGAATAAGAAGTATGAGAGCTCATTTCAGCCTGATAACGCGTTTGTTCATAAGTCCACTTACCTTGATAACCCATTTATCTCAAAACAGTTTATCGAGGAAGCTGAGGCTGCTAAACAGCGTAATGAATTACGTTATCGTTGGGAATACCTTGGTGAAGCGATAGGCAGTGGTGTTGTACCGTTCGATAACTTACAAATTGAAAAAGGTTCTATTACTGATGAAATGGTTGCTTCGTTCGATAACATCCGAAACGGTATCGACTACGGTTATGCTACGGATCCATTAGCATTTGTACGTTGGCATTATGATAAAAAGAAAAATTCCATCTACGCCGTTGATGAAGTATACGGAGTGAAGATAAGTAATCGTGAGTTATCGAAAAAATTACATGCCAAGGGTTATGAAAATGACCGTATTGCAGCAGAAAGTGCTGAGCCGAAATCCAATGCAGAGTTAAAAAATGAGTTAGATATTAAAAAGCTCTATGCCGTAAAGAAAGGGCCGGACAGCGTTGAATATGGTGAGGAATGGTTAGATGATTTAGACGCCATTTATATTGACCCATTGCGTACGCCGAACATTGCGAGAGAATTTGAAAATATCGACTATCAAACGGACAAAGATGGCAATCCAATACCTCGCTTAGAAGATAAAGATAACCACACGATTGATGCAACGCGTTATGCATTTGAAGATGATATGAAAAACAAAAAAGGCATGAGAATCTTGAAATAGAAGAAGGTGAAACAATGTTTGATAAGACGCACACAGAGGAATTAAACGAGCACATCAACAATAACGCTCCTAAGACTACAAAGGAAATTAAAGATCTTTATGATGCATTTGATACTTCTAAGATGGTTGAAGGGGTACGCTATTACAAAGGTGATTCTAAAATTACTGAAAGACAAATATTCAAGTATGTAGATGATGTGAAAACAGTTGATAACGATGCAACTAACAAAAAGATTGCCTCTGGATTTCACAAGATTTTAGTAGATCAAAAGACTGCTTATCTCGTAGGTGAACCAATGGTATTTGGTAGTCGCTCAGATAACCATAGCCAATTAGAATTATTAACTGAAACCATTGGCGAGCGTTGGGAAGATACCATTACAGAACTAATAAAAGGAGCTTCTAACAAAGGTTTAGAGTGGCTTCATCCTTTTGTGAATGAAGATGGGGCTTTTGATTACATGGTTATTCCCGCTGAGAACCTTATACCTATTTATGACTACAGCAGACGAAAACAATTGATTGCTGCCATAAGGTTTTATCAACTAGAGGAAAACATCATCAATTTGGAATTATGGACAGATGAAACTGTTACCTACTACGAAATGATTGATGGCCAAGTACACTTGGATGCTAAAGTAGAGGTTAATCCTGGACCACATTTTACAGATACTGAAGAATTAGAAGGTAAGTCATGGGGAATGGTTCCGTTTATTGAGTTTGCGAATAACGAGGAACGACTGAGCGATTTACATTTCTATAAGTCAGAAATAGATTCCTATGATGAGCTTGTTAGTGATGCTCAAAACACATTAAATGATATGCAGTCAGTCATTCTGGCTCTAATCGGCTATGAAGGTGAAAGCTTAAGTGAATTTGTTACAAACCTAAGACGCTACAAAGCTATAAACCTAGAGGCTGGTGAAGGTCATGATGTAAAACCTATCACAATAGATGTGCCTGTAGAAGCTTATAAAACTCAAAGCAACATCTTAAAGGAGAATATCTTTATGTTTGGGCAGGGCGTAAATCCATCCCCAGACATTATTGGTAATGCTCCAAGTGGTGTTGCGCTGGATAATTTGTATTCGTTATTAGACATGAAAGCAAGCATCTTGGAGCGTAAGTTTACTTTAGCATTACGTGAGTTCATGTGGTTTGTTGGGGAGTTTTGCAACCAAGCTAACAAAGGTGAATTTGATTATCGAGATGTAACGTTCACATTCAACAAATTGCTCCTTACTAACGAATCAGAAATTATAGACATGGCACAAAAATCAATGGGAATGATCTCGCAAACAACGATTCTTGAAAACCATCCTTGGGTGAAAGATGTAGCACAGGAGCTTAAAAGATTAGAAAGTGATGCTAAGTTGTACGGTAAAGATTTAGAGCCATTGGACGAAGATGGGACTGATCCTAAGAAAAATAACGATCCAGAAGAAGTTGATGAGACATGAATCAACAAGAGATTGATAATATCTTAGATGAGATGGAAACAAAGGCTCAGAAGGACATTGAGAAAGTCTTTAACAAGCGTTTGAAATCTATTATCGCTCAAATGTTTGAGATGCATCGTAAGTTTGGTAAGAACGGTCAAGCTACTTGGACTGATGTTAATAAGTACAATCGCTTCAATCAAGAAATGAAGTTGATAGCACAACAGCTCAATGCCGATTACAAAGAGATTATCAAGCTCATACAAGCATCAGAGGAACGTCTTTACATCGAGAAGTACTTAATGACGGCTTACCTCTTACAACAGTCTACAGGTGAGGAAATGGGCTTTAAAATACCATCACTCGAAGTGATTCAGGAAGCGTTAACGAATCCTGTTGAGTTTCTAACATTACCGAAAGTATTTGAGGTACATCGGAACGATATTATTAGGCGTTTGAATATCGAGATAGCACAAAGCTTACAAGCTGGTGAAAGCTACACTGACATGGCTATAAGGATTGAGAACGCTATGGGATGGACAAGGAAGAAAGCTATCCTTGTTGCTCGTACAGAGGGTGGTCGAGTAAGGTCACAAGCTGATTTAGCTGTAGAAGAACAGGCAAGTGAAACAGCAAGGCTAACTAAGGTATGGATGTCATCACTTGATACTAGGGTTCGCAAGTCTCATAGAAAGCTAGACGGTCAGAAAGCCGATGAAGATGGATACTTCCGTTATGGCAAGTGGAAATCAAAAGCTCCGAGGTTGTGGGGCGTTGCATCGATGGATATACAGTGTCGGTGTCATACGATTTATATGGTCAATGGCAAGTTGCCTGAATATCGAAGAGGTCGAGACTATATGGACGATACGTACCAAAAGCAATTAGCTGCTCGGATTGATGCTTACATGTCTGACTTAGGGCTAACTTACAAGCAAGCCTTTAACAAAGCGTACAAACAGGTTAAACCGCCAAGTGTTACTGTGCCGTTCATGAGTTATGAAGAGTGGAGAAAACAATTTAGTGGTGAATGAAAGTCGTAGTAATACGGCTTTTTATTATGCCTTTTTTCGTCTTTTTCGAGCTTGTAGACGTTAAAGAACAAGTTTCTAACCCTATCCGTGCCGTTGCACGTAAAACACGAAATAGGAGGAGCTAGACATGAAAAAAGAAGATTTAATTGCATTAGGTTTAAGTGAAGAACAAGCAGATAAAGTAATTGAAGGTTATGGTCAGATGATTCCAAAATCACGTCTTAATGAAAAAATCGAGGAACTAAGAGTAGCTAACGAAACAATCGGAGAACGTGATAATCAAATTGCTGATTTAATTCCGAAAGCCGCAGGTCATGAAAGTTTGCAAAATGAAATTACTAATCTGCAACAAGCTAACCAAACAGCTAAAGAACAATATGATGCAGACCTCGCTAAAACGCGTTTAGTCAGCGCTATGAAACTTGGTTTAACTGGTAAGGTGCATGATGTTGATATTGTTCTAAGTCAACTAGACCAAACCAAAATTGAATTAGATGAACAAGGTAATGTAAAGGCTGGCCTTGATGACCAACTAACGACTTTAAAAGAATCAAAGTCGTTTTTATTTGTTGCTGATGGTCTGAAAGGTAAGACACCGCCAGCGGGGACACCGCCAAAACCGCAAACGTTAACTCGTGCTGACTTTGCGAAGAAACCATACGAGGAACGATTAAAACTCATGCAAGATAACCCATCGCTATTAAGCGAACTACAGTAAAAAAGGAGAATACAACATGGAGAAATTTAAATTGTTATTAGAATTAAATATCCAATATTTCGCACAAACGAAGGCTGCTGATTTAGTGGATCCTGAAGTAATGGCATTAGCTGTTTCAGGTAAATTAGAAAATGCGCTCAAATTCCGTAATTACGCTGATATTGATCGCACATTAGTAGGTGTTCCGGGTAGTACGATTACTCGGCCTAAGTATGGTTATGTAGGACCTGCTGATGATTTACAAGAAGGTGTACCAATGGATACATCTAAAATGTCTATGACAACTACACAAGTGACTGTAAAGGAAACAGGTAAGGCGATTGAAGTTACAGAAACAGCAATCATTACAAACGTAGGTGGCACTGTAGGTGAGGCGGAGCGTCAATTAGCTTTAGCAATGGCTGATAAAGTAGATACAGAATATATTGTTGCACTAGAAACAGCGAAGCAAACAGTTGCTGGATCTCCTACTACAGTTGCAAAAATTTTAGAAGGGATTGCGTTGTTCAACTCTGAATCAGATTTGAATTTAGTGTTATTTATTAATCCTAAAGACTACACAAAATTAGTAGGCTCATTATTAACTGCTGGAGGAACTACGCAAGAACGTGCAATTACAACAGGGCAAGTTGCGGAACTAGTTGGAGTTAAAGCAATTGAACGTTCTCGCCGCGTTGCGGAAGGCAAAGGTTATTTACAAGTTTACGCAACACAAGAACCAGAGCAATCAGAAGATCAGTCATCGGCAATGGAAATTGTGATGAAAAAAGATGTTGCAATTAATCGTGATGGAGATATTTTGGCGCGTACAGTAGTAGTTGCTGCTAACTCACACTATGTTGTAAATCTGAAAAATGATGCAGGTGTCGTTAAATTCACAGGTGCATAAGGAGGTGCTTGATTATGTTATTGCGACGCTATCACAATCGTGAACAACCAACACCTGAAAAAGAAAAGCCTAAAGCAACACCTACACGTAAACAACCTGTAAAAAAGGAAGGTGTAAAACGTGTGGAAACCGACAAGTGATGAAATCAACGGAATCATTGTTCTAAATGGCGATAAAGCTACAACAAAACGTGTGGACCATTACACAGCGTTAGTGCCTGTTTTATACGACGTTGGCTGTACATGGACCAATAACATATTTGACATGTCAGAAGACGCTGAAAGGCAAAAGCAAAGTGCTATGAAGCTGTTTATCGCAAAGGCATGTCAGTACTTCGAATTAAAAATAGGGCTTGTAAGTCGTTCGATGGGTACTGTTGCTTATTCTTACTCAGATGAGATACCAGCAACCGTTTATAAGCCATTAAAGCCTTATCGGAAATTGAGGTGGTAGTATGGTTGATGAATTTCCGCATGAAGTTGAAGTAGTCCAGAAACGTAAGGCATCTGATGGTGCCGGAGGGTTTGAAACTAAGTGGTTTCCTATTGATACTATAGAATGTTTCGTAGACACACCAACGAGCAAGGATCGTTATTACGCACAGCAATTGGATAATCCGTTAGAGCGCTACATGTACTACGAATATCGAACAGACCTTACATCTAGTATGCGACTGCGCTATGAAGGTGAGATATATGCCTTCGCTGGACGTCCAGAAGATCAAGGTGGGCAACATGAAATTATGCGCGTTGCCTTAAAGTTGGTGACGGAATAATGGCTAAAATTACATTTAGTGGACGCCAACTGTTAAAAGCAGCTAAACAATTTGAAAATGGTTTGCTTGATGATGTTTCGGACGTAGTTTACGAGACAGCTAGACTTATTCAAACTGAAGCGAAAGCACTTGCACCAGTTGATGACGGTAGTTTACGAGATTCTATCGAAATGAAAATGATAGGAAAATATAACGCTGTTGTTACAGTAGGAGCTCACTATGCTATATACGTTGAATACGGTACCGGGATTTATGCGGAGAAAGGAAATGGTCGTAAAACACCATGGACTTACTACAGTACAAAGCTAGGTCGTTATGTTACTACTGAAGGTATGAAGGCACAACCTTTCTGGGGTCCTGCTGTAGATACAGGTCGAGATTATTTCATGAAAGAAATGAGGCGATTAGGCTTATGACAAATTATTATGCCTTGCCTTACTTTGATTTACAGAAAGTGATTTTTCAGAAGTTAACAGCTTGTGAGGCCTTAACAACCATCACTCGTAAAGATGATGAAGATCTAGGTATATATGATGCTGTTGATGAAAACACGCCATATCCTTACGTAACAATCTCAAAGCCGTATTCATCACCGTTTGACACCAAAACAAGCAATATCGAAACAATCACATTTACAATCCATGCTTGGTGGAAGGATAACGATGATTACAGTGGTAAACGTAAGGTATATGAGATGTTATCGGCTTGCCAGAGCACTCTAATGGCTCGTAATTACTTGATACCAGGAGTAAAGGTATTAAGTATCACAAGACGTGAATCTCGCGTGATAGACGATAATAGCCCAAGTGTAAAGCATGGCATTTTAACAATTCAATACAAAGTACAAAACATCTAACAGTCCTTTTGGGCTGTTTTTATTTTAGGAGGGAAAACAAATATGCAAAACGGTAAAGATACAGTCTTACTTGTACAGCTTGCTACAAATGCATTAGGTGAAGATGGCTTTCTTATTGGCCACTTAACTGAGAATAGCCACTCAATGGAGAATGAGCTAGTAGATGAACAAACGAAATTTGGGCGTATCGTAGCCTATGGTCAATCAAGTGAATCGTTTGAAGTAACGATGTTTGGTGATAAAAACGATCCAGGTCAAAAAGCAATCTTAGATGCGATTCGTAAAAAAGTGCAGCTGAAAGTTTGGGAAGTCGACTTGAATACAGTGAAAAATGAAGCTGATGAAGAAGTGCACGATGCAATCTTTGCTTACACACTGGTTGAGTCTGTAGAGAAATCTAATCCGGGAGATAACTTCCAAGAGATTTCGGGGACTCTACAAGTAATTGGTGAATCTAAAGAAGGGCAGTTACCTAAGTTGCCTGATTCAGTAATCGAATTTGCTACTTACGGATTTGAAGCTCCTGGTGAAAAAACAGGTGAATTTGGTAAGGACCAAACATCTGGGGTTGCTGTTACAAACGTATCAGTATCACCACAAACTACATCAGTTGTAGTAGGTAGTACACGTCAGTTAACAGTTACAGTACTTCCTGCAGATGCAGCTAATAAAAATGTTACCTTTACTTCAAGCGACAATTCAATTGCTACTGTCACATCTACAGGGCTTATCACAGGTGTTGCTGAGGGTTCAGCTACAATAACTGTTACGTCTGCAAGTGGTGGTAAAACAGCGACAGTTTCAGTAACTGTTACAACTTCATAATCAAAGCACTCTTTATGGGTGCTTTTTTCTATTGAATTTAAATTACTAGGAGGGCTATTAAAATATGGCTACATTAACAATTGGCAAAGATCAACACGACGCAAAATACGGATTCGCTTTCAAGAATCTTGCAGATAAAAACTATAACGAAACAGATAGAGAGGGCAACGAAACTGGCGGTTTTATCTCAATCTATCAGGGTTTATTGCAATTTAACTTAGATGCATTAAAAGCATTTTGGGACTGTGGTTTAGCTCATCTAAAAAAACGTCCTTCAATGGCACAAATTGAGGCTGCTTTAGAAGAGCGTATCGAAGAAGACGGGGATACAGAAAAGCTATTTAAAGAAGCATTTCAGGAGATTAACGCTTCAGGTTTTTTCAAAAAAGATGCGAAGACGTTCTGGAAGAACTTAGACATGTTCAAAGAAATGGGTACAGAGCAAGAACAAGCAGAGAATGCGAAAGCAGTACAAATGTTACTCGACACGAAAGCAGAGTTGGAGTCGGAGACAGAAACCGAGTAGAAGGATTAGAGTGGCTAGATGTCACATCAAACGCTGCTGAATACTTGGGAGTTTGTGATGTTGAGTTAATCATGTCATGGACTCCAAATGAGTACAAAGCACTCTTAAAAGGTGCACAAATGCGAATGGTGAGTGATTACGAAAACCTTGCTATTCAAGCTATGTATAACCGTAAAGCAGAGAATGCAAAACGACTCAAGATTACCGATCTATTCGATGCTGAAAAAGCTCGCAAACGTATTCTTGAAGGTGATAAGGACTGGAAAGAATCGAAGGAGATGGACACAACACTTTACAAAAAAGCACAAGCAGATATGAAAGTTTGGGCTCGAAATTTAACTATGGAATGAGGTGAGCATAAATGAATGGTAACTTTACGGCTAAAATTGGTGCTCGAATCACTGAGTTCATGGCAAAGATGAAACAAGTACAGAGCACAATTAAAAAATCGGCTAATGATGTACGAGTTGACATCGGTGCTGATGTTGCACAGTTCAAACGTAAAACTGCTGAAGTAAAAGCGAAAATGCTCGCTCTATCACGAGATAAAGTTGTGATAAAAATTGAAGCTCGTATTGAGGACTTTCAAAGAAAAATTCAACGGATTGCAGTAAATATTCGTGCCTTCGGTGAGTTAATGCAACACACTGTAATGGGTACAATGATGACTGTGTTCCCAGCAATATCACCGTTATTAGCTAATGTCGCTGTAGCTATTGCGAATTTAGGTCCAATGATTGGTGTTGTCGCTGGCTCTACATTTGCATTAGCTGGAGCATTTGTGAGTGCTGGTGCAGCAGTTGGTGCTTTTGCAGCTGTTGCTATTCCAACCTTAAAAGATTTATTTACTGAAACAGGCAAACCTTTTACAGCTTTACAAAAGGAAGCATGGAATGCCTTTGAAAGTGTAAAAGCAACATATCGTTCACTTGTAAAAGAAACCGAAAAACCGGTGTTGATTGCATTTCGTGAGGCTATGAAGGCTTCTAACACTTTATTAAAAGCCTTGCAACCTCTATTTATTTCATCTGCAAAAGCAGTTGCTAACTTGATGACGCAGCTTAATACAGCTATAGGTACACCTCCAGTTCAAAAGTTTTTAGAATATCTAAATACAACTGGAGCTCCAATGCTTGAGACGTTTGGACGTGCCTTTGGAAATGTATTTAAAGGTTTGTTGTCCATGTTAACTGCATTTGCTCCATTAAGTGCAAGTACTGCAAAAGGCTTTGAGGAAATGACAGCTAGATTTGCAGAGTGGGCAAATGGATTAAGTGGTAGTGCGAAGTTCCAAGCTTTCGTGGATTATGTTAATACTAATATGCCAAAAGTTCGAGCTATTTTCAGAGATGCAACAGCTGGAGTTATTTATTTCTTTAGTGCATTTGCAGGATCTTCATCAGACATGATGGATGGTCTAGTTTCGATGATGGCTAGATTTAAAGAATGGTCAGCGACTTTAAGTCAAAATCAAGGTTTCCAACAGTTTCTTGATTATGTACATCAAACAGCGCCTAGTGTTTTAAGATTAATCGGAAATCTAACAGAGTTTTTAGTTAACCTTGGTATCGGAATGGCTCCCCTTGGTGCAAAGATTATTGATGTAGCGAATAAGGTATTAGAATTTGTTAATTCAATGATGGAAGGCGATCGAACTATTGGTATTATTATCGCTGGTTTGATTTCGTTTGGTGGAGCTTTACTTGCAATCGTACCTAACATTATTGCCTTCGGTACTTTATTTAAAGGTGTCGGAAAAGTTGTTGGTATATGGGGGAAATCTTTCAAAGGTGTTAAATCTTTAATTTCGGATTTTGGTGGCACTCTTGCTAAAATTACACCGATGTTAGAGTCGGTGGGCGGAGCATTTGGATTCATTACTGCCCCTGTTGCATTAGTTGCTGCAGCTATAGCAGGATTGATTGCTGTGTTTGCAGGATTGTATCAAACAAACGAAACTTTCAGAGCTCAAGTACAAGCTGTATGGGAAGCGATTAAAATCGCAATTTCTACAGCAGTAACTGTTGTAAGTGACTTAATTACGTCAGTCTGGACGCAAATTACAGCATTCTGGAATGAAAACCAAGCAAGCATTATGGCTACAGCATCAACTGTTTGGAATGCTATCGGTACAGTTGTTACAACAGTAATGTCAGCAATTGGTTCTATCATGCAATTTATATGGCCGGTTGTTAAGGCGTTAATTGTTTCAACTTGGGAAGCTATTAAAAACGTTATTCAAGGTGCAATTGATATTATTCTCGGCATCATCAAAACATTTTCATCTTTATTCCAAGGAGATTGGCAAGGCGTTTGGGATGGTGTTAAGCAAATATTAAGTGGTGCAGTACAAGCTGTTTGGGGTGTAATTAACCTTTACTTTGTAGGAAAGTTGCTTGGTCCGTTAAAGGCATTTGGTAGTACTGCTAAAACACTTTTACAAACTGTTTGGAATGTAATTAAAGGTATTTTCACTAATACACTAAATGCGATAAAGACAGTTGTAACAACAATTTTTAACGGGATAAAATCAACGATTCAAAGCGTTTCAAATTCTATAAAGTCAACAATTTCAACAGTTTGGAATGCAATCAAATCGGTTATTACGACAGTTCTAAATGCTATAAAATCTGTTGTTACTACAATTTGGAATGGTATAAAGAGCGTTATTTCTTCGGTTTTAAATAGCACCAAGAGTACCGTCTCGTCAGTATGGAACGCAATCAAAAGTGTAATTTCGAGTGTGTTAAACGGCATCAAGAGTGTTGTATCATCGATTTGGAATGGAATAAAAAATGTTGTATCAGAGATTGTAAATGGTATTAAGACAACCATTACTAAAGTCTGGGAGAACATAAAAAGTACAGTTGAAAACTTAATGGATGGTGTTCGCTCAGCAATCGAGAATGGGTGGAATGCTGCGAAATCATTTTTGGAAGGGATTAACCTATTAAGTATAGGTAAGGACATCATAAATGGTTTAATCAAAGGTATCACGGATTCATTCGGTGCTGTTGCGTCGGCATTAAGTAGTTTAACTGACAAGATTCCTTCTTGGGTTAAGTCAGCTTTAGGTATCCATTCACCATCACGCGTAATGATTGCCATCGCTAAGTGGATTCCAATTGGTGTAGCTAAAGGTATTGAAAGTACGACAAATGTTGTACAAAAAGCTACAAACATGATGGTTAGAAGTGCTATTCCTGATTTCACTCAGAATCTATCAATCACTAAAGATATGATGCAACAAACTCAAAGAATTGTTAGTAATGCAGCAAAAGATAACAGCAAAGAAATCCTAGCTATCCAGAAGGATTACGAAGCCAAACGTGCTGAAGCTACGAAAAAAGCAGATGCCAAAATCAAAGAAATAAAGGCTAAAGCTGCAGATAAAAACAAAAAGTTAACTGCTGCACAAGAGCGTCAGATAACTAAGATTCAAGAGGATGCTAAAGCTAATCGAGAAAAACTTGCTAAAGCAGAAGCTCAAGCAATTGATAAAATCAAAGTAAAATCGCAAAAAGAAACATTCGATGCGTTGAAAGACTTCGCTGACAAGCAAATCGGTTTAGAAAAATGGTCTACGAAACAACAAGCTGAGTATTGGAGATATGCTGCTACAGCGTTCAAAGAAGGCACAGACGAACGCATTGAAGCTCAAATCAACTACAACAAAGCCATGGCTGAGCTTACACAAGAGAAGTTTGATAAGGAAAAAGATTATATTGACCGTAAGAAGAAATATAATCAAATGTCTCTTACTCAAGAACTTGCAGCTTATCAAAAATACCTACAACAATACAAAGCAGGTAGCGAAGAGCGTATCTACTATGAAGATAAAATCGCTGAAACTAAACAGGCCATTCATGAAAAGTTAACGTCACTTAATGATGAGTACATCTCGAAAATTAAAGATGCTCAGCAAAAAGAGCTTGATGGTATTCAAGAGCTTGAAAAAGCTTATGCAGATGCTGTAGCTAATCGGACAAAAGATATCTACTCATGGAAAAATCTTTTTGACGAGATTGGTGATAAAGCTGAAATTACTAGTCAGCAACTTATTAAAAACTTACAAGATCAAGTAAGTGTAATGGCTAGTTGGTCGAGAAATATTCAGGAGCTTGCTAGTAAAGGTATCGATAAAGGGTTACTTGCTGAATTACAAGCAATGGGACCAAGTGCGTACGCTGAAATAGAAGCGTTAAACAGTATGACAGCTACGGAATTAAATTACTACAATGACATCTGGAAAACGAAAACAGCCCTTGCAAGAAGCCAAGCTCAGGCAGAGTTAGTGGATTTAAGAGAGGATACCAATAAACAGATTGATGCTCTTAAGACCGATACCAAGAAACAACTGGAATCTTATAAAGATGAATGGTTGAAACAAATCAAGGCTATTAAAACAGGCACGACAGGTGAGTTTAATGCCATGACTTCTTCTATGTATCAAATTGGTACAAATGTTATCCAAGGCTTACGCAATGGTATGAAATCTGAAGTCCCTGCAATGTTGTCAGAAGTAAAAGCTATGTCTAGCGAAATTGAAAAAACGATTCGTAAAACATTGGATATTCACTCACCATCGCGAGTTGCAGATAAGCTTGGTGTGTTCTTTGGTAAGGGCCTTACAAATGGTATTGCAAGTATGCGTGCAAAAGTAGCACAAGCAGCTGCAAGTTTAGCTGATGCAGCTAAAGCTGATTTAGATATCTTAACTGATGGATTGTCTGTAAGAAGCGCTATTAGTAGCGCACACGACACAAGTATTACAAATGAGTCCGTACTTGATTTATCGATGTTTGATAAAGTGGTTCAACTACTTAAAATCATTGCTGATAAAGATTTATCATTGGAGCTTGATGGTCGCCTGTTAACAAACTATGTAGATGAAAACACTGCAAGAAAAACAGATTTAAAACGTTCTATGAGAGGGTGAAATTGAATGGATGCCAAATTAGTAAAAGTAAATGGAGAGGAAATTATTTTGTCTATTGAGCGTTTTATTACGCAGGACATTAAAGTTTCTCCTATCGATATTAAACGTGATGTAGCTGATGTCGAAAGACGGGCCGGAGCTATCAACGAACTAATCAAACATGGTACTCGCAGAATACAGCTACACCTCATGTTTATTGCAAAAGACCATTCAGATTTTGAAACACTCGAACATAGAGCGTTTGATTTGTTTACTGACCTAGAACCGTATTATTTATATAAAGCCATACCAACAAAGCAATCCACTATGTATGAGTTTGAACTACCAGGTAAGGAATGGGGTAGAGAACTCGATTTTATGCCTAGTGAGGTTGCTTTTTTACATGGCAAACGATACTTCGTTATCAATAGTGATATGTCTGAGGTTGAACAGAAAGGGCTCACAGGGAAATTTACAGTCGAACTTGAGACTTATCTGCTTCCATACGGTGAAAGCGCAGCAACTCTTAAAGAGTTAAAGCTTTGGGACATTAATAAGTGGGAATGGAATCAAGGCTTAACATGGGATGATGACTTACAGTACAGATTTACGTCCAACAGTTTCACATTAAAGAATTTTGGAAATGTAAAGGTTGATCCACGTGAAAGCGAACTGAAAATAACCATTAAGGCAACAACCTCTAGTTACTTAGAAATAAAAAATGTAACTACAGGCGAAGTGTTTAGGTTTAATGGTACTTTATCAACTTCAGATACTTTAATTTTGAATGGCATTCACTCTTATAAAAACGGGGTGAATGCCATTTTGAATACAAATAAAAAGCTATTAACGCTTGCTCCAGGAAACAATATTTTTACTGTAACAGGCGGTAACATTCAATCTATCGAATTTGATTTTAGATTCCTGTACAAATAGAAAGGGAGTGAGGGAATTGGCATTAGAATTGCATAATACAGAAAACCCGATTAGCAATGTCGAAAGGTTAAAGATCAATGAGAACTGGCAACGGATTATGTCAGGGTATTCATATCTTCAACAGCAAATCAAAGTGTTAGCTGGTGGTGCGGAAGTTGATGAGTTGATACAGCGATTAAATGACGCTATAGACAACGCAAACGTAGCTGTACAAGAGGCTATTGATGCAAATGACAAAGCATTGGAAACAGCTCTAAATACAGTCACACAAACTTTAGAACAGTTAAATGAAGCTATTATAAAAGCAAATACAGCCACAACTGAAGCCAATGCAGCTAGACAAGGTGCCTTGGATGCAACAACACAAGCTCAAACAGCTATTAATACAATGCAATCGCTCATTAACAATATGAAGCATCAAGGTGTTTGGTCAAACACAACTCAGTATTTTAAAAACAACATGGTTGTTTTTAATGGTTCCTCATTTATTGCTTTACAAGATAGTGTTGGTAAGACACCTCCGACATTACCTACTCAGAGCAATGTTTATTGGTCACTTTTAGCTGAAAGAGGAGCTAAAGGTGATAAGGGCGACAAGGGTGAAAGGGGATCAGATGGTACAGGAGTAACTATCATCGGTAGTCTGCCAAGCGAAGGTGATCTTCCATCTGATGGTCATTTAGGAGATGCTTATCTAATTAATGGCTATCTATATGTATGGAATGGCTCTGGTTGGGAGAACGTCGGAAAGATTCAGGGACCTGAAGGACCACAAGGGCCAGAGGGGCCACAAGGTGAACAAGGACCGCCAGCAGATTTAACAGAAATCAATCAAGAAGTTGGCGATTTAAAAAATGAAGTTACTGAACATTTGGCACAAAAGGTGTTATCCGAAAATGGTGCGCATGGAATCCGTTATTTCAATGGTAAACTAGCGGTAAAAGACAACAAAGATCAGTGGGAAATTGTCGAGACTGGAGGAGGAAAATCTGAGTACTTCGAAGGTAACTTAGATACACTTTCTGACAACGGAACATATACATTCGTGTGGGAAAAATGTACAGGTCTACCTCCTGATGTTGTTGATATCAGTACTATATCTAAGAAAGAAATAGGTCTTATTACAGTAAGTGCAGTTAAAAATGGAGATGGAGCTTTTTTCAAAAAACAAGAGCTTAGTTATGCTTCATTAGGCATTGAGTTGAAATTAACAAGACTATACAATGATTCATATTTTAATAAATGGACTAGATGGTCAACTGTAGACGGATATCATATATTCCAAGGTAATGCTTTAGCTTCTTCTGTACGTGTTGATACTATAAACGGAATTGATGATTTGTCTAGAGACGGCTCTGCGCAACAGCCACTAAAGACTTTAGATTTTACTTTACGCGCATTAGGTAAATCACTACCTTTCAATACAAGTATTACAATAAATAATACAGGTAGTTATCACGGAGACTACGTAAATATAAACGGATTTTCAGGGAAAAATTTAACATTATCATTCGAGACGGACGATAGTGTCGGTAGTATAACTGTGGTGGACTGTTTTAGTGCTGTTACTGTACAAGGAAGAAGCGCTTCAAGTAGATTACAAATAATAAAAAACGGAATAACCGTCCAGAACTGTCACTATGTAACATTCTTGAATGTTGACATAACTAAAGCAACAGATTCTAATAAAGTGTCTATATATGGAAGTACATTGGTTGAGTTCAATAGTGTTGTTATAGCAAATGCTAAAGGTTCGGCTATATATGCTTCTAAATGCTCAAGTGTAATGCTTCAAAATGTCTCTGGTTCAGGTAACGCAATAGGCTTAGAAGGTTATTTTTCAACATTTAGAAAGTCTTCCAATACAACTCTTACAGGAACTACGCCACAGTCATTAACAAGCGGTAGTCAAGTACTATAAACGGAGGTAGGTAAATGACAGTAGCTATTTTATACTTTAAGGAAACTAATAAAATTCATGATTTTTATGGCAATGTAACTAGCTTAAAGCCATCTAGGATAGATTTTATGGGTGGAAATGTTGAAGGTTGGAACGAAGATAAAATAGGTGTCATTGTTGTTGACACACTGTTTATTAATTTAGATGGTCAAGAAAAATATTTAGTAGACAACCAAGAGAACATCTACAACCGTGGAGATATTTTGCCTAATGGGTTAATTGATATAAAAAGTCAATTCATAAAACCTACAGACACTGAAATTTTAGGTCAACAAATGACTGAGCGAGAAATTGAATCGATGGAACAAGGTCAACAAATCACAGACTTAGAATTGAGAATGCTACTAATAGAAGGAGCGAAATAGTAATGACAATATTCGAGTCGTTGAAAGAAAGATATGAGAAAAATTGGTGTAGGAAAGACCAATTACGAAGATATGTTCAATTAAGCGCAATTTCACCAGAACAATATAAAGAATTAACTAATGAAGAATATAATATTGATGATGAAGGATAGTTCCATATTGTTCAGTAAGAAAAAATTTTACTATCAAATATTTAATGAAGTGTCCTCTTTTTGAGGATGCTTTTTTCTTTTGCTTGAAAGGATGTGATCAAATGAAAATTACTACTAAGCTTGGTAAAACAAAAGTTATTGATTACGGTCATTGCATTAAAATTAAAGCACCGAAAATTAAGTTAGTTGGTGATAAGGTATGCTAATCGTTACAAACTACGCTGGTACACGCACAGAGCCATTTTTTACAACGTCTGCACCTTTGTTTGAACAGGATACGTTAGGCAATACAACACTTGAATTTACAGTCAATAAAACAAATAACGAGTCTGGATTTAACCTTCTTCAAGAAGAAACAATTGTCACTGCAGCAAACTACGATTTTCGTGTAAAACAGATCATCGACGATAAACCAGGGCGTAAAACAATCCTTGCTATCTCGACATTCTTTGATTTAGCTTATCAGTTTAAAGACAAGACTTATGGCGGTACTCACTCAAGTCAAGAGTTTGTTAACTACCTGTTTGCTAGTACTGGATGGACTGTAACATGTGATTTTACTGAAACAGCAACAATCGATAAGTTTGGTTCAAAGAACATTATCCAATGCGTTAACCAAATATGTAATGCTTTTGACTGCGAGTTTGAGATTCTACCAAATAAGCGAGTACATTTCAGTAAGTCGCTTGGTCCTGATAACGGAGCACAGTACCGATATGGCTATAACATCAAGACTCTTAGTCGAAAGATTGATACGACACATCTTCGCACCAAAGTAACGGCTACAGGCAAAGAGGATTTAACAGTTACTTATACATCTCCTAATCACACGATATGGGGGATTCGTGTAGCTGATCCAATCAGTGATGAACGTTTCACAAATCCTGATAACCTGTTGAAAAAAGCCAAGGATTCCTTGATTGATTATCCGGAAGTAAACATCGAACTCGATACGCTCGAATTGTTAGATAAGGCATTAGGCGAAAAAGTATGGCTGATTTATGAGCCAATTGAAGGGTTAGAGCTACAAACTAGGATACTTAAACGAATTTGTGTAGTGGATGAACTCACAGATGAATTAAAGACGATTGAAGTAACACTTGGCAACTCGTTACCTCGCTCTATGTCTGATAGTGAACTCGATTCAGAAGAGGAGCTTGCTGATACAAAGGAAGAGTTAGAAGAAGTAATTGACGAAAGTAAAAAGGAATTTAGATCAGCTATTACTCAAACGGATAGCCGTATAACGATTGAAGTTGAACAATTAAATAAATCAATTGCAATGATTGATGTAAAGGCTGATAATATTAGTCTTTCTGTAAATAACCGTATCACGAATGAAGTAGCTTCTATCAATATTCGAGCTGATCAAATCCAATCTACTGTAAGTTCGCAAGGAGCGCAACTTCATGGGCTTGATACAAAAGTAGCGAACGCTGAATCTACGATTACACAACAGGCATGGCAAATCAGTCAAAAGGTGTCAATCACTGATTATGACGGCAATACAATAGTTTCAAAGATAAATCAAGACGCATGGTCGTATACTATCGATGCTCAAAGAATCAACTTAAACGGCGCTGTGATGGTCAACGGAAGTATCAGTGGGTCTACAGATATTAACGTTTCTAGAGATGTTTCGATAGGCAGAAACTTAACTTTCCAGGGTAGTGGTCAAAATATAATAAGATTTGCTGATATGTCCTATATATCTTCCGATGGGTATGGAGGATTAGCGATTGATTTATGGAGTGATTTAGACATTCAAGCTTCCAAAACTAAATTTTGGGGTAACGTAGATTTTAGTAACGCCAATGTAATAGGTCTCGATAACGGTGGTGGAATTAGTTTCTTCCAAAGCACTAACAGTCCTAAAACTTTAGTTGTTAGAAAAAACGGTTCAGATATTGGGTATCTAACAATGAATTAAAAAAATAAGGAATGGAGATTGATAAGTATGGATTATCAAGTACAACTAAACAACGGAAATGTAATTAATTTAAAAAATGCTGAATTTGATGCAGCAACATTTACAGCAACATTGAATGAACAAAAAGTTAACTTCGTAAATATTGGTGGGGCAATCATAAATAAGCACATTATCATAAGTGTGATTCCAGTTGAGAGTACAGAAACGCAAGCATAAGCTTAGCGTTATTTTTTATGTCTAAAATAGAAGGTAATCCTTTCCTTTTGTCGAATTAAGTAAGAGATTTTTATAAATTAGACATAAAGGGAGAGAATTATCATTAATAAATATCTTCTGTATTTATTAGCAACCTCAATAATATGTATTATTCTTGTGAATTATATCTTGGTCGACGTTCCTGAATTTTGGGAATATGGTGAAGAAACGGGAATTTTACTATTTACGTTATCAACTAGCTTCGTTGCAGCGTTTTTGTTTTATTTACTAGACATTTGGTTACCGAATAAGGAAAAGCAAGATATTTTGAAGTTACGCTTATCTAAGCCTTTAAATAAAATACTAGTAAACATGATTGCTCCATTGATAGGATTATTAATTTTATCTCCTAAGAGTAATATTACTATTAATAGAATAGTTTCCCTTTCAAAGGAAGACTTAGAAGAATTGCTCTCCGAAATTGATTTATTCAATGATAGAAATTCTAAATATTTCTTTGATGATTGGCGAGACGAGAAGGTAATAGAATATTTACTCTCATTTTTAGCCAATTGTAATAGATTAGTTGATCAAGTTAATATACTACCTAATGTAGATTTTGATTTATTAATGATCTTGGATAAAATAAAATATTCTGACTATAACGAAGCGTTAGAAGAACAGCGATATTTTTATTCACTATCTGTAGATGAAAGGGGTGGTGTTTCTGGAATAGTCTTGACAGAAGGTATTCTTGAGTATGTGCAATTATTCGAAGAACTAAAAAAATATATGATTGATAATGATATAGAAATCACTTTTGACAAAATTCCTATTATAGAATATATGATGGAGTAATTTGAGATGCGAGTGTCATGCGCTATGAGAGTAATCGAGACTAGTAACGGTATATGTTACTGATTCTTGATTACTCTCATAGCTTTTTATTATGCAATTCAAGAGGAGTGTACAGTATGGGAGGTTTAGATTTGGAGTATTTAGAAGTAGCACATTTATATTTATTTGGTGGAGTGAAATTCTTACACCTATTGCTTTTGTTAATGGGATTGGATATTTTAACAGGAATCTTTAAGGCTGTTAATAACGGTAACCTGTGGAGTCGTAAATCACTATTTGGCTACGCTCGTAAGTTACTAGTTTTAATCGTTATCATCACAGCAAATATAATCGATCAAGTACTGTCGTTGAGTGGCACACTCACATTTGCGACAGTACTTTTTTATATCGCAAATGAAGCTTTGAGTATCATTGAAAACATGGCACAACTAGGCGTATTAGTACCTCAGCAGTTGGCTGAAAAATTAAAGGTTATCGAGACTCAATCGGAAGAAAGATTAACTAGTGAAGTACTTGATGAATTTGCAGGTAAAAACGTTGATAAAGAATTAGAAAATAAAAAGGACGGTGCAAAGAAATGACAAGCATAACAGAAACATGTCGAGATTTAAACGAATTAACTACAGCTGCACAATTAGCATGTCGACTCTTATTTCAGGAGTGTGTAAAAGCTGGGATTGATGATATCTTCATTACAGAAACATATAGATCACAGGAACGACAGAATTATTTATATTCACAAGGTCGAACACGTCCTGGATCAGTAGTTACATGGACGCTTTCTAGCAATCATACTTCACGTAGAGCTTGGGATATTGCTATAGCACCTCCAAAGGATTTATACAATATAGCCACTTTATCAAAAGTAGGAGCAATTGCTAAAAAACTTGGTATCACTTGGGGAGGATATTGGCCGATCAGTAGCTACGACGCGCCACATTTTGAAATCCCTACTAATTGGAAAGCCCCTTCAGGCTACAAGTTAGAGGGCACAGTTATTGTCCCTAGCAATAGCAAAATAAAAGTTCAACTTATTGTTAACGACAAAGGTGAAGCTGTTGAGGGTATTAATGACGGTAAATTGTATCGTGTTCAATCTGGTACTTATACAACTCAGGCTCAAGTGAATGCAGCTAAACAGGCATTAGGTAAGTATAAAATTGCAAACGCCGATTACGTGCGAGTAGTTCAAGATGGAGGTAATTGGAGATTTATTACCGGCACATACGCAACAATGGTAGTAGCTAATAATGCTATAACTGAAATGAAACGTCTTGGCATTTTATCGTATGCTGAAGCAATTCAAGCATAATATTAAAGCCCAGGTACTCAATTAATTTTGAGCCTGGGCATTTTTTTTATTGCCATAAACAGAACGTTAGTTCTATAATATACACAAACAAACGTTCTTGATGGGGGCGATAATATGATAAAAGACCGTGGAAATATGAAATGGACAGCTATGATGTTACCGGAACATCTAGTCGAGATTAAAAAGTGGAAAGAAGAGCAATTTCATGATAAAAAACGAGAATTAACCGAGTGGGAACTAGAGGAGATTGAACAAACGATACAACGTGCTTTTAAATCGAAAAAACTAATTACTCTTACGCTGTGGAGCAACAATCATTTACATGACAAAATTGGATTAGTAACTGGAATGGATCCTCACAAAAAAGAATTGCTACTGGATACAGATTTATCAATTAAACGTATTGCTTTTAACAATATTCAAAACGCAAAGATGGTGGACATTGATGATTAAACCTGAGGAGCGTAGTATTTTACATGAATATATAATTTTGGATATGGCCATTAGGTCATTACAGCAAGACTATTCATCACTTGAAAAATTGAAAATGTCTAATATATATATTTCAATTGTGGATGGACTATTAAAAACCATGCGCAATGATTTCTATAATAAAAAGCGATCGTTGAGCCAAAAAGGCATAAGTGTAGTGAAATGGGTTAAAATAGATGAAGTTTTTAGTGAGGTAACAATCAAAACTTTAGGAGAAGATGTAATGCTCCAGTATGCTAATCCAGCGCTTAAAACAAAGGTTGAAGAGTTAATTACTAGTTATATAAAAAATTGCCAGGGCTAAATTTAGAGCACCTGGTCTATTTTTATTAAACCTCTAACTCATCATGTTTTTTCTTTTTGGGAACAACTTTCTTTACAACGGTTATAGCCTCGTCAATCTGCTCCTCAAACATCAGCTTTATGATACACACTACTCTTTCGGTTTTCTCCATAACATACAAAATAATTATCCCACCACTTACCACACAGCCAACAAAATTAATTATATCCATGATTCATCTCCTTATAATTTGAGTAACCTATAAATCTGTCGTATCTTCATTTGGTCTAAATGCAAAAGATAAGTGGACAAGTACCATTGCATGAACTTTCTATTTCCTAGCGTCACCCTAATTAGTACAGCTGCAGTAGTGGTTGGTGTTATATCAAGAGCGAAGGCCAACACGCTCAATTGGTCAAAATCTCGCTGTTTAAATTTAATAGTTACTTTTCCTTTTTTTGGTTGAACTGTTATCCTCAATTTCGGTCTTTCTGGATACCCCATGGTGATTGTATCATTCCATCTATAATCCCTCCTGAACCACTTTCTGATCTCTTCGACAATGAACTCCGAAACTGCCCCAGTATTACACAACCTTTCTGCAACATCTTTTACAGGTTCATCACATATTTCAGCAAATTTGTATAAGGTGGTTTTCAAGGACTCCGAGATAGTGGGTTTCACATCAACTTTTTTGTCTGAGCGAGTGATTCTCCTGCTCCCCATCGAAAAAAATTCCTCCTCCCCGTACCTTTTAAAAGCGTATCCCTAGGAATTTATCCTAAACTTAATCGATTCCTAGACTTAATGTAGGTATACGTGGGCTATTTACAGAAAAGAACCGCGAAAAAATATTTATTACAATTGTAATAAACCGAGTCGTTGAGTTATAAAATGTACTACATTTGTAATACAAAAACGGAAGGGGATAGGTATTGAATAAAATCATTTTGGGGATAGATGCAGGAAATCACAAAGCGAAGGTAGTGGGGCCATTCGGTGTTGATTCATTTAAGACGAACATCTGTGATTGGTTCGAACGTGATGTAGAGGAGTCATTCGGACCGGATGATATGGAGTTTGAAATTGCTGGTCGAAAAGGATTTGCTGGAACAATCGCTCAATTTGAGGATGAGTTTGGTGATGGTACACGTTATGGAGATAGTAAAGCTCACGAAGATACAAAAATCAGAGTCTTATTAGCAATACATCGCTATTTAAGTCGTTATTGCCCTCATATCGATAAGGTAAGCTTTGTGACAGGGCAACCAATTAAACGGCATAAACGAGCCGAAAAAGAGTCCATTATTGTCATGTTAAAGGGTCAACACGATATAAAGATGAACGGAAAGAATAGAAGAGTAACTATTGAACAAGTTGCCGTAGCGCCTGAAGGGAGTGGAGCGTTTTGGGCACAGCCGAGTGATGGTGTAATCAGAGTAATTGATATTGGAAGTGGAACTGTGAATGCAGCTACAATCATTGATAAGAAGCATATCAATAAAGCGAGCACGACTTTTAACTTTGGGGTTGAAACTGTAGCGAATAAAGATGATCTGCAAAAAATTGCAAGAGGAGTCATTCGTAATACAACTAGATTGAAATGGGATAAAAGCGACAAAATATTGATTTGTGGGGGTATTACAGAAGGAATAGCACCATATATAATAGAACATTACATTAATGCAGAAATCATTAATCCAACAATTCAACGTGGAAATGGGGTGACTACTTTACACCCTGTCTTTGCAAATGCTGTTGGATTTTATGCAATAGCGAAGGGGGCATTTAGATGAGTAATGAGGGCAGGAAGAATAAGCCTGTTAGCTTTAATACCAACGATGAACACGACCTTGCACTATTAGAACACGCAGAGCAGATTAACCCATTGAATAACAAACCACGCAATTTTAGCAAGTATGTAAAACGACTAATTGAAGAAGATATGAAACGTGGTCCAGAGAGTGAAATAAGGATAGATAGAAATGAACCGATAATTCATGAAGAAGAAACGTACTCCATCGAAATAAAAGAGGCAATGAACAGCTTTATATAAACAAGAAAAACCACTCTTAGTTGAGTGGTTTTAAAATTTAGATACCTAAAAGCTGTTTCTTCTTTGCATCAAATTCTTCTTGTGTTAAAATACCAGCATCTAGTAATTCTTTTAATTTCATTAATTCCTCTGTTGGAATTGTTGTTGTAGAAGTGGTAGCAGCTGCAACTTGCGATACTTCTTCCTCTTCTGCAACGATAAATAATGAAAGCTTTTCGAGGTCCTTTTTATCACATTTAATAACTAAAGGCACCTTATCTTCGTTCTCACGTTTAAGAAAAAGCGTCGCTACAGATTTATCCGTACCAACATTAGCGCCCATTGCCCCTGCGATAGTTCCAGCATTACCGAACTTACTTCCAATTACTGTCCAACCGGCTATGTCAAACGCGCTCTTTTGAATGTTCTCGACACGATCCCATTTGATTAATTTTAATGTTTCTGGTTCTCCACTATTAACTGAAATATCTATATAACCAGGTTTTGTTTGAGAAAGTCTGAAATTACTTCCTTGACCTTTCAACAGTTCCTTACCATTAAGAATTTCGATGTTCATTTTAATAGGCTTCATAACGCGGACTATTTGCCTTTTTTCTACTTCTTCTACTGAAGGTTGGATTCCAAGAGCATTTTTAATTTCTGATAAAAATGCTAATCTTGTGTCAACGTTGCTAAAGGTAAGTATTTGTTCTTCGTTGTTATAAGTGAAGATCATTTCTGTAACAGTTAATTTTTTATTAAAGTCAGTATTACTAATTTGATCTAGATCATAAGATAAAAATTTCTTTCCTTTAACTGTAGTTAATAGTCTACTTGTTGTTAAAACTACTAAATACTGCGTGAATAGACCTCCAGAAACAACACCAGCATTTTCAACTATTTCGTCATCTTCAATATGTTCAGCGATTAAACTTATCTCTTTTTTCAAATTGCTAATAACAAGTTTACCTTCTGGTTTTAAATATTCTTTTATTTGTTCTACTGCGTACAAATTAATGCCTCCTTTCTTTGTAGTAACCATTAAAAAATAATACTTTAATGGTAATACAATAAAATTGTATCAATAATGGCAAGTGTTGTCAGTATTGATTTCACCACATCGAATTAGTGAAACGGTCTATATTTATAGTCAATCGATTAAGATTTGTGAAAAATACAAATACTAACGTATGGACATCGAGACATTGCAAATTATTGCTATCTACTACTTTGAACGGATTCGATCTAATTGCGAGTTTTTGAAAATATATTCATACGCTGAGGAAGATGATAATTTCGCCTTTTACGGTTTGTTTAAATGTAAACGGCGAATAATGGTAAAAAAAGTTATACTTGCTCCTGATGGTGAACTAATTAGCATTTATTCACTTTGATAACGAAAAAAATGTCGAATATTGTAATAACCTTGCATTTATTTTTGAATTGGGCTTGTAACCCATTTTATTTTTATCATTCCAGTGCTACCATAAAAATAACAAAAAACCACATCTCAAGTTGCACCTTGAAATGTGGAGATACTCGAGCGATATTCACTCATAAACCAACATTAATTATAATCTAAAACAATTGTAATTAAAAGTGAATGTCCTTACCTTAAGGAGGGCAAATAATGGAAATGACAACAAGAGAGCTACTAAACACACTGAAAATTTTTTCGGAGATCTTTAGTATACCTCCACCTAAATCAAACGATATCGAAATTTGGTGGGAACAAGTAGTAAAAGAAATGGGAATAGATTCGCTTTATTTATTATATGATAACAATGTATTAAGTCGTAGTGATAACGATGTCTTAATATTCATGAACAATCTGCTTACAAATCGAATTAATGATTTAGAGATAGTGGCTAACTAAAAATTACATAAATATATGAGCAACACAAAAAACGAACAAACTTTATAAAAACAAAAGGTCACTCGAAAAAAATTCTGAGTGACCTTTTTATATTAAAACATTTCGTAATGAATACACCTGTCCGCATGTTATTTTTAAAATTGATTAAGGTAAAAAAATGCTCCCCCAGACGCTCCCCCAAATCCCTCGAATAAAAACGTGAATTTCCGATTATCTTATTATATGCAAAAACCCCGCAAACACTTGTATAAACAAGGTTGCGAGGTTTAAGAACCGTAAGTAATCTAACGTTAAAAAATTAACGAGAGTAGAACTCTACGATGAATGCTTCGTTGATTTCAGCTGATAATTCAGAACGCTCTGGAAGGCGAGTGAATGTACCTTCTTTTTTGTCAGCATCAAATGTTAAGTAGTCAGGTACGAAGTTGTTTACTTCGATTGCTTCTGTTACTACAGCAAGGTTTTGAGATTTTTCACGAAGAGAAATCGTTTGACCTGGTTTTACGCTGAATGAAGGAATATCAACGCGTTTGCCATCTACTAAGATGTGGCCGTGGTTTACTAATTGACGAGATCCACGACGAGTACGAGCTAAACCTAAACGGTAAACTAGGTTGTCAAGGCGAGTTTCAAGAAGGATCATGAAGTTTTCACCGTGAACACCTTTCATTTTACCAGCGCGGTCGAATAGAGTACGGAATTGACGTTCGTTCATGCCGTACATGTGACGAAGTTTTTGTTTTTCTTGAAGTTGTAAACCGTATTCTGATAATTTTTTACGTTGGTTTGGACCGTGTTGACCTGGTGCGTAAGGGCGTTTTTCGATTTCTTTACCTGTACCGCTTAGTGAGATACCAAGACGACGTGATAATTTCCAAGATGGACCTGTATAACGAGACATATTGTTGTCTCCTCCTTTAAATTTGGTTTTTTTGTTGTAAAACAAAAACCAGTAGTACCCATTCTTATACGCATTTTATTTTCATGTATTTTCGCCTATGCAGCCGTTAGGTTACACAATACACCATCTGAATCAGTTTAGTTTTACTAACTGAAACAGAGGAATAAAATACAGTAATAAGCTTATACCACTGCTGCGTTTATTTTACACAAACTACATTGTAACTGCTTATTATAAAGACGTCAATTATTAGGCTAACTATTTTTGAAAATGGAAAATAGTAAAAATTTCCTCTATATACATATTGCGATAGTCGGTAATAGTTAATGATACAGTCTGATATGTAAAATGTAAAAGTGAAATAGAATAACATAGTCAAAATGACACAAATTATGTATAATAAAATATAAGTTAATAGTAATTGATTTGGACGTTATATAGAAAAGGTGATTTCATGACAGACCATTTACAAACGCTAAAATATATAAAATCAGATGTTTTAAGCATTTGGGTGAGTTCTAAGGAACAAGCTGGTTTCAATGGGTATTTTAACCCATTAAAGCAGTGTCTAAAGAAGCGCTTTGGAATTGTAAATGTGGCATTTCTCGGTTTCGAAGGTAATTCTTTAATACCTATTGAAGAAATGGCTACTGTAACAATTGAAACGAAACTAAATGCTGTGTCATGGTTAATGATCGAAGCCAACTTTTACCAACAAAAGATGGTGAAAATTCCCTATATATTAAAAGAAAAAGACGCATATATGACGATGACAGATATGGTGCTTTTCCAAGCAGAAGGCAAAAATCCAATTGGTGTGCTACTTGTGGAGGCAACAGATGCTTGGACAGACTTTATGACTTCGGATTATGGGGATAAGTTTGTGGAAACGCTTACGAAGGTTCTTCAGATGATTAGAGAAAATTTTGAAGTAAAAGTAAATGAAGACCAATATAGAAAATTGTATAATATGACAGATTTATTTCATTCCACTATGGATATTGATTTAATTTTAGAAAATGTCTTAAAAAATATTAAGGATAATTTCCCGGAGTTTAATGTGGAGCTTATACTATCGAATGATCAAGACCGCCATACGACTATCGATATAAAGCTTTTTGATTACTTATCTGAAAGACCTGCGACTATTGAGGCTTTTGTCTCAGGAGAGCTGACAACGGAGCTTGCTAGCGATTTAAATTGTCGATTATTAAATGCCCCTATAAAAGGGAGACAAGCTATTTATGGTATTTTACAAGTAAGTGCACCTACAACATATCTTTTTTCAACGACTGAAAAAGATTTTGTACGAATGCTAGCACAAACATCAGGAAATGCGCTTGAAAATGCAAAATTATATCATCAATCACATCGCCTAGTAAGTGATTTACAACTCATCAATGAAACATCGCATCGTTTAAATATGAGGATTGACATTCATGAAATGTTACTTTTCCTTCAAAAACAGTTAATGAAATCCTTTCAACCAATGGAAGTTTGCTTCGCTTTTAAACATAATGACACCTTTGAAGTGACGGATGCTAGTACAGCCTTATTCAATGTAGAAAAGGGTCAAACATATATAAAACATGTTGAACAACATTTTGAAAGTACCAATGATCCACTATTTATTGCCGATTTCAGCAGATTAACCCCTAATCAAATTGAATATCGTTCAATTATGGCAATCCCGATTTTAATGGAAGAAAAAATTAATGGTTTTAGTATTGTGTTACACAAGGAGCCATATTTCTTTTCATTTGACAGCTTTAAATTAATGCAATCATTAATCCATCACTCTTCTTTAGCAATTACAAACTCAATATTACGAAATCAACTTCAGGAAATGGTAGATTTGGATCATTTGACGAAATTGTATGCGAGAAGTTATTTAGACCAATATGTAGAAAAGTCGCTTAAAAAAGATCAATCAGGAATGTTCTTACTCATTGATATTGATAATTTCAAGCGCATTAATGATACGTATGGTCACCAAATTGGTGATAAGATTCTTATGCAAATTGCATCACAGTTAAAAGAAACAATTGGAACTCGTGGAATTTGTGCGCGCTGGGGTGGAGAAGAGATGTCTGTGTATATTCCAAATATTGATGAGCAAGAAGCAATCGAATTAGCAGCAGCAATCGTTGCAGTAATTCCAAGTACAACAGATCCTCAGGTGACAATTTCAGCAGGTCTCATAACTTGGGATGAACAGTACCGTCCGGCGTTTCAATCTGTTTTCCTTCATGCAGATACAGCGCTTTATGAAGCGAAAAACAGTGGTAAAAATCGTTTTTGTATTCATGATCGATCTTATCTAACAAATTCATAATGTAATAAATGTAAATAGATGTTTTTTGAAAATAATACCGCAGCCTTTTGCGCTGAAATGCCCTGAAATGAAAATAAATCATTTCAGGGCATTTTTTTATCCCGTATTAACGGGCAGTAATTTATCTATATCAAAAGAGAAGCGTCGGGTCCGCTTCAAATTCAATGATAGTAAAGAAATACGGGGAGGCTAACTGCCCGTAAAAACCCGATTGGTGAAGACTAATAATCAGTGGGGGAAAGAACCCCCACTGATTAAAGTTTCACTTTATAAATGGAGGAGTAAGGTCTGAACGAATAGCTCTAACCCTTCTTGATCTTCCTTAGAAAAACGATTTACGATTGGACTGTCGATATCAAGAACACCGATGACCTGTCCTTCTTTAATCAAGGGAATAACGATTTCAGATTGGGAAGCGGCATCACAGGCAATATGCCCTGGAAAATCATGTACGTCTTTTACTACTATTGTTTCTTCTTTGTCTACAGCTGTTCCACAAACGCCGCGTCCGATTGGTATTCTGACGCAGGCAGGCAAGCCCTGAAATGGACCTAATACAAGTTCCGCACCCTGTAATACATAAAAACCGACCCAGTTAATGTTTGGCAAAAATTGATTTAATAATGCAGAGGCGTTACTTAAATTAGCAATGCGATCGCTCTCTCCTGTAAGTAAAGCATCTAACTGTTTTGATAAAGTATTATATTGCTCGGCAATTGGCCAATCATAATTAATTTGTGTAAACATAAAAGCACCCCGTTTGAAAGTTATTTATTTTGGATATATAACATTATAGTGTTGATGTAAATCAGCAACAGTATGAGCATCTGAACCGAAAACAATTGGTAGCCCAATTCTTTTACTATAATCGATAAAGGAAAATGGTGGATAAGGTTCCTGACAATATGTTTTACTTAAACCAGCGCTATTTACATCTAGCTCATAGCCCTCTTCCTTCATCAAATCTAAAATTTCTCGAATCCGCGCAGAATCATCAATTTTCACCATATGTGCTAATTGGAATTTGTGAATAAGTGAAGGATGCCCAATGCGCTTAGGTTTGTATGGCCCTAAATCTGCTTTAATGGATTGTAGGACGGTATCAAAATATAAATTATACACTTGTTCAATAGAGCCCACTTTTTTTGAAAAAGCCATAAAACTTTCTGGAGAAAAGTCTATACATTCAAAGGTATTTTGCCATTGTAAAAAATGGACAGATAAAATAGAGTCATCTAAAAAGTATCCATATGTATTAAGAAATTGACGAGTTTCTTGTTCAAAGCCTTGAATATAGTCAACCTCTAGACCTATATGAATGCGAATGTCTTGAGCGTAATCCTTTTGAAGGCGCTGTAAATCTTCAAAATAGGGCATTAAAAATTCTGGATTCATACCACTATCTTGCTGTGGTGTAGGGTCAACAAAATTCAATGGTAGTGGTGCATGTTCTGTAAAGGTGATATCTGTAAAGTTATGGGAGATAGCTTTTTCAATATATTGCTTAAATGAATCAGAAGTACCGTGTGGACAATAAGGACTATGAATATGGCCGTCATATTTCATAAAATAACCACTCCTTTAACTATGATAATAACACTTCTATTTACGACAATTGTTCAAAAATTAAGTAGGTGTTATTCTTGAAAGGCGTATATACACAAAAAACACTCAAATTTTAGTACAAAAGGCGATAACATAGTATATAATAAATACAACTAGCCAATTCGTTTATTGTAGAATAGGAGGCTTACGATGGAGTATATCATCATTCCGGTTATCCTACTATTAATTTTAGCTATAGTAGGATTTATGATGCGACGAAAACATACAACAATCATTGCTAAACTTGAAAATGAAAAATCACAAATACAAAACAATCCCATAAATGAGGAAATTTCAAAAGTTAAATCTTTAAACATGAACGGTGAAACGGAAGAGATGTTTGAACGATGGCGTAATAGTTGGGATGAAGTCATCGATGTACATATGACAAAAATTGATTCACTTTTATTTGACGCAGAGGATCAAATTAATAGACTTCGTTTTAATAAAGCAACGTTAATTGAACGTGAGATAGAAGATTACATTCAAAAGTGTGAACAAGATAAAGATAAAATTTTAGAAGAACTAAATGAATTAATTGGCAGCGAAGAAAAAAATCGTATTGAAATTGAACAATTAAAAGAATACTATCGCTCTGCACGTAAAACATTGTTAGCGCACCAACACTCATTTGGTGTAGCATTACCAGCTCTAGAGAAAAAGCTGGAGATGTTTGTTCAAAAGTTTGAGGAATTCGATGCACTTACTAGCGAAGGGAATTATTTACAGGCAAGAGAAATTGTTATTGGCTTGAACCAAGAGTCACAGCAGACATTTGAATACATTAATGATGTCCCAACAATTTTGACTGAATTGCAAGTAAAGCTGCCAGGAGCGGTACAAGAATTACGTAGTGGCCAGCGTGAAATGGAGGAGCAATCCTATTATTTACAGCATTTAGAGCTAACTGCTGCGCTTGATAAATTTGAAGAAGAATTTGCGACATTAAAAAATGAATTAGCAGAGCTTAACTTATCTGTTGTTAAACCACGTGTTGCTGAAATAAATGAAGAGATTGATCATTTTTACGATTTGCTTGAAAAAGAGGTTATTGCTAAAAATTATGTTGACCAAAATTGTGATCGTTTATTAAGCTCAATCACCAATGTTATTGGTTCAACAAGATTAGTAAGTGATGAAGCAACATTTGTGCAACAAAGCTATCGTTTAAATGAAAAAGATGCAGAAATTCCAAAAGCAGCATTAAAGCAATTAGAGGCCTTACAACGCCGCTATGACTTATTGGCGATGCGTGTTAGGGAGGAAAAATCTGCATACTCAAGTTTGCAGGAAGAATTGATTGAAATTAACGAGGAGCTTGAAGGTATTCATGAGGAGCAGGGTCATTTGTCAAATACGATGAAGAAGCTACGAATTGATGAAAACAAGGCTCGAGCGCAAGTAGAAAACTTAAAGAAAACATTACAAGAAACAGATCGTCTATTAAATAAGGCTAATATTCCAGGTATTCCTGAAGAGATGGATGCCCGTCTAGATGAGGCAGCGGAGCATATTTATGTAGTAATGCAAAGCCTGCAAGAGGTACCTCTCAACATGGGAACAGTTCATAATAATTTAAATGCTGCAACACTTTGTGTAGAGGATGTAAAAGCGAAGGCGCATGAATTGATTGAAAATGTAATGCTAATTGAACGTATTATTCAATATGGTAATCGTCATCGTGCAACAAATTCAAAATTGCATACTCAATTAAAAGAAGCAGAAAAATCCTTTAATCAATTCCGCTATTCCAAGGCATTAGAAGAGGCTGGAACGGCAGTTGAAGAAATGGAGCCAGGTGCTTTAAAACGAATTCAAGAACTTGTAGCAGAAGAATCAATAGCAAAATAATCAAGTATAATAAAAAATTAAAAATTACATCAGCTGTCTAAAAGGTATAATATTACTTTACTTTTTAGACAGCTTTGTTATTAAAAAAGAGGTGTTCGTAATGCAATTTTATATTAAGGAAATGAATGAAGTTTATGCGACGGACATTTTGAATTGGAAGTATGATGAACCATATGTTTTTTATAACAATGAACTATGCGACGAATCTCTAAAAGAATTTCTTGAAAATCCTTACTATTCAATTGTCAATGATCAAAAAGAGCTAGTCGGTTTTTTCTGTACAGGAACATCTGCACAAGTACCTAAAGGACATGACTTTGATACGTATTTAGACGAGTGCATTGATGTTGGAATAGGGATGAAGCCTGAACTAACAGGAAAAGGCTATGGTTCAGAATTTTTTTCATTTATTTTAAATCAGCTACAACAAGAAAATCATAGTCCTATTCGTTTAACAGTAGCTACATTTAATACAAGAGCCATCCATCTTTATGAGAAATTAGGCTTTACAAAAGTCATGGAATTTACAGCTTCAACTGAATTTATAACAATGAAGAAAGATTAAAAATAAGCGTTTTGAATAGGGTTTATAGTGGGAAATCCGCCTTCAATACGATGGACTATGATCACTGAAAGTTGAGGATGTCATTTATTTAAAGTATATGTCATGTATATAAGTTGATTGGAGTGTAGTTTGGGCGACTCCTTGCGGCTCATCGGACGCCTCCAGGAAGCTCTGCGCGACAGCGGCAAATGTTTTATCTGTGCGAAAGCGAAGCGACAGCAACAAATGTTTTATCTGTGCGAAAGCGAAGCGACAGCAACAAATGTTTTATCTGTGCGAAAGCGAAGCGACAGCAAC
>NZ_JBHVUJ010000001.1:164275-512413 GCF_042884205.1 Lysinibacillus sp. NPDC058147
TAAGCGACAGCAACAAATGTTTTATCTGTGCGAAAGCGAAGCGACAGCAACAAATGTTTTATCTGTGCGAAAGCGAAGCGACAGCAACAAATGTTTTCTGTAGCGAAAGCAAAGCGACAGCTACAAAGCGCCCAGCCGGAACGGAAATCAATCTCACGTTATAGTAATAAGTCTAACGATGCAAAAGCCCAATTTTTTATACTCAGGAAACGTTCATAGTAAATTTTAAGATGCCACTCTATAATGGGTGGTTTTTCACATTAAAAGCAACAAATAAGTGATTAAATTAGGATAATTGTTAAAGTTAGTAGTCAATTGCTGAAGATTGCGTTATGATAAATACCGTTAAATCAACGTTTTGAAAGTGTGTGAATATTAATGGAAGTTAATACAATCTATTTAGACAACAGTGCAACAACAAAACCTTTAAATGAGGTTATGCAAGCATTTATGGCAGTGAATGAGCAGTATTATGCCAATCCTGCTTCCATTCATGCAATGGGTGTTGAATCAAACGAATTGTTAATGCGTGCACGTGAGCAAGTAGCAGATATTTTGCAGACAGAAGCAAAAAATGTGCTATTTACATCAGGTGGTACTGAATCCAATAATACGGCTATATTTGGTTTAGCACGTAGCAATACACATAAAGGAAATCATATTTTAACAACTGAAATTGAACATCCATCTGTTTTAGAATCTGTTAAGCAACTTGAGCAAGAAGGTTTTGATGTTGAATACTTGCAAGCAGATAAAAATGGAGTTATTTCTTTAGAGGAGCTTCGTACAAAAGTGCGCAAGGATACCATTTTAGTAAGTATGATGCATGTAAATAATGAAATGGGTGCTATCCAACCAATTTTTGAAGCTGCAAAAATTATTCATGAATCAAGTCGCGCAGCTTTTCATGTGGATGCTGTACAAAGCTTTGGAAAGTTACCGATATCATTTAACGATGACGAGGGACCAGACTGTATTTCAATTTCTGGTCATAAAATTCATGGCTTTAAAGGTTCAGGTGTATTAGCATTTCGTAAAAAAATGAAATGGCAACCGTATGCACTTGGCGGAGGGCAGGAGTTTGGTTTGCGTAGTGGAACAGTAGCTGTACCGCAAGCAGTAGCCTTATCCAAAGCAGCCCGAATGGCAGTAGAAACGATGAATGATCGTGCAAAAAAATATCGTCAATGGAATGAAGAAATATGCACGCAATTACGTGGATATGGAGATGCAGTGCATATTTTATCAACCCCACAAGGTGCGGCACATATTTTATCTTTTAGTATTCGCGACTTAAAAGGTGAAGTCATTATTAATGCATTGCAAAAACGCAATGTAATTGTATCGACATCGAGTGCTTGTTCATCGAAACAGACAAAAACAAGCCATGTTGTTGAAGCTCTAAATATTGATGAGCACTTTAAAAAGGGTGTTATTCGTTTAAGTTTTGGCGCGCATGTAACAAATGAAGATATAGTAAAGTTTAAACAAGTATTAGATGAAGTATTGATGGAACTTAAAGGAGAATTTTAAATCATGATTTGGAAAGAAATTTTAATTCGATATGGAGAGCTTTCTACAAAAGGTCGCAACAAGATGGATTTTATTCGTCGTCTACGAGAGAACATTCGTCATGCGTTTGCGGATTTAGGACATTTACACATTCGTACAGAGCGCGATCGTATGTTTATCGCCATTCAAAATGAAACACAAATGGACGTACTATTAAAAGGATTACCTAAAATTTTTGGTATCCAATCATTTAGTCCTGTGGCAGCATGTGAAAAAGACATGGAGGCCATGAAAAAACTTGCCATCACAATTATGGATACATTTAAAAATGAGCAGCTTACTTTTAAAGTAGAAGTAAAACGCACTGATAAAACATTTCCGTTAGAATCACATGCTATTCAACGCGAAATTGGTGGTTATGTTTTACCACAATATCAAAATTTATCAGTAAAGGTGAAACAGCCTGATATCGAACTTCGTGTAGAAGTGCGTCATGACGCAACATATATGATGGCACAAGTTATTCCTGGTGCAGGTGGAATGCCTGTAGGTTCGAATGGTAAATCTTTATTAATGCTTTCTGGTGGTATAGATAGTCCTGTTGCTGGTTATTTAATGATGAAACGTGGAGTGCGCTTAGAAGCGATCCACTTCTTTAGTCCACCTTATACAAGCCAAAATTCATTGGAAAAAGTAAAGGTGCTTGCTAATGAATTAACGAAATTTGGCGCTAGTATACGTTTACATGTTATTCCTTTCACTGAAATCCAAGTTCTTATTAAAGAAAAAGTACCTTCTAATGTTTCGATGACAACAACTCGTCGTATGATGTTAAAAGTTGCTGACAAAGTACGTGAAGAAATCGGTGCATTAGCAATTGTTACAGGTGAAAGTCTTGGACAAGTAGCGAGTCAAACTCTTGAAAGCCTAACAGCTATTAATGCCGTAACGAACACACCAATTTTACGTCCATTAATCTCATCAGATAAATTAGAAATTATCGATATTGCAGAGAAAATAGGCACATACGAAACGTCTATCCAACCATTTGAAGACTGCTGTACAATTTTTACTCCAGCAAGTCCAAAAACAAAGCCAAAGCTTGAAAAGGTTGAGCATTACGAAAGCTTCTCGGATTTTGATGAACTAATTGAACGAGCAGTGAAAAACCGTGAAGTCTATATTTTCCCGAAAAAAGAGCAAGAAGCCGATAAATTTGCAGATCTTTTATAGAAGAAACTGCGATTTCTTAAGCTAACGAGCCGACTCAAAAATCTTGAGTCGGTTTTTTTGTTCATTTCCTTTGCAGGTACAATTTACCGATAAAATTTTTGTATTAAAAATCTAATAACGCACATTCTATATTCACAAGGAGGTGAGACACATGGCAAACACAAATCGCAGTTCAAACCAGCTTGCAGTACCTGGCGTACAACAAGCGCTTGATCAAATGAAATACGAAATTGCACAAGAATTTGGTGTTCAATTAGGAGCTGACGCTTCAGCTCGTGCTAACGGTTCCGTTGGCGGTGAAATCACTAAACGTCTTGTACAAATGGCAGAATCTCAATTAAAAGGCATGCCAAACAACCAATAATTGCTTAATAAGCAATTATAAAATTAAAACCAGTGACCGTAAAAGGCACTGGTTTTAGTTTGTTTAAATTTTTATTTTTTTATCCCGTATTAACGGGAGTAATTTATCTGTATGAATAGAGAAGCGTCAGGCTATCCCATTTCAGTTCAACGAGAGCAAAGAAATACGTGGGGTTAACTGCCTGTAAAAACCCATTGGTGAAAGACCTCCACTGATTAAAGTTTCACTTTATCCTACAAATGATTTAAATGTAGAGACTGTATTTGAAATATCCTCACTTTGGCAAATTGCAGAAATAACTGCTATTCCATCCGCACCTGCTTTAAATACCGTAGGAGCATTCGAACAGTTTATGCCTCCGATTGCAACGATTGGGAGCTCCGGATATTGAATCCGAACTTGCTGTAAAAAATCAGTTCCACTAGGTGGATTGGCGTCACTTTTAGAAGTGGTTGAAAAAATCGGACCAATTCCTACATAATCAGCACCATACTGTAGAGCAGTTTGTAATTCAGTATGTGAATGAACAGAAACACCTAAAATCATAGGGCCAATTTTTTTACGTACCATCGACACAGGAGAATCCTTTTGTCCAATATGAACACCATCAGCTCTAAGTTTTATTGCTAACTCAACATCATCGTTGACAATAAACGGAACATTATACTGCCGACAGAGCTTTTGACATTTCCGAGCAAAATCTTCATAGGCTTGCCCAGTTAGTGTATTCGATCCTTTTTCACGATATTGAAACATAGTAATTCCAGATTGTAGAGCTTTCTCTAAAACGTTTAATGGATCTTGTTTGAAAACATTACCTGTACCCATTATAAAATATAGCTGTAGATCTTTACGTTTCATGAATAATCACCTCGCAGGAATCCTTCAAGTTTTGATAAGCAAAATGATTTGTAGGACCATGGCCATTACCAATAGATAAATCATGAGTTATTGCTAATTGAATAAATTTTTTAGCTTCCTCAATCGCTTTTTCTAAAGGTAGTCCACGACCAAGAAAAGCAGTTAATGCAGCCGAAAAAGTACAGCCTGTACCATGCGTATTTTTTGTTGCAATACGAGTGGACTGCATGGAAAATGACCGACCATCTTGGAAAAATACATAATCAGTAGCATAACATTTATCCTCTAAATGACCTCCTTTAATAATGACGCATTGAACGCCCATTTGTAATAAGACTTGAGCTGCTTCTTTAATATCAGCTAAAGAATTGATGGTCCTTCCAGAAAGGGTTTCTGCCTCAGGAATGTTCGGTGTTATGACTGTTGCTAAAGGTAGCAAACAACTGCGTAAAGCCTCAATTGCTTCTTGCTGTAATAAACTTTCTCCACCTTTTGCTATCATGACAGGATCGACAATAAGCGGAATATTTATTTCAGCTAAAATTTGTGCAATTGATTGGATTATTTCAGAGGAAAACAGCATTCCGGTTTTAACGGCGCTTATTGAAAAATCCTCGACTAGCGCTTGAAGTTGTTTCTCAACAAAACTAACTTCAATTGGAAATACATCCGATACACCAAGTGTATTCTGAGCAGTTAAAGCTGTAATAACAGACGTTCCAAACACTTTTAATTCCTGAAATGTTTTTAAATCAGCCTGTATTCCTGCACCGCCACCACTATCAGAACCAGCAATTGTCATTACAATATTCATCATTGTTCACCATCCTTGGAAATACGATGTAGTTCATTCAATACTGCAATTTGAAAATCGCCAATGTATGGAGTAGAAGAAGCGGCTTGCTCTGCCACTTTTTTATAAAGTGATAACGTTTCTACCAATTGATCAAATGGTTTATTTCCTGCGACGTAGGATGCACAACAAATTGCACTCAATAAGCAACCTGTTCCAGTAACTTCTGTCATTTGGGAATTTCCACCTGTAACCCATTGCTGGTGTTCACCATCAGTAATAAAATCCTTTTCACCGGTCACAATAACAATACAATCGTAGAGTTGAGCTACTTTTTGTGCCTCAACTTCTAAAGAAATGGAACCACTACCACTATCTACACCTTTTTGTTGCCATTCTATATCGGCTATAGCTGCAAGCTCTCCGGTATTACAACGAATTGCCGCAAAATTTATTTCCTCGAGTAATTGTTGTACCGTTTGTTTCCGGTAAGTCGTTGCACCTGCAGCAACGGGATCTAAAACAACGGGAATGCCAAGAGTATTTGCTTTTTTTCCAGCAAGTAACATTGATTCTTTCATTCGTTCATTAAGGGTACCGATATTGATCAATAATCCTGAGGCAATTGCGACCATTTCTTCAACTTCATGACTGTCATCAGCCATAACTGGAGAAGCGCCTATTGCTAATAAGCCATTTGCTTGAAAATTAGCCACAACATAATTAGTAATGCAATGAATAAGTGGATTTTGTTTACGGATAGTATGAAATACCATTTTTAGTCCTCCTTGTTGGATGGACGTAAGCGTGCAAAAAAGGCTCTTTTTCGTGTAAAAAAACACGCAAAAGAGCCTTTCATCAGTAAATAGATGTATATTGCTCCCTACGTCAGTATTAACTAACAGGTTCAAAGGGTCAGGTTTTACCTTCTCAACTCTAAATGAGTCCCCCTGCAATCATGCTTTTAGTTGTCCAAAATGTACCATATTATTCGTTCGTGTTCAATAGGGAGTTTTTATCTGTGCGAAAGCGAAGCGACAGTACCCATTACACCAAGATGAAATTGATAGAAGCAATACGTGACTGATGCCATATAGCAGAGCATGATAGTTGTCACGACTTTAATGAATTAGAGCGAATTCCATTGAAAATGATAAAAATTGAGTTTTATAATGAGCGTAACAAAAGGGGGCACTTGCCATGAAAAGAGAAGATTTAATCGCACCAGAATGGTATAACATTTCTGAGGAAATTGAAAAATATGCACAGGATTCTACGAAAAATGCATTAGTAGTTTATAACGAAAATGAAGAAATTCAATATATAACATATACAGCTTTACTTGAAAAGGCGAATCAGGCAGCACATGTATTTACATCTCAAGGTTTAAAAAAAGGTGATGTTATTTTAGTCATGGTGCCGAGATCAGTTGAAGCGTATATCGTCTATATTGCTGCCTTAAAGGCAGGTTTAACCATTATACCTAGCTCAGAAATGCTGAGAACGAAGGATATTGAATATCGAATCAATCATGCCAATGCAAAAGGTGTTATTGCATTTGAGCCTTATATTGAGCAGTTCGATAATGTGGGGAATTTACAAGAAATACAGCAATTTGTCATTGGTCATGCACATGGATCTTGGCAAGCATTGCTTGAAAAAATGGAAAACCAACCAACAACCTATATTAGTTCTACACCAACTAAGAGTACAGACATTGCATTTTTAGCATATACGAGTGGTACAACAGGCAATCCGAAGGCAGCGGTACATACACATGGCTGGGGCTACGCGCACTTACGAACTACTGCACCAAACTGGTTAGGTGTCCAAGAAGGTGATATGGTTTGGGCTACAGCGGCTCCTGGTTGGCAAAAATGGATTTGGAGTCCGTTCCTTGCTACTCTAGGAAGTGGTGCAACAGCATTTGTTTACAAAGGTCACTTCGATGCGGCAACATACCTTGCACTGCTTGAAAAATTCAATATTAATATTCTGTGCTGCACGCCAACCGAATATCGATTTATGGCGAGCCTTGAAAATTTACGAGATTTCAATTTAAGTACAATACGTCAGGCTGTGTCAGCGGGTGAACCTTTAAATAGTGAAGTGATAAAAATATTTTCCGATGCCTTTAACTTACAAGTACGAGATGGTTATGGACAAACAGAGAATACATTACTTGTTGGTACAATGGTTGGGATGGAAGCTAAAATGGGCTCAATGGGAACACCTACTCCAGGTAATACTGTTGAAATTATCAATGATCTTGGAAATCCTGTTGCAATCGGAGAAGTTGGAGATATTGCTGTACACTGTGAAACACCCGCATTATTTAAAAAATATTTAAACGATCCGGAGCGTACAAATTTACAATTTAGAGGTGAATGGTACATTACCGGAGATCGTGCATATAAAGATGAAGATGGCTATTTTTGGTTTGAAGGACGTGGGGATGATGTCATTATATCGTCTGGCTATACGATTGGCCCATTTGAGGTAGAAGATGCGTTATTGAAACATCCGGCAGTAAAAGAAACTGCCGTTGTCGCAAGTCCAGATGCAGTTCGTGGAAATGTAGTAAAGGCATTTGTTGTACTATCTGATGGAGAAGTTGGAGATGAAGCGCTTATTAAAAAACTACAAAGCCATGTAAAAACATTAACAGCCCCTTATAAATATCCTCGTGCAATTGAGTTTGTTACTGAGCTACCGAAGACTGCATCAGGCAAAATTCGTCGTGTCGAATTACGAGAACAAGAAAAAGCCTATTCTATTATTCATCATTAATTTCCTAGGAAATAATGTCGAAAATCAAAGTTCCTGCTTTGTTTATGAACTTTGATTTTTTTTTATTATTAGATAATGTAGTATAGGTTGAATAGGTTAAATAGGTTAAAGCTTTTGCAAAGTATTGGCTAACTGCCGAAAGTTGGGAATTATATTTGTTAAAACGTGTGACTTGTATATAAGTTAATTGGAATCTTGACACTCCTTAGGGATTAACGTCATAGATTTAGACCATGGAGTGTGCCAAGTAGAGGAGACGAAGGCTAAAAGTATCACATTCTGTGAAAACGCTGCGCTTTCGCACAAAAAACTCTTTTGCACAGAGAGTCTAGTCGGAACAGAAATCAACCCATGTTATGGTGATAAGCCATATTATTGCAATAAGTATGAAACAAATTAGAATATCTATCGTATAACGTATGAGGAGGCGGAAAGACATGAATGTTAAAAGGTGGACTGCTTTAATAATTGCTAGTGTATTATTAGTATTCTCTTTAGGGATCAACACTATTTTTGCAATATTTAAATCGGATTTCTTCAGCAATTTTGATGGCTGGGTGGCTGGAAATGACTTAACGGTAATGGAAGAGGTTAAAGAAGGTGGCGATATGGATAAACGTATTGCATACTTAAAGGTTGATGGTACGATTCAAGATGTTGGCTCAAGTACATTATGGCAACCAGTTTCTTATGATCATCAATTTTTCTTAGATCAATTAGATAATATTTTATATGATGATACTGTAGAAGGTATCGTCTTAAGTGTTAATTCACCAGGTGGCGGAGTAAAGGAATCAGCTGAGATATATAAGAAACTCATGGAAGTTAAGGAAGAACGACAAATTCCAATCTATGTATCTATGGATTCGATGGCAGCTTCAGGTGGTTATTACATTTCAGCACCTGCAGATAAAATATTTGCGCAACGTGATACAATTACAGGTTCAATTGGTGTCATTATGCAGTCTATTAATTATCAGGCTCTAGCAGAGAAAGTTGGTATTAAATATGAAACGTTTAAATCTGGTGAACATAAAGATATGCTTAGTCCAATGCGTGAAGTGACACCGGAAGAGCGTGCTATGATGCAAGACATGATTAATGAAACTTATCAGGAATTCGTTCATATTGTTGCCAAAGGGCGTAATATGTCTGAAGCCAATGTGAAAAAAGTTGCCGATGGACGAATTCTTAGTGGTAAGAAGGCTCTTGAAGCGGGCTTAGTAGATGAGATTGGCGATGAGGAAGCAACAATTGCTGCGCTGCGTAAAGACTTTGGTTTAGAGGACGCAGAATTATTCGAGTATTCATATGATGAGGGTGGCTGGCAATCATATGTTGGGATGAAGATTGGTTCAATCTTTGGTCCTTCAGCAGAGGAAAAAATGCTGACGAAAATTATGGCAGATTATAAAGCACCAAAAATGATGTACTTATATGGCGAAAACTAAGGAGGGAGTACAATGACAAACAATGAAATTGTTATGCAAGGTTCACCCTCTATGGAGAATGCCCTCCTAATAGATAAGCCAATTATAGATAAAAATTATGCCTTAAAAACAGCAGGCTTTTGGATACGTTTTTGGGCATTTTTATTAGATGGGTTCGTTATTACAGCTATAGGTGGAATTCTCGTTAACCCAATTTTTTATTTAATGGATTGGTCATTATCTGAAACAGTATGGTATGCACCAATTTCGATTATATCCGCTATTCTTTATTACAGTTATTTCGTATTAATGACGAAATTTTTTGGGCAAACATTAGGGAAAATGATATTTGGGTTACGTGTTATTTCATTAAAGCATGAGAAGCTGACTTGGTCAGATGTGTTATTCCGTGACTGGGTAGGGCGTATTATCAACAGCGTTTTTATGCCACTTTATATTCTTGTAGCCATTTTACCGAACAATCAAGGTCTACATGATTTTTTCGCGGATACAACAGTCGTTCATGAAAAAACTTATATTGAAAAAGATGTTGTGCAACAGTCTTTGCCAATCAAAGAAGAAAAGACTGAATCTGTACCTCAAGAGGAAAAACCAGAAACTGAAAAGCTAGAGAAACATAACGAAGAATAATGGTTAGAGCTGTCTCATTACGGTGAGACAGCTCTTTATATGTTTAGTTCGTTGAAAAATAGCCCCAAAAGTCCGTGTGGAAATCAGCCTGTATTATGGTGATAAGCTTGGGTAATGATTCACCCTTAATCAAATATGGCAGAACAGGTTCGAAAAAATTCTTTTAATACTATTTTGATGAGCTGTCTCAGTTGCAATTAATTCCCTCCATTTAGTAATATTATGTACATATGAAGATTAGGAGGCGTTTATATGGCACAAGTAACATTTAAAAATGGCCCAGTAACACTTGTAGGTAACGAAGTAAAAGTTGGAGACAAAGCACCAGACTTTACTGTATTAGCGAATGATCTATCACCTGTTACACTAAAAGATTCAGAGGGGAAAATTCGTTTATTTAGCGTTGTACCATCATTAGATACTGGTGTTTGTGATGCACAAACACGTCGTTTTAATGAAGAAGCAGCAAACTTAGGTGACAATGTAGTTATCTATACGGTATCTGTTGACCTTCCATTTGCTCAAAAACGTTGGTGTGGTGCAGCGGGCATTGATGCTGTTCAAACAGTTTCAGATCACCGTGACCTTTCATTTGGTGAAGCATATGGTGTCTACATCCAAGAATTACGCCTTCTAACGCGTGCGGTGTTTGTTGTGGATGCAAATGACAAAGTGACATATGTGGAATATGTTCCTGAAGCAACAGACCATCCAAACTACGAAGCAGCAATTGCAGCTGTCAAAGCACTAGCATAATTTATTGATTTTAGGCTAAGATATTACTAGACAAAGGGGCTGTGACAAGTTTTTGTCACGGCTCTTTTCTGCGTGAAAGGAAGTTATGTATGGAAAATATCGAAAAGTTATTTGGTATGCTAAATGAACATGCTGAAAAGATAGAAAAAGAACATAATATTACATTATTAGAGGGTATTCTAGATGGCCTAGAGGCATGGCTAGATGGGGAAGTTGATTTTTCACAAGAAGGGGCTACAAAGGAAGATGTGCGCAAAGCGATTCAAATTGCTGTTTTAAAGGGGATGAGAAAAGGATCCCAGCCGAATCACCAAATGACACCTGATACTCTTGGATTACTAGTTGGTTATTTTGTGGAGCAATTATTTGCAGAGCGTATAGAAACAGAAAAAATTTCTGTTTTAGATCCAGCGGTAGGTACAGGGAATTTACTATTAACAGTTATGAATTTATTAGACGGAAAAATAGAAGCAACAGGTGTTGAGGTTGATGAGCTACTTATTCGTATAGCTGCTGCTACAGCTGATTTGACAGAGCAGACAGTTTCCTTATTCCGTCAAGATGCTTTACAAGACCTATTAGTAAATCCTGCAGATGCTGTTGTTTGTGATTTACCGGTCGGATATTATCCGAATGAAGATGTCGCATTAGATTATGAACTATGCGCTTCAGAAGGAATGAGTTATGCACATCACTTATTTATTGAGCAGTCCATTAACTACACAAAGGATGGAGGCTACTTATTTTTCCTTGCGCCAACCCATCTCTTTGAATCTGAGCAGTCGAAACAACTGCATAAATACATTCAAAAGCATGCTTGGATTCAAGCGATTATTCAATTGCCAGATACAATGTTCGCTAATAAAGCACTTGAAAAGAGCATTGTCATTTTGCAAAAGCAAGGTGCGGATTTCAAAGCTCCAAAAGAGGTGCTGTTAGCAAAAGTACCAAATATGCAAAATAAACAAGCGCTTGCTATGTTCTTTGAAAAAGTGAAGATGTGGCAAGAAGGGAAATAAGCAAAAAAGAGGCTGGGGCAAAACTGGTCAAAAACCTTAAAAAGCGTGAGAAATCAATTTTAGAAATATTGAATTCTCGCGCTTTTCTAATGTGAAATTTTTTAATTTTGCTTTAAAAAATATACTTATATCCCAACCCTTCGTTTTGCTGAAGAGCCATACTTTATTTAATAGGAACTTTAATATCAATAGTTTTTCAACAATAAGAAAAAGGTATCCGAAATTGGATACCTTTTATGTAAGACAAAATTAATTTTCAGGTGTACGGATAACAAGTACGTCACATTGAGCTGAACGTACAATTGCTTCAGAAACTGAACCGATTAGGAAGCGTTCTACTGCATTTAGGCCAGTTGCACCACAGATGATTAAGTCTGCGTCTACAATTTTAGAAAGCTCTTTTGTAATGATATTTTTTGGTGAGCCGTATTCAATTACAAGGTTAACATTTGTTAAGCCTTCTTCTTCAGCTTGTTTTTTGTAACCATTTAATAGCTCTTCAGAGAATGCTTGAGCACGCTCAGCAATTGAACGGTCGTATGCTTCGATTGCAGCGAATGAACGTGTATCAATAACATTTACTAAGTTTAATACAGCACCTTCGTTACGTTTTGCTACGTCAATCGATTTACGGAAAGCGTATTCAGCTTCCTTTGAACCGTCTACTGCAACTACAATGCTTTTATATTTATTAGCCATTTTGAATTACCTCCCTGATTTGTATATGTTGATTATACCAAATGATTTTCTAAAGGAAATACTTTCCGAAAGAAAAAATGTGAAAAAGTAAAGGCATTTAATTCACAACAAAATAAATATTACTATTTACAAGCATATTTTTTGTTACTTACGTGACATTCCCCAGGAAGCCTCTACTGATTAATGGGATTGAAATATTTATCATTATTAGAATATTAGAAATTTTATCTATTATTATTTTAATTAAAGCATTTTTTGTTTATGTTTGGTAATATGGAAGTGCAAGGGGTGCATCAATACATCGAAGAGTATGTAACAAAATGTGCTTATTTTTTAGGTAATGGAAGGGGATAGGGAAGATGAAGATTGGTATTCCAAAAGAGATTAAAAACAATGAAAATCGTGTAGCCATGACACCAGCTGGGGTTGTTACATTAACAAATGCTGGGCATGAAGTGTACATTGAAACTGGAGCAGGTTTAGGTTCAAGCTTCACAGATGCAGATTACGTTGCTGCAGGTGCTCATATTGTTGAGGCGGCAAAAGAAGCATGGGCGCAAGAAATGATCATGAAAGTAAAAGAACCTGTAGCATCAGAATACGATTACTTCTATGAAGGTCAAATCTTATTTACTTATTTACATTTAGCGCCAGAGCTTGAATTAACGCAGGCACTTTTAAATAAAAAAGTTGTAGGTATTGCATATGAAACGGTGCAATTAGGAAATGGTTCTTTACCTCTTTTAACACCAATGAGTGAAGTTGCAGGTAAAATGGCAACACAAATTGGGGCACAATTCTTAGAGAAAAATCATGAAGGTAAAGGTATTTTACTAGGCGGCGTATCAGGTGTACCACGCGGTAAAGTTACAGTGATCGGTGGTGGTATAGCTGGAACAAATGCGGCGAAAGTAGCTGTCGGAATGGGTGCTGATGTAACGGTTATTGATTTAAGCCCAGAGCGTTTACGTCAATTAGAAGATTTATTTGGTCGTGATGTTCAAACATTAATGTCCAATCCTTATAATATTGCAGAATCAGTGAAAAACTCAGATCTAGTAGTTGGGGCAGTTTTAATTCCTGGAGCAAAAGCACCAAAGCTTGTTTCCGAGGAAATGATTCAGTCAATGCAACCAGGTTCTGTCGTAGTCGATATTGCTATTGACCAAGGCGGTATTTTTGAGTCATCTGATCGAGTGACGACTCATGATGACCCAACTTATGTTAAACATGGAGTTGTGCATTATGCAGTAGCAAATATGCCAGGAGCTGTACCACGTACTTCAACAATTGCTTTAACAAATAATACTATTCCTTATGCACTTCAAATTGCTAATAAGGGTTATAGACAAGCATGTGTTGAAAACGCTGCGTTGAAAAAAGGTGTTAATACTATAGAGGGACATCTTGTTTACAAAGCTGTTGCAGATTCTCAAGGTTTGCCATATGTAAATGTTGATGAATTAATTCAATAAGTAACATAACAAAAGGAAGCACCATGTTTGGTTGCTTCCTTTTGTTATGTTGAAAGACTATTAAAGTGTCCTATTAAGGTATGGATCTTCTGCAAAATGAGGGGATGTCGATAAAAATCAGAAGTTGGGTGATAAAACGTGAAAGTTAATCGATAAAATTCAAAAGTTGGGCGATAAAACGTGAAAGTGTTCCGATAAAACTCAAAAGTTGGATGACATATTGTTAAAACGTATATCATGTGGAACGGAAATCAACACCTCGTTTTGACGAAGAAGCATACTTTATACTAAAAAAGGAAGCACCGTGTTGGTTGCTTCCTTTTCCTTAAATAGAATTACAGTACAATCAAGTCTTTTGGGAATTTTGTTAGTACTTCTACTCCGTCTTTTGTAACGACTACATCATCTTCAATACGGACACCAGTTACATCAGATTTATAGATACCTGGTTCAATTGTGAAGACCATGCCTTCTTCCATAGTCATTTCATTTGCGCCTGTAACAGATGGGAATTCATGTACAGAAATGCCAAGTCCATGACCAAGACGATGTGTGAAGTATTCGCCATAACCTGCTTCAGTGATAGTATCACGGGCAATTTTATCTAAATCCATTGCGCGAACATCTGGTTTGACTGCTGCAATTGCATTTGTGTTAGCAGATAGTACTGTGTTGTAGATTTCCTTTTGTGCCTCACTAGGTTCACCAAAGGCAACCGTACGTGTAATGTCAGAGCAATAACCGTCGAAGATTACGCCAAGGTCGAATAATATCATATCGCCTTTTGCTATTTTTCTAGCACCTGGTTTACCGTGTGGAGAGGCCGTTTTTGGACCGCTCAAAACCATTGTTTCAAAGGACATCTTGCAGCCTTTATCCTGAATAGCACTTTCTATCGCTGTTAAGATTTCCATTTCTGTTTTGCCTTCAGCGATTTCTTTACAGCCGATTTCAATAGCATAGTCAGCTAGTTCTGCAGCTTTACGTAATTTTTCTAATTCATTTTCATCTTTAATTACACGCATAGCATTGATTTTTTCGTCGAGACGGACAAAACTTGCCTGCGGGAATGATTGTTGTAGGGCTTCTAAACGCTCAACAATAAGCTGAGCTTTTTCAATAGCAAACGTTTGTGGGTTAACATTACGAGCTTTTATCGCTTGTGCAAGAACGTCCATTGAATTTTCAGTATCTTGGTGACCGATGACCTCATAAGACCAACCTGCTTCTTTAGCATCTGGTATTTCCATTTTTGGGCAAATTAAAAAAGGTTCTGCTTCTTTAAAAATCATCACACCTAGTAATCTCTCATGTGGATTACTTTTAAATCCTGAAACGTAAAAAACATTGTCTGGTGTCGTTACGAAAGCGGCATCAATTTGGTTTTGTTGTAAATAATTTTGAATTTCTTTAACCTTTGACATAAACTGTTCCTCCTCTAATTGCAATGAAAAAATTTTCACGTGCTTGGCTAAATTTATAGCCAACCCGGCATGGGGCTTTGACCGAATGAAAGATTGTTTCCTAACTAGGTATAGCTTTGTTAGAAAGAATCTATTATTCTCTGTACAAGCATATCAAAAAAAGGGAAAAATCGCATGGATAGCGAATAAAAATGATGTAGCACAATATGTACTGCTGGGAGGAAACTTATATGGAGATTAGTTATCATGGACATTCTGTTGTCAAAATACAATCAAATGGGAAAACAATATTGATAGATCCATTCATTAATGGAAATGGGCAAACCGATTTAAAGGTTGCTGATGAAGCACCAGATATTATTTTACTAACACATGGCCATAATGATCATGTCGGTGATACAGTAGAACTTGCAAAGAAAAAAGATGCACTCGTCATTGCACCGAATGAGCTAGCCAACTGGATATCTTGGCAAGGGGTGAAGGCGCATCCAATGCATATAGGGGGAGCCAAGGAATTTGATTTTGGTAAAGTGAAGTTTACTCAAGCGTTCCACGGGTCGTCATATGTAACAGAAAATAATGAAATTATATATATGGGAATGCCTGCTGGTATTTTATTATTTATCGAAGGATTAACAATTTATCATGCAGGGGATACAGCTTTGTTTAGTGATATGAAATTAATTGGAGAACGTCATCCTATTGATATTGCGTTTTTACCAATTGGTGACAATTTCACAATGGGACCAGAAGATGCGGCTTGTGCAGTTTCATTTTTGAAGCCGAAAATTGTCGTACCAATTCATTACAATACATTCCCTCCAATCGAGCAGGATCCACAAATTTTTGCAGATTTAGTGCAAAATGCAGAGGTTCAAATTTTAAAAGCGGGTGAAAAAGTAAACTGTTCCTAATCAGTGACACTGCTGTACTATATGAGTTGGTATCACGTGCGTAGTTGAAACGATGGGAAAAGTAAAACAAATTATCACTTTATATTAAATATTTTCATAAAAAATATGGTACACTAAGAGCAGAATTTGATGCTTGAGAAATAGGTGATATTTTGTCTACAAAACATGAGAGAATTTTACAATACATCGAATCACTACCTGTGGGTGATAAAATTTCAGTACGTCAAATTGCAAAGGAAATGCAGGTGAGTGAAGGAACGGCATACCGTGCCATTAAAGAAGCGGAAAATCGCCGTTTAGTAAGCTCTATTGAACGTGTTGGAACAATTCGTATTGAGAAGAAAAAGAAAGAGAATATTGAGCGATTAACCTTCGCTGAAATAGTTAACATTATAGACGGCCAAGTTTTGGGTGGCAAAACAGGGCTTCATAAAACGTTAACGAAATTTGTTATCGGTGCCATGCAGTTAGAAGATATGATGCGTTATACAGATGCAGGAAGTTTGCTCATCGTTGGTAACCGTATTAAAGCACATGAAAATGCACTACGAGCTGGTGCAGCTGTTTTAATTACGGGGGGTTTTGATACAACGGATGAAAACAAGTTACTAGCAGATTCCTTGGACCTACCGATCATTTCAACAAGCTATGATACCTTTACTGTTGCAACAATGATTAATCGTGCAATATATGACCAATTAATCAAAAAAGATATTTTATTTATTGAAGATATTTATGTGCCGATGACGGATACTTCTGTTCTTCGAAATGATGAAACAATTCATCATTTCCAAAAGCTAAATGAACGAACAACTCATGGTGCATTTCCTGTTGTTACAGCAAACAATAAGCTTGTTGGGATGATTACCGTAAAAGACGTTATTGGTCGAGAAGAGAACGAGCTTATTGATAAGGTTATGACAAAAAATCCAATTGCCGGGTCGATGAAAATGAGTGTTGCTTCTGCAGGACATCGTATGATTTGGGAAGGGATTGATCTGTTACCAATTGTCGATGATGACAATGTTTTGCAAGGTGTCATTAGTCGACAAGATGTACTAAAAGCGCTTCAGCTTGCTCAAAGACAACCACAGCATGGTGAAACGATTGATGATTTAGTGAAAAATGAGATGAAGGTACTTGGCGATGAAGAATTAATCGTAGAATTTAAAGTAACACCTCAAATGACAAACCAATATGGGGCAATTTCTTATGGAGCATTTACGACTTTGTTAGCGGAAGTTGGCTCATTTGCATTGAAGCGCCGTAAACGTGGGGATGCAGTTGCCGAAAACATGACGATTTATTTCATCAAGCCTGTGCAAATGGAAAGTACACTTACTGTAAAGCCTCGAATATTAGACATGAGTCGTAAGTTTGTGAAAATGGACTTCGAAGTGTTTAATCAACAAATGCTTGTTGGGAAGGCAATGATGATGTTCCAACTACTGGAACGTTAAGAAAATACAAAAAGGGATGGTCTAGGGTAAATGCTAGACCATCCCTTTCACTTCTTTCAGCCGTTTTCAGACGCATTGTTTACCTGTAGCGACAGCTACAATTATGCCCAGGCATAATTGACTATTCATTGGTTAATTCGGTACTCCTCGTCAACAAATTGACCGTAGTGACGAACCCTTTTAATATTTTCGATAATAACAAAGATGCCTAAAACGACAAGAATTGCTACAATAATAAATGTATATAACCCAGGGAATAAATAGGCTTGGTTTAAACCGAATAACAGAATAAATGTACCGAAGCTTACATTAGCTTTACTTTTGTACCAATTTTTAGCGATTGGTAATGAAGAACGAAACTGTTTTGTTTTAAAATAAAAATAAAAAACAAATGATATGATTATTGCAAACACAAATATTAAATTGAGCATAGTAAACCTCCTAGCATAACTAGTCATTATTGTAACGATTATTAAAGAAAAATGCTAACGGTTATTACTATCATTTTGGGGGAAATTAATTTGAAAAGACAAATCATTGACACAATTGCTTCATATGAAACAATCATTATTCATCGCCATGTGCGTCCAGATCCTGACGCTTATGGATCTCAGCAAGGGTTAAAAGAGCTTATTTTAGCAAACTATCCGGAAAAGAAGGTTTATGCTGTAGGCGAGCATGATGAATCTTTATCATTTTTAGCAAATCCAGATCGTATTACAGATGATATTTACGACAATGCGTTAGTTATTGTGACAGATACGGCAAATACTGAACGTGTAGACGATCAACGCTATACAAAGGGTAAAATGGTCATTAAAATAGATCATCACCCAAATGATGATCCGTATGGTGATTTACTGTGGGTGGATACGAATGCGAGCTCTTGCAGTGAAATGATTTATGAGCTTTTTGAGGAAGGAAAACAAGTTGCAAATTGGATTCTATCTGATGCCTCCGCAAGATTATTATTTGCTGGTATTGTAGGTGATACAGGTCGTTTCCAATTCCCTAGCACGACCGTAAAAACGTTTAAAATTGCAGGAGATCTTATTACATATAATTTTGATCGAAATCAAATTTTCGATGGAATGTATGAAATGGAGCAAAAGCTATTAAATTTACAGGGCTATATTTATCAAAATTTCAAAATGGATGAGTATGGAGCAGCACATATCAAGCTGACAAAGGAATTGCTGGCAGAATTTAATGTTGTTCCGTCAGAGGCTTCTCTATTAGTTGGCTGTCTTGGAAGTGTAAAAGGTATTTGTGCATGGGTGGTCTTCATTGAAGAGGCCGATCAAATTCGTGTGCGTTTACGCTCAAAAGGTCCTATTATTAACACTTTGGCGAAGGAATTTAATGGTGGTGGACATCCACTCGCTTCTGGAGCTACTGCTTACTCATGGGAAGAAACAGACCGTGTTATAACGAGAGTACAAGAAATTTGTAAGGCATATCAATAAAACGGCTTTATTGATCGAAACATAGAAAGGGAGGGATTCATTTGACACATGTATACACGAAAATGCATACGAGTGCGGATTTATTGAAAAGTACGATTCGGCTTGAACAATTGATCCCTTTTTTACACGAGCAAAATACTCAGGCCTGTGCAATCGTCAATTCAAAATTGTACGGGCTTTTGCCTTTTTGTAAAGCGTTGCAGCAAGCAAATATTCATGCTGTTTTAGGGCTCACGATTAATGTACAGTGGCAAGATAGAAAGGTTCCACTTGTGCTGTATGCTCAGACGCAAGAAGGTTACCGACATCTATTAAAGATTAGTAGTGCAGTTTCGATTAGAGAGGATGATGCACTTCCATGGAAATGGCTTGAAGGATATGCAGCGGGCTGTGTGGCATTACTTTCTTCGGATGATTTAATAGAAATTGAGGATTGGATTGAAGTAGCAAGTGCTCTAAATAAGGTATTTGGTAAGCATTTATTTATGGGTATAGTAAGACCTGCAGGAATGATAACTGAAAAAGAAGAAACGTATGTATCATGGTGTGAAACTATGAACATAACGGTGGTTGCCTCACAGAGCTGCTATTTTTTACGTCCAGAAGATCATTTTGCCTTTGAGGTTGCAAGAGCAATAGATTCAGGTGACAAGATTACCGATACAATGTTATCAGCTCATTTACAAGGTTATTTCGCCCCAACGAAAAAGGAATGGCAAAGTTGGTTTGCTGATCATCCAGAATGGCTTGAGTCTAGTGCAATGATGCTTGCTAGCTGTACGGCTGAAATTCCTGAAATGCACGTGCAAATGCCTAAATTTCCTGTGCCAACAGGTGAAACAGCCGAAAGCTTGCTCGTTAAAGAGACTTTTGCAGGATTGGCAGAACGTTTAAAGCAAACTGAACTTCCTCTAGTTTATCGGGAGCGACTTCAATACGAGCTTGAAATTATTTGCTCAATGGGCTATGCAGATTATTTTTTAATTGTTGCAGATTTTATGCATTTTGCTAAAGATAATCGTATTTTAACAGGTCCTGGTCGTGGTTCATCAGCAAGTTCTCTTGTAGCTTATAGCTTATACATTACGCAAGTAGATCCATTAGTTTACGGCTTATTATTTGAACGATTTTTAAACCCTGAACGTGTTACACTGCCAGATATAGATATCGATTTTGTCGACAGTAAAAGACAAAAAGTCATCCAATATGTCACTCAGAAATATGGGAAGGCAAATGTAGCGCAAATTATTACATTTGGCACTTTATCTGCTAAGGCAGTTGCTAGAGATGTTGCCCGTGTTTTTGGTTTTGACGCTGAAACATTGGAGAAAATCTCAAAAATGATTCCGAATAAACCCGGGATAACATTGCAAAAAGCAGTGGCCGAATCACAAGGCTTACAAGGCTGGTTGGCCGAGGATGAAAAGCATCGTCGCTGGTTTGAGGTGGCGCTAAAACTTGAAGGGGTGCCAAGAAATTCTTCTACTCATGCGGCCGGAATTGTGTTGTCTCCTTCACCACTAGTCAATACGATACCGATTGAAGAAGGGCATGATGGAATATATTGTACGCAATGGCCAATGGCGGATGTAGAAGCTTGTGGACTTGTCAAAATGGATTTTTTAGGTTTGCGCAACCTGACAATTTTAGAGCAGATACGTTGGTCCATATATAAAGCAGGTGGTCCTTGGATAGAGTTTGAGCTTATTCCGATGCAAGATGATAAGACATTTCAACTTCTTCAAACGGGAGATACATTAGGGATTTTTCAATTAGAATCAGAAGGTATGAAGCAAGCTTTACGTGATATTCATCCAACCCATTTTTTAGATATAGTAGCAGTCAATGCGTTGTATCGCCCTGGTCCGATGGATTTTATTCCTGTGTATGCAAGACGGAAAGCAGGAAGGGAATCGGTTACTATGCCACATCCAGCTTTAGAACCCATTTTACGAGAGACATACGGTGTCATAGTATATCAAGAACAGATCATGCAAATTGCTTCGATGATGGCTGGTTTTACGATGGGACAAGCGGATTTATTGCGTCGAGCGGTAAGTAAGAAAAATCGTCAAGTATTAGAAGAGCAACGTGCCGCATTTGTAAATGGATCAATGAAGCAAGGCTTTGACGTGCATGTTGCGGAAGAAGTGTATGCATTAATTGTACGCTTTGCAGACTATGGTTTCCCTAAAAGCCATGCTGTCGCATACAGTGTTATTTCGTACCAAATGGCTTACTTAAAGGCACATTTCCCCCAAAGTTTTTATACGGCACTTTTATCAAATGCAACAGGGAATGTGGAGAAGATCCTACAGATTGTGAGTGAGGCGAAAGAGAAAGGGATTCCATTTTATCCACCTTCATTAAAACAAAGTACTAAATTTTTTACTGTTGAAAAAGATGGAATACGCTATAGTTTATCGGGAATAAAGGGAGTACCTCATACATTTATAGAGACAGTGAATGCCTTACGCCAAACGAACGCAGAAGCATTTGATAATCTATTTGACTTGGCGGTTGCCTTGAGTGCGCAGCATTTTAAACCAAAAGTAATGGAATCTTTAATTTTCGCTGGAGCCCTCGATTATATAGGGAAAGATCGTGCTGTCCTAGTAGCAACATTGGAGGCAGCCTTAAAGCAAGCTGAACTGCTAAGACCAACTGTGGATATTGATATAGAATCGGCTACTGCCTTTAGTTTTGGTAAGCCGAAGTATATGGAAGCTGAAGCGATGTCACAAAAGGAAAAATTACTACATGAAAAGGAAAGTCTTGGTTTTTATATATCAGCACATCCAGTCTCAGAGGAAAGAGCTTTTTGGAATGAAGTAAATAGTACGTGCCGAGAGTTAAAGCATGCTCGTGAAGGAACGTTTGTAAAAATGATTGGCATCATAGAAGAAGTAAAAAAAATACGCACAAAAAAAGGTGAGCAAATGGCCTTTGTACAGCTTCAGGATGAGTTTGGAACGGTATCTGTAACTTTATTCCCACAAGTTTTTCATCTTGTTCAAGAGTTGTTACTAGAAGATGAATTGCTTTACATTGAGGGAACGCTTGAAAGGCGCTTCGGTAAACCACAAGTGAAAGTAAAACATGCACAAGCGACGAAAAGAATATGAAATTGAAGAAAATCTTAGAAACTGCATAATTTCTTATGCAGTTTTTTCTTTACTTTTTAATAATTATTTTGTAAGCTAGAGTCAACGTCAAAAGTGGTCTGACCACTTTTGTCTTCATTCAGTGGAAGACGCCATCTTCTGAAGGTGGTGGATTTCGTTTCTTTTCAGTAGGCATCCAAACACCTACTGAAATAGAGGAACTCAGTTTAAGAAAGCCACGTCCTGTGGCAATTTATCTGTACGAAAGTGAAGCAATAGCAACAACAACACACGACTGAATGACCAACAACATACTATTACTGTCGCTACGTTGCACTACGCTTTCGCACAGACAAAAACACTTTGCTGACGCTACGTTAGCACTTCGCTTTCGCGCATAAAACATCTGTTGGCCAAAGCCTTTATTGGCAACATTTACGCCAAGGTGAAATTGATAGAACGAGGAGTTGATCGTATGGATAAAAAAACCGAACAAAAGAAAGTGTTTTTAGATATCGTCCAACAATTACGACAACTTATTAAAATGGAAAAAATACAGGCTGGTGAAAAACTACCTTCCGAACGGGTCCTTTCAGAACGTCTAGGTGTCGGGCGATCCTCCGTGAGAGAGGCATTGCGAAGCTTAGAATTGTTAGGTCTTATTGAAACGAGACATGGGGGAGGTACTTTTCTAGCTACCACACATAAGCATCAGCTCGTGGAAACATTGTCGATGTTTATATTAGAAGATGAAAAATCAAAAAAGGATGTCGAATTAACGCGACAAATTCATGAAAAGGAAGCCATTCGCGTAATAAGTTGTACAGAGACTCTGCGAACACTACCAGTGTGGGACAGTTTTTTTGTAAAGCTAGAAATAGAAGGTACGATTAATTGCCGGGATGTTTTACGAGAAATAATTATCACGTCAGGAAATCGTCTTTCACTAAAAATCTGGTTTCAGTTAGCAGCTTATGATGGTGACCGTTTAAATCGAAACTCAACAGAAGAAGAAAAATTGAACATTCAAACGATGTTGAAATCGATGCAGCTTGGCTATGAAAAAGAAGCATTAAAAGCTCACGAGCAGTGGATGAAGATTGTACAAAGTAATTAGACAACAAAGGGGGAGTCAAAGATGGCAATTCGCAGCATATTTACTAAAAAGAAAGAGGATGGACAAGAAAAGGGTTTTCCAGAAGGACTTATGACAAAGTGTCCAGAATGCCGTCATATTCAGTTAACGAAGGAATTAGAAAAAAATCATAAAGTATGTTCAAAATGTGATCATCATTTCAAAATGACAGCGCAGGAGCGCGTAGCAGATTTCTTAGATGAAGGTTCATTTGTTTCAATGGACGATCATTTACAAACAAGTAACCCACTTAATTTCCCTGCTTATGTAGAAAAAATTTCAGCGGATCAACAAAAAACGGGGTTAAGCGAAGCTGTACTGACTGGGTTAGGTACCCTGGATGGAGAAGAAATTGTTGTAGCAATTATGGATTCTCATTTCCGTATGGGCTCAATGGGCTCAGTTGTTGGAGAAAAAATCACACTTGCTGTTGAAAAAGCTACTGAATTGCGTTTACCGTTTATTATCTTTACTGCTAGTGGTGGGGCGCGCATGCAAGAAGGTATTCTATCATTAATGCAAATGGCAAAAACGAGTGTGGCCTTAAAACGTCATAGCGATGAAGGACTACTGTTTATTTCTATTTTGACGCATCCTACAACAGGTGGCGTTTCTGCAAGTTTTGCCTCTGTTGGAGATATTAATATTGCGGAACCACAAGCGTTGATTGGCTTTGCTGGTCGTCGTGTAATCGAAGAGACAGTAAGAGAAAAACTACCAAGTGATTTCCAAACAGCGGAATTTTTACTAGCGCATGGTCAGCTTGATGCAATCTTCCATCGAAAAGATTTACGAAACCAAGTAGCAGTGCTTGTGAAAATGCATACGAAAGGCGGCGTGCAACATGTCTAAAAATTTAGCTTTTGAAGAACCAGTAGTACAATTACGTGAAAAAATTGATGAGTTAAAAACGATTGCTGCCGATGCGGATGTAGATATGACAGGCGAAATCGAAACGTTAGAAACACGTTTAACACAGTTAGAACAATCCATTTATGCCAATATGAAGCCATGGGATCGTGTACAGGTTGCTAGACATCCGGAACGACCAACTACATTACAATATATAGAAGCTATGTGTGAAAACTTTATTGAGTTACATGGTGATCGTACGTTTGGTGATGATGCGGCTATTCTTGGGGGAATTGCTCTTTTTGAAGGTCAGCCAGTAACAATTGTTGGACACCAAAGAGGAAAATCAACTAAAGAAAACATTCGTCGCAATTTTGGTATGCCACACCCTGAAGGGTATCGTAAGGCATTACGCTTAATGAAGCAGGCGGAGAAATTTAAGCGACCAATTATTTGTTTTATAGATACGAAGGGTGCTTATCCCGGTAAGGCAGCTGAGGAACGTGGCCAAAGTGAAGCAATTGCCAGAAATCTAGTCGAAATGGCGGGCTTAACAGTGCCAGTTATCTCTATTGTTATTGGAGAAGGCGGTAGTGGGGGTGCAATTGCTTTAGGTGTAGCGAATCGTGTCTTTATGTTAGAAAACTCAACGTATTCGGTTATCTCACCAGAAGGGGCTGCATCGATTTTATGGCGAGATGGTAGCCTAGGAAAGCAAGCGGCAGAAGCAATGCGTATAACAGCACCTGACTTAAAAGAGCTTGGCGTTATTGATGGAATTATCCCTGAAATAACAGGTGGAGCTCATCGTAATGTAGCGAAGCAAGCACTTTATATAAAAGAATGTATAAGCGACACACTAAAAGCATTGGATACTTTAAATGGCGAACAATTAATTGAGGATCGTTATGAGAAATTCAGAAAGATTGGACAATATACAGAAGCGTAAATTACAATTTTAGGTTTTTGGATATGTAAATTTGCTCGAAAATAATATAAATTGTGATTTATATTCATAAAAAACTTAGAGTAAATAGCGTGGAAAATATATTGAATAAATGTTAAATTTCGGATGTTTTCAAATAGAAAGAGTGTGTGAAAGCGCATTCTTTTTATTTTTTATGTAAAAGTTATGTTTTTCTAGCCTCTGAACCCTTACATAGTTTGTTTTTTCATGTTAATGTGAATAATAATAGTATCTGCAGGAGGTTCGACAATGAAAAAAATTGCCGTATTAACAAGTGGTGGAGATGCGCCAGGAATGAATGCAGCTATTCGTGCAGTCGTTCGTAAGGCAGCATATCATGGAATTGATGTTGTCGGAATTAAGCATGGCTATGAGGGCTTAATAAAAGGCAATATGGAAAATCTTGATTTAGGTTCAGTAGGTGGCATTATTCAACGTGGCGGTACACATTTAAATTCAGCAAGATGTCCTGAATTTAAAGAGGACGCTGTTCAGCAACGAGGCATTGACATTATGCGTGAAGCTGGCATTGAAGGACTAGTCGTTATTGGCGGTGATGGTTCCTACCGTGGTGCTATGGAATTAGTGAAAAAAGGCTTTCCTGTTGTTGGTGTACCAGGAACAATTGATAATGACGTACCAGGAACCGAGTATACTATAGGTTTCGATACGGCACTAAATACGGTCGTGGAATCAATAGATAAAATTCGTGATACAGCAACTTCCCATGAAAATTCATTTATTGTTGAGGTAATGGGGCGAGATGCAGGGGACATTGCTTTATGGGCAGGTCTTGCAGCTGGGGCTGAAACAGTATTAATTCCAGAAGAAGATTATAATTTGGATGACATTGTGGCACGCTTAGACCGTGGTGCAGCTCGTGGGAAAAAGCATAGCATTATTATCGTCGCTGAAGGTGTTATGTCTGGTAGCGAATTGGCAAAACTATTACATGAAAAAACAGGGAAAGAGACGCGTGTTTCTGTTCTTGGACATATCCAACGTGGTGGTTCACCTACTGCGCGTGATCGTGTTATAGCGAGTCAATTGGGTGCACATGCAGTTGAATTGCTTATGGAAGGAAAGTCTGGCAGAGCGGTAGGGATCCGCAATCATCAAGTTATTGACTATGATATGCCTGAGGCTTTCGAAAAAAATCATGAGGCAGATGTAAGCTTGTATACTTTAATGAAAGAACTATCAATATAATTTGGCATAAAAACGGAGTGGGCAGAAAATGAGAAAAACAAAAATCGTATGTACAATTGGTCCAGCAAGTGAGACACCAGAAACTTTAGAGAAACTAATTGAAGCAGGTATGAATGTTGCCCGCTTAAACTTTTCGCATGGTTCTCATGATGAGCATGAAGTACGTATTAATTTAATTCGCGAAGTAGCACAAAAATTAGGTAAACCAGTTGGGATTTTACTCGATACAAAAGGTCCTGAAATTCGTACACATAATATGAAAAACGGAGAATTGCATCTAGCAGCTGGGCAAGTAATTGATATTTCGATGACTGAAGTCGAAGGAACAGAGGCAAGCTTCTCTGTAACGTACGATCGTTTAATCGAGGACGTTGAGCAAAACTCTATAATTTTATTAGATGATGGACTTATTCAACTACGTGTATTAGCAAAAGATATGGAAAAAGGCCTTATCCATACGATTGTTGAAAATGCAGGTCTCTTAAAAAATAAAAAAGGTGTTAACGTGCCAGGTGTTTCTGTACAGCTTCCAGGGATTACAGAAAAAGATGCGCAGGACATTCTATTCGGTATTAAACAAGGTGTTGATTTTATTGCAGCCTCATTCGTTCGTCGAGCAAAGGATGTACTAGAAATTCGAGAATTACTTGAACAAAATGGCGGTAACCACATTCAAATTATCCCGAAAATCGAAAACCAAGAAGGTGTCGATAATATCGATGAAATCATCTTAGTTTCAGATGGATTAATGGTAGCACGTGGTGACCTTGGTGTAGAAATCCCGGCAGAAGAAGTACCACTTGTACAAAAGAAATTAATTTTAAAATGTAATCAAGTTGGTAAACCAGTTATTACAGCTACACAAATGTTAGATTCGATGCAGCGTAATCCGCGTCCAACACGAGCAGAGGCTAGTGACGTAGCAAATGCAATTATCGATGGTACAGATGCAATTATGCTGTCTGGTGAAACTGCTGCAGGGCTTTATCCAGTAGAGTCTGTACAAACAATGAATAAAATCGCACAGCGTACAGAAAATTCATTAGACTATAAGGCAATTGTCTCTACACGTAGTCGTGAAAAAGAGGCAAATATGACTGAAGCGATTTCACAAGCAGTAGCTTACACTTCGATTAACTTAGGTGTGAAAGCAGTACTAGCACCAACAGAAAGTGGTAACACAGCTAGAATGATTGCAAAATATCGTCCTGGTGTACCGATTGTTGCGGTAACAGGTTCTGCCAATACAGCTCATGCATTAACACTAGTTTGGGGTGTGAACCCAGTTGTTTGTCAACGAGTTACGACAACAGATGAAATTTTAGAGCTAGCTGTTGATGAAAGCTTAAAGCATGGTTTTGTAACGCACGGTGACGCAGTTGTCATTACAGCAGGTGTACCGGTAGGTGAAGCAGGTACTACTAACTTAATGAAAGTACACATCATCGGTGATTTATTAGCTCGTGGTCAAGGAATCGGCAAAGCTTCAGTAGTAGGTAAAACAGTAGTTGCAAAAAATGCAGCAGAGGCACTAGCATATGATACAGACGGATGCATTTTAGTAACGGTTGGTTCAGATCGTGATATGATGCCAGCGATTGAAAATTGTGTTGGTCTGATTACAGAGGAGGGCGGACTTACAAGTCATGCAGCAGTTGTAGGATTAAGCCTTGGTATCCCTGTTATCGTAGGAGTAAAAGAAGCTACTACATTGATTCGCCACGGTCAAGAAATTACAATGGATGCTGAAACAGGAGTTATTTATAAAGGGCATGCAAGTGTTCTTTAATCTATAATATAAAGCTCTAGTGCAACTATTTGCACTAGAGCTTTTCTTATAATAAAGAAGTAAATAGTATTTTGCGGTTTTTCACCGAAATCTAGGGATGACATTTTGTCGTGTGTATAAGTTGATCTTCGTAACAGTTGGGTGACTTCTGTTGATAGTAGTTTGAAATCATTCCTTTTCTCTCAGAGAATGAGAATTTACTATAAAAAGAATAGCGTCGTCATCTCTTAAATAGGACACATTGATTTTTTAATGAAACTTATTGGGCTATAATAACGTATATAAGGTATACCTTTTTTAGATAGAAAGGAGAAAAATATGAGAAAAGTTTTTCTTGGTTTCATTGTCTATGCATTAGCCGAGTTGGCGTTATTAATAGTAATTGGTCAAAATTTTGGTATTCTAAATACATTATTGCTTATAGTCGCTACGAGTATTATAGGTATTTATGTAGTGAAAAATAAAGGTATGAATTCTGTACAAAAGGTAAAAGCTACGATAGCACGCGGAGAAGCTCCTGGGCCAGCATTAGTTGACACCGTATTAAATTTCAGTGGTGGGGTACTTCTAACATTACCGGGTTTTATAACCGATCTTGTTGGTTTATTACTGCTCATGCCTTTTTCCCGCAAAATGTTCCAGCCAATCTTTTATTATTGGATGCGGAAAAAAATGAAAAAAGGTCAATTTATCATCGTTCAAAAATAGCATTATCCTTTAGTTTAACCGCCAAAAATAAAAATATAGGGCTTAGTAAAATGCCGTAAAAACCAAATAATAAAATCGAGGCAGCACTGATGAAAAAAGTATGGAATGTACGTAAATGTAATGTATTTGACCAAAGCATGGATTCAGCTAGCTGCCTTGTTAATTGAACGAAGAGATACAAAATTAAAATAGCTACACATAAAAATGTATTACCTTTTAAGTAAAAATAAATACTCATGGGTACAAGAAATACCCCAATCCCAAAGAACGGCAGTACATCTGCAAATGCAACTATAAAAGCTTTAATGATGGCTTGTTCAAATTGTAGGATCATAAATCCCGCACAAAGTATAAGCAGTGTAATTGTGAATAGCTGAAACTCCACGTACAAAAAATAATGAAATAGCTGCATTATTTTAGAAAAATGCTTCTGCCATTCATTGCGGAATTTTTTTGGCACATATTGAAAAAACCAATATCGGGATTTGCGAGTTTCCAAAAGGGCGAAATAGTAAGCAACAAGGAATATAAATACTTCAATTACATGCTTCATGAATAGTTGGAAAATATTAGCGGTGTATAAAAAGATTGAATCGAAAATCGAAAGCGATTTTTCCTTTAAAACTTGGATGAACATTGATTCATATTCATTGAAAAGTGGGAAATTTTGTAGCGTATCTCTGATTTCAGGGAAGACAAGAATAATACTGTTTATCGATATGATAACGAGAAGAAAAACGCAAGCTAGTATAAGTGCTTCCACAATAATTGCTGCAAGCCAATAGGTAATTTTACAATAAGAGTGAAGAAATTTTATGATAGGATAAGTGGAAAAAGACAAAAAAATGGCGAGCGATACAGGTAATACGAACCACAGTATTACCAAATAGAATATAAAAAATAAAACACTTGTGGTTCTTTCGTATGAAAAATATTTAATATTCCTCATTTTTACAAATTCACCTCGTTTCAAATGATAAATCAATATTAAAATATGCAAAAGAATCTCTTAAAAGCTCATTTATGATCGCTCGTGCGTCTTTTTCTTTATTCGGAGGTTTTTCATTCACAAAGCTGTCAAAAATGATTATAATAGCAATGTAAGCGATTAACTTAATGGTTCATATGAGCAAAAAACGTAAATGTGAGCTAATATCTGCATTTACAACTAAAAAATATATTATGAGGGAGCGATAATTTATGTCAGCAACTAAAGGTTTAGAAGGTATCGTAGCAGCGGAATCTAAAATCAGTTCAATTATCGATGACACACTTACATATGTTGGTTACAACATTGATGATTTAGCAGAGAACGCGTCATTCGAAGAGGTAATTTATTTATTATGGCATACTCGTTTACCAAAAGCGGACGAGCTAGCTGAATTAAAACAACAATTGGCAGACAACATGTCTATTCCACAAGCAATTGTAGATCAATTCAAAACATACCCACTTTCAACTGTACATCCAATGGCTGCACTACGTACTGCAGTATCTTTACTTGGTGTATTCGATGAAGAAGCGGATGTTATGGATACAGAAGCTAACTATCGTAAAGCTATCCGTTTACAAGCTAAAATTGCTACAGTAGTTACTGCATTTGCACGTGTTCGTAAAGGTTTAGAGCCAGTTGCGCCAAAACCAGAATTAGGATATGCAGCAAACTTCTTATACATGCTTAAAGGTGAAGAACCAGCAGCAATCGAAGTGGAAGCATTCGACAAAGCATTAGTATTACATGCTGATCACGAATTAAATGCATCTACATTCACAGCACGTGTATGTGTAGCTACATTATCAGATGTTTATTCTGGTGTAACTGCAGCTATCGGTGCTTTAAAAGGACCACTTCATGGTGGTGCAAATGAGCAAGTTATGAAAATGTTAACTGAAATCGGCTCACTTGAAAACGTTGAATCTTATATTCAAAATAAATTAGACAACAAAGAAAAAATCATGGGCTTCGGTCACCGCGTATACCGCAAAGGCGATCCACGTGCACCACACTTACGTGTAATGTCACAAAAATTAACTGAGCTAACTGGTAAACCAGAGCTTTATGAAATGTCAGTTAAAATCCATGACATGATCGTAGAACAAAAGAAATTACCTGCAAACGTAGACTTCTTCTCTGCGTCAGTGTATGATTCTTTAGGTATTGATCATGACCTATTCACACCAATTTTCGCAGTATCACGTACTTCTGGTTGGGTAGCTCATATTTTAGAGCAATATGCTAACAACCGCCTAATCCGTCCACGTGCAGAGTATGTTGGACCAGGTATGCAAAAATATGTTCCAGTCAGCGAGCGCTAATTCGGAAAATATGCTAGAATATTTGGGACTGTGTTACTGAAAACACAGTCCTATGATTATGAATTTAGGAGGCAACATCAATGTCAAACAAAATTGTAGTTGAAAATGGCGTACTTAATGTACCAAACAATCCAGTGATTCCTTTCATCGAAGGTGACGGAATTGGTCCAGATATTTGGGCTGCAGCATCACGCGTAATCGACGCAGCAGTAGAAAAAGCTTACAACGGTGAAAAGAAAATCGAATGGTTAGAAGTTCTAGCTGGTGAAAAAGCATTCAACCAAACTGGTGAATGGTTACCACAAGAAACTTTAGACAAAATTAACGAATACCTAATCGCAATTAAAGGTCCTCTTACTACTCCAATCGGTGGTGGTATCCGCTCTCTAAACGTAGCATTACGTCAACAGCTTGACCTATATGTATGCTTACGTCCAGTACGTCACTTTGATGGAGTACCTTCTCCAGTTAAACGTCCAGAAGACGTTGATATGGTTATCTTCCGCGAAAACACAGAAGACATCTACGCTGGTATTGAATTCGAATCTGGCTCTGAACAAGCACAAAAAATCATCAACTTCCTACAAACTGAATTTGGTGTTAACAAAATCCGCTTCCCAGAAACTTCTGGTATCGGTGTAAAACCTGTATCTAAAGAAGGTACTGAGCGTTTAGTACGTTCTGCTATCGAATATGCTATTAATCATAAACGCCCATCTGTTACTTTAGTACACAAAGGTAACATCATGAAATTCACTGAAGGTGGATTCAAAAAATGGGGTTATGAATTAGCTGAAAAAGAATTTGCTGATCAAACTTTCACTTGGAACCAATATGATGCTATTAAAGCTGAACAAGGTGAAGAAGCAGCGAACAAAGCACAAGCTGACGCTTTAGCAGCTGGTAAAATCTTAGTTAAAGATTCTATCGCTGATATCTTCTTACAACAAATCTTAACTCGTCCAAATGAGTTCGACGTAGTTGCTACAATGAACTTAAACGGTGACTATATCTCTGACGCATTAGCTGCTCAAGTTGGTGGTATCGGTATCGCTCCAGGCGCAAACATTAACTATGTAACTGGACACGCGATCTTCGAAGCTACTCACGGTACAGCTCCAAAATATGCTGGTCAAGATAAAGTAAACCCATCTTCAGTATTACTTTCAGGTGTATTAATGCTTGAACATTTAGGATGGCAAGAAGCAGCTGACATGGTTACTAAATCTGTAGAGAAAACAATCTCTTCTAAAGTTGTAACTTACGACTTCGCTCGTTTAATGGACGGCGCTAAAGAAGTAAAATGTTCAGAATTCGCTACTGAATTAATCAAAAACCTATAATTTTCTATTCTAAAATAGAAATTATAGTTAAAGCGGAAGTATATTCTGCCGATATAATTAGGGAAATGTAAATTTCTATTGACCTTAGCTTAATAAAATATTTACGATGAACTTGTTTAATCGAGGGAGGAGAATTTATTCTCCTCCCTTTTTTAAATTCTTTCAGCGGGTGTTTAAACACCCGCTGAAAGAAGCCTCCGGCGGATGTCACGGAATCGGAAAGGAGTTTCTTTGTGCTTGCACAAAGCCGATTCCTGATGCAATTATGCCGAGGCATAATTGATTATATAACCTAATTTTAAAGGAGCGTATTCGAATGTCTCTGAAACGAAAAAAAATCTCAGTAATCGGTAGCGGTTTTACTGGCGCTACTGCAGCATTTTTAGCAGCTCAAAAAGAACTTGGTGATGTAGTGTTAGTGGATATTCCTCAAGCTGAAAACCCAACAAAAGGTAAAGCTCTAGATATGTGGGAAGCTGCACCAGTGCAAGGCTATGATTCTTATGTTAAAGGTACTTCTAATTATGCGGATACTGCAGATTCTGATGTAGTAATCATCACTGCTGGTGTTGCTCGTAAACCAGGTATGAGCCGTGACGATCTTGTTCAAATCAATCAAGATGTAATGAAAGCTGTTTCTAAGGAAATTGCTAAGTACTCACCAAATGCAACAATCCTCGTTCTTACAAACCCAGTTGATGCAATGACTTACACAGTATTCAAAGAAACTGGTTTCCCTAAAAATCGTGTAATAGGTCAATCAGGTGTACTTGATACAGCTCGTTTCTGTGCGTTTGTAGCAGAAGAACTGAATATCTCTGTAAAAGATATCACTGGTTTTGTGTTAGGTGGCCATGGTGATACAATGGTGCCACTAACTCGCTACTCATTCGCTGGTGGTATTCCATTAGAATCATTAATCCCGGCGGATCGTCTTGAAGAAATTGTTGACCGTACACGTAAAGGCGGCGCTGAAATCGTTAATCTTCTTGGTAATGGTTCTGCATATTATGCTCCATCAGCGGCGCTTATTGAAATGGCGGAAGCTATCATTAAAGACCAAAAACGTATACTTCCATCTATTGCATACTTAGAAGGCGAATATGGTTACAATGATTTATATCTAGGTGTTCCGACATTATTAGGTGCAAATGGTATAGAGAAAATCTTTGAGCTTGATTTAACAGACAATGAAAAAGCAGCTTTAGATAAGTCGGCAGAGGCTGTCCGCGAAGTTATGAAAGTTTTAGCTTAATAAAAGTTTATGAAATCGAGTGGGATTCATTCCTACTCGATTTTTTTTTTAGTATTGAGACATCAAAAAGTAGGACGAACAGTGCGTGTGTCAAAAAGGATATTCTTACAAATTATAGAATGCTCAGCAAACTGCCCAACGCATAATGAAGAATATTATAATCAATTTGACAAGAGCTATAGTATGCATATTGATAAAGGCTCATCACTATTAATGGACGGGTTACATGAAGTAGAAATAAAGGTTTTTTATTGATGAAATATCGTTAGTTGTTTCATCCACTACAGGCTGACTATTAAGTATTGAAGGATCTAATATGGTCTTTATATTTTCACTAATACATCCTAAAATCCGGAAAATTCTTTAACGTGTGATATAATATTTACAGAATATTTAATTTATTTTGAATAGGGGGATAAATGAAGAATATAGCTGGTATTAGTATGATAATGATATTAGGTATTTTAATAAGTGGATGTATTGAAGAGAGTGAACAACAGGGAAATAAAATAGAACCGATTGAAATCAATGTGGAAGTAGATAGTAATAATAAAGATAAATTATTTAAGGAATTCGAAAAACGAGTCCCTGATGCTACAGTGTACAATGATGCATTACTTGATATTGATGGAGATGGAATTGAAGATTTAATAGTAATTTATGATACACCTGAAAAAAAGGTGAACTTTGCTATTGTAAGAGAGAGTAGTGTTACAAGTAGTGCACTTGAAGGTGATGATTATTCTTTTACTTATGTTTTAGATTCTCTAAAAGTTTATAAATCCCCAAAAAAATTCATTATTACATTGTATGACAAAACTAAAAATTTTACTGTCGATTATGAAATAACTATGGTCTATGATAAAGAAATAAAAGCTACAACTTTAAAAATTAAATCAATGAATGAGAGATGAGAAACACGTAGCGAAAACGATACTGAATAATTAAAATGAAGAAAAAGGATGTATATGCTGACGCATTAAAGACAAACCATGTAACTGCCGCTTCGCTTTCGCACAGAAAAACAATGTTGCTGAATGACGATAAAATGGTTCTTCTGCTTTTCGTTGTACTTTTGGAATAAAATTGATACTATGAAGGTATATGATAGAAAAGGGGTTGGCGTATTTTTGCTTCAAAAAAACAGTAAGCTTGGTCTCACTATTGATGAAATTACAGTTGGCGAGAAGATTCATATTACCGAAAAGATAGAAGATAAGGATTTACTGCTTTATTTAGGACTTACGAATGATAATAATCCGCTTTATATTCAACATGATTATGCAGCGATGACACCTTTTCAAAAGCCAATCGTACCAACAATCATGTTAAATGGTATTATTACGTCAGCTGTGTCAAAGTATATTCCTGGGCCAGGTGCACGAATTATTGAGCAACATATAAAATATTTAGAACCGCTCTATCATTATGAATTATTTGATACACTATTAGAGGTAACAGAAGTCAATAAATTACAAAATACAATTACTGTATCGGTACACTCTTATAATGAGCAGAAGCAACTTATGATAGAGGGTACTTTGCTGGTGACACCACCATTCGCTTTATAGACGTCTTGAGATTTGAAATGGGGGTTTCAAATCACTAACGGAGGCTTTACACATGACAAAAACGATTTTAGTTGTAGAAGATGAATTTTCTATTGCGACATTATTGAAATATAATTTAGAGCAGGCTGGATATGTAGTAGAAACAGCTGCAGATGGTCAAGAGGGTCTTGATAAGGCAATTGACATACAGCCGGATTTAATTCTATTAGATTTGATGCTTCCAAGGCTTGATGGTATGGAAGTTTGTAAACAAATTCGTCAACAGCGTATGAATACACCTATTATTATGTTAACAGCAAAGGATGACGAGTTCGATAAAGTACTTGGTCTAGAACTAGGGGCAGATGATTATATGACGAAGCCTTTTAGTCCGCGCGAAGTGTTGGCACGGGTAAAGGCTGTTTTGAGACGTTTTACACAAAATGTAGTGCCTGAAGAGAAGAATGGGCCACAAGAGAAAATGTATGAATTTGGACAATTACGTGTCTTTCCAGAGCGTTTTGAAGTATTTTTACAGGATGAGGCACTGGAATTTACACCAAAGGAATTTGAGCTACTCATTTATTTACTTGAAAATAAAAATCGCGTTTTAACACGCGATCAGCTATTAAGTGCTGTATGGAAGTATGACTTTGCTGGTGATACTCGAATTGTGGATGTGCACATAAGCCACCTTCGCGATAAAATCGAAGAAAATAGCCGTAAGCCGATGTTCATCAAGACAATTCGCGGCCTTGGCTATAAATTCGAGGAGCCGAAGACGACATGAAATCAATGAGCAACCGCTTATTCTTGACATTCATGCTATTGCTTGGATCTATATTAGCTGTCCTAATGATTGTTATAGGTCAGCTTTTTCCTGTTTATATAGAACAGTACAATGAGCAGGCTAGTTTACAGATGCAAGAATCCATTAACCAAGTATTAGATGAACGAAAAATTGAACTATCAAAAGAAGATAAAGAGGCACTGTATACTGCTCAAAACATAGAGGCAACAGATTCTCTAATATCATATGTTCATGCGCGACTTTATGTTGTGCTAGCGATTCTTTTTATAATAGCACTTATTTTAATGGCTATTGTAAGTCGCTATATGATTCGAAATTTCACTGCTCCTATTGATAACGTGACAGATACAGCACTTGAACTGGCGAAAGGAAATTATCGTGCTCGTGCTCATGAAAATGAGCATGAACGCATGATGCCACTTAGTCACTCCATCAATATTTTAGCGCGTAACTTACAGGATATTACGACGATTCGCGAGGTAGAAGAGGAAAGACTTAAAACGTTAATTGAAAACATGGGAAGCTCCCTTATGATGATTGGGCGTGAGGGGAATATATCTATCGTAAACCGTGTATTTTTAGAGCGTTTCGGTATGCAAATTGATGATGTTCAAGGAAAAGTCTTCCGTACAATTGGCTTACCTAAATCACTTGAGCAATTTATCGACCATGTGTTTCTAACAGAAATGCCTTATCGTCAACAAATTAAAATGGAGGTCCAACAGGAGCTATATAATAAGGAAGTGTATGGTGCGCCTGTAATAGGAGATCATGGTCGATGGCTTGGTGTAGTTATTGTTATGCATGATATTACGGAGCTTGTTCGTTTAGAGCAGATTCGTAAGGACTTTGTAGCAAATGTATCCCATGAATTGCGTACACCTATTACATCTATTAAAGGTTTTTCTGAAACTTTGCTGGATGGTGCGTATAAGGATGAAAAAATGTTGCTATCTTTTTTAGAGATCATTTATAAGGAAAGTAACCGTCTACAGATGCTTATCCAAGATTTACTGGAGTTATCGAAAATTGAACAGCATGGTTTTACCGTTAATATTATGCCAATGGGCTTGCAAGATGTACTTATACGAGGAGCAGAGCTGACAGGACCACGTCTGGATGAGAAAAATATGAGCTTTCATGTTGATATTGAACGTGATGTTCAAGTTATGGGTGATGCCAATCGTATTATTCAAATTGTTACTAATTTAATTACCAATGCCATTACGTACTCTCCAGAAAATACAACCGTTACGATTCGATTGAAGGAAAATGAAACGCACGGCATTCTTGAAATAGAAGACCAAGGTATAGGGATAGAAAAGCATGAAATTGCCCGTGTCTTTGAACGATTTTACCGTGTGGACCGTGCGCGAAGCCGGAATTCTGGGGGGACAGGGTTAGGGCTTGCTATTGTGAAGCACTTAGTAGAAGCGCATCATGGCCGCATTCAGGTAGAAAGTGAAGTTGGCGTCGGGACAAAAATGATAGTCATGATTCCGAAAAATTAACGAATTCTTTACAAAAGCACAATTTTAGATTCACAATAGGGATTTATACTTGTTAGTAGAAACCCCCCTATATTATTAAGACTTTAAAATAGCCAAAAAAATCTTTAGATAAAGATTTTTTGATTGTGTTGCTTAGTTATCGCCAATAGGAAGAATCTATTACCAAACTTTTTGGTGGTAGATTCTTTTTCTGTTTTACACGTAACGTAAATAGGTGTAAAGTATAGTAGCATAATATTCAACTAATAAGAAATGTAATGATTGTTAGTTCATAGTGTTGATAAAACAGAATGGAGATGTAGAGCTTTAAATGAGGGGGATTTCTGTCTGGCACGCCCCTAGGAAAGCGCTCAGTCGGAACGGAAATCAACCACTCGTTTTACCGATAAACCATAATTTAATATGACATCTAATTTCTTTAATACAATTCGACAACATGAACTAACAATCAATGTACTTGTTAGTTGAACCAATCGGGCTTTATACGGTCAGCTAATAAGCCCACTTTATTTAGAAGTGATTTATATTACTGATCGTAAAAGCGGGATAAAAAATTGAGAGAAGGATGACCATGAAAATCGTCAAAAGTATCGTGCAAATCGGTTACCTGTATGTAATTTTATTTGTTGGGAATAGTATTGCACGCCTACTTCACTTGCCGATTCCAGGGAGCATAATTGGACTAGTCTTATTGTTTTTACTTTTGCAGTTTCATATTATTAAGCTTGAATGGATTGAGCTAGGTGCAGGTTTATTACTTAGTGAATTATTACTATTTTTCATTCCATCTGCTATCGGAGTAATCGATTATACTGCATTATTCGGTGTGCAAGGTGTGAAAGCTGTGCTTGTTATTGTATTGAGTGCCATAGTTGTAATGTTTGCAACAGGTTTCACAGCACAATTGCTAGGGCAACGAAAGAAAGGTGATACTGCATGAGCTTGTTAATAGCTATAGTAAGTTTACTAGGTACTATTGCAGTTTTTTATACTAGTAAAATGTTTTATAAAAAGTATCAGAAGGAATGGTTAACTCCTATACTGATCACACCATTAGTGGCAATTATCATCTTGCTACTAACGGGTACATCCTATAAATCTTATAATGCAGGGGCCGGTATTTTATCAAATTTACTAGGGCCAGCAACAGTTGCATTTGCGGTACCAATTTATAAAAATTTTAACCTATTGAAGAAACATGCTTTTGAAATTGTTCTAAGTATTGCAGTTGGCTCAGCTGTTGCTATTACATCATCATTTATCTTTGCTGTATTAGTAGGATTAAATAATGAGCTTGTGCATAGCATAGTTCCACGCTCAGTTACTACACCAATAGCGATGGACATTTCCAATATGATTGGTGGCTCTCCTACCCTTACTGCAGTTTTCGTTATGGTAACTGGTATTTTAGGGAGTCTAATAGCACCGCTAGTTATTAAAGTATGTCGTTTCCATCGACCATCCTCTAGAGGTCTACTGTTAGGAATGGGAGCGCATGGTACGGGTACCTCTAAAGCATTTGAATTTGGTGAGCTTGAAGGTACTTTTGCAAGTTTAGCTATGATTGTAGCTGCGTTAATTAGCATTGTTTTATCAACAACATTCTTCCCAGCATTTGAACATCTAGTTATCAATATCCTGTTGCCTTAAATGGTAGCAGGATTTTTTAGTTCTATTTTATTTGGAGGGCCGGTGCAAGAACGTTTGGTGAGCTTGCTCCTTATGTCAAACTGCCTAAAATAAAAAATGGTTTATTAAAATATTTTGAAACTTTTTATAAAGTGTCCCGTATACAATAGTACCAAGCATAAGGGAGGATTAGACATGAGTGTGAAAAGGTCACTAATGATGGTGGGACTTGGTATTTTCGGCATTGTTGCACTTATTGCGGTATTTACATCATGGTACACGGTAGATGAATCAGAACAAGCAGTTGTCATTACGTTCGGTCGTGCCGATAATACAGTAACAGAACCAGGTTTACATTTTAAATTACCTTGGCCTGTACAATCGGTTGAGGTTTTATCGAAGGAAACATTTAGTTTACAGTTTGGCTATAAGCAAAATAAAAATGGGGAATTGGAAGCTTATGATGCTGAAACGAAAATGATTACAGGCGATGAGCATATTGTTTTAACAGACCTTGTAGTTCAATGGAAAATTACTGAACCGAAAAAGTATTTATTCAGCTCACAAGATCCAGAAAAAATATTACATAGCGCTACGTCGAGTGCGATTCGATCAATTATTGGAAGTTCAAAAATCGACGCTGCGTTAACAGAGGGAAAAGCGGACATAGAAGCAAAATCACGAGATTTACTCGTTTCTCTTATTGAAAAATACGATATTGGTATCAGTATTTTAGGGGTAAAACTACAAGATGTAGAGTTACCGAATGCAGATGTGCGAGCAGCCTTTACAGCTGTTACAGACGCGCGTGAAATGAAAAATACAAAAATTAATCAAGCAAAAAAATATAAGAATCAGCGTACTAATGAGGCTGTAGGTGAAAAAGATGCTATCATCTCGAAGGCTCAAGGTGAAAAAACAGCCCGTATTGAGCAGGCTCAAGGGGATGTAGCTGTCTTTAATAAAATGTATGAGCAATATAAGGGTAATAAACAAATTACACGTGAGCGTTTAATTTTAGAAACGCTTGAAAATGTTTTACCTAAAGCGCAAATTTATATTATGAATGATGATGGCAGTACAATGAAATACTTGCCTCTTCAAGCATTGCAACCTGCAAAACAGGAGACACCTGCAGCACAGGAAACACCAAAAGAGGAGAAAAAAGAAGGGGGCGGTAACTAATGGACCAAAAAAATAAGGATCTTGAAAAATTCCTCAATTTTTTATCAGGTAAATCCAAAAATACTGCTCCAAAAGAAGAGGATACAGTGGATAATGTGGTCAAAATGTCGAAAAAAGGCCCGTTGAATCCGAAAAAATATATTTCTCTTGCTGTAACATTAACAGCCGTTTTTGCTATTGCCATAATATTATTTGCTAATGTTTATATAGTTAAAGAATCCGAATACGCAGTTGTAAGACAGTTTGGAGAAGTTGTGAAATTTCAGAGTGAGCCTGGCTTGAAAATAAAGGTTCCATTTATTCAAAGCGTAACGAAGCTACCAAAAAACCAAATGACGTATGAAGTTTCTGAAGAAGAGATTAATACAAAGGATAAAAAACGAATTATTATTGATAATTATGCAGTTTGGCATATCACAGATCCAAAGCAATTAATTTCAAATGCAGGAACAATTGAAAAAGTTGAATCACGTATGGAAGAGTTTATTTATTCAGTTATTCGTTCAGAGCTTGGTCGAATAGAATATAAGGCGATTATTAATGATGAAGATTCTTCACGCGGGAGTATCAACGATCAGGTAACTGCACGTGTCAATGAATTGCTTTCAAATGATAAGTATGGAATCGAAGTAATAGATGTTCGTATTCGTCGTATCGACTTGCCAACTGTAAATGAGCAATCCGTGTTTACAAATATGATTTCGGACCGTGAATCAATGTCGCAAAAATATCTATCAGAAGGTGATGCTCAGAAACGCCGTATTGAAGCTCAAACTGATAAGGAAGTTCAAGAAATGCTCGCAACAGCGAAAAAGGATGCAGCATTGATTCAAGCGGAAGGTGAAGCAGAAGCGGCTAAGATTTACAATAAATCGTTCTCTCAAGACCCTGAATTCTATTCATTGTACCGTACATTAGAATCATATAAGAAAACTGTAGGTGAAGATACGGTCATTATTTTACCATCCACTTCACCATATGCGAAAATATTATCTGGCTATATAAAGTGAAACTTTAATCAGTGGGGGTTTTTTTCAACCCCCACTGATTATTAGTCTTCACCAATCGGGCTTTTACGGGCAGTTAATCTCCCGCTTAACTTCTTTGCTTTCGGAATTTTGTACCTGACGCTTCACTTTGGTATAGATAAATTACTGCCCGTTAAGCGGGATAAAATAATACTATTATTCTTGCAGGGGTAAGCATATGAGGTCGTCTCAAACTTTTTGAGACGGCTTTTTTATACTTTAGTAAGGTGGAGGGACTTTAATGAATGGCAATAAGTTGATTGGAGTGGAGACTGGGTGACTCCTTGGGAATTAGCAATAGAGGAACGAAGGCTAAAACAATCACGTTCTGTGATAACGCCAGCGTGACCAACATCGTGTTGCTGCCGCTACGTTAGCACTACGCTTTCGCACAAAAAACATCTGTTGGCCCAAGCGGCTCATCGGACGCCCTCAGGACTCTGCTCTGTGCGAAAGCGAAGCGACAGCAACAACAACAACAACAAAGCGCCCATTCGGAACGGAAATCAACTTCACGTTAGGGTGATAAGCCTTCATTGTTTGAATTCAGGAAATTTCGATATTTTTTATAAATATCTTTCGATTATCGATGATATGATATGAAAATGATAGAAATTTATAATTTTGTGTTTCGTAGATGCCTATTATCTGATAGAATGATAATGTTCAGAATTAAAAAATGGGGGTAATAGTTGTGAAATTGCAAATTAGCAAGTGGCTCCAAAATTTATTGATAGCCTGTAGTATTGCATCGTTATTTACACTTTTCTTCCGTCTATCAGATTTTGCATGGATCACAAAAAGTGTTTATCATATACCAGTATTTTTTGTTATTTTGTTTTTATTAGGTTTAGTTATTGCGGAGGATGTACGAAAAATATTTAAAAAAATATTTTGGTATGAAAAACGCAAAGTTAAGCGTCCTATATGGCAAGTTGGGATCGGCTTCATTTTCTTCTTAGCGCAAATCGGCACTGTAATGGTGTTCGATACAGAGCTTACACATCCACAGCTTGGTGGTATGCCATTATTTTTAGTATTTGCCTTTATGAATGCTTTTATTTTGACAGTCATATATGAAGAGATTTTCTATCGTAGAGAAAAAACTAATAATGCCAGTGAATAACATAGAAGAAGTCAATTACAATGAGTAATTGGCTTTTTTTGTGTAATTAATCGTAAGCTAAGCTATTGTTGTAGAAAATTTGGCGATTTTCATCGTTATGATTGGTAAAATAACCGTTTTCTCGATAAAGTAAAAGGAAGAGGCATTTTCAAACATACGTTTTCGTTTTACAATTAAGAAGACGACAACGCAGGAGGATAAAATCATGACAAAGGAAAAATTGCTATTATTGGACGGCAATAGTTTAGCATATCGCGCGTTTTTTGCGTTACCTCTATTAACGAATGATAGTGGAATTCATACGAATGCAGTGTACGGTTTTACAACAATGTTACAAAGAATATTAGAGGAAGAGCAGCCAACGAAAATTTTGGTTGCCTTTGATGCGGGTAAGACAACCTTCCGCCATGAGACATTTACGGAATATAAAGGCGGTCGACAAAAGACTCCACCAGAATTATCAGAGCAGTTTCCTTATATACGTAAGCTTATTGATGCTTATGGTATTAAACGATATGAGCTTGAATTGTACGAAGCGGACGATATTATAGGGACACTTGCCAAAGAAGCTTCATCACAGGCTATGGACGTCGTTGTCGTATCGGGAGATCGTGACTTAACACAGCTAGCAACTGAGCAAGTAACAGTATACATTACTAAAAAAGGTATTACTGAAATTGAAAAAAATACACCAGCGTTTATTGCTGAAAAATACGGCTTAACTCCAGGGCAAATTATTGATATGAAGGGTTTAATGGGGGATTCTTCAGATAATATCCCTGGTGTACCAGGTGTCGGTGAGAAAACGGCTGTTAAATTGTTAAAAGAGCATGGTTCAGTAGAATCACTTTATGCGGCAATGGATACGGTAAAGGCTTCTAAAATGAAAGAAAAATTAGTTGCCAATGAAGAACAGGCGCTAATGAGTAAAAAGCTGGCTACCATTTTTACAGACGCGCCGATTGAAATAACGCTTTCTGATCTTGCTTATAATGGTCCGAATGAGGAAGAATTAATTAGCGTGTGGCGAGAGCTTGGCTTTAAATCATTGCTAGAGAAAAGTGATTTTACTGTCCAAGAAGAAGAACAAGCACCTTTTGACTATGAAATTGTACAAGAAATAAAGCAAGAGCATTTAAAAGATGTGATGGCAGTGCACTTGGAGCTAGAGGACGAGCATTATCATACATGTCAGCAACTAGGCATTGCTCTAACAGATGGAACGAAAACAATGTACGTGCCGTTTGATATTGCGGCTAAATCAGATGATCTTCGTCTCTGGTTAGAAGATGCTACTAAAATAAAGTATTTGTCTGATTCAAAAGCATCTCAGGCTGCGTTAAAACGTGCGGGAATACGTTTAGCGGGTGTGGAATTTGACTTATTGCTTGCTTCTTATATTAATAATCCTGCGCTAAGTGGTGATGATGTGGCAACACTTGCGAAAGAACTGGGTTATCGTAATGTTCAGGCAAATGAGACCGTTTATGGTAAAGGGGCGAAACGAGCTATACCAGCCATTGATGCACTTGCTGAGCATGCAAGCCGCAAAGTCTTTGCTGTGTGGTCTTTACAACCAAAGCTTGAGACATTGTTAAAGGAAAATGAACAGTTCGAACTCTATAAAAACTTAGAACTTCCTCTTGCTTCTATTTTAGGGGAAATGGAAAGTGAAGGTATCACGGTCAATCGTGCCACACTAGAAAACATGGGGCAGGAACTAAATGACAAACTAGTTGTGATTGAACAGGAGATTTATACGGAGGCAGGAGAAGCTTTCAATATAAATTCACCAAAGCAATTAGGCGTTATCCTTTTTGATAAACTTGGTCTTCCTGTTATTAAAAAGACAAAGACAGGCTATTCCACTGCAGCAGATGTATTGGAGAAATTAAAGCCAGAGCATGCTATTATTGAGCATATTCTTTTGTATCGACAGCTTGGAAAACTACAGTCAACTTATATTGAAGGCCTGCTAAAGGAAATCCATGAAGAAGATCGAAAGGTGCATACTCGATTCCAACAAGCATTAACAGCTACAGGGCGTTTAAGCTCAACGGATCCGAATTTACAAAACATACCGATCCGTTTAGAAGAAGGGCGAAAAATTCGTCAAGCGTTTGTGCCATCGCAAGATGATTGGATACTATTTTCTGCCGATTATTCACAAATCGAATTGCGTGTATTGGCCCATATGTCTAAAGATAAAAATTTAGTCGAAGCTTTCCGTGAAGGTATGGATGTTCATACACGTACTGCGATGGATGTATTCCATGTCTCAGAAGATGAGGTCGATAGTAATATGCGTCGTGCTGCAAAAGCGGTTAACTTTGGTATTGTCTACGGTATTAGTGATTACGGCTTATCGCAAAACTTGGATATTACGCGTAAGGAAGCTGCTACATTTATCGAGAAATATTTTGCGAGTTTCCCTGGTGTAAAACAATATATGGATGATATCGTCCAAGATGCGAAGTTTAATGGTTATGTGACAACGATTTTAAATAGACGTCGATATTTGCCTGACATTACGAGCTCAAATTTCAATCTAAGAAGCTTTGCAGAACGTACTGCGATGAATACACCAATTCAGGGAAGTGCAGCTGATATTATTAAAAAAGCAATGATTGATATGGATGCTCGCTTGAAAAAAGAAAATATGCAAGCAAAGCTCTTATTACAAGTGCATGATGAATTAATTTTTGAAGCACCTAAAGAGGAAATTGCATTGCTTGAAAAAATAGTACCAGAAGTTATGGAGAACGCAATCGAGCTTTCAGTACCATTAAAAGTAGATTTTAACTACGGTGCTACTTGGTACGAAGCAAAATAAGGAGGGGTTAAAATGCCTGAATTACCAGAGGTTGAAGGTGTCGTCCAGGCATTAAAACCTAAAATTGAAGGACGTACAATTAAACAGGTTCAACTATCTGAGATTATTCGTCTTTCCTTTGGTGAAGGAAAGCAGTGTATCGTGAAGCAAGCTGAGCCTGATGCATTTGAAATATCTTTGTCTCAAATGACGATTACAAAAATCGAACGACGTGCAAAATACATCTTTTTTTACTTGCTGAAAGAGGATGTCCCTTATGTGCTTGTTAGTCATTTAGGGATGACGGGTGCATGGTTTGTGGTGGATTCGCCTGAAGAGATCCATGAGGCGAAATTTAAAAAACATATTCATGCTACATTTCTAATGGCAGATGGTGGTTATTTGATTTATTCGGATATACGCCGCTTTGGTGAACTACGTTTTTTAACAAAAATTGAAGATCATGCACCATTAACAAAAATGGCACCAGAGCCTTTTGATGACATAGCATGTGATTATTTTATTACGAAATCAAAGTTACCGAAATATGAGAAAAAGGCTGTTAAGGATGTAATTATGGATGGGCAGGTTATTTCGGGCTGTGGCAATATTTATGCTACAGAAGCATTATTTGCTCAAAAAATTCATCCGGCCCGCACAATGAATCGCATTAGTGAAAAGCGTAAGCGTGCATTATTCGAGGCAATTGTCGCTATTTTACGCCAGAGCATTGAAGCAGGAGGTTCAACAATTTCAGATTATCGTAATATCAATGGCGAGGCTGGAAGTATGCAGAATCGACTGCAAATGTATGGGAAAAAGATGTGTCCAACGTGTGATACTGCAACGAGCCAAATGACGATAGGTGGGCGCACATCGGTCTTTTGCCCAAATTGTCAACATTAAAGGGGATTTAACTATGATTATTGGACTAACGGGAAGTATTGCGAGCGGAAAAAGTACAGTAGCAAAAATGATGACAGCACTTGGTTTACCGATTGTCGATGCAGATATTGTTGCGCGTGATGTTGTAGAACCAGGAACGGAGACTTTAAAGTTAATAGCTGAAAACTTTGGACAAGATATATTGCTAGTAGACGGTAGTTTAAACCGTGCCAAGCTTGGCGATATTATTTTTCATGAACCTGCAAAACGTAAAATTTTAAATGATATTATGCATCCTGCTATTCGTCAGGAAATGTTACGCCAGCGTGATGCTTATTTAGATGCTGGAGAAAAGCATGTTGTGATGGATATTCCACTGTTATTTGAAAGTAAATTGCAGCATTTTGTTGAGCGTATTATTGTGGTATCGGTTAGTGAAGAGGTACAGCTTCGTCGATTAATGGAGCGTAACAACTTATCAAAAGAGGATGCACTAGCTCGAATACGTTCTCAGCTACCTTTGTCAGTGAAAGAAAAAGGTGCACATGCGGTTATTTATAATAATGAAAATTTAGAACAAACAGAGCACCAATTAAAAAAAATCCTGTCTTATTGGGACGTAATTAATTAAAAATCTATAAAATCATTCGATGCGTAGCAATGACATATTGCTACGCATTCTTATTTTTGATTAACAAAATAAAAAGGAATCTCTTTGAATACTGAGGTGCTTGTAGGGTGTTCATTGAGCTTTCAAAACGGGAGTCGAGTAGCTTTTCACTTTAATCAATGATACGTAGAACTTTTTTATTTTAAGTTTTTCAAAAGTGAGCGTTATCCTGCTCAATAGTCAAACAGAAAGGACTTATTACAGAGACGCGTTGTACATCTTCCGTTGCTTCTGCTTTGCTTTTTGCACAAAAAACATCTTGTCCTGTTCCTTTGCTTTCCAGAAAACATCTTACTGAAGCATTATCACTGTAAATTAGAGTGACATGCTAGAAAATACACGCTAAGTGAAGTGGTTGATTGGAGTGGAGGCTGGGCGACTCCTTGGGGATTAGCGATAGAGGAACGAAGGCTAAAAGCATCACATCCTGTGATAACGCCTTCGTGACCAACATCGTGTTGGCCCGAGACCCTGCAGCGCAGCGAAGCGGCTCATCGGACGCCCCCAGGAAGCTCTGCTCTGCGCGAAAGCGAAGCGTCAGCGGCAAATGTTTTTTGTAGCGAAAGCGAAGCGTCAGCGGCAAATGTTTTCTGTAGCGAAAGCAAAGCGACAGCTACAAAGCGCCCAGCCGGAACGGAAATCAACCCCTAGCTTTGCCGAAGAGCCACGCTTTATTTAATATGACACATTAATCTCATTGACATTATATTCAACAACACGAATGCGTAGCAAAAACACTTTGCTATGCATTTTTTTGTGGATTTATACCATAATAAGGACTAATTTAGGCGATTTTATTTTTCAGAAAATAAGAACTTTTATATTATGAATATATAATGTTCATCTTTTTTAAAATTGTGTTATACTAATCACCATAAAGTATATTTAATCTGAGTATGTACTCACAGGAGGATTTTATAAATGACAGTATCAGTTGCTATTAATGGTTTCGGACGTATCGGACGTATGGTTTTCCGCCAAGCGATCATGCAAGAGAATTTAAATATCGTTGCAATTAACGCTAGCTATCCAGCTGAAACGTTAGCACATTTAATTAAGTATGACACAAATCACGGAACATTCGAAGGTACAGTTGAGCCAGCAGGCGATGCTTTAATTGTCAACGGTAAACGAGTTCAAATTATTAGCGAACGTGACCCATTAAAATTACCATGGGCTACAATGGGTGTGGATATCGTTATTGAAGCAACTGGTAAATTTAATGATCGTGAAAAAGCAGCAATGCACTTAGAAGCAGGCGCAAAAAAAGTTATCTTAACAGCACCAGGTAAAAACGAGGACGTAACAATTGTTTTAGGTGTAAATGATGAGAAACTTGATATCGCAAAACATGATGTTATTTCAAATGCTTCTTGTACAACAAACTGCTTAGCACCAGTTGCCAAAGTATTAAATGACACATTTGGTATTGAAAGCGGATTAATGACAACAGTTCACGCTTATACAAATGACCAAAAGAATTTAGACAATCCACATAAAGATTTACGTCGTGCACGTGGTTGCGCACAATCAATCATCCCAACATCTACAGGTGCTGCAAAAGCATTAAAATTAGTGTTACCAGAATTAGAAGGCAAAATTCATGGTATGGCGCTTCGTGTTCCAACACCGAACGTATCATTAGTGGACCTAGTAGTTGATTTAAACACAGACGTAACAGTTGATTCTATCAATGCTGCATTTGTGAAGGCTGCAACTGAAGGCCCTATGAAAGGTATCTTAAACTTCTCAGTTGAGCCTCTAGTATCTTCTGATTACAATACAACAACTTACTCTTCTACAGTAGATGGACTTTCTACTATGGTAATGGGTAACCGTAAAGTGAAAGTACTAGCTTGGTATGATAATGAGTGGGGTTATTCTGCACGTGTAGTAGATCTTGTAAAAAAAGTGGCAAAAGCTTTAGAAACAGTTAATGCATAATTCATAATTCAGTGACACCCGCTGAAAGAAGCTAAACTGTGCACATTGAAATCTAAGTGATTTCAATGTGCTTTTTTTTATTAGACAGCAGAATCTATGCTTGTACTTTCTCCTTTCAAGGTTTATCATGAGCACACTAGCGTCAATGCGCTTTTCTTATACATAGGAAATTTGTTATAATAGAAATATTAAATTGTTGTGAAATCAGGAGAGTAATTATATGAGATGTCCATCTTGCCAATTTAACGGAACGCGTGTTGTGGATTCGAGGCCAGTTGATGATAATAAAGAAATTCGTAGACGTCGTGAATGTGAGTCATGTGGCTTCCGCTTTACAACGTTTGAAAAAATTGAAGAGACACCTTTAGTTGTAGTGAAAAAAGAAGGTTCACGAGAAGAATTTAGCCGTGAAAAGGTACTTCGTGGACTTATTCGTGCTTGCGAAAAACGTCCTGTTTCTCTTGAAGTACTTGAGGGACTAGTAATGTCCATTGAAAAAGATCTTCGCCGCATAGGGAATTCTGAAGTCCGATCCGAGGATGTAGGAGAAATGGTAATGGATCGCTTAGCAAAAATCGATGAGGTTGCTTATGTACGCTTTGCATCGGTTTATCGTCAATTTAAAGATATCAATGTCTTTATTGAAGAGATAAAAGAAATTATCCAACGTCAGACAGAACAGAAATTATAGGGAAAACAGAGAGGGTGAATGACGTTGATCCATTTGTATAAGGAATTGCAGCCAGCTGATTCTTTTGACATTCGTCTACCTCATGCACTTTCTACGCAGGAACGTCAATTAGTAACGCTTTTTTATCAACCTTTAATTGGAGCGGAACCAATCAGCCTTTATTTAACACTATGGGCAGAAGCTGAGCAAATGCCAAGTCAGCAAATGACACATTATTATTTAATGAATGTGTTAGGGCTTCCTATTGGCAAAGTATTTGAGGCACGTATTGCGCTTGAAGCAATTGGTCTGTTACGCACATGGAAAAAAGAAGATGCCGACCAGCGAAGCTTTTTATATGAGCTGATACGTCCACTCGATGCAGATAGCTTTATGAAAGATCCGCTGCTCTCAATGTTTTTATTTAGTAAAATAGGTGAGCATGCTTATCGGAAGTTACGTCAGCGTTTTATTCCATCTGCTAGAGATGCAGAATTTAAAGACGTATCGCGTGCCTTTATAGATGTTTTTAAGCCTGTAAGTACAAAGATTCCGGCTGATTTACAAACTGATACTAGTAGCAAGGATAAACAGCAAAAGGTATATCCGTTTTATTTTGACCAGTTTGACTTTGAACTGTTGCAAGCTGGTTTATCAGAGCAACTAGTGCCGGCAAGCCTACTAACATTTGAGGTGCGTGAAACAATAGCAAAATTAGCATTTTTATACCGCTTAACGGCACTCGATATGCAAAAAGTAGTGATATTGGCATTAGATGATGATCTAGGTATTTCACTGGAACGTTTACGTAAGGCCGCTGCAGACTTTTATAAGCTAACGGTATCAAAAGAACCACCAAAGCTTGCTAGAGTGATGGAGCCGCCGTCCTTAGAAGAATCTGGTCAAAAAACAAAGGATCAGGAGCTTCAACAATATTTAGAGACGACTCCCCCGGTGCAAGTATTGCGAGATATCAATAATGGCAAAGAACCTTTACAGACCTCCGTGCAGCTTGCTGAGAGTTTAATTGTTCAGCATGGAATGCCAGTTGGGGTTGTTAATGCTCTTCTGGAATATGTAATGCTAACAACTGATATGAAGTTACCTAAAAAATATGTGGAAACGATTGCGGATCATTGGGTACGTAAAAATATTCAAACGGCAAAAGCAGCAATGGAACTAGCACGCCAAGAGCATGATAAGTACACTACGTGGAAAAATAAACCCCAGTCTTCGGCAAAAAAGAACTCTTACACAAAAAATCGCCGAGAGGAAAAAGTACCAGATTGGTTTTATAAGCGTAATGAAAAATCAGAGGAAGTAATAAAAGATACAACAAATACTGGCACTACTGATTTTGAAAAGGAAAGACAAAAGATACTAGAAAAATTAGGTAATATTCAAAATAAGGTAGGTGAATAACAATCGAACCGATTAATGGACCATTAAAAAGAGCAATTAAGGTACCATCATTTCAAGAACGATATGAAGCGATGCGTAGAGAAATATTAGAAAACCCTCGTGTACAAGAGTTTTTAGCTGAACATATGGATGAGTTAAGCTATGATGCGGTTGAACGTAATTTACCGAAGCTCCATGAATTTATTAGCCAATCTACAGTCTGCTGTGGCTGTGACAATACAGAAAATTGTACAAATTACTTAAAAGGTTTTTTACCTACTTTACGTGTAGTAAGGAGTACTGTTGAAATTGATTATGTACGATGCGAGCAAAAGATACGTGAAGATGAGCGCCGAGATGTTGCTAACATGATTGCAAGTATGCATATGCCAAAGGATGTGCTACAAGCTACTATAAGTGATTTATTTATAGATGATCATACACGTGTTGACATTGCTAACCGTGCGACTGATTTTGTTCAAAATGTACTAGATACAGGGAATTTGCCTGCTAAAGGCTTTTATTTATATGGACAATTTGGAGTGGGGAAATCTTTTGTGCTAGGCGCATTAGCTAATGAACTTGCTAAGGCTAAAGTAAAGTCAGTTGTAGTTTTCGTGCCTGAATTTTTACGAGAAATGAAAAATGCAATTGGCGATAATACGTTGAATGAAAAAATAGACTATGTGAAAAAGGCACCAGTGTTAATGCTCGATGATTTAGGAGCCGAAACAATGACTGCTTGGACGCGAGATGAAATTTTGGGGACTATTTTCCATTACCGCATGGCAGAGCAATTGCCAACATTCATTACATCTAATTTTAATTATGATGAATTGGAGCACCATTTAGCACAGTCGCAAAAAGGTGACATTGAAGTCGTGAAGGCTGGACGTATTATGGAACGTGTTAAAGCATTGACTGAGCCAATTGAAATGGGTGGAAAAAATCGCCGTATGTAAGATTGACTGTTGCATTTTGCGACAATCGAGCGTATACTGTCACATATACTAAATTACATCTTTTAGCGGTTGTCCAAACATCCACTAAAGATGTTAAAGCCTCCGGCGGATGTCACGGAATCGGAAAGAAGTTCAAATAGGATGTTAGCCTAAAATCATCGCATCCATGCGATAACGGCTAACTGACCTGCATCGTGCAGGCCTAAGCACAAAGCCGATTTTGGACACAATTATGCCGAGGAATAATTGATCAAATGCATTGATGAGGACATGAATTTTGTGTAACGGCTTTTAGAGAGGGAAGTCATTGGCTGTAAGCTTCCTAGTTCGAGCACACTATTTACTACCTACTGAGCAGCGAAAGGGATAATCTTTCGCCGGTCCCTAGCCCGTTAGCTAGCCTTGAGCTTCGTCTGACTATAAAAAGTCGGAAGGAAGAAGGGTGGAACCACGAGCATACGCTTCGTCCCTTTCGTAGGGACGGAGCTTTTTTATTTCCGTTCGATGGAAAATAGTGGTGAGATGAATGCGGATGTAGTTTTTTTAGTGGGTGTCCAAACACCTACAGAATAAGGATAAATTCCGAGGATTCTTGGACTTCAATCATGCATCACAACAAAACAAGAAGGAGTGCGAAAAAAATGTCAGATATGATTAAATTAACTTTCCCAGATGGCGCTGTAAAGGAATTTGCAAAAGGTACATCTACTGATGATGTAGCATTATCAATTAGTCCAGGACTTCGTAAAAAAGCATATGCTGGTAAAGTAAATGGTGTCTTAGTCGATTTAAAAACACCAATTGAAGAGGACGCAACAATCTCAATTATTACACAGGATGATGAGGAAGCACTGGAAATCCTACGTCATTCTACTGCTCACTTAACAGCACAAGCGATTAAACGTCTATTCCCAGATGTTAAACTTGGTATTGGTCCGGTTATTGAAGGTGGCTTCTACTACGATATTGATGCACCAACTCCAATCACTGCTGAAGACTTACCAGCAATCGAAAAAGAAATGAAAAAAATTATCGCTGAAAACCTAGAAATCGAGCGTAAAAATGTTAGCCGTGCAGATGCACAAGCGATCTATGAAGAAATCGGCGATGAATACAAATTAGAATTACTTGAAGCGATTCCAGCAGATGAGCAAGTTTCTATTTACTACCAAGGTGAATTTTTCGACCTTTGCCGTGGTATCCACGCACCATCAACTGGCAAGCTTCGTGAGTTTAAACTTCTTTCATTAGCAGGTGCTTACTGGAGAGGTAACTCAGATAACAAAATGCTACAACGTGTTTATGGTACTGCATTCTTTAAAAAAGAAGAATTAAAACATCACCTACAAATGCTTGAAGAAGCTAAAGAACGTGATCACCGTAAAATCGGTAAAGAATTAGAGTTATTTACAACTTCTCAAAAAGTTGGTCAAGGTTTACCGCTATGGCTACCAAATGGTGCAACAATCCGTCGTGTTATTGAGCGCTATATTGTAGATAAAGAATTATCTCTTGGTTATAAACATGTTTATACACCAGTACTTGGTTCTAAAGAGCTGTACCAAACTTCTGGTCACTGGGATCATTACCAAGATTCTATTTTCCCACCAATGGAAATGGACAATGAAACATTAATTATGCGTCCAATGAACTGTCCTCACCATATGATGGTGTACAAAAACAGCATGCATTCTTATCGTAACCTACCATTACGTATTGCGGAGCTTGGTACAATGCACCGTTACGAAATGTCAGGCGCTGTTTCAGGCTTACAACGTGTACGTGGAATGACCTTAAACGATGCACATATCTTCGTTCGTCCTGACCAAATTAAAGCTGAATTCCAAAAAGTAGTACAGCTAATTTTAGAAGTTTACAAAGACTTCGATTTAAATGATTATTCATTCCGTTTATCTTACCGTGACCCAGCAGATACTGAGAAATACTTCGACGACGATGCAATGTGGGAAAAAGCACAAAGTATGTTAAAAGAGGCAATGGATGAGCTTGGCTTAGATTACTTCGAGGCTGAAGGTGAAGCTGCATTCTACGGTCCTAAACTTGACGTGCAAGTGAAAACTGCCATTGGTAAAGAAGAAACTTTATCAACAGTTCAACTTGACTTCTTATTACCAGAACGCTTTGACTTAACTTACGTTGGGGAAGATGGTAAACCACATCGTCCAGTTGTTATTCACCGTGGTGTCGTATCAACAATGGAACGTTTCGTTGCATTCTTAATCGAAGAGTACAAAGGTGCATTCCCAACATGGTTAGCACCAGTACAAGTTGAAGTCATTCCAGTTTCAAACGAAGCACACTTCGAATATGCAAAACAAATTGAAGAGCAATTAATTGCAGCAGGCTTACGTGTTGAGATGGATGACCGTGAAGAAAAGCTAGGCTACAAAATCCGTGAAGCACAAATGAAAAAAATCCCGTATATGCTTGTGATCGGAGACAAAGAAGTAGAGGCTGGTGGCGTAAATGTACGTCGTTACGGCTCAAAAGACTCAGAAACAATTAGCTTCCAAGACTTCTTAGCTAACATTAAAGCAGAAATTACAAAATAAATTTAACTTCTAATGTAAATTGATTGAAGTGAAGACTGTGTGTAGCTCCTTGGGGATTAACGGTTTACCGGATGCCCCCAGGAAAGCGCCCAGTCGGAACGGAAATCAATCCATGTCATGATAATGAACCATTATAGTAGTTTAGAACAAAAATTTTTAGGTTACTAAAAAACATTTGACAGCTTATAAAGTACATGCTATTATAGTTAAGGTTAATGAATACAAAGTTTGTGGTTGAAGTAGAGGCTGCCCGCTTCTCACCTGATACAACGCTCTTAGGCTGTGAACAGGTATGACACGTTGAATTGTTTTGCGCAGACTTGCGCATGCACATATAGCGGGCGGACATCTTCAAGTGTCCGTCCTTTTTTTATGGACATGACAAGAGGATGTACCGTTCAACCGGGCAAGGCTTTGCCCAAACCATGTATTCGCGACAACTACTTGGAGGTGGATTACTATTAGCAAAGACATGTATGTAAACGAAGGCATTCGCGCACGTGAACTTCGATTAATCGATCACAATGGTGACCAGCTTGGTGTAAAGACACGTAATGAAGCGCTAGAAATCGCCACTCGTGTAAACTTGGATCTTGTCCTTGTGGCCCCTCAAGCCAAGCCGCCAGTCGCTCGTATCATGGACTATGGTAAATTTAAGTTTGAACAGCAAAAGAAAGACCGTGAAATTCGTAAAAATCAAAAGGTCATCGTAATGAAAGAGGTTCGTCTGAGCCCAACAATCGATGAGCATGATTTCCAAACGAAGCTACGTAATGCGATTAAATTCCTTGAAAAAGGCGATAAAGTAAAATGTAGCCTACGTTTCAAAGGTCGTGCGATTACACACAAAGACATTGGTCAACGTGTATTAGATCGTTTTGCTGAAGCTTGTGCTGAAGTATCGACGGTTGAACAAAAACCGAAGATGGAAGGCCGAAGCATGTTCTTAGTTCTTCAACCAAAGAACGAGAAATAATATTAGACGAACAGTTTAGGAGGAATTCGACATGCCAAAAATGAAAACTCACCGTGGAGCTGCGAAACGTTTCAAAAAAACGGGTTCAGGTAAATTAAAATATGACCGTGCTTATGGAAGCCACTTATTCGCAAACAAATCTACGAAACAAAAACGTCACCTACGTAAAGCAAACATCGTTTCATCTGGTGACTTCAAACGCATCAAATCTTTACTTGTTTACATGAAATAATTGACTAAAAAATACTAACATTCATTTTTAAATGAAAAGCAGGAGGTAATTCATATGCCACGCGTAAAAGGCGGAACAGTGACGCGCAAACGTCGTAAAAAAGTATTAAAATTAGCTAAAGGTTACTATGGTTCAAAACATACATTATACAAAGTTGCAAACCAAGCAGTAATGAAGTCAGGTCAATATGCATACCGTGACCGTCGTCAGAAAAAACGTGATTTCCGTAAATTATGGATCACTCGTATCAACGCAGCTGCTCGCATGAACGGTCTTTCTTACAGCCGTTTAATGCACGGTTTAAAAGTTGCTGGTATCGAAGTTAACCGTAAAATGTTAGCTGACCTAGCTGTAACTGATGCAGCAGCATTCACTCAATTAGCTGACGCTGCTAAAAAAGCTGTTGCTAAATAATTAGTGATATAATGCTTTCACAAGACTGATGGATTTATCCGTCAGTCTTTTTTGTGTTAGAGTAGTAGTAAATAGATAATAAAAAGGAGTACTCAATGGGAGAAGCATTATTAGCGTATATGGCGATTGTTTCTATAGTCCTGTTAGTTATGATGGGCTTGGATAAATCAAAAGCCAAAAAACATGAATGGCGTATTGCAGAACGCACATTATTTACATTAGCAATCGCTGGAGGTGCAGTAGGAGGCGTGCTCGGAATGTATTTATTCCGCCATAAAACACGCCATAATAGCTTTGCATTTGGCTTCCCACTGCTAGCAGCTATTCAATTTTTTATACTAGTACAATTATGGTGATAAATCACAAGAACAATCCGATAAAACTTAAAAATGTTCCGATAAATAAAAACACATCCTCATGATGAGGATGTGTTGCGCATAAGCTTTTCAATGGGTTGCTTCCAATTTATTTTTGCGCTCGGATAGTTCAAGAGAATTTCTTGCTGTAGGTATTCAAAGTCTCTTTTTGTAAAACCTTGCAGTGTAGCGGCGTCACGGGCACCAACAAAAATCGTAACAACCTCGAAGGCATCTTCAGTCGTGCCGAGGTATTTTTCACCTTCGAAAAGAGCACCCTTATAAGAAATAAAGAAATTTTTTCGGACATTTTTGACGTCATCATAAAAATAGTATTGGCCTTTTTCATAGGCTTCATCAAGTTTTCGCTTAGGATCGGATATATAACGAATCGCTTTATAAAATACATAGATAATAAGCGCAATAACAGCAAGACGAATAAGTAACGGCAACATTTTTAATTTCCCCCTTGAAGAAAGGTTATTCCTTCCTATACGATTGTAGAGGACAATTAGTTTCACTTTTTATAAATATTTTTAAGAAATTTAGGAGAAAAAAATGAATTTACAACAATTGTTTAAAATGCAAAAAGAGCTTGATGATTTCATCGAGAAAACACAAAATATTGAACGTAATGTATTTAAAGAAAAAGGTTTAGCTTTAATGGTAGAGCTAGCTGAACTAGCAAATGAGACACGTTGCTTTAAGTTTTGGAGCACAAAGGGAGCATCAGAACGAGAAGTGATTTTAGAGGAATATGTAGATTCTATTCATTTTATATTATCACTTGGCCTATTAAAAGGTTATACAGAGATAGAGAAATGGCCCGTTATTGAAGAGAAGAGAGATTTAACAGAGACATTTTTAATGACACAAGACTATATTTTAAGCTTTATTAGTCAACCAACAGAGGATAGATATTTAGCGATCTGGCAATGCTATGGATTACTTGCGTTTAATCTAGGCTTTTCGTTTGAGGACGTTGTTACGGCATATATAGAGAAAAATGAAGAAAATTATAAGCGTCAACGTTCAGGATATTAAAGTGTAAGAAATACACCAATTTTCTGACGATTAAGCTAGGAATATTTCGGTAAACGAAGTATAATAGAGAAGATACAAGAGTCAGGAGGCAAAGAGGATGACACAACTAGATCCAACAATACAAATGTTTAAAGATTTAACAGATGCGAATGGTATTGCAGGTAATGAACGTGCACCACGCGAGGTCATGAAAAAATACATTGGACCATATGCAGACTTAGTTGAAACAGATAATTTAGGTAGCGTCATTGCTAAAAAAGTAGGCGATGAAAATGGTCCTAAAATTATGGTTGCAGGTCATTTAGATGAAGTAGGCTTCATGGTTACTCAAATCGATGACAAAGGGTTCATCAAATTCCAAACTGTAGGCGGCTGGTGGAGCCAAGTTATGCTTGCACAGCGTGTAACAATTACAACACGTAAAGGTGAAGAAATTATTGGGGTTATTGGCTCAAAACCACCTCACATTTTACCAGCAGATGTGCGTAACAAAGTGGTAGACATTAAAGATATGTTTATCGATGTTGGTGCGGCTTCAAAAGATGAAGTGCTTGAATGGGGTGTACGCCCTGGCGATATGGTAACACCATATTTCGAATTTAATGTGATGAAAAACGAAAAATACTTATTAGCAAAAGCATGGGATAACCGCATTGGTTGTGCAATTGCAATTGATGTTATGAAAGCATTACAAAATGAAAAGCACCCTAACATCCTTTATTCTGTAGGGAATGTCCAAGAGGAAGTAGGGCTTCGTGGTGCGAAAACTGCTACGCATAAGATCCAACCAGATATTGGCTTTGCTGTCGATGTAGGTGTAGCTGGAGACACACCAGGGGTAACTGCAAAAGAATCAACAAGTAAAATGGGTGCAGGTCCACAAATTGTTGTCTACGATGCATCAATGGTATCACACCGTGGTTTACGTGAATTCGTATTAGATGTGGCTGATGAGCACAATATCCCATATCAATTTGAGGCAATGGCTGGTGGCGGTACAGACGCTGGCTCTATCCACGTAACTGCAAATGGTATACCTGCTCTATCAATCGGTATTGCAACACGCTACATCCACTCACATGCAGGCATTTTACATCGTGATGATTATGACAACGCTGTAAAATTAATGGTGGAAGTTATTAAAAAATTAGACCGTGATGCAGTCAATAAAATTATTTTTGACTAATAGTGCTGAAAAAATTAAATTGAAATACCATAGTATAGCCTTCTAACAGAAATGTTAGGAGGCTTTTTACGTTGGCTAGACCCAAGAAATATATCCATGTTGATACGAGAATATTAGCAATTCAAATAAGGGTGATTAAGAAAGCAAAAGAAAAGGACTTGTTTTAGGCACAAGTCCCTAAATGATTATTATTTCGATTGTATAAAAGAGGATAGTTACTCCTCATATACCTGTCACATTATCAATAGATGTAGATTTTCCATTGATGCGAATATCAATCGTATCAAGGGCTGGGTCTAACGTTAATTTATAGACATGTTGTTTTATTGTATTATCTTGTTGATTCGTTACATTTAACTTTATAATTAATGTATCATCTTGTGTTTCAAGGTCTGTTGTAACTGTTCCTTTTGATCGAAAAACGATATAAGAAACATCCATATCCACTTCGTTGATTAATTGGAGTGTATTTTTTTCATCAATAACTTTTTGCACGTTTTCTGGAACACTCTCAATTTCGCTAATACTTAGCGTTGATGAGTTACATGCTGTTAAAAAAAATACTGGTAAAAACACTAAAAATAATAATTTTTTCAATGCCTTTTCACCTGCCTTCTTCCAACTAATTGGAAATTCTGTGTATGAGAAATTATAACACGGAAAATCATGAATTGGCGAAGGAAGTAAGGATAATCATTAGATTCAATACATAGCTCGTACAAACTTCATGTGTGCATAAGAGTAATCAGTTATTTATATAATCCATTACTTCTTGTATATAGTTTTCCAATGGTTGCAGTTTCTGTCGATAAATTTAAAAAATTGGGTAATAAATTTAAAAAGGCGATAAGTTCAAAACTTTTATCGATAAATCCACATTATTCCTCGATAAAAATAAAATCTATTTATTTTGTAAAAGCTGTAATATATCTTTACCGATTTGCCCAGGGTTTGTCGCCAATATAGGAGAGCGATAATTTGATAAAACGACGACACCTGTTTGTTGTGTTTTATCAAACCCTAAATAACTAGAGAAAGCTTTCGTCGAACCGTTATGCCAAATGATATTGTCCTCAAGGAGCCATCCTAGGCCGATACCCATATGTTCTGAAAAAGTTTCAGTAGCTTGATGTGTTAATGAATAACCTAAATTTTCATCACTTAAATGTACTTTCATAAATTTTAAAAGGTCATTGACAGTTGAACGGATTGCCCCTGCTGCCATAAAGTAATTCATTTGGAGTGGTGGCTTCTTATGTCCAAGGATCGTGTATCCTTGCAATACTGCATCCGCTTTATCAGAAGGGATAGAGATAAAAGTATTTGGCATATTTAAAGGATCTGTTATTCTTTGTTTGATAGCAGTTTCATAATTTGTATGAAGCGTATCGGCTAAAATATATCCTAATAACCCCATTCCTACATTAGAATATCTAAATTTAACTTTTGGTTCGTCTGTGTGCGTTTTAAAATAATGGATAGTCTCGTTCAGTGAATATTGACAAAACGGATCTCGAGGTGTTTGCGCGTCAAAAACATTATAAATGTTCTTCAGCACACCTATCCCCGGTAATCCAGAAGTATGATTCGCTAAACGTTTGAGTGTGACGGGGTGATCATCTGGAATTGAGGGAAAATATTTACCAAGAGAATCTTCTACATGGACTTTTCCTTCCTGAATCATTTCTCCTAAAATGGATGTAGTCAAAACTTTAGAAATTGATCCAACTTCGTATATATAAGGCTTTTCTTCCAGCATAAAATTCGAGCCACTGAAAGAAAACGTAGCTTCTTGGTCTTGGTTAATGATACCAATGGATAAAGCAACATTTGGACGAGTTTTAATATAGGGATAAGCAATTTTAAATATGTCCTTCTTTAAATCATGTAAATCCACAATAATTCCTCCACTAAGAACACTTATTTTTTCCTGCTTCTTTCAAAATGTTATTTCAAAAGTATGTACTTTAATTGTAACAAATCCTCTCTATGGAGCTTTGTATAATTATTATAAATAATAGCAAACTCAATTTCCTCCTGCTGTTGAAAATAAATATATCCTCGTTTATCTAGCTATATAATAACCTCTCTACGATCCTTTTTATTCATTGTTCTTTTTCTTGCTTCAACCAATTTACTTACAGCGCTGCGGATGTACACATTTAACGTTTCATCTAATAACGAGGAAAAATAATAGCATAAACATTAAATTGGTTTCATATTCAATTAGATTTTTTAGACAAGTTGCACCAATTCCTTATCCATGTATTTTACCATCTAAATACCTAATATATATTAATTATTACCAATGATGCAATTCTCTTAACTATGCGATTGAAGATGGAATATGCATAAATATTCGAACATTCGCATTTTAGACACATGTAAAGAAAAAATTCTAACTTTTTAAAATAAACATAAAAATTCAGTTGATTTTATATTTATGCATTGATATACTAAACCCAACAGAAACGAAACAAGGAGCGAAGGCTATGAAATTACTTGAGGAAGTACAGTTGAAGTTAGTGTCTAGTTTAAAAGGTAAGGACCTTTTAACCTTGCTAGACTATACGAGCGAAGAGGTTCAGCAGTTAGTCGAATTAGCGACACAGTTGAAAATGATTACTAAAGAAGGGAAATGTCCGAAACTATTAGAAGGTAAGACACTAGGCATGATTTTTGAAAAACATTCAACTCGTACTCGTATTTCATTTGAAGTAGGCATGAATCAATTAGGCGGGAAAGGTATGTTTATGCATGCGCGTGATTTACAGATTGGTCGCGGTGAATCGATTTTTGATACAGCACATGTGTTATCAGGCTATTTAGATGGTATTATGATTCGCGCCAACTCTCATGCAATGGTGAAGGAGCTTGCAGAGCATGCATCTATACCGGTTATCAATGGATTAACGGATATTTATCACCCATGCCAAGCTTTAGCAGATTTAGAAACAATCATTGAACATAAAGGTAAATTAAAAGGACTGAAAATTGCATATGTTGGAGATGGCAATAACGTGGCGCACTCATTAGTAGTTGCTTCTGCCCATGTAGGAATGAACGTGGCAGTGGCAACACCGGTTGGCTATGAATGTGATGCAGATGTTATCGCAAAAGCACAGGCTATCGCAGCAGCAAATGGTAGTACAATTACAATTACGAACGATCCTATAGATGCCGTTATAAACGCGGATGTAGTGTATGCGGATGTATGGACGTCGATGGGGCAAGAAGAGGAAACTGCAAAACGTCTTGAAGATTTTGCAGGTTATCAAATTAATGATGAGCTTGTCGCATACGCAAAACCGAATTATATGTTCCTACACTGTTTGCCGGCTCATCGTGAAGAAGAAGTAGCGTCATCTGTAATTGATGGGCCAAATTCTTACATCTTTGAGCAAGCAGAAAATAGACTTCATGCACAAAAAGCAGTGTTAGCATCAATTCTCGCTTAATGCCAAGTAATATGTTTCTCAATTTGAGAAGTACTGTATAGAGAGAGTTCATATTGACAACAGGGGATGTCAATGTGAATAGCATAACAGTGGTTGCAGACAGAGGGATGTAAGCCACGCGTGATGTTTGTTATCAAGATGGATGACTACATCACTACATAATCAAGTAACCTGGGAGACGCTAGGTTACTTTTTTTCTTGTTGAAAATATAATACCTAGTTTTCCAATCTTTTATAGAGAATAAATACGATTATCTATATAATAGGATAAATAAGTAATTTGAGGAGGGCTTCTGATGAATATTGACCATATCGAGGCATTTTTATATGTAGTGCATTATAAAAGTATTCATAAGGCCGCCAATGCATTGTTTTTATCTCAACCGACTGTGACGGCACGTATTAAATCATTGGAGCGAGAGTTAAATGTAGAGTTATTTCATCGTGATGGGCGAAGTGTAATATTATCGGATAAAGGTAAGGATTTTGTACCGTTTGCAACACAGATTGTGCAAACATTCGAGCAAGGAAAGAAACAATTAGAGGAAACAAAAGAGTCTGACGAGGTGTGCATTGGTACAAATGGAGTCACAGCACAATATTTTTTAGCTTACGCATTGCCAAAATGGAAGAAAGACTTTCCACATTTACGCTTTCAGATCATCACAGGTTCAACAGCGGTGATTTTAGAGAAATTGCAAAGTCATCAAGTCCATCTTGGTCTTGTTCAATACGTGCATAGGGAAGGAATTTGCAATGAGCTATTGCTAAGTAATGCTGTTAAACTTGTGATGCATCGCGAGCACCCCTTTATACAACAAAATCTAATGAAAGCAAAGGAACTGGCACAACAGAAAATGGTGTTTTTTGAATGTGGGGCTTTTGATTGGAATTATGTGCATAAAATGTTTGAGGTAGAGGGCGTATCTGCAAATATTGAAGTGCGAACGGATCATTTAGAGGTAGCGAAAGAATTTATCCGTACGAGAGAGTATATGAGTTTCTTACCACATCTCTGTGTAAAGAAGGAACTTGAAAGTGGAGAATTTGTCGAGATTGATGTTAAGCATTTACTGGATATGAATCAACATATTTTTTTAACGTATAAAAATAAAGAGACGCTGACACCAGCCTTTTGGAAAACAATATTTGATACAGCTGTGGAATTCGAAAGCATTTAAGAAAATTTGAATTGATAGAATATTTTATAAGACAGTAAATTTTTTTCTATTATAGAGCCTATTGCAAATTGAACAAATGAACTGTATTATCTTCCTCAATCCTATTTTATTTATGATACTCATAAATAAGGTATTTTTTTAATCTTAAAACATACTTAACCACTATGTTTAGTAAAAATAAAATTTGAGGAGGAACAAATATGGTGAGACAGGATAAAATTCGATTCGGGGCTATTATTCATGGTGTAGGTGGTAATATTTCAAGTTGGCGTCATCCTAAGGTTGCTAGCAATCAAAGTGTAAGCTTGCCGTTTTATATTCAGCAGGCACAAAAGGCTGAGCAAGGGAAATTTGATGTTGCGTTTATTGCAGATGGTTTGTTCATCAATGAAAAATCTATTCCTCATTTTTTAAATCGTTTCGAGCCAATAACAATTCTTTCGGCACTAGCAGTAGCAACTAAAAACATCGGGTTAGTAGGTACTGTTTCAACCTCCTATAGCGAACCATTTACAGTTGCTCGCCAATTTGCCTCTTTGGATCATATTAGTGGGGGGCGTGCAGGGTGGAATGTCGTAACGACACCATTGGAAAGCACTGCTTTGAACTACAATAAAACAATTGAGCAGCATCCTAGCCACGCAGAACGCTATCAAATTGCTGAGGAATATTTAGAAGTGACAAAGGGTTTGTGGGATTCATGGGAAGATGATGCTTTCATTGCAGATGTAGAAAATGATGCGTTTTTTGATTCAACTAAGCTGCACACATTAAATCATAAAGGCAACTATTTTTCAGTACAAGGTCCGCTAAATATTGCACGCTCTAAGCAGGGTCAGCCTGTGATTTTCCAAGCGGGTTCTTCAGATGCAGGTATTCGATTGGCAGCAAAGGATGCTGATGCAATTTTTACTCATGGTGCTTCGAAAGAAGAGTCACAGAAGTTTTATAAAAGAGTAAAGACTGAGGTTGCGGCATTTGGACGTAATCCAGATGAAGTTAAAATTTTCCCAGGAATCTCTCCGATTATCGGCGATACGCTTGAGGAAGCGGAAGCAAAGTATCAGGAGATCGTTGAGCTTGTTTCGATAGAGCGTGCACTTGCTTATCTTGGTCGATATTTCGATCATCATGATTTTTCACAATATGATGTAGATGCTCCGTTCCCAGAGCTTGGTGATATTGGAGCGAACAGCTTTAGAAGTACCACTGATTATATTAAAAAATATGCCAAACAAGAAGGGCTAACATTGCGACAAGTCGCGTTACGAGAAGCAACCCCAAAAACAGCATTCTTTGGTACAGCAGAGCATGTGGCTGATCTCGTGCAGGAATGGTTTGAGCAAGAAGCGGCTGATGGCTTTATTATAGGCGTTACTGTACCAGGAGCACTGGATGATTTTGTAGATAAGGTTGTGCCGATTTTGCAAGCAAGAGGGCTATACCGTGAAGAATATGAAGCAGACACATTACGTGGTAACTTAGGTTTACCATTTAAAGAAAGCCGTTATGTCAAACAGTCTGTCTGAAAACCTAGTAAATGTATACGAATAAATGTGATTAAGGAGGCAATGTATGAGCTATTCATTAGGCATATTAGATCAAAGCCCTATTATTGGGGATGCAACAAATGAGCAGACCTTACAAAAAACAGTGGCTCTAGCACAAAAGGCAGAGCAATTGGGCTACTCTCGTTTTTGGGTGTCAGAGCACCATAATACAGATACATTAGCGGGGTCATCTCCAGAGGTATTAGTATCTTATCTCCTTGCTAAAACAAAATCTATCAATATTGGTTCAGGTGGAGTGATGCTACAGCATTACAGCCCTTACAAGGTAGCAGAAAATTTTCATGTTCTCGCATCGTTAGAGCCAGGGCGAGTTGATTTAGGCATAGGGAAAGCACCGGGCGGGTTACCTCTCTCTACGAAGGCTTTACAATATGGCACGCTCAATAAAGGCGAAGATTTTGAGGAAAGATTAACATTTTTACAGCAATTAATTGAGCAAACAATACCAGCAGAGCACGAGTTATATGGCGTACAGGCAACACCGATTCCAAAGGTAAAGCCAGAGTTATTTTTACTAGGGGCAAGTCCACAAAGTGCCGCTCTTGCAGGCTCACTAGGCATTGCGTTTGTCTTTGCGCGATTTATAAATAGTGATAATGATGTATTAGCTCAGGCAGCTACAGCTTATCGCAAGCATCATCCAAACGGTCATTTTGCCGTTTCCATCGCTGCCATTGCAGCCCCTACAAAAGTTGAGGCGAAAGACCTTATTGGTGATCAAAAAATTACGAAGGTGCATTTAGCTAGTGGCAAAAGCCTAACTTTACAATCTGTAGAGCTAGCAGAGAAATTTGGTCAGGAATCTGGAGAGTTATTTACTGTGAAGCAATATGATGCAGATATTTTATATGGTACTCCGGATGATATTAAAACGATATTAGATGACTATCATGTGCGCTATAAGATTGATGAGTTTATCTTGCATACACCTGTGTTGAAGGAATTTGAACGGGAGCGGTCATTTGAGCTATTAAGTCCTGTCTATTTACAGCAAAAGGAAGCGGTAAGCTAAGGAGGAAATGAACATGGCAAAAAATATAGATGTAATAGTTTGGTCAAAGCAAGGCTGTAGTTATTGTGATGAAGTGAAAACATATTTACAGCAACAAGACATTTCTTACAAAACAGTAGATGTAACACATAATGACGCATTCCGTGACATCCTTGAAACAAAGTATGGTGTCCTTTATGTTCCGGTTGTCGAAATTGGATCAAATGGTGTCTTTAAAGCAGTAACTGAAATTGGGCTGGAGCATTTAAAAGCAGCACTTGCTGCCGATATACCGTCGCATGCATAAGAAGAGAGGGATTTTATGAAAAAATTATCATGTTATTTACTATTGTTACTAACTTTACTTTTAACAGCTTGTACAAGTTCTGAAAAGTCTGAAGGGGATACTAGTGAAAATGATGCAGCACAAGGTGGAAAGGAAGTTCAAAAAATTATTGTTGGTACTGGTACTCAATTTCCAAATATTTGCTTCATTGATGACGACGGGAAATTAACAGGTTATGATGTGGAGCTTGTTCGCGCTATTGATGAGAAGCTACCAGAATATGAGTTTGAATTTAAAACAATGGAATTTTCAAATTTATTACTAAGTTTAGAGACAAAAAAGATTGACTTTATTGCCCATCAAATGGAAGTCAATAGTGAACGAGAGGAGAAATTCCTATTTAATAAAGAGCCTTATAACGTATTCCCATTAAAAGTAACAGTCAATGCAAAAAATAATTCTATTCAATCCATTGATGATTTGAAAGGTAAAAACGTTAGTGTTTCACCAACTAGTAACTCTGCTGTCTTTCTCGAGAAATACAATAAGGAACATAATTTAGGCGCTAATATTGTCTATTCGTCTGGTTCGGTCGATGTTCAAAATCAGCTAGCGACTGGTCGAATCGATGCAATCATTACAACACCATTTGCAGTGAAGTATTATAACGAAAGCAATAAAGCACAGGAGAAGGTTGTAGGAGATGCGTTATTAAATTCAAAAGTTTACTTCTTATTAAATAAAGATGAGGTTGCCTTGCAGGAGCGACTTGATGATGCTATTCGAGAATTAAAGGCAGAAGGCGTCATTAGTAAGCTAAGTAAGAAATGGCTAGGTGACGATTATTCGGTAGACTTCTAAACGAAATAGAGAGGGAGAAGGAAGTATGGCTAATGACTTTGACTTCACACTAATTGCAAAAGTACTTCCAATATTGCTTCAGTATTTACCAGTAACACTCGAAATTTTAGTGTTCGCAATCTTTTTTGGCATGCTACTTGGTATAGTAATCGCTATACCAAAGCTGCTACACATACCAGTTTTGAAGCAAATCATAACGATTTATATTTCGTTTATTCGAGGTACACCGATTTTAGTGCAATTGTTTTTAGTGTTTTATGGTATACCAGCGTTATTAAAGCTTGTGCATATTGATGTTACAAGAATGGACGCTATGTATTTTGTAATTATTACTTATACGTTGAGCAATGCTGCTTCGTTTGCTGAGATTTTTAGAGCGGCTATTTTAACGGTTGATCGTGGACAAATGGAGGCAGCTTATTCAGTTGGTTTAAATGGAATACAGTCCTTTCTACGTATTGTTCTCCCTCAGGCGATTCGTGTCGCCTTTCCAAATATGACAAATACGATGATTAGTTCATTAAAGGATACCTCTTTAGCATTTTCAATTGGTGTCATGGATATGGTGGGACGTGGAGAAACTCTTATCGCTTCAACGACAAGGGCGCTAGAGATTTATTTGGCGCTGTCCATCATTTATTATGTCATTGTTATGCTGGTAGAAAAGGGTTTAAAACGCAATGAACGATATCTTAATCGATATATGCCAAAGGAAGCTGCATCTAGCTAGGGGGAATATGCTATGACGATAGATTTTGCTTTTATTTTTGAAGCGTTAATAGAAATTAGTAAAGTATTACCGTTAACTTTGTTCATGGCAGTTACGCCTGTCTTATTGGGCATATTAATCGGCATAATAGTTGCTTTTGTGCGGATACAACAAACGAAAATTCTTGCGCCATTGCTGAATTTTTACGTATCTTTTTTTAGAGGAACACCAATCATTATGCATATTATGCTTGTTTATTTTGGAATACCAATTGTGGTTGATGTCATTGCAAAAGCTTTCAAGATAGAGTATCAATCAAGCTCTATCCCTATTTTATTTTTTGTTATTTTGGCTTTGACGCTAAGTGCAGGAGCATATGCCTCCGAAATAATTCGGTCCGGTATTTTAAGTGTACCTAAGGGACAGCTAGAGGCAGCTTATGCAGTCGGTTTAACATTTTCACAGGCGATGCGACGCTATATTTTACCCCAAGCATTTAGTAAATCCATACCTAACTTTACAAATGTTTTTATTGGGTTCTTACATGCTACGTCACTAGCTTTTTTCCTTTCAGTTAAGGAGTTAACAGGAGTTGCGAATATTGTTGCTTCTATTAATTTAAAGTTTCTGGAGTCATTTATCGCTGTCGGGCTAATTTATTGGAGTGTTTCAGCTATCGTCGAATGGCTGGCACATCGTATTGAAAAAAGAGTAACTGCCTATAGTAGGGGCGGCATTTAAATAGAGTCAGTTAAATAGAAAGGGGATAGAACAATGACAGTAGCTGAAATAGTAATTGAGCATTTGAAAGAGGAAGACTATGCAAGGTATTTAGAGGTTCTAGTAGAGAGTTATGCACAATATGAACAAGAATATGAAAACCCAGAGAACTGGGCTTCATACTTAAGTGATATTCGGGCATCTGTTGGTAATCCTAATGCAGAAACAATTTTAGTGGCAAAGCGTGGCGATGAAATTTTAGGAGGACTGCAATTATTTACAGATGCTGAAAAAGCATACGGTTTGCCAGAGCTTAACATACAGTCTACCATTGTGCGCTTGCTTGGCGTGCATCCTAAAGGAAGAGGGTTAGGTGTTGCTAAAAAATTACTGCACGAAAGCTTCGCCTTTGCACGCAATCGTCAGGATCAAGCATTATATTTGCACTCAGGTGATATTATGCAGGCTGCTATTAATCTTTACTTATCGCTAGGCTTCGTAAGAGATGAATCCAAGGAATTTTATAAAGGAGATAAGCTAGTAAAAAGCTTCCGCTATGAATTATAAAAAGGAACCCGTTGATATTGGATTCAACGGGTTCCTTATGTTTGAATGTAATGGTAAGTATTTACATGTTAAAAATTTTCCCTGGATTCATAATATTATGTGGGTCCAGTGCGGCCTTTATGCTCTTCATCACTAATAGAGATGTACCGTGCTCTGTAGACTGATATTTCATTTTTCCAATACCAACACCATGTTCACCAGTACAAGTACCACCACGCAGCAAAGCATATTGGACAATATGTTCGTTGAAGCGGTCTGCTTTTGCCTGCTCTTCAGCATCGTTTGGATCTAACATTAACAAGGCATGGAAGTTACCGTCTCCAACATGACCTACAATTCCGCCTGCAAGACCAACATCCTCAAGCTGTTCACGAGCATATAAAACGGATTCAGCGAGCATAGATATCGGTACACAAACATCAGTCGACATAAGCTTTTTCCCTGGATAGGCATGGATATATGCATAGGCCAATGAATGACGCGCCTCCCAGAGCTTATTCCGTGCAGCATTATCTTGTTCAAATTCAACAGTATGACAGCCAAAGTCCTCAAAAATTTCTCTAGCAAATTCTATATCAGCATGCATACCTGCTTCATTTCCGTGAAATTCTAAAAATAGTGTTGGTTTTTCATCATAGAATGTTTCATTATAAATATTTACTTGTTTGATAGAGGCTTCATCGACCAGTTCAACACGGCCAATTGAAATGCCCGCTTGCAACAATGCGGTTACTGCACCGACAGCATCGCCAACTGTCGCAAAAACTGCACGTCCCGCCGTTACAAATTCGGGTATACCATAGACTTGTAAAGTCAATTCTGTAAAGCAACCTAGCGTACCCTCAGAACCAATGAAAAGGCCATTCAAGTGATAACCAGAAGAAGATTTTGCTGCTAAGCTACCGGTATGAATGACTGAACCGTCTGCGAGTACAACCTCTAAATCTCGTACTTGATCGCGCATAACACCATAGCGCACTGCTGTTGTCCCACTGGCATTAGTTGCGGCCATTCCACCAAGTGTAGCATCAGCACCAGGGTCAACTGTGAATTGAAGTCCATGTTTTTTTAATTCTTTATTCAATTGGGCACGTGTTACACCCGGTTGTACTTTCACAAGCAGGTCATCTGGTCGAATTTCTAAAATAGCATTCATTTCAGAGAAATCGATAGAAATGCCATTTGCAATGGGAATTGCATTTCCTTCCAAGCTTGAGCCAACACCAAAAGGTACGACTGGTACACGTTCCGCATGCGCAATTTTCAAGATGGCACTGACATTGGCCGTGGAACGAGGAAAGACAACGATATCTGGTAAGCTCATTGTATGATGAGATTCGTCCCTTCCATGTAGCTGTCGCACCGTTTCGTTTGTTGACACCTGTTCTTCAGATAAAACCTTTTTTAGTTGATTTACTATTAATTCTACAGCAACAGTCATTCCAATCCCTCCTAATTTTCTGATAAGTTAAACTTTATCATGCATTTATTGGAAATGGAATGAACTGTCTATAAAAAATTAGTGAGCAAAGGCTTTTTCAAGTTTTTGAACAAATGCATCTTGCTCAGTAGGGCTAGATTGCTGCCACCATTTTTCGAAAAACACACCAAGCCCTGGAAGTAAATGCTCTTCACCACGGCTAATTGCATCTTCGACAATATCTTTAAATTCGGCCGCTGATTGACCATGTACGTTTGTCGTAATCGCATCTCTTATTTGAAAATTCATCTATTTCGCCTCCTTAGTAGTAATTTTGTCCAACCTTTTAAGAAATATGTATAGTGTGACAGATAAAAAGTATGATTTTTGAAATATCATACTGTTGTTCTCTATAAATATCAAAAAGGACTTATAAAGACTTTCTAATCATACTGACAAAAGGGTTGTTCGACATCCTCCTAGTATTGTAACTATGATAAAGTCACCTAGGAATAATGAACTGTGCACAGTCGACAGGACAATAGGATGACAACACAGCATAATAAACAAAAGTTATCACCAGAACAACCATTTGATGAAGTATTAGAATTAGTCCAGCCGATGATAACGTCAATTTTGTTAAAGTGCCATATTTATAAGGATTTTGAGTATTATCGTCAAATAGCATCCATAGCAGTGTGGGAGGCTTGGCGTAAAGTAGATCAATCAAAAGGGCTATTTTCTGCTTATATTTATACAACTGTTAAAGGAGAAATTTTAAAAGAACTTTCAAAGGAAAAGAGTTTTGAAAATATGAACACACCTATGGATAATGAAACGATAAATTATATTCGTGATCATGAAAAGAGTGAAAGAAATCCAGTTTGTATAGAAAGTATTATGTCTCATTTAAAATTTGACGAAAGAAAAATATTATTACTTTTTTATGTAGAAGGTTATAGTTATTTGGAAATAGCTAAAGAACTAGATTTATCTGTGGAGGCAGTTAAAAAAAGACGCACAAGAATAATGATTAAACTTCGTGAGTTGTTATATTCGAAAGACGAATAGGGCGTTAAAACATTAAAAGTATGCTAATTTCAAAAAAATGAATATTGGCATACTTTATCAATTATGTCTCGTCATAATTGCGTCCAGAATCGGCTTTGTGCTTAGGCCTGCGTGATGCAGGTCAGTTAGCCGTTATCGCATGGATGCGATGGTTTTAGGCTAACATCCCCTAAGAACTCCTTTCCGTTTCTGTGACATCCGCCGGAGGCTTTAACTTTTTTCAGCGGATGTTTGAACACACTTAAAAGTGATTTAAATCCGCATTCATCTCATCACCTATAGAGGGGGGAGACATTTACTGAAAGAAGTTAATTATGCATACAAATACCAATAAAAATGCTATGATTTGTAATAAGTCAAAAAAAAATACAATTTTTAATTTTAGTTTCCCTTTGGATAGATCGTATTACCTATCTAATTTGATATATATTTTTATGGAGGGTTTCTGTTGGAGAAAAGGTTGAATCAATTAGAGATAGAAAAGAAAGAGATTTGGTATATAGTATTGCCACTATTACTAGTGTTGCCATTACTAGGTTTAAGTAATCAGGTATTTGGATCTTTTAAGGAAGAAAGTTTCATTTGTTTGAATTTGATTATACAAGTACTAATTATCGTTTTTACACTGGCAATCGCTATTCAATCTTGGCTCGTTTTTTCACACCTATTATCGAATCAAACATTATACATAGGTAATTTATTTTTTATCATAGCCTTGTTTGAATTCGTGAACTTGGTTATCGTCCAATATCCAATGGTTGAAATACTATATTTGGAAATATGGTTGGATTTAATCATGCGTTTATGCTTATCAATCGGTTTTCTCTATATTATATTAAAGCCTAAAAAACGCTTAACGATGAATGATCGTAATTATACATATAGCAGTTCCTTTTTATTTGTACTACTGAGCCTTTTTCTAGTGTATTTCTCTTCAAAATATTTTTTACTTGACGAACAATTGTTGCTTAAAGCAAACGCCATTGTCCATTTATTGTCTGCTGTCTTACAAGGTGTAACGATAGTGATTTTAAGTAAGTATAAACAAAAGTTGCCTAAACGAGTTATGTGGCTTATTAGCGCAGCAGTTTATTTAATTATTAGTGATATTTTATTTGTATTCATCGAAGATTTGAAATCAATTTGGGGCTTTTCAGCATTAATTTATCAATTTTTTGCCTTCTACTTTTTCCTAAGAGCAATCTACTATACAACTGTTGAAAGACCATATCAACAACTTTTAAAAATAAAGCGAGATCTTGAGCACTCGCAGCAGGAGCTCCGTTATCAAGCTTATCATGATGATATTACTAAGCTTCCAAATGAACATTTATTATTGAAAACTTTAAAAGAGGATTTACATGATAATAGTCGTCAAAAAGCAATTATTGCAATAGAGATTGATCGCCTTGCTGGTATCCGGTCATCTATAGGGATTAGCTATTCTAATACAATGATGAAGCTCGTGGCTGAGAGAATTCAAGCCATATTACCACCCCATTATTTTGCTACAAAGCTTCGTGAGGGACAGTTTATTATTTATATAAATCATGTGAAAACAAGAGAAGAGTTGCTACAATTTTGCTTGAACTTGAAGAGTGCTATGGAAAAACCATTACAAGTACAACTATTTTCTCTCAATGGGAATCTTAATATTGGAATTGCAATGCATGAAGAAGATTGCTCAGGTGAAGAGCTTTTAATGCATGCTCAATTAGCAATGCGAGAAGCGAGTCAAATCCCTCAAAGATTTCTTTTTTATAAGCCATATATGTCAAATGGCCTTGCTGATCGTTTATTGATTGAGCAAGAACTCCATAAAGCATTAGCTAATGAAGAATTTTACTTGGATTTTCAGCCTCAAGTAAATTTAAAAACCGGTAAAATTGAGTCGGTGGAAGCGCTAGTACGTTGGCGTCATCCGACTCGTGGTTTTGTTTCACCTGAGTTGTTTATCCCAATTGCAGAAGAATCTGGCCTTATAATTCCATTAGGGAAATGGATTTTAGAGACAGCATGCTTTCAAGCGAAAACATGGAAAGAGCAAGGATTGCCACCATTAAAGGTTGCCGTAAATTTGTCGCTTGGGCAATTATTCCAACAGGATTTAGTGCAAATGGTGCAAGAGATTTTACAAAGAACAAATTTAGAACCAAAATATTTACAATTAGAAATTACGGAAAGTATGACGATGAATATCGATCAAATGACACAGCTACTTCATGAATTAAAGGCAATTGGAATTCAAATTGCTGTTGATGACTTTGGGACAGGGTATTCGTCGCTGTCATATTTGAAAGATTTTCCAATCGATTGCTTAAAAATTGACCGGGCTTTCGTTCGAAATATTCAACATAACCCAAATGATGAGGCGCTCGTTTCCATGATTTTATCAATGGCGAAGCATTTGAGATTGAAGGTTGTTGCTGAAGGAATTGAAGAAGTGGAGCAGCTTGCTTTCCTTATTAACGGTGATTGTGATTATATTCAGGGCTATTTATTTAGTAAACCGATTTCTGCTGAACAGATTTCTAATACCTTCACAGAGTTAAACAATCGAGCAAGTGATATTTTAACAGAGTTAAAATATGAAGAGGATTTCGTAATTTAATATCAGAGGTGAAAAAATTTGAAAAAAATAATAATGGTAGTAGGATATTGTATATGTTTAACAACCTTTTTATTTTTATCATTAAAAACATTGATTTTTTCTACGATGAGTGAGTCTTTTCCGAATGCTCCATTTATCTTAAGTTTACTATTGATAATAGCCATTTCAGTGATGTTAGGTTTATTTTTAAGAAAATTTGTTAGTGATTCTAAACAATTGTTTTTATGGTCTACTGTCATTTCTTGGATCTTCGCGTTGGCAATATTTTGGAGTTATTAAAAAAGACTTTTCACAGTGTATGTGAAGGTGAAGCGACAGCGATGTAAGTGGAGGAAGTGGCTGGGCGCTTGTCCACAGGAAGCTCTGGAGCGAGTAGCCTGGAACGGAAACCACCCTTCGATTTGCCGAGAGCTAAACTTTATTTAATATGACCTCTTAATTTCATTGCCGTAATAGTTTTCAACAACATGAAAACTGCTTACTTCACCACAAGAAGTAAGCAGTTTTTTATTTGATGATAAAGTTTAATGTACGAGGTACTCTTCTTTTAATTCTCCTATATCCACTTCGGATCGTTCCTCTAAAGAACGACGTAAATGGACAGTTGCCGTTTTACCATCATCATGAAGTTTGTCAATCCAAATAGATACGCCATTATAGCTTACTTCATATTCTTTTGGTGAGGCGACAATTTCTTGTGCACGTGTATAATCCACTTGAAGGCCCCCTTATTTTTTTGTCTTGCCTTCTTTAGTGACTGAATTAATCATGTTCATAAACTCTTGAGAAAATTCTTCAACAGCTTTTTCACTAGCTTTGTCTGGCGCTATTTTTTGGTTATTTGGCGTTTGAGGCAAAGACCCTTTGTTGGCACTTTTACCTTGCTTATTGTCTCTTCCCATGTTCAGTTTCTCCTTTCGCTTTGATATTTCTTAATATGGCTTTGAATTGATTTTTTTATCATGGGAAAAACTAGGGAAAGGTAAGAATTTATTGTAAAAATGTTTAGAACCATGGGGGTTAATAGCTCATCCATAAATGTGCATACTAAGCTAAAAGATCAGTCGCGTCACCCAGCGTTAATACAGAGTCTTTATTTATAATGAAACCTTTTTGATGGAAAAATCATTATTCAATAGTGCCCAGTTTTGTGGGAAAGGAAAACCTAATGCCCAATAGCTAATACCTCGAAGATTATATTCCTTCGTCATGTCAAACTTAGCTTGTGCACTTCTAGCATCTTCAAACCATACCTCATGATTTTTACCTTGTTCATCAACATAACGGAAATATGGTGACTGTGCGATCCTATCATATTGAATAGTTGCGCCATGTTTAATTGCTCGGTTAAGGGCTTCTTGAGAGCTGAATGTTTCTGCCTCCTGACCTTTAACATGCGGTAGAAGCCAATCGCGAGCATAAATTTCAAAGCCTAAAAATATTTTGTTAGCAGGTATTACTGATAAAGCATATTCAACAACTTTTCTCATTTCGTTAATGGGTGAAATGGCTTGTGGTGGACCAAGTCGGTATCCCCACTCATATGTCATTAAAATTACAAAGTCTGCAATTCTTCCATGTGCTTCATAATCATGTGCCTCATATAAAGTCCCTGCCTGTGTTGCGCTCGTTTTTGGCGCAAGTGCCGTTGAAACTAGGAAACCTTTTGGATGAAGACGATCAACAGCTAATTGGAGGAAAGTGTTGTAATTCTCTCGATCTGCTGGAAGAACGTTTTCAAAATCTACATTTAGAACTTTATAGCCCTTTTCCTGCATCACTTTCAAAGTATTGTTGATGACCTTCTCCCGTAATTCTGCACTGGATAAAATGACATGTGATAAGTTGGAACCGGTTTCTGTGGAAGTGAAATTCGTAAGTGTTAGCATAGGTGTAATGTTTTTGGCAACAGCTGCATCGATCATTTCTTTATCCTTTATAGGCTGTAGTGTTCCATCCTCCTTTACCATATAAGCAAAGGGGCTAAAATAAGTTAATAAATGACCAATCGCGTTAATTGACTGTACAGCTTCTTTAGGCTCTTCATACGTATAAGCGTTTACTTCAATGGAAGGCTTTGCTCTCGGAATAATCAAATGTGCACCAGCATAAATCATGTTTGGATCTGAAATTCCATTTTCTAAAACAATTGCTTGAACAGTCGTTCCATATTGTGTAGCAATTTGCGATAGGGTTTCTCCTGGCAGCACAATATGTGTAGTAGGTGGAATAATTAGTCTAGTTCCAGGTGTTAAAACATCTGGATTTGTTAAATGATTTTCTGTGATAATCGATTGCATAGTCACCCCATATTGTTGGGCGATCGACCATAAGGTGTCACCCCTTTTTACAACATGAGTTGTGTAAGGAGAAGGGATAACGAGTGATTGTCCGATTACTAATTGATCTGGATTAGATAAAGCGTTTAATTGGATAATGGAATTGATAGGTACTGAATAGCTGTTTGCAATTTGCCAAAGTGTCTCACCAGCACTCACCACATGAATAATCATTAGGACACCTCCTTAGTGGTTTCAATATAGCATCATATGTATGAATAAAGTAAATGAGCATTTATCTTTCATTTTTAAGCGATAAAAATTTCAATCTTCATATTCTTTCCAAGTGATATGCATAGGATAAAACATATGCATGGCATCATTTGAGAGAGGAGTTGTATTTTGAAGAAAGTAAAGCTCACAGGAAGAATTATTACCCCTGAAGATCCGGACTATGAGCAAGCGAGAACAAATAATAACTTAAATGATCCCAAATTTCCGAGTATCATTGTATTTTGTCGACATACGAAAGATGTTATTAACGCATTAAAATGGGCGAGAGAAAATAATGAATCATTTCGAATCAGAAGTGGAAGACATAACTATGAAAATTATTCATTATTAAATGAAGGTCTTGTTATTGATGTTAGTGATATGAATGACTTAACAATTAATAGGCAAGATATGACAGCGAGAATTGAAGCGGGCGCTAATTTAGGAAAAGCATATCGGGTATTATGGGAAAATGGTTTTACAATCCCAGCAGGAACTGAAGGTAGTGTAGGGGTTGTTGGTTTGACACTCGGTGGTGGAATTGGCATGCTATCGCGTCCTTTTGGGCTAACATGTGACAATTTACTTGAACTTGAAATGGTTGTTGCAAGTGGTCATGAAGGGGCTGAAGTAATCCAAGCTGACAAGCAGAAAAATAGTGACTTATTTTGGGCAAGTTGTGGCGGGGGCGGAGGAAATTTTGGTATCGTTACAGCGCTTACCTTTAAACTGCATCCTATTTCTAACGTATCGATTTTCTCTATTACATGGGAATGGGAGGATTTTGAACGAGCTTTTGATGCATGGCAAAAATGGGCACCTTATACAGATGAACGCTTGACCTCACAGATAGAGCTTAAATCTAAGGAAGTAGGTGAAATTGTTGCGCAAGGTGAGTTTATAGGTACAGCATCTGAGTTAAAGAAACTACTTCGTCCTTTAAGGAAAACAGGTGCACCGACGAATGTATGGATAAAGGAAGTGCCGTATATTAAGGCTGTAGAATTTTTTGACTTACCGAGCGGCAACAAACCGGCCCTTCGTAAAAGGTCAGGATCCTTTATTGAAAGGCCATTCCCTCATGCTGCTATTGTTAAAATGAAAGAATTTTTAACGAACGCTCCAAATAGAGATACGACTATTTGGCAGCAATCTCTTAGAGGTGCGGTAAGCCAAATTGCGTCTAACCGAACAGCTTATTATTATAGGAATGCTTTGATTGCTCAGGAGTATAATACTTCATGGAAAAAGGCTAAAGAAGAAGAAAAAAATATTCAGTGGGTGGAGAATTTAAGAAGGGCTTTGTCACCTTACACTGCTGGTGATTATGTGAATTTTCCAGATCGTTTTATAAAAGATTGGCCAACTGCCTATTATGGTCGTAATCTTAGAATGCTTAAAGAGGTAAAGGGAAAATACGATCCGTTTAATGTATTTAATTTTCCTCAAAGTATACCGCCAAATAAGAAGTGGCTATAACTGAAGGACAATGAAAAAAGAAAGAGCAGAGAGGGCAATCTGCTCTTTTCTTCCGCATTAACTGCCCATAGACTATTTTGCTGCAAGTATTTTATTGATCGCTGGAATATCAGCAGGAGCAAAATTAAGATTGAGAAGTTCATTTCGAGGGACCCACCTAATTTCAGCATGTTCTAGCATGACCGGCTCTCCCTTTATAATCGACGCTTTAAATGTTTCTAAGCGTACGATAAATTTTTCGTATTCATAAATAGTATCTTCAACCTTTTCCTCAACTTGTATAGAGCAATTAAATTCCTCTAATATTTCACGAGTTAAAGCTTGTTCAGGCGATTCGCCCTCTTCGATTTTACCACCGGGAAATTCCCAATAATTTGCTAGTACCATATTAGGATTTCTTAACGCACAAAAAATTTCATTCTTATCATTTTCGATAATTGCACCTACTACATGTACATTTTTTTTCATTTATTTTCATCCCCGTTGCGCATTCTTAAAATATTGAAAATTATAACATACATCATTGAATTCTCCCATTATCTAGTAGGAAATAATTTTGCTCATTTCCATAGCGTGGGGCTGATTTCCGTTTCGTCTTTGGGGTGCCATTTCTAATGATTGGTAAACTGAAGGAATAACAATTAAACTGTTTTTTGCATGACTATGTAATTTGTCGTTTTCTACTGTATAATAATGAACAGTAAATAGGAAAAAGGCGGTACGAGGTACGATGAAAAGAATTGAATCTACGCAAAATGCGTTAGTGAAATATTGGAAGAAGCTTGCGACAACGCGTAAAGAGCGTGAAAGATCTGGAGAATTCATAGTAGAGGGATTCCATTTGGTGGAGGAAGCAATAAAAAATAACGAGCAGGTGCTACAGCTAATTGTACGTGAAGGTGTAGATTTACCAATGCTTTGGCCGATTGATAATGTAGCCGTCGTTGAAGTAACAGCGGCTGTTGCCAAGGAGTTTGCTGAAACGGAGACATCTCAAGGTGTATTTGCAGTTTGTAAACAACCTTTGTTAAAAGAAGATATAACGGCTTCGTGGCGTAAGGTGTTGTTAATTGATGCCGTCCAAGATCCAGGAAATATTGGGACGATGATTCGTACTGCGGATGCAGCTGGTTTGGATGCAGTCATACTCGGTAAGGGCTGTGCGGATTTATATAATCCTAAAACGCTTCGCTCTGCACAAGGCTCACATTTCCATATTCCTGTCCTTCGTGGTGATTTAGAGGAATGGATCGAGCAGCTACAGGATAATGGTGTACCAGTATTTGGAACAGCTTTAGATGAGGATGCAGTTGTTTATAGTGATATTGAGCATACTGGTTCATTCGCTATCATGATGGGGAATGAAGGTAGTGGTATTCATCCACAACTACTTTCGATGACAGATCAAAATATTATTATTCCAATTTTGGGACAAGCAGAATCTTTAAACGTAGCAGTAGCAACAGGAATCGTTTTATATGGATTTGTGAAGTAGTTAATCAAAGAAATCACAACTGTAATTTAAAGAATATGGTGAAATCGTTAAAATTGCCGATAGAACCATTAATATCTACTACAATAGGCACATGGCTCTTGATTTGAATTGGTATAGTATTGTATAATCACTGATAAAATATAAATTTAAATGCTTTGACCGGGAAGTAGTAAAGATTGTGAATGGACGACAGGGAGCGCGGGCCGAAGATTGAGAGCCAGTGCCGTACCAATGCAGTTTTGAATTCATCCCGCGAGCAGCTACCGGGACCAGCGAAAGGCTGTAAAGGTATGCCGGCTTTAATCTAGTCGTTATGTCAATGAAGTGATTGCTAGGAATTTTCCTTGCAATAACTAGGGTGGTACCGCGAATATGTCCTCGTCCCTTTTTTAGGGGCGAGTTTTTTTATGCCTTCAATAAAATTGGCATGGATTTGAACAAGGAGGGTTTATTACATGGAAGAGCAATTAAAGCAATTAGAGCAAGAAGCACTTGCTAAAATTGAAGCGGCAGCAAATTTAAAGGAATTAAATGATGTGCGAGTAGCATATCTAGGAAAAAAAGGACCTATCACTGATTTATTAAAAGGGATGGGGAAATTATCAGCTGAGGAACGCCCAAAAATGGGTGCTTTAGTTAATACAGTTCGTGAAAAGGTAACTGCTGTATTAGAGGAAAAGGTAACTGTGCTAGAGGAAGCAGCAATTGCTGAAAAATTAGCAAGTGAGTCGATTGATGTCACTTTACCTGGACGTGAAATTAAAGTTGGGAATCGTCATCCATTAACACGTGTTATTGAAGAAATTGAAGATTTATTTATTGGTATGGGCTATGAAATTGCCGAAGGTCCTGAAGTTGAAAAGGATTACTATAACTTTGAAGCATTGAACTTGCCGAAGGGACACCCTGCGCGTGATATGCAGGATTCGTTCTATATTTCCGAGGAAATATTATTACGTACGCATACCTCTCCTGTGCAAGCTCGCACAATGGAAGAGAAGAAAGGTGAATCAATTCGCATTATTTGTCCAGGGAAAGTGTTCCGCCGTGACAACGATGATGCTACACACTCTCACCAATTCATGCAAATTGAAGGGTTAGTAATTGGCGAAAATATTCGTATGAGTGACCTTAAAGGGACGCTTGATACATTAGCGAAAAAAATGTTCGGTGCAGACCGCGAAATTCGACTTCGACCAAGTTTCTTCCCATTCACAGAGCCATCTGTTGAAATGGATATTTCTTGCTTCAAATGTGGTGGTTCTGGCTGTAACGTATGTAAAGGTACAGGCTGGATTGAAATTTTAGGAGCTGGAATGGTGCATCCAAATGTACTTGAAATGGCTGGATATGATCCGAAGAAAGTGTCAGGCTTTGCATTCGGTATTGGTGCTGAACGTATCGCAATGTTGAAATATGGTGTCGACGATATTCGTCATTTCTACACAAGTGACACACGTTTCTTATCACAATTCGAGCGAACAGAGGCGTAAGGGGGATAAAAAATGTTAGTATCATTAGAATGGTTAAAAGATTATGTAAGTACACAGGATTTAACGCCTGAGGAGTTAGCTGAAAAAATTACGCGCTCTGGGATTGAAGTAGATGCAGTAATTGACCGTGCTAATGCAATGGATAAAGTTGTTGTTGGCTATGTCGTATCAAAAGAGAAACATCCTGAAGCAGATAAATTAAATATTTGCCAAGTGGATGTTGGTGAAGCTGAACTACAACAAATTATTTGTGGTGCTCCAAACGTTGATGCTGGTCAAAAAGTTATTGTCGCTCGCCCAGGTGCACATTTACCAGGCGGCATTAAAATAAAAAAAGCAAAACTTCGTGGACATGAATCAAACGGTATGATTTGTTCATTACAAGAGTTAGGAATCGAAGGGAAACTTGTTCCTAAAGCATATTCTGAAGGTATTTATGTGCTTCCTGAGGGTGCTGAGGTTGGTTCAGATGCCCTAGCTATTTTAGGTCTGCGTGACACAGTATTAGAACTTGGTTTAACACCAAACCGCTCAGACGCACTGTCAATGCTAGGCGTGGCGTATGAAGTTGGTGCAATTCTATCTGAAGAAGTGAAGTATCCGGAAATCGCCTACAGCACTTCTTCTGAAAAAGCAGAAGACATGTTAAAGCTTCGTGTAGAAGATTTACAAGCAAACCCAATGTATGTAGCAAAAGTTGTGAAAAACGTAAAAATCGCGGAATCACCGATGTGGCTACAAAATCGTTTAATGGCAGCAGGCGTACGCCCACACAATAATGTTGTCGATGTAACGAACTACATTTTAATGGAATACGGTCAACCGCTTCATGCCTTTGACTATGATAGCCTAGCAACAGGTGAAATCGTAGTGCGTAAAGCAACAGAAGGCGAAAAAATTACAACTTTAGATGACCAAGAGCGTACATTAAAAGCAACAGATTTAGTTATTACAAATGGCAAAGAGCCAGTAGCAATCGCAGGTGTAATGGGTGGTGCGAACTCTGAAGTAAATGATTCTACAACAACAGTTGTGATCGAATCTGCTTACTTCGACGGTTTAACTGTACGTCAAACATCGCGTCATCTTGGACTTCGTTCAGATGCTTCTGCTCGCTTTGAAAAGGGTGTTGACCCTAACCGTGTATTATCTGCTGCTGAACGTGCTGCAGCACTACTAGCTGAATTAGCTGGCGGTGAAGTGTTAGAGGGAACATGCATCGTGGATGAACTAGATAAATCACCAGCACGTGTTGTCGTTTCTCCAGATTTTATTAATGAACGTTTAGGTATGAAAATTTCGTTAGAAGAGATGCTGTCTATTTTAGAGCGTCTTAAATTTGGTGTAGAAGCAGCAAATGGTTTACTAATCGTTGATGCGCCAACACGTCGTCAAGATATTAAAATTGAAGAAGATATCGTAGAGGAAATTGCTCGTCTATACGGCTATGATGAAATACCGATGACTTTACCAGAGGGAGCAAACCAAGTTGGCCGTCTAACGCCATATCAAGCAAATCGTCGTGTAGTTCGTAGTTACATGGAAGGGGCTGGACTTTACCAAGCTGTCACTTACTCATTAACTTCAGATGCATTGTCACAACGCTTTGCATTGAAAGCTGAGCCGGTAACACGTTTACTAATGCCGATGAGTGAGGACCGTTCAACACTACGTCAAAGTCTTATCCCGCATTTAATTGAAGCTGCAGCTTATAATGTTGCGCGTAAGGCTGACAATGTAGCATTGTATGAAATTGGTTCAGTATTCCTTGGTCAATCAGAAGAGGGGCTACCATTTGAGGAAGAGCATGTGGCAGCAGTAGTAACAGGAAAATGGCTTGATCATGCTTGGCAGGGTGAGAAAAAAGCAGTAGATTTCTTCGTCTTAAAAGGCATTGTTGAAGGTGTTATTGGTAAGCTTGGGTTAGAGGATCGTATTTCATTTGTGAAAGCTGAAGTAGATGGATTACACCCAGGTCGTACTGCTAGCATTCTTTTAGACGGTGAAGAAGTCGGCATTATCGGTGGATTACATCCAGCAGAGCAAAAAGCATGGGGTGTAAAAGACACATATGTAATGGAAATGAATCTAGTAACATTATTAAATGCTACTGCAAAAGAAGCACCTCTAGGATATACACCAGTGCCTCGTTTCCCAGCAATGTCTCGTGATATTGCACTTATCATGGACCGTACAACTACAGCTGGAGAGGTTACTGCTGTGATTCGCTCAGCAGGCGTGAAATTATTGAAAGACGTTCGTGTATTTGACGTATATGAAGGTGGAAAAATGGATGCTGGTAAAAAATCAGTGGCATTCTCCCTAACATACTTCGATCCAGAACGTACTTTAACAGATGAAGAAGTTGTTGCAGCACACAATAAAGTGTTAAAGGCTATTGCAACAATTGAAGGTACAGAAGTACGCTAATTTAATAAATCTTATGTGAGCTGTCTCTTAATGAGGCAGCTTTTTTTGTTAACATTTACAAGTAGTTTTTGTAGGAAGTGTGAGAGAAATAAAGCGCTGGAGAGAAGACTTAAGGCTAAATCTTATATTTCGCTCTTTCGTCAATATTTAGAAATAACAAAAAATAAATTTTTGATCTATTTATGTGTATAGTAGAATTTGGATAGAAAATATTACTAAGGGGTGATAGTTATTATGAAAAATCATCGAAAAAGAAGAGGCCTTTCCGTGCGAGCCCGATTAATATGGGCGTTTACTTTAACACTTTTAATCCCCAGCATTGCTATTGGTACGTTTTCGTATTTGAAGGCTTCTGATCAATATTACAAGGAGTTAAGTAATAGCTCGCGCGAAAATGTCGATTTATTAAATACACTAATTTCAAATGAGATATCACCTATTCAAAGTGATGTGGAATATTTAGCTGCTTCTTTTAATAAGAATGTGCAAGATGCAGACGCTTTAAATGAGTTAGAAAAATATAATGCTTTACATAGCAATGTCTCTGTTGTCAATTTAGCAATTGAGGGGCACAAATTTTTACGTGAACCACAGGCTGAATCCTCAGCTGATTATGATCCATTTACGCGACCATGGTACTTAAAGGCTATTGAATCACCAGGCAAAGGCGTTATGATTGATCCTTATAAATCAACGATTACAGGTGAATTAATATTAGCGGTATCAGCTGGATTACAGGACCGTTCAGGGGTTATTTCTATTGGTCTGAATTTAGATGGAATTTCCGAGCTAGTGAAAACGGTGGAAATTGGTGATAATGGCTACGCTACATTAGTAAATGCCAATAATCTAATTATTGCTGATCCACAGTTAGAGGTGGGATTGGAGCTCAAAAAGTCATATATAGAAAAGATGCAAGGAAAAGAAGAAGGTAGTTTTACCATTAAAGAAGATGGAAGAGAGTATCAAGTGTTTTTTACTACCAATAAACTAACGGGATGGAAAATTATTGGTACAATGGATTTAGCAGACGTAGCAGCTGTCACAAAACCAATATTAATAAACACTATGACGGTTATTGTCATTGCTCTAATCGTATTTGGAATCATTGGTGTTTTCATTATAAGAACAATCATTCAGCCATTAAATAAGTTGTCAACAGTAGCTGAGCAGGTAGGAGACGGTGATTTACGTAATTTAATTGAAATTAAAAGACATGATGAGATAGGTAAATTGGCGGATATATTCAATAAAATGATTCTATCTTTACGTGGTGTAGTTGGTAACATTGGTGAGGAATCAAATCAGTTAGCTGCATCATCGGAGGAATTGACAGCGAGCACGTCGGAAAATAAACGAGCAACTACACAAATAGTGGATTCTGTTCAAATGTTTGCAGAAACGGTTGATGTGCAAGCAGTAACAATTAATGATAGCACTAACGCTGTATTTGAAATGTCTTCATCAATTCAGCAAATTTCAGCTAAGGCCGATACCGTTAATGCGATGTCAAATAAAGCGATGAATGCTGTTATGATAGGGGATGAAACTATTCAAACAGCTATTGGACAAATGAAAATGATTCAAAATACCGTTCAGGCACTTGAGAACACGGTACAAACATTAAGTGATCGTTCAAATGAAATCGGGCGTATTGTAGAGGCAATTACGCAAATTGCTGATCAAACAAATCTTTTAGCTTTAAATGCTGCAATTGAAGCTGCTCGTGCTGGAGAGCATGGAAAAGGTTTTGCAGTTGTTGCTGATGAGGTGCGAAAACTCGCTGAGCAATCTGCACAGTCAACAATGCAAATAAAAGATATCATTGATTTTATCCAAGCCGATACAAAATTAGCGGTTGAATCAATGGCTGCTGGTTCAGCTGAGGTCGTAAAGGGAATTGATATAACAAATACGGCAGGAAAGTCATTTGAAGAGATTCGTACGAATGTACAAAGTGTAACTTATGAAATAGGACAAATTTCGGAGACATCTAAGGTTATTTCTGAACACGCCAATCAAGTGGCTATCGGGATTGAAAGTGTACTTGAGCAAACAAATGAAAATACAGCAAGTGCACAAAATATATCCGCTGCAACCGAGGAACAGCTTGCTTCTATGGAAGAAATCGCTGCATCGGCTGAAGCCCTTGCTAAAATGTCTGAAAATCTTCAACAAACGATTCAACAATTCAAATATTAAGTTGAAACGAAACTTTTCTAAAATGATAATAATAAGTTTTTGATATAAAGGATTTCGCTAACTCCAGTAGAGAGCAAGTTGCGTAACTTGTAATCTGCTGGTGTATAGCGAAATTTTTTTGTTGTCTATAAGACCAGTTTTATTTCATCTTTTTAGCTTTTTCAGTATTCGCAAAATGCCATTTTGTAATGGAACGTAAAAAATCCTCCCCTTGTTTTCGCCAAATGCGAGCTGCTAACGCATCTACTTTCGCTGAGGCCCCCTTCAACAACTCTATTCCAGCAATCTCACTCAGTCGGTCCATTTCTTTTAAAAATGCAGCACGAGCTAATATCGATGCAGTTGCTACCGAAACATGTAATTGCTCGGCCTTCGTAGAAAATAGCACATCATCTCGAACGATTTCCCGTTCATTTTTTAAGTAATTGTAATACACACCACGTTCAGCAAACTGATCTATCAAAATATGCTCTGGTTTTTTAGGTGCCATTTTTGTCAATGCATTTTTAAGTGCTCTATTGTGCATCATAGCTTTCATCTTACCTTGAGAGTAACCTCGTGCTTGTAATTCGTTATATTTTTCATTGCGTAGTACAAGTACACTATGGACGCAAGCTGCGCGTAGATCAGGCGCTATTTTACGCATGTAATCATCTGTTAGCATTTTTGAGTCCTTGACACCAAGTTCGTTTATAAGCGCAATTTTTGATGATGGGACATATACGGCAGCAACTGTTATTGGACCGAAATAATCACCGGTACCAGTTTCATCTGAGCCTAGTACCGACATCGTGGCAAAACCTTCCGGCAAAACGTCGCCTTTTGCTCCAATTGACGATGATTTCTGTGCGTTTGTTATTTCTATGTTTCCCCAGCGTGCAGCTTCTCGTTCAGCTCCTCCCCCTTGGAACATTAATTTACCTGATTTGTACATCGTAATGGCTGTATCTGGAAGCTTCGCGGCAAAGATTACACCAGGAGCTTTGCGTTCTACAAAATGGTTTGCATAGTAAGACATTACCTCTTTTTGTTTATTTGTTGATATGGAAAGCACAATATTTGACATTTACTCGTTCCTTTCTATCCTCGTTGTTCACAATTTTATACCTTTCGTGGTATGATAATAAATAGCTTTTTTGTGTAAGTTGTTCACAATCAAAAAAATCGTGAGCACAAAAATTTTAAAGGAGGGTGCGACTATGGAAAATCATGAAAAGAATAAAATTTCTGTGGAAATATACGGTCATACATATAAAATGGTCGGCTCTGAATCCATTGGACATATGCGACTTGTCGCTTCGATTGTTGATGACCGTATGCGCGAAATGAATGTACATAACCCCTCACTTGATAGCACAAAGCTTGCCGTTCTTACAGCAGTAAATACCGTTCACGATTATTTACTATTAAAAGGACAAATAGAGCAACTAGAAGAAGAATTGAAAAAATTAAAGGGTTGAAGTGAATGTTAGATTTAATCATATTAGCGGTACTATTAGCTGGTCTCATCGTTGGAGCAAAACGTGGTTTCATTGTACAAATGATGCATATCGTTAGCTTTATAGTGGCCCTAATTGTTGCGTATATCTATTATAAACCATTGGCACAAAAATTTGTGTTTTGGGTACCGTATCCAGGAGTAACGGATTCAGGTAGTCTGGGAGTAGTCATTGATAGCCTGGATTTAGACCGAACTTTTTACCGTGTTATTGCCTTTGCGGTCATTTTCTTTGCGGTGAAGATCACATTGCAAATTGTGGCATCGATTTTTGATTTTATAGCGTATTTACCTGTGTTAGGTACAGTGAATCGTTGGCTCGGAGCATTGTTTGGCATGATTGAAAACTATTTAATTATGTTTATTTTGCTGTACATTCTTGCTTTATTGCCAGTTGATTCTATTCAAAGTTTAATGTCGAAGTCGTTGTTAAGTGGTCTCATTTTGGAACATACCCCGATTATTACAAGTATGTTCCAAAATTGGTGGTATATTTATATGCAATAGCAAACTGTGCACTTCTCTCGGTTTTGAGGGAAGTGTTTTTACGATAGGAGGAATATCCAATGAACAAAAAAACAATTATTCGTACATTTGAAAAGATTGCATTGTATATGGAATTACAAGGGGAAAATCCATTCAAAGTGTCTGCCTTTCGAAAAGCTGCCGCTGCACTCGAAGGGGACGAGCGCTCATTAAGTGAGATGGAGGATGTTACAAAGCTTAAAGGAATAGGTAAAGGTACAGCTGCTGTTATTGAGGATTTAATGACAAATGGTGAATCCAGCCTATTAAAAGAGTTAGAAGAAATTGTACCGAAAGGATTGCTCCCGTTGTTAAAACTTCCAGGCTTAGGTGGTAAAAAAATAGCTAAGCTTCATCAAGAGCTAGGGATTGATTCCGCGGAAAGTTTAAAGGATGCTTGTGAGGCAGGTAAAATTCGTGAGCTAGCAGGCTTTGCGGCAAAAACCGAAGAAAAAATTTTAAAGGAACTTGCAAATTTAGCAAATCGTTCAGAACGGTTACCGATTTGGCAGCTAGAGCCTGTTGTTTTACAAATTGAAGCTCTTCTAGATAATATGGAAGAAGTTGAACGTTTTTCTGTTGCTGGAAGCTTCCGCCGTGCATCAGAAACAAGTAAAGATATTGATTTTATTGTTGTCACAGAGGCAGTTGAAACTGTACGCGAAAAGTTACTAAATGAGCTTTCTGTACAAGAAGTAGTAGCAGCTGGTGATACAAAGATTTCAGTTGTTTTAGATTTAGAGGAGCCTGTAAGTGTAGATTTTCGATTAGTAAGAGATGTTGAATATGCAACGGCCTTGCATCATTTCACGGGCTCGAAAGATCACAATGTTCGCATGCGCCAAATTGCTAAAGCGCGTGGTGAAAAGATTAGTGAATATGGCGTAGAGCAAGCTGATGGCACCGTTTTAACGTTTAAAGATGAAGAGGAATTTTTTGCGCATTTTGATTTACCATTTATCCCGCCTAGCTTACGTACAGGAACAACAGAATTTGACAAAACTGATGACATTAAGAGTTTAGTAAAATTACAAGATATTAAAGCAGATTTGCATATGCATACGACATGGTCTGATGGTGCGTACTCTGTAGCTGAAATGGGCGAAGCATTGATCGCGCGTGGCTATCAATATAGTGTTATTACTGATCATTCACAATTTTTAAAAGTAGCGAATGGTCTTACGCCAGAGCGCTTAACAAAGCAACGTGCTGAAATTGAGGCATTTAATCAAGCACATCCAGATTTCCAATTATACGCGGGGACAGAGATGGATATTTTGCCGGATGGTTCCCTTGATTTTGAAGATGATGTACTAAGAGAGTTAGATTTTGTTATTGCTTCTATTCACTCTAGCTTTACACAATCGCAGGACAAAATTATGGAGCGTTTACTTACAGCGATGCAAAATCCGTACGTTCATATGATTGCGCATCCGACTGGTCGCATTATTGAGGATCGTAATGGCTATAATCCTGATATGGGGCAATTAATTGCTTGGGCAAAGGAATATGGTAAAATTTTAGAGTTAAATGCGAATCCATATCGTCTTGATTTGTGTGTTGAGCATTTAGAAATGGCTTTGGCAGCTGGCGTGCCCGTAGCAATTAATACGGATGCCCATGATATTGCTCATTTACGCTTTATGGATATTGGAGTGCGCTACGCAAACAGAGCATGGTTGAAAAAGGATATGATTGTGAATACATGGACGCAAGAACAATTTGAAGCGTTTATTCGACGAAATAAATAGATTGAGGAGGTGTTCTCAGTGATCGCAGAACGCGCATTGAAAACACTAGAATATGATAAAGTACGTCAGCAAGTGGCTACATACTGTACTTCTTCAATCGGTAAATCAGCGGTTGATGAGCTTGTACCACAGACAGACTATGAAAAAGTAGTGCAATTATTAGAAGAAATGGATGAAGGGCTATCCATTTTACGTGTTAAAGGCAATGTGCCGATGGGTGGAATTTTTGATGTGCGACCAGCTGCAAGGCGTGCACAAATCGGTGGGATGCTTTCAGCGATGGAACTTATGGAAGTTTCAAGTACGATTCGAGCTAGTAGAATTCTTCGCAATTTTATTGAAGATATAGAATCTGAAGAAGTGATTGAAATTCCTCATTTCATCGCCAAAAAGGAGGCAATGCCTGTTTTGACAGGCTTGCAACATGAAATTAATAACTGTATTGATGACAATGGTTCAGTGCTAGACTCTGCAAGCCAAACTTTGCGTTCAATTCGCCAATCTTTGCGCGCAGAGGAAGCTAAAGTGCGTTCTAAGCTAGAAAGCCTTATACGTGGAAGCAATGCTTCAAAAATGCTCTCAGATACACTTGTAACGATTCGTAATGATCGCTTTGTTATTCCTGTTAAGCAAGAGTATCGTCATCATTATGGTGGAATTGTGCATGACCAATCATCTTCTGGCCAAACATTATTTATCGAGCCAGATTCGATTGTACAAGCGAATAATGAAATTCATCGATTAAAAATGAAAGAGCAAGCTGAAGTTGAGCGCATTTTACTTGCCTTAAGTGCAATGGTAGAGGAAGTAGCTCCGGATTTATTTAACTTAGTAAAAGTCCTAGGTGAGATTGACGTTATTTTAGCTAAAGGCAAATACGGTCAAGCGAACAAATGTACAATGCCTAAAATGAATAACGACGGCTATATTCGACTTGTGCGTGCCCGTCATCCACTTTTACCAATTGAAACGGCGGTTGCTAACGATATTGAATTTGGGAAAGACATTACGGCAATTGTGATTACAGGACCAAACACGGGTGGTAAAACTGTCACTTTAAAAACAGTTGGACTATGTACATTAATGGCACAGGCAGGGTTACCAGTGCCTGCACTGGATGGTTCGGAACTTGCCGTTTTCAAACAGCTATTTGCGGATATTGGAGATGAACAGTCAATCGAGCAATCATTGTCAACATTCTCCTCTCACATGGTCAACATAGTAGATATTTTACAAAAGTTTGATTACGAGTCACTCGTTCTATTTGACGAATTAGGTGCTGGGACAGATCCTCAAGAGGGGGCAGCACTGGCCATTTCCATTTTAGATGAAGTACATGGTCGTGGCGCCCGCGTTATGGCAACGACGCACTATCCTGAGCTAAAAGCATACGGCTATAATCGTCCGGGAGTTGCCAATGCTAGTGTAGAGTTTGATATTGAGACATTGAGTCCAACATATCGTCTACTTATCGGAGTTCCAGGCCGCTCCAATGCATTTGAAATTTCAAGTCGCCTTGGCTTGCCAGAGTCGATTATTGACCGTGCGAAAAACTTTACGGGTACAGATCGCCATGAGGTGGAGTCAATGATTGCTTCACTTGAAGAGACTCGTCGCCAATCCGAAGACGATGCAGAACGCTCTCATGAATTACTAATGGAGTCTGAAGAACTTCGTAAAGAGTTACAAGGAAAACTACAAGCTTACGAGGAACGCAAAGAAGCACTCGATAAAAAAGCGAAAGAAAAGGCTCGTAAAATTGTTGATGAAGCAAAAAGAGAAGCAGAATCAATTATTGCGGAGCTTCGAGAAATGCGCAAAAACGCAGACCAAGTTGTCAAGGAGCATGAGCTCATCGAAGCTCGTAAGCGACTAGAAGAAGCTACACCACTTGAAAACAACAAAGTGCTGAAAAAAGCGGCACAAGTAAAGGCCCGTGCACAAAACTTAGTTGTCGGAGATGAGGTAAAGGTGTTAAGCTATGGACAGCGAGGTACATTGCTCGAAAAAGTATCGGATACCGAATGGGTTGTCCAAATGGGTATTTTGAAAATGAAAATCTCGGATAGTGATCTAGAGTACATTAAACCAGAAAAAGAACCTGTTCAACGTATTGCTGGCGTGAAAAATCGCAATAGCCATGTAAAATTAGAGTTAGATTTACGCGGTGAGCGATATGAAGATGCCATTATACGTACGGAAAAATATATTGATGATGCCTTGCTTGCCAACTACGGGCGTGTATCAATTATTCATGGTGTTGGTACAGGCGCATTACGTCAAGGAATTCAAACCTATTTGAAAAAACATAAGCGTGTGAAATCCTTCCGTTTTGGTGAAGCCGGCGAGGGGGGCTTAGGCGTCACGGTTGTGGAATTGAAATAAGCAGTAAAGGGGACGGAGAAAATGCTGAATTCTAACTTTTGGCGTTATCCAATTATCGAAACGGCAGGATATTTTAGTGTTGTTGTGTTATGTTTAGTCGTCTCGATGGCATTGTTCGAAGTCGTAACGAAATATAAAAACTGGGAAGAAATTAAAAATGGTAATATCGCTGTGGCACTCGCAACAGGCGGGAAAATACTAGGAATCTGTAACATTTTTCGCTTTTCCATCGCGCGCCATAGCACTTTAAGCGAAATGATTGGCTGGGGCCTTTTTGGTTTTACATTACTAATTGTGGCGTATTTCTTATTTGAATTTATGACCCCACGTTTTAATGTCGATCAAGAAATCGCAAATGACAATCGCTCAGTCGGCTTCATTTCATTTACTATTTCAGTAGGTCTATCGTTTGTTATTGGGGCAAGTATTGCATAGGAGTGTAATGACATGGAAAAATTAGCGAAAGTTCTAATCGTTGTCTGCATCGCATTTTTGGCAGTCGGTGTCTATTATATGATGACCGTTTAAGCAAAAAACGCATCCTTTTATAGGGATGCGTTTTTTTCATTTGTAAAGAGAAGAACTGCTCAGGTAGCGGGGGCAGGAGAAACTGATCGGGTATCACCGAAAAGTGATCAGGTAGAGAGAAAAAGTGATCGGGTAACTCCGAAAAGTGATCAGGTAGAGAGAAAAAGTGATCGGGTAACTCCGAAAAGTGATCAGGTAGAGAGAAAAAGTGATCGGGTAACACCGAAAACTGATCAGGTAGCGAGAAAAAGTGATCGGGTAACTCCGAAAAGTGATCAGGTAGAGAGAAAAGTGATCGGGTAACACCGAAAAGTGATCAGGTAGAGAGAAAAAGTGATCGGGTAACACCGAAAAGTGATCAGGTAGAGAGAAAAGTGATCGGGTAACTCCGAAAAGTGATCAGGTAGGGAGAAAAAGTGATCGGGTAACTCCGAAAAGTGATCAGGTAGAGAGAAAAGTGATCGGGTAACTCCGAAAAGTGATCAGGTAGAGAGAAAAGTGATCAGGTAGAGAGAAAAGTGATCGGGTAACTCCGAAAAGTGATCAGATAGCGAGAAAAAGTGATCGGGTATCTCTGAAAACTGATCAGATAGAGAGAAAAAGCGATCAGGTAACACCGAAAAGTGATCAGGTAGAGAGAAAAAGTGATCGGGTAACACCGAAAAGTGATCAGGTAGCGAGAAAAAGTGATCAGGTAACACCGAAAACTGATCAGGTAGAGAGAAAAAGTGATCAGGTAACTCCGAAAAGTGATCAGGTAGAGAGAAAAAGTGATCGGGTAACACCGAAAAGTGATCAGGTAGCGAGAAAAAGTGATCAGGTAACACCGAAAACTGATCAGGTAGAGAGAAAAAGTGATCAGGTAACACCGAAAACTGATCAGGTAGAGAGAAAAAGTGATCAGGTAGCATAGAAAACCGCTCAGGTTGTATCGAGTCAGTAAAGTGTGAATCACTCAGAAGTGTAACGCCCAGGCAGTAAAAATCTGGGTATCCACAAATTTTTCTTAAATATAAAATATCACTTACATTTAATCGCTTAAATTTTTATTTTAAAAAAAGCTATATGCAAAGGTAGAAATACTTGCTATATTCAAGGCAAAAAGAAGGGAGTATTTCATGTTATTAAAACCATTTGAGCAAGCAGCAATGATAACTGGATTAAGTGCGTTGGTTCATCGATTGGATTCGAGTCATCCGCTTCATATAAAAATTTCTCAAGATTTACAGCATTTAGAAGCAGGTGATTTTGGAGAGCAAAGCATTATAAGAGAATTACAAAAGCTATCTCGGAGCCTTGAAATCTATATTTTACATAATATTACTTTATTTGAACCTGTTCCTATTCAACTTGATGTCGTAGTTATTACTCCGTATGCTGTTGTTATAATTGAAAGCAAAAATATACGAGGTAATATAGAATTGAAGCGTAGCCCAAGGCAAATGGTACGTGTTTTAGAGAATGGAGATAAACATATTTTCAATCACCCAGAAATTCAACTCGATGAATATATTTTTGGCTTAAGTGAATTTTTCAAACAGCTAAATTTGCAAGCAGAAATATTCGGTATCATAGTTTTCCCATTTAATAATGCCGAAGTTTACTACGAAGAAGGTAAGTATCCAGTTTTAATGAGGCGTGAATTAACATATTTTCTTAGACAACATATAAATAATAGTAAGTCAAAAAGTAAGATTCCAACATCAAAAATAGCCAACATTTTACTTAAGCATCATCGTGTTTTTCAGACTCCCCCACTATGTATCCATTATAATATTGATCCCAAAGCTATTAAAAAAGGTATACTTTGCAGACATTGTTATCAGTTCAAATTAATCCGGCAAAAACAAAGTTGGTTTTGCCCGAATTGTAAGATATATGATAAAACCGCAGCTAATCAAGCATTGCAAGACTACTGTGTTTTAATCGATGAGAAAATTAATACACAAACTGCTCGTTATTTTTTAGAATTATCAAATCGACATCTTGCGAAAAGAATAGTACAAGAATACTCCAATAAAAAGGATGGACACAATAATCAAACCGTTTATTATTTGAAGGATAGGCAATGATGCAGGAGAAATTAGCTCCTAAAGTTTCGAAAGCTGCTCGGGTAGTGTCAAAAAACTGATCAGGTAAAGAGAGAAACTGCTCGGGTAGTTCCACAACTGATCAGGTAAAGAGAGAAACTGCTCGAGTAGCACCACAACTGATCAGGTAGAGAGAGAAACTGCTCAGGTTAAGTGTATTCGCTCCAGTAGAATAAAAAACTACTCTGCCTCGAAAAAATCATAAGTTCCATCATCAACAAATCACCCCATCACAAAATACTACTAAAACCTATTAATATTCCTTCATCTATCTAAAAAGTTATCATTAAAAAATATTTTTGGAATATAGAAATACTAACTCATTCTAATGCATAAAAAAAGAAAGAATGAATGAGTATTCACACGGCCTATCGATCCAAAACCCTAAGAAATACAGTTATATAAATGTTGTGAAAAGCATAATAATTAATCGAAAAAACATTTATTTTCTATTTTGTGTTTGAAAGAGTATTTCTTTTTCATTATAATTAAAGTAAGAGTTTACAAAGTTTGGGACAAAGGGGAGAGGACGTATGACAACAAAACCATGGCTAAAAAATTATCCTGAAGAAGTACCATCGTCTTTAACGTTTGAGGAAATTCCTGTGCAAGAGTTTTTGACACGTGCTTATAAAAAGAATCCATCCAAAGTTGCGATTCATTTTATGGGAAAGGATTTGACGTACACTGAGCTATATGAGTCAGCGCTAAGGTTCGCAAACTATTTACAAGCCCTTGGAGTAGAGAAGGGAGATCGAGTAGCTATTATGCTGCCAAACTCACCGCAAAGTGTAATCGCTTACTACGGGGCAATGTATGCTGGAGCGATTGTCGTACAAACAAATCCACTTTATACTGAGCGTGAACTTCAATATCAAATGGCTGATTCAGGTGCGAAAGTTATTTTATTGATGGATATTTTGTATCCACGTGTTATGAAAATCATAAAAGAAACTGCGCTTGAAAATGTAATTGTCACGGCTATTAAAGATTATTTACCGTTTCCAAAAAATTTGGTTTATCCCTATATTCAAAAAAAGCAGTTCGGTTTTAGCGTAAAGGTTGAACATAGTGGTCAAAATCATTTATTTACAGAGATTATGCGCTCTGCACCCATCAAAATGATTGATATTCCATTTAATTTTGAAGAGGACGTAGCATTGCTGCAATATACAGGTGGAACGACTGGCTTCCCCAAGGGTGTAATGTTGACCCATAAAAACTTAATTGCTAATACAACAATGTGTGATGCGTGGATGTATAAATGTGTACATGGTGAAGAAACCATTATGGGCATACTGCCATTCTTCCATGTTTATGGTATGACTGCTGTTATTTTATTATCCGTATTCACGCAAAATAAGATGGTGTTATTACCAAAGTTTGATGCAGAGACAGCGTTGAAAACGATTGATAAGCAAAAGCCAACACTATTCCCAGGTGCACCGACTTTATATATCGGTTTATTAAATCACCCGGATATTGCAAAGTACGACTTGTCGTCCATTAAAGCATGTATAAGTGGATCCGCTTCATTGCCAGTAGAGGTGCAGGAGAAATTTGAGGCGGTAACAGGGGGAAAACTTGTAGAAGGTTATGGATTAACAGAAACTTCACCTGTCACACATTCTACACCTATTTGGGGTAAGCGTGTCATGGGCTCGATTGGTTTACCTTGGCCAAATACGGATTCAGTAATTTTATGTACAGGGGATGCTGAGGAGCTTCCAGTCGGTGAGGTTGGTGAAATTGCTGTAAAGGGCCCTCAGGTTATGAAAGGCTATTGGAATCGCCCTGAGGATACAGCAGCAACATTCGTTGATGGCTGGTTCTTAACAGGTGATCTGGGTTATATGGACGAGGAAGGCTATTTCTATGTAGTTGACCGTAAAAAAGATATTATTATCGCAGGTGGCTTTAATATTTACCCTCGTGAGGTAGAGGAAGTACTATATGAGCGCGAGGAAATCCAGGAATGTGTTGTTGCGGGTATACCTGACCCCTATCGTGGAGAAACAGTAAAAGCTTATATTGTTTTAAAAGAAGGATATTCGATTACAGAAGACGAATTAAATAAATATTGCCGTCAAAACTTAGCTGCTTTCAAAGTTCCTCGTTATTATGAGTTTAGAGATGAGCTACCGAAAACGGCTGTTGGAAAAATTTTGCGTCGCGCATTAGTTGATGAGGAAAAAACGAAATTAGTGAATAAAGAAGCAAAATAAATACGTGGTAAAGTATTGACAAGCAAAGATGTAAATTATAATATGAAAATATGAATGAATGACCATTCATATTTTCATATTTTTTTTAGGTTACCACGTCATTTCCTAAACAATTATATCAGATTAAGATGACTGATCATTAAAGGATAACATCATGTATTGAGCATGAATGTAGACGTGTGCAAGTTTTTTTAGGTGGTGATATAAAAGTGAAACGCGATAAGCCAAAATATAAGCAAATTATTGATGCAGCTGTCATCGTTATTGCAGAAAATGGGTATCACCAAGCACAGGTATCGAAGATTGCTAAACAGGCAGGGGTGGCCGACGGAACTATCTATTTATATTTTAAAAATAAAGAAGATATATTAATTTCTGTCTTTAATGAAAAAATGGCTGTTTTTGTAGAGTCATTACAAGATATAATAGAAAATGGAAGTACGTCTAAGGACAAACTTTCACGAATGATAGAAAATCATTTTAATGTTCTAGCAACAGATCGATACCTAGCAACCGTCACACAATTAGAACTACGACAATCGAACAAAGATTTACGACTGAAGATCAATTCGGTGTTAAGAGAGTATTTACAATTACTTGATCAAATTTTAATTGAAGGTATGCTATCAGGTGAGTTCAATCAAACAATGGATGTACGCTTGGCACGCCAAATGGTATTTGGAACAATTGACGAAACCATTACGTCGTGGGTCATGAATGAATATCGATATGATTTGATAGAACAGGTTCCAAAAGTTCAGGCGTTAATCCTGAACGGCATTAAAGCTTAAAAGGATGTGGAGAAATGGAATTTCTAAGTTGGAAAGCAGAGGATGGAGTAGCGGTTATTACAATTGCACGCCCGCCAGCAAATGCATTATCTCGTGGAATCATTGCCGAAGTAAATGCTGTGTTAGATGCTGTAGAAAATGATGACACAGTACGTGTCCTCGTACTTCATGGTGAAGGTCGTTTCTTCTCAGCAGGTGCAGACATTAAAGAATTTACAGAGGTTGAATCTGGTGATGAATTTTCAAAGCTAGCGAACAATGGCCAACAAGTTTTTGAGCGAGTTGAATCGTTCTCTAAACCTATTATTGCTGCAATTCATGGTGCTGCATTAGGTGGGGGCCTTGAACTAGCGATGAGCTGTCATCTGCGCTTTGTAACAGAATCTGCGAAATTAGGATTACCTGAATTACAATTAGGTCTTATTCCAGGTTTCGGGGGTACACAACGTCTACCACGATATGTAGGGGTTGCAAAAGCTGCAGAAATGATGTTTACAAGTGAGCCGATTTCTGGTACAGAAGCTGTACAATGGGGTTTAGCGAATCGTGCATTTACTGATGAAGCATTATTAGAAGAAACGCTGAAGGTAGCGAAGAAAATTGCAAAGAAGAGCCCGGTTGCTTTAAAAGCAGCTATTCAAACATTGCAATATGCTAAGCATGCCTCATTCTATGAAGGTATTGAAGCTGAAGCAAAATCCTTTGGCACAGTATTCGTTTCGGAAGATGCAAAAGAGGGAATTCAGGCATTTATTGAAAAACGTGAGCCTGTGTTTACTGGTAAATAATATTCCATCAGTGTCGATAGCGACTTGAAAAAGTGTTATCGACGTTATCGACACTGAAAATATATAATATTTATAAGTTTACTTAGAAATAAAAAACGTTTCAGGAGGTATGGATATATGAATATTTTTGCATTAATTAAACGTACGTTTGATACAGAAGAAAAAATCGTTGTGTCGGGTGGTAAAATCCAAGAGGATGGCGCAGAATTCATCATCAATCCTTATGATGAATATGCCATTGAAGAGGCAATCCAAGTACGTGACGCTGCTGGTGGTAAAGTAACAGTTGTGTCAATTGGTGGAGAAGATACAGAGAAGCAATTACGCACAGCTCTTGCAATGGGAGCAGATGAAGCGGTTCTTATTAATACAGAAGATGATCTAGATGAATTAGATCAAAATGCAGCAGCATTTATTTTAGCTGAATATTTAAAAGATAAAGATGCTGATTTAATTTTAACAGGAAACGTTGCAATTGACGGAGGCTCTGGTCAAGTAGGACCTCGTGTTGCGGATTTACTAGGCATTAACTATGTAACAACAATTACAAAACTTGAAATTGACGGAACATCTGCGAAAATTGTACGCGATATTGAAGGTGACTCAGAAGTTATCGAGACATCTTTACCACTTTTAATAACAGCTCAGCAAGGTTTAAACGAGCCACGTTACCCATCTTTACCAGGTATAATGAAAGCGAAGAAGAAACCGCTTGCAGAACTTGAATTAGATGATCTAGATATTGATGAAGATGATGTAGAAGTTAAGGTAGAAACAGTTGATATTTTCTTACCAGCTCAAAAGGCAGCAGGTCGTGTTCTTGAAGGCGAACTTTCTGCTCAAGTAAAAGAGTTAGTAAACCTACTTCATACAGAGGCGAAAGTAGTCTAAGTCATCTGATGACACAAATCGAATCTTAAAGGGTAACGGAGGGAATATACTATGACAAAAAAAGTATTAGTATTAGGTGAAGTTCGTGAAGGAAGCTTACGTAATGTTTCTTTCGAAGCAATTGCAGCTGCGAAGCAAATCGCAGATGGTGGTGAAGTTGTTGGTGTTCTTTTAGGGGATGCCGTAGCAAACTTAACAGGTCCATTATTTGAATATGGTGCTGATCGTGTTGTAACGGTGGAGCATCCACATTTAAAACAATATACGTCTGATGGCTATGGTCAAGCTTTATTAGCAGTAATTGAGGAAGAAAAACCAACTGGTATCGTATTTGGTCATACTGCAAACGGTAAAGATTTATCACCAAAAATTGCAAGTAAATTACAAGCAGGTCTTGTATCTGATGTAACATCTATTGAAGGTGCTGGCGATGATGTTGTATTCATCCGTCCAATTTACTCTGGTAAAGCTTTTGAAAAAGTGAAAGTAAAAGACGGCTTAGTTTTAGCTTCGATTCGTCCAAACAATATTGCGCCATTAGAAAAAGTAGCCGGTAAATCAGGTGACATTAATTCTATTACTGTAGATATTACAAACCTTCGTACTATCATTAAAGAGGTTGTACGTAAATCTTCAGAGGGTGTCGATCTTTCTGAGGCAAAAGTAGTTGTAGCAGGTGGTCGTGGCGTAAAATCTGAGGAAGGCTTTGAGCCATTAAAAGAGCTAGCGGATTTACTTGGTGGTGCAGTAGGTGCTTCACGTGGTGCATGTGATGCTGAGTATTGTGATTACTCACTACAAATTGGTCAAACAGGTAAGGTAGTAACACCAGACCTTTACATCGCAGCTGGTATTTCTGGAGCAATTCAGCACTTAGCGGGTATGTCAAATTCAAAAGTAATCGTTGCGATTAATAAAGATCCAGAAGCAAATATTTTCAAAGTTGCGGACTACGGTATCGTAGGTGATTTATTTGAGGTAGTGCCTCTTCTAATCGAAGAATTTAAAGCGTTAAAAGTGAATGCTTAAATAATTGATATTTGTCGCAGGGAGGATTTGTCTTCCCTGCTTTTTTTGTTGAATTTTTTGAGTTTTTAAAGTTATTGCAAAATAAAATGTTGACATAATTAAATTTAGAACGTATAGTGATGAATATTAATTTAACTTCTTTCAGCGGATCAAACATCCGCTGAAAAAAGTTAAAGCCTCCGGCGGATGTCATGGAATCGGAAAGGAGTGCTTAGGGGATGTTAGCCTAAAACCATCGCATCCATGCGATAACGGCTAACTGACCTGCATCACGCAGGCCTAAGCACAAAGCCGATTCCAGACGCAATTATGCCGAGGCATAATTGATTTTTATAAAGAAACGCAAAGATTAGGAGTAGTAAAAGCTCATTATTTGGTGAAGAGAGCTGCGGGTAGGTGCGACGCAGTCCAATAAGACTTTGAACTTGCCTAGGAGCGGTAAGATAAATGGAATTTGCAGAATATTCTATTTGTTGGACGGTTAACCTTCGTTATTAGGTTTTTAAGCAGGGTTCTTAAAGAACCAATTAGAGTGGTACCGCGGTTTGCTATGGCATATCGTCTCTTCTTTCATTTGATAATGAAGGAACAGACGATATGCCTTTTTTGCGTCTAGGCTATGGTGCTACATTCTCGAGATCGCTTCGATCCTCGGGCAAAGGTGGAAGAGCACTTACTTTTGCTTCGGGCTCTCCAGCGTTTGTCGGATGTAAACGAGCACATTAGCGCATTTGTTGATTTTAGGAGGTAAGGAAATGGGAAATGACAGTCAGAAATTAAAGAGAACGATGACCTCACGGCATATTACGATGATGGCTTTAGGTGGTGCCATCGGTGCAGGTTTGTTTAAGGGAAGCAGTACAGCTATTGATATGGCAGGGCCATCAGTACTTATTGCGTACTTAATTGGTGGGATTATTCTGCTATTTGTTATGCAAGGTTTAGCAGAAATGGCAGTCCGCAATAGCGAAGCGAGAACATTTAGAGATTTAGTGCAAGCCGTTTTAGGAAAGTATCCAGCTTATTTTCTAGATTGGATTTATTGGAAAATGTGGGTGTTAAATATTGCTGCGGAATCTATAGTTGCAGCAATTTTTATTCAGTATTGGTTGCCTGATTATCCAATTTGGATACTTGCATTATCTGTTTCGGTGTTAGTTACAGCCATTAACTTGTTATCGGTGAAAGTCTTTGCTGAAACTGAATATTGGCTAGCGTTAATTAAAATTACCGTTATTGTGGTGTTCATTATAGCGGGTTTAATTTTATTGCTTGTTACTTTTGGTAATCATACAGCTGTTGGTTTTTCTAATTTAACGGAGCACGGTGGTTTCTTCCCGAACGGATCAATGGGGTTGATTGCAGCAATGCTTGTAGTTATTTATTCTTATGGTGGTACTGAAATTATCGGTATTACATTAGCTGAAACGAAAAATCCAGAGAAAGTAGTGCCAAAAGCTGTTCGCAGTACATTAGTACGTATTGTGACTTTTTATTTAATTCCTTTCTTTATTATCGTTAGCTTGATTCCTTGGAATGAAGTAAACGGGGTGCCAGAAAGTCCGTTTGTAATGGTTTTTAAAATGATTGGGATTCCTGGTGCTGACCATATTATGAACGCTGTTGTTCTACTTGCCATTATTTCATCAATGAACTCGGGACTTTATGGTTCATCACGTGTTCTGTATACACAAGCTGTGGACGGGCGTGTTCCTAAAATCTTTGCTCATTTATCAAAAAGAAAAGTGCCGGTATATGCCATATTAATGTGTACGTTAGCTCTATATATGGCTGTAATATTTTCATTATTTGCGGGAAGTAAAACTTTTGATTTCTTAATGGGTTCACTAGGATATACTGTGTTATTTATTTGGCTAATTATTGCGATTGCGCATCTGAAATCGCGTAAAATACAGCCGGAAAAAACAAGTGCCTATGCTGTGAAATGGTTCCCTTATACAACTTGGATAGCTATTATTGCGTTAAGTGCAATCCTGATTGGTATTATTTTTACAACATCTATTGTCGTAACGGGTATTACATTAGCTATCTATCTCTTTATTACATTAACGTATGTCTTGAGAGGTCGTTTTCAAGAAAATGAGGCTAAATAACAAATCTTAATGCCTTTTTCGACCTTATTTTTCATAAATTTTGCATACTAGGCAGATTGTTCGCTCAAGAGAATTTATCCATGCTATACTACAAACATAGTAAGTTTAAGGAGGATTTCAAATGGCAATTGTACATGCAACAGATGCAACTTTCCAAGACGATATTAAAGAAGGTTTAGTACTAGTAGACTTTTGGGCTGCTTGGTGCGGACCATGTAAAATGATTGGACCAGTTCTTGAAGAAATGGATGCTGCAGGTAGTGCGGCTAAAATTGTAAAAGTAGATGTAGATAACAACCAAGGTACTGCAGCGCAATACCAAATTATGTCTATCCCATCATTACTTTTATTCAAAGACGGTGAATTAGTAGATAAAACTGTTGGTTTCCAACCAAAAGAAGCGTTAGAAGCATTTATCGCAAAACATGCTTAATCTGTAAGAAAAAAAGAGTCAAGCCATCAATAAGATGTGCTTGGCTTTTTTTCGTTATATAATATAGAAAAAAGCAAAACGTTATCCTTGGAAATAGGAGACAATACGGTATGTATAGTTGTATTTAGGGGATGAACGCTGTATTAAGAAAAGGGGGGCAGGTAGGCGATGAATGATTTAATTAAACGAAAGCTTGAAATTTTACCAGATCAGCCTGGCTGCTATTTGATGAAAGATCGACAAGGAACCATTATTTATGTCGGGAAAGCGAAAGTGCTGAAAAATCGAGTACGCTCGTATTTTACTGGTACGCATGAAGGGAAAACACAGAGACTTGTAAGCGAAATAGAAGACTTCGAGTACATTGTGACATCCTCGAATATTGAAGCTTTAATTTTAGAGCTTAATCTTATAAAACTACATGACCCGAAGTACAATATTATGCTGACGGATGATAAAACGTATCCGTATTTAAAAATTACAAATGAAAAACATCCACGTCTTATTACAACACGAAAAGTGAAAAAGGATAAAGCAAAATATTTTGGTCCATATCCGAATGCGTATGCAGCAAGTGAGACGAAAAAGCTGCTAGATCGTTTATATCCTCTGCGGAAATGTGTACAACTCCCTACTAAGGTTTGTTTATATTATCATATGGGGCAATGTCTAGCCCCTTGTGTGAAGGATATTGAAGCTGAAACTTACAACGATATGATTGAGGATATGACAAAATTTTTAAATGGTGGGGTTGAGGAAGTCAAAAAGGAGCTAGAAGTAAAAATGCTAGCGGCCGCAGAAAATTTAGAGTTTGAGCGTGCAAAGGAATTTCGGGATCAAATTGCACATATCGATACAGTCATGCAAAAGCAAAAAATCGTCTCAAATGATACAACGAATCGCGATGTATTTGGCTATGCAGTTGAGAAGGGCTGGATGTGTGTTCAAGTTTTCTTCGTCCGTCAAGGAAAGCTCATCGAGCGAGATGTCTCGATTTTCCCAATTTATCAAGAAGCAGAAGAGGAATTTTTAACGTTTGTTGGACGATTTTACGAAAAGCTAGAGCACATTAAGCCTAAGGAAATCTTTATCCCGCAATCTATTGATGCAGATATTTTAACGGAATTACTAGAAGTTAAGGTACTGACACCAAAACGTGGGCAAAAAAAAGAGCTAGTTGAATTAGCGACGAAAAACGCTGAAATTGCTGTAGCTGCGAAGTTCCAACTTATTGAACGTCAGGAAGAACGCACTATAGGAGCTTGTGAGGCGCTTGGTGAAGCTATGAGCATTTCCACGCCTTTACGGATTGAAGCTTTCGATAATAGTCATATGCATGGGACAGATGCTGTATCTGCAATGGTAGTATTTATCGATGGAAAACCCGCGAAGAAGGAGTATCGAAAATACAAGACACGTACCGCTGCGAAGCACGATGACTACGGGGCGATGCAGGAAGTAATTCGTCGTCGTTACACACGCGTATTAAAAGATGGTCTACCGTTACCGGATTTAGTACTAATAGATGGTGGGAAAGGGCAAATGGAAGTCGCACGAGAAGTGTTAGAAGATGAGCTCGGCCTTGTCATTCCGATTGCCGGATTGGCAAAAGATGAAAAGCATAATACGTCACAGCTTTTATTTGGTGATCCAGCTGAAGTAATTGCGTTAAAGCGCACAAGCGATGGATTCTACTTACTGCAACGAATTCAGGACGAAGTACACCGCTTTGCTATTACCTTCTTACGACAACAGCACGAGAAGCATGCTATACAATCTGCCCTCGATCAAATAGAAGGCATTGGTCCAAAGCGAAAACAGCAATTACTTAAGCATTTTGGCTCTGTCAAAAAAATTCGTGAGGCAAGTATACAGGCATTACAGGAAGCAGGGATGCCAGCTAATCTAGCTAACAATATCTATGCTTATTTTCATTCAGCAGAAGACTCCCACCTCTAAAGGTGGTGAAATAAATTCAGAGGGAATACCTTTCCGGTGGGTGTACACACACCTACTACTGAAATAGAGGAACTCAGTCTAAGAACGCCACGTCCTGTGGCAACGACTGAGTGACCAACATCACGTTGGGCCTAAAGCCTCCGGACGCAATTACACCAAGGAGAAATTGATTTTCAATAAGAGACATTGTCAAAGGATTAGACGTATGCTAAGGTTGTATATAACATTGCTCTACAATATAGCAATGTTGTATACCATGCCTTAGCTTTTCAGTAGTTTCTACTTATTAAATTGGAAATTTCTTCACTAAGGTTCAATTAAATACATTCACTATTTAGTGATGATAGAGGTGCAAGGTTTAAGAGTAGTACGTTTGAGGACGAGCAAGTCCAGTGAAAATGTATGAAAGGGAAACTTGCCGAAGTGAAGCATCGTTGTTTCCGATGCTGTGCTGGTTTTACATTTAAGAGATGTAAGACTGTCGATTCTAATTGTTTCGGAGAGCTATCACACATGCGCAAGTTACTTTTATTGTACATGTTATAGGCAGCTTTCACATTATGTGAGGGTTGCCTTTTTTGCTTTCTAGAGACAACCTTTTTTCAAGGTAGCTATTGCAGCGTTATTTTGGTGAAGAGCTACAAATAGTATAGCTACTTTATAATCAGTGAAATGATTGAATACGAAGGAGAATGATAAAGATGGCGAGAATTGTGATGAAATTTGGTGGTGCTACATTAGCATCAACAGTGCACATTCAAAATGTTGCGAAAAAGGCGATTGCAGAAAAAGAAATAGGTTTTGATGTTGTGGTTGTCACCACAGCTATGAGGGGGATGGCTAAAGAATTAGCAAAGATGGCTCGTGATCTATCAGACAACGCATCTAAGCGTGAACTGGACGCACTATTTTCAACAAACTCACAACTTACAAGTACATTAGTGGCAATTGCTTTACAGGAGGAAGGATACGATGCAGTGTCATTAACTGGCTGGCAGGCTGGCATTGAAACCGATGCTATGTATAGCAATGCCCGTATTGATGAGATGAATACTATTCGAATAGAAGAGCATTTAGTACAGGGGAAAATCGTAGTCGTTGCTGGGGAACAGGGTATCGATAATTTACGGAATATTACGACGTTAGGTAAAGGTGGGGCGGAGACGTCGGCTATCGCTATTGCAGCAAAATTGAAGGCGGAGCGGGTAGATATTTACACGAATGTGGAGGGAGTCTATACAGCTGATCCTAGTCATGTTACTGGGGCACAAAAGTTAAAAGAAATTTCCTACGATGAGATGCTAGAGCTATCAAACTTAGGATCACAAATTTTACACCCAAGAGCTGTAGAGTTAGCAAAGAAGTTTCAAATCCCAGTTATCATTCGGTCGAGCGAAATAGATACAGTAGGTACTTTATTGAAGGAGGAAGTTGAAATGGAGAAAAATTTAATTGTACGTGGTGTTGCCTATGAGTCAGACGTTATTCGCTTAACAGTTGGTTATGATGCTTATTCCAATGCTTCATTAGCAGATATGTTCACTATACTCGCAGAAAATCGCATAAACGTCGATATAATTGTTCAAGCAATAATTGATGGCTTAAAGCCAACTGTATCATTTACCATTTTAAAAGAGGAATTCGCTGAAGCATTACGTGTCCTAGAAGATAGTAAATTATCATTAGGGTTTAGTTTTGCTGATTTTGAAATCGGCTTAGCAAAAGTCTCTATTATTGGTTCAGGAATGGCATCTAATCCAGGGGTGGCTGCCCGAATGTTTGATCGTCTACGTCATGAAGGTATCCCTGTAAAAATGGTCAGTACCTCTGAAATAAAAGTGTCTGTCGTTGTTCCTCAGGACGAAATGATTCGTGCTGCAAATGCTTTACATGATGAATTTAACTTAGAACAAGCGCTTTACATATAATGTTGAAGAGGATGTGTCAGTAAAAGGCACATCTTTCCATGTTGATGAAAAACTATTATGTCAATGAAATTTATATGTCATATTAAATAAAATAGGGCTCTATGGCAAAACGAGGGGTTGATTTCCGTTCCGGCTGTGCTCTTTGTTGCTGTCGCTTCGCTTTCGCACAGATAAAACATTTGTTGCTGACGCTTCGCTTTCGCACAGATAAAACATTTGTTGCTGACGCTTCGCTTTCGCGCAGAGCATAGCTTCCTGGGGGTGTCCGATGAGCCGCTTGGGCCAACAGATGTTTTTTGCGCGAAAGCATAGTGTTAACGTAGCGGTAGCAGCACGATGTTGATCACGAAGGCGTTATCACAGGATGTGATGTTTTTAGCCTTCGTTCTTCTGCCTGCTCGCTCCATGGTCTCATCTGTGACGCTGATCCCCAAGGAGTAGCCCAGCCTCCACTCCAATCAACCACTTCACTTAAAATGAATCTTCTAGAATAGGCATATCTATTTTTGTTCACATCAATTTAATATTTTATCCAATCCTATTGTTATATAATAAAATGTGACATGTTTTACCAAGGGGAAGGTGGGAGTTTTGTATGGTATTATTCGGTTTATTTCAAAAACCAATGGATGAAAGTGTTGAGAGACAAAACGATTTAGAAATACAAATACTAAAAAAGCGAATTTTAGAATTGGAACTTGAACAGGAAAGCATTGATGTGAAAAATGCGATTTTAGACTTTGTGCTAGCGCATATGGAGTTAATTAATTTTCAAACGGCTTTAAAGGTTCAAAATGTCTCAACGAGTGTAGGGGATATTTCCGCAATGAGTGAAGAAATGTCATCAAATACAGAAGAGATGCTTACGGTTGAGCAAAATGTTAATACAAATATTCAAGAAATAAAACAGCACTCCATATTACTAGTAGAGGAAATGGAATCGTCCATTTCGAAAGGCGAAATGGTTCAGGAGCTGTTGGCTAAAGGAGCTCATTCAACAGAGCAATTGTATGATGAAATGACTAAAATGGATGATATCGGTAAAGGGGTAACCGGTATTGCCGATCAAACACAACTACTATCCTTAAATGCCTCTATTGAAGCCGCACGAGCTGGTGAGCATGGAAAGGGCTTTAATGTTGTCGCGATGGAAGTAGGGAAGTTAGCCAACAGCTCGAAAGGTTCATTGCAGGAAATGACGAAGATTCGAGCAGTCATTGATAAGAAACTACATAATACAATGACAAATATTAAACAAGTCGAACATTATTTAACTGACTTTTTAAGTATCATGAAGGACAATATTGCTAACTTGACTGTAACAAGTAAAAATATTGAAGAAGCAGCACATGGCATTCATCAAATAACAGCTGCATCTGAAGAAAATGTAATAGCTGTAGGTCGTTTAGCGGAAACAACGACGGAACTATCACATACTAGTGACTTCTCGGATATTATACAAAATCAAGTATCTGAAATGTTAAAAGCTATTGTACCGACAATCAGAAAGCCCTCAGAACAAACAGTAGTTAGCCAATTGGCGGCAAGGTTAATGGATCATGCTAGCTTTTTGCGAAATGCTATTCAAAAGGCTGGCCATAAAGAAACTTTAAAGACGCATCATCAATGTATGTTTGGGGAATGGTATTATGGACATTTTGAGGAATATCAGAATTTACCAGAATATCTTCATATAGAACAACCTCATGAATTAGTACATATGGCCGCACAAAAATTAGTAAATGAACTGTCGATTAGTAACTTAGAGGAAATGATTCAACAGTCACTTAATATTTTAGAAGCTTTTATTTCGTTAATAGATGTGCTCTTAAAAGAAAGACGTGCACAACTATAAATTAGAAAAGTGATTCGTAAACATAACGAGGGGCTTGATTTCCGTTCCGGCTAGGCGCTTTTATCGCTGACGCTTCGCTTTCGCACAGAGCAAAGCATCCTGGGGGCGTCCAGTCTTCATTTTAATCAACTTATATGCATACATAAAAAGGATTGTCATCCATAAATTTGGGATGGCAATCCTTTTCGTTTTATTCTGTAGGAACGGTGTTCATGATTCTCTCTTTAACGTCCCATTTTACTGTAAATGTAACATTCTGATGCTTTTCATGTTTTTCATCATAGCATTCTGTTAAATAACCTTTTGTTTGCTGGATTTGTTCAGCTATAAATCCTGCTTCAAGTCTAAAGCTACGAAGACCGATTTGTATCAGTTCTGGATCATTTGTCAACTGGAATATGCGTCCATCCTTCGATTCTTTGACAAGCTCTAAATTACCCCAACAGGCATCTGCGAAAAATGCGATAAGTTCATCTTGACTTGTACAGGGGAACTTCCGAGCTAGATCTTTTCCTGCCCAGTAAAGGACATCACCTTCGTGTTTACCAAGAATGGAAGATAAAATATAATCGCGAATTATCTCATAGCCAAATGCTGAGATTGTAGGAGATGAAGTGTTTAACATTGAAAGCCTTCTTTCTTAGAATTTTCTTAAAATTTGACACTGATAAAGTAAAGATAGATTTTTCGAGAAAAAACGATGCATCATGTACTAGATTCCTTATTTAATAAGGAATGTGAAAAACTTTAAGTTGCCTTGACGCTCGTAGCTCTTGAGAGTACAATAAACATGTCATAATATTGTACCATGATGAAATACACAGTCAATGAAGTATCAGTTACAAAATGATGACTTCTTTAGTTGTGCTATTTTAAGTACTAAGGGGGGTAACAGTCTTGTCGAAAGATCGAGAGTTTTTATTGCGTCGCTTACATTCTCTACTTGGTATCATTCCAGTAGGTCTGTTCTTAACGATGCACCTGTTAATTAACTTTACAGCAACAGGCGGAGCAGAAAGTTACAACGCAGCTACCGCTAATATGGAAAAGATTCCATTCCTTATCCTAGTTGAATGGATTGTCATCTATATTCCATTAATGTTCCACGCATTTTATGGTGTCTACATTGCATTCACTGCTACACCAAATACGGGACGTTTCAGCACATACCGTAACTGGATGTACTCATTACAACGTTTCACGGGTGTATTCTTAGTGATCTTCATTGCATGGCATATTTTCCAAACTCGTATTCAAAAAGCGCTTGGTACAGAAGTTGATTACGACATGATGGCGAATATTGTTTCTAATCCATTCATGCTTGGGTTCTACATTGTTGGTATTATATCAGCAACTTTCCACTTATCTAACGGTTTATGGGCATTCCTAGTAAGCTGGGGTATTACACAATCTCCTCAGTCTCAAAAGATTGCTACTTATGTAACAAACATTATTTTTGTAATTCTAAGTGTAGTTGGTGTGGCTGCTATTTTAGCTTTTGCTTAATGTAATAGAAGCTACTATAGAGCATATGGCAATCATTGCAATTTTTTAAGAGGAGTGAGAAATAATCATGGCGAAAAGCAAAATAATTGTTGTCGGCGGCGGTTTAGCTGGTCTGATGGCAACGATTAAAGCAGCTGAAGTTGGTACTGAAGTTGATTTATTCTCATTAGTTCCTGTAAAACGCTCACACTCTGTATGTGCGCAGGGCGGAATTAATGGTGCGGTAAATACAAAAGGTGAAGGGGATTCTCCTTGGATTCACTTCGATGATACAGTATACGGTGGGGACTTCTTAGCGAACCAACCACCAGTTAAGGGTATGTGTGATGCAGCCCCTGGTATTATTCACTTAATGGACCGTATGGGTGTAATGTTCAACCGTACACCAGAAGGTCTTCTTGATTTCCGTCGTTTTGGTGGTACATTACACCACCGTACAGCATTCTCTGGTGCGACAACTGGTCAACAATTACTATACGCGCTAGACGAGCAAGTTCGTTCTCACGAAGTAGCTGGTTTAGTTAATAAATATGAGCACTGGGAATTCCTTGGTGCAGTAGTCGATCCTGACGGCGTTTGTCGCGGCATCGTAGCGCAAGATATGCGTACAGAAGAAATTAAATCATTCCGTGCAGACGCTGTTATTATGGCAACTGGTGGCCCTGGTATTATCTTCGGTAAAACAACAAACTCTGTAATCAATACAGGTTCTGCTGCTTCTATCGTGTACCAACAAGGTGCTACTTACGCGAATGGTGAGTTCATTCAAATTCACCCAACAGCTATTCCTGGAGATGACAAAAACCGTCTAATGTCAGAATCAGCTCGTGGTGAAGGTGGACGTATTTGGACTTATAAAGACGGTAAACCTTGGTACTTCTTAGAAGAGAAATACCCAGCATATGGTAACTTAGTACCACGTGATATTGCAACACGTGAAATTTTCGACGTTTGTGTGAACCAAAAACTAGGTATCAATGGTGAAAACATGGTATATCTAGATCTTTCACATAAAGATCCACATGAATTAGATGTAAAACTTGGTGGTATTATTGAAATCTACGAAAAATTCGTAGGTGATGATCCACGTAAATTACCAATGAAAATTTTCCCAGCAGTTCACTATTCAATGGGTGGATTATGGGTTGACTACAACCAAATGACTGAAATTCCTGGTTTATTTGCAGCAGGTGAATGTGATTACTCTCAACATGGTGCAAACCGTCTTGGTGCGAACTCATTATTATCTGCTATTTATGGTGGTATGGTTGCTGGTCCAAACGCAGTAGACTATGTTAAACATCTTAAAAAGCATGCTGAAGATCTTCCACAAGAAATCTATGATGCACGCGTTCAAGAAGAACAAGCTAAGTGGGATGCTATCATGAAAATGGACGGCACAGAAAACGCTTACTTACTTCATAAAGAGCTTGGTGAAATGATGACTGCTACTATGACAGTAGTACGTTATAACGACCAACTTGAAGATACATTAAACAAACTTGATGAATTCCAAAAACGTTGGGAAAACATTAACATCAACGATACTCAAAAATGGAGTAACCAAGGTGCTCACTTTACGCGTCAGTTGAAAAATATGATTTACCTTGCGAAAGTAATGACAAAAGGTGCGTTATTACGTGACGAATCTCGTGGTGCACACTATAAACCAGATTTCCCGAACCGTGATGATGAGCAGTTCTTAAAAACTACAATGGCGAAATTTGACCCAACTACTGGTAATCCAATTATCACGTACCAAGAAGTTGACGTTTCATTAATTCCACCACGTAAACGTGATTACTCTGCGAAAGGAGACTGAGAATTATGAATATCGCAGCTAATACTGGAAGAATGGTTAAAGTGGAAATTTTACGTCAAGATGCAAAAGGCGGCAATGGCTACTGGCAAAAATTCCAAGTACCTTACCGTCACGGTATGAACGTAATTTCTATTTTAATGGAAATTCAAAAAAATCCTGTTACTGAAAATGGCGAAAAAACTACTCCAGTAACTTGGGATATGAACTGTCTTGAAGAAGTTTGTGGTGCATGTTCAATGGTTATTAATGGCCGTCCACGTCAATCTTGTTCAACACTTGTTGACCAATTGACTGAGCCAATTAAACTTGAGCCTATGAAAACTTTCCCAGTTATTCGTGACTTACAAGTTGACCGTGAACGTATGTTCAATGCACTTAAAAAAGTTAAAGCATGGGTTCCAATCGATGGTACTTATGATTTAGGTGAAGGTCCACGTATGCCAGAAGGTAAACGTCAATGGGCTTATGAATTATCTAAATGTATGACTTGTGGTGTATGTATGGAAGCATGTCCAAACGTGTCTGAAAAAGCTTCATTCATCGGACCAGCGCCATTATCACAAGTGCGTCTATTCAACACTCACCCAACTGGTGCAATGATTAAAGATGAACGTTTAAATGCAATCATGGGTGATGGAGGCCTTGCAAACTGCGGTAACTCACAAAACTGTGTAGCTGCTTGTCCAAAAGGTATTCCTTTAACAACATCTATTGCTTCATTAAACCGTGCAACTACTGTGCAAATGTTCCGTAACTTCTTCGGTTCTGACCACTACGTTGACTAATAGTACAAGCTTTATTCTTAACTCCCTTACACTCAATGTGTGAGGGAGTTTTTCTATATAAAAAATATTAAATAATTTTGTAGAATAGTGCTTGATTGATACCACTCCCCATTAATGTTTCGCATTATAGGGGATTCAAAAGGGAGCTTTTTTTAGAAAGAGTAATAAACTAAATATGAGGACTTCAATACAACAAAAAAAAGATCGAAATACCCAAAATTAGAATAGGAATCATTGATTTGTACAAAAAATAAGTTTTAACGAGTAAAAATATGGATTTTCTATGATAATATAGTGTTTTCCTATATAATGAATGTATATTCATTTATGACTTGCTAATTCCATCTGTTGTTTCGGGAAGAAGCGAATGAAAATTAGGGGGATGGTTAAGATGAAAGCAAATTATATCGGAGATTTTCAGGAATGGGCAAAGGATTTTTCATTTTTTATTGAGGTCCGTGTACGTTTTTCAGAAACGGATATGTACGGTCATATGAACAATACAGTTAGCTTTACATACTTTGAACAAGCACGAATCGATTATTTCCGTCATTTAGGTGTTCTAATGCCATCAGCAATTGATGAACATGTAGAGGGGATTCCGATTGTAGCCGACTTACAGTGTGATTACGTGAAGCAGGTTTTCTTTGATGACGTGCTAAGAATTTATACTAAGATAGCGAAAGTAGGAAATTCATCAATGGATATTCATTACTTGGCGAAAAATCAACATGATGAAGTTTGCTTTACGGGGCGTGGTACGGTAGTGCAAATGGACCCTCGGACAGGGAAGAGTGTACCTATATCTGAAGAAGAAAAAACTCATTTAGCAAGCTTGGTGTTCCTATAGTATTGGAAACGGATTGTGGAAAATTCAGGGAAGGAAGTATAAACAATGATTTCTACGCTTGAAATTGCATTTTTACATAAAAATTATTAATGTATGGAAGCAATTTCCGATTTTTTTTAGGAAACACGGGATATTCATGAAAATAGCCGTCACCGCTCTTCATTCCTTAACATAAGTTACAATACGTGCGGGGGAGGAGGGTGTAACTGAAAATGAATGGCTCTCATCATCGTTCTCTTTTAACGAACCGAGAACGTGAAATATTTGCGCTTTTATTAGCTGAAAAAACAACGAGGGATATTGCAGAGCAACTTGGTATTAGTGAAAAAACAGTGCGAAATCACATTTCCAATACAATTCAAAAGTTAGGTGTAACGAATCGATCTCAGGCGTTAATTGAGCTGTTACGCTTAGAAGAATTCAAATTAGACTAAATGGACACTTGCTATTTCAGAAAAAAAACGACAAAATAGAACTATTCAACGTATTTTTAGGAGTGAAATAGTTATATGTCGGATGAAGTAACAAAACACTCACCTGAAACCGTTGCAACGGTTGAAAAGGAATTACGCTATATAGCGGCGATAGTGAAGCAAAAAGGAAGAGAGATTGTTTCACAATATGCGATTACGCCGCCACAATTTGTTGCATTACAGTGGTTAGAGGAGCTTGGAGATATAACAATTGGCGACCTGTCAAATCGATTATACTTAGCTTTTAGTACAACAACAGATTTAGTGGACCGAATGGAGAAAAATGAATTAGTCAAACGAGTGCGTGACGAAAATGATCGTCGTGTCGTTGTTGTTCATCTTCTCGAGAAGGGCGAACGTATTATTCAAGAGGTTATTGAAAAAAGACAGCAATATTTACAAGAGAAGCTTGTTGGTTTTAATGAACAAGAAGTCGCGCAATTATCAAGCTATTTAGAAAAACTACATGTACACATGAAACAGGATTGAGGCGGAAAGTATGAATGCCCCGATAGGCGTTATTGACTCAGGAGTAGGCGGTTTAACCGTAGCAAAAGAAATAATGAAGCTATTACCAAATGAAACGATCTATTATATTGGTGATACAGCAAGATGTCCGTATGGTCCAAGAAGTCGTCAAGAAGTACGAAATTTCACTTGGCAAATGGCAAAAGCACTAGAAAAAATGAATATCAAAATGCTCGTCATTGCTTGTAATACAGCGACTGCAGTAGCACTCGAAAGTTTACAAAGAAATATGCCTTTTCCGGTACTAGGCGTTATTAATGCTGGCGCACGTGCAGCTGTAAAGAAAACGAAGCGACATGAAGTCGTTGTGCTTGCAACAGAAGGAACAATTAAAAGTGGGGCGTATGAGGAAGCCTTACTATCATTGAATACGTCAACACATATAATTCCGCTGGCTTGCCCAACATTCGTACCACTTGTAGAAAGTGGCGAATATAAAGGTGAATTTGCAAATAAATTAATAGCGGAAGGCTTAAAGCCGTTGAAAAATGAACAATTTGATACGGTCATATTAGGATGTACGCACTATCCAATTTTGCAAAAACAAATTGAAGCTGTTGTAGGAGAAGAAGTTTTTGTGCTTTCTTCTGCAGAGGAAACAGCAAAGGATGTTCAAGAAATGCTTGCGTATAATGGTACTTTGGCTGACCCAGACGCTGTGCCTGCCCATAAATTTTATGCAACTGGTTCTGTTCCAATTTTCCGTTCGATTGCTGAAAGTTGGCTTGAGCAAGGTACTCTTCATATAAAACGTATGACATTAAAATAAAAAATCAGCTTAGCTAGGGGCTAGGCTGATTTTTGCCGTTTTTAGCTTTTTATATAAGGAACCGAGCACTTTTTTGAAGGTGAAAATTATGTTAAGATGAGTGCGCGAAAGATTTTAGGAGGAACGAAAAATATGACAAGATTTGATGGAAGAAATATAGATGCACTGCGTCCTGTGAAAATAGATAGTGAGTATCTATTGCACCCAGAAGGCTCAGTGTTAATTCAAGTAGGCAATACGAAAGTAATTTGTACAGCAACGATTGAGGATAAGGTTCCTGGGTTTTTACGTGGACAAGGCAAAGGTTGGATCACTGCAGAATACTCGATGCTTCCTCGTGCAACAGCACAGCGTACAGCACGTGAATCATCTCGCGGCAAAGTCAATGGCCGCACAATGGAGATTCAACGATTAATCGGTCGTGCATTACGTGCTGTCGTTGATTTAGAAGCACTTGGTGAGCGTACTGTGTGGATTGACTGTGACGTGATTCAAGCTGACGGGGGGACGCGTACAGCCTCAATAACAGGAGCATTTGTAGCGATGGCACAGGCAATTGCTAAGCTTGCAGAAGAAAAACAATTAGCAAAATTCCCGGTGACAGACTATTTAGCTGCAACAAGTGTTGGTATTGTAGAGGATCATGGAGCAATTTTAGACTTAAACTACGTTGAAGATGTCGCTGCTGCTGTAGATATGAACATCGTCATGACAGGAGCAGGACGCTTTGTTGAGCTACAAGGGACAGGTGAAGAAGCAACCTTTTCTCGTGAAGAGTTAAATGAACTACTGGCGTTAGGTGAAGTAGGTATTCAACAATTGATTGCAATTCAAAAAGAGACACTAGGTGAATTGGCTAACAAAGTGGGAGGAAATGAATAACATGAAACAAGTAGTCATTGCAACGAAAAATAAAGGAAAAGCAAAAGATTTCGAAGCGTTATTTGGTCCACTTGGTTATGAAGTAGTAACGATGTTTGATGTTGCCCCAGAGATGGAAATAGAAGAAACAGGCACTACTTTTGAGGAAAATGCAATCTTAAAGGCAGAAGCATTGGCAAAAGAGCTAAACACAATTGTTATTGCTGATGATAGTGGCTTAGCTGTAGATGCACTAAATGGTGAACCTGGTGTTTATTCTGCACGTTATGCGGGTGATCATGATGATGAAGCAAACATGGTTAAGTTGTTAGAAAACCTAAAAAATGTCGAAGATGAAAAGCGTACTGCACGCTTCTGCTGTTGCATCGCTATTGCAGGACCTGGTTTTGAAACGACAACAGTTTTTGGTACTTGTGAAGGTGTCATTGCACACGAAAAACGTGGTACAAACGGATTTGGTTACGATCCAGTCTTCTTTGTCCCAAGCTTAAACCGTATGATGGCAGAGCTAACAGCCGATGAAAAAGGAGCAATTTCTCACCGCGGAAATGCGATTCGTAAGTTGAAGGAACAATTACCTAATCTTATAAAATAAGAGGTGATATCCATGCAAATACTGGTTATGAGTGATACACATGGCGATAGTAATGTGATTGAAAAAGTTCGTAGCTTTTACCCAAATGTCGATGCTTTGATTCACTGTGGAGATAGTGAGCTTCCTTTCTCACATAAAGCACTGGATGGCATGAAGAAAGTACGTGGAAATTGTGACATCGATATAGCTTTTCCTGATGAAGCAGTATTCGATTTAGTGGATGTAACAGTCTTTGCAACACATGGCCATTTATTCAATGTTAAAACTTCAATCTTATCTTTATCATATCGTGCCAAAGAGGTAAACGCACAAATTACGTGCTTTGGTCACTCCCATATTCTTGGGGCGGAAATGATTGATGGTGTGCTATTTTTAAATCCGGGGAGTTTATTAAAACCTCGTGGCCGTAAAGAAAAAAGCTTTGCCCTTGTAGAGGCTGAAGACACGTATTTTGAAGTAAAGTTCTTGACGGATGATAATAGCTGTATTTCCACCCACAAGTTTATGCGAAAATGATGTAACAAAACGCTTAGAAACTCTAAGCGTTTTTTATTTTATTCAGGACCAATTGTTGAAGATTAGATGGTAAAAATGGCTATGAATTGTTTATGATTAAGTAGAAAAAATAAATATAAACATAACAAAGGAGAAAACATGGACAATACAATAGGATGGAATTTTGATAATAGCTATACTCGCCTACCAAGCATTTTTTATTCATCAATCAATTTAAATCCAGTCCGTTCACCAAAATTGATAATGTTAAACGAATCAGTTGCTAATGCACTTGGATTAAACGTCGATGCTTTGCAAAGCGTGGAAGCGGTAGCGATATTTGCAGGTAACAACAATCCGACTGGTGGCATGCCCATTGCCCAAGCTTACGCAGGGCATCAGTTTGGTCACTTTAATATGCTTGGAGATGGAAGAGCACTGTTATTAGGTGAACAACTAACATCAACTCATGAACGCTTTGATATCGCACTAAAAGGCTCAGGAAGAACGCCTTATTCCCGTGGCGGAGATGGCAGAGCAACACTTGGTCCCATGCTACGGGAATATATTATTAGTGAAGCCATGCATGCACTCGGTATTCCAACCTCTCGAAGTTTAGCTGTCGTGACTACAGGCGAAATTGTCCTCCGCGAAACCGAGCTTCCTGGCGCAGTATTAACGCGTATTGCAAGCAGTCATTTGCGAGTTGGGACTTTTCAATATGCAGCGAACTTTGGATCAGAAGAAGAGCTAAAAGCTTTGGCGGATTATGCTTTGGAACGTCATTTTCCTAAAGCTGATGTAGCTCAAAATCGATATCTGACCCTTTTACAGGAAGTTATAAAGAAACAAGCATCTCTCATCGCAAAATGGCAGCTAGTTGGTTTTATTCATGGTGTCATGAACACAGATAATATGACCATTAGTGGTGAGACGATTGATTATGGTCCTTGCGCTTTCATGGATGCTTATGATCCAGCGACAGTATTTAGCTCTATTGATCGACAAGGACGTTATGCTTACGGGAACCAGCCTAATATCGGAGGATGGAATTTAACACGACTGGCTGAATCATTAATACCGTTAATCCATGAAAATCAAGAAGACGCTATACACTTAGCTCAAGAGACACTACAACAATATCCGCAGTTGTATTTTGCAAACTGGCTAGCAGGTATGCGAGCAAAACTGGGGATATTCAACGAAGAAGATCAGGACGTGGCACTCATTGAAGAGCTTCTAAAATTAATGCAGCAACATCAGGCAGACTATACGAATACATTTATCGCACTAACCTTCGATAAATTTAATGAATCAACGTTATTTACTACAAATGAATTTAAAGAATGGCATAAAAACTGGCTTGCAAGACTAGAAAGACAGCAAGAAACAAAAGATATGTCTCAACAATTAATGCGCGAGCATAATCCAGCGGTTATTCCACGAAATCACCGTGTAGAAGAAGCATTAGAAGCTGCTGTTGAACAGGGAGACTATAGCGTAATGAAGCGATTATTGGATGCTCTTGCTCAACCTTTTGCACATTGTAAGGAGCAGCAGGAATACGCAACATTACCAACACCAACTAACCAACCATATCGAACGTTTTGTGGCACATAAGTTACAATCACCAAAATAACCTTAGGCTGGGACAGAACTCGATTATTTTGAAAAACGGCGAAAATAGAAGATAACTTTTTCGCTTCAATGGGTAGAGTGTTCCTTCCTGGCTGAATCAAAAAAATGTTAGATCGAAATAAAATCGGTCTAACATTTTCTTTTGTCCCAACATCATTTTTATGATTCTGTTCGTAACGATTGTGTTTTATCATGTCTTACTCAATAATAGGGTGGTTTAGTTTAAGAAGAACTTTAGTTTTCATTCTTTTGTAAAGATATGTTTTTAGTTGTGTCCATTTTTATCCAGTGAATTAATTATATGCTTTTTGTTAGTATTGATTATGTAATAAACAAGGAGTAAACTAACAAATTTGATTGCAATAATTATGATGTCATTGATGATATTGGTTGGATTTCTATTAATGTATTTTGCAATATACTCAAAAAATAAAGATATAGAAATGTTATTTATTATGGGTGCGACAGATTTAATCTTGGTAGTAGTTAATTTAGTATTCAATCTTTCTCCAATACGCTTTAAAAGATTATTACTATTTTTATTTGGGTTATTTTGGTCAAGTTTTTTCTTATTTATCTTTATTACAGGGAGATATTAGAATAAAAACTAACTGATGCAGTTTTTGATAAACTGGCTTATTAAACAATCGGTGTCTTCAAGTAAAGCATTCGTTACTTTAAGTACATTCATTCACAAACTTTATACTGAAGGTATCTATTTGTTCAATATTAAATTGATTTATTATTCTGACGACAATTTATAGCTTCTTTTAAAAATTCTGTCTCCTTTTCGGTAAAAGGGCTTGGAAATGAAATTGGTTCTGTATATGGCAACTTTTCTTTAATTGAATCTAATTTTCCTTTTGCAGTTTCATCCATTAGTTTTAGGAGTATTTCTATAGTTTCTTGTGCCTCTTTTGAGGAAGGTTCTGCTTTAGTAAAACTTAATTGTTTTACTTTGGTAAGTACTGTATTCCATTTTTTGTCTAAATCAATTTCTTCCTGTTTAGTGATATTCAACAATGGATCATTTATATCCTTAGAAAAGTTTTCTTTAAGCCACTTCTCATTATCTTCTTCAAATATTAATTTTTGAAGCATTGAGCAAAACACATTAACATTAACGATTTCTACACCTTCTGTTGTTTCAATGAGATGATTTAAATCAGATATAGTATTGGCAATCTCAAGTTTTTTCGCTTCAAATAACTTCTTTTGATAAGTTAAAGATTTTATTAAAATTTCACCTTCAACAGTATGTTCTTCCAGCATATTTTTAATATCTTTTAGCGAAAGACCTAAAAACTGTAGAGCTTTAATTTTTTGTAATAGAGTTAAATCTTCTTTTGTATATAATCTATGTCCCCCATCTGTATAATCGCTTGGTTTCAATAAATCTATACTGTCATAATATCGAAGAGTTCTGATGCTAACACCAGACTTCTGTACAAATTCTCCTATAGTAAATATACTTTTATTCAACATCATCACCTCACTGAAAAGCTTTTCGTTTAGAAAGTAGAAGATATCTTCTATACCTTAAAATATCTAATAACTGGGTAAGAAAACCTTTTTCCTTTTAAAGTATAAATAGTGGCAATTAAAATTAATATCGTTTCTAGAATAATAAGTGAAAAAGATAGAATAGAAACCATATTTATTTTTTTAGATACAAAAGTTAATATTAGTAAAATCGGAAAAAAAGTAAAATGAAGATTCATCCCTTCTTTTGCGTGATGGGCAAAATAATCATTCCTACCCTTTGATACCAAATATACTAAAATTGGTAAAATAAAAGTTAATAAAAGTGAGAATAAATGCATTAAACTTGCTAGCACTCTGTTAAATAAACTTTCCTTTTTCAATCGTCCTACCTCCAGTGGCATAAATTATTGGCTACCGTTTAATTTGGTAACTAAATTCATCATAAAAGGTGACGCTACTAGAGATTCAAGTACAAAAGTTTATTTAATTTAAAAATCCTTATTTAACAGTTTTAGTAATACTATCTCTACATTGGAGAATCATTAATGTAGCTTATTAAATTATTCTGCACCGTTAGTTCAATAAAGAAAAAAGAACTGCATATGCAACTCAATCTTCAAGAAAAGCACCCGTTACTTTAAGTACAACATTTCACAATCTTACACATTGATGCTATCACATTTCTTTCAGAAAGGGGAGATATAGGTTAATTTGCGCCCCTGTTAGATACTGTGGGGCTGTTCTTTTTGTCGTATATCACAACAGTTACAATTGAAACAAGAACAATTACAGCATTTGCGGCAATGGTTCCTACCCAAGTCATAGTCATGGTGCCGAAGATGGGGGATGTCGCATTGAACATGGTGTGGAATAATACGCACATAAACACATGGCCTTTTCCTGATATTTTGTAGATTGCCCCGTTGAAAAACCGAAACGCAATGAGTTGAACTGCAAACATCCAAAAGTTAACGAGTCCCTCTCCGTGATTCGTCCCCGGAATGAAGAAGAGAGGGATATGCCATAAAATCCAAATGATTCCAACTAAAACAGAAGACAAAACAAAACCGTATTTTTTGTCAAGCTCAGGCTGCAATATGTACATCCAGCCAGCTTCCTCTAAGCCACCGATAATAAGATTACCAGGCAGGGAAAGGAAGAACGCATAAAATGGAAGCACCATTTCCGTGTGGCCAGAAACTGCAATATGTATCACAAAATACAGTGCAAGTCCTGCAACAACGAACAAATAGAGAGATATGCTATTTTTGGCATAAAAAACAGTTCTCAACCATTCCTTGAAACCTACTATTTTGTTATTTTTCTTCAGAACGATATATGAAGCAATAGCGGGCGACAAAATATAGATTGCAAAAGGGATATTCATTCCGAATTGCTGTAACGAGTGAACCCAATTGTGAACCGAATAACCAAATTGCCCCAGGGCAATCAAAGCACCTGACACAAGATAGGCTATGCAAAATGTCAGCATCGTAAATTGTACTGTGATTTTTTTGTGTGTCACGATTTCTTCACCTCACATTTTAATCATTTAAATGTGTTTGTAGACAAAAATCAATAATAAGGTTGTTTAATTCTTGTTCAACTAAAGCACCCCGTTCGTATTATAAGGTCAGCCAGAGTAATCTGGTTGACTATTTTTTATTCAATTTATAGATTGATAGTAGCCGGGGTCGAACGGAAGCACCCGTGGGACTTGATCCCGACAACTAAACTGTTCGCCCTCTACTTGTTAACACATGATTAGGCTGGTTGGGACATTACGATCTCGTATAACAAGCAAGATATGAATAACAAGCTAGATAGAGGTTACCGGTCAATACCACCTTGGGAGGAGATAAACTATGAATCCAGTAGTTGGTCTGGATGTCGCAAAAGGTGAAAGTCAGGTTCAAATGTTCTTGGATAAAAAAATGCCCTATAAAAGCAGCGTGAAAGTTGATCATACGGTGGATGGATTGGAAGAGTTACACTCTTATTTATTAGATTTAGAGCGTCAAACAGGAATGAAGCCACCTGTTGTTTTGGAATCAACGGGTCACTATCATGCCCCAGTTGTACAGTTTTTAGAAGCAAGAGAATACATGGTCATTATCGTAAATCCACTGATATCTTACCGAGCAAAAAGTTCTAGCTTGCGAAAAACCAAAACAGATGCCATTGATGCTTATCACTTAGGCGAACTGTATTACAAAGAGGATTTAGCGCCTCAGAAAAAGCGTGGTGTACAGTTATTAAACCTTCGGCATCTAACAAGGCAACATGAAAATATGACAGGAATTATGATTCAAACAAAGCTTCAATTTCAAGCCGTATTAGATCAAATATTCCCTGAGTACAAAGGAGTTTTTGGCGATTTATACGCTGAGATTTCCATAAAAACTTTACAAGCTTACCCTACTTCTGAATCAGTCAAAGAAGCAGGTGTAGAAGAGATCGCACAATTCATTGATACACATTGCAAAGCACGTTCGTTTAATTGGGCACTCGAAAGATCGGAAAAATTAATCGGAGCTGCAGAACGCAATCCATTTCAATCAACTCTTTATCAAAGTCTTCTAGTCAGCTTGAATATGTATATTGATTTACTTCAAGTGTACCACCAACAACTTTCTACGTTGGAGCGTGAGATTGATGAGTTAGCGGCACAACTTGAAGAATATGAATTACTCCAATCAATTCCCGGTATTGGTGAAAAAATCGCTGCAACGATTATTTCAGAAATCGGAGAAATTGATCGGTTTAATCATCCGAAAAAGTTAGTAGCATTTGCAGGACTAGATCCCAGTGTGTTTGAATCAGGTCGCTTTAAAGGCACGAAAAATCACATTACTAAACGCGGCTCGGCTAGGCTTCGCCACATGCTTTATACAGCTGTTCGTTGTTCTATTCGAGATAGTCGGAAAAAGAAAACAACACCTGAAACTATCGCACGAAATAAGCGATTACGAGCCTTCTACGATTTAAAACGTGAGGAAGGAAAGCCATATAAAGTAGCCATTATTGCTTGTGCAAATAAGCTTTTACATTGGATTTATGCGATTTTAAAAACGAAAACACCATTCCAAGAAACCACGTAGTGACAGCATTTTCAAATACAACAAAAACCTTCCAAATTTAATTCGGAGGGTTATTTGGGTTGCGCTTTTTAGTATAGCATGAAGTGTTTTATAATTTAAAAGATTTTTATTGACAATCTATTAGCTGGTTTAGTTCAATAGTAAAGTTCTATTCAAACAATGGAACTTTTGGGTCTATTCCATAACAATGAATAAGCATAGAGTGTAATTGCCCTCTGTGATGATAAATGTGAGCTACAATCTCTAACAACCATTCATATCGTGAGTATGTAACACCCCAAAAAGAAGTAACTTCCACTTGAAGTTCGACTTCTGTGAAATTCATAAATTTATCTTCTAAAAATTGATGATTTTTTATCAATGCTTCTCTAATCCCATTTAGACTTTTATATGAAACACTTGAATAAAATTTGTTCATCGAGTCTTGAGATGCCCCGTCCGAAATAAGCGAATCAGCTTCACAAATTATAGCAATATGTTCTAACAGCTCTCCTATGGACTGCTTATTAGGTGTAGGCCTTTTTTGCAAGTCATTTTCTGTTAACTTTTCTATCATTTCAACAATTGTCGTTACAGCGACTTTAATTTGATGTAATGCACTCTTACAATATATATTCATTTTATCCTCCTTTACATCAACCCCCTATTCAACTAAACTGTACCGTTAGTGAAGTAATTAAGGAGTGATAATCTCACCAGAATATTCTCTTAAATGGTCAATGGCTAACGTCACTGCACCTTTCTCCGTCTCAATCAAAGACAATCCTTTTTTATAGGACTCCAATACTCATATCCCAGTCTCCCTGCCACATATATAACTCTGTGGTAAAAAGACCATCCTTACGCTTAATAATTTGAACTTTATATTGATTACTCGGAGACAACATTTCTTTTAGCACTTGTCCCATTAGTTCACCATCTTTACTGGTAATAATGTGTATAGTATAGCATCTCTTGTTCAACTAAACTGCGCCGTTAGTTGAAGAATTTAACATCTATCTTAAATTATACTTTCATATCATTCCTTTAAACACAAATAAAAGCTGAACTAATTTTTGTGTTTTGTTCAGCTTTAAAATAACTTATTATAATGTTACACATTGTATAAAGGATGCTGATACATTAAGTGCATCACTTAAAATCTTGACTTTTAATAAAACATTTGGATGCAGTCTTATTTTTTTCTAAACAGTGTATCCCCAAGTGGGACTCCAATCACAACAACTAAAACCGTTAGAATTAACAGGGCTCTAAAAATAAAAATCGCGACTTGATCGTACATCGTATCTCTCCTTCTTTTCTTAATAATTCCTACCTAATATTCTGTAATTATCCAACTCCTATTGAAGAGTCAAACAGCACAACATCATTTGTGCTTTTAATAATATAGTTTACTTCATTACAACGTATGTATGCAGTACGTCACTTTTTATATTTTATGATCTTCAACAATAGGGCGCGATTGTTTAATAAGCTTCGCTGTTCTACAATTGAATACATATAAAAAGAGGGTAATCAGCCTCTAATATGACTAATTATCCTCTATGCCTATACCCTTATATAAATAAACTCTTCGTTTTTTTTATTTTGAAAAAAAGTCACTACATAAATTCCTGAGCATACGCTATGTTATGAATAGCAGTGAAGGGAATGTGTAAAGTGCATAAGTATTCAAAAGGTTGGTTTGTGAAGCAACTTCGGGATCATGGTATTTTGGTGCATCCACAATATAAAAGTCATCTAGGCAATTATAAAGAATCCGAATTACGCAATTTATATTACCAATATGTTGAAAAAGAAACATTAGATTCAGAACAAAAATAGCCATTTTCGTTTGAATAGCTCCTTTGTAGGAAAGAATTTAACTACAGAAAGGAGTTATTTTATGTGGAGTAAACAGTGGATTTTAACGCAAATATGGCAAGATGTGTTGTTTCTACATTGGCCAGTTTCACCTAAGGATTTAGAGCAGTACATTCCGCAAGAGTTGCAACTGGATCTCTATGAAAATAACGCTTGGCTTAGTGCTGTCCTTTTTAAAGTAAGAGGACAACGACTAAGATTTCTACCACCATTACCAGGAGTAGGTTTTCATTTGCAACTTAATGTCCGGACATATGTAACATATAACGGCATGAAAGGAGTCTATTTCTTTAATTCAGATGTTACGAATCGTTTTATTGTACAACTAGCAACAATGGGCAGTTTATCATATCGTCATTCAAAAATAGCTTTAAAACAAAAAGAGAACAATTTTTCTTTTACAAGTTTATATCACGGTTCACTGGATGAAAGGTTGAAAATTTCTTATCAACCGATTGCCAGTGAAATAAGCAGTTCTACCTTTGATAAATGGTTAGTGGAACGTTATCATTCTTGGTCAAAGTGGAAGAGTTCTCTAGTTCGCATAGATATAGATCATATGCCATGGCAGCTACAACGAGTCCATATAAACATTGAAAGCAACACACTAGCTCCATTTGTGAAGGAATCTATACAAGGCATTCAACCTATTGCTCATTATTCGAAGAGTAAAGAGGCTAAAATTTTTTTACCAATTTTGGAAAACATAAAAAACCATTAACGTTAATAAAAAAGATGACCAAATTGCATTACAATGGCGCTTGCAATCATATCCGACATAGCAAGTGCCTCTGCTTCAATGTCATCAAAAACTTGAATATCCTCTTGATAGTTTTTCTGGATCATAGTCACGGCTTCTTTTTTTGTTAAAGCTAAATGTGTGTAGAACATTTTTTGTACTTCCTCAACACTCAAGTATGGATTAATTTGATTCAAAAATATTGCAATGTCATCAGCATTCCGATACCATTCCTTTTCCTTTGCATCCGCTGTTGCTGTATCTCCTTTGGCAGCTGCAGTTACTAACTGCGCAGCAATAAGAAGATGTTCTTTAATTAGCTCAGCGTAACGATCAGCAATCTGGTCACCGTAAAATGGACGTAGACAATTGCCTAAGTCCGTGGCATTTTGTAACAGTCGTTCTTGCACAAAGGGCAAATCAGGTAAGCCAAAGACAATACTTATAATCGTCATCCTCGTCCAATTGACATGCTCCATCCATAATATTCGATTCATTGCCATAAAATCCGATTCAGCCTTACTGATACAGCGACGATAATCTTTCTGCGGCCGTAAAAAATGGCGAACAGGTGCAGTATAGTTTGTGTAAGAGCCTGTATAGAGCGTGCTTAAGGGACTTGCGAAAAATACATTTGAATACGGGTACAATGTATTTCCACTCCTTCTAATTTTCTTCTTAATGTAGAATACTCTGATGTATTTCCATATATGAAAGAACAATTTATTGAAAGGAGTAAATATGGATATGGCTATTCTTCATACATCATTTTTTTAGTCATCCCACCATCAACTGTTAGATTAATGCCTATGACGAAATTTTTTGTGGGACTAGATTAATTATGCCTTGGCATAATTGTGTCCAGAATCGACTTTGTGCTTGCACAAAGAACTCCTTTCCGATTCCGTGACATCCGCCGGAGGCTTTAACTTCATTCAGCGGGTTTTGGACACCTGCTGAATGAAGTTAAATATAAGCAAGCCTGTGCAGTGTCTTCAGATACGCCTACACGCCCCGATAAATGCTGCTCGTGATCAATTTTACGGAGCTGTTCATAATCACCTGTTTCAATCCAACCAGGCGAAATACAATTAACCGTTATATTATCTGGACTTAAAGAACGCGCTAAAGCATGTGTTAATGCAACGATACCGCATTTTGTTGCTACATAGGCTTCAGTATGGTGCTCAGACATCTAGCACGTGTAGAGGCCATAGAAACGATTGAGCCATCATGGACATTAGCTCGCATAAATTTTGCAGCCTCCCTTGAACACAAAAAGACACTCGATCAATTATGCCTCGGCATAATTGCGTCGGAATCGGCTTTGTGCTTGCACAAGAGATTTATGTTGAAATTTCCCCGCATTATTTATTAAAATATGGATAGTATCAAAATGCTCTACTGCTTTTGGCATTAAAGAATCTATTTCCTGTTCTTTCTTAACATCTGTTTGAGCAAAAAGAACAGAATATCCTTGCACAAGTAAATCTTTTTCTAATTGCAGCCCTAATACTTTATTTACATCAGCAATAACAACATTGGCCATTTCGTGCATACGCAAGTACAATACCTTTGCTAATCCCTTGCGCACTGCCAGTTACTCTGATAGCTTCCGCCAGTTTTTTGCATTTCATTATTTTAGCAAAAATAGAGATGAGGAGGGCATAATGGGGTACAGGAAATCATATAATATTAATATTGAGGCAAACCTTGCCTTCATAGTTAAATTAATGTTGACATTATGATATAAAGCACATATAATAAATATTGTCCTTATATGGACTACATAAAAAATAACATCATGTCTCAGTAGCTCAGCAGGATAGAGCAACGGCCTTCTAAGCCGTCGGTCGGGGGTTCGAATCCCTCCTGGGACGTCTATAAAGCAGTCACAAACCATTGATACAATTGGATTTGTGAGAAACTAGGGATTCGGTCGGGGCTTCGGTCACTGATGCAGAATCCCTTTTTTATTACCCTGAAAATTACGTGAATATAGTACTGAAATCAACTTCCAATTCAATTTTATGGAAGATTTTTTTATGACCAAAAAGTCGGGATTATTTGATGTAGACTTCACATTGACAACTAAGGAGCTTACCTCTTCTATCAAAGAAGAAAAGATTGTCACAGCTCGCTACAAGTCTTTTCCAGAAGCACTAGGAACTATAGTTAATCAAATGGAGGTGAGCGGTTATCGTCCTCGAACTATCAAAGATTACAATACAATTCTGATGAATTTCTCAAAAAGTACAGGGGTTACCTATTTGGAAGAAATCACAGTAGACACGCTTGATAGTATGCAGGTAGTGAATCAAACAAAGCTTACACGTCTAAAGGTTTTGAAATCATTCTTAGGTAAGTTTCATCAATGGTTGGCTGAGCTTGAACCATTATACATCTAGTAGTGTATTTTGGTTGCTAAAATTAGAAAGGGTTGTTTTAACGAGCCTGTAAGAGTTGATAGATTTGGCTTGGGCTTGTTTCCATGGACTTTAGGAAGCTTACCTATTTCACAAAAAGGTAAAAATCCAACAATCGATATTACAATATATGTTATAGTTACCATTTATCAATCTATACTGTTGAATGAAAGAAACATTGACTATTACCCCTATCTCAAATATTGGGTTTATGATAACATATATCTGAATCTTTTAACTTTAAATAATATGAAAGGAAGTGTAATATTCAGATATGAAAAAGATATTGAAACCATTGATTAGTGTTATTGCCATTGGTGCCCTCTCTCTATCTATAAATATAGATAAAAATGTATTAGCTAATAATATTGCAAATACATGTGATTATAATTCGGCATCGAAAGTAAACCCTGATTTTTCCACAATGAACTGTTTGTTAACCGAAACAGCACTGAATTATGATGTTCCTCCTGAAATTGTGAAGGCAATAGCGGAAGGTGAAAGTGGAAATTGGCGTCATTTCGATATGAATGGTGAAGCGATTGTGACAGCTGATAAGGGAATTGGCATTATGCAAATTACAAATAAAGCAGGCTACAATCAAGATAGACTAAAAAGCGATATTGTCTATAATATTCAAGCTGGTGTAGAGACTCTAGATAATATGTTTAAGCGGAAGGATTTACCTAGCATCAACGGTGGTGAAAGAGATGTACTGGAACATTGGTACTTCGCTATCATGGCTTATAACGGTACTAAGCCAGTAAATAGTCCAATTGTCCAAGCAACTGATGTAAGAAATACAAATGCCTATCAAGAAAGAATTCTCCAAATTATTGAGAAATTGGAATTAATAGACTTAACAGAGCTGCCTTTTTCACGCGAAGATTTTCAATATGACTCTAACAGCAGGGAAAATATTAAATTTTCTGAGATGAACTATGATTTTGATTTACCATTAAATAAATCAAAGTATTTTTTTGAAACAAATCAAAAAGTTAGTGCAACAACAACTAATGTAAAATTTAGAACAAGACCTTCTATTGATAGTCCTTCTATGGGTACTTTACGTGAAGGCGAAATTGTTACCATTACGGGTCCTTTTGAATATGAAGAAGTATCAACGAAGAAAAACCATTTTGTTTGGTATCCTGTGAAAAGAAGTGACGGGACAAAGGGGTATGTAGCATCAAGTTATTTAAACTACTCAGCTTCAACACCAACGCCAACACCAACGCCAACACCAACACCTCCAGTAACACTGCCCACAACGGGCAACGTTGATGTATCAAAGTTTGCTGATTACAATGCAAACCAATACTGGGCTGAGGATTTTAAGTGGGCAGTCAACATCGGTATCATCAGTGGATACCCAAACGTGAAAAACCCATCAACAGGTAAGTACGAAAACTTACTTAAACCGTACACTAACTTAACGGAAAACCAAATGTTATCTATCCTATTTCGTTACTCCAAACCATCAGAACTAGCTTCAACGATAGCTAAAACTTCATGGTATGGAGACGTAAACTACCAACTGGCTACAAAATACTCTCTACCAGTCCTAGGTGCAAACACAGCATCCAAACAAGCCATTGCAGGGAAGGATATCACACGGGGTAACTTCGCTCGTATCTTAGCTACAATGCATTATGGTAAGACTGTATCTCAGTCAGAAGCTATTAAATTCCTTCGTGATAATGGTTTAACAACTACTAAAACAAATGAAGAGTTTAAACCAAATAATTCTCTAGCAAGAGCGCACGCAGTGGCATTCTTCCACCGTTACGAACAAAAATTCAATAACTAAATTGCTACTTACAAGTGAAAAGGTGACTATAAAAGTCATCTTTTCTTTTTTATGTTTAATAAATCCTTTCTTGACACTCCTCGAACCTTTCATAACTAAATTCATTGACACAGATTACTTGATGGGAGCTACAAAGTCTTGTGTTAAGCTACTGGAGTGATTGAGAAAGCATAACAAAAGGACTTGTGTGTAATTTTACGCACAAGCCCTTTTATATTAATTTGTGATGGCATTGGCCGAGCAACAGTATATAAAATTTTGAATGAATCACATTAGATTAAAAGCCAATTTAAGCTGCATAATCTTAAATTGGCTCTTAATTATTTTTTAAAAACTTTGGGAAAACTCAATAGTACCAACGGTTTGTCGGGTGTAGGTATTACTAAAGGTATTCGAACCTAACGTAAATCCCCCCAATAAATCGTTACAATCAACTTCCAATATTATTACTGGAGGTTTTTTGTTTTGACAAAGAAAAAAGGAATATTCGATGTTACTATCGGATGGCTATCGTGAACGTACATTAAAAGATTACAAAATAATTTTTAATCAATTCGTTGAAGCAGCTGGAATTAAATACGTTGAAGAAATCAATGTGAATACAATTTACAAATGGTTAGAAAGCATAAACGTAACAGATTCTACAAAATTAACTCGATTAAAATGTCTGAAGGCAGTATTGGGTAAATGCCACAATAATGGTTGGTTGCCAATTAAGTTTTGGTTAAACATTCAAATCAAAGTCGATAAAAAAGTGAAGAAAGGTGCAACTTCAACCGAATTGGACATTTTGCTTTCACTCTTGGATAATACAACATTTATTGGTTTACGAGATTCAGTGGTGATACAGACAATGTATAAAACAGGCGTCCGTATAAAAACATTGGGACTAATCGAAAGCAAACACATTGATTTTGCTGATAAATCATTGATTCTCCCAGGGAGAATTATGAAAAATCATAATTTATTAAAACTGCCATTAGATGAACAGCTGTTAAGGATGTACAAAATATTAATCATGCAAAATAATTTAATTTTGTTCGCATTATGAAGTAGAAAATGATTTTTTGTTCATAACAAAGAAAGGTGAGAGTATAAATGGTAAATCAACCGAAGGTGTAATTGTAGAAGCTGATGAATTTTTAATGGGGAATATTATTGGTGAAGAAAATTACATAAATGAAAATATGATTGCTTCAGAAATGATGGAATTAATTAAAACGAACATAACTGAACGTGAACAAAGCGAACTCAAATATGTGTTATACCCTAAAGAATATAATTCAACTCATTTGAGCAAAGAATTAAAAATCAGTCGACCAGCTGCACATCAAAGAATAACAAAACTGAAAACGAAGCTACAACGGCTATTGATTGAAAACAATTTTACATATGATTTATCCGCAAAATGAAAAACGTCATCTACGGTTAAGTAAATGACGTTACTGATTTCGTGATTTATTTTTAGTTATATCTAACAGGTCCTTTATGAGTGCACCGCATTGTATGAGACAGGTCGTGTCCTTGTTTTATTAATTCAATAGCTAAAGACTTCTTATAAATGTTTTTCATCCCATAAGCTTTTGCATTTAAAGCAAAGTATTGATGCAATTCTTCTTCTGTCATATATATAAACCTCCACCGATAATTTTTTTGTATGTTAGTAATTTGGTGGATTTTAGTAATTATTATTATGATAACAAACCTAAAAGGGCGTACAAATAAAAAATGGTGCCATTACTGGGCGCTATTTATCATATAAGTCATATGCTAAATTGTTTTCAATATAAGTTTGCTCTTCAGCTGGAGTCAACAAACGAATTGCTTTCCCTGAATTTCTTGACTCGTCACCTCCTTGAAGTTCCCATATCGAATTATGATCTTCTACCGAGTGTGAAAAATCATCTTTCGACCATCTTTCCAATATTGAAATGTAAAGTTCTTTATATTTATAATCGTTCATTTTGACAACAGCTAACAATCGGTCAACTTTAGCCTGTGTTATTTGCGTTTGACCCCATTTTACTTTAGCTTCAACCTTTTGATGAGACATGCTATGAATGGTTTCGTTCACTTTGTGTTCCATTAAATTGTCAGGATATAACAATTCTTCTTTTGTAACTATTTTATCTTCAAGCGGTGCTCCAGCAACTTCAACACTTGCTTTTTCTTTTTGGGGACCAGGTTTCTCCATTTGTTCGGTGAATTTGATGTAACCAAAAATGCTACCAAAAATGACCAATACTGCAATGATAACGATTGCCGATTTTGTTTTTCTCTGCATATTATTAAACCTCACTTATAATTTGTATGTAATTATGCAATTTGGTTTATTTTATGTAATTAGTTTAATAATAACAGATTATTAAAATAGGGTTCAAAGGATAAATATTTAACGTCCGCAATTCTATGTATGGATGGTCTCCTTGGAGCCATGGTGCCCTTGAATTTGATGAAAGATATCGTTTACCCACACAGCAACGGCTTACTTTCGTGCTAGTGCATGGTGCTTGGGCTGATGCTCATTTCTGGGATGGAGTAGTGGCAGAATTGCGCAGTCGAGGGCATGACGTCTATACACCTGAATACGCGGGTCACGGCGAAGATTCGAATAAAAATGTCACTCATGCGATGATCACGAAGTCCGTCGTTGATTTTATAACGAAATGGAATCTATGTAACTTTGTTCTCGTCGGGCATAGTTTTGGAGGATCAGTCATTCAAAAGGTTGCAGAACAGGTTCCGGATCGCATAAAACGACTTGTTTTCTGGGACGCGTTCGTACTGAAAGACGGAGAATCAGTTGCTGACGAATTTTCTTCCCGAATGATACAAGGTTTTGAACAGCTCAGAGCCAGCTCTAAGGACGATACGATTTTTATGCCGTTTTCCCTTTTTCGAGATTCATTCGTTAATACGGCCACTTTAGAAGAAGCTAAACGGATGTATAAAAGCGTTACTCCGGAACCGGCTAAGCCTCTTTTCTAGAAACTGGATCTAAAAAAGTTCTACTCGCCACCTACACCCAAAAGCTATGTCTATTTCTACCAAGACAACGCTTTGCCACGAGGAGAGAATTACGGCTGGCATCCGAATATGTCTAGACGGCTCGGGCAGTTTCGCTTGATTGTAGGCGATGGTGACCACTTTACGGACACGCGTACAAGACCGGCTATGGTTGCACAGAAGTTTTACGAGGCAGGTCGTGACTGATTACTATAAGAGGAATTAAATTGGCTTCAATAAATCATAAAAAGACCACTTCGTGAGGATCTAAAAGAACCAAGTTAGAATCAACTGAAAAGTGCTTTAAATCCTTTGGCATCAAGGATTTAAGGCACCTTTTTTCATGTAGTTCATTCTGAATGTGGTCAGATCAACTGCTTTGAAAAATGTATTTTGTTGCACTTGGCCTCTATTGAATTATTCACATGCAATTAATGATGTTCTCACTAAACTCATTCTCCCTCCGTAAAGATTCTTTAATAAATTCGAATAATTTATATAAAAAACGGAAAGGAATATGTGTAAAAATGTTGGAGTTGATCGTTATGGAATTTGATAAAGAGAAAGAAGTTTACTGCTACAGCTGTCGTAAAAAAACTGTATTTACACGTAAAGATATGCATAATAAAAGTGGGGTAGATAGTCACTGTAGTGAATGTTCAGGTATTTGGTTTGAATGGCAAAATCGAGCAGTAGAGAGAGAAATGGAAAAGTGGATTGAATATAATAAAGGGCTCGCAAATTAGGATAGTCAATGATACAAGTCTGAATATCTCAAAAACGAGTGAAGCGCAAACTTACAAAAAGAGTTATAATATAATAGGAAGAAACTCAATAAAGAGAGATGGATTTTAAAATGGATGAACAATTAGTAGATTGGATAACTCGTTTTCAAAAAGAGAAAGATATAGAGGCTCTCGCAAACTTAAAAGACTACTGCTACTATATGATTGAACCTTTAATTGAGGAATTTACGGAGAAATACGGTGAAGATGCTGGGGAATTATTACGGTTAAAATGGGATAAGCGTTTTTATTTTATTTTTACAAAGTATCAATTAAATGTTGGGCTGCCTTTAGATACTTTCGTTAAAAATACGTACCGTTTTTATTTTATGCAGGTTTTAAAAAAGGCTGGTTATTGAATTACATACAGGGAAGTGTTTCAAATTTGAACATTGTTCCATTAAAAAATCCTTGTCTCGTGTAAAAGTGAGACAAGGATTTTTGTGTTTTATCATGCTCTTAGGCGAGGGATTATCGGCCCGCAAAAGCATAATTGGTGAGTTGGGTATGAAGAAACCCCCACTGATGAAAGTTTTGCTTTATTGATACATCATATCTTCTGCAAGGTGGGTAAATACCTCACCGATAATGGAGTCTTCATCATAAACGGAAGAACCTGTATTTTCCTCAGGTTGCGCAAATGGAATTTGAGCGATGATACTTGTCTGAAGTTCATCTGCTAATTTTTCGGCGCCACCTTGACCGAATAAATAGTTCTTTTCACCATTTGAGTTTTCAAAGTAAGCCATGTTTTCAATAACACCAAGGATCGTGTGGTTCGTATGTTGAGCCATCAGACCTGCACGAGAAGCAACATGAGAAGCTGCAAGATGTGGTGTTGTTACAATAATTTCTTGTGCTTGTGGGATCATTGCCGCCATATCAATGGCTACATCTCCTGTACCAGGTGGTAAATCTATAAGGAGATAATCTAATTCATCCCAATGTGTATTAACAAGGAAATTACGAATCCATTTGTTGAGCATTGGGCCACGCCACATGACAGGTTGGTTTTCGTTTGTGAAAAAACCCATCGACATGATTTTTACACCATGACTTATTACTGGAATAGCTGTTTGGTCAAGCATTGTTGGCTTTTGTTGAATCTTCATCATGGCAGGAATACTGAATCCATATATGTCGGCGTCTAAAATACCTACACGTTTTCCGAGACGGGCAAGAGCTACTGCTAAGTTAATCGTCACGGTAGATTTACCGACGCCACCTTTACCACTAGTAACTGCTATAAATTTGACACCAGAATCGGGTAGAAGCATTTTAGGCATACCTTTATCCGTAACTTTTTCTGATTTTAAAGAAGCTGTTAAACTACGACGTTCTTCATCTGTCATAGAACCAAATGTAATGGATACTTTTGATGCACCGATCGCTTTCAATGCTTCTTCAACATCTTGTTGGATTTTAGCTTTTAAAGGACATCCTTGAATAGTCAATATAATATCAAGTGAGATATCCGTACCGTTGACTTGAATATTGCGTACCATATTCAAGTCAACGATGCTTTTATGAAGTTCTGGATCATCGATTTTCTGCAAAGTTTTTAAAATGTGTTCGTTCGTTAGCATATTAGAAACCACCTTCCTATTTTAGGCCTTTGCCAAGCCCTTTTAAGAAGTGAACGCCAAAGTTTACAGCACGATTAACATCAGGATCGTTTAACATTTTGAATAACTTAAAGGCACTAACTTTTTCATCAGATTCAACAGCTTTGTTCGCTTCATCTAAGCCGGTATTTAAGCCCTCAATAAGCTTTGTTGTTGTTTCAGGATTCAATTCGGTTAATGCTCCCGCAACTCCCATTAAGTTGTTGATGATATTCGTCACAGGCTTACGCGTTAATTGACCAAGTGCAATATGTGCAACATCCTCTTTTGCTTCAAGTAGTTTCGTAGCTGCTTCTAGCGCTCCAATATCATTTAATTCTGCCATGATTGTAAAGACTTGATTCACCATTTCTTCATTCTCAGAAAGAAGTTGCTTTAAATTCTCTAACTTTTCTTCCTTTAGTTGTTCTTCTGTTACTTGCGCTTTTTGAATTGTCGTAATTGGTGCAGCCATGAAATCACTCCCTTTCGCTAGTTGTTAAGTGAACGTAACCAGGACGATTCCATTTACGTTGTACCTCAACACCATTTTGTGGATGACGTTTTTTATAACGCGGGTTTGTTCTAGGAAGTGGCGATTTTCCTTTTTGTTTTAATACTTCTACGCGTACTTTTGTTTGTTTGTACGCCGGTGTCGATGTATTGATGTCGCCAGCCGGACCCGTTAAGAAATTAATCGCTGAATCTTTGCTAACAGAGTTCATTGGTAAGAATAGTTCATTTCCTTGTACGCGATCTGTTACTAGGGCATTTAATTTTAATGCGCCTTGAGGAGACACTAAACGTAGAAGAGCTCCATCTTCAATGCCGCGTTCTTTTGCTAGTTCTGGTGATACTTCAACAAAAATTTCAGGTACTTTCGATTGAATACCTTTTGATTTATTTGTCATATTACCTTCATGGAAGTGTTCAAGCATACGACCGTTGTTAATATGGCAATCATATTGCGCTTCATATTCAACCGGTCTGATCCAATCATTTAAAGCAAAACGAGCTTTTTTGTCAGGGAAGTTAAAGCCATCCTCATATAGTAAAGGTGTGTCTTTACCATCATGGCTACCCCAACAGAAGCTACCCCAATTTTCTAATACATCATAGTTCGCTTGCGAGAAGAATGGAGCAAGACTAGCCATTTCAGCAAAGATTTCACTAGGGTGATTGTAATTCCAGTCAGCACCTAGACGACGTGCTACTAATTGAAGGATTTCCCAATCGGCTTTTGATTCACCAAGTGTTGGTAATACTTGATATAGTCGTTGCACACGACGCTCTGTATTCGTGAAAGTACCTTCTTTTTCAAGAGAAGGTGCTGCTGGTAAAATAACATCCGCATATTGTGCTGTACGTGAAAGGAAGCAATCTTGTACAACAAAGAAGTCTAAATGTGAAAGTACTTTATCTACATGGTTAGCATCGCAATCTACAAGAGCCATATCTTCTCCCACTAAATACATAGCTTTCATTTTACCTTCCATGATAGCATCTAACATTGCCATATTCGTACGGCCTGGTTCAGGTTTGATTTTCACACCATATGCTTCTTCAAATTTCTTACGTGCTTCGTCGTCTATTACTTTTTGATTACCTGGTAATAGATTTGGTAATGTACCCATATCACAAGCACCTTGAACATTGTTGTGTCCACGAAGAGGGTAGGCACCTGCACCTGGACGACGATAGTTACCAGTAGCTAGAAGTAGGTTAGAAATTGCAGCTGATGTATATGAGCCACCTGTATTTTGAGTAACACCCATACCCCAAAGTACACATGTACCGTCAGCATCACGAATCATTTCAGCAACATTTATCAACGTTTCTTTTGAAATGCCCGTTTCTTTTTCTGCATATTCTAGTGTGTATGTTTCAAGTACATCTTTAAAATCATCAAAGAAGTGTACGTTCTCTTTAATGAAGGCTTCATCATGCCAACCTTGATCGATCATATATTTTGTAACGGCCATTAACCATACTTGGTCTGTTCCTTGTTTTGGGCGCATGAAAATATCAGAACGCTCAGCCATTTCATGTTTACGAACGTCGGCAACAATTAATTTTTGACCGTGTAACTTATGAGCACGTTTTACACGAGTAGCTAAAACAGGGTGACCTTCTGCAGGGTTTGCCCCAACAATAATAACAAGGCCAGCTTTTGCGATATCTTTGATCGTTCCAGCGTCGCCACCTATACCAACTGTGCGTAGTAGGCCATCTGTAGCTGGAGATTGACAATAGCGTGAGCAGTTATCGACATCGTTTGTTTCGAATAATTGACGTGCCATTTTTTGAATCAAGTAGTTTTCTTCGTTTGTAATTTTTGAAGAAGAAATAAAGCCGACAGAACCAGATCCATATTCTTTTTGAATACCACCTAGTTTAGTAGCAATTAAGTCAAGAGCTTCATCCCATGAAGATTCAACAAAGGCATCATTTTTACGAATTAATGGTTTTGTAATTCGTTCTTCAGAGTTGATGAAGTCCCAACCGAATTTTCCTTTTACACAAGTAGAAATAGCATTTACAGGACCGTCTGAAGGTTGCACTTTTAAAATTTTGCGACCTTTTGTCCAAACTTCAAACGAACAACCTACACCACAGAAAGTACAAACTGTTTTTGTTTTTTTAGTACGTTTACTACGCATAGCAGCTTCGACTTCGGAAACAGCAAAGATACCGCTATACCCAGGTTCAACTTCCTTAATTAAGTTAATCATCGGATCTAATGTATCTTGTTTAAGTCCAGTCATAAAACCAGCTTCGCCAAGCATTGATTTTTCCATTAAGGCATTACATGGACACACAGTTACACATTGCCCACAGCCGACACATGAAGAATCGTTAATGGCAACGCCTTCATCCCAAATTACTTTAGGTCTTTCAGCTTCCCAGTCAAGAGATAATGTTTCATTAACTTGTAAGTTTTGACAAACCTCTACACATTGTCCGCATGCGATACATTGGTTTGGATCATATCGATAAAACGGATGCGACATGTCTACTTCATGTGGTTCAACTTTTGGTTTATACGGATATTTTTGATGTTCAATTTCCATTAATTCTGCTGTGTTGTGTAATGTACAATTTCCGTTGTTATTATCACAAACTGTACAGTACAGTAAATGATTTTCTAGTAAACGATCCATCGCTTCTGTTTGTGCAGCTTTCGCTTTATCAGAAGTAAGTTGGATATCCATGCCGTTTACTGCTTTTGTTGAACAAGAGCGAACTAATTGTCCATTCACTTCAACGATACATGTATCACAAGTTTCGATAGGATCAACAGATGGTACATGACAAATTTGTGGATGGGCGATGCCATGTTGATTAATGGTATCAAGTATTGTAGCTCCCTCTGCTACATCATACGGTTGGCCATTAATTTTAATTGTAGTCAAGGTATTTTCCTCCCTTTGCTCTTTGAGACTAATTTGACAACAGGTTAAAACTTAGAATAAATCGAGAATAGAATTACGAGTTTTTTTATTTTGATTTGTCTTGTTATAATGTCTTTTCCCAATTTATCAAATTTCTACACTGACATAGTTGTATGAGTTGCCAATGTTAATATTGCTCAAAAATAAAAAAATCCACCATGAAAAGACATGTATTAACATGCTATTTATTCATGGTGGATAAAATTCTTAACAGGCCTTGCTAAAAATTCAATCAACTTTTATTTTTTATTCAATATAACTATAGAATTTAAATATTAAAACCACTATGTCTATAGTTCAAACTTAGTTGTAGGAAACCATGACATAGGAATCAAAATACTTTTATTCCATATGTAATACAAATTATTATAGCCTTTTCAGTCAAAATGGACAATAATTATAATAAAATTTATTAACTGATAATAATTATCATTGGATATTTTCTCTTTAATTTTTATTTAAGTTGCTATATTATTAACAAACTGTAAGGGTGACCCCCATGATCATAGAATAAAAAAGATTAAATACGTTGGGAGAATCGTTAAAATGTCAAAAAAAGTGCATGAGTTCAACGACATTATTCGAAAACTACGCAAAGATATATTTGGAAAAGGTCCAGAGCGTATTCATACTGTTTTCGTAGAGAACATGGCTGTCTCAACTTTATATGGTAATATCACACCGACAGAAAAATTTATTGCGAGTACGCCTGAAGGGTTAAAAATGGTTCATGCTGCACGTACAAGAATGATTCAAGATTTGTATACTAAATCACCTCCAGAAGGCATGGAAGAATTGATGGGCACAAAGTTACTCCATTTATTTTCAGATATCAAAATTGAAGAAGATTTTGCTATTTCTGTCTTTGTTTTTGAAGATAATATTAGTGAATAAAGGGGATGCCATATGGAACGCTCAGTAACTAGAGAAATAATACGTGTTGAAGGTAATCAAATCAAAGAAATAGAAGATACCGTTGTCACAGAATATGCGGTCACAGTGAAGATTAATGAGCAAGAATTCGTGACGATGGTTTGCACACCAGAGTATGTAGAGGATATGGTTATTGGATATTTGGCCTCTGAACGAATTATTCGCGATTACGAAGATATTGAAGCCATTTGGCACCAAGAAAAAGAAGGCTTTGTCCACGTTAAAACAAAGCGTGTGAATCCTTACTTTCAACAAATTCAAAATAAACGTTACATTACTTCTTGTTGTGGCATGAGCCGCCAAGGGTTTGTTTTTGCTAACGATGCATTAGTAGCTAAAAAAATGGAAGGCATTCATGTCCGTATTACAACAGATGATTGTTTTCGTTTAATGCGCGATATGCAAGATTCGGCCGAAACATTCAAACAAACTGGTGGTGTTCATAATGCAGCGCTCTGTGATGCGAATGGTGTTTTATTGAGTAGAATGGATATTGGGCGCCATAATGCCTTAGATAAAATTTATGGTTATTGCCTAAAAAATAAAATTAGCATTCAGGACAAAATTATCGTATTTAGCGGAAGGATTTCATCTGAAATTTTACTTAAAGTATCGAAAATTGGCTGTGAAATTGTTCTGTCCAAATCAGCTCCAACAGAATTAGCACTGCAATTGGCAGAGCAACTCGGTATTACGACGGTAGGTTTTATTCGCCAAAATACACTTAATATTTATACACACAAAGAACGTATTCACTTACCTAGAAATTGATCAAAATGAAAGGAAGAGATTAAAATTACTAATCTACAAGACCAACTACACAGACCATTAAGAGATTTAAGGATATCCGTGACAGACCGTTGTAATTTTCGTTGTCAATATTGCATGCCTGCAGAAGTATTTGGTCCAGATTATGCTTTTTTACCGTCCGATAAAATATTGAGTTTTGAAGAAATTGAACGATTAGTAAAGATTTTCGTTTCATTAGGTGTGAAAAAAGTACGCATTACTGGTGGTGAGCCTTTACTACGCCGTGATCTGCCCAAATTAATTGAACGTATACATCGCATAGTTGGAGTAGAAGATATTGCTTTAACAACCAATGGCACATTGTTGAAAAAATATGCCGATGAATTGGCGAGAGCAGGTTTATCACGAGTAGCTGTTAGTCTAGATTCCCTAAATGAAGATCGTTTTTTCGAGATGAATGGCCATCGAGGGAAAGTGAAAACGGTATTAGAAGGTATAGAAAAAGCGGCAGAAGCGGGTTTACACGTGAAGATCAATATGGTCATTCAAAAAGGAAAAAATGAGCAAGATATCATTTCGATGGCAGAATATTTTAAAGAGAAACAGCATATTCTTCGCTTTATTGAATATATGGATGTCGGTAATTCGAATGGTTGGCGGTTGGATGAGGTTGTGTCGAAGAAAGAAATTATTGACCAGGTCAACCAAGTTTTCCCTTTGTATCGTGTTGACCCTAATTATAAAGGGGAAGTGGCTACTCGATATCAATATGAGGATGCTCAAGGTGAAATTGGCGTAATATCATCTGTAACAGATTCTTTCTGCTCCACTTGTTCGCGTGCCCGTATTTCGGCAGAAGGAACATTATATACGTGTTTATTTGCAACAGAGGGAACGAATCTACGAGATTTGTTAAGGATTGGGGAAGATGATGAAACGATCACCCAATGCATTTCGAATGTTTGGGAAAATAGAAAAGATCGCTATTCCGATGAACGAAATGAGCAAACAATGGAAAAGAGGAAAAACTCAAAAATTGAAATGTCACATATCGGTGGGTAGACGAAATAGAGTGGTATTAGTTAGTGCTGGTGACTTATGTTAATAAACAGAAAAAAATCGGCAAATGCCGGATTTTTTCTGTTTATTTATGCACAAAGTCGCCACTTTTTCCACCCGTTTTTTGAACGAGGTATGTTTCTTTAATTACCATAGATTTGTCGACGGCTTTACACATATCATAAAAAGTTAGTGCAGCAATGGATACAGCAGTTAGTGCTTCCATTTCGACACCTGTTTTACCATTACATTTCACTGTAGCTTGAATGTGTAGTTCGTAACCATCCTCTGCTTTTGTATATTCAAATTGAAGATCTGTTCCTTGTAACATAATCGGATGGCACATAGGGATAATATCAGCAGTTTTTTTAGCACCCATTATCCCTGCAATTTGTGCTACTTGCGTAGGGTCGCCTTTTTTAATGCCTCCCTGTTGGATGGCTTGATAGACTTCATCGGATAACGTGATTGTACTACGAGCGACGGCTGTACGGTTTGTGATGGTTTTATCTGAAATGTCGACCATTTTGGGACGACCTTCTTCATTCCAGTGTGTAAAATTACTCATTATTAAACTTCCTTTCAAATGTTTGTAGCCAATCTTGTTGAGAATTGATATTGATAAATGTGGAGCAGTCTTCTTCAAATGGGACATAACATACTTGAAGCTGCTCTAACAAGACTTTCATACTTCGTTTGTTTTGTTGGACTAATTGCAGTGCTTTTGGTAAAGCACTGCGTCGATATAAAGCAGCAAGTGGTTGTAATCTTGAAGCTTGTTTAGGAACAATGGCATCATAACGATCATCGATAAATGTGAGCATAGTTTGGACAAATTCTGCATTAATAAAAGGCATATCACTCGCTATGACGAAAAACCACTCTACTTCTGGAAAATTTGTCATTATATTATGCAAGGCAAACAAAGGTCCTTGATGAGGCTGTTTTTCAATGATCCAGTGGACATTTTCATCTACAAACTTTGATTGCAAGCTAGCATTCGTAGCAATAATTAAAGGCTGTAGTTGATTTTTTTGTAAGGCTATGAGACTGTGCTTATATAAAGGCAGACCAGCAAATAATTCAAACATTTTCGGTTGACCATACCGTGAAGATTGACCGCCAGCTAAGACAACACCAGCCATTTTCATATGCGATTCAACTCACCTACAAAATGTTGCACAGTAGGAAGAATCAGCTTTGTCATGGCAAGTGTCACGGCGTTAGTGGAACCTGGTAGTACATAGATAGCTGTTTTATCGCGACTACCTGCTGTTGCACGACTAAACATGGCTTTTGGGCCGATTTCTTCATAGCTTAGTGTTCGAAATAATTCACCAAATCCCATCATTTCTTTTTCAAAAAGAGGAAGAATCGTGTCGTAAGTTTGGTCTCTCGGTGTAAATCCTGTTCCTCCCGTTACGATAATGGTATTAATGGTACGATCATCGCACCATTTTTGTACATGGTTTGAGATTTCAAGCGGTTCATCTTTTGACATTTGGTAGTCTACTAATTCAAATGAAGCTTCTTGAAGTAATGATTGAATACGCTGACCACCACGATCATCCGCCTTTGTGCGTGTGTCACTCACTGTTAATATGGCAGCTCGTATAGGAAGTTCACTATGTGTGGGATGCAAGGTAAAAGACCTCCTTTTATAGAGTTGATTTTTTGTTTTTGCTGAAAAACATTGCTTTTATTATAAAGCTATATATTAAAAGGTCAAACTAAAATTCATAGAAAGAAAGGCAAAAACGTTTATGCATAATAGATATTCTAGACAACAATTATTCAGCCCAATCGGAGAAAACGGGCAGCTACTACTAAAACAAAAGCATGTCCTAATGATAGGAGTTGGTGCTTTAGGTAGTGCTAGCGCAGAGGCTCTTGTAAGGGCAGGCGTCGGAAAGTTGACGATTATTGATCGTGATTATGTAGAGTGGAGTAATTTACAAAGACAACAATTATATACCGAACAAGATGCACAAGAAAAAGTCCCTAAAGTAATCGCTGCAAAAAAAAGACTACAAAGCATTAACGCAGAGGTAGAAATTAACGAATATATTCTTGATGCGTGTACAGAGCAAATAACCCCACTGCTTGCAGATGTAGATATTATGGTGGATGCAACGGACAACTTTGATATTCGCTTTATGATGAACGACCTTGCACAAAAATATCAAATCCCTTGGGTCTATGGTTCTTGTGTTGGTAGTTATGGCGCTACGTATACAATTGTGCCAGGTAAAACACCTTGTTTACATTGTTTGTTATCAGCAGTGCCCAATACAGGGATGACGTGCGATACAGTAGGAATTATAAGTCCAACTGTTCAAATCGTCGCAGCTTATCAAGTAGCTGAAGTATTAAAGTTTTTAGTAGGTGATGAAGAAGCATTACGCAAAAGTTATTTAACTTTTGATGTTTGGCAAAATCAACACTATGAAATAAACGTAGAAAAAATTCGTATTCATGATTGTCCATCCTGTGGCAAAAATCCTACCTATCCGTATTTATCATATGAAAATCAAACAAAGTTAAATGTATTATGTGGTCGTGATGCTATTCAAATACGTCCACCAAAACCGATTTACTATAAGTTTGATCAGCTCGCTGAACAACTTAATCCCTATGGTGATATTCAACAAAATCCCTATTTACTGTCTTGCCAAGCGGAAGATTATCGACTAGTGATTTTCCAAGATGGACGAGTTGTCATTCACGGTGTACAAGATATACAAAAAGCTAAAACCATTTATTATCGTTTATTCGGATAAAGGAGTGTTCTAGAATGTTAGAAAAAAGAAAACCAATTGCTGTTGGGGAAGCTGTTCAACGTGTCATGGAGTTTGCATTCCAAGAAAAAATAGAGGTCGTTTCACTACAACAAGCACATGGACGTTTTTTAGCAGAAGATGTTGCTGCTGACCAAGATGTACCGGCTTTTGATCGTTCACCTTATGATGGTTATGCTATTCGCTCAGTAGATAGTCAAGAGGCATGTTCAGACAATCCAGTAACCTTTAAAGTAGTGGGGGAAATTGGAGCGGGCTATGTATTTGAGGAAGAAGTCGGTAATCGAGAAGCAGTGCGCATTATGACAGGAGCTCCTATCCCGAACGGATGTGATGCAGTCATTATGCTTGAATTAACGCACACATTTGAAGAAGACAATCAACCGTATATGTCGATTAAACGTTCTTATGAAACAGGAACAAATATTTCCTATAAGGGAGAGGATGTTCAAAAAGGCGCAATTCTTATTGAAAAAGGACAATACATCAATCCAGGCGTGGTCGCATTACTTGCTACTTTTGGTTATGATCAAGTACCTGTTTTTCGAAAACCAATCGTAGGCGTTATTGCAACAGGAAGTGAATTACTAGAACCAAGTGATGCTTTGCAGCCAGGAAAAATTCGTAATAGTAATGCATATATGATAATGGCTCAAATTGAACGTGCTGGGGCAACCGTTAAATATTTTGGTAAGTTTAGCGATGATCTAAATTTATGTATTCAAGCTGTTGAAAAAGCGCTTCAGGAAGTAGACATTTTGATTACAACAGGAGGAGTATCAGTAGGTGATTACGATTACTTACCTGCCATTTATGAAGCCATTGACGCACAAGTACTTTTTAATAAAGTGGCAATGCGACCAGGTAGTGTAACAACTGTTGCGGCTCGAAATGGTCAATTATTATTTGGACTTTCAGGTAATCCATCAGCTTGCTATGTTGGTTTTGAATTATTTACACGACCTATTATAAGAACGGCATTTGGTAATAAGAAACCACATCTACGTAGAGAGCAGGCTGTTTTAAATGCGGACTTTAAAAAACCGAATCCGTTTACCCGTTTTGTGCGTGCAAATGCTTCTTACGAAAACGGTCAATTAGTTGCAGCTCCCTCTGGTTTTGATAAATCTAGTGCGGTTTCTTCCTTAGCAGAAGCCAATTCTTTTATCGTATTACCAGGTGGGTCACGCGGATATGAAAAAGGAATGCAAGTAGTTGTCTTATTGTTAGAAGATTTGCAAGGAAGTGAGTGGCCATGGGGCAACATCGAAAAATCTTACAAATCGTAGGCTATCAAAATAGTGGGAAGACAACGTTAATGGAACAACTCATTACACAAGCCACTACAGAAGGTTTTCGTGTAGGAACAATCAAGCATCATGGACATGGTGGTATCCCTATGATAGAAAGTTCAAAAGATAGTGTTCGTCATGAGAAGGCTGGCGCAAGTGTTACAGCAGTTGAAGGAGAAGGTACTTTGCGCATGAGTATTCACCAAAGTAACTGGCAGCTTGCTGATATACTAACTATATATGAAACATTTAATATGGATATTATTTTTATTGAAGGCTATAAAAATGAAGACTATCCAAAGGTTGTTCTTTTGCGACAGGCGGAAGATGAATCTTTGCTACAAAAAGTAAGTAATATCGTCTGTGTTCTTTATTGGCCGACATATCCACTAAATAAACCGTTAGATTACCCAACTTTTTCGATTCAAGAAAAAGCACAATACATGGAATTTTTAATGCAGGAAATGAGGAGTAAATCATGACTACATCGTTGTTTGAAATCATTGATAAACCAATTGATGTTGAAGAAGTTAGACGAAAAGTAACAGATCGAAATGCTGGTGCAATCACTGTATTCATTGGAACAGTACGCGAAATGACAAAAGGCAAGAAAACATTACATTTGGAATATCAAGCTTATCCATCTATGGCTATTAAAATGTTTGAACAAATAACTAAAGAAATACAAGAGCGATGGCCAGAAGCGAAAGTAGCTATTACACATCGTGTTGGTCATTTAGAAATTTCGGATATTGCAGTAGTCATTGCGGTTTCATCGCCACATCGTAAAATAGCCTATGAAGCTAATGAATATGCGATTGACCGTATTAAACAAATTGTCCCTATTTGGAAAAAAGAGTATTGGGAAGATGGGACCGAATGGATTGGTGATCAATTAGAAAATGTCCCTTACCCAAAAGGAAATCCATCAATGAGTGAGGAGGAATCTTGTGATTAACATACTACTATTTGCTCACTTACAAGAAATAATCGGTGAGTCAAAATTATGTGTAGACCTGTCAGACCGTACAGTTGGACAAATTAAAGAATGGGTGGAAATGCAATATCCACAAGTTAATTTACAACATGTCATGACAGCAGTAAATGAGGAATTTGCAACAGATACAACGGTTGTAAAAAACGGGGATACAATCGCCTTTATTCCACCCATTAGTGGAGGGTGAAAAGAAAAGATGTAGTTGGTACAGTTTAGGTTTGTACCGACTACATCTTTTCTTTTATGCCTTCATGAAATGAACGCTCAGAAGCATAAGGAAGGAAATACCTATCATACAAATCACCCATGACCAAGCGAGTGACATGTTACCCGAACCAATTGCCATGTAAATAGCAAGTGGCGTAGTTTGCGTTTTGCCTGGAAGATTTCCAGCAAACATTAAGGTTGCACCAAATTCACCTAAAGCTCGTGTGAAACTTAAAATCCCACCTGAGACAATTGATTTTAATGCAAGAGGGATAGAAATAAAGAAAAAGACTTGCCATTCGTTAGCACCATCAACACGTGCAGCATTCTCAATGTCCACATCAACAGATTCAAAGCCAGTTTTTGCTGATTGATACATTAAAGGAAATGCAACAACAGTAGAGGCAATGACCGCTGCCCACCAAGTGAACATAACGGGTTGGTTAAAAAGCCATGTAATCAAGTTACCTAGCACACTGTTTTTGCCAAAAATAATAATTAGAAGAAATCCTACTACAGTAGGAGGTAATACTAATGGTAAAAGTAACACTGTTTCTAGCAATAATTTTCCTTTGAAATTACGTTTTGCCATCCATTTACCGAATAGAATACCTGTTACTATCACAATTATTCCTGACACAAGCGCTATTTCAATAGAAAGCTTAAGAGGTGACCAGAAATCCGTACTCATCTATTAATGAGTTCCTTGAAAACCGTATTTTTTAAATACTTTCATCGCTTGATCACTTTGTAAATAGTTATAAAAATCTTCCGCCTCTTTTGCATGCTTACTATCTTTGATCACACCTACAGGATAAATAATAGGTGTATGTGTATCTTCTTTGGCTGTAGCAACGACATCGACTTTTTCTGACACAAGGGCATCTGTTTTATAAACCAATCCTGCATCAACATTTTCAGTTTCTGTATAAGTAAGAACTTGTCGTACGTCTTTTGTATACACTACTTTTGACTCTGCATTTTCCCAAAGGTTCATGTTTTTTAATGTTTCTATACCGTACTTGCCAGCAGGAACCGTTTCAGGTGTACCAACGGCAATCTTATCAGCTTTCGTTAAGTCTTCAAATGATTGAATATGTTTTTCATTTTTCTTAGGAACGATTAACACTAATTCGTTCGCTAAAAGGTTCGTTCCTTGCTTTTTATCGATTAAATCTTTTTGAACTAGCTCATCAAACTTATCTTGTGCTGCTGAAAAGAAAAGATCAACAGGAGCACCTTCTAAAATTTGTTGCTGTAAAGCACCAGAGCCACCAAAGTTAAATGTGATTTTAATATTATCGTGTTCATTTTCATAGGCTTTTTGAAGCTCTTCTAATGAATCTTGCAAACTAGCTGCTGCGGAAATCGTTAATTCAACTGGTTTGTTTGCTTTGTTGTTGCTTTCTTGGCTACCACAACCTGCTAAAATACCGATCAGTAGTACCAATGAAGCTATTAAACTATAATACTTTTTCACTTTGATTATACTCCTTTTATAACTCGTTATAACAAGACATAACTAATTATAATTAGTTATGTCTAAAAAAGGAATACCAAATCGCTAGAAATCTTCAAGATGTAAAAAATATGATTCATCACCAAAAGTTGTGGATGAGTTTTGTTAAACGTATACTATGTAAATAAGTTGATTGAAGTTGAGGCTGGAAGCCCCCAGGAAGCTTTGCTCTGTGCGAAAGCGAAGCGTCAGCGGCAAATGTTTTATCTGCGCGAAAGCGAAGCGTCAGCGGCAAATGTTTTATCTGCGCGAAAGCGAAGCGTCAGCGGCAAATGTTTTATCTGTGCGAAAGCGAAGCGTCAGCGGCAAATGTTTTATCTGCGCGAAAGCGAAGCGTCAGCGGCAAATGTTTTCTGTAGCGAAAGCAAATCGACAGCTACAAAGCGCCCAGTCGGAGCGGAAATCAACCACACGTTTTGGTGATGGTTCAAAAATATTATAATTAAGTTACTATAGAATCAATAGAAGCAGAAGGGGAGATTTTTACATGTCACATGAACATTCCTATACGATTGAAGAGGTGGCTCAATTATTAAAGGTTTCAAAATTAACGATCTACGATTTAGTGAAAAAGGGGGATTTACCTATTTTTCGTGTAGGTCGGCAAATGCGTGTGGATAGAACTGATTTACAAATATATATACAAAAGAGCAAGACAGGAGCAACTCCTGCTGTATCTACTGCCTCGACAACTCCTTCTCCCAAAAATAAAAAAATTATTATAAGTGGACAAGATTTAGCCTTAGACTTATTAGGTAAATATATAGAGAAAAAACAATCAAATAAAGTATTGCGCTCGCATGAAGGTAGCTTTAATGGCGTAATGGCACTGTATAACGGGGATTGTGATATTGCTAGTTTACATTTATACGATGGTGATACAGGGGAATATAATACACCTTATTTGAAAAAGATATTTGTAAGTCACTCTTATATTCTTCTCAATCTGATTTCACGCCGAGCAGGCTTTTATGTTCAAAAAGGAAATCCGTTGCAAATTCAATCAATGGATGATTTTAAGACCAAATCACTAAAATTGATGAACCGTGAAAAAGGTTCAGGTGCTCGTACTTTCCTAGATGAACAATTACGCATTCATCACATATCTCCATCCTCAATTGAAGGGTATAACGAAGAAGAAATGAGCCATTTAGATGTAGCTTCTGCTGTCGCAAATGGGCATGCAGACATTGGAATAGGCATTGAAAAAATATCAAAACTCATAGAAGTTGACTTTATACCACTTATTAGAGAACGTTATGATATTGTCCTTTTAAAAACACCTGAAAACCAACAGCTGATTGAATCGGTAATAGAGATTTTAAATTCACCAGATTTCCAATCAGAAGTAGTCGCACTAGGTGATTATGACATCACTCAAATGGGACAAGTTATATATGAAACACTGTAAAAATGTAAGGTTTCAAATCTTTTTATTGATTGGAAAAATTATAATCATACTTTTGTTTCTTCATCAAAAAATAGTAGATGTTGAGGTCGGAGAGGAAGTATTTTTCCGATTTTAAAGGTCGTTGGCGACTCATTTTATAGTCATGTTTGATCTTATGGTACGTCTTTGGTACATATGGTGCAAAGTTAGTAACAAAAAGCATAAAAGATAGCAAACTGATTAATACGATTATGAATAAGGTAACAGATGTTGTATTTATTGGTCATGGTCTAAAATTAATGACAACAAAACCACAATAGATGTTTGTCAAAAACTAAGTTTACTAATGAGGTGTGTTGATCTAAAAAGATTATCGCACCTTGTTTGTTAAACTAATGTAGTGACGGATTAGCTTAGTGAAAAAACTGTTTATTTAATAAATCAGCTTTTGTACTAGACAAATGTGATTTTTTTGTATATAGTAAATGTAATAAAATCGTTTTCAAGAGAACAATAAATTCACATATTACAAAGAGTAATCGTGTTTTATTTGATGCTTTTTGTAATATGTGAATTTTCTTTTGAAGTAATATGATTTTAATTAATACAATTATTGGAGGTCATTCAAATGACACAAGGTACAGTAAAATGGTTTAACTCAGAAAAAGGTTTCGGTTTCATCGAAGTAGAAGGCGGAAATGACGTATTTGCTCACTTCTCAGCTATCCAAGGTGACGGTTTCAAAACACTTGAAGAAGGTCAAAAAGTTGAGTTCTCAGTAGAAGAAGGCCAACGCGGACCTCAAGCTACAAACATCGTAAAACTTTAATTTTAATGATGTAACCATAAAAAAGGCATCCTTTTATTAGGATGCCTTTTTTTTATGCGAAAAAATAATTGGATAGAACTGTGAATTGAATTTTGATAATAAATTGGTTAATGAGTATAAAAATGGAACTTATTTTCGGGTTCAGTCGTATATAGGATTAGAAGAATAAAATTTGAAGAGTAGGGGGATTTATATGGCTAGGAAAAATATAATAATTATGATAGTGGCATTTATTGTAGAAGTTATTATTACTTATTTTATTGCTTCATTTTTCTCCGTAAGATTTATCGAGGTGATGTTTTTCACGGGTATAGCTTTTGCTGGGGGCACTTTTTACTTTTCAAGTAGTGGGGGAGCTATGTCTAGGTTATTTGCATCTCAAGTTAGTGGACGAACAGGTATTATTCAGAAAAGAGAACGCTTCACTTATAAATTAGGCCCGATATTTACTGCTTCAATTATTTTCTTTTTAATTGGATTAGTATCCTTTCTCCTACTTGTTTGGGGTATAATTCCACCTGGCCAAGCTTAAATACTGGTGGATCAAAAATTCTGTTTACCCTAAACACCTATATAAAATGTCTGTAGACAAAGTAATACGTAATTTTGTCTACAGACATTATCATAAAATTAATCGCTCAGCATTGCTTTTAATGTTCGTTTTTGCCAGCCTAATTTGAAGTATGCGTATTGTAATACAAAATGCACACAGAAGGCAGTAGGGTAAGCGATCCAAACGCCATTTAGCTCAAATGTAGTGTAATGCGATAAAATAAACGCCAAAGGTACCTCAACTACCCAAATCGCGATGACTAGGAAAATTGTAGGCCATAAGACAACACCTGTAGCACGCATTGTAGCCGAAACGGTTTGTGTATGGCCAAAAATTAAATAGCTCCAAAATGCGATATATAAATAATTCTTGGCGATAAGTACCGTATCCTGTTTATCAATAAAGAAAGATAAAATAGGCTCCGCAAATAAATACATTATTAAAATAATCGCGCCACCTAAAATATAGTTTACAAGCACACCGAATTGACGAATTTTTTTAATCATATCCGTAGAGTTTGCCCCTAAAGCCTGCGCCACAAATACAGATGTCGCAATAGCAATACTCATCGCGGGCACCTGTGCATAGCTAGCGACCTGATTGACAACACCGTAAGCGGCAGTAGCATCGGAACCATAAGCATTAACGAAGCCTATAACAGCAATTTCTGCTACAGAGATCGCAACCATACTAATGCTTGCTGGAATGGCTAACTTTAATAATGAAGCTAAAATATCCTTCTTTAATTTAAAATGCTGTAAAATCGATTTGTCTAAGCGTAAAATATGCTTTGTTTTATGCAAGTAGGCTAATAACAATATCATCGTCACTAAATTCGATAAAACAGAAGCATAAGCAGCACCGTTTAAGCCAAACTTAGGCAGACCAAGCCAGCCGAAAACTAATGGTGGTAGAAATGCGATATTTAAAATAACACTTATGACTAAAAATAAAAAAGGTGTTTTAGAATCACCTACACCACGCATAAAGGTTGTGTACACCAGATACCAGAACATAATCGGTAATGTGAAAAATAAGATTTGAGCATAGCTAATACTCATATCTAAAATATTTGTTGGTGTTTGCATAAAGCGTAAAATCCACTCAATGAAAAAGCCACCAAAAATTGCGACAACAATCGATAAAATCGTCGTAAAGGCTAAAGTTACCCCTACAACCTCCTTCATCTTCTCATGATTACCAGCCCCATACGTTTGCCCTACTAAAATCGAGCTACCTGAGCCAATCCCAATAGCAAATGCCATTAAAAAGAAGAAGAATGGAAAGAATGCTGAAATTGCCGCTAGCGCATCAACACCTAAATTGCGCCCAACGATAAACATGCCAAAGACTTGCCCTAGTGACTGCAGCACATTTGCTAGCATAACCGGGATTAAAAAGTTAAAAAAAGCTTTTTGCAGTTTCTTATCATCATGTAGAAATTGTTGGTCCATTTTTATCCCCTCTTGGGTTTTAATAACCCATTTCCTTTAAAATAAGTGATAGCGTGCGCATGCGTTCGCCAATTAGTTCACCATCCGCACTTAAAGCTTGATTAAAGAGCTTAATATCCTCTTCAATTTGTTCATTTTCTGTACATACTTCCACTGTCATTGCATCCCCTTGTAAGCCAACACGTTTAATAATAGGGTTTTCTTCATCATATAAATGATCGTAGCGATAAGCTTCCTTAAAATGAAGCTGAGATTCACAAACTAAAATAGCAAGGTCAAGCACGCGATGAAGTGGTAATTCCTCTGATTGACGTGACCATTTACCACCTGTATGACGCCACACTTTAGCAGAAATATCAACCTTACCTCTGTCATTCCATTGAGCTAAGCCGAGTGAGAGCCCCTGTGCATCCGTATGATAAGCAGTGCGCCCGTCAATATTGGCATAATTTTCAGCAACAATAACAGGTTTGTGCTTTAAATGTGTAGGTATTTTCATCGATTTCATCTCCCCTTTTGTTAATTTAAATTTTAGTAATTTAGTAAATTACTGCATTAGTAAATATAACATTGGACAAATTAGAAGGTCAATTCATATTTGGAATTTTTTTCATCTAACGGGTCGCGTGAACAAACTAGTAATAAAGGGAAAACGTCGAGATAATCTTCGCAATATTAATATGAGAATCACTACTGATTTGTGCGAAAGAATTTATTGCAGGCCCAAATATTATCTTGCTAGATACGCTTTATAGAGAGTAGACCGAGTGAATGAAATTGGTTAAAATGGTAATTAGTTTATATAATGGAAAATTGAATGGCGGAAAAAGAGCAGAATTCATTGAATGCCGAAAAAACGAATGAAAGAGGGCAAGAGAATGAGGATCCAATCTACAAATAATAATTACATAAATACGATTAAAAAAGATGAATTAAATAGTTTATCTTCAGATCTATTTTTAGATAACGATAAACAAGCAAAAGCGAAATATGAAATTAAAAGAGAGGGTGGATATATTCGTCATTATGTAACTAAATTAGATGGGAAAAGAGTAATGATTAAAGAAACTAAATTATCAAAGGGACAAGATACAGATCAAAGCACAGGGGAGATGCCCGATGTGCTGAGAGATAAGCTATTAAACCAATTTACAAAAACTTTAGATCATCAAACATCAGATGAATTATTAAAAACAGGATTAGCAGGTCAGAAAGCCAAAGAGAAATTAATGTTAGCTTATCAAAATTCAATATAGGTACGTTTTAAAAGAACGATATTTAAAAGGGGGAATTTAGGTGATCATTTATGCAGTTTAAAAAGCGTTTAGGTTTATATATATCAGCTTTATTAGTCATATTACTTATAGGAATTGTTTTGAAAAATATTTTCATAAAAGAGGCAACAGTTAATCCGATAGTAGAAAATGAAGATGGAACAAAACAGCTTGTTTTTGATGCAAAATTAACACGATTAGATGAATCATCAACAACATTTAAAGAATACAATGGAAAGGTCCTAATCGTTAACTTTTGGGCATCTTGGTGTGGACCTTGTCAAGAAGAGGCTCCTGAATTAAGAGATTTTTATACTACTAAATCTGAACATGTTGAGCTATTAGCGATCAATGCAACTTCTAAAGATAGTAGTGAAAATGCCACGAAATTCCAAAAGTCCTACAATTTGAATTTCCCTATATTTCTTGATTTAGATGGTACATATCAAAAATCATTTGAAATAATGGCGTATCCAACAACTTTTATCTTTGATTCTAAAGGTATATTAAAGTACATGATAAAAGGATCGATTAATCAAAAAGAATTAAATAAATATATTGAAAACCTCTACTAATCTATAAACATTTCTTTTACGATGAGAGCACTTTTCTGTTAGAGTCACTTTTAAGAAAAGAGGGGGATTATAATGTATCAGAGTCTAAACGATTTTTTTAAGTCTTGGGAGTTCGAAGCAAGTTGTACACAGAGGTTATTGAATAATCTAACAGATGAATCACTTAAACAGGAGATAACGTCAGAAAATTGGACTTTAGGACGTATTGCTTGGCATACAGTTACTGCAATTCGCATCATTACTTCAAATACAAGTTTATCTTTTGATGCTCCATCTAAAGATTTTCCTGTTCCTACTTCAGCACAATTTATTGCAGATGGCTATTCTCAAGCTAATTATGCGTTTGTGGAAGCAGTGAAAACAAATTGGACTGATCAAACCCTTCACGAGCACATCAATTTTTTTGGTCAAGAAATGCGAATTGGTACACTGTTAATGTTTTTGATTCAACATCAGAATCACCATCGAGGACAAATGACGGTTCTTATGCGACAGGCGGGATTAACTGTCCCAGGCATTTACGGTCCAGCTAAAGAGGAGTGGGCAAATTTCGGTATGGAAGCTCCAGAAATGTAAAACTAACTAAGGTGATGATATTGTGAAAATAGCAGTACTATCAGATATTCATGGAAATAAAGATGCATTAAAAGCCGTGTTAGAGGATATCGAATATAGAAGTATCGATAAGATATATAATTTAGGTGACACTCTTTATGGACCGTTATTCCCATTAGAAACATATGAAATGATAAAGAGTACAGATATTAAAAGTGTAAGTGGAAATTGTGATCGAATATTATTACAGTCTTCATCGGAAAATCCAACCGTTCAATATGTCTTAGACGTACTCACGGAGGAACATAAAAGTTGGTTAATTAACCTACCATTTTCGATTCAGACAGATAATTTTTACTTTTGCCATGCTTCACCTGAAAATGATGAGCTATATATGTTGAATGAAATTACTCCACATGGCGTTAATGTAAAACAGACAGAGGAAATAATGAATCTAGTAAAAGATATTCCTCAAAATATTATTTTTTGTGGTCACTCCCATTTACCAACGATTGTTTATTTACCTAATAACAAAATCATTATTAACCCGGGCAGTGTTGGTCTGCCAGCTTATGAAGAAGTCGAACCGTTTTATTATAAGATTGAATCAGGTACCCCATTTGCGAACTATACCGTTGTAGAAAAACGGAATAGTGAATGGATTATTGAGCAGTTGAGCATTCCTTATGATACTACGGAAGTTATTAAACGAAGCAAAGATCAAAATAGATCTGATTGGGCCAGAGCATTAACACGTGGAAGAGTGTAAAGTGGTATTTTATAAAGGACTTGTTGAAAATAACAAGTCCTTTATTCTTCTATTATCTTAAATACTGTCGTGAGCTTTGTCTTTCATCGTAATGATCTTTCGTAGATTCTTCTTCTGAATAAATAAAATAACAGAGGCTTGAACCGTCATGGCTAAGACGAGCATAATAAAATGTGAATTGTGGTACAAAATTATTGAAAGAAAATAAAATATTGGTGCGGACGATAAGTACGAAATATATTGGTTTTTAGTTACTAAATAAATAATAGTTGAAATACAAGTTGTCACCAAAAGGAGTTCGAGTAAAACCCCGATTGAAGCACTATCGATATAATACTGTAAATCGTTAATATAGGACATATTAAAAAGACCCTCCTATTCCAATGAAGTCATTTAGTTTGATTGTAACACATTAACAAATTTGGTGTATAGGTAACAATATATGATGTTAAGGTGATTAGAAGAGTTATTGAGCTATTTGAAGCCCTGGATATTGGATATGATATAACGTAAAGTGAGAACCAAAATTGCCTAAACGCTATATTTTTTATCATGCATAAACAAAAAAGTAAGACTCTCTCGTGTAGAAAGTCTTACAAAATACTTCATACATTTACGCCCTAACATGGATTACTTCTGTGAGTTTAGGAGGTACTAAATCCTTAGGAATTAATGCTCCATATGTTTCTCCATCGAGTCGTTGTGTCAGCTCTGCTTTTGCATTTTCAATTAACGTCGGATTTTCTAGTGCAGAAATTGCTTTACCTGCAAGGAGTGTCGCTTGATGTGCATAAGCTGATTTACCTTGTGCGACAACTTGCCATGTATGGAATGGCGTTCCAAATGCCCAAGTTGCTGTCGAGCATTGTGAAGTTGGTACATTTCAGCTGACATCTGCAACATCGGTTGAGCCTCCCATGAAAAACTAGATATTTAAGGGGAATGGTTTATTAATAAGTCGATTGAATAAAGATATAGATTACGAAAAGGACTCATCACCAAAAGTTAAGTTGTGGATGATATTTGTTAAGCTTATTGGAGAGCGACTCATCGGACGCCGCCAGGAAAGTGCACAGTCGGAACCGGAAAATGGTGATGGGCTAAAAAAGAGACTTCCTCTAAAAAAATAGGAAAGTCTCTTGGAATTTAATTATAGTTCTTCTTGGAAGTAAATTTTGTAGAATTTTCGATTTGTAGATTCATCGTAACCCACTTCAATTAGTTCATCCACTTGGTCGATATCCTGTACGTTTACCTGGATTTCAATATTGGAATCGAGTTTAATTTTACGTTTATATTTTTTTTCAGCCTTTTCAAGCGCACTCTCAGAAATTACGGTTTCATAAGGTTTTACCGAATTAATAATAATATCTTTTTGAGTTGGTTCCGCTTTTTCAAATACCGTTTCAATATAATTATTTACTTGAAATTCATCTTCATTTCTAAAGTAATCAAGCGTTTTATTTAAAAGACCCAGTTTTTCAGTATTTGTAAAACTCTCTTCTTTTAAAATATATTTTTTGCATTCTGTTAACGCTAAATTCGTTTTATAATAATGTTCATCAGCTGCTTTAATCTTTAAAAATCGTTCTTGCCAGTAGACAATATCTTCTTTCCTTTTAGTTTTCATAAAGACAGCAGGTGTCTCATCTGTCCCCATATCTACGATGATGGCCATATTATTAATTTTCTTTACATTAATGCCATCAATGCCATTGACGACCATTTTGTTGTGGTCGTTTTTCACATCTAAAAACATTTCCTTTTCATCAATTTTAACGATGGCGATTATTTTTTTAGCTTCGGTAGCTAGAAAACAATTATCAAATAATCCAATAAACAATTCGCCGCTTTTAATATTAGGGTGCTGAGATACACTATGTAAGTGTTTTGCGATGTTTATTGATTGTTCATGGAAACTAGTCTCCTGATCGAATATCGCCCTTACATATGTGTAGACCTCGTTTAATACGATGTCTGTTTCATGAAAAAATTCGAATTGCTGCTCTAAATCGATTTTGCTAAACGCTAGCTGTGTAAAAGCTGCCTCTAGCATGACTTCTGGTTGTGATAATGATTCCTCACCTAACACGAGTGTATCGTCAATAAAATGTAAAATATATTGAGATAACTTACTTTCACTTACTTCTAGCATGTTTTCCACCTTCTAAAATTTCATTGTAGATAATATACCATATCATAACCCCCGTAACATTTTCATATATTTTATTTTTACGAATAATAAAATAAAAAAGAACAGTGAAAACAAGTATTTAAGAGATTCTTTGACACATTGCTATAGGGGAGGCAATTATGTTGGGTTCTCTATTAATTGGTGAATTTTCTTTGAAATCATAAGTTCGTTACCTTAAATTGACATTGGGGGTAGCTGAATTATACTAGGATTAAGCGGAAATATGCATGAAGAAATCAACGAAGAGAAGAGGTCTTGATATACTTTATAACATTAAACCAATAGCTGTAGTGAGCAATAGTCGAGAAATAATTGAAGACGATAATTGGGGTGACGTCATTTCTACGATTGAATTGACAAAAGATTTTCATGAATCGTCTTTAAAGGGGATCGATGATTTTTCCCATTTAGAAATAATTTTTTATTTTGACAAAGTTGTAGATGAAAAGATCCAATATGAAGCGAGACATCCAAGAAATAATACGGACTATCCGGAAGTCGGTATTTTTGCACAGAGAGGTAAAAATAGACCTAATAAAATAGGTGTAACGGTTGTAGAATTACTAGAATTAAAGGATAGAACATTAATCGTTAAAGGCTTAGATGCTATTGATGGAACACCAATCATTGATATAAAACCTGTAATGAAAGAGTTTTTACCAAAAGGTGAAATAAAACAGCCACGTTGGGCAACTGATTTAATGAAGAATTATTGGGACTAGTATAAGTACTCAAAAGAAATAAAGACATTTTAACTTTAAGTAAGGAGTGATCATTATGTTTTTAAATCTACATATTGAAACCGAAAGACTCATAATTCGCCCATATGCTTTATCTGATTTGGATGAATTATATGCAGTTGTATCTGAACCTAATTTTTACCGATATATACCAGAGGATGTGCCTAGCCGTGATGATGTTCAACGAGTAATAGAGTGGTCCATTCAATGTAACCAAAAAAACACGCCTACTAAAATACATAAGCTTAATCTAGCTATTGTAGAGAAAAAGAGTCAAAAACTAATTGGCTATTGCGGGCTTGGCCCAGATGATGTGAAGGAAACAGAAATCGAAATTTACTACGGTATTTCGGAAGTTTATAGAGGGCAAGGAATAACATCTGAAGCAACAAAAGTTTTGATGAATTATGCATTTTATAAGATTGGTTTACCTAAAATTATTGCTGTTGTGCATCCTGATAACGTGGCATCTTTACGAATTTTAGATAAACTAGGGATGAACTATGAATATACGTATAATAATCTTAATTCGAATCTGAAGGATTTTGAAGGGTTGCTTCATTATTCTATAGATGCTAAAGTATTTCAAATGCTGTAAATAAGTAAAATGGTCAACGATTATTACGATAGTTGTTAAGCTTAAATGAGGCCGATTTCTGTTAGTGAAGTGATAGTGATTTCATTTGCGAAGAGATTCATCTGATATGCTAAATGCGATGTTCGAATTGAAGTGGTAACTAAAGTAAAAGAAATCTGCGTACATTAAAGTATGCAGATTCCTTTTTTTATTATTTACTGTGCAACAGTTTGTGCGTTATCGATAATTTCTTTTGGTATGTCGATTGTTTTTAGGTTATTAAAATCAGTATATGTTACAACTGTCTTCATTTTTGATGAAAATTCTTCATTTTCCACTTTTATTTTCAAATCCATGTTAACGTCTACTTTATTAGTATCAAAAGTTTCTTTATCAATGTATAGTACGTAGTCCATTTTATTAATTGTTAAATTATCAAGAGGGTTTTCTTGAAGGTTAAGGTCTTTCATCGACTTTTTCATTTCAGAATCGATAAGCTCCTTAAATTTATCACCTTTTGCGTCTAAAGTTAAGACATATGCATCATCTGTTTGTTCGAATTTAAAATCACCGACAAACTTTTTAAGCTGTTCTAATTGTTCCTTAGCGTTTGCTGCTGATGAAGTCTCCTTTAAAATCGAATCGAAATCATCGCTTGGTAACTTTAACCATTTATCGGAAGTTTCGTCTTTTACGAAAATACCTTGATCCTTATTCATGTACATTTCAACTGACGCTTCATTATTTTTATCGCCTTCGTCAAGCATATCTGGCGCTGTCGTTGTCATAGTGAAGTGCATACCCAGTGGATCGCTAACTACATCCACGTCCATTTTTGTATCGCTGGTAAAGGCCTCTGCTTTGTCACCTGAGCCCATTTTTGCCTCTTGAGTCACTTCCGCTTTTGCACTAGCACTTTTAATGTCTTCTTGGCGTTTCACTGCTTTGTCATACACTTGCTCTAAAGTGAGGTCACCTGTTTTAGTTGTACCTTTCGTTGGGGTAGCGCTACTGTTACAAGCTGCTAGTGTCAGTGCTAGTGCCCCAACACCTAAAACTTTAAAAAATTTGTTCATTACTTTTCATCTCCTATTCATTGGTAAAAACATCAACTATTAGTATACATTACTACAATAGTAAAAGTTTCATTATTTAAAAAACAGTACCAATTCGATATTAAAATAATAGTATATGCCCAACTCATACCTTTATTTATAAGCCTTCCTACTTATGATAAGTCACATGAAAAGTGGTTCATGAATATTAATTCTGTTGTTAGTTATTGTGAAATATCGCAATTGTGTAGCTCATCGCCATAACGTGTGGTTGATTTCCGTTCCGACTGGGCGTTTTCCTGGAAGAGTCGAGGTAACAAATGTTTTTTGCGCGAAAGCGAAGCGGCAGCGACAGATGTTTTTTGCGCGAAAGCGAAGCGGCAGCGACAAATGTTTTCCTGTGCGAAAGCAACAGGATGTTGGTCACGAAGGCGTTATCACAGGACATGATGGTTTTTGAGAAGAGAAGGGGGAGTGTTGTTGGAATTTGGGTTGAATCTTTTTTCGATGTTGAAAAATATATAAACAAAAAAAGCCGAGAAAATGAAATCATTTTCTCGGCTCTGTTTATCAATTATAGCCCCAGATCATTGCAAATAATGTACCAATGATTGTGACAACACCTACGAATACTGAATATAAAATCGTTGTATATAACGTTTTCTTATCTTCAGATTCACCGATGTGCATGAATAATACTAATTGTACAGTTGCTTGTGCAAGAGCAGTCACTAGTAAAACAGCAAATGCCATGTTAAGTGACATATCAAATTTTACAACAGCTAAAGCTACAACTGTTAGTAATAGTGAGAAGGCGAAGCCCATCACATGTTGTTTTGGGAATAATTCCTTCATCAGCTAATCAGTCCTTTCAAGTAGACGAAGCTGAAGATGAAAATCCAAACAACGTCTAGGAAGTGCCAGTACAGTGAGAAGATGAACGCTTTGTTAGCCGTTTGTGGGTTTAAGCCACGGCTTGCTACTTGGATTAAAATTGCAACGCCCCAGAAGAAACCGAATGTTACGTGGGCACCGTGCGTACCAAGTAAAGTCATTAATGCAGATAAGAATGCGCTTGTTTGAATTGTTGCACCTTCATCAACATATGTTACAAATTCATCGATCTCAATGCCTAAGAAGCCAAGACCAAATAGAAGTGTGATGATGAAAAACGCCATCATCGCTTTTTTATTGCCAATGCGCATTGCATGAATACCAAGACCAATTGTGAAACTACTTGCTAATAATAAGAAAGTTTCCCATAATACTGGTGTTAATTCAAAAATTTCAGCGCCACTTGGGCCACTACCTGTACGTGTATGAAGTGTGAAATACACTGTAAATAGTGTCGCAAATAATACGATTTCGGCGCCAAGGAAAATCCAGAAACCGAAAATTTTCAGACGGTTTTCCTCTGTACTATATTCTAATGGAAGTGAAGAATCGATTTTCATATTATTTATCACCTCTCAAACTTTTCTCAGTTGCCATAACTTCTTCAACTGAAATATAACGACCATGATCTTTTTCGAATGAACGATGAATCATAAAGCCGAATACACCAATCATACTAACGATAGCAGGAATCCATAGATTAAATACAGCGAAGAATGCTGCAAGGAAGAAGAATCCACTCATCCAGAATGGTGTGCCAGTGTTGTTAGGCATGTGAATTTTTTCGATTTTACCTGCTGTAATATCGCGACCTTCTTTTTTCGCGAACCAGAATTCATCTAAACGTGTAACAGTTGGAACTACTGCAAAGTTATATTCAGGTACTGGAGAATGAGTAGCCCATTCTAATGTACGACCATCCCAAACATCTGCTTTTTCATTACGAGGCATATGTTTCCAGCTATAGTAAATGTTATATACGATTAACGCAAAGCCGACAGCAAGACCAAGACCACCGATGAACGATAGCATGTTCAATGGACCGTAGCCAGTAGACTCAGAGTAAGTGTACATACGACGAGCGTAACCATCTAAACCTAAAATGAATAGAGGGAAGAATGTTACGTTAAAGCAAATTGCGATAAACCAGAAAGCAGTTTTACCTAGTTTTTCATTTAAACGGAAACCGAACATTTTTGGCCACCAGTAGTGGTAACCTGCAAGTACACCAAATACTGTACCTGGAATTAATACATAGTGGAAGTGGGCAACTAAGAACATCGTATTATGATATTGATAGTCAGCACTTGCCATTGCTAGCATTACCCCTGTAACCCCACCAATTGTGAAGATTGGAATAAAGCCAAGTGCATAAAGCATAGGAGTTGTAAATTGAATTTTACCGTGTCTCATTGTAAGCAGCCAGTTAAATATTTTAACCCCTGTTGGAACAGCGATTGCCATTGTTGTAATAGAGAATACGCTGTTTACCATTACACCGTGACCCATTGTATAGAAGTGGTGGGCCCATACTAAGAATGATAGTAACGAAATAACGACCATACTCATAACCATTGATTTATAGCCGTATAAGTTTTTACGTGCAAATGTTGCAATGATTTCAGAGAAAATACCGAAAGCAGGTAGGATAACGATATAAACCTCAGGATGTCCCCAAACCCAGAATAGGTTGGCCCAAAGCATATCCATACCGCCATTTTGCATTGCAAAGAATTGTGTACCGAATTGACGGTCTAACATCATTAATGCAAGTGCTACAGTTAACACTGGGAATGCAAATACGATAATAACATTTGTAATTAAAATTGACCAAGTGAACATTGGCATTTTCATTAATGTCATACCAGGTGCACGCATTTTAATGATTGTTGCGATGAAGTTAACACCAGTCATTAACGTACCAATCCCTGATAATTGTAAAGCTAAAGAATAGTAGTTGTTCCCAACAGATGGACTAAACTCTGTCCCAGATAGAGGGAAGTAAGCTGTCCAACCAGCATCAGGTGAACCACCAATGATAAATGATAGGTTTAATAAACCACAACCAGCTGCAAATAACCAGAAGCTGACTGCATTTAGACGTGGGAAGGCAACGTCACGTGCACCAATTTGAAGTGGGATAACAATGTTCATTAAACCAATTACGAATGGCATAGCCATGAATAAAATCATTAATAAACCGTGTGTTGTGAAAATCTCATTATAGTGTTGTGCATCAAGAAGTCCGTTATCAGGAACTGCCGTTTGTGCACGCATTAACAATGCATCGATACCGCCGCGGAATAGCATCAAAAGTGCTGTGGCGATATACATAATACCGATTTTTTTATGGTCAACAGTTGATAGCCAGTTTTTGTAGAAATAGCCCCACTTTTTGAAATACGTAAGGCCAGCCACGATAACCACTGCTCCAACTACGATACTAATAGCTGCCGCTAAAATCATCGGTTCTTGCATAGGATGGAATACTTCTTCCATACTCATTGGATGCGCTCCTTTCGGGTTTGAAAATTAATGTGAATGTTTTGCTTCAGAATTCTCTTGTGAATCAGAATGTTCCCCATGGTTCATTTCACTATGATCCATGTCTCCCATTTTCATGTGTTCACTATGTTCCATTGGAGCTGGACTAAATTCTAAGTGTGTTGATGAATAGCTTGAACGACCAACGTGTTCTGCTTTTAATAGTTCATCAAATTTTTCTTTTGTTAATGGTTTTTCGTTTGCTTTTACATCAGAAGCCCATTTGTCGAAGTCTTCTTGTGTCATAGATTGCGCTTCAAATTCCATTTCAGCAAATCCGCGACCGCTAAAGTTAGAGTTACGGCCCATGAATGAACCAACTTCATCTGCGGCAAGGTGAATAGTTGTTAACATGTCACTCATCGCATATTTTTGACCAGCTAATTGAGGAATCCAGAAACTTGTGATTGGTCCGAATGAGTAAAGTTTGAACTCAATTGGACGGTCAACAGGAATATTTACATAGTTCACAGTTTCAATACCTTGCTCTGGATAACTAAAATGCCATTTCCAGTTAGATGATGAAGCGTAAATAACAAGTGGCTCTTTATTGTCATAACCTTCTGGTTGAGACTCTACAGTACTTGTTGTTCTTACAGTAACAATTGCTAAGAATGCCACTATGATAATAGGGATAACTGTCCATGTAATTTCAAGTAGATGACTACCCTCTTCGTGAGGAGGCTCGTAATCGGCAGATGCTTTTGAAGCACGGTATTTTGTTAGCATAAATGCCAAAAGCAAATACACGACTAGTAATATAAAGGCCATTGTAATAATGGATAAAATAATTGTGTCTGATAATGTTTTGGCATTTGGCCCTTTTGGATCAAAGATTGTTAGTGGTTCACAACCAGCAAGAACTGCAAGTGCACCAAATGCAATAAACATTAAGCTTAACTTTTTCTTCATGTTTGACTCCTTTCTATAAAACGGCTATTCATAAATTTCATGTGTTTGTGTATAAATTCGAATTTATAAATAGTGGGTAATAAGGTCACCTCTTTTAGTAGTTGTACCAATCAAATAATAAGAAATACTTACAATGGCATGGTTCATTATGAAACATTGAATCTAGTATTTGATCGGTCTAGTGCAAGCGTTCGCAAACAAAATCATTAATCTGTGTAATCGATTTTCCAGACAATGTGTCATAATCGATCGACACAAATGTCGTTGTTGCACATTGGATTATACGCCCGTTTTAAAGAAAAAAAATTATTTTTTTATATTTTTAATAGCAAACAGGGGATGATTATGAACATTTTTTGAACAAAAATCGTTATTTCAATATTAGTATTTTTGTGTTTAATTAAATAAACACTGTTGAAACGTTGAAAACACTGAGTTTCTCATATTTAACTAAGTAAATAGTTTTTTTTGTGAAAATATCATTTCACATTTTAGACTTCATTTTGTAATAAAATCGCCGATACATTAAGGTTTTGAATGCTTTTTTGTTGCGTTTTTTTTTAAAATGAGTTTGTGAAAAGCAAAATTGTGGATATATCAGGATAAACTTTCAATGTAAGGGATGAATGGAAAGAGGTATTTCGGAAACTACTTTTAATTATGTTAATATAATTACGAGCTTCCATATATTGTATACTTGATATTTTATCCGAAAAGTAAAAATAGCAAACTAAGGATATCCTTGGTTTGCTAAATTTGGTTACGGGGGCGAAAATAAATGTTCTAAGCAGAGAAAAAGTGAAATTTATCTTTATTCGGTACAATTACGCCAAAGTGAAGATGAATTTTAAGCTCCGAGCTTTAGCCATTTCGCTACTTGTCCATAAATAGTATTTTGAAGTTTTGGGGCTAAGTTATTCATCTTTAAGGCAAAATACAATGTTTTCATTAAATTTAATGTACATGTACGTCCACTAAAAAAAGCTTCGTTATAGCCTTGAGTCACTAAATGCATTTCAAATTTATCAAATACCTGTTCGACAAATTCTATTAATGCTTCCTCGGAGTAGTTACGAGCTAGTAACGCTTCAATTATATTAACTAAGCGTTCTTCTTCGTCGTTGACAAAGACTGTATCTTTCCAAGTAACAAGTTTCAATGCATGCAAGATGAAAGGTGCATGTTGTAAATCAAATTTAGGATGTTTAATCGTCATTGCTGCTAAATCTGCCCCATGTGCAATGCTATGAGCCCAGCCTTTATCATGAACGTGACCTCTTGTATCTTTTTCCAATAATAAATAGCGACCAATCTTTTGAAAGAAAATTTGCAGATGTTCATCATTTAAAACTAGTAGTTCTGTATCTTTTGCGAGAATGCCGGCAACAAGTAAAGCAGAAAATGAACGTGTAAAGACGCTATCTGTCAATTCTTCACCTATGTTTAAATATAAAAAATCGTCGCCTATTACAGTATCAAATAAATATTGTAACTGTTCGGTGCTCAGTAAATTGTCGCTAAGTATATCAATAAAAGTACGATAAATTAATTTGTCTCTTAATTCAGCATCTGGTGTACCGATGTGCGTTAACATTTCTTGTAACAACCAATCGCCCTTTTGCAACATGAATTCTTGTCGTGCTGAATGTGTCATAGTGGAAAATGATTGTAATGTATTTTTGATATCCATATGTAGTTCCCCCGAATTTAGGTTAATTTTCTATTAGAGCATTTTTTTATTCTTTGATGATCACTAGTCTTTGTAATTACTTTTATAACAATGTGCAGACATAGTAAAAATGCTTTTAGTGCTATGCATTTTTATTATAGCGTTTCAACGATAAATTTGTTGATTTGTGAATTTTCTAGTGATAAAGGACATAATGGGAATTCCAGAATCAAGGGAAAGTTGATATGATAGACAAGCGACAGGGGCAGACTTAATTAATAAGTGCACAAAAAAAGACATACCTATTTAAGTATGTCTCATTCTAGTTACAATATAACGGCTGACTTTATACCGATAGGCCATTCAGTAAAGGTATTTTGATTGGTTTTTAATTCTACAAGAATATTTGCGTTTTTAATGGCATCGATTAGCCATTCACTATAATGGAGATTCGGTTGAGAGTGCTGTAAGATTCGTTCCATATCTTTTTTGTCGATACTTAGAAGTTTATAGTTGCATTCAATGTGTATGTTTTGGGGAATAATAAAAAGTGACTCATGTTGGTGTCCAATTGAAATGGAGCCAGGAATGTAACCTTGTATACTTTGAATATGTGTAATTGCTTCTTGCGTGTATAAATCAATCTTTGTCCGCGTAAGTATTTCAAATTCAATCGGATAATCCTTCTGATGGGGACCGTTCGCTGTTGAAAAAGACACAACTTTAATTGATAGTGCCTCAAACATAGGAGAGATGCTACTACCAAATTCGTTAACTGTATCCATTAATTGCATGTATTCCACTCCTTGTGAAGAACTTTTTCTTAAATTAAAGACGAAGCCAATAATAAATGATAGATATTATTAATTATAATACATTTTATTACAAAATATGAAAAACTAATGCAATAATTTTTGTGAAAATTAAGGTTGAGAATAAATTATTGGTATATATTGTCATTTGTAAAAGGGTTAAAATGACATTGATTAAAACGTAAAACATCTAATGAGGTTGATGAAGTGAATTTTGAGATAGTCCTAGATGAGACATTGGTGAGAGCCAGTAGAGGAACGAAGACTAAAGCATTAAGACCTGTGGTAACGCCTCGGTTACCAACCAGAGTATCTCATTGAACCACATTTTAAAGCGCTCAGCCGAATGCGGAAATCAACCCCATGTTATGATGATGATTTATATAGGAACTAATAAGAAAAATAGTGGTATAGAGGTGAGAAAAATGACAAAGAGAAAACGACATGTTATAAAACATGAAAATATTGTTGTTTTTCCAGGTGCTGTTCAAACATTATTACGTGAAGGACATATGTATGCGGAAAATTATCAATATGAAGAGGCTGTGGCAAGCTTTGAAAAAGCATTTTTATATGAAGCTGGAGATGAAATTGCATTAAGTACCTATGCGTATGCTTTATATGAATTAAAAGAATACGAAAAAGTTAAAAGTGTTTGTGAGCAATTGTTTGCTATGGGAACGTCATTGTATGTGGAAGTAATGGAACTGTTTGTTACTGTATGTATGCAGTTAAAGGAATATCATCAAGTAGAATCGTTAATTACGACATTAATTGAAGAAAATGTCCTTCCGGAAGATCAGCTCGAGAAATTTGAACGTTTAAGAAGCTTGAATCAAGAGGTTGCTAGGAATCTTCAAAAAAAAGAAGATGCAAAACGATTGTTAGAAGAGCAAGAATATGAACTTTCGAAATTTAGTGCATTAACGCCAGATGAACAATCTATTCGGCTGCATCGATTAATGGATACGAATGTAAGACAATTAAAAACAGCGTTGAAAGCTATTATAGAATGTCCAACGATCCACCCATTTGTTCAGAGCTTAGCATTAATCTTATTAGTGGAACAAGAAGTGTCAATAGAGATCGCTATCTCAAAATTTAACGAAACAAAAATTATTAATCCTAGTAATTTAGTTTTACCAAATCAGTTGCCTCAATATAGGGAGGTAAAAAAAATAATTGAAAATAAATTAGAGCAAGACCCATCAACGTTGGAAATGGTACAATATTTAATGGCGAAGCATGCTATTGTAACGTATCCGTTCGAATGGCGCCCATTTGAAGCCGATGATATTGCTTATAGTTATATTGACTTTGTACAATCTATGCTCGGGAAAGTACAGGAAATGAACTATGAAATCATTGACTTTTTACAAATGTTAGAAAAATTAACAGAACTCCATGAAGTATGAAATAAGTTGAAACTATACGCATCTATGTTATACTAAAATGGTTGTCAAAATCGTAGTTACGAATGAATTGTCTAACATTAAACTTGATCATTTATTTGGAGGTATTTATACATGTCAGCAAAATGGGAAAAACAAGAAGGTAATATCGGTACTCTTACAATCGAAGTACCCGCTGCAGAAATAGACGCAGCAATGGACCAAGCGTTCAAAAAAGTTGTGAAACAAATTAACGTACCAGGTTTCCGTAAAGGAAAAATGCCTCGTAAAATGTTCGAACAACGTTTTGGTATCGAATCTTTATACCAAGATGCTTTAGAAATCATCGTTCCTGAGTCTTATTCAAAAGCGATTGATGAAGCTGGAATTATGCCAGTTGATTACCCAGAAATTTCTGGTACAGAAAACTTCGTACACGGTAAAGATTTCACATTTACTGCTCAAGTAACAGTGAAACCAGAGCCAAAACTTGGTGAGTACAAAGGTTTAGAAGTTGCGAAACTTCCAGTAGAAGTTACTGATGAAGAAGTAGAAACTCAAATTCAAGACCAATTAGCTCGTAAAGCAGAGCTTGAAATTAAAGAAGACGAAGCTATTGTAGAAGGCGATACAGCTACTATCGACTTTGAAGGTTTCGTAGGTGAAGAAGCATTTGAAGGTGGTAAAGGTGAAGACTACCCACTAGAAATCGGTTCAGGCTCATTCATCCCTGGCTTTGAAGAGCAACTTGTAGGTGTAAAAGCTGGTGAATCTAAAGACGTAGTTGTTACTTTCCCAGAAGAATACCATGCAGCTGAATTAGCTGGTAAAGAAGCTACTTTCAAAGTAACTGTAAAAGAAGTTAAAACAAAAGTTCTTCCAGAATTAAACGACGAATTCGCTAAAGAATTAGACCCAGAAGTTGAGGGTGTTGAAGCTTTACGCGCTAAAATCAAAGAGCAAACTGCTGAACAAAAACAAGCTGAATCTGATGCAACACTTCGTGATCAATTAGTTGAAAAAGCTGCTGAAAATGCAGAATTTGAAGTACCAGCTGGTATGATTAACTCTGAAACTGATCGTATGTTACAAGAATTTGGTCAACGTTTACAAATGCAAGGCATGAACTTAGACCTTTACTACCAATTCTCAGGTCAATCAGAAGAAGATTTACGTGGACAAATGAAAGAAGAAGCAGAAAGCCGTGTACGTGTATCTTTAACACTTGAAGCAATTGCTGAAGCTGAAAAAATTGAAGCTACTGAAGCTGATATCGCAGCTGAACTAGAAAAAATGGCTGCTCAATTTAACATGACAAATGAGCAAATTACAGGTGCTTTAGGTGGCACAGCAGTTCTTGAAAACGACATTAAAATTCAAAAAACAGTTGAATTTTTAGTAGAAAACGCTAAAATTACTGAATAAGATTTTTTTGTAACTGGATAGAAAAATGAAAACAAGGTACGGCGTTTAACCGTGCCTTGTTTTATCACATATTTTTTGTTTAGGTTAAGTTAGATTCCCCTTTAGGTTTAGTTCAGTTAATTATTTGATTAAGATGACGACTACTATCACCGTAAAATGCATCCTCCAAAAGGAAGTACTTTTTGATAAGGGGATAGGCAAAGCCTTTACACTTCTCTAATACATAGTATTGTTTGACTTTTTACACGATGCTAAAATTTGACTTTATTCAACAGAGATCAAAATGATGTCTCAATTCTTCCAAATAGGGAACAACAAATACATCCTCTACTGAATGAAGTTAAGCCTCTGGCGAATGTAATAGATTTTAAAGAAATTCAAGTACCAATGGGTATATCAGTGAAGTCACAAGCCAAATATCAAGTGACGAGGGTCAGGGAGCTCGACGAAACGAAAGGTCTCTGACCGCTAGAGGTTTCTGAAGAATCAGTCAGTTACACACGTGGAATAAAAGATATAATTGGTAAATTTGTCAAGCTGAATAATTAGCAGCTTTAGCGGTAAATGTCAGTGTTTCTGTACTATGCATGCAGTAAATTTTTTTAAAATCTAAAACCATAAACGCCGTGGTGTAAATGGATGCAGACAATTTATTTGATAATGATTCAATAATCTTGTAAGATTGTTGCTTGAATAGGGGTGAAACATATTGTTCAAATTTAATGATGAAAAAGGCAATTTAAAATGCTCATTCTGTGGAAAGCCACAGGAACAGGTACGTAAACTAGTAGCAGGTCCTGGTGTTTATATTTGTGATGAATGTATCGAGCTTTGTTCAGAAATCGTTGTAGAGGAACTGGGCGTTGAAGAAGAAATTGAGTTTCAAGATATTCCAAAACCGAAAGAGATCTTGTCGATTTTAGATGAGTATGTAATAGGACAAGAACGTGCTAAAAAAGCTTTAGCAGTTGCGGTTTATAATCACTACAAACGCATTAATACAAATAGTAAAATTGATGATGTAGAATTAGCAAAATCGAACATTGTGTTAATCGGCCCAACTGGTAGCGGTAAAACTTTATTAGCCCAAACATTGGCGCGTATATTAAACGTTCCGTTTGCAATTGCAGACGCTACTTCACTAACTGAAGCTGGCTATGTGGGTGAGGACGTTGAAAATATCTTATTAAAATTAATTCAATCAGCGGATTACGATATCGAACGTGCTGAAAAAGGGATTATTTATATTGATGAAATCGATAAAGTTGCACGCAAATCTGAAAATCCATCCATTACACGTGATGTATCTGGTGAAGGAGTACAACAAGCACTTCTTAAAATTTTAGAAGGAACAGTTGCTAGTGTTCCACCACAAGGTGGTCGCAAGCATCCTCACCAAGAGTTTTTACAAATTGATACGACAAACATCTTATTTATTGTGGGTGGAGCTTTTGATGGAATAGAATCCATTATTAAACGTCGTCAGGGTGAAAAAGTAATTGGCTTCGGTTCAGATCCTAACAAAATTGAGATGGATGAAGGCTCAATTATGGCAAAGTTGATTCCAGAAGATTTATTGAAATTTGGTTTAATTCCAGAATTCATCGGTCGATTACCAGTACTTGCAAGTCTTGAGCAATTAAACGAGGCTGCGCTTGTACAAATTTTAACGGAGCCCAAAAATGCACTAGCTAAGCAATATCAAAAAATGCTTGAACTAGATGGTGTTGAGCTTGAGTTTGATGAAGGTGCGCTTTCTGAAATTGCAAAAGAAGCAATTGAACGGAAAACAGGTGCACGCGGTCTTCGTTCAATTATTGAGTCAACAATGCTTGAAGTAATGTACGAACTACCTTCACGTGAAGACGTGAAAAAATGTATCATTACAGCAAAAACAATTACGGATAAAGAAAAACCGAAATTGCTTCTTGAAGATGGCACTGAACTCGATGAAGGTAGCGACACAAAAACTTCAGCATAACGAACAGACGTGGCTGTCTATTGTTATGAGATAAAGAGTAATTTAGCTGACTTCGATTGTGCAATATTCGCACATATCGACAGTCAGCTTTTTATTCATTCATACATAAAGCCAACTGTAATTAGATGAAATTTTTGGCTCGATTGATTAACTAGTGTGAATCAGCTTTTTAGACACATACTAGTAGCGCGGGAGTGTATAAGAAAATTTTGACGGAGGTGAATACCCGCATGGTAACAATACAAAAAACAACAAATGTACCATTATTGCCTTTACGTGGACTTTTAGTATACCCGTCGATGGTGTTACATATTGATGTGGGTAGAAATCGTTCTGTAGCGGCGCTAGAACAAGCAATGTTAGAGGACCAACTGATATTATTGGTAACACAAAAAGAAGTTCATGATGAACAGCCTGATGAGCAAGATTTATATACAATTGGTACGATGGCATATGTCAAACAGATGCTAAAATTACCGAATGGGACATTGCGTGTTTTAGTGGAAGGTGTAGCTCGTGCATCATGGTCTAACTATCGTGCGTTAGAAAAATATACGATTGTTGACATCGATGTTAAAGAGGAAGTCATCGATAAGGATGTTGAAACACAGGCTTTAATGCGTACGTTGTTAACGTATTTCGAAAGATACGCGAAAGCCTCCAATAAGATTACATCTGAAACCATTAGTACTGTGGCAGACATTGAAGAGCCTGGTCGTTTAGCAGATATCATTGCATCGCATTTACCATTTAAAATTGCAGATAAACAAGAAGTATTGGAGATGCTCAGTGTAAAGAAGCGTTTAGATCATTTAATTATTCGTTTACATGACGAGCAAGAAGTACTTGATCTTGAAAAGAAAATTAATACAAAAGTTAAGCAATCCATGGAGCGTACGCAAAAAGAATATTATTTACGTGAACAAATGAAAGCTATTCAAACTGAGCTAGGAGACCGTGAAGGAAAAACTGGCGAAGTAGCTGAATTACGAAAACGTATTGACGAAACAGGAATGCCTGAATCAACGAAAGAAGCAGTGCTTAAAGAGTTGGATCGCTATGAGAAGTTACCAGCGGCTAGTGCAGAAAGTGGTGTAATCCGAAATTATATTGATTGGATCGTATCATTACCTTGGACAAATGCGACTGAGGATCGCATGAATATCGCTCATGCTGAGGACATTTTAAATCGTGATCATGATGGATTAGAAAAAGTAAAAGAACGTATATTAGAATATTTAGCTGTACGTCAGTTAAAAAAATCGTTACGTGGACCAATATTATGTTTAGCAGGCCCTCCGGGTGTAGGTAAAACATCATTAGCTCGTTCAATTGCAGAAAGCTTGGATCGCAAATTTATCCGTATTTCATTAGGTGGGGTACGTGACGAATCAGAAATTCGTGGTCACCGACGTACGTATGTTGGGGCGATGCCAGGTCGTATTATCCAAGGGATGAAAAAGGCAGGTACGATTAATCCAGTGTTCCTACTAGATGAAATCGATAAAATGTCTAATGACTTCAGGGGAGATCCTGCAGCAGCAATGCTTGAAGTTTTAGATCCGGCTCAAAATAATACATTTAGTGATCATTACATCGAAGAACCTTATGATTTATCAAATGTATTGTTTATAGCAACTGCCAATGATTTAAGTACAATTCCAGGGCCGTTACTGGATCGTATGGAAGTAATTTCAATTGCTGGTTATACAGAAATTGAAAAAGAGCAAATTACGAAAAACCATTTAATACCTAAACAGTTAAAAGAGCATGGCTTGAAAAAAACACAAGTTATTATTAAAGATGAAGCAGTAGTAGATATCATCCGTTATTATACTCGTGAAGCAGGTGTTCGTGGACTGGAACGTCAAGTCGCAACCCTATGTCGTAAAATCGCTAAGATCATCGTTTCAGGTGAGAAAAAACGAGTAACAGTTAACTCGAAATCATTAGAGGATTTACTCGGCAAGCATCGTTTCCGATATGGACAAGCAGAAGTGGAAAATCAAATCGGTGTAGCTACTGGGCTTGCTTATACAACTGTGGGTGGTGATACATTACAAATTGAGGTATCATTAACACCTGGAAAAGGAAAATTGCAGCTAACTGGGAAACTAGGCGATGTCATGAAGGAATCAGCTCAAACCGCTTTATCGTATGTGCGTACAAAAACGGAAGAGCTAAAAGTGGATGCAGAATATTTTGAAACACATGATATTCATATTCACGTTCCAGAAGGAGCTGTGCCGAAAGATGGACCTTCCGCAGGTATTACTATGGCAACAGCAATCGTTTCCGCAATTTTACACCGTCCAATACGCCGTGAAGTCGGCATGACAGGTGAAATTACATTACGTGGACGTGTACTGCCAATTGGTGGATTAAAGGAAAAAACACTCAGTGCACATCGAGCTGGCTTAACGACGATTATTTGTCCGAAAGATAATGAGCGAGATATTGAGGATATTCCTGGAAGTGTACGCGAACAACTAACATTTAAACTAGTGTCATCGGCTGATGAAGTATTAGCCCATGCACTGGACGGAGGTTTTTAAGAAAATGAAAGTCCATAACGTCGAAATGGTCATAAGTGCTGTAAGACCAGACCAATATCCAGAAGATGGACTGCCAGAATTTGCACTAGCCGGTCGTTCAAATGTGGGGAAATCCTCATTTATTAACCGAATGATCGGTCGTAAAGCTTTAGCACGTATTTCTTCTAAGCCCGGAAAAACACAAACGCTTAATTTTTACAAAATTGAAGAGCAATTGTTTTTTGTGGATGTACCGGGCTATGGTTATGCAAAAGTTTCAAAAACTGAGCGTGAAGCATGGGGAAAAATGATTGAGCGTTACATTACAGGGCGTAATGAATTAAAGGCAGTCGTACAAATTGTTGATTTACGCCATCCCCCTACGGCTGATGATCGTATGATGTATGATTTTTTAAAGCATTACAATATTCCTTGTATTGTCATTGCAACAAAAGCAGATAAAATTCCAAAAGGTAAATGGGATAAGCATAAAAAAATCGTGAAAGAAACGCTAGACATGGAAAAGAATGATCCTCTTATTGTCTTTTCTTCAGAAAAAGGGATTGGTTTTGAAGAAGCGTGGCGTACAATTGAAAATAAAATGTAATAAAAAAACATCTATTGAGTCTATTATTTAGGACAGTAGATGTTTTTTTATTAAAAATGGGGGGAATCGCTTGATGAATGAAACATCTGACCGATAAATTAAATAGGAGGTGGACTAGATGGATATCGCGGCTTTATCAATGGCAATGAATCAAGCAACTTTAATGCAAAATGTATCTCTAGCTGTAACGAAACAAGCAATGGAGATGCAACAGCAAAATACAGAACAATTAGTTGAAATGTTAGATGCTCCACATCCGACAGCAGGACATACAATTGACGTTCAAGTATGATGAAACACAGGTAAAGGTAGCTTAAAATTGGAAGCTACCTCTATCTTTGTGTCTATCGGTAGATTTATCTTCTTTCAGCAATTTAAGTCGCTTTTCACGGGGTGTCCAAACATCCGCTGAAAGAAGTTAAAGCCTCCGGCGGATGTCACGGAATCGGAAAGGAGTTCTTTGTGCAAGCACAAAGCAGATTCCGGACGCAATTATGCTGAGGTATAATTGATAAGAAAGTAAAAGCACTAAAATGTAACTTTTTGAATAGGAAAAACTACCAATAGTACGATATACTATTTTTAATACATTTTTTTAGGAGGCGGGATTTGTTGAAGAAGATTCCATACATACTAATGATTGTGTTACTAGCGGTTCTCGGATTTTCATCAATTCAAACAGCGCATGCTGCCCAAATGGTGACTGGAACGTTTGTCGATGTAACATTTTCAGAATATACAAATTCAAACGGAGTAATAGAAAAAAAGCTTAGTAAAATTACTTTGCAAAATGAAAGCGGTCGTCAAGTTACATACAATATAAACGATAGTGCCCGCCTGTATATTAATAATACAGTGACAACAATCGAAGGCTTTAAGATGGGAATGAAAGTAGAAGCCGAAATTTCCCTTCGTAGTGTTGTTGAGCTTCGAGGTACTTCTAATTCTACAAATGAAACAGAATCTCCAACAGTTGCACAAAATACTAAAACACTTGCTGGAGTAGTGACAAGTATAGATCCAAATGGACTATTCATTATGCTGAAGCCAGATATCGGAGAGGAAACAACTTACTATATAAATAAAGATACAGCATATCAAAAAAATTCCTCAGCTGTCGATATTAGCGCTTTATATGTGGGGGATCGTGTGAAGCTTAGCCTTAAAAATCGAAACACATCCATTGTCACAAAAGTAGACATTAGTGAGACAGGAACTTTAGTTGAAAACCTGTATAAAGGTGAGATACAGACAGTTAATGCCAATGCAAATAAATTAACTGTCAAAAATCAACATGCTTTTATCAATTGGCAATTTGGATCTGATACAACAACGGCTTTATCAACGATGGATTTTTCATCGAAGGTTCCGGTCTATGTTGGAAATACTAAAATTGATAAAGGTCAGTTGAAAAATTATATTGGTAGTGAAGCCTATTATGCAACAGTGAAACAATTTGGTAAAGAAGTGATTGAAAAAATTGTTGTCTTGAAAAACAACGAGAGAACTTACTATGAGCCAATGCTTTCTGTCGATGCTAAATATCAATTATTAAAACTTAAATCTGCTGGTACAGTATACTTCCACGATGGAACGATTTTAATTAGAAATGGTCGTTTAATTGAACCAACTGGCTTATTGGCTTATGGTACAGCCTTTGTTATTTCGGACGGTGCTGCACGTGATCATTATGCCCAAGTTGTGCAAGTGACTAGTGATAGCTTTATGTCACCAAACTTAGCAGGTCATGAGTTATATTATGGACGTTTATCACAATCAGATGGCTATTTAATCGAAATTGATGATGCGATGAAGATCGAGTCAAATGTCTTCAAGAAAACAGATCGTACTGTACTATCTGTAAGTAATTCTACGAAGGCAATAGTGGATGATGGTAACAAAATTTATAGTGTCATTCCTGATATTGAGCTTCATTTATATGAAGGAGAATATGGATACTTCTATGTGAAGGATGGTCATGTGCAAGCCCTTCATATTCTTAATAAAGCGAAGCCTGTTGCACCATTAATGTTAACTGGTAAATTACAGTCAGTTAAATCGAAATACCCAGCTGTCATCAATGTGAAGAGCGTTAGTCAATGGCAAAATGGTCGCTGGTATGAAGCTGGTGAAATGGTTGATATGAATATTGACCAAGCTACAATTATTAAAGCTGGTAAAGTTATTCAAGCATCTGATCTAAAACCTTCTGATCGTTTAGTAGTCTTATCAGATCGTTTTGTCAAAGCTCATTTAATATTAGTTGATTAATGAATTTAGAAGTCTATGAGTCTTCTACGAGTATATTCACGATGAAGGTATTCAGCTTTAGCGAACTTAGAGCTTGCTTATGATGAAAAATATTGTCGCCCTACGAGTAGAAGACGAGTAGATTTTAACCTTAAATTTTTTAGGTGTGTTGATTATAAGTTTATTCATAGGATTTATTTGCCTATGAAAGCCTATCTTCTGCTGAATGTAGTAGATAAAATGATTGATCGACACATCTCATTATTTTGTTGAAGACATTATTGACAGCTCCAGATGCGGATATGTATGGAATGAAAGAGAGGGTCAAAAAAGAATGCGAAAACATTTATCTAAAATAATGTTAGTAGTTCTTGCTGTATTTGTTATTGGAGCTACTATCCCCAAAAATGCAGCAGCTGCTTCATTAGAAACAACAGGTGCTGTAAAAAATGAATATACATATGAGGAAGCTGTTTTCATTACAGGAACACCGATTATATTTAAAGGCACTAGTAAAGACATTAAAATCACACAAAAAGAATCTAAAGGAAAGCTAACTGAAACATATAGTTTAAAGCTAACGGCAAGTAACGGTGCTACATTAACACGAAATATGGCCTATGAATCGGATGTTGTAGATTATGCTACGATTGGTCAAAAAACATCGAATGGTGTAGTGAAAAAGTATACGGAGAAAATTGTTGTTGGGAAAATAACGTATACATTGGAAGATTACCAATTTTCACAAGGGACTGTAACGGACAATCGTGCAGCGTCTGATTATTACTCTGGTAATGTGATTTCAAGAAAAACGTATGCCTTTCAAACTGGGACTGGAAAAAATGCAGTCAAAAATACTGTAACAATTGATACTGATAGTCGTCATGCTGGCTATGAAAACTTCTGGGGAGCAACAGAAACACAAATAACAGAAGCTGTTTATAATTATAGCGACGGTAAGACAAGCCATGTGAAAAATCGTTTATCTACAAGCAAATCACGTGTACTAAACTATGAAGAAAACCTAGGAAGTTTAGGTAGCTTTGATGGTGGGTATGCAGTAGTAAGTGAAAAGGATGTTATTTCTGAATATACGTATGATTTAGCCTCTGGGCAAAAAGGCACTCTTGATTTAGATAAAGAATACATGCCGACAATTGAACGTTTAATCATACCTAAGTTCCGTGATATATCAAATCATTATGCGAAAGGCGCTATTGAAAAATTATACTCTTTAGGTATTTACTCTGATGCAAGTAACTTCTTCTCACCAAATACACCTATGAAGCGTATTGACTTTACAACGGCGATTGGTAAAGCGGTTGACTTACGTGTTATGGAAGAACCGAAAACGAAAAAATCGACATCAGGTACTAGTATTTTCAAAGATGTTAAACGTACGGTAAAAGATTATGCTTATATTGAGTCTGCGTTTAATAAAGGAATTATTAAAGGTGTAACGCCAGAGTATTTCAAACCTGACAATCAAATTACTCGAGCTCAAGCAGCTACGATTTTTGTACGTGCATTAGGGCTAGAAAATAATGCGCCAGATCCAGGCTATGTTACGAAGTTTAAGGATGATGCACAAATTCCTAACTATTCAAAAGACGGAATATACATTGCAAATGAATTAGGTTTAATGACTGGTGACCCTATAACAGGTCGATTTAATCCAAATCAACCATTAACGCGAGCACAAGCATCAGTAGTGCTAGAACGTTTCTTGAACTATTTGGAAAGTGACTTAAAACAAAACTATCGAGATGACATATTGTTCTTTAACTAAAGAAAGGGCTGAAAAATAAATGACGTATGCCAAAAAAGCATTTCTATCCCTGCTTTGTTTCGTATTAGTCTTGATGACAGCAACGCCAGCTGTGACTCATGCCGCTACGACAATTAATGATGTACCAACAAATAACGGTAAATACAAAGCTATCTCATGGGCAGTCGATAATGATTTACTCGCGTTGAATAGCGCTAATAACTTTTTACCTAATGAGCAAATAACTGATCGAGAGCTTGTTGTAATGTTTGCAAAGCTCGATAAGAACTATGCATTAACATATAACGACAGCGTCGCTTATAACTTCTATAGCGATTTTTATCTACCATTTAACGGTACTTACACAACAGCCAATCGTTCGAAAGCTGTTACACGAGGACAATTTGCGCGTATATATGCTGCATTTAAAGGCTTAGATTTAGATGAGCCACAGGCGGTTCAATATTTATACACAAATGATATTTCTACAGGAAGCACTGGTAAAAAGACATTTGCGGATTTCAATCCTTCTACAAAACTAACTCGTGGAGATATTGCTGAATTTTTATATCGCAGTGTACAAAACGGCAATTTTGCTGTAATAGGATTAAAACGTGCTACAGCAGGGCGTGATAACGATAAAATCACATTGCCTCCAGGCTTCATGGGCTCAAACAACGCAGAATTTGAAGAGCCAAAGGATAATAATAATGATTTTACTGGACCAGAGTATGTGAATAATGCTCTACAAAGTATTGATGTTGAAAAACCAGATTTAATCGCAAATGACCAAGATTCAACGCTCATTACTGTATCTTTAAAAGCTTGTAATGGTGATCCAATACCTGATGATAAATCGTATACATTCCGTGTAACTTCATCATATGGTGCGAAAATCGTTGACACATCTGGCGAAGCTGTTCGAAATGTACAATCAGATGGCTCTACTGTCTCTGCGATTGTGATAGCACCAAAAATAACAAAATCTGTACGTGACACAATTACATTTGAACTTATTAACAACACAGATCCGGGCATGAAATGTCTTGTAGGCGAAAAACTAAATGCACATGTCCGTTACTTACCTCAGCCGGAAATGCGCATTGATTATCAAGTGTATGATCCAGCAAACACGGATGATGAAAATGGAAATGTAACACCTCCATATGTACCGTATGAAAAATTACCTGAGTTCTTTACTGAAAATATTGTTAACGTTCATTGGATTGATACAGAAGAAAAGCTATTTAGTATTGGACAGCAAACGAATGTAACGAATACTTTAGGAAATGTTGAAAATAAATATTTACAATATGGTGGTAGTGATAAAAATTACCCTGCATTAGGCTATGAAAATGCTATATTGCAGTTTGAGAACTATAACATTTCAGTTTGGTTATTTGAAGAAATTATTCAAAAACGCTTGAAGGATTCTATTAAAGATACGATTGAAATTATGTATATGATTTCAGATGATGGGCGTCCAATTTATCGTATTCAAGGAATTGATGATGCGATTGCCTCACAGGTTGAGAACATTAATCCAGTCGGTTCTATTATTCAACTTATGGGTTATTTGCCAGACGAAAAAAAATTGACGCTTGAGCATTATGATAGTGTCATGAAAATTTATGCTATTTTCACAAGCTTGAGTAACTATGATCGAACAGTATTATTAAAATACCAAGGTGGTAAATTGCTCGGTCAAGTAGAAGCTTATAAAAAACGAGTGGACGCATTAAAGGAAAGTGCGGATGAAGCATCAAGACCGTCTGGTAAAGATCGTTATACTAAGGTAATGGTTACATTAGTAAGACCAGGTGGAGAAATTATTACTGACTACCAAGGAACAGTAAAAATTAAGTTTGATGGTGTTGAGAAAACAGCTTCATTCGTGACAAATACTTCGGATTATTTAAATAACACAGGAAGCCCAGGGACAGCTGTAGCATACTTTGACTCAGTTATTTACGGGAATTCTAAAGCTGAAGCAACATTAGTAAATTCAATAGATCCTCGTTATGCAACAATATTAAAGGATTTAAAAGATAAAACAATTACAAAGGACATTTTCACAAACCCTTACTTTAGTAAAAATTCTTGTTCATTAGCAACAGAAGTCGCTTACGTAGTTGATTACTCTTCTTCCATGAAAGCAACTGACCAAACAAATTACCGCGGTAAGAAAATGCTAGAAGTAATCAATCAAATTAAGGCTAAAAATAATATTGTAATTGAAACAAATACAAAAGCTACAGTTCTTGGAGAGGGCAGTACAGACAACGTCTTGAAAAAGGATCTATATAAAGCATCGAAAGAGAAGGGTGCCACAGATATTTTTACAGGTATAGACATTGCACTGTCTAAATTCTCCAATGACTCGAAAACCTCAAAATCTATAATTGTCGTATCCGATGGTAAAACAAGTAAATCGAAAATGACAAAAGTGCTGAACGATGCAAAAAATAAAGGAGTTAAGGTTTACACTGTAAGTATGGGTAAAAAATCACAAGTCAATGATGCAATTTTAATGCAACTGGCTACTGAAACTGGTGGTACTTATTACCATGCAAACAATAACTTACAATTACATCAAGTTTTCCAAAAAATTATTGATTCAATTTTATGTAAAACTTCGTCGTCAAGTTGCGTGAATCCTGAAAATCTATTTGAAGAAGCGACAGTTACTTTACGCAAAGGCAATATTACAATGAATGCAAGAATTGATGGCAATTGTTCAAATGTTGCAAAGGTTAATGTACGATTCCCTTCTTTAAGTGGAGATGTGCAATTTGAACTGAATAAGCGTAGTGATAGTGTTTACATGCTAACAAAAACAGTTCAAACAATGCAGGACTTCAAAGTTAATAACGATATAGAGTTCGTAGCATACGATAAAGACGGTAAAATTATAGCTACAAAAACCGTGGCGATTACAAATTAATAGATAAAAGTTATTTTTAAGCTGAACTAATTCTAACCATTAGTTCAGCTTTTTTTGATTTTAGAAACTATAGCATTCACCAAAACGTGGGGTTGATTTCCGTTCCGAATGTGCGTGTCCGATGAGATGCTTAGGCAAACAGATGTTTTTTGTGCGGAAGCGTAGTGCTAACGTAGCGGCAGCAACACGAAGTTGGTCACGAATGGGTTATCACAGGAGCCAAAAACTAAAGCTACCACTTAGAGTCCCTCCAATAAATTTTACGCATCATTTTGGACGGTTTACCGATTCAAAAAATGGAGGCAATGATGTATTTGAAGTGACATTTATAAATGATCAATCATCTGAAAATCACTATATAATTGACATTCGTCCACTAAAGTATAAATTGCCTTTAAGAGAGAAATATGTATTGAACACTTTTGAATTAAAAAATGGAAATATAGCAACCTATATGAATATTGCAGGTTTTAACGTACTGGTTTTCTATAGAGACAATTTGCAGTATATGCTAAGTATTGATAAACGAGTTGCAAATAAAGCGACACCAGAAACTTTAGTAGACATAGCCAATTCTATTAATTATTAAATGAGAACAAAAATTTTGCTGTTCGTTTTACAGAGATTCGTTGAAATAAAACAGTGAAACTAGCCTTGTTAAAAATAAATTAGCAATGCTATTTTTTTTAATAACAATGGGGCTGTTTTAAAATCTATTAATAGTATATATTTTTTATGCCCATTTTTATGATTGTAACGGAAGGCTACTCGACTCCCGCGGGAAAGCGAGTAGCCTGTAGTGGAAATCATTGTCTTCTAATTAAAATAGAAGTAGATGAAGATAGTTAAACAATATATCCTGATTCTTTATAAAATTTCTGGACAAACAATAAATTTGAAACCGAACGTATAATTTGTTACACTTAGATTATAATAATTCTAATGTAGATGACGAATTACAGTTCTTCATGACATGTTCACAAATTATTGATGAACTCTTGTCGAACTGTGCTATAATGAGATTTGTCAATTAGAACGTGAGAGGTGTTATTCATGCATACCATTGTAGTAGGCTTGAATTATAAAACAGCGCCTGTTGAAATTCGTGAAAAGTTATCATTCATAGAGAGTGAACTACCACAGGCAATGGAAGCGCTACAACAACAAAAAAGTATATTAGAAAATGTTATTGTTTCGACATGTAACCGTACAGAAATTTATGCAGTGGTTGATCAATTGCATACTGGACGTCATTTTGTTAAACAATTTTTAGCAAATTGGTTCGACCTGCCTGTGGAGACATTTTCTTCGTATTTAACAATTCGAGAAGAAGATGAGGCAATTGAGCATTTATTCCACGTGACAGCTGGAATTGATTCTATGGTACTTGGCGAAACTCAAATTTTAGGACAAGTACGAAAAAGTTTCTTAAGTGGACAAGAGATTGGAACTACAGGAACGGTATACAATCAGCTATTTAAACAAGCAGTGACATTCGCGAAGCGTGCACATAATGAAACGGCTATCGGTGAGAACGCGGTATCTGTCTCTTATGCAGCTGTTGAACTAGCGAAGAAAATATTCGGATCTTTACAACGTAAACATGTAGCCATTTTAGGTGCAGGGAAAATGGGAGAACTTGCTATTGAGAATCTTTACGGTAGCGGTGTAGGAAAAGTAACCGTAATTAACCGTACGTTCGAAAAAGCAGAAAGTTTGGCAGCTAAATTTGACGGTGAAGCAAAATCTATGAAGGAATTACAATGTTCGTTACTGGAAGCGGATATTTTAATTACGTCTACAGGTGCAACAGATTATGTTATTGACTATGAATTGATGCAATTTGTTGAACGTTTACGTAAAGGTAAACCGTTATTTATGGTAGATATTGCGGTTCCACGTGATATTGATCCACGTGTTGGAGATTTACCAAATGTTTTCTTATATGATATAGATGATTTACAAGGTATCGTCGAAGCAAATTTAGCTGAACGTGAACGTGCTGCAGCTGATATTTCTTCAATGATTGGCAAAGAGGTTGTGCAATTTAAAGATTGGGTTGCGACTCTTGGCGTTGTCCCTGTCATCTCGGCTTTACGTAAAAAAGCGAATCATATTCAAGAAGAGACAATGATTAGTATCGAAAATAAAATGCCAGATTTAACGGATCGAGAACGTAAAATTTTAAGTAAGCATACAAAGTCTATTATTAATCAATTGTTAAAAGAACCAATTTTACAAGCTAAGGAAATGGCAAATTCACCAAAAGCAAATGAACAGTTACGTTTATTCCAACAAATTTTCGGTATTGAGGATGCTGTGGAAGCTGAAGTTACTGCGATGACAGAACAAGAGCTTGAACGCAAAGAACGCTTACAGTCGTCACAATCTTCCACTGAACCAAAGTATTCTTTCTAACTTCTTTCAGTAGAAGTCTCCCATCTCTATAGGTGGTGAGATGAATGCAGGTTAAAGTTACTTTTCAGCGGGTGTCAAACATTCGCTGAAAGAAGTTAAAGCCTCCGGCGGATGTCACAGAATCGGAAAGGAGTTCTTAGGGGATGTTAGCCTAAAACCATCGCATCCATGCGATAACGGCTAACTGACCTGCATCACGCAGGCCTAAGCACAAAGCCGATTCCGGACACAATTATGCCAAGGCATAATTGATAGATGTCTATGTGTTCGCGGTGCAACTTTAGAATTATTAGTTGTTCCTTTAAGTTTCTTCTCGCGAACGAGATTTTCTACTGATTTTTAAATGAGGCGTTTTCGTATCTGTATGGTAAACTAAGGATACGAAAACGTTTTTTTTCTAGGCTAAAGTACACTACTTTAGCACTTTCAATATAAAGAAGGGATGTCTATTGGCTGATTTGACAATGACAAGGCTCTATGAAGTAATGATCGTCTTGTATGCGATCAGTCTAGTATTTTACTTTACTGATTACTTTTATAAGCAAATACGAGCAAGACGAATTGCTTTTTGGCTTGTTTCATTCGTATGGGTAATTCAAAGCGCCATTATACTATTAACTTTTGTGGAAACGAAGCGTTTTCCGATTTTATCCTTGTCAGAAGGGATTCTCTTTTATTCCTGGCTGCTCGTGACATTATCTATTGTTTTGCACTGTATTGCACGGGTAGATCTACCGGTATTTATTATTAATATACTAGGATTTTTATTCGGTAGTATCTTTACTTTTATGCCGAAACGGTCAACAGGAACAGTTAGTGATACTTTAATTTCGGAATTGCTTTTTATTCATATATCTTTTGCAATTTTATCGTACGCAGTGTTTTCGTTAACATTTGTTTTTGCGATATTGTATTTAGTTTTATATCGTTTGCTTAAAAAGAAGAAATGGTCACATTTATGGACAAGGTTGCCATCACTACAGCAGACGAGCAACTGGATGAATGTTTCATTTTACATTGGTATTCCATTGCTATTTGTAAGTTTAATTTTAGGGTTTGAATGGGCACTACTAACGCTAGAGAGTTTTTCAATTTTTGATGCGAAAATTATTGGGTCCTTTATTATTTTAGTTTTGTATTGCTTTATATTGTATGTGAATCGTAGACGTAAGCTGATAGGGACAACTTATGCGTGGGTACATATATACGCTTACCTATTAGTTGTTGTTAACTTCTTTTTAGGAAGCAGTTTATCACGATTCCATTTATGGTATTAGAAGAGAGGTTGAAGACTGTTGAGAAAAATTATTGTAGGTTCTAGGAGAAGTAAGCTAGCTTTAACACAAACAAATTGGTTTATCAATGAGTTAAAAGCAGCCGGAGCACCATTTGAATTTGAAGTGAAAGAAATTGTCACGAAAGGTGACCAAATTTTAGACGTGCAGCTTTCTAAGGTAGGTGGTAAAGGGCTTTTCGTAAAAGAAATTGAACAAGCGCTTTATGACAAAGAAATTGACTTTGCTGTGCATTCTATGAAGGATATGCCTGCAGTACTGCCAGAAGGATTAGTAATTGGCTGTATTCCACCACGTGAAGATGCGCGTGATGCATTTATTTCAAAAGGACATGTAAAATTTGCCGATCTTCCAGCGGGAGCTGTAGTTGGGACAAGTTCTCTTCGTCGAAGTGCTCAACTTTTAACAGTCCGTCCAGATATAGAAATTAAATGGATTCGTGGAAATGTAGATACACGTTTAGCTAAACTTGAAACTGATGAATACGATGCAATTATTTTAGCAGCAGCTGGACTAAAACGCCTTGGCTGGAGCGATGATGTAGTTACTGAGTTTTTATCTGTAGAGGATTGTCTACCTGCAGTAGCACAGGGTTCTTTAGGTATTGAATGCCGTGGAGACGATACAGAGCTATTAACGGAATTAGGCAAGTTAACAGATAGCCTAACATGGAAAGAAGCACATGCAGAACGTGCTTTCCTAGCAGCTATGGATGGTGGCTGTCAAGTACCTATCGCAGGATACGCAAAGTCTAATGGGGAAGAAATTACATTAACTGGCCTTGTTGCTGCACCAGATGCTTCAGTTGTTTATAAAGAAACGGTTGTGGGCTCTGATGCGGAAACTGTTGGGAAAGAGCTTGCTGAGATTTTAACGAAGCAAGGTGCTTTTGATTTAATTCAACGAGTAAAGGCAGAGCAAGATGCCAAGTAATTTACCTTTAGAAGGTAAAACTATTATTTTGACAGGTACATCTAAGACGACAACAATAATAGATGACATTACAGCTTTAGGTGGACAAGCAGTAATTGCCCCATTGATTGAAACTTGCGAGATTATCGCTAAAAACGATGATGTGCATTTAGAGTTTGCCCGTCAATTTGAATGGCTCATTTTTACGAGTCAAAATGCTGTAGAAGCTTTTGCCAGCAAGATGCAACGGTTTAATGTAAGTGCAGGGCATTTTCCTGGGAAAATTGCTTCTATCGGTACTAAAACTACTTCTGCTTTAGAAAAGCTAGGATTCCATGTGAGCTTTATGCCTTCTATATTTAGTGCAGATGTATTTGTTCAGGAATTCCCTAGTGTTGCAGGTAGCAAACCTACGTGTCTATTTATTCGTGGAGAAAAAGCGAAAAAGACATTAAAGGAAGGGCTGCCCTTTAAATTGAAGGAATGGACAGTTTATGAAACGATTGAGCGACACGATCAACAACAATTAATGATTGAATGTATCCGTGCGAATAGCGATGTCACAGTGGTTTTTGCTAGCCCTTCTGCTGTTGAGGTCTACGCCAAGGATGTAGCTTCGGTCATTGGTTGGGAGGCAGTACGTGTAGCCGTAATCGGTCATATTACAGAAGCTGCTATTTTGAATCACGGTGCTATTGTAGATGTTATGCCGAGCGTATATACAATGCAAGCGGTCATCGAGGAAATAACGAAAGTAGGAGAAAGAAAATGACAAAATTACAATTTCAAAGACATCGTCGTTTGCGTGCAAATGCTGCAATACGATCAATGGTAAAAGAAACATACTTACACAAAGAAGATTTAATTTATCCAATCTTCGTTATTGAAGGCGAAAACATTAAAAATGAAGTATCTTCTATGCCGGGAGTTTTTCAATTTTCATTAGATAAACTTGAAGCTGAGATTGATGAAGTTGTTGCTTTAGGTATTCCTGCGGTTATTTTATTTGGCTTACCTGCAGAAAAAGATGCAGTCGGAACGGGTGCATTCCATGATCATGGTATTGTGCAAGAAGCAACACGACTTATTAAAGCTCGTTACCCAGAGCTTTTAGTTATTGCAGATACATGCTTATGTGAATTTACAGATCATGGTCATTGTGGCGTAATTGAAGGCGATCAAATTTTAAATGATCCTTCATTAGATGTTTTAGCACGTACAGCAGTATCACAAGCAAAAGCCGGTGCGGATATCATCGCTCCTTCCAACATGATGGATGGTTTTGTGGCTGCCATTCGTGCAGGTCTAGATGAAGCAGGCTTTGAAAATGTTCCGATTATGTCATATGCCGTAAAATATGCTTCTAGCTACTATGGTCCATTCCGAGAAGCAGCTGATGGTGCGCCTCAATTTGGTGACCGTAAATCATACCAAATGGATCCATCGAATCGTATGGAGGCATTCCGTGAAGCAGAGTCGGATATTGCAGAAGGTGCAGATTTCTTAATCGTTAAGCCAGCTTTAAGTTATTTAGACATTATTCGTGATGTGAAAAATAACTATACATTACCGATTGTTGCATACAACGTTTCTGGTGAATATGCAATGATTAAAGCAGCGGCTATTAATGGCTGGATTGAAGAGAAAAAAGTAGTGCTTGAAACGTTACTTAGCATGAAACGTGCAGGCTCAGATTTAATCATTACGTATCATGCTAAAGATGTTGTACGTTGGTTGGAGGAGAAATAAATGACGCGTTCTTACGAAAAATCAAAACAAGCTTATGCTGAAGCAATTAACTTAATGCCAGGTGGTGTTAGTAGCCCAGTACGTGCATTCAAATCTGTAAATATGGATCCAATCTTCATGGAATCTGGTCACGGTGCTATTATAAAAGACATTGATGGCAATGAATATATTGATTATGTACTATCATGGGGACCTCTTATTTTAGGTCATTCACATCCAGAAGTAGTACAAGCAATTGCAGAAACAGCAGCGAAAGGCTCTTCGTTTGGAGCGCCTAGCTACACAGAAAATCGATTAGCTAAATTAGTGTTAGATAGACTACCTGGTATGGAAATGATTCGCTTCGTTTCTTCGGGTACAGAGGCTACGATGTCTGCTTTACGCGTAGCGCGTGGTGTTACAGGGCGCGATAAAATTTTAAAATTTGAGGGCTCTTATCATGGTCACGGTGATTCCTTACTAATTAAGGCAGGCTCTGGTGTAGCAACATTAGGCTTACCTGACAGCCCAGGTGTCCCAGCGGATATTGCACGTAATACATTAACTGTAGCGTACAATGACTTAGAAGGGGCAAAACTTGTTTTCGAAAAGTTTGGTTCAGAGCTTGCGGCAGTAATTGTTGAGCCAGTCGCAGGAAATATGGGCGTTGTACCTCCGCAACCAGGCTTCCTACAGGGCTTACGTGAATTAACAAAGGAACATGGATCATTGTTGATTTTTGATGAAGTTATGACAGGTTTCCGTGTTGACTATGGCTGTGCACAAGGTTATTTTGATGTAACACCAGATATGACAACGTTAGGGAAAGTAATTGGTGGTGGACTTCCTGTCGGTGCATTTGCGGGGAAAAAAGAAATTATGGAGCAAGTAGCACCAGCTGGTCCAATCTATCAAGCTGGAACATTGTCAGGGAATCCTTTAGCCATGACTGCAGGCTATGAAACATTATCTCGCCTTGATAATAGCTCTTATGAATACTTCAAAAAGCTAGGAGATCAATTAGAGTCTGGTTTCCGTGAAGCAGCAACGAAATACAATATTCCACATACTGTGAATCGTGCCGGTTCAATGATAGGTTTCTTCTTTACGAATGAAGATGTTATTGATTTTGCTACAGCAAAAACGTCTGATTTACAATTATTCGCTGAATACTTCCGCCTAATGGCAGAAGAAGGTATTTTCTTACCGCCATCTCAATTTGAAGGTTTATTTATTTCTACTGCACATACGGAAGAACATATCGCAAAAACGGTGGAAGCCTTCCATAATGTATTTGCACAATTAGCAAGATAACAGGTTGATATATAATAGCATGCTAGAAGTATTTTCTGGCATGCTATTTTTGTTGATAAAAGTATGCAATATGCCTTTGCCTGCTAGGGCTTATATTTTTACGGTTCATCACCAAAAGTTGCGGATGACTTTTGTTAAAACGTCTACTTTGTAAACAAGTTGATTGGAGTAGAGACTGGGTGACTCCTTGGGGATCAGCGTCACAGATGAGACCCTGCAGCGAAGCGAAGCGGCTCATCGGACGCCCCCAGTCGGAACGGAAATCAACCACACGTTTTGATGATGATTCATTTTTACCCGTTAAATGATAATGAATGTATGATCGTTACCGTTTGAAAAAAAATATTAAAATTATAACTTTCAGCATAGCCAAATTGTGGGCGAAATCGTATATAATATAGCTATTCGTAAAAGAAAGTAGTGAAATGATATGGCAACTGGCACACATATGGTCGAAGTACCCGTAGGAATTGAAAATGTATGGGATTTCGTCAGTGATATGGAAAAATGGGCAAAGCTTGTCCCAGGTTATAATGCGCATGAAATGATTGATGAAAAACATTCAAATTGGACATTTAAAGGTAATGTTGGTGTACTGAAAAAAACAGTACAAGTAGAGATTACTATTTTAGAATGGGCAGCGCCTACAAAAGTAACATTCGAATTAAAAGGACTTTCTGACAACTTTTCAGGAAACGGTTATTTCCTAGCAGAAAGTATTGATGCAGAAAATACAAAGATGACAGGCTTCTTAGAAGTAACAGCAGGAGGATTAGCTGGTCCTGTTTTAAATCCAATCTTTAAGCCAATCGTACCAAAAGCAACACAAATGTTAACAGATCGTGTGGCAAATAAAATTAAATTGGTGAATGTATAATTGTGCAACAGTAAAAAGGCATGCTAGAAGTTTCTAGTATGCCTTTTTTAGACTCTTGATTTCTGTCGCCAAGGAGAAATTGATTCATCAACCTTTAGCATACTATCCCTCTAAGCTTCATATGATGCAAGGGGAGGGATTATTATCGAACACAAAACTTGGAATATGAGTGAAACTTTTTGTTTTCCTGGTTATGGCTGCCCAACGGAAATCGCAGCTGTACAAATTAAGCCACGATGGCAGACAATGCAGTTAGAAGATTCTCTACGATTAATGGGTATTTATCATATCACAGCACATGTTCGTTTTGATTTTCAAGACATGCAAGCTTTCCTAGATGATGAAGAATTAGTACAAATCGATACGCTAGATATTCAGGGGGATACTGGTTATTTTGAGTATGCAGTTCCTTTAAATGTGGATTTACCAAAGGATGCAGCTATTGAAGATTTAATGGTAAAGGACATTCGGCCTATATTGACTAATCAGATGTGTCAGCTCGAATGGACGGTTACAAGTGTGTTTAATGAGCTTGAGCCAGCATTTGAAAAAGCTCATGTTTTAGAGCCTGTTACTGTCAATGCCTCAGCTCACATCGAGAAGGTTGCGAATATAGGAGAAACGACACAGGTAAAACAACCTACTGCAGTAGTGGCTTCGATTCAAGAAGAAAAACCTGCACCTGTAGTGGCTTTGGCGCAAGAGGAACAACCTGCAGCAGTAGTAGCTTCAACACAAGAAGAAAAATCAACAACATCCATAAAAGAGGAAAAATCAAAGATAGTAACATTTGCAGCACCAAAGGAAAAGTCTGAAGCTGTAGTGGCTTCAGACCAAAAAGAAAAAACTGCACCAGTTGAGCAAAAAACAGTGTTGAGGGAATCCTCAAGTCATATTGTAGTCCGTGAATCCAGCTCCTGGCATGAAGTTCCATCGATGATCTGGGATTTAACGGAGGACTATACACCGCTAAAGGTTCGTGTTTCAAATGACATCACTCAAAAGTAAATAGCATAGAAGTAGCAGGAGCAATAAGATGATAAAATCTCCAGATGTCGGAATGATGATGACACGTATAAACTGAAAAACACAAATTGGTACAATTATCGTTTTGCAATAAAAACGAAATTGTCGTAGCCATGGTGGTAAAAGCCAAGGATTATACTTGCGTCGTCGCATTTGAATTTCACTTCCTTTTTTAGTAGTGCTTCCTAAAAAATGACTAAATCACTTGAACAATTGCACGATTTTGCGGTACAATGTGAAAAAGTCGAATATAGATGCTAAGACAGGGAAGAGTAAATTATGAGTACATTTTAAGAGAGGAAACGGTAGCTGGAAAGTTTCTATTTGTATCTAATTGAATGTAGCCCTTGAGCAGCTTTAGTGAACTAACAGTAGTTAAAGCCGGTTAAACACCGTTACCGAATTGAGAGCCAGTAGTAAAAGGCTTAAGCGAGTAGTACATTTTCTTCTGATGAAATGTGTGACTGCTTAACTTACCTCTACTGGAATTAAAGGTGGTACCGCGAACTTAAACTCCTTCGTCCTTTTAGACGTTAGGAGTTTTTTTTATTTCCATTAATCTTCTGGTATAAGTGCCTCTACCTGAGACATAAAAACAGAATGATTGGTACGATCTACAACGGTAAAATTAATAAGTCAACAGGAGGAATCAAAATGACAGAAAACATTTCAATGCCTACAAAGTATGATCCGCAGTCTATTGAAGCAGGTCGTTATGAATGGTGGTTACAAGGGAAATTTTTTGAGGCACAGCCTACAAGTGAAAAGGAGCCTTATTCTATTGTTATTCCACCACCGAATGTAACAGGTAAATTACATCTTGGTCATGCTTGGGATACAACATTGCAAGATATTCTAATTCGTATGAAACGCATGCAAGGTTACGATGCACTTTGGTTACCAGGAATGGACCATGCAGGTATTGCAACACAAGCAAAAGTAGAGGCCAAACTACGAGAAGATAATATTACACGTTATGATTTAGGGCGTGAAAAATTCCTAGAAAAAACATGGGAATGGAAAGAAGAGTATGCAGGACATATTCGCGATCAATGGGCGAAGCTTGGTCTTGCATTAGATTATTCTCGTGAGCGTTTCACACTCGATCAAGGTCTTTCTGATGCAGTTAAAACTGTTTTCGTTCAATTATATGAAAAAGGTTTAATTTATCGTGGCGAACGCATTATTAACTGGGATCCTGCTGCAAAAACAGCATTATCAGATATTGAAGTTATTTATCAAGATGTTCAAGGTGCATTCTATCATATGAAATATCCATTAGCAGATGGCTCAGGATATGTGGAAGTTGCGACTACACGTCCTGAAACAATGCTAGGTGACTCTGGGGTAGCCGTTCACCCGAAAGATGAACGCTATCAACACTTAATCGGTAAAACAGTTATTTTACCAATCGTAGGTCGTGAAATACCTATCGTAGCAGATGACTACGTAGATATGGAATTTGGTACTGGGGTTGTAAAGATGACACCAGCACATGATCCTAATGACTTTGAGGTTGGTAACCGCCACAATCTAGAACGCATTCTTGTTATGAATGAAGATGGTACAATGAACGAGCTTGCTGGCAAGTATAACGGTATGGATCGCTTTGAATGCCGTAAGCAAATCGTAGCTGATTTACAAGAATCGGGCGTGCTTATCCGTATTGAAGAGCATACACATTCAGTAGGTCACTCTGAACGTTCTGGTGCTGTTGTAGAGCCATATCTTTCAGCACAATGGTTCGTAAAAATGCAACCACTTGCTGATGCTTCACTTGCTCTTCAAGAAGATGAACAAGGAAAAGTGAACTTCGTACCATCTCGTTTCGAAAACACATATTCTCGCTGGATGGAAAACATTCGTGACTGGTGTATCTCTCGTCAGTTATGGTGGGGTCACCAAATCCCAGCTTGGTATCACAATGAAACAGGCGAAATTTACGTAGGAAAAGAAGCGCCAGCAGATGCAGAAAATTGGACACAAGATGAAGACGTATTAGATACATGGTTCTCGTCAGCACTATGGCCATTTTCTACAATGGGTTGGCCAGATGAGACAAATGAAGAATATAAACGTTACTATCCAACAAGCACACTTGTAACTGGTTATGATATTATTTTCTTCTGGGTTTCTCGAATGATTTTCCAAGGTCTTGAATTTACAGGTCAGCGTCCATTCAAAGATGTATTAATTCACGGTTTAGTACGTGATGGTGAAGGACGTAAGATGAGTAAATCACTTGGCAATGGTGTGGACCCTATGGACGTTATTGATCAATATGGTGCCGATTCATTACGTTACTTCTTAGCTACTGGATCTTCACCTGGTCAGGATTTACGCTATACAACTGAAAAAGTAGAAGCAATTTGGAACTTCTCTAATAAAATTTGGAATGCCTCTCGTTTTGCTTTAATGAACATGGAAGGTATGACATTTGATGAAATCGATTTAACTGGTGAAAAATCAGTTGCCGACAAATGGATTCTTACTCGCTTAAATGAAACAATTGAACGTGTAACATCTCTTGCAGAACGTTATGAATTTGGTGAAGTTGGCCGTGAGCTGTATAACTTCATTTGGGATGATTTCTGTTCTTGGTATATTGAAATGGCTAAATTACCGTTATATGGTGATGACGAAGCAGCTAAGAAAACGACTCGTTCTATTTTAGCTTACGTTTTAGACCAAACTATGCGTCTATTACATCCATTCATGCCATTCATTACAGAAGAAATCTGGCAGCACTTACCTCATGAAGGTGAATCAATCACAGTGGCAGCATGGCCAACTGTACGTACGGATCTTCATTTTGCAGAGGAAGCGGACAATATGAAGCTCCTAATGGATATTATACGTTCAGTACGTAATATTCGTGCGGAAGTAAATACACCTATGAGCAAAAAAGTGCCGCTATATATTTCAGCGAAGGATGCTGCAACGGCTACAGTACTTGAAGCCAATAAAGCATATTTAGAAAAATTCTGTAATCCAGAAACGCTAACAATTGGAGAAAGTTTAGAAGCTCCTGGTCAGTCAATGACAGCAGTAGTTACTGGAGCTGAGCTATTCCTACCGCTTGTTGGACTTATTAACCTAGAGGAAGAAATTGCTCGTCTTGAAAAAGAATTAGAGAAATGGGCAAAAGAAGTCAAACTTGTAACTGGAAAGTTATCGAATGAGAAATTCGTGTCCAAAGCGCCAGAAGCATTAGTTAATGCAGAACGTGAAAAATTAGCCGATTACGAAAGTAAACATGCGGTTGTATTAAAACGTTTAGAAGAACTGAAAAATATGTAAGATTGAGACAGTGGATGGCTAAAGTCATCTGCTGTTTTTTATGTTGATTTTATATGCAATAAAAGATATTTGATTTAAAGCTTTCGTTCAAAGTACAAGGGTTTTTTTCAAAATGTATGTGTATCGGGTGCTACTTGTACTAAAATAGAGATATTGTAGTAAAAGGGAGTGTTTCTTTTGTTTAGGACGATGAAAGAATGTACAGATTTTATTTTTACGTTAAAGGCAGTTGATCATAAACGTGCACCGCTCGTTTTGATGCGAGAGGTATTAGCGCTTATTAATAATCCACAGGACAGGCTACGCGCTATCCATTTAGCAGGCTCAAATGGCAAGGGATCAACAGTGAATGCGCTCAGAGAAATGTTACATAATGCTGGATATAAAGTAGGTGCCTTTACTTCACCTCATTTAGAGCGTGTAAATGAACGTATGACTATTAATGGAAACCCAATTTCTGATGCACAATTTTTACACTATATGAACAAAATTGCTGAGATTATTGAGACCCATTATGAAGGTGACTTTCCGAGCTTCTTTGAAGTTGTGACACTTATTATGTTCCAATATTTTGCGGATGAAGAAGTGGATATTGCGCTTATTGAAACTGGACTTGGTGGACGTTTAGACGCTACGAATGTCATCAAGCCCCTAATTTCAATTATAACAACGATTTCATTAGAACATACTGCGTTTTTAGGGGATACATTAGCAAAGGTAGCGTTTGAGAAGGCGGGAATAATTAAAGAAAATACACCTGTTGTAGTGGGCGTTAAAAGTGAGGAGGCACTTACTGTCATCGGGGAGGTTGCAAATAAGCGTCTTGCCCCATGCCTTGTTTTAGGGAAGGATTTTACGGTTGAAAATATTGATCAAGGCACTAGTATACAGCACTTTAATTACCGAAAAGCAAATGAGGAGATGGTAGCTGTCCCGTTAAAAATGGCCGGCCCGCATCAAATAAATAATGCAAGCCTTGCAATTACAGCAATCCTAACGTTAAGAGAGAATGGAGCCATTGACATTTCAGATGAATCAATTCGTCAAGCTTTGGCAAAAGCTCAGTGGGCAGGCCGTTTTGAGCAATTACCTGGCAATATTATATTAGATGGAGCACATAATTCTGAAGGAACTGCCGCACTTATCCAAACTCTTAAAACGGTCTATCCAAACCAAAATTATCGATTTATATATGCAGCATTATCGGATAAAGATCATGCGAAAAGTATTGCTTTAATGGATAGTATTGCTACATCAGTTGCGTTTACACAAATTGAGCTACCAAATGCTATGCCTGCTGATCAATTAGCTGCATTATCTACAAATGCGAACAAGATGTATAATGCGAATTGGCGTGAAATAGTTCAATCGATGCTAGATCAAAGAAATAATGAGGATATTATAGTTATTACAGGCTCATTGTATTTTATAGCTGAAATACGACAATGGCTACAGGGGGAACAACAATGATTCCAAAATTGAATAGCTACAAGGAAAAGTGGAATGTTGAGAGTGATGATGTTATTAAACCTGGTCTAAATGCGATTGAAGAGGCATTGGCACGAGTAGGTAATCCAGAAAACAAATTGCAAGTCGTGCATTTAGCAGGGACTAACGGTAAAGGCTCTACACTTACATTTCTGGAATCAATTTCCAAAGAGCATGGCTTACGTGTTGGCAAATTTATGTCTCCTTGTATTGTGGACGTACATGACCAAATTCAAGTAGAGGGTCAAGCTATTACAGAAGAGGAAATGAATCATGTATTCCAACAAATGCAGGCAGCTGGACTAAGCGGGAAACTAACAGATTTTGAACTGTTAACAGTTGCAACATTTTTACATTTTGTTGCAAGTAATGTAGATATTGCCCTTATTGAGGCAGGTATGGGGGGCTTACTTGATAGTACGAATGTGGTTATGCCAATTGTGTCAATTATACCGAGTATCGCATTAGAGCATACGAACTTTTTAGGAAATACGATTGGAAGTATTGCCTATCATAAAGCAGGAATTATAAAGCCATATCGTCCAGTTATTATCGGGGAGCTACCGTCAGAAGCGAAAGACATCGTCTATCAGGAAGCTCAAAAAAAACATACATCTGTTCTTGAGCTAAATCATCAATTTCATGTGGAGCAAGAGAATGATGGAGAGAGTTATAAGCATAATAACAATGGCTTCCGTATAACAAAGCTTATACGCACAATGAAGGGGGCACATCAGGCGAATAATATGGCACTAGCTATTACAGCCTTTTTTGAAGTGGCAACCGCATTAGAGTTACAAGTTAGTAAAGATGCTGTTCAAAAAGCTGTGAAAAACGCGACTATTTTAGGACGTTTTGAAGAAATTATGCCTTATATTTATTTAGACGGTGCGCATAATCCAGCGAGTGCTGAGAAATTAATAGAAACGATTAAGCAGGAATTCCCGGGAGAGCAGATTACTTTTGTAATTGGTATTCTTGCTGATAAGGCTGTAGAAGAGATTTTGCAACTATTTGAGCAGGTAAGTGATAATTTTTACTTTGTTGATTTCGATAATCCCCGTGCGATGGCTGCTCACAACATGCTTGAACTGTCCAACGCCTCTCATAAAACAGTATTAGAAAATTATGTGCAATTTTTAAAACTGCAGTCAGAAAGCAAATCGAGGACTATTGTTTCGGGTTCGTTGTATTTATTAACTGAAGTACGTAGCGGATTAAAAAATATTTAACATATAATTGGGCGAACAATATATTTTACAGTAAAGAATCAGGTACTCATTAAAAAATGAGTCCTGATTTTTTTATACGATGATAAGAATTCCTCCGAATCAGTTAGGTAAATTATAATTAATTTTTGCGTTTTCTCTCTTTGATTTCCTAAAGCACTTTTCTAAATATATTTTCATTCCTTCTTGAAATCCAACAGTTTTTGTTTGCCCATCATATCATCTCAAAAACGATTATTTGTCATTAAATAATATTTCTATTTCCTTTCTATTACTCCCTCAGCAAAATTGCTCTCTGATAGAGATACAAAAGAGTTAAGTAAAGAATCCATCTCTTTTTTGTTATAGTAAATATTTCGTTACAAAAATATTTAATTTTGCAGTAAAACTTCGAAAATAACTATTAAATCAAAATGTAGTAAATTCGCATTTACACATCCTTTTATACATATACTTATATATCATATTGTAACAATATCGTCTTTTCTAAATTTACTTTGATACGTTGGAGAAAGAGGTGATGGTCGAATGAAAATTGTCAGTCATGTGATGAAAAAACAAATATTTCGAGCGATGGTTATTGGAGGAATAGTCGGACTTTTTGGTGTAGCCATTTTTTTAGGTATTCTTCAAGCAAGCACCCAATTATCTTTAAAAAATGATAGTAATGAGGTAGCCAAGAATAGTAACAAAGGCAATACAGATGGAGAAACAATTCCAACAGCGGGAGGAGCAACGAACGGACCTATGTTTTTTGCAAGTCAAGCAGGGGTCTATTCAAATTATGAAAGTGCGAGCTCGTTTGTATCTGAACATCCTTCATTAAAAGAAAGTGCCGTTGTAGAGGTTGATGGGAAATTTTATGTTTGGACAAGTATGGTAACAGATGAAAGTCAGCTTGTCTTTTTAAAAGATCCTGCAACATTTAAAAAAGCATTTACTTTGAGCGGTGACAGTTGTAAGGAGGCAACGATTGCGGAGCTTCCATCTGTGCTAGCTGACAAAAATGCAACAAAATTAAAATTTAAGGATAACTCAAAGGATTCTACACTGCCTGCTGATTGGCAATCTATTGGAACGGCAGCCTCGTCTATTTCAACCGATATTAGCATTGTTCGCTTACAAGTTTTTGCCCATTACAAATCGAAAAATGCTTGTCTTCAAGTGAAATTTTAAGCACAAAAGATAGTGAAATAAGCATTATCTTGATTTTTAGAAAATTTTCAAATACTAAATTCTCCGTTATGATAACTATAAGGAGGAATGGTCAGATAATGTTTAAAACAAATCACAAGCTAGTGCTTGCTTCTGCTTCACCAAGACGGAAGGAATTACTTTCCATGCTATCACTTCCATTCGATATAATAACTAGTGAAGTAGAAGAGACAAGCGTCCGGGCAACTACAATGCAAGATTATGTAAAAGGTGTAGCTCTATTAAAAACACGTGATGTGGCGAATAAAGCTCCAAATGCAACAATTATTGGAGCGGATACTATTGTTGTTTATGATGATGAGCTACTCCACAAACCAAAAAATCGTGAGGAGGCAATTTCTCACTTATTACGTTTATCAGGTAAGTGTCATGCGGTCATGACAGCTGTTGCCATTATTGAGCCTAACGGCAATGAAACTACATTTGTTGAAGAGACAAATGTTGTCTTTCATCATTTATCGCAGGAGCTCATCGAAGCATATGTAGATTCGGGAGATCCATTTGATAAAGCAGGTGGGTATGGCATTCAAACTGCAGGAACCCTTCTAGTAAAACGAATTGAAGGAGATTATAACAATGTTGTCGGCTTACCACTTGCAACTTTGTTTACGCAATTGGTAGCTCTCAATATTATCCAATTTGCGAAGGAGTGAGGCTTTTTTGCTAAATGATGTTTTACCAAGGACGATGATACGAGACGTTAATATAGAGGATCGACCTCGTGAAAGACTACGAAGACAAGGAGCTATGAGTTTATCGAATCAGGAGTTGCTGGCTATTTTATTAAGGACAGGCACTAAAGAAGAGTCTGTTCTTGTACTTGCAAATCGTGTGCTAAGTGTTTTTGAGCGTTTACATCATTTGAAACATGCAACAATAGAGGAAATGGTTGCTATTAGAGGGATTGGTGAGGTTAAAGCCATTCAATTATTAGCTGCAATTGAACTCGGTAGACGTCTCGCACAGAAACATAGCGATGAAAAATATACGATTCGTTCACCTCAAGATGCCGCTGCATATTTAATGCCTGATATGACTTCACTGAACCAGGAACATTTCGTAGTTCTTTTTCTAAACGTAAAAAATCAAATTATTCATAGACAGACGATTTTTATAGGCAGTCTCAATGCTTCGATTGTGCATCCTAGGGAGATATACCGTGAGGCTGTAAAAAGATCTGCGGCTTCTATTATTTGTGCACATAATCATCCTAGCGGCGTTCCAACACCTAGTGATGAGGATATAGAAGTGACGAGAAGAATTTTAGAGGCTGGTTATATTATAGGAATTGATTTAATCGATCATCTCATCATCGGTGATCATCAGTTTATTAGTCTGAAAGAAAAAGGATATTTTTAACTTCATTCAGCGGGTGCCCAACATCCGCTGAAAAGAGGAACTCAGGCTAAGAACTTCACATCCTGTGAAAACGCTGAGTGACCAACATCGTGCTGCTGACGCTACGCTTTCGCGCAAAAAAACATCGTGCTGCTGACGCTACGCTTTCGCGCAAAAAAACATCGTGCTGCTGACGCTACGCTTTCGCGCAAAAAACATCGTGCTGCTGACGCTACGCTTTCGCGCAAAAAACATCGTGCTGCTGACGCTACGCTTTCACGCAAAAAACATCTGTTGGCCTAAAGCCTCCGGACAATTTATGCCGTGGCACAATTGATCTCTGCAATATTTTGCAGAGTTTTTTTATGGAAATCTTTAGGGTTTGTTGAGTATCAAGTTCATCACCAAAAGTTGTGGATGATTTTGTTAAAACGTCTACTATGTAAATAAGTTGATCTTCGTTCCGACTGGGCGACTCCTTGAGGATTAGCAATAGAGGAATGAAGGCTAAAACCATCACATCCTGTGATAACGCCTTCGTGACCAACTTCGGTGCTGCTGACGCTACGCTTTCGCGCAAAAAACATCTGTTGGCCCGAGACCCTGCAGCGAAGCGGAATGTTTTCTGTGCGAAAGCGTAGTACTAACGTAGCGTCAGCAACAACAAAGCACCCAGTCGGAACGGAAATCAACCACACGTGTTGGTGACGATCCAAGAAGTATTTATACGATTTAGAATTGTAAAGACAGTTGCTGAATCGTACCGTGAAGCCTCATAGTGTTCCTTGTTTCTAAAATTTAGTGAAAATCACATCGTATTATTATTTTAAAAATAAATATTTTTGTATTTTTTTGCGAAATGCCAAAAATAAAAGCGAACCTTTTTTTATAGAAAACGTTATTGTATTCGTAGAAATGTCTATAATATTCACAAAAATTGGTAGCCTATTACACGTTGTCTTACAAGAATAAAAATTATATGCTAATCTATACGTACTATTTTTGTTTATGAGGGAATTAAAATAGTATCTTTTCCGTGAGAAGAGGTATGTGGCACTACAAATTCTTACGTTTTTCCGTTATAATGAACGGTATGATTTTATTTTTATTCAGAAAAAGACTCTCACTCCTACAGGTGTGAGATAAATGAGTGTGTAGTTTTTTTTCAGTAGGTGTCTAACACTGAGTGAATGAAGATAGAGACTTAGGGTGTAAACACACCTGAGTGTAGTAGATGTCAACGAAAGTATGGCTTAAATAGAAAGGGAGTACACAAATTGTTTGGATTAGGAAGTAAAGATGTCGGGATTGACCTTGGCACAGCGAATACATTAGTGTTTATTAAAGGGAAGGGAATCGTTTTACGCGAACCTTCAGTTGTAGCAAAAAATACAAAAACTGGAGATATCGTTGCAGTTGGTAATGATGCGAAAAATATGATTGGTCGTACACCTGGCTCAATCGTAGCAATTCGTCCTATGAAAGATGGCGTTATTGCTGATTTTGATATTACTACAGCAATGATAGAATACTATTTAAAAGAAGCTTGTAAAAACTCTGGTGGTAATTGGAAAAAGCCGAATGTTATGATTTGTGTACCTTACGGTATTACATCGGTTGAACAACGTGCGGTTATTGATGCTGCTCGCCAAGCAGGTGCTAAAGAAGCATTTACAATTGAAGAGCCATTTGCAGCAGCAATCGGTTCGAACTTACCAGTATGGGATCCAACAGGGTCAATGGTTGTTGATATCGGTGGTGGTACAACAGAGGTAGCTGTTATTTCATTAGGTGGTATTGTAACAAGTGAATCCGTGCGTGTTGGCGGGGATGCAATGGACCAATCTATCATTTCGTATATTCGTAAAACATATAACTTAACAATTGGTGAACGTACTGCGGAAGCAGTGAAAATGGAAATTGGTACAGCGTTGGCTGAAGGTCCAGAAGAAAAAATGGAAATTAGAGGACGCGACCTTTTAACAGGTTTACCTAAAACAATCGAAATTTCTTCACAAGAAATTTCTGAATCTTTACGTGAAGCGGTATCATCTATTATTGATGGTGTTCGAAAAACGCTTGAACAAACACCTCCTGAATTATCTGCAGACGTAATGGAGCGCGGAATTGTACTAACAGGTGGTGGAGCGCTATTAACGAATTTAGACAAAGTTATTAGCCAAGAAACTAATATGCCAGTATTTATCGCAGAAGATCCACTAGACTGTGTTGCTATTGGTACAGGTAAGGCTCTAGAACATATTGATTTAATTCGTCAACAACAAGTTAAAGGTTAAGGAGGTTTAGGCAATGCCACAGTTTTTTTTCAATAAGAAATTAATTTTGCTACTCGTGGGCATGGTTTTTCTTGTGGCATTGATTAGCTTCTCATTACGTGAGCGGACGAAAGCAACTTTACCAGAGCAAATTATTAAAGACACTGTCGGCGTCGCACAATCTATTGTTGCGAAGCCGGCGAATTATATTACTGGTGTTTTTAATAGTATTGATTCCCTCTTAAACACGTACGAAGAAAATAAACGCTTAAAAGCACGCTTAGAAGAATTTGCAGCTGTACAGGCTGAGGCATCGGACTTGAAATCTGATATTAAAAAGTTTCAAGAGCTCATGGACAAATCGGAAAGCTTAAAAGCATATGATCCGATTCATGCCACAGTTATCGCTAGAAATCCTGATCAGTGGGAAGAAAAAATTATTTTAGATAAAGGGTCTTCACACGGTGTAGAGAAAAATATGGCAGTTATGACAGCGAAAGGGTTAGTCGGTAAAGTTACTTTAGTGACACCTTTCACCTCTGAGGTAGAGCTTTTATATACAAATAATCCAAATTATCGTGTTTCTGCGATGGTTCAAGGAGATAAACAAGCATACGGTTTAATCGAGGGCTATGATAAAGAGCGAAATGAACTCATTATGAAGCGAATCGATTCAAGTTTAACAGTTAAAAAAGGTCAGCAAGTAGTTTCATCAGGACTTGGTGGTATTTTCCCTAAAAATGTGCCAATCGGAGAAATAACTGAAGTAAGTACAGATGATTTTGGCTTAACAAAAATGGCCTATGTAAAACCATCTGCTGATTTTTCAATTTTAGACTATGTTATTATTGCTAAACGTTCCGCTACTGTGATAGATGGATCCGATGGTAATACATCTAACGAGGATTTAACACATCCACAAAAGGGTAAAGAGGAGGCGGAATAATGGTTCGGTTTCTCATCCCTACTGTGGCAGTATTACTATTTTTACTAGAACCAGAGTTTGCTATGCTTTCACCAATTGAAGTGAAAGGGCAAATTTATTATTTAGTTCCGAGATTTTTAATCTTATATTTAATATTTATATCCATTTATTACAGCCGTCAACGAGCGGTAATGTATGGACTTTTTTTTGGTGTCTTGTATGATGTGTTTTACATTGATATTATTGGATTATACTCAGTACTGTTTCCGCTTATTTGTTTTTTAGCAGGATCTATTGTGAAAGTTATTCATCAGCACTTAGTTGTGACAACGACGATTTCAGTTGTTTTAGTAGCAATTTTAGAATTTATACTCTATCAATTCTTCTATCTTATCGACTTTACAACGATTCCATTATCGGAATTCTTACTTTCACGACTACTGCCAACGATCATTGCTAATGCACTATTTTTAATGATTCTTGGTTGGGCCTTCAAGTATCTAATTAATGCGCGTGTCTTACAGAGAGCACGTGAAGTTTCTTAACAAAGAGCAACGTGGGGTGAGGCATTCATGAAAAAACAGTTAGTTAATATGAAGGGAACAAAGGATGGATTTGTTCTTCGTTTAGACGATCAATGTGCGTATGTCGATTTAGTAGAAGAGCTGAAAAAGAAAGTTTCAGAGAGCGGTATCGATAGCAAAGTAGATGTACAATTATATTTGGGCTATCGATACTGTTCTGATGAACAAATCAAAGAGCTTATTAAAATTGTTCAAGAAACTGAGCAACTAATCGTTTCAAAGGTGCAAAGTGAAGTACTGACTGTCCATGAGAGCAACCAGAAAAGGATTGAAAGTCAACAAGATACATATATAGGTGTGGTCAGATCGGGGCAAGTTCTGCGTTCGACAGGAGATATTATTATCGTAGGGAATGTCAATCCGAACGGACGTGTAGAAGCGGGTGGCAATGTGTATGTCCTAGGTAAACTTAAAGGAATTGCGCATGCTGGTGTTCATGGTAATAAGGAAGCGATCATCGCAGCATCTCGTTTTGAAGCCACTCATATCATGATTGCTGATCAGGTTCAGGTAATGTCAGACGAACATGTAAAAGTAATTAATCAGGAAGAGATGACTTGTGCATTTATTGGCTATGATGGGCGTATTACGTACGATCAAATTCAAGCGTTAAAAAATATTCGACCATTGTTAAATGTGTCTAAGGGAGGTAGCTAGTGTGGGAGAAGCGATCGTCATAACTTCAGGTAAAGGCGGTGTCGGTAAAACGACGACAACGGCTAACCTGGGGACTGCATTGGCTCTACAAGGTAAAAAAGTATGTTTAGTAGATACTGATATTGGCCTGCGTAATTTAGATGTAATTTTAGGTCTTGAGAATCGAATTATCTATGACTTAGTTGATGTTGTTGAAGGGCGCTGTAAGATTCATCAAGCGTTAATCAAAGATAAACGTGTAGATGAGAAATTATTTTTATTACCTGCAGCTCAAACGACAGATAAAAATGCTGTTAAACCTGAGCAAATGAAAAACTTAGTAGAAGAATTAAAAAGAGACTATGATTATGTTTTAATAGACTGTCCAGCGGGTATTGAACAAGGGTATCGCAATGCTGTTGCTGGTGCAGATCATGCAATTGTTGTAACAACGCCAGAAATCTCTGCTGTGCGTGATGCAGATCGAATTATCGGCTTACTTGAACAGGAAGAAATTTCTGCACCTAAACTAATCATTAACCGCATTCGCCAGCATATGATGAAAAGCGGTGATACGTTGGATGTGAATGAAATTACAACACATTTGTCTATCGATTTATTAGGGATCATCGTCGATAATGAAGGAGTTATTTCATCATCCAATAAAGGTGAACCAGTAGTAATGGATCCTTCTAATAAAGCATCTTTAGGCTATCGTAATATTGCCCGTCGAATACTTGGAGAGTCTGTGCCACTTATGGCAATTGAAGATGAACATAAAGGTGTATTTTCAAAACTAAAAGCGTTATTTTCAAAATAATTATCAGCCTTTTCGTGCATTTGTACGAGAAGGTTTTTTTCTTGTGCATGAATGGACATGCAATCTCATATAGTGTGAAAAAAGGATGAGGGCTTGTTTAAGATATGGAAATGGTTGGTCACAATACTGCTTGTGGCTGCAATTATGCTCGTAATTCGTTTAGAGGATCAAGGTGTATTGGAAACACCAGTACGAAAACTAGTTACAACATCAGCAGATTTAACCTATTTAAGTGAGCTAGGGCAAAGTTGGTTAAATAAAGAGGATACAACAATTTTGGTATCGAGCGATGTTGGGCAAACTGAATTATTATCATTTGCCAATGCACAAGTTTTAAAGGAAGGTTTTTTATTGCAATATGACATGGGCTTACCTGTTTATGCGGGAAAGAATGGTCTCGTCGTTTTTACAGGTTATACAAAAGATACTGGTAAAACAATGACGATAAGCTATGATGATGGTACAACAGTATCCTATGGTATGCTGGATAGTTTAGCACAACTTCCATATACAACAGTGCAGGCAAATGATTTAATCGGCATGAAAGAGGCGGGACAACTCTATATTTCGATTGAAAAAGATAAGACACAATATAGTTTAGAGCAGATTGTACAGTGGCTTGAAACAGCGGCGTCCAATGAAAATTAAACTGCATCTTCTATGTATCCCTCTTGTATTTTTAATGATTTTTACTGGCCAAATTGCTTATTACGCCATTATTTTATCTTCGTTATTATGGCATGAAGTTGGTCATTTGTTAATGGCCATGCTTTGTGGTGTTAAGGTAAAATCATGCGTTATTACACCTTACGGAGGGGAAATAGAATTTGAAAATCCAGCGGTTGTGCCTGCAACGTCACTCCTTTGGATTGCCTTAGGGGGACCAATCGCTACAATGTTAGGGATTGGCCTCGCTTTTTTTATGCCAGAACTGCTTGCCAATAAGCTTATTAATGTGCAACTTGTGCTATTAGTTATTAATGTTATACCGATTATTCCGTTGGACGGAGGCAGAATATTTTCGGCGTGCTTATTTTTATTCTATCCTAATGTCCGTGCGTTTGAATATTACTACTGGCTTTCTCTTATAATTGCTTTTATACTATTTATGATAACTTTATGTTACCTTCCACAATCTATTTTTTTAGCAATTCTATGTTTATTTATATGGCTTCAAGTGTTAAAGGAATGGAATTATCGAAAATATCGTTTAGCATTTGAGAAATATGTAATGAATAGATTGACTTAAAAAAAAACGTGTGGTAATATTTTAATGTTATTGTTTGTAGCACCTGTGCTACTGCAACCGCACTGGGAAGGTTTAAGTATCATATGATCACCTTTATAAACAGGCGAGTCTGAGTCTATGAGGAGGTGCAGTAAAATGTACGCAATTATTGAAACTGGTGGTAAACAAATCAAAGTAGAAGCTGGTCAAGAAATCTATGTTGAAAAATTAGGTGTAGAAGCTGACGAGGTTGTAACTTTCGATAAAGTTTTATTCGTTGGTGGCGAAAACGTTAAAGTTGGAGCTCCATTCGTAGAAGGTGCTACTGTAACAGCGAAAGTTGTTAAAGAAGGCCGTGCGAAAAAAATCGTTGTTTTCAAATTGAAAGCTAAAAAGAACTACCGTCGTAAACAAGGTCACCGTCAACCTTACACTAAATTAGTTGTTGAAGCTATCAACGCTTAATTGTGAGGTGTAGCGAATGATACAAGTTACGATTCATCACGATGAAAATAGACATGTGTCAGCATTTGAATTTTCAGGACATGCTGAATACGATGAATCTGGTAAAGATTTAGTATGCGCTGGAGCATCTACAATTGCCATAGGTACAGTAAATGCTATTTATGCACTATTACAATTACAGCCAGAAATCGAACAAGCTGCTGAAGGTGGGGGCTATCTTAAGGTAAACTTACCATCAGAATTAGAGCCTGAGATTGATGCAAAACTACAGTTAATTGTCCAAGTAATGACTGCCCAAGTGTATTCGATGGTGCAAAATTACGGACAATACATCCAAATCAACTACAACCAAGTAGGAGGTGGAACACGATGAAATTATTATTAGCATTAGACCTTCAACTTTTCGCATCTAAAAAAGGTGTAGGTTCTACAAAAAACGGACGTGACTCTGAGTCAAAACGTCTTGGTGCTAAACGTGCTGATGGCCAATTCGTAACTGGTGGATCAATTCTTTACCGTCAACGCGGTACAAAAATTTACCCAGGTACAAACGTAGGTCGTGGTGGTGACGATACACTATTTGCTAAAGTTGACGGCGTTGTTAAATTCGAACGTCTAGGTCGCGATCGCAAACAAGTATCTGTATACCCAGCATCACAAGAAGCTTAATCTTTTAAAAAGATAACATAAAGCGGAGGACTGCATTTATTGCAGTCCTTTTTTGGCTAAATTTCAATGAAGATTTAAGGGAAAAATAAAGCAAAACTTGTTATACTAGTAAAGATAACTTTATTGGAGTGAATGGGATGAACAATCAATCACTAACCATTAGTGAAGTATTACGTTTTGCAAATCATGATTATGTGAATCAGCTACAGCTTATTCGCATGAATTTAGATTTAGGTAGAATTGATGAAACAAAAAAACTTATTAAAGAGTATTCAGAGCAATTACAAGTATTTTCTATCCTTAATCGTCTACAATTACCCCAAACAATAGAATGGATACAAACAGCAGGCTGGCGCTACCCTTCATTACCAATGAAGTTAAGCGGTGAGATAAAAAAGCCTGTCACAAATACTATTGATTCGGCAGTTGTAGATTACTTAAACAAAACAGTTATGCATGTTTATGATACATTAGATCCATTTACAGAGCAGAGCTTGCTGCTCGATGTACGTGTTGACGATCATACATTTGCCGTGACATTCACGTTAAATGGGCTATGGAGTGCTGATGCATTCACCGAAAAAGGTTTGAAACAATTAGACATTCAAACAATTGAACAGACGAATTCGTGCTGGCAATATGTCTTGAAAGCAAATAGGGAGTGAACTAAATGTTTGTCGATCACGTTAAGATTTATGTAAAAGGTGGCGACGGCGGGGATGGAATGGTTGCCTTCCGCCGAGAAAAATATGTACCGAATGGTGGTCCAGCTGGTGGTGACGGCGGCCATGGTGGTAACGTAGTATTTGAAGTTGAAGAGGGCTTACGTACATTAATGGATTTCCGCTATAAACGCCATTTTAAAGCTGACCGTGGTGAGCATGGTATGAGTAAAGGAATGCATGGTAAACGTGCAGACGATTTAATCGTTAAAGTACCACCAGGCACAGTCGTAATGAATGAAGAAACAGGCGCTGTTATTGCCGATTTAGTCGAGCACGGTCAACAAGCGATTATCGCAAAAGCTGGCCGAGGTGGACGAGGAAATTCACGCTTCGCAACACCGGCAAACCCAGCACCAGAACTTTCTGAAAAAGGTGAGCCAGGACAAGAATTAAATGTTATATTAGAGTTAAAAGTTTTAGCAGATGTAGGATTAGTAGGTTTCCCAAGTGTTGGTAAATCAACGCTTTTATCTGTTGTTTCTGCTGCGAAGCCAAAGATTGGTGCATATCATTTTACAACAATTGTCCCAAATTTAGGGATGATTGAAACAGATGATCATCGAAGCTTCGCTATGGCTGATTTACCTGGTCTTATTGAAGGAGCACACCAAGGGGTAGGCCTAGGCCATCAGTTTTTACGACATATTGAACGTACACGTGTTATTGTCCATGTTATTGATATGTCAGGAATGGAAGGCCGCGATCCGTACGAGGATTATTTAACGATAAATGAAGAGTTAAAGCAATATAATCTTCGTTTAACAGAGCGTCCTCAAATTATTGTTGCCAACAAAATGGACATGCCAGGTGCAGAAGAAAACTTAGAGGAGTTCCGCAAAAAAGTGGGAGAAGACGTTCAAATTTTCCCAATTTCAGCTATTTCACGTCAAGGTTTAAAAGAGTTACTATTTGCTATTGCCGATTTACTTGAAGTAACGCCTGAATTCCTTCTATATGATGATTTAGAAGAGCAATCTGACGCAACGGTAATGTATAAACATGAAGCAAAAGGTGAAGATTTCGAAATTACTCGTGATGATGATGGTACATTTATTATTAGTGGTTACGCAATTGAGCGCCTATTTAAAATGACTGACTTTAGCCGTGAAGATGGTATTCGCCGTTTTGCTCGTCAATTACGTGCAATGGGTGTGGATGAAGCTCTACGCGAACGTGGAGCGCAAGATGGCGATATAGTTCGTCTACAAGAGTTTGAATTTGAATTTGTCGATTAAGACAAGAGTTTTAGGGGGAAGCGTATGAAGAATGTTGCGAATCAGCGATATTATTTAGTTCGTGAAGATGTTTTAACGGATGCTATGCAAAAAACTTTGGAGGCGAAACACTTACTTTCGAGTGGTTCGGTATCTTCCATTTGGGATGCGGTAAAGCAGGTGGATTTATCGCGTAGTGCGTTTTACAAATATCGTGATGCTGTATTTCCTTTTCATTCAATTGTGCAGGAACGCATTTTAACAGTCTTTGTACAGCTTCAGGACCGTAAAGGAACACTTGCAAAGCTTTTAGAAACAGTGACAATTACACATTGCAATGTACTAACTATCCATCAAACAATACCGATTCAAGGACGTGCTAATGTTACATTGTCATTAGATGTAACTAGTATGACCTGTGAACTTGATGATTTAATACAGCAACTCAAACGCTTAGATTTTGTAGAATCAGCGGAAGTAATTAGTTCTGGTGCATTGTAATGACTGAAAGCAAGCTTGATTTTTTGACAGAATGTAAATAAGCTCAAAAGGAGCAGTCCCGTGTGATGAAATAATCGCTTCATGGGACAGCTCCTTATTCTATAACAAAAGATAAAGACTATCACAAAAAGTTCCATATGAGGAGTGGCAATCGCTGAGAGCATTGCTTCACATTATGCCTTTGCCTAAAATTTTATGTAGAAATATATGATTTTGGGTATTAAAAATTCTAAATCTTTGCATTAGTGAAATTTAAGAGGCTCATTATCAAAAAGTTGAGGATAACATTTGAAGACTGGACGCACCAGGAAGCTTTGCTCTGCGCGACAGCGACAATTTTTATCTGTGCGAAAGCACCAAAGCGCGCAGTCAAAACGAAAATCAACCCCACGTTATGGTGACGAGCCGATAAAATCAAACCTTAAACAGGAGGTAAATGTAATGACAGAGCAACAATGGGAAAAACGAATAGGATACTTAGGACCAGAGGCATCATTTACATACTTAGCAACAAAGGCAACCTTTCCGAATGAGTGGCTTGTCCCTTGTGCTACAATTCCAGAATGTATCGAGGCAGTAGCAAAGGGGAAGGTAGATTTAGCAGTTGTACCACTGGAAAATGCTTTAGAAGGCTCTGTATCGTTAACGCTCGATTATTTATTCCATGAGGCGACCTTATATGTTACAGGTGAGCTTCAATTAAAGATACAGCAACACTTAATGGTCAATAAATCGCAGAAGGACAATTGGGAGGCGATTACAGGGGTTTATTCACATCCTCATGCACTAGCCCAATGTCATAAATACTTATTTTATCGTTTCAGCCATGTACCTTTACATCAAACGACATCAACAGCAGCAGCTGCCAAATTTGTATCAGAAAATCCAAACGAGTGTATCGCGGCAGTTGGTAATGCAGCAGCGGCAGATAAATATGGCTTAGAAATTGTACAATCTAATATTCATGATTTCCATTTTAATCATACACGTTTCTTCGTATTATCTAAGCAAAATATACGATTACCACAAGAATTATCAAATGGACAGGCAAAGACTACTTTCATGATTACATTGCCAATGGACCGTTCAGGGGCATTACATCAAGTATTATCAGTATTTGCATGGCGACAGCTGAACTTAAGTAAGATAGAATCAAGACCATTAAAAACGGGCTTAGGTGATTATTTCTTTATGATTGATGTATTGGCAGATGAAAAAGAGCCTATGATGCGTGGGGCTATGGAAGAATTAGCTGCACTTGGTTGCAAGGTGAAGTCGCTTGGTACATACTTTACTTATCTAACATCGGACGAATAATCAATTTCGCCTTGGCTAGGAGGAAACATTGTGGGTGGCATTATTTTGTTTGACGGAGTGTGCAATTTTTGTGATAGTAGTGTGCAATTTATTATCAAATACGATCAGGCAGCATATTTTCAATTTGCTGCTATTCAAAGTGATGCAGGGCAGGCATTAATTGCACAATACGAGGTACCAGAAAATATTGATAGTGTCATGTTAATTGAGCATGGAAAGGTATATTTTGAATCCACAGCAGCACTTAAAATCTGTAGGAGATTAGATAGCTTTTGGCCTGTCTGCTATATTTTCATCCTTATTCCTCCATCTATACGAAATATAATATATCGAATGTTTGCTAAAAATAGATATCGTCTTTTCGGTCGAAAAGAAATATGTTTGTTGCCAACACCTTCACAACTAAAAAGATTTCTCTAACTCTGAAGCTATCCAATTAAAGTGGATAGCTTTTTTAACGAAATTGAAACAGTAATGAAGCTGCTTCGTCTACGATGCAGTGTCTCATTTGTGATGCTTATCGCCCAGTTGCCACTCCAATCAACTAATATACACGGCCAGATGCTATAGCAAATTTCACTACCAATTCTTGAAGATCGGCCATAAATAAGGAACAAATGAAATAACTATAAATCATAATTTCAAAGTGAATATTTCTAAAAATATCCTAAACGTTTGCGTATGATAGTAACGCAAGAAATGTTAAAGAAGATTTTTAATCTTTATATACCCACGAACAAAAAAAGCCGCTAGTCCCCGTGAAGGCTAGCAGCTATAATCAATTATTTGAATTTCTACGTTATTGATTAACTTGTTCAATTATTGATCTACAACTAAATAGCCCTTTTTTTGTAAAGTAAGCTCAATTAAATCTAAAATTTCAACAGAAGGAGCAGAAATAACATGAAGATGCGTACCACCTGTTAGTTCGGATAAATAACTTGCCTGTGTTTCGTTGACACGTTGAATAAATTTTTTTATCTCATGACGGTTAGCGACCATAATGGATGCGGTAATTTCCCCATAAATTGGATGTTCAACGATAACATTTTTTATTGTACCACCGCAATCAACTATTGTTATAAGTTCATCTTCTGCATCCTCTGCAGTGTGGAAGCAAGGAATTGTACGTTCAACAGTTTGCTGTAATTGTTCTTGATGCATATAAAGATATCCTTGGCTAGTTGCAATAATAGGTTCATTTCTAGCCTTTAATAATGTCATATCATTGACAATGACTTGTCTAGAAACATTAGCGAATTTAGCTAGGTCGGTCCCTGTAATAGGTGTTGTGCTTTTTTTTAGTTGTGCAAGAAGTTGCAGTCGGCGTTCTTCGCCTAACATTTTTTTCATAAGAGATCACCTCTGCTTGTAATAAAGGAAGCAGTTTTCCTTAAAAACTAGTGTACCATGAAGCATTTCCAACATGCATGAAATTTTTGTATCCAAATGAAACATTGAACATATGATACGAAGAGAGGAAGGGAGGAAAAAATTGCGTATTCATATTGTACAAAAGGGAGATACGTTGTGGAAGATTGCGAAAGAGTATGGCGTTTCGTTTGAAGATTTAAAACGGCTTAATGCCCATCTTGCTAATCCAGATTATATTGTACCGGGCATGGAAATTATCCTACCTGAAAAAATAAACAAAGAACCACATAGAGAACATCATCGAGAAACAGATTGGGGAATGCATAGAGAAGGACATAGAGAGGGAGGACATAGAGAAGGACATAGGGAATCACATAAAGAGGGGCATAAGGAACATATGCACAAAGAGTCACCTACAAAGCACGTTAAAGAAAAAGAGGTTCAAAGACCAATGCCACCGCCAATTATTGTACCACCACCACCAATGCCAGAACCACAGATGATTCCAATTCCTTATCCGATGCCAATGCCGATGCCTCAGCCAGCGCCTGTTGAGCTTAGCTGGAATCAAAACGTTGTCATGCCAAATGTAGAACAAAATCAAACTGTATCTCCAATTCAAATTCAACCACCACCACAGCCTGTAGCCCAACCGGAGGCGCCACCACCAATGCCAATGCAGATGCCGCAACCGATTTTTATCATGCCACAAATGCCAGCAGTACCACATTGTGCAAGCTGTCATCAACCAGTGCATCATCATATGTGGTGGCCAATGCAGATGCCAATGCATATGGAACCGCAAGTTGAGGCATATACAATGCCGGAGCAACCAACATCATGTGAGCCATGCGAAAAAGTTGCTGGGGAGTTCTTAGAATCTAGTACATCTCCATTCTTCCCTATGAATCCCGAATATCAGACAATGCCGGCAATGATGCCGGAAATGGAACAGCCATGTGGTTGTAATGCACAACCAGTCATGATGCCGACTTGGCAAATGGACCAATGTTTCTGTCCGCCACCATGCCCACCGCCATGTCCATCACATTGCCATATGCCACATTCTTCGGTAGGATCATGGATGTCACCGCACTTTTATCCAGGCGGGATGACGCCTTATCGATGGTAAAAAAGCGTATATTATTGAAGAAGTAAAGTCGAATATTTGGAAGTATAAATATCAATCCAATAATTATTTTGTGAAGCGAGCAAAGCAAATAGAAATAGCTGAAAAGGTGAGGGCTATTCATCGACAGCTTGGACATCTGGAACCCTCGCTGATCTTACCTTTAATGAAAAGTGATGATGAGTATTTACTCGTGCAAGATTGGCAAGAAGGAAGTCATAGTGCTAATTTTGCATATAAAAAGGATCGGAAGGAATCACTCAAATTATTAAATACGTTACATGATACACATAAAAAAATTGCTTGGCAGCGGGTGTCGGGCTTGCATACCTATTCACAGCTTTTAAAATGGCAAATGCGTCATATGCGTTTTAAAAGCAGACGGAATGAATTTCGTGCATTTTTAACAAAAGAAGAAATAGATCAAATTGTACATTATAGTGAGAAATCTTTACAGCTTATCGCTCAGGAAGATGTACATGAAAAAGAAATAACGCTTTTACATGGAGATGTCGTACATCATAATTTTTTATGGTGCTCAGACGGAAAATTACGTTTAATTGATTTTGATTTGGCTCACCTTGGAGAAGCGGATGATGAATATATTTTATGGTTACATCGTGTATTGCCAGCTGTAGATTATGACCTTGGTAAAGTATTTGCAGAACTACCAGAGATGAAACGCTTAGATAAAAGAAAGTTACATCGTTTAAAATATCCAAATGAGCTATTGCGTGAATGGCTTTTTGCAGTAGATTTACCATTAGATCAACAGCTTGTATTTTTAGATTATTTAGTGCCATTTACAAAACGAGCTCTCACATATTGGCCGAAACTGTGGTACGATATTGATAAAATGATAAAGAAATGACCGTCATTCGGCGGTCATTTTTGTATGTGAACGACTACTTGTGTTATTTCTTATAGTCGAGCATTCGTTCGCAATATGCTATAATCGAAACGATGATTGTGAGGGAATATAGAATGTATGATTATTTAAAAGGACAAGTAAAGCGTATAACTCCTGAATATATCGTTCTTGAACAACAAGGGATTGGATGGCAGCTGAATACACCTAATCCATTTGCGTTCCGGACATCGGCACTTGAACAGCAAATATTTGTACACTTGCATGTACGTGAGGACGCGCAAGTGTTATATGGCTTTCCAAATTTAGACCAAAGAGAGCTGTTTCGTAAACTTATTTTAGTGTCAGGCATTGGACCAAAGGGTGCACTTGCTATTTTAGCTACAGGGAATCCTCAACAGGTTATCAGTGCGATTGAACGAGAGAATGAATCGTTTTTAGTGAAGTTTCCTGGTGTGGGTAAGAAAACCGCACGTCAAATGATTCTAGATTTAAAAGGTAAACTTGGCGGGTTGTTGGATACTATTGAGCTACCTAGTACAGAAGATGAGCTACCGTTATTTGGTGTAAATCCATATAAACATGAGCTTGAAGAAGCTATTCTTGCCTTAATGGCACTTGGTTATTCAGAAAAAGAATTAGAAAAAATACGTCCACAGCTCGAAGAAAACGACAAGCTTGAAACAACAGATGCATTTATGAAACAAGCTTTACAATTGCTATTAAAGCTAAAATAGTGAAAGGGGGGAAGGTACATGTCTGAACGTATGATGGCTAGTGAGGCAGGTAGCTATGATGAACAGTTTGAATTATCTTTACGTCCACAAAGATTAGCACAATACATTGGTCAACATAAGGTAAAGGAGAACTTACAAATTTTCATTGAAGCGGCAAAGCTTCGTCAGGAAAGTTTAGATCATGTGCTGTTATATGGACCGCCTGGACTTGGTAAAACTACCTTAGCTGCTGTCATCGCTAATGAAATGAATGTTAATGTGCGCATGACTAGCGGCCCTGCAATCGAACGTCCTGGAGATTTAGCTGCTATTTTAAGCTCACTAGAGCCAGGGGATGTGCTATTCATTGATGAAATACATCGCCTGCCTCGTGCAATAGAAGAGGTGCTTTATCCTGCTATGGAGGATTTTTGTTTAGATATTGTCGTTGGTAAAGGCCCTGAAGCGCGTTCTGTACGGCTTGATTTACCACCATTTACCCTCGTTGGTGCGACAACAAGGGCTGGCGCATTATCAGCACCATTAAGAGATCGCTTTGGCGTATTATTAAGATTGGAGTATTATGATCATACTTCACTTGCAGAAATTGTCATACGTAGTGCGCATTTATTTGATGTTGATATTGAGCAAGTAGCAGCTCTTGAAATGGCGACACGCTCACGTGGTACACCTCGTATCGCTAATCGTTTACTTAAACGAGTGCGAGATTATGCACAGGTGCTTGGAGATGGTATGATAACGGAGGGACTTGCTAAGCAAGGGCTTGAGCTATTACAAGTCGATCCTAGAGGGCTTGACCATATTGACCATAAACTTGTGACCAATATGATTGAGCGCTTCCGTGGTGGCCCTGTAGGCTTAGATACGTTGGCAGCATCTATTGGTGAGGAACGCGTAACGATAGAGGATGTGTACGAGCCATATTTGATGCAAATTGGCTTTATACAACGGACGCCACGTGGACGTGTGGCAACACATTTAGCCTATGAACATTTTGGATATGAATATCCCCAACAAACCTAGAAGAAGGAAGTATTTTCATGCGTGTAGAAGATTTTGATTTTGAATTGCCAGAAGAGCTTATTGCACAAACACCACTTTTGGATCGTACAGCTAGTCGTTTAATGGTAGTGACACCAGGTTCGAACAATGTTGAGCATCATCATTTTGCTCATATTTTAGACGAGCTACAAGCTGGAGACTGCCTTGTGTTAAATGATACAAGAGTCTTACCAGCGCGTTTAATGGGCGTTAAGGAGGAAACTGGTGCTCATATAGAAGTACTGCTATTAAAGCAAATGGCAGGTACAGATGAATGGGAAACACTTGTTAAACCAGCTAAACGTGTAAAAGTCGGCACAGTTGTAACATTTGGAGATGGCTTACTGACAGCTACTTGTACAGGAGAGCTTGATCATGGTGGGCGTACATTTGAGTTTAAATATAATGGGATTTTTTATGAAATTTTAGAACAACTTGGTGAGATGCCACTACCTCCATATATTCGTGAAAAATTAGAGGACAAGGATCGTTACCAAACCGTTTATGCAAAAGAGCGTGGCTCAGCTGCAGCACCAACTGCAGGCTTGCATTTTACAGAAGAATTACTAGAGCAAGTAAAAGCAAAAGGGGTAGAAGTTGTATTTATCACTTTACATGTGGGACTTGGAACTTTCCGTCCTGTAAGTGTAGATTCAATTGAAAATCACGAAATGCATTCTGAATTTTATAGTGTAACGGAAGAAGCCGCATCTATCATAAACCGAGTAAAGAGTAATGGTGGAAAAGTGATTGCGGTTGGTACAACATCAACACGTACATTAGAAACTATCGGCTCTAAATATGGAGGCGAAGTTCGAGCAGAACAAGGTTGGACGTCTATTTTTATTTATCCGGGATATGAATTTACTGTTGTGGATGGTTTAATCACAAACTTCCATTTACCAAAGTCTACTCTAGTAATGCTTGTAAGTACGCTTGCAACAAAAGAAACAATTTTAAGTGCATATCAACAAGCTGTAGAAGACAAATATCGTTTCTTTAGCTTTGGTGATGCTATGTTTATTCGCCCAAAAGGAGAATAAAGAAAAAAATCGGAGTACTGTTTTTACTTTAGATAAGAGAGGAATTTTTATAAAATGACACAACCAGCAATTCGTTATGAGTTACTTCATACTTGTAAGCAAACAGGAGCACGCCTTGGCATCGTGCATACGCCGCATGGCTCTTTTGAAACGCCAGCATTTATGCCTGTTGGTACACAAGCAACTGTTAAAACAATGTCACCTGAGGAATTAAAGGAAATGAATGCAGGTATTATTCTGTCAAATACGTATCATTTATGGCTACGACCAGGTAATGATATTGTTAAGGAAGCAGGTGGCTTGCATAAATTTATGAACTGGGATCGCCCGATTCTAACAGATTCAGGTGGTTTCCAAGTGTTTTCACTTAGTCAATTCCGTAAAATTGAAGAAGAAGGGGTTCATTTCCGCAATCATTTGAATGGGGATAAATTGTTTTTAAGTCCAGAAAAAGCGATGGAAATTCAAAATGATTTAGGCTCAGATATTATGATGGCTTTTGATGAATGTCCACCTTACCCTGCGACATATGACTACATGCTGCAATCAGTAGACCGTACAACTCGTTGGGCTAAACGTTGTAAAGAGGCACATAAACGTCCAGAAGACCAAGGTCTATTCGGTATCATTCAAGGGGGAGAGTACGAGGAGTTACGCCGTCGTTCTGCAGAAGCATTAGTAGAGCTAGATTTCCCAGGTTATGCAATTGGAGGACTATCTGTTGGTGAGCCTAAGGATGTTATGAACCGAGTGTTGGAGTTTACAACACCATTAATGCCAACGAATAAACCACGTTATTTAATGGGTGTCGGTTCACCTGACTCATTAATCGATGGTGCTATTCGTGGTATTGATATGTTTGACTGTGTATTACCAACACGTATTGCCCGTAATGGCACATTAATGACATCTGAAGGCCGTTTAGTAGTTAAAAATGCAAAATATGCACGTGATTTCGGTCCAATTGATCCAAACTGTGATTGTTATACATGTAAAAACTATTCACGCGCCTATATCCGCCATTTAATTCGTACGGAAGAAACATTTGGAATCCGTTTAACGACTTACCATAACTTACACTTCCTATTGAAACTAATGGAGCAAGTGCGTGAGGCAATCCGTGAAGATCGTCTTGGTGATTTCCGAGAAGAATTTTTCGAGAAATACGGCTTTAATGGACCAAATGCGAAGAACTTCTAATTTTTAGTAAAATCATACTGTGAATTTGTGTGATTTATGAATATTTCTAGCAAATTATTGTCTATCATAGAAAAAATATTAGTAATATAGAAAAATTTTGGGCTTGTCCATCGCTTTTTTAGGGTGGAATAGTCTATACTAAAAAATGAGAATTAGAAAGGGGGCAAGAAGAATTATGAATACAGCATCATTACTACAATTTGCACCAATATTATTAATGTTCGTTGCAATGTGGTTTATTTTAATCCGCCCTGCTAAAAAGAGACAGCAGGAAACACAAAGTATGCAGAGTAATTTGCAACGTGGAGATAAAGTTATTACAATCGGTGGCTTACATGGTGAAATTGACTCAATTGAGGACACAACTGTGACATTAAAAATCGCAGACAATGTGCGCGTAAAATTTGATCGTCAGGCAATTGGACGCACTGTAAATAACTAACAATTGGTATTGAAGGCGTTGTCCAAAAAGTGACAACGCCTTATACCATATAAATAGCTTTGTCAAAATGCAGAATTCATTTTTGACAAGGCTTTTTTGTATAAAAAGTAACGTACACGCTCACCTTATAATATGGGGGTGACTGTATGGAAGAATATTTAACGATTATTTTTAGAACAGTCTTTTTATATGTGTTTATCCTAATAATTTTTCGTTTAATGGGTAAACGTGAGGTCGGCGAATTATCTGTAATAGATTTAGTTGTATCGATTTTAATGGCTGAGGTTGCTGCGTTTGCACTTGATGATTTCGAAAGTCCTTTATTTAAGGTCATTTTACCAATCATCATATTGTTTTTCATTCAAATAATAACTGCATATATTTCACTTAAAAATAAAAAGTTCCGTGATCTAGTTGATGGTGATCCAGTATTACTTATAAGAGATGGTGTCATTTTAGAAAGTGAAATGCGCAAGCAACGCTATAATTTAGATGATTTATGTCAACAACTACGCGAAAACGGAAATGCTTCCGTTACAGATATTGCTTATGCCTATCTAGAGCCCTCCGGCAATCTGTCCGTATACCAAAAAGATGAAAAGGCATTTGTTTACCCACTGATTATCGACGGCGATATTCAGGATAGGCATTTAAAGGTCTTGCATAAAGATACTGATTGGTTAATGGCAGAGCTTGCGAAAAATAATATAACGGATAGTGACACTGTATTTTTTTGTGTTTGGGAAGAAGATCGGCTTCATATCCAACTGAAAGAATCTTAAACTTTCTTGGCCAGCTTACGAAGGTAGCGCAAATCAGTAATGCGCAACTGATTAGTAAATAGTAAGAAAGTAAATAGTAAAAACAAGGTTACACAGCTACTTAAAATAAAAGGCAGTGGCATTATTTGCATCAGGAAATATTGAGTAACACAAACAGCAATAAAGCAGCTATATGGCACTACAAACATTCTAAAGCCAGCACGTAAATTTTTGCGCTGTCTTACTGTTGCGATATGCAAAAATGAAGTTAATAAAACGCCAAAGCCAATTGCTACAACGGCACCTTTTTCCTGTATCCCTGGCTGAGAAGCAAGTACGAACATGACAAAAAGTTTACCAAGACCACCATAAATGGAATTCATCATTGCTGCACGAGCCTCACCGATTGCTTGTAATATAGAGTGCAATGGACTTTGTATATAATAAAAATAAAAAATAGGAGCCAATATTTTCACATACCCACGATTTTCTTGTAAGTGAAAGAGCTTCATAGCTAAGTCGTCTCCATGAACGAAAAAGTAGGTAGCAGCAACACAGCCCACTAATGATGAAAGTCGCAATGATACAGAAATACGTTCCTGTAGGAGCGGTATATGTTGACGTGCAACGGCGTCGCTAACAGCTGGTATAAGAACGATCGAAAGTGCTGCAGACACAAAAGCCGGGAATAATAATAGTGGTACAAGTACACCCGAAATAACCCCATATAAAATTGTTGCAGCGGAGGCTGTCAATCCTGCCATTGTTAAAGCCTTTAAAAAAATGATAGGCTCTAAAAACCAAGTAAAAGATCCAAACAGCTTGCTTCCAGCAGAAGGAAGGGCAATCCGTAACATTGGAGAGGAAGGATAAGCCTCGATTTTGCTTTTTTGTGTCAATAATTTTTTCTTTGAGACAATATAATGCATCCACAAATACAAGAAAGCAACGACTTCAGCTAGAAGGGTAATACCCATAGCTGAGGCTGCTGTAACGGCAGCGTTATCATAAGCAGCTACAAAAGGCAGTGTAAATGTGATGAAGGTAATGCGGATAATTTGCTCAATCATTTGAGCCCAAGCTGTTGGTGTAATTTTCGCAATACCCTGTAAATAAGCGCGCAATAAGCCAGAACCAACTGACACTGGTACAGCAAAGAGAGCAATCCAAAGCGTAATTGTTGTTTGTTCATTATGTAAAAGTGTAGTCGAGATATATGGTATTGTAAGTGCAACAATCGGCATAAAGATGATCATTCCAATAAATGACCAAAGTATAGCCGTACGCATAACACCATAGATGCCTTCGCGTTTGTTCTTTGCTAGTAACTCTGCTACAATTTTTGCCACAGCGATAGGTAGTCCAAGTTGAATGAGTGAGATGAAGAAAATGAACGCCGGATAGACGGTCATATAAATGCCGACTGCCTCTTCACCAGCGATTCGCATAAATTGCATTCTATAAAAGAAGCCAAAGAGTTTTGATAAAAAAATCACGAACATTAAAAATAGTGTACCCCGTACAAAAGAACTCATGCCATCCGTCCCTTCTCAAGCCACAAAAATTCATTTACACTATTTGTATGCAAACATGTCTTACGATACAACTTTGATTGGAGATGATTCAAAATGAGTATGCAGTATGAGCAACTATTTGAAAAAATTCGTCCTGCAATTGATAGTAAGATAGAAGAGTTTAAACATTATCAATACGATGCTATTACAGCAGAAGAACTATGGCGCTATTGTGTAGAGAAAAAATGGCGAAAAAAAAATATTGATCAATTACGTTTACATGAAATTATCGCAACTATTTTTGCAGTATCACCATCCGATATCGTATCATTTAATCAAGTAGAATTTTTACAAAGTAATGATTGGTTTACAGAATTGAATACAGAAGAGTTAAAAATGTTACTTGGTCCGGTTAAAACTTAAGAAGAATGTGTGAAATTTGTCAAATAATAAAAGAATACTAAAAGTGTTGAATTGACACCAAGCGCAACGTGTTTCATAATGAGTGTGTTGCGCTTTTTTTATTTGTATAAGTATATTTATTCAAAAACCTCCTAATAATTCTTTTCTAAATTTGGAGGAGTACACCTATTCAAATACAGGGATAAATTTGCGCGTTATGAACGATTGAAATAAGTAGAGCAACCTTTTTGAAGCAAAGGCAATATTATTCTAAAGGAAAAGGAGGAATAAACGTTTCAAAAGGACTTGCTAATACTTGTTTGTAGTGTGAGGAATAGCCTTACACCAATTCGAGGAGGATTTATAAATGAAACTAAAAAGTCGTATAGTTGCATTCGTACTACTATTGGTTATTTTTACAGCAACCATCGGTACGACTGTAGGCGGCGTCTTAAAGGACATTAAGCTAGGCCTTGACTTACAGGGCGGGTTTGAGGTTCTTTATGAGGTGAAAGAATTACAAAAGGGACAAACAGTTACACCAGAAGTTGTGTCGGCAACAGCAACAGCTCTTGGTGAACGTGTAAATGCTATCGGGGTAAGTGAACCGAGTATTCAGGTTGAAGACAAAAACCGTATTCGTGTGCAATTAGCGGGTGTCGAAGATCAGGAATCAGCACGTAAATTATTGTCTACTTCTGCAAATTTAACATTCCGTGATGTCGATGACAATTTATTGCTAGATGGTAATGATTTAAAGCCAGGTGGCGCTAAAGGTTCCTTTGACCAGCAAAATCGTCCAATTGTTTCGCTAACATTAAAAGATGCGAAAAAATTTGCTGATATAACAAGTAAAATTGCCGCTAAACCAGCAGGTCAAAATTTACTCGTTGTTTGGTTAGATTTTGAAGAGGGTGTTGATTCATATAAAGCTGAATCACAAAAAGCGAAGCCTCGCTATGCATCTGCAGCGACAGTTAGCCAAACATTAAATACAACAGATGTAATGATTAGCGGGAACTTTACAGTTGAAGAAACAAAAAATTTAGCAGGTATTTTAGATGCTGGGGCACTTCCTGTAAAGCTTAATGAAATTTATTCTACTTCAGTTGGTGCACAATTTGGTGACCAAGCACTGAAAAGTACAATTTTCGCAGGTGTTGTAGGTGTAGTAATAATTTTCTTATTTATGCTATTCTACTATCGTTTACCTGGCTTTGTTTCTATTATTACACTTGTTATTTTCACTTTCCTAGTACTAGTTGTATTCGATTGGATCAATGCAGTGTTAACACTGCCGGGTATTGCAGCTATCGTGCTCGGTATAGGGATGGCCGTTGATGCGAATATTTTAGCAGCGGAGCGTATTCGTGAAGAGCTACGAGTAGGTTATTCGGTTAAACAAGCATTCCAGATAGGCTCGAAGGAGTCTTTATCAGCAATTATCGATGCACAGCTAACTACATTATTAGCTGCTGCTGTATTATTCCAATGGGGGACAAGCTCTGTTAAAGGATTTGCAACAACTTTAATTATTAGTATTTTACTAAGCTTCGTAACAGCTGTTTGGGGTTCTCGTGTACTAGTAGGTTTACTTGCAAATAGTGGATATTTCAACAATCCAGCATGGTTTGGTATTGCAAAATCTAAACAGCATAGTTTAGATGAAAATATTGGTACATTAGATTTATCAACGAAATTTGATCGTTTTGACTTTGTACACAACCGTAAGAAATTCTATACATTCTCATTAGCTATTCTAGTAGCTGGTTTAGTGGTTCTTGGTATATTCCGTCTAAATCTTGGTATTGATTTCTTAAGTGGTACACGTGTGCAAATTGAGGCGGAGCAAACGTTGAATAAAGAAGAAGTATCTAAATATCTAGATAGTATTGGCTTCTCATCTGAAGATATCGTTTTGACAGGTGAAAAGAGTAACTCTGCGGTTATCCGTTACAAACATGACCTATCGCAAGCAGAAATTTTAAAATTCAAAAAAGAAGCTGGCAAAAAATATGGTCATGAACCTGGTGTAAGTACAGTATCACCAACTGTCGGTAAAGAGCTTGTGAAAAATGCTGTAAAAGCATTATCTCTTGCGGCTATCGGTATCATTATCTATGTAGCGGTTCGTTTCGAATGGCGCATGGGTGTTGGGGCAATTGTCTCGTTACTACATGACGTATTCTTAATTGTTGCTGTATTTAGTTTCATGCGCTTAGAAGTTGATATTACGTTTATTGCAGCTGTACTGACGATTGTCGGTTATTCTATTAATGATACGATCGTTACGTTTGACCGGATGCGTGAAAACTTAGATCGTTATGATACGATTAAAGACCGTGAAGTGTTAGCGGATATCGTTAACAAATCACTACGTCAAACGATGGGTCGATCTGTTAACACAGTGTTAACGGTTATTATCGTTACAGTGGCACTTCTTATTTTAGGTGCACCGTCGATTCAAAACTTCTCAATCGCGTTATTAATTGGTTTAATCACAGGTATGTATTCTTCAATTTGTATTGCTGCACAAATCTGGTATTCACTTAAAGTTCGTGAAATGAAAAAATCAGATGGTCAAATACACAAAAAAGAGAAAAAACAATGGGGTACTGACGAACCTACTGTTTAATATATGTCTTTAAAACAGGGAAAGGAAACATTTCTTTCCCTGTTTTCTTATCAAAAAGAATCTGCTTGCTTTCTTTGGAAAGCAGCAGATTCTTTTTGTTGGTTTAATCAATTATGCCTCGCCATAATTGCCGCTGACGCTTCGCTTTCGCACAGATAAATTGCCACAAGACGTGGAGTTCTTAGACTGAGTTCCTATATTTCAGCTGTATAGAAACCCGCTGAAAAGTAACTTAAGTCCGCATTTATCTCACTAATTATAGCTGTGGGAGACATTGCTGAAAGAAGTTAAAGTTTAAATTGCAGTAGTAATGATTGGAGTTGCTGTGCGTTGTCGCTTAATTCCTCAGCTACCTCATTCACCTGCTGCATTGTTGCAGCTTGCTCTTCTACTGCTTCAGCAATGACTTGTGAGTTGCTCGCTGAAATGCTTGCACCATTTGCAATTTCTGTTACAGATGCAGCGACTTCTTCAGCACTTGCTGAAATTTGTTCTGAAGTGGCTGAGATATCTTCAATTTGGTCAGTAAATATTTGCACAGACTCTGTAATGGAATCAAATGCATCACCGGCCTCATGAATTTTTGCTACACCGTCCTGGACAGATGCTAACCCTTCATGCACAGCAGCGGCAACATTTCTTGTATCCGTTTGAATTTCATTTGTGATGGCAACAATTTGGCCAGCAGATTGATTAGATTCTTCAGCAAGCTTTCGTACTTCATTTGCTACAACCGCGAAGCCTTTGCCATGCTCGCCAGCTCGTGCTGCTTCGATGGCAGCATTGAGTGCCAGTAAATTTGTTTGTTCAGTAATAGCCGTAATTACTTTTGTAATTTGCCCGATTTCTTCAGATTGCTTACTTAGTTTTTGTGTTAAATCGGCTATTCGTGTAGTTGATTCAGAAATTGTATCCATCTGCTCTTTGGCAGTTGAAATAGTATTCCCACCGGTATTGGCAAGCTGGGTCATCTTTATAGCATTGTGATGCAAGCTTTGAGTAGCCTCAGCTATTCGTTGTACACCAGCAGCTGTTTCATCCATAGCTAGAGCACTTTGTTGAGAAGCACTAGCAGATGAAGATAAATGGTTTGACGTGTCTTGTACTCGATGTGAAATATCGCTTGATGTTGTTGTTACTTCTACAGTGCTTGCGGAAAGTTCTTCGGAAGCAGCAGATAATTGTGTAGCATTGTCCTGAACATTTTTAAGCAGTACAGATAAATTCTGTTTTAATGCATTCACTGCTGTGGCAAGTGTGCCAATCTCATCTTTTGAGTTATGTTCAAGCAGAGCAATTGTTAAGTCACCGTGTGCTAATGTATCAGCTGCGTCAATCACTTTTCGAAGCGGTTGAATGATGTACTGTTTTACAAAATATATAAAATATAAACCAACAATTAAACTTAAAACAAGTAAGACAATAGAAATAATAATAGCTTGCGTTACTGTTTGGACAACACTGCTTTTAACCTTTTGTAGCTGTTCATCATGATATTTTAATAAATCATTTGTCAGTGTGTAAATTTCTTTGTTGCTTTTTGTAACTTCTCCATTTATGTATGATAAGGCTAAATCTGTATTTCCACTATTAAATGCTTGCACCGCTTTATCAGAACTTGTTAGTAAATCTTTCTGTAATTCGGTTACTTGCTTCATAATATTTTTTGTGTAATCAGAACGAACAATGCTTGAAAGCTCTTGAATCGTCTCTGGTAATAGTTTTTTATAACGTTCTAAATTTGATTTTGTAGTCTCATCCTTACTATTTAGAATATAGGAACGTAAAAAGAGCCCTTGAGAAGCAAGCTCTTGTTGTATTTTCTCTGTTAATTGAATTTGCACGATTCTGTGATCGAGTACCTCTACTATATCTCCCTCAACCGACTTAAATTGAAAAAAAGCAATTATACTTGATATAAAAAGTAAACAAGTGAGTGAAATAAAGCCTATATTTAGTTTTTTTCGAACGGACATATTTGTTCCTGCTTTCTTTAATATATTAGAGAATTAATGGTCTGAATTTACTATAACTTGATATTTTTACGAGGTCAATACTTGATATATTTCTCAAAAGTAGGTAGTTTAATTCCCTTTTATTGGTGCATAAATAAGGTGATTTTTCCTATATATAATTTCGAAAGTCCTTTCAACATTCTCTTTTTTCTCTGAATTGATTGACAATTCTTGTGGTTTGGCATAAAATAAGGCTAACTTTTTTGTTCGATACAAGGTAGTTGATCTCGGGAGCGAGGTCAGCCTTAGAACAGATGAGCTGAGTTTAGATGAGAATAGCTGAGAAATTGTTGAATAAGAATAGTAGTATAAGTGTACAATTTAGAGAGTCAGTGGATGGTGCGAACTGATTTGTAGCTTATGTGAATGGACTTATGAGAGTCGCTAATTATCTTCATTACGCCAAGGCGAAATTGATAATAGCGAACGGATTCCCACGTTATAGGGGGTGCTTTGACTTAGTCAAGACAAATCTTTATTAACTTGAAAGATATGTCAATTTTTACTGAAAAACTAAGGCTATGCACATAAGAGAGAGCAAATATGCTCTAATATGAGGTGGCAACGCGGTCATGATCGTCCTCTGCAATTAGGAAAAATCCTATTTGCAGGGGACTTTTTTTATTGCTTTTAATTGCATGGGGATGAATGTTCCAATCCTACTATCGAAAATTAGTAGCTAATACTAGACGGTGGATATGTCAAAAAAGAGGGACGCCATCAGCCGGAATGGAAATCAACCCTACGCTATGACGATCCTTTTTATTCAACAAAAAAATGCTTCAGCTGCTAAACATTTTGTTTTTAAGAAAAGGAGCTTGGTAAATATGCGATCGACGAGTTCAAGAACAAAAATGAAAACCATTAATGCTGATTCTTTAACACCGATTTTAATTTTTAGACGCCTACAAGGGAAGCGTAAATTTTTGCTTGAGAGTTCAGCACAGCATGAGGGAGCAGGACGTTTTTCTTTTATCGGTGCAAATCCGAGAAAAACATATAAAGGCTTTGGAGATGAAATTCAGGAATACTCATATAAGACCGGAAACACATATACACATAAGGGCGATATGTTTGTTTTACTGAAAAGATTAATGCCACGTATCTCCAATACGACACAATTCCCGTTTTCAGGAGGAGCTGTTGGTTATGTCGGTCATGATGCAACAACGATTTTATCGACAGCTCAGGATAAACCGCAGCTACCAGATGTGCATTTCCACGTGTATGAGACTGTCATTGTGTTTGATCATGTAACAGATGAAGTTACTTTGATTCATACAAATATTGATGCAGAAAAAAAAGAACCAAATTTAGAAGAGCTAGCAGAGCAACTTTTAATAGGTAGAGAAGATAAGGATACAACTTGTAGCTATGAACCATTTGAATCGACTACGAATGAACAATTTGCAACATCCCTTACATCTAGCAAAGCTACTTTAGATGAAGATAATACAAGAGTCATCCTATCAAAGCGTTTATTAGCAAATATACAAGGAGATGCTTTCGCTTTATATCGTCAGTTACGTAAAAAACATCCTGCTCCGTATATGTATTATGTAGAGTTTGAAGATCATGTTGTGTTAGGAACATCTCCTGAAAGTCTAATTCGAGTAAAAGGTGAGCGTGTGATTGCGACACCAACGGAGGGGACGTATCCTAGAGGCTCCACAAAAGGTCAAGACTTAGAACATGAACGAAAGCTCTATGAAAACACAAATATTAGGAAGTCACATGCTGTACTTGTTTCTGCCGTGCGACAAGAGTTACAGTCTGTGTGCTTCCGAGATTCCATTCAAGTCATTGATGCAATGAGAATTGAACGCTCAAAGCAAGCATTACACATGACAACGAGAGTTGAAGGGCAAATATTACCGATGCTCCATGCACTTGATGTATTAGCTGCAACGTTACCATCCTTTGCATCAACAGGTATTCCAAAGGATCAGGAAAAAGACGATTTAGAAAAATCTAGTCAAATTTCTGGGATATTGGGAGGAGCTCTTGGGTTTATTGGTTTTAATGGTCATCTGGATTTTGCTTTAACAGGAAAATCCATTGTTATAGAAAATAAAAAGATGCATATGCAATCAACTGTAACGGTGACCAAATACACAAACGTTAAAGAAGTATTACAACAAGTAGAAAAGGACGAACAGGATTTTTTACAGCTATTTGAAAAAGAAGGAGGTCGACACTAATGGAGATCATTCGTCAAAAAGTCCAACAACGAGAGCATTTAATGTATGAGGAAATGCTACAAGCAGCAAAATGGATGTTCCAAGATGATACACCGAAAGAAGAAATCGCAAGCTTTTTAACGGCATTATCTGTCAAAGGTGAAACAGCACATGAAGTAGCGGCATTAGCTACAATTATGAAGTCGTTTGCACTAGACGTACCAGCAAAAGCAGGTGTCTATATGGATAATTGCGGTACTGGTGGGGATGGTCTTAATACATTTAATATAAGTACAACTTGCGCCTTTGTATTGGCAGGGGCAGGTGTCAAAATGGCGAAGCATGGCAATCGCAAAATTTCTTCGGCATCAGGAAGCTCGGATGTTTTGGAAGCACTCGGTATTCATACGAATATTTCCATTGAACAAACTGTTGAGCTGTTAGAAAAAGAAGGAATAGCCTTTTTATATGCTCCAAATGTCCATCCGAAATTAAAGCGGATTGGCGAGGTACGTCGGGCACTTGGCAAGCCTACTATTTTTAATCTTGTCGGTCCACTAACGAATCCAGTGCCTTTATCGACGCAATTTACCGGCATTAACCGTCCTAATTTTGTCATGGAGTATGCTTCCGTATTACAAATGCTCGGGCGTGAACGAGCAATGGTCGTTTCTGGTCCACTAGGTTTGGATGAGGCTTCATTAGCTGGTCAAAGTACTTTTGTCTTAATAGATAAGGGGGACTTAATTCCATTTTCATTAACGGCAGAGGATGCGGGTCTTCGCTATGCCCCTTTAGAGGCTATTCGTGGAGGTAATGCAGATGAAAATGCTGTGATTATGCGTAAATTATTAGCTGGGGAACAAAGTGCTTACTTTGACACAGTCTTATTAAATGCTGGTATTGGGTTGTTCAGCTATGGAATTGCTGAAACCGTTCAAGAAGGTGTAGAAATGGCGAAGGATAGTATTTTTAGCGGTCGAGCACTTCAAAAATTAGAGGCAGTCGTTGCTTATAGTGAGCATATTAAAAGAGTGGAGGTCCAACAATGAGTATCTTAAATAAAATTCTTGAACAAAAAAAGCTAGAAGTTGTTGCTTTACTTGAACAGCCCGACCCATTAGCTAATTTTATAGAAAAACCGCGTCCATCATTATTTGAACGATTGGAAAAAGCTGAAACATTACAGGTTATTTCTGAAATGAAACGTGCTTCCCCCTCGAAGGGATTAATCGCAGAAGGAGCAGATCCAGTGGAGCAGGCAAAGACTTACGCAGAAGCAGGAGCAGCAGCCATTTCTGTTTTAACAGATAAAGAGTTTTTTAAAGGTTCCTTTGATGATTTAGCCGCAGTTGCAAATGCTGTTCAAACGCCACTTCTTTGTAAAGATTTTATGATCGATCGTATACAAATTCGATTTGCAAAGGCATCAGGTGCATCTATTATTTTGCTAATTGTTGCCGCGTTAACAGATGAAGCATTACGCGATCTATATAGCTATGCAACAGGCTTAAATCTAGAGGTGTTAGTTGAGGTGCATGATCTTGAGGAACTTGAACGTGCTATTGCAGTTGGTGCCAAACTAATTGGCGTTAATAACCGTGATTTACGTACCTTTGAGGTGAGCCTAGAACGGACACGTGAAATTGCTGAAGCTTTTCCGTTCGAAGAAGAGAAAGTATTAGTAAGTGAAAGTGGGATTTGGACGCAAGAAGACGCTAAAGCGGTGGCGGCCATGGGAGCTAGTGGCGTACTTGTAGGTGAGTCATTAATGCGTAGTGGCGATGCAAGTACTGCTCTAAAAAGTTTACAGGTCAATAAGGTGGGGGCATCTGTATGACGAAGGTGAAAATTTGTGGATTAAAGGAACAACAGCATGTGCAGGCAGCACTAGAGGCAGGAGCAAATGCAATTGGTTTTGTCTTTGCACCAAGTAAACGACGAGTGACGGTTGAACAGGCACAGCAATTAGCCAAACATGTGCCAGAGGACGTTTTAAAAATTGGCGTTTTTGTTAATCCAAGTGCAGAGGAATTACGCACAGCGGTAGAAAGCGTGCCATTAGATTATGTGCAATACCACGGGGAAGAATCTCCGGAGTTTATTCGTCAGCAAGGCTATCCAGCAATAAAAGCTTTGTCCGTTAGAGGTTCTAAAGATGTTCAGATGGCAGCTAACTATAATGTAGATTACTACTTATTTGATGCACCAGGCACAGATTTTAAAGGAGGAAGTGGTCATACGTTTGATTGGACCCTCCTAGAGATGGTAGGGATTCCGCGAGAAAAGTTAATTTTAGCAGGTGGTTTACAAGCTGAAAATATTGAAGAAGCGGTGTCGCTGGTGTCGCCATTCATGGTAGATGTATCGAGTGGTGTGGAGACAGACGGTGTGAAAGACATAGCAAAAATAACCGCATTTATACAAGCAGTAAAGAAGGGGAGAGCATAATGGCGAATTCAATTGCAAATAGTGTACCTACGAAGGAAGGGCGTTACGGAAAATTTGGAGGACAATTTGTTCCGGAAACATTAATGACAGCTTTGTTGGAATTAGAAACGGCATATGATGAGGCAATGAATGATCAAACTTTTACTGATGATCTGGCTTATTATTTACAACAATATGTCGGCCGTGAGACGCCATTGTATTACGCAGAAAATTTAACAAAAGAGCTAGGTGGCGCAAAGGTTTATTTAAAGCGTGAAGATTTAAATCATACTGGAGCCCATAAGATTAATAATGCCATTGGTCAAGCGCTTCTTGCCAAACGAATGGGGAAAAAGAAAATAGTGGCAGAAACAGGTGCAGGGCAGCATGGCGTGGCCACGGCAACTGCATGTGCATTATTGAATCTAGAATGTGTTGTATTTATGGGGGCCGAGGATATAAAACGTCAACAGTTGAATGTGTTTCGCATGGAGTTACTCGGTACAAAAGTGGAGTCTGTAGAAACAGGTTCAAAAACATTGAAGGATGCTGTTAATGCAGCACTGCGCTATTGGGTGACAAATGTTGAAGATACCCATTATATTTTAGGATCAGCTTTAGGACCACACCCATTCCCGAAAATCGTAAGGGATTTCCAGCGTGTAATTGGTGTTGAAACTAGAGAGCAGATTTTATCTAAGGAAGGACGTTTACCAGATGCAATCGTTGCTTGTATAGGTGGAGGTAGTAATGCAATCGGTATGTTCCATCCTTTTGTCGACGATGCAGCTGTAGCGCTATACGGAGTAGAGGCTGCAGGCAGCGGCATTGAGACAGGAAAGCATGCAGCAGCAATTGCTGATGGACAACTAGGCGTTTTACACGGTGCATACATGTATTTATTACAAGATGAAAATGGCTTTGTACAAGAAGCACATTCTATTTCAGCCGGTCTAGATTATCCAGGGAAGGGCCCAGAGCATTGTTATTTACATGATATTGGGCGAGTTACATTTGATTCGATTACAGATAGTGAAGCACTTGAGGGTTTGCAGTTACTGTGTAGAACAGAAGGCATACTACCTGCACTAGAAAGCTCTCATGCCATTGCCTATACAGCAAAACTTGCGAAGACAATGTCTACAGATGACATCATTGTTGTGTGCTTATCCGGCCGAGGAGATAAGGATGTTCATACTGTTCGTAAAGCATTAGGAGGAGATGTGTAATGACAACAATACAGCAGGCAATTGAACAAACGAAAATCGCTGGGAATAAAGCATTTATACCATATATTATGGCGGGCGATGGGGGTCTGGGAACTTTGAAGCCGACGATCATAAAGCTACAGCAAATGGGTGTAACGGCCATTGAAGTAGGTATACCATTCACGGATCCTGTAGCGGATGGGCCAACGATAGAGCAAGCAGGTGAACGGGCTTTAGCAGAAGGTGTGACATTACGTAAAGTGTTAGCAGCTTTAGCAGCATTCAAAGAAGAAATTCAAGTTCCGTTAGTTGTTATGACTTATTTTAATCCTGTTTTAGCTTATGGGTTAGAGGCTTTTGCAAACGATTGTGTGGCAGGGGGCGTTAAAGGATTAATCGTTCCTGATGTACCACTTGAGGAAAGTGCTGTTTTACGTGACACATTAAATCCTCATGGTATAGACATCGTTCAACTTGTCTCGTTAACAAGTCCTCCAGAGCGAATTGCGCGTATTGCGGCTGCCAGTCAAGGCTTTGTCTATGCTGTGACAGTCAATGGAATCACAGGGGCTCGCACGACCTTTGCTAATGATTTAAATGACCATTTTGCTCGCTTACGTGAAGCAAGCCAAATACCGGTACTAGCTGGCTTTGGAATTTCAACGCCCGAGCAAGTGGTAAGCATGGGGGCACTTAGTGATGGTGTAATCGTTGGCAGTGCGATCGTGACAGCATTGCATGAAGGTAATTTAGAGAAGGTCGAAGCATTGGTTGCTGCTTCAAAAGGTGTGCTTGAGAAGTCTACTCTTTAATGGAGTAGGCTTTTTTCTTTTGAGACTGACATTGACGGTTCTAACTACGACTTCGGCTGTTCTATCCGTCGCTTTGATGATTCTATCCGTCATTTCGGCTGTTCTATCCGTCGCTTTGATGATTCTATCCGTCACTTCGGCTGTTCTATCCGTCGCTTTGATGATTCTATCCGTCACTTCGGCTGTTCTATCCGTCGCTTTGATGATTCTATCCGTCATTTCGGCTGTTCTATCCGTCGCTTTGCCGTTTCTATCCATAATTTTGGCTGTTCTAACCACGACTTTGGCTGTTCTATCCGTAACTCTGATCTCTTTCCATCACTTTGCCGGTTCTTTCTTTCGCTCTAACTTCTCTCCTTCTGATGGATAAAACTATCATTCTGACAGATAGTGCGGATAGGCTAGATTTTCGGTATAATAGCCTACGTAAGGAAGTGAAAAGATGATTCTATCTAAAAAGAGATGGCAGGTAGAGCGCCCAGACGCTAAGCTTGTCCAAACATTACAAAATGACCTACAACTTTCGGCGATTGCAGCGAAAATTTTAGCAGCACGAGGCTGCGAAACAATTGCTGACGCAGAGAGCTTATTAAATATGACAGAAGCAAGTATCCATGATCCGTTTTTAATGCATGGTATGGCAGAAGCTGTAGCACGTATTGAGCAAGCGCTTGAAAACGGAGAGAAAATCCTTGTATTTGGCGATTACGACGCAGATGGTGTCTCAAGCACGACAGTAATGCTGAATGTGTTGCTTGATCTCGGTGCCGATGTATCGTTTAAAATACCGAATCGTTTTATTCACGGCTATGGACCGAATGAAGCGCTATTTCGTGAAGCACATGAAGAAGGCGTTCAGCTAATTATAACAGTTGATAATGGTATTTCAGGCATTGAACCGATTCGTGTCGCGAAGGAACTAGGTATGGATGTTATCGTTACAGATCACCATGAACCAGGCGATGAATTACCACCTGCCGATATTATTTTACATCCTCGTATACCAGAAGGACATTATCCATTCGGTGAGCTTGCAGGTGTGGGTGTAGCTTTTAAGTTAGCGCATGCTCTATATGGAGAGCTACCAACGCATTTAATTGAATATGTAGCTGTGGGGACAGTCGCGGATTTAGTACCATTAGTTGATGAAAACCGCTACCTAGTAAAAAGGGGAATAGAAGAAATGCGCCGTTCACTCAGCCCTTGGGTACAAGCAATGTGTGAAGTGGCGAGTGCAGAGCAAGCTAAAATTAACGAAGAAACAATCGGTTTTTACTTTGGCCCACGCTTAAATGCGGTTGGGCGACTCGGAGAAGCGGCACCAGGTGTAGAGCTATTAATGGCTGAAGATAATGCTAAAGCAATGGCATTAGCGAAACAGCTTAATACGTGTAATAGTGAGCGCAAAGATATTGTAAAGAGTATTACAGATGAGGCGATTGCTCTCATTGAATCAGATAAAAAAATCGGGGATTCACTCGTTTTAGTTATTGCTGGAGAAGGCTGGAATGCTGGTGTAGTAGGAATCGTCGCATCACGTCTTGTGGAGCTTTATTATCGTCCAACAATTGTACTTTCATTAGACTATGAAAAAGGGACAGCTAAAGGCTCAGCACGTAGTATTGAAGGATTCCATTTATTTAATGAACTAGCGAAAAATCGAGATATATTACCTCATTTTGGTGGGCACCCTATGGCAGCGGGGATGACATTATCTATTGAGCATGTTGATGAATTAAGATCACGCTTAGATACTCAAGCAAGAGCATGTTTATCAGAAGAGCAATTGACACCTATACTCAATATTGATATACCACTAAAAATGGATGAAATTTCTGCAGATGCTATTGAAGAAATTTCAACGCTTGGTCCATATGGTACGGATTTTCCGAAGCCTGTTTATGTGCTCGAAGATGTAGAAATTGCCTCTATGCGGAAAATTGGGGCAGCAGAAAATCATATAAAAATGGAATTGACAGATGGCTATGAAAAATTGGATGGTGTCGGTTTCAATAAAGGACATTTACACGACGAGCTAACATATGGAATAAAAGTATCATTTACAGGGGACTTACAAATTAACGAATGGCAAGGACGTAAAAAAGCACAATTTATGATAGAAGATGTCCAAACGACTGAATGGCAATTATTTGATATTCGTGGTATTCGTCAAACATCCCGCTGGTTAAATACGGTCCCAAAAGAGGAAGCAACATTCATCGCCTTCCGTACAGAAACGGTGACCTATTACCAATCACTAATTGGTGTACCAATCCTAGCAGTGGATCCTGCGCTTTCAAATGTAGAAAAAAGCAATTATATCGTGCTACTAGATTTGCCACAAAATGTTCAAATGTTAGAAAATGTATTACAAAAAACAGCACCTTCCCGTATTTATGCACACTTTTACATGCCGGATTCACAGTATTTCAATGGATTGCCAACGCGTGAACAATTCTCCTGGTATTATAAGTTTTTAAAAAATCGCCCTGCCTTTCCACTGAATATGCATTTGGCTGAATTAGCGAAGCATACAGGTTGGCCATTAGATGCATTAAAATTTATGACACAGGTGTTTTTTGAGCTTGGTTTTGTTAAAATGGAGAGTGGACTGACGACTGTCAACGTAAATGCACCAAAACAGGCACTTACAGAGGCACCGTCTTACAAACAACGTTCAGAACAGATTGAAATGGAGCAAAAGCTTGTGTATGCCCCTTATATAGAATTAAAACAATGGTTTGATGAACGATTACATTAATATACGAAAAAGTTTCGTAGGAGGAACAATAACATGGATTTAAAGCAATACGTAACAACGGTTGAAAATTGGCCGAAAGAGGGCATCAGCTTCAAAGATATTACAACAATTATGGATAACGGTCCTGCATACAAATATGCAACAGATCAAATCGTAAGTTACGCAAAAGAATTAGGTGCTGAAATTATAGTAGGTCCTGAGGCTCGTGGCTTCATTATCGGATGTCCAGTTGCTTATGCGCTTGAAATTGGTTTTGCGCCTGTTCGTAAGCCAGGAAAGTTACCACGTGAAGTGATAAGTGCTGACTACGGGCTTGAGTACGGTAAAGATACACTTACAATGCACAAAGACGCAATTAAACCAGGTCAAAAAGTATTAATCTGTGATGATTTACTTGCGACAGGTGGTACAGTTGAAGCGACTGTACGTTTAATTGAACAATTAGGTGGTCAAGTTGTTGGCTGTGCATTCCTGATCGAGTTAACAGAGCTAAACGGACGTGCAAAACTTGGCGACATTAACATAAAAACACTTATTCAATATTAATAAATAATGGATTCTTGCTAAATGAATTGGTTGATTGGAGTTCATTGGTATAATAGTTCTTCAACAGAATGAAAAGCGTCACATTTTTGTGGCGTTTTTTATTTGCTATTAAAGATAATAATACATATTTTATGAGAACACTCGCTGGCACACTTGCTTTTGAAGTGAGCAGGTACTTCGAATGGGGCATTAACTTATTATCTTTTCATAAACATACTAAATGAATTTGATCAAGAGTACTCGTTCTTTCAAGGGCATAGTTTGGGCAGACCTTCTAACATCATTACAAAATTAATAATAAAAATAATCCAAGAGTTATGGTAGGTGGGAAAGCAATTATCTTGTCAAAAGGGGAATTATGCTAGGAATGACTTCTCATCATATAATCGAACAGAATAGATTTATAACATCGCAGCGATTGTATATTTGCAATTACTGTCGCGGTTTTTTACATATCTTCACTATAAATTCAAATAACATAGCAAAAGATGTATGCTATGTGAATAAGTTGATTGGAGCGGAGGCTAGGCGACTCCTCGGGGATCAGCGTCACAGATGAGACCCTGGAGCGAGCAACGCGAGTGAAGCGGCTCAGCGGGCGCCCCCAGGAAAGCGCCTAGCCGGAACGGAAATTAACCCTTCGTTTTGCCGAAGAGCTAAACTTAATTGACACCTAAATTAATTAACATAATCAACATGCAGAATCCATTCTGATTAATCAATATCAAAATGGATTCTTTATTTAAGCCTGTTTATTTATTCATAAGATTGAATTATTTTTTGCATAGTTTTCAATGTTTCATAAAAATCATTGTATTTCTCTAAGCCGATATCATTGATAATTCTTTCTTGGATATCTTGCCAAATTGGAGCAGCCTCGTTTAATTTTTCGACCCCTTTATCAGTTAGTGTAATGACCTTTGCTCGAGCATCTTGTGGATCTCTCGTTAAATCTACATAGCCATTTTGCTTTAACAAGTTAATATTGCGTGTAATGGTTGTTTGATCGAGCAGCAAAATTTCTCCTAGTCGACTAATGGAAACTGATTGTTGATGATCGATATTTGCTAGCATTGAGTATTGTGTAACTTTTAAGCCAGTAGGCTGTAATAATTTATCATACAATTGTGTCACGACTCGTGTTTTTTTTCGAAGGTTTGCACATACACATATTTGTGTGTAATCTATATTCTTCATTGCTCCGTACTCCTTTTCGAGTGGATTCAATATTATAGTAGCCCTATTGATGTATTTTGTTAAGATGGAAAATGTTTCTTGACAGTAATAAATGAGATTACTAAGATTATATATGTATATACATGCTTTTTGAAGGTAAGGTATTTACCCCATTAATATATGCATATACATATATTGGGCTGTAATCTTTTTCATTTAGGAGTATTTTAAAAAAATCTTTCAAGAAATGAAGGTGTCAATATGAAGCGTATACATTATAGCTGGTTTATTTTAATCGTAACCTTTTTCTCAATTATTGTTGCAGGGATTACAATGTCATCATCAGGGGTATTTATAGACTCCTTTGAAAAAGAATTTAATTGGGATAGATCTTTAATTGCCTTAGCTTTTGCAGTGAGTCTATTTTTATATGGTTTTTCAGGCCCGTTTATGGCGGCATTACTAGAAATAGTTGGATTAAAGAAAATGATGCTAGGTGCGATGGCTACATTATTCATAGGCATGATGCTTACGCTTTTCATGACACAGTCCTGGCAATTAATTATTATATGGGGCTGTATTATTGGCTTAGGAGCGAGCCTCTTTTTAACTGTGTTAAGTCCTTATGTAGCCAATAATTGGTTTGTGAAAAGCAGAGGGTTGGCGGTAGGGATATTAACGGCGAGTACTGCAACAGGGCAGTTAATTCTCCTTCCTATATTAGCAATTATTATTGAGCATTATTCTTGGCGATGGGCGATTGGATTAATTCTCATTTTAAGTATTATCATGTTCATCACTATTTCTATATTTATTAAAAATAAACCACAGGATATTGGAATTCTTCCTTATGGGATGGAAGAAAATCTAGAAATGCAACAAGAGAATCATAAGAAAAATCCGATTAGTATTGCTTTTAATGGTTTATTTGAGGCTATAAAGAAGAAAGAATTTTGGTTATTAGCAGGAAGCTTTTTTATTTGTGGACTTTCAACTAGTGGGTTAGTTGGTACTCATTTCGTTTCTTACTGTATTAGCTTTGGTGTTCCTTTAGTAACCGCTGCATCCTTTCTTGCTTTTATGGGAGTGTTTAATCTCGTTGGCACCACTTTATCAGGATGGTTGTCCGACCGTTTTGATAATCGATGGTTATTGTTTTGGTATTATCTTTTAAGAGGAACATCTCTACTTTTGCTCCCGTATGCATTAATGCAAGGGTCGCTCACTTTATTGACAATCTTTACAATATTTTATGGATTAGATTGGATTGCTACAGTACCTCCAACGATTAGTATTTCTAGACAAATTTTTGGTACAAATAAAAGTAGCATTATTTATGGTTGGATTTTCGCATCACATCAAGCAGGAGCTGCAGTTGCTGCTTATGGTGGCGGCCTTATCTATAAGTTTTTTAATTCCTATACTTGGGCCTTTTTCCTTGCTGGGATGTTCTGTGCATTGGCAAGTTTATTTGTCATCATCGTAAAAAAACAAACACCTAATCAAGCCAATACTTGATAACTAGGTTAACGCTTTCCTGTGGATACGACTTGTCCAGTTTGTATTGGAATTCACCGCTAAAAGTGTGAGTTGCGCCGCTAACCATAGGAGGAACGCCGCTAAAACATAAAATTGCGCCGCTAACCTAGCAAAGAACGCCGCAAAAAGCCGAAATTCCGCCGTTCCGCTAACGGAAATCCCCCCCTTTTTTTATGCTGAAAAGCCATACTTTATTTAACAAGACACCTTAATTTCATTGAAGCACAATATGAAGTTGAAGCCAATATCAAATCGGTTTCAACTTTTTTGTTTAAAAAAATTTTGACATCGATCAAACAAAAGTTTATAATGTAAACAAATATAACAAAAGGTGATGCTATGAATGAAAGAGAACAGGCGGTCCTTGCATTAATTCGCCAGAATCCGTTTATGTCTCAGCAAGAGATGGCAGATAAGATGAATCTATCTCGACCAGTCCTTGCTAATTTAGTGTCGAGCTTAACGAAGCAGGGGAAAATTGTAGGTCGTGCTTATATTTTGCCAGAGGAAAATGAAATTATTTGTATCGGTGGAGCCAATCTTGACCGAAAATTTCATGTGAAGGGGAATGTCCAATTAGGTACTTCCAATCCTGCTAGCTCTTCATTTAGTGTAGGTGGTGTTGGCCGAAACATTGCTGAAAATTTAGGTAGATTAAATCATCAGGTAACATTGCTGACTACTGCCGGTAAAGATGCTGATTGGCAAGTGATCCAAGAAGCTTCAGAGCCATTTATGAATTTACGTTATGTGGAGCAGTTAGCTGACGCTTCGACTGGTTCCTATACTGCGATTATGGATGAGCAGGGCGAGCTAGCGCTAGCAGTAGCAAATATGGAAGTATATGATCTTTTATTGCCAAGTTTGCTAAAAAAACATGAGGCAATGCTGATGAATGCGGGCTGCTTTATTATGGACTTAAACTGTCCAAAAGAAACAGTTGCTTACATACAGCAGGTTGCGATTGCCCGTGACATTCCATTTGTCATCGTACCGGTATCTTCGCCAAAAATGAATCGATTACCGGATACGTTACAAGGGGTTACATGGTTTATTTGTAACACAGATGAAGCTGAGACGATTGTAGGTCATAAAATCGAAAACTCAGCGCACTACGAAAAGGCTTTACAGCAACTTCTAACAATAGGTGCTGAACATGTAATTATTACAGCGGGTAGCAAGGGTGTATATGCAGCTTCTACTACAACGAAGCCAAGTCATTTTGCAGCTAAAACTATAGAAAAAATTGAAGATGTAACAGGTGCAGGAGACGCCTTTGTCAGTGCTGTAATACACAGCTGGCTTACTGGGCAATCCTTTGCAACATGTATTGATGCAGGCTTAACGAATGCCAAAAATACGCTTGCATCCCCATATACAGTAAGACCTGAGCTATCAGTTGATTTGTTAAACAATGAAATGGAGGAATAACAACATGAAAGAATTCATCGTATTATCAGAAGAAGTAAAAGCAGGACAAGCAAAAGGCTTACCAATCGTAGCATTAGAATCAACAATTATTTCTCACGGAATGCCATATCCACAAAATGTACAAACAGCACGTGAAGTAGAACAAATTGTTCGTGATAATGGTGGAGTACCAGCAACAATTGCATTAATCGATGGTAAAATTAAAATTGGTTTATCAGATGAAGAACTTGAAATGTTCGGTAATGCACAAGGCGTAGCAAAAGCATCTCGTCGCGACTTAGGCTATCTTTTAGCATCAAAAAAATTAGGAGCTACAACTGTAGCTGCAACAATGATTTGTGCGGAGCTAGCTGGTATTGAAATTTTTGTAACTGGTGGTATCGGCGGGGTACACCGTGGTGCCGAAACAACAATGGATATTTCAGCAGATTTAGAAGAATTAGCACAAACAAATGTTGCTGTAATTTGTGCGGGCGCTAAGTCTATTTTAGATATTGGTTTAACTTTAGAATATCTTGAAACAAAAGGTGTGCCAGTCGTTGGATACGGTACAGATGAACTACCAGCATTCTATACACGTCAAAGTGGATTTGATGTAAACTTCAAGATTGATACACCAGAGGAAGTGGCTGAAATGCTACGTGCAAAATGGCAATTAGGCTTAAAAGGCGGAGCTGTCATTGCTAACCCAATTCCAGAGTCTGACGCGCTTGAGCATTCATTCATTACAGGAATCATTGAAAAAGCTCTAGTAGAAGCAGAAGAAAACGGTATTCAAGGTAAAAACGTGACACCGTTCTTACTTGGAAAAGTTAAAGAATTAACAGAAGGTAAAAGCCTTGAAGCCAATATTGCATTAGTAAAAAATAATGCAGTAGTTGGTACAAAAATTGCTGTAGCGTATAATAAATAAGCTAACAATTATGATACGAGAAGAGAGACCCTATGCGATTATTGCATTCGCATAGGGTCTTTTTGTTCATTTCTGAGAATGTTTTTTCCATTTTTCACATTGTTCACGAGAATAACTAAACAAAATGACACAGTTACTTTACAATAGCCCATAATATTTTATACAATTAAGTTTATATCTAATCTGAAAAATTTGACGAGCAAGGTGGACATGTTATGGCGAAAGAGCAAATTTTGACTCCCGAGGACGTTTTTGAGTTAGTCAAATCCTACATGAATGATGAAAATGTCGCATTCGTGAAAAAAGCATATGAATTAGCAAGGGATGCCCATATTGAGCAATTCCGAAGTTCAGGTGAACCGTATATTATTCACCCTGTGCAAGTAGCTGGAATTTTAGCTGAATTACAAATGGATCCTGAAACAGTTGCAGCTGGTTTTTTACATGATGTTGTCGAGGATACGGATTTTACGCGCGACGATTTGGTTCGTGAATTCGGCGAAGAGGTTGCTATGCTTGTAGACGGTGTAACAAAGCTGGGGAAAATTAAATATTTATCTAAAGAAGCGCAACAAGCAGAAAATCATCGAAAAATGTTTGTAGCTATGGCGCAGGATATTCGTGTCATTTTGATTAAACTGGCAGACCGTCTACATAATATGCGCACGTTAAAGCATTTACCTGCAGAAAAACAACGCCGTATTTCTAAAGAAACGCTTGAAATTTTTGCACCACTTGCGCATCGTCTTGGGATTTCGACTGTTAAATGGGAGCTTGAGGATACAGCACTTCGTTATTTAAATCCACAGCAATATTATCGCATTGTCAGTCTTATGAAGAAAAAACGTGATGAGCGTGAAGCATATTTAGACAATGTAATGGCTGAGATGAAGTCACAGCTTACAGAGGTTGAAATTGAAGCGGATATTTATGGTCGCCCAAAACATATTTATAGTATTTATCGTAAGATGGTGTTACAAAAGAAACAATTCAACGAAATTTATGATTTATTAGCCATTCGTGTACTTGTCGATAGTATTAAAGATTGCTATGCCGTACTTGGGATTGTGCATACATTATGGAAGCCGATGCCTGGGCGTTTTAAAGATTATATTGCTATGCCAAAACAAAACCTATATCAATCACTGCATACAACAGTAATTGGTCCTTATGGTGACCCATTAGAAGTCCAAATTCGTACGAAGGAAATGCATAAAATTGCCGAGTACGGGATTGCAGCGCATTGGGCTTATAAGGAAGGTAAAAAAGTTGATAATGAAAAACAAAATGTCGACCAAAAATTAACGTGGTTCCGAGAAATTTTAGAATTCCAAAACGAATCTTCTAATGCTGAAGAATTTATGGAATCGTTAAAGTTTGATTTATTCTCTGATATGGTCTATGTCTTCACTCCTGAAGGGGATGTCATTGAATTACCAGCAGGCTCTGTACCAATCGACTTCGCATACCGTGTGCACTCAGAAGTTGGAAATCGTACAATTGGCGCAAAAATCAATGGTAAAATGGTACCGCTTGATACACCGTTAAAAACGGGAGATATTATTGAAATTTTAACTTCTAAGCAATCTTTTGGTCCGAGTCGTGATTGGCTGAAAATAGCTCAATCCTCACAGGCAAAAAATAAAATAAAGCAGTTTTTCAAACGTCACCTTCGTGAGGAAAATATCATCAAAGGTAAAGAGATGATAGAGAAGGAAATCCGTGCACAAGATTTCGATGTAAAAGAAACAATGTCAGTGGAAAACTTGAAGCGTGTATGTGAAAAATTTAACTATACAAATGAAGAAGATATTTATGCAGCTGTAGGCGTGAATGGAATTACAGCACAGCAAGTTGTTAATCGTCTTGCGGAAAAACGTCGCAAAGAGCGTGAACAGGAAGAAGCGCTTGAGAAAATAGAACAAAAAATGAAAAACCCTATTCCACAAAAACGTACGGAATCAGGCGTTATCGTAAAAGATATTGACAATATGCTTATTCGACTTTCACGTTGCTGTACGCCAGTTCCTGGAGATGAAATTGTAGGCTTCATTACGAAAGGTAGAGGTGTTTCAGTACACCGTGCAGACTGTCCAAATATTCAAGTTGATGATGAGCAGGAGCGCTTAATAGAAGTTGAATGGGAAAACGGACTTACTCCGGAGAAAAAAGAATATCCTGTTGATATTGAAGTTTCAGCATTCGACAGACCAGGTATTTTAAATGAAATCATGCAAATTGTAAGTGAAACGAAAACGAATATTTTAGCAGTGAGTGGTCGTGCAGATCGCGATAAAATGGCAACGATTCATTTAACGATTTCAATATCAAATATTTCGCATTTGCATAAAGTAGTGGAACGTATTAAACAAACACCTGATATATATTCAGTACAACGTGTTATTAACTAGCTGGGATGTTTAGACAGTAACAACGTTATTATGTACCGAAAGTGGACCTTCTGGTGCATTCAAATCGAGAATTGAGGTTTTAAAGAATGAAAGTAGTTTTACAGCGTAGTAAAGCAGCCTCTGTTGCGGTTGACGGAAAAGTAACGGGAGCTATTGATAGCGGTTATGTTCTTCTAGTGGGCATTACACACGAGGACACGCAAGGGGATGTTGATTATTTAGCAAAAAAAGTAGCTAATCTCCGCCTTTGGGAAGATGCTGATGGAAAAATGAATCATTCCATTTTAGAGCATGGAGGTGCTATTTTATCCGTCTCGCAATTTACATTGTATGGGGATGCAAAAAAAGGGAATCGTCCAAGTTTTACAAGTGCAGCAAGACCAGAAGTTGCGGAACCGTTATGGGAGGCTTTTAATAATGCCTTACGTGAACACGGTTTACATGTGGAGACAGGAATATTTGGTGCAATGATGGATGTTGCACTTACAAATGATGGCCCTATAACAATACTTCTTGAGTCCAAATAAATGGTACATTTCCTATGATTCCTTCATACATTAAATAGTATGGTTAGTTTTGTAGGAAGGAAGTGCATTAAATATGACGCAAGCAGGAAGCATATCAAATCCATATTTATACGAAACTCTTAACATGATGATTGGTCAGGCAATTGTAGTGCAAACTAAGAAAAATATCCAGCAAGGAAAATTAATCTCTGTATTACCTGATGATATTGTTGTAGAGGTTAACCGTACACCTTTTTTCATTCGTATGAAGGAAATTGTATGGGTTACGTTAGCAACAAGAAAAAAATAAGCGCATAAAGGACCTCTATACTCTTGTAATGTGAGTTGGAGGCCTTTTTTCATTTTAGCATGTGTATAATGATTGACAGTAAGTACTGAAGGTAAACACCATAACTTAGAATTGGTTCAGTTTCCATTAACTTATAACTTCTTTAATAATAGAGTCATATATAAAACAATCTCGTAGTGGACTAGTAAAAATAAAATAAGCTGCAAGGGAAGTACAAATCTACTTTCCATTGCAGCTTATTAATTGATCTTTATTGATTTTTGTTAAAGTAATTTAAAATACCTTGGTAGATGCCGAGAGTAGCTTGTTCTCGGAATTTAGCGGTTGTAATAATACGTTCTTCACTACCATTACTTAAGTAGCCTAGCTCAATGAGTACAGCTTTTTGACGATTTTCCCGTAGAACTAAATAATTTCCTTGTTGAGTCCCGCGATCCTTTAAATCGATTTTATTTGAGAGTCCATTATTTATTGCCTCTGCAAGATCTTGTTGATTACTGTTCATATAATATGAGGTGAAACCATTAACGGAGCTATCGTCTGTTGCATCATAATGAATACTGATAAAAGCATCTGCTTCATTTTGGTGCGCAATTGATACACGTTTACGGAGTGCAACATATTCATCAGATTCTCTTGTCATAACAACATTTGCCCCAGCAGCACTCAACTTTGAAGCAAGAAGAGATGCCGTTTTCAATGTAATTTCCTTCTCATTTGTTCCACGTTGTCCTGTAGTGCCGTGATCATTTCCACCATGTCCAGCATCTACGACAATAGTCAGTCCATTTAAAGTGCCTTTCTTGCGTGGTTCAGACTTTTCTTTTTTAATCGTAGTAGCAGCTTTGCTAGATGAAGTAGTAGTAACGACCCAATTAGCCACAAATGCAGTTTTGTCATCTACTTGTATTTCATAAAAGTCATTTTTAGCTCCTACTATAGGGTAGGTCTCACCAGCATCCACACGTTCAACAACATCAGCAGTTGTTGTTGCATCTGTCCGTAGGTTAGTCCCATTATAAATGATTGTGACAGATTCAAGCTCTGAGGAAGAAGAAGATTTTGATGCCGTATTTTCTATATTTGAAAAAGTGCCATAAAAGCTATAAACCCAGCCTGCTTTTTTATCGTTATATTGAATTTGTACCCAGTTATGCTCTTGTGACAGCACTTTAAAGGCTTGTCCTTTTGAAACAGTTCCTATTTTTGGCGTATTTAAGTCTGACTTTTGGCGCACATTAAGTACATCTACTAAAACTGTAAATGTTGTATCTTTGTTGACTTTTTTTGTGGAAACTTCAACTTTAGGTTCCTCAGTTTTAGCCTCTGCTTTAGTCTTTTTTTCAGTTTGGTCATTGATTGTAACATAGTCAGTAGATACCCAACCTACTAGTCCGTTCCAATCTATTTTCGCCCATTCGTCATTTTTTTCAATAAGTTTTGCTTGGTTGCCTATTGATAATTGTCCAAGAACTGCTGAAGATACGTCAGGCTCAGTACGAATATTTAGACGATCGACCTGTGAAATCAAGGTTTTATCAATCGTTTGTTTATCGTTTGTTGAAGCTGTTAGCCAGGATGCTACCCAACCTTCGTAATCGCCTGTTTTTACTTGAATCCAATCGCCTTCGCGGCTAATAGAGGTTAACGGATCACCCTCATCTAATGTCGTAATGATTGGATAAGACAGTCCAGGTCCCTCACGTAAATGAAGAATCGTTCCAGCTACTTTTAAATCACTGGTGTCGGCTAGTGCTCTTTGATTATTCATGCTTGGAATCGCAATCATTAGCACTAGCACGAAGATGATTATAATATTTAAAAGTTTTGTCCTCATCAGATTCCTCCTATCTTGTGCTATTTTACCATGCTTTTATAATAGAATTCGTGGGAAAAAGGTAATGGAATTTGTTATTTTCACGAATGTAATGTAAAAAAAACAAAAACAGTTGACATTGCCTTTTGTTGTGACTAACATAAAGGGTAATCAAAAAATGATTAATCGCTTATGACCAAGCAAGTAGCGTATACCTCTATTGGAGAAGAGAGGGGAAGACCTAGGCTGAAATCTTTCCTACAAAAATGTATTTCGTGAATAACACTTGAGAGGCTTTTTTCTGAAAAGTAATGCTTAGTAGGAAAAAACGGAATCGGCCGTTATCCGATCAGGAGGAGGACGCATGTATTTGATGCGTCAACTAGGGTGGAACCGCGGAAGCTTATACAGCTCTCGTCCCTTGCATTATGCAGGGGGCGAGGGCTTTTTTTATGGACCGAAAAATGAGAGAAGTCCAGAAGAGCTTGCTCATAAGCAATTTATAAAGGAGGTTTTTATATGAGTTTTAAAGTGCCACGAGGGACACAAGATATTTTGCCGGGGCAATCAGAAAAATGGCAAAAGATAGAAGCGGTTATCCGTGATATCTGTCGTGTCTATCGCTACAATGAAATTCGCACACCAATTTTTGAGCAAACAGATTTATTTGCACGTGGTGTCGGTGAAACAACAGATGTTGTTCAAAAGGAAATGTATACATTTGAAGATCGCGGTGGCCGTTCGTTAACATTACGTCCGGAGAATACAGCTGGAGTAGTTCGCGCTTATGTTGAGCACAAAATGTTTGGTGCACCTGATCAACCAGTAAAGCTTTCATATTTAGGACCAATGTTCCGTTATGAACGTCAACAAGCAGGACGCTACCGTCAATTTGTTCAATTTGGAGTAGAAGCAATTGGCTCAGCTGATCCAGCTATTGATGCGGAAGTTATTGCACTAGCAATGGATGTTTACGAATCAGCAGGTTTAAAGGATTTAAAATTAGTCATTAATTCACTTGGCGATAAAGAAACACGTGATACACACCGTACAGCACTTCTACAACACTTCGAACCACATATTCATGAGTTTTGTTCGGATTGCCAAAATCGTTTGCAAAAAAATCCACTACGCATTTTGGACTGTAAAGTAGACCGTGAGCACCCATTAATGCAATCTGCACCGGCATTAACTGATTTCTTAACAGAGGAATCAGCAGCATATTTCGCTCAAGTTAAAACGTATTTAGATACACTTGGAATTTCGTATGAAGTCGATCCAAATCTTGTAAGGGGTCTTGATTATTACAATCATACGACATTTGAAATTATGTCAACGGCTTCTGGCTTTGGAGCAATTACTACACTTTGTGGTGGGGGTCGCTATAATGGCCTTGTACAAGAAATTGGTGGACCGGAAGTACCAGGTATCGGTTTCGCATTAAGTATTGAGCGTTTGTTGCTTGCACTTGAAGCTGAGGGTGTTGAATTAGACACAGCATCAGGACTTGATGTCTATATGATTGCTATGGGCGAAGAAGCGAAGCTAAAAACGGTTGAATTAACAAGTACCTTCCGTGCAAAGGGCATTTCTACGGAGATGGATTATTTAGATCGCAAAATGAAAGCTCAAATGAAATCCGCGGACCGTTTAGGTGCAAAATATACGATTGTTTTAGGCGAAACAGAGCTTGAAGAGCAAGTAGCTACTGTTAAGAATATGGAGTCAGGTGAACAACAAAAAGTAGCGTTCTCAGAATTAGTGAACTACCTAAAACAATAAACCCTTTATATCCATATAGGATTATCTGTCCATATGATCAAATATCTACATCATTTTGGACAGATAATTTTGAACTGATATCTAATTTTCCTTGGCATCAATTCGCTACTAGTAGGAACTGTATGCTACATAAGTAAAATAAACAGTTCATCACCGAAAGTTGGAGATGACATTTTGTGAAAACGTATGTCATGAGGATAAATCAACCTTAAGTAATGGTGATGAGCTAAATAAATTTTGGAGGAATTAAATAAATGGCAACAAGAACACATGCTAGTAATGAACTTTCAGAAGCATTAAAAGGCGAAGAAGTCGTATTAAAAGGTTGGGTACAACGTCGCCGCGACCTTGGTGGTTTAATTTTCATTGATTTACGTGACCGTACTGGAATTACACAAGTTGTCTTCAGCCCTGATGCTGCAGAAGCACACGCACTAGCTGATAAAGTGCGTAGTGAGTACGTAATCGAAGTGGAAGGGACAGTTATTCTTCGTTCAGAAGATCAAATTAACCCAAATGTACCAAACGGTAAAATTGAAGTAGAAGCGACAAAGTTAATCGTCATTAATACAGCAAAAACAACACCATTCCAAATCGAAGATCGCACTGACGTATCTGAAGATTTACGTTTAAAATATCGTTATCTTGACCTACGTCGTCCGGTTATGTTTGATACATTCAAAATGCGTTCAGACGTTACTCGTACAATTCGTAACTTCTTACAAAACGAAGGCTTCTTAGAAGTAGAGACACCGATTTTAACAAAATCATCTCCAGAAGGAGCTCGTGATTATTTAGTACCATCACGTGTTCATGAAGGCGAATTTTATGCATTACCACAATCACCTCAGCTATTTAAGCAATTATTAATGGTGTCTGGTTTCGAAAAATACTTCCAAATCGCACGTTGTTTCCGTGATGAAGACTTACGTGCAGACCGTCAACCAGAGTTTACACAAGTTGACATTGAAACAAGCTTTTTAACGCAAGAAGAAATTATTGAAATGAACGAACGCTTAATCCAAGCAGTTATGAAAGAAGTAAAAGGTATTGATATCCCTGCTCCATTCCAACGTATGAAATATCAAGAAGCTATGGATCGTTACGGCTCAGATAAACCTGACGTACGTTTCGGCTTAGAGCTAGTCGCATTAAATGATATTTTTGATGGCTGTAATTTCAAAGTATTTGCTGATACAGTAGCACAAGGTAAGCAAGTAAAGAGTATCAATATTAAAGGTGCTGCAGATAAATACTCACGTAAAGACATGGACGAGCTAACAAAATTCGTTGGTATTTATGGAGCAAAAGGTCTTGCTTGGTTAAAAGTAACAGAAGAAGGCTTAAACGGACCAATTGCAAAATTCTTTGACGAAGCATTAGCAGCTTCATTAATCGAACGTATGAAAGCTGAAGTTGGCGATATTTTAGTATTTGTAGCTGATATTGCTTCTGTTGTAGCAGCATCTCTAGGTGCACTTCGTACGAAATTAGGCCAAGACTTAGGTTTAATAGATGAATCACAATTTGCATTCCTATGGATTACAGATTGGCCATTATTAGAGTACTCTGAAGAAGATGGTCGCTACAAAGCAGCACACCATCCATTCACACGTCCATTTGAAGAAGATATTCAGTTAATGGAAACTAATCCATCAGCTGTCCGTGCTCAAGCATACGATATCGTATTAAACGGTTATGAGCTTGGTGGAGGTTCATTACGTATTTATGAACGTGAATTACAAGAAAAAATGTTTAATTTACTTGGTTTCACAGAAGAAGAAGCAAGAGCTCAATTTGGCTACTTATTAGAAGCATTTGAATATGGTGTACCACCACATGGAGGTCTTGCATTCGGTCTTGACCGCTTCGTAATGCTACTTGCAGGCCGCACTAACTTACGTGATACAATTGCATTCCCGAAAACAGCAAGCGCTAGTTGCTTAATGACAAACGCACCGAGTGAAGTGTCTCCTGATCAATTGAGCGAGTTAAGTTTAGCCATCAAACCATTCAGAAAATAATTAGTACTTCTAAATACCTGGATTTCCTAGCAATAACTGTTGGGAATCTAGGTATTTTTTGCGTTTTCACAAGAATGTAGATTTTTTAAAAGAAATTAGTTTGAATTATCAGAAATATCATGCTATTATAACAGTAATACGAATCCTGATGTGTTTGTCTAATTGCTAGCTTTACTTAACAGTTTTGACCGAACACATTAGAAACGGGAGCCTTCATTTTGTAGTCGCAAACAAGCCCCACGCGGAGCGGGACGTTTAAAGCTGCAAAGCGGGCACCCCCCTGCGAATAGCGGGTTCAAAACGAATGTTTCTTGGCATAACGGCACAATCGGGATTCGTCATACATAGTTATTAAGAAAAAAGGAGCATGTAAATAGCTCCTTTTTTTAATGCAAGTAATGGGTTATTCAGAAAGATAACAGCTACAAGGGGACTTAAAAATATAGAGGAGGACTGGCGATGATCCTTGGCTTAAAAAAGAATGAAGTGAAAATTGTGCCATACGATAGTGAATGGAAAAATGAATTTATGCGAGCTCGTTCCGAGATTATAAAACATACGAATATCCAATTTGATCGTATTCAACATATTGATTCGAAATCAAAACACATTTTGTTCATTTAGTAAATTATCAAGGAGAAAAATGGTGTGATTTATTGTTTTTTAGAGATTATTTAAATGAAAATGAAGGTGTCAAAAGAGAGTATGAGAAGTTAAAATTAAATTTCCTTAACAGCAATTTACAAGGGATAGATGAATATACATCGTATAAAGAGCAATTTGTACAATCGGTTTTTGATAAAAGAAGTCCTTTAGCAGGAGATGAATAAAGCGTGAATATAAATTGCCAAAAGAACAAAGAAATTGAATGATAATTAACGCATTCTCGCTAATTGGAAATGCATTTGTAAAAACTATACTTTGTGTATAAGTTGATTGGAGTGAAGGCTGGACGCTCCCAGGAAGCTCTGCTCTGCGCGAAAGCGAAGCGACAGCAACAAATGTGTTATCTGTGCGAAAGCGAAGCGACAGCTACAAAGCGCCCAGCTGGAACGGAAATCAACCCCACGTTATGATAATTCAACTAAAAATTTAGAAAATATGAAAAAATTACTTTTTATTTTTGGGAAAGCATCATATAATTGGTATAGACAACTATACCGATTAAAAGTTTGCCTGTTAGCTTCAGTCAAGGTCCTCAAAAAACGCTTAGGGGGTGATCTATTGAAGAATACGCTTTTAATTTCCAATGTTACGATAGTTAATCATGATGAAGAACCTTTTAAAGGCGACCTACTCATTGACAATGGTAGGATTATTAAAATAAGTAATAACTTAAATGATAATGCAGAGCATTATATAGATGGCAAAGATAAAAATTGGATACTGCTACCTGGCTATATTGATATGCATATACATGGCTCTGCTGGGCATGATGTGATGGATGCTACGCAATTAGCATTACATGAAATGGCGCGCTCGTTAGTACAGGAAGGCGTTACAGGCTTCCTTGCTACTACAATGACGCAATCTATAGAAGCAATTGAAAGCGCTTTAACTAATGTTGGTCAATTTGAAAGTAATGATGATGAGGCAAGTTTATTAGGTATACATGTAGAAGGGCCATTTGTATCGAAAAAACGGGCAGGTGCTCAGCCAATAGAGTACATTATTTTACCGTCCACTGAGCAATTTGAATCCTGGCAGAACTTAAGTAAGCGACGCATAAAACAAGTAACAATTGCACCTGAGATAGAGGGAGGTTTTACGTTTATTGAATCGTTAAAGGATTTAAATGTTATTGCTTCTATTGGCCATTCTGATGCTTCAATTGAAGAAGTAGATAAGGCAGTTGCAATGGGAGTAAGGCAGGCTACGCATTTATATAACCAGATGAGCCCTTTCCATCATCGCAATCCAGGTGTCGTTGGTGCAGTACTTTTAGAGGATCAGGTAAAGACAGAAATTATCGCAGATTTTGTGCATAGTCATCCTCAAGCTGTGAAGCTAGCGTATCGTATGAAAGGTGCAAAGGGCATTATCTTAATTACCGATGCGATGCGCGCCAAAGGCTTACATTACGGTGACTATGATTTAGGAGGTCAAACCGTTCATGTTTCTAAGGATGGGGCTCATTTATCTAATGGGGCTTTAGCTGGAAGTGTGCTAACGATGGAGCAGGCAGTGAAAAATATGAAAGCAATTACCAATTGCTCATTGCGAGAAATTGTTGCAATGTCTTCTGCGAATGCTGCTAAGCAATTACAGCTTGCAACTAAAGGTCGGATAGAAGAAGGCTATGATGCAGATTTTGTATTACTAGATGAAAATTTAAATGTACAAAAAACTATTTGTCGGGGTAAAGTTGTATTTGAGAAATGAAAGTAAAGAGGCGATAAGGATGGTGCAACACTTGTTAGATAAAAATTCTCATATACCTATCTATATACAAATAGAAGAAATCATAAAACAACGGATTTATTTAGAAGAATATAAAATCGGTGAAAATATACCTTCTGAGCGAGAACTTTCTACGCAGTTTGATGTTAGTAGAATGACCGTTCGTCAATCAATCACAAATTTAGTAAATAGCGGTTTGCTGTATCGTGAAAAAGGGAGAGGTACATATGTCGCTAATCCAAAATTAGAACAACCGCTAAAAGGATTAACAAGTTTCACAGAGGATATGCGGGCTAGAGGGATGGAACCGAGCAGTAAAGTTTTACGCTTTGAGAAAATAGTACCAACAGTTGATATTGCTGGAGATTTGATGTTAGAGCCAGGCGAAGAGGTATTCTTTGTTGTACGAATTCGTAGCGCAGATTCCAAACCAATGGCAATCGAAAGAACATATATTCCAGTTAAAGTATATCCAGAATTAGATGAAAAGAAAATAATGGGGTCATTGTATGCGTTAATCGAAGCAAAGTTCCATCAAAAAATCGGAAATGCAATTCAGCAAATGGAAGCAGCTATTGTTCCAAAAGAAGATAGTAAATTTTTGCAAATCAATCATACTGCACCAGTGTTAATTATTAAACGTACAAGTTATTTATCAGATGGAGTTCCATTTGAGCTTGTGCGAAGTACTTATCGAGCTGATCGATACAAATTCATTAGTGAAATTAAAAGGTGATTCTATGGATGCATATTTTCTAGAAATTCAAAAGCTAATGCAGGTCGTGAAGGAGCAAGAATATGCCCAAATAAAAGAAGCCGCACAATTAATTGTACAAAGGCTTCAACGCGGGGGAATTGTCCAATTATTTGGATGTGGCCATTCTCATCTTTTAGCACAGGACGGTTATTATCGGGCGGGAGGGCTTGTACCTGTACGTCCTATCATTATAGAACCGTTAACATTACACGCAGGAGCAATGACGTCATCTGAAAATGAGAAGGACCCGACTATCATTGAACAATATAAAGATCATTTTGATTTTCATGAAAATGATGTTTGCATTGTTATTTCAACATCCGGGAGAAATCAAGCACCTATTGATGTAGCTTATTTAGCAAAAGAAGCAGGAGTGCTGGTCATGTCTCTGCAATCTCTTGCTTATTGCGAACAGCCAACCCGCCATCAAAGTGGACAGCGCTTAGAGGATGTAGTAGATATAGTTATCGATACGCATATACCAATAGGAGATGGTTTGCTGCATCATAATGAAATACAGTATGCGCCATCCTCTACAGTTATTGGTTCAATTATTTTAAATGTATTATTTAGTGAAGTTATTGAGATCATGGCCATATCTGACGAAGTATTACCAGTTTTTAAAAGCAATAATGTTGACTCGGATTCGTCTCATAATGAGGCTATGATCGCCTACTATCAACATCGAATTAACTTTAAATAACAAGCGGAGGGATATCTATGAAGAAAAATTATAAAATAACGGCACCGGAGGGTCTACATGCTAGACCCGCAGCTTTACTTGTAACAGCAGTCACACCATTTGAGTGTGATGTTCAGTTAACGTATAAAGAGAAATCGGTTAATTTAAAATCAATTATGGGTGTTATGGCACAAGGAGTAGCACCAGGAAGCATTGTAGAAATTTCAGCAGATGGACCCGATGCTGAGAAGCTTTTTCAAACGGTAACAGAAGTGATTGTTTCTAAAGGAATTGGAGAGGAATGCTAAAAATAAAAGGCAGTGTTGGAAGGAGGTGATTTTGCATATGGAAATAAAAATAATTCCACCAGAAGATTATAAGCAGGTTCATCAATTAAGAGATTATTGTTTTCCTAATAAATATGCTGGTGCGCGCCGAGAGGATTTTCATTATTGGGTTGAGCATAGCACAACATTGGGTGCTTACGATGAACATAAAGTAGTTGGACAGCTATTAATATTGCCACTTAATATGACAATCCATGGCGAAAAGTATGATATGGGCGGAATTGGCTTTGTTGCAACCTATCCTGAGTATCGGCAGCAGGGGATTATCAAAAAGCTTATGACAGAGGCCCTGAAGAAAATGCAAGAGAATGGGCAAAGTATTTCTGTGTTAGCACCATTTTCTGTATCCTTTTATCGTTATTTTGGATGGGAATTATTTTTTGAGAAGCTATATTACACGATTCCGCAATCAATGTTTCCTTTTTTGGGTAAGCAATTGGACGTAGTAAAACGTATGAGCTTTGAATGGCCAGAGCGTGATCTTTTTCAGGCGATTAAGGACTTTCATAATGCACAGGCGCTTTTCAATAATGGAAGTATGCTACGAGATGATGCTTGGTGGAAAAGAATAGAGAGAAGGATGCCTGATAGTCATTTTGCAGCTTATTTTAAGGCTGATCAAATTGCAGGTTATATTCGTTATATTATTCAAGATGGAACGTTTGAGATTCAGGATTTTATAGCTGAAGATTTACAGGCAGAACAAGCAATTTGGCGTTTTATAACGTCTCATGCGGCGAGTGTAAGTAGCATTAAGGGAGTTACTTCTAACGATCGTCCGTTTGGCTTCTATTTTAAAGAACCACAGTTTAAAAAGGAAATCGTTCAGGATGTGATGGTAAGAATAGTAGACGCTTCGAGGTTTATGCAGTATTATCCGTGGGGCGATATTCAGGAGCCGTTATATATTCAAATTGAAGATGCATTTTGTAGTTGGAATGAGCACGTATATAAAATAAATAAAAATGGAGATGTCTCGATAATTGAGACAAATTCTATCCCGGAAATGCATATGTTAACATTACCAATTAATCTTTTTTCAGCGATGATGGTTGGCTATCTTTCTGTAAAAGATGCGGTCATATATGCAAATAAACAATTGGCTGGAGAGATCATTGATCGATGGCAGTTAGCGTTACCCTCTAATAAGCCAGCTTTCTATGAATATTTTTAACTTAACAATGTATGAGAGACATTTATTCAATAGAGGATATGAATGAGGAACTCTCGGCCGTTTAATTTCGGAAAATTTAAATTTTTTTAAGTTTTTTTCTGGACTATACCAGTTGGAAGAATCCTTTCAATGGTCTGTAATAACGATATAGCCCAGTTTTTGATGATATTTCCTTAGTAAGTAAATTGTGTAAAAAGTGTATTGTGGTATATACCAATAGGTGCTATTCTCTATTTAAGAAAGCGATTTCATAGTTGGAAATTACAAAAATTAAAGTTAGCTAATAAGACGAACTTTATCATGAAAAGGAGTGTTTTTATGAAAAACATTATGCTAGTGTGTGTTGCTGGAATGAGTACTAGTTTACTAGTGTCAAAGATGCAAAAAGCTGCACAAGAACAAAACATTGAGGCAGATATTTATGCGATTGCTGAAGGTGAGGTTGACAAAGTATTAACTACTAAAACGGCTGATGTGCTGCTACTGGGTCCACAAGTCCGTTACTTAAAAGGGACATTTGAAAAAAAATACCAGGCAATGAATTTTCCTATTGATGTCATTAACATGGCGGATTACGGCATGATGAATGGCGAAAATGTTTTAAAGCAAGCGTTACAGTTAATTGGCTAAGGGGGCAGCGACAGTGGAAGAAACAGTTTTGATGGAATCCATTATGGGACTGATTGTGCATAGTGGTAATACGAGAAGTGAGTGTATGGAGGCTATCCAGCTAGCAAAAAATGGACAGATTCAAGAAGCTAAGGAAAAAATACAGTTAGCTAATGATGCATTGATTGAAGCGCATCATTCTCAGACAGCTCTACTGTCACAAGAGGCAAGGGGAGAAAAAGTAGAAGTGTCAATGTTGTTAATTCACGCGCAGGATCATTTAATGAATGCCATTACGTTTCGTGATTTAGCAACTGAAATGATTGAGTTGTATGAACGAATCAAAGGGGAATAGCATCAAGCTTTGATGTCACAATAAAAAGTAAAGGGAGTGTGTGAAATGTTCCGTTTTTTAGAAGAAAAATTTGTGCCAGTCGCAGCTAGAGTAGGGAATCAGCGTCATTTAGTTGCCATTCGAGATGGATTTATTACAATCATGCCATTGACAATTGTTGGGTCACTTGCGGTTCTTGTTAATAATTTGCCTATCAAATTCTATCAAAATGCACTCGATGCCATCTGGAAGCATGAAACTTGGACACAGTGGGGCGGCAATGTTTGGGGAGCAACATTTGGAATTATCTCTCTGTTATTAGCTTTTACAATTGCTTACAATCTTGCGAAAAGTTACGACAAGGACGGACTTTCTGCCGGTGTAATCAGCTTTTCAACTTATTTGACGTTCGGTACCTTTGGTGAAGGTGGATTAACAGGGTTAACGACAGGTACAGGTGGTATATTTATTGCCATTATTATTGCGTTGCTGTCAACTGAATTATTTTGCAAATTGACTGGCAATCCTAAGCTGTTAATTAAAATGCCGAATGGAGTACCACCGGCTGTTTCAAAATCTTTCGCCGCATTATTACCTGCTATTATTACAATTGGTTTATTTGCTCTAGCTCGTACAATTATTTCGGCAGGCTTTGATATTCCTGATATTGTCGGTTCATTCTACTCAGCAGTTCAAGAGCCATTTATGGGCTTAACGAATTCATGGATTGCGGCTTTACTTTTAGCATTCATTCCTACGTTTTTATGGACACTTGGTGTTCATGGTGCAAACATTATCGAACCATTTATGCAAACAATAAATTTACCAGCTATTGAAGCGAATGTAAAAGCGATTTCATCTGGTGAAGTAGCACCTTACATCGTAAATAAACCATTCTTTGATGCCTTCATCAATATGGGTGGTTCCGGGACAACAATAGCACTTATTATTGCTATTTTCCTTTTTGCTAAAAAGAACAAGCAATATAATACCGTCGGAAAATTGTCGGCGGCACCAGGGCTTTTTAATATTAATGAACCGTTACTTTTCGGTCTTCCAATCGTATTAAACCCAGTGTTATTTGTTCCGTTTATTTTAACACCAATGGTGAACGTAACAATTGCTTTCTTTGCAACGAAGTGGGGCTTTGTGCCGGCAGCTACTGTTTCACCACCATGGACAACGCCACCGGTTATTAATGGATTCTTAGCAACTCAATCTTGGCAAGGCGCTGTCCTTAGTATTGTCTTAATTGTAGTCGCAGTATGTATTTATTTACCGTTCATTTCAATGGCAAACCGCATGGCAAAGCAGAATGAACTACGGGCTGCTGAAGCGGAGTCTCAAAACGAACAGCAAAATACAAAATTAGAGAGTCAAAAAGTAGAAGTGTAATTGTGAGCTAACGGAGGTATTTAAATTGAAAAGATTAGGGATTTCACTATATCCTCAGCATAGTACACTAGACGATATGAAGCGATATGTTCAGCTTGCTCATGACAATGGTTTTGATCGAATATTTACTTGTCTTATGTCGTTAAATAACGATCAGGAACGACAAAAATTACAGCACATCAATAAATTTGCGCAGCAGCTTGGCTTTGAAATTTCAGCCGATATTGCACCGGCTGTTTTTGAAGATTTAGACTTAACGTATAAAGATATCGGTTACTTTAAGGAGCATTATCATTTAGCGGCATTGCGCTTAGATATGGGTTTTTCTGGCCAAGAAGAAGCGTTTATGTCTCTCGATTCAAGTAATTTAAAAATAGAATTAAATATTAGTAACGGTACTAAATATGTTGAAAACATATTATCCTATCAACCGAATAAAGATAATATTATTGGCTGTCATAATTTTTATCCGAGACGTTTTACAGGTCTATCACGTCAACATTTTTTACAAACATCTCAACTATTTAAAGCAAATCATATTCGAACAGCAGCGATGATTTCATCACAGCATGCTATGTTTGGACCTTGGGAAGAAACCGAGCATGGCTTGCCAACATTAGAAGAGCATCGTCATCTACCAATTACTGTGCAAGCAAAGGATTTATGGCACACTGGCTTAATAGATGATTGTATTATTGGCAATATGTATGCTTCCGAGGAAGAAATACGTGCATTAGGCCAATTAAATCGCCATAAGCTAGAGCTGAAGGTTGAGCAGTCTGTTGAAACGTCTGTTTTAGAAGAGGCCATCCTTTTTAAGGAGCCACATTTTAATCGTGGCGATGTTTCGGATTATGTTATCCGTAGTACGCAATCTCGTGTTAAATATAAAAATGGTGACTTCCCTGCACACGATAGCAACCCATTAAAAATGGGGGATGTGACAATCGATAATAATTTAGATGTTCGTTATAAGGGTGAGCTTCAAATTGTTTTAAAGGAAATGCCGAATGCCGGATCAACAAATGTTGTTGCAAGGGTTGTAGAAGAAGAGCAATTCTTATTAGCAAATATTCAGCCGTGGGCATCATTTGGCTTTACAAAATGATTATAGAAGAAGGGATTAAGCCATTAGTTTATAGTGCTCAATCCCTTTTTCTTGATTTTCGCTATTTTTTCTGTAGCGACAGTGAAACAACAGCTAAAATTAAACCAAGGAGAAATTAACTAAGAAGAAAGGAGCGAAGATTATGTATGTATTAGCGATTGACGGTGGTGGAACGAAAACATCAGCAGTGATTTGTGATGAGCTAGGCAATATTTATGCCAAAGTAGTAACGACTCGGAGTAACCCAACAGCAATGGGTGTTCGATATTTTAAGTCAACGATTCATGATATACTACAAAATTTACAGCAACAGAATCCTCAAGTATTTGCTGCCATAGACAGTTGTTTTGCTGGCATGGCTGGGGTCAAGGAGCTACAGGCAGAGAAAGTTGTAGAATCGATAGTACGTCTATACGTTCCTAAAACAGCACTAGTGATTGTTGATAATGATGCTCTAATTGCACTTTATGCAGGTACGCTTGGGCATGCGGGTATTGTGCAAATTGCAGGGACAGGCGCTATTACAATGGGCTACGATCGTGAGCAACATTTTCATAGAGTAGGGGGCTGGGGTTATCTTTTTGATGATGAGGGCAGTGGCTATGATTTAGGGGTCCAAATGCTGAAGGCTATTTTTCAAAGTTATGACGGAAGAGGAGACCCTACAGCTTTGACAGATGTAGTATTGCGTTATTTTTCTGTGGAAAATGTGCCACAATTAATTGAGTGTATATATGGAGAGGAGCATCCTCGGACAGTGATTGCACCGTTAAGTAAATATGTTTTTGTTGAGGCAGAAAAAGGAGACCGTGTTGCTATCCAGATCATTGCGGATGCTTGTGAGAAATATTATGTGGCGATAAAAGCATGTTACGCTCATATGACTTGGGAGGAAGGGAAAGTTCCTGTTGTATTAGTGGGTGGTGTTTTTAATAATGAAGACTATTTTTTACCGAAATTACAGCAATTCGCACAAGCTGATGAAATACCATTGCAATTTTTGACACCAGTTTTACAACCAATTGGTGGAGCGGTAATTGCGGCTTTTAAGCAAAAAAACGTTCAGCTCAGCTCAGATTTTACGAAATCTTTCTCCAAAAATTATGAACCGCAATGAAAGTGATAAGACTAAGGGCAATTGAATTATACTTTATCCAATTGCCCCAAATGCTTTGAATAGTGTCAGATATCGATTTTGAAAGACCTTTACATAGATAAAAAGTATTTGATTAGGAATACTTAATTTTTTTAGTTATAATTTTTACTTGATGAATATCGTGATAAAATGTAAGATAGGTTTGATTTTATCTTAGTATTTAACTAGGTTTACTAATAATGTGATTAGTGGAATGCTTTATCCACCGCTGATCACCAATAGAGCTTTAACGGGTACTGTACATTATTGCCCATTAAAGCGTGATAAAAATTTCAATAGACGGAGAGTGTAAGGATGTTACATCAATTTTCACGTAATGAGCTCGCAATAGGAACAGAGGGGCTCGAAAAATTAAAAAATACAACGGTAGCCATTCTTGGTGTAGGCGGTGTTGGTTCATTCGCTGCTGAGGCATGTGCACGAAGTGGTATTGGGCGCATTATTTTAGTAGATAAGGATAATGTTGATATTACGAATGTTAATCGTCAATTAGTTGCCTATCTTTCAACGGTCGGAAAATCTAAGTCAGGTGTCATGAAAGAGCGTATTGCTGACATTAATCCAGAATGTGAAGTAATTGATATGCACATGTTCTACACGGAGGAAACATATGAGGAATTTTTCGCACAAGGCATAGACTATGTCATTGATGCGAGTGATACAGTGATGTATAAAATTCATATTATGAAGGAATGTCTAAAGCGTAAAATTCCAATGATATCTAGTATGGGTGCAGCTAATAAAATGGATCCAACTCGTTTCAAAATTGCAGATATTTCTAAAACGCATACGGACCCACTAGCTAAAGTAATCCGTACAAAATTACGTAAAGATGGTATTCATAAAGGAGTAACGGTTGTGTTCTCGGATGAAAGTCCTATTGTTGTTCGTCCAGATGTAGTAGAGCATGTCGGAAAACCTGATGCAGCTATCCGTAAAGCGAAAATGCCTCCATCTTCCAATGCCTTCGTTCCTTCAGTGGCAGGCTTAATTGCTGCTAGCTGGGTTGTGAATACAATCTTAAAAGATGTGAAAATTACACGTGTACAAGGCTAAAATGACTTTGAAAAATCTGTTATGTCGATAAATATAAAAAGTTGGGCAATAAATTCAAAAAGTTAGGCAATAAATTTGAAACTTTCATCGATAAATTAACAATATTTATCGATAAACTCAAATAATTTCTCGATAAAATAAAAAGCGCGCGTCTCCTTGGGAATTATCACCCAGACGGAACAGAAGTCACCCTTAGCAATGGTGATGAGCAATTTTATGGAAGTGGCTGTCTCAATTAAAGACAGCTGCTTTTTCTATGCTACAATAGGATAGTTGTAAAAAAGGGGTCTACGATATTTACTAGGTATCTATACAATTTGAGATGTTTGGACAGTTTTATATTATGACTCCTCCAACATTTGCTGTAGAACCTATAAGAGGAGGCGTTTTATGATGGAGAAAATCTATCAAATGGAATATAGGGGCTTAAATCTATTCGATGAAATTAGCACAGTAGAATTAGCTATCGATGAAGAAGGGCAAACAATACACATTTTTGATGTTGGCCAGGTTGTTAGCCCTATTTTTAATTTTGATGTTTCGGCTTACGAACTATCAGAGGGTTTTTACAAAATGGCAGATATACTTCGACATAAACATATATTGACAAATCAACAGCCGGATAGTGATCTAACGCTTAGTGAGTGGTTAATTACAAACACTGCCTATTTTTATATGCCACAAAAAAGAATAAAAAAATATGCACTAGGAAGTATTATTGAAATTGTTGATCGAACGAAAGAGCAATCTTTATTTGATGATTATGTACAAAGAATATAATTTTACCAAAATTGTTCGCCTTACGTGCTCAAAAATGCTATTTATTCACTAAATTGCCTTATTTTTTTCATGTGACCACTTCTTTATTTGGTTTATTGCTATAATTTTAATAATTCCAATAGATAACAAATCAGTTTGTTTAGAATGTGCAGTACTGCTTAGGGGAGTAGGAATGACGTTTAGAAAACAAATGACAACATCGGAGAGTGGTAAAATGGAAATTCAAGTAATTCGTGATCATTTAGACATTGTAAAGCTTCAAGAAAAAATGAATGATATTGTATTTGATTATTTGGATACATCTAATAATTATCCAAAGGCTATGAGAGAACTAAATCCTTTATATACACAAGCTACAACGTTTTATAAAGAGTATTTAGACAATCGAGCGGGTGAATTACCAAGTGCCAATACATATTGGCATTTGTTTATAGATTGTTGTGCAAAGCTTTGCTACTTTTTAGCAGCATCAACTTATTATTCATCCAATGAGTTACAAAAAACACCTGAAAAAGTTGAGCAATTATTAACGATTGCTGCCTATTCTTTACCTAGCATTGATCAGGAAGAGAATGAACAATTATTATCAGCAATTTTTGCACTTTATAGTAAAGTTGTAGAGGATGAAGAGAAAACAACATCACTACGAAATGCAGTACTTGAACAAAAAGGTGCAGTCAAACAATGCTTACAACAATTTAAAGTATTTGTTGATAATGAAATTACGAAATAATTTATGCGTGATTGTGATTTATCATCACTTTTATAAAATAAAATAACAGTCTAGAATCTGCTTACTTTTTGCGGTTGATCCACCAATTCTTACAGTACTTTTTGTGAGGAGGAGTGGATTTCCAGTTCTTAAAGTTTTGCAGATTTTTTTGTTCTTATTAATAGATTATTGTGAGAAGACTGTAATAGTAGTGTTAAAATTTTGTTGTACGAAATTTTAAAAAGGACTTTTTTCTTAAAAGGGATTTATAAATTTTTGTCGAAATATAGTTAAAAAATTGAAAATATACGTGAGAGGTTTATGGCTCATCTTTTGTTAAAACGTATAAATTGGAGTGTTAATTGCAACAGAAATCAACTCTACGTTATGGCGATGATTAATGTTTATTCATAAGTGTAGGAATTTTTGGGGAGGGGGCTATGCAATGTTAATAAACGGTAGCAAAATCGATTTGTCAAAATTAGAAAAACCACTCTTATTAGTAAGTGAGGATGAGGAACTTTTATTCCAGCAGATTATACAACCAACACTTAAACATGAGCTTATCCAATGTCAATTAGCTTTCTCGACTAGAAAGACTATCTCATTAGTGAAGGATTTTTGGTTGACTATGTATAAAGATCGAGAAAAATTATATATCAATAGTGAACATGCGCTCCTGTACCCAATTCGTTTAATCATATTCGAACTAGTGACACAAGAGGAATACTTTAAACGTTTGTCGAAAAAAACTTTCGGAGATGAATATCTCTCACTTATTTATGCCATTGTCCTAGTACAATTTGTCTTGCAGTGGATAAAGGAACGGTTTAGTGATAACAAGGAAGTTTATGAGGCATTAAAATTATTGTATAGAACTACAGATGATAATGTGGATGATCAAACCTCTCCATCAAGAGAGCAATCAATCGGTCAAGCAATTGCTGTAAAAGCAATTCGCTTTGAAGTACGCGAGAACTCCCAAGAATTTGCTAGTCTGCTTTATCAAACCTACAATTTTCTACATCATTTACATGAGATCGAAAAAGAAATGGAGCAGAAAGAAATGACTAACTTACCGTCGATGAGAAACGTGGAAGATACATTGAACCGATTTTACAATAACCGCTATTCAACAAATAAGACAACCTTTACAAGATGATTACTAAGCAGTTAGTCCTGTTTTTTAGGGGAAATAATATGATAAAAAATAAGGCGCTTCTAAAATTGAAGTGCCCTATTTTCATGAAAAAATAAAACGATATTACTTTTCATTCTCATGAAAAGATTTAAGCTTTTCGTAGATTCCTGCCATTCGTTTTTCTTCACCCGCAATAACAGGTTTATAAAATTCAGTACCCACAAGCTCATCAGGCAAATATTGCTGGTCGACCCAACCACCGAATGTTCCAATAGGGCTGTTATGGGGATATTGATAACCTACATGACCTAAATCTTTTGCCCCTTCATAATGAGCATCGCGTAGATGATGTGGAATATCACCTGTTTTGCCTTCATGAATGCTAGCAATGGCGGCATCGATAGCTATAATTGCAGAATTAGATTTGGATGCAAGGCACATTTCAATAACAGCACTTGCAAGCGGAATACGCGCCTCGGGTAGCCCTAAACGCTCAGCCGCTTGTACAGCCGCAAGCATATGAGGTCCTACATCTGGATCGGCAAGGCCTATATCTTCATAAGCCATAACGAGTAAACGTCGACTAACAGCTACTAAATCACCTGTTTCCAATAAATGAGCTAAATAATACAATGCTGCATTCGTATCACTTCCACGAACTGATTTTTGTAATGCAGATAGCAAATTATAAAAATGAGATCCTTTTTTATCACCATAGACGCCAATTCTGCCGATCAAATGTTTAATGATATGATCAGCAGCAATTGTTTGACCGTCTACTTCATCACTCGCATAATAAATCGATTCAAGCAAAGTTAAAGCCTTCCTTGCGTCACCATTAGCTGCTTCAGCAATTTGCTCGATTTGATGATCTGTTAATATTAAATGATGTTTACCTAGTCCACGTTTATCATCAGTTAGTGCTTTTTTTATAAGTTCGATTATATTTTTTATCGTTAAACGTTTTAGTTGATATATTTCTCCGCAACGTGAGCGAATAGCTGGATTAACATCATGGTACGGATTTTCCGTCGTCGCTCCGATTAACACGATTGAACCGTTTTCAACATGTGGCAACAATGCATCTTGCTGTAATTTATTAAAACGATGAATTTCATCTAAAAAAAGAAGGACTTTCCCAGATATTCGAGCTTCCTGTACAATATCCTCAACGTCCTTTTTACCAGCGCGAGTAGCATTCAATGCGAAAAAGGGAAGTTTCGAGCTTCCTGCTATAGCATTCGCTATTGACGTTTTACCGATACCTGGTTCACCGTATAGTAGCATGGATGGAACATGCCCATTTTGAATCATTTTATAAAGAGCGGTATTAGGACCGATAAAATCTTGGTGTCCTACAATCTCTTCAAGGGTTAAAGGCCGCATGCGATAAGCGAGTGGTTCGTTATGCATAAAAAAATCCCCCTTTCAACTGATTTTCAATTATGATGTATTTTTTTGCTTATAATGAAGCGTTAATAGTAATTCGCCTAACTATACTAAGGCGCAATTAATAGTATATCATAACCTCCTGAGAGTATTTCCAAGTTCTTCGAGAGGAGATTATGATATACTGTTTGTAGTATTTTTGACTAGACTATTTGAGGGTGATAAAATGAAAATTTCTACAAAGGGCCGTTATGGGCTAACGATTATGATTGAATTAGCAAAGCATTATGGAGAAGGACCTATTCCACTACGCAAAATCGCTGCTGAAAAAGAGCTTTCTGAGGCATACTTAGAGCAGTTGGTTTCACCATTACGTAATTCTGGCTTAGTGAAAAGTGTACGCGGTGCATATGGTGGGTATATGCTAGCAAACCCACCAAGTGAAATTTCAGCGGCTAATGTTATTAGTGTGTTAGAGGGTCCAATTCAACCAGTAGAAGGTATTGAAAATGAAGAAGCACCTCAGCGAGAGTTATGGCTCCGCATTCGTGATGCGGTGAAAAATGTATTAGATACGACTACAATTGAGGATCTAGCACAATATACTGAAGAAAATGTAGCTGAGGGCTATATGTTCTATATTTAAAATTAGGCTAAAGCACAGCTCCCTACCTGGAGGCAGGGAGACAAATCTTTAGCGCTTTTCGTACAAAGGAGTTTTCAACATGAATTCATATATTTATCTCGATCATGCAGCGTCTTCACCAATGAATGACAAAGTAATAAACGCTATGACTACAGCAATGCAACAGGTTTATGGTAATGCATCAAGTATTCATGGGATAGGTCGAGAGGCGCGCAAATATTTAGATGATGCACGTGAAATACTTGCCCGATCAATTGGTGCTCAACCTGGGGAAATTATTATAACAAGTGGCGGAACAGAGGCGGATAATACGGCTATTTTTGGCACTGTTTATGCACGAGCTACTGAAGGGAAGCATATCATTACCACACAAATTGAACATCACGCTGTGTTACATACTTGTGAAAAGCTTGAGCGAGATGGCTTTGATGTGACATATTTGCCGGTTGATGCGAATGGACGTGTTTCTGTAGAAGATGTGCGAAATGCATTACGTGAGGATACAATTTTAGTGACGATTATGTACGGTAATAATGAAGTTGGTACGATTCAACCGATTGCTGAAATTGGTGACTTGTTACGTGAACATAAGGCTATTTTCCATACAGATGCTGTTCAGGCATATGGTTTAGAGTCAATTAATGTTGCTGATTTACAAGTTGATTTACTAAGTGTTTCTGCACATAAGATTAATGGTCCTAAAGGTATTGGCTTCCTTTACCAAAAAGCAGGTACACCATTTACTAGTTATGCATTAGGGGGAGCGCACGAGAAAAAACGTCGTGCAGGTACTGAAAATGTGCCAGCAGTAATTGGTTTTGCTACTGCAGTGGAAATTGCAAATGAGTTGCGAGAAGAGAAGCGTGCACTATACAATCGCTTTAAGCAAATTATGCTGGATATTTTCACGAAGGAAAATCTAGCATTTCATGTGAATGGAGATTTAGAAAATACGCTTCCACACGTTTTAAATGTAAGCTTTTCTAGTATGGAAGTAGAGTCATTCCTAGTAAATCTTGATATGGCAGGTATTTGCGCATCAAGTGGTTCAGCGTGCACTGCTGGCGCCATTGATCCATCACACGTTTTAGTTGCGATGTTTGGACAAGGAGTAGAGGAATTACGTAACTCGATTCGCTTTAGCTTCGGTCAAGGTTTAACAGAAGCTGATGTACAACAGGCGGCTGAAAAAACAGCAGCGATTGTAAAAAGACTAGCAAAAAAATAATTCGTTAAAAATTCAGGCGTGTTGATTAGAAAAAAACAGGTTTATTATTAAGCTTTGTTGCTATTTTTCTAATATATTTCTTTTAAATGATTGTAGCTCGTAGCGAAAATCAGTCTCTTCGAATTAATTCGAATATGTAAAAATAGGATCAATCAACACATCTGTTAAAAATCAGGTTCATCACCAAAAGTTGTGGATGACTTTCGTTAATACGTATACTACGGAAATCAACCATTCGTTTTGATGATAATCCAAAAATTATATATTTAATGAAATTGAATAAAAGAAAAGGTGACCAAAATGAAAGAAACTCGTGACCCCTCACAAATTCGTGTTGTTGTCGGCATGTCAGGTGGGGTAGATTCTTCGGTTGCTGCATATTTACTAAAACAACAAGGATATGAAGTAATCGGGATATTTATGAAAAACTGGGATGATACAGACGAAAATGGCGTTTGTACAGCAACAGAAGATTATGATGATGTTATTAAAGTGTGTAATCAAATAGGGATTCCATACTATGCAGTGAATTTTGAAAAGCAATATTGGGATAAAGTTTTCACATACTTTTTAGAAGAGTATAAAGCAGGGCGCACGCCAAATCCTGATGTTATGTGTAATAAGGAAATTAAATTTAAAGCGTTTTTAGAGCATGCGATGGATCTTGGTGCTGATTATTTAGCGACGGGTCACTATGCTCGAGTTGATCGTAGTGGCGATGGCGAAGTTCAAATGCTTCGAGGCATTGACAATAATAAAGATCAAACGTATTTCTTAAACCAATTATCGCAGGAACAATTGTCGCATGTAATGTTCCCAATTGGACATATTGAGAAAAAGGAAGTCCGTAAAATTGCGGAGGAAGCTGGGTTAGCGACAGCGAAGAAAAAAGATTCAACAGGAATATGCTTTATTGGAGAGCGTAATTTCAAAGAATTCTTAAGTCAATATTTACCAGCTCAACCTGGTAAAATGGAGACAATGGATGGTGTCGTAATGGGCCAACATGACGGATTAATGTACTATACGCTTGGTCAACGTCATGGTCTTGGAATTGGTGGCGACGGTGAACCTTGGTTCGTATTAGGGAAAGATTTGGAGCGCAATGTGTTACTAGTTGGACAAGGCTTCAATAATGATTCGCTATTTTCAACTTCACTGACTGCTGTGAAAATGAGCTATACTTCGACAAAAAAATTGCCCGGGAAATTTTCATGCACAGCAAAATTCCGTTATCGTCAAACAGATACACCAGTAGAAGTGGAAATTTTAGAGGATGGACGTACACATATTACGTTTGCTGAGCCAGTACGTGCGATTACACCTGGACAAGCTGTTGTATTATATGACGGTGAAGAATGTTTAGGTGGCGGTACAATCGACGAAGTCTTTAAAAATAATGAAAAACTAACATATGTAGGTTAATTTGCGCTAAGACTGCTTATACTCTTTCCTAAAGCGTATAGAATTTAAGCAGTCTTTCGCTACATAGAGGTGAAGAAGAACAATGAATTTTAACGAGCAGGGCATTCAAGCGTTTCAAGAAAAGCGCTACGAGGATGCTGCACAACTTTTTACACAAGCAATTGAAGCAGAGCCTGAAAACCCAATTGGTTATGTAAATTTCGGAAATCTCTTAGCGGTCTTAGAGGATACTGAACGTGCAGAGCGTTTTTTCCAAAAAGCAATCACTGTTGATGAAACGGCAGCAACTGCTTATTATGGTTTAGCAAATCTATATTTTAATGCGGACCGATATGCGGAAGCAGTAAAGCTTTATGAACAAGCACTAAAACATAAAATTGAAGGCGCAGATGTGTATTATATGATGGGCAAATGCTTTGAGCGAATGGAAAATTCGAAACTTGCACTGCCATATTTACAACGAGCTTCAGAGCTTGCACCAGAAGATACACAAATTCGTCTAGCTTATGCAATCGTGCTATGTGCACTAGAAATGTTTGAAGAAGGTAAAAAGGAATTAGATTATTTAATCGAACAAGATTGGAATAACGCAGATGCACATTATAATTTAGGTGTATTATATGCGGTATCAACTGAGCAAACAGAAGATGCCATGTACCATCTAAAACAAGCCTTTACATTACAGCCAGAATACGACCAAGCACGTTATATTTATGATATGATTGCGCAGCGATTTAACTAAAAAATTTAAAATCTCTTAAACACTGAAAGGATGCCAAAATAACGTTGGCATCTTTTTAAATTGTCTTCAAGAGAACATATATATTAAAGTGTATCAATAAACAAAAGGTTGATTTTCACTCCGAGTTGGCGCTTTCTGCGGGCTTGGCTTCAACTTATTTCAGCAGGTGTCCAAACACCCGCTAGAAGAAGTTAAAGCCTCCGGCGGATGTCACAGAATCGGAAAGGAGTTCTTAAAGGATGTTAGCCTAAAATCATCGCATCCATGCGATAACGGCTAACTGACCTGCATCACGCAGGCCTAAGCACAAAGCCGATTCCGGACGCAATTATGCCAAGGCATAATTGATTATTCTCCTCGTCACTACGTTCCTGCGGGGCTTTCAGCTCAAGCTAATCCCGCAGGAGTCGCCACTCTCCGTGAAAAATCAACAGCTCCTCAGCATTAATATGTATAGACAAGCTTAATAAAAATAGTATTATAATACTTTATTTAAATGGGAGCTTAATTTATTAGTTTTTCAATTAGTTGAATGGATGCCGAAACTAGTTCAGCATCCTTATTTATTATAATCTTCATCATCCTCTGAAGGATAATCAAATGGTAGTTGATATAAATATTGTGCTAAATGAGCAATCGGAGTAGCATCTAAAAATGATGATTCTGCTTCGTTCGCTTTTAAAATATTGATTTCTTCATTCAATCGTTCCATTTTTCGATCCAGTTCAGCTACTTGAATGGCAGCTTCCTTCAATTCAAAACGGATATGTTCAGGTACTTCCTTGTTGTATTTGTAATAGATTTTATGTTCAAGGCTGGCCCAGAAGTCCATTGCAATTGTACGAATTTGAATTTCGACAAAGACCTTCTCCATACGATCAGACATAAAAATTGGGATTTTTATAATAAGATGCAAGCTTTGATAGCCATTTCCTTTTGGATATGCAATATAATCCTTTACATCCACAACTTCAATATCATTTTGTGCCTGTATCATCGCACTCACTTTATATATATCTTCCACAAAGGAACATGTAATTCGGACACCTGCAATATCACGAATGTTTTCACGAATTGCTTCAATGGATGGCTCAATATTCTTTTTTTTGACCTTCAATAATATACTTTTTGGTGACTTCACTCGAGTTGATAGATGCTCAATCGGGTTATATTCATGGATTAACTTAAACTCTTCCTGTAAAATATTTATTTTCGTTTCAATTTCCTGCAAAGCAAATTTATAGTTTAAAAAGAAGCGTGTTAAATCTGTTTGTAGAGTTTTTATAGTGGTTGCTTCAAGTTCATTTTTCATACTTCATAAAATCCTTTCTTTTAGTTGTCAGTTCACAACTAAGTAACTAAATATGTAATATTCAATATTAGCTTAACAAAAATAGCGATTAAATAGAAATAAGTGCTCTGAATCTATGTATTGTATTCTTGTTTAATTATTTTACATTGTCAAATTAGGCTGTTTTCGTGAAGTTTGTTTTTTTTGATATAAAATTCAAAATATATAAAGCAAGGAGATTGATATATGGGTGTTTACTTTACCAATCAAACAATTGAAGCATTTAATCAAATAAATGAACAAGGGGTTCTGACAGGGAAGGAAGTTTTTGTATGGGAAGATTTCCTACCTTCATATAAATGGATGATTAAACAAATGGATAGAAAGATTAACAATGACGGTTCATTTCCAATTTGGCTTTGGACAAAAAAACCAAATTTGAATGATGAAGGACACTTTAGTAAAAGAACAGATGCTGTATGTTTGACAGTTGAAGTACCCGATAATAAAGTTCTTTTATCTGATTTTGATGCTTGGCATTGTGTATTAAATGACTGGTTTTGTCCAATAACAGATGAAGAAGATGAGTTATTTGAACAAGGTAAATTAAATATCACAAAGGAACAAAGTTGGGAAAGAATTTTTGACTTACAAAAAATACTAAGATCAGAGATGTGGAACGGGAATAGCCAAATTGTTCAAGGTGTTACAGCAGTCATTCACAAAGAACAGATATTGAAGTTTGAGCATTTTACAGCTAAATAACTAGTTGGGTGTGTCTGATAGGAAGTTACCTCAATTATTTTTAAGGGAGATTGAGAAGGATTTTACTTAAACTAACGCGGGCTTTGTTATATTTTGATTCACGGAATATTAAATTAAATTGGCTTTTTGTTTTAATAGCAACGATCTTAGAGAAAATAGCCTAAAATTAAAAAAAAGGGGTGTTTAGTCCCCTTAGTTATCAACGGTAATCTCAGCATTTAAGTTGTATCGTTTATTAAATTCATCAACGAATATTTGTAAATCGATATAAATGCCAATATAAGGCTCTGTTTCTTGCTCACGTAAGAAGCCGCATGTTGCCTTTAAAGATTTTGAAAACTCAAGTAGCATTTGTTCATCATCTAGCTGTATATGTAACGAAAGAGAATGATCCTTCGTATTTATCTTGAAATATTTATCGTCTATAATACGTTCTAAATTTGTTTCTTGAAATGGGAAAACATATTCCTTATATATTAACTTCATAATACCCCGCCTTTTTTGCAATAATGGACCACATCTGAATAAGATAAATCTCCACCAAAAATTGAAAGAGCGCTACCGATTGTCACATGAAGTTTACCATTTGAGATATTATTAAATTTCTTTAAGTCGTCTAAAGATCGAACCCCACCAGCATATGTTGCTGGAATAGTTGTCCAAGTGGCTAAATCTTGCACTAAGCTTTCCTGCATACCGCCCTTTTTTCCTTCCACATCAACAGCATGAATAAGTAGTTCATCACAGAAATTTTCGATAAATGCAATAGACTCAGCGTTTACTTCAAAATCACTAAACTTTGTCCATTTATCAGTAACAACAAACCATTTTCCATCGCGCATACGACAGCTTAAATCGATGACAAGATGCTGTTTACCGATAATCTGTACTAATTGCTTTAGTCGATCTAAATGGAGTTTGCCATCATTGAAAATAAATGATGTTACAATAACATGGGAAGCTCCAGCATCAATATACTTTTTTGCATTTCCCGTAGTGATGCCACCCCCAACCTGCAACCCTTGCGGATAAGCTGCTAGTGCTGCTAATGCGGCTTCTTCATTACCATCACCTAGCATAATGACGTGACCACCTGTTAATTGATCCGTGGCAAACATTTTTGCATAATAACTAGAGTCATGATTTGAAACAAAGTTCTCTATAACTTCTTGATCTTTATGACCTAGTGTACTGCCAACAATTTGTTTTACTTTGCCATCGTGTAAATCGATGCAAGGTCTAAATTCCAATAGTTTCACAATCCTTCCGTGCAACAAATTCATATATATCATAGCATGTAAAGGTTGATTATAACCGTGAAATGTTATTTATCAATGCAATTTTAAAAGAATTTAGTGAATTCTCTTTTTAAACGATTTTTCACATTATGGTGTGGTAAAATATAATGATTGAAATGAACACGAAAGGACGAACCGAAATGGCAGAGAATCTTGATTTATTTGAACAAAATAAATTTTTTATACTCGGACGTCCAATCGTCTCTATTTTCCATAATGCGCAAAATATGTATTCGATAGTTCGTGTGAAAATTCAAGAGACCAACTTACAGTATGAGGATAAGGAAATAATAGTTGTTGGATATTTTCCACCGTTACAGATGGATGAACAATATCGTTTTACAGGATTATTGAGACAACATCCAAAATATGGTGTACAATTTCAAATTGAGACGTTTACAAAGGAAGTGCCAGCAACAGAGCAAGGAATTATTCATTACTTATCGAGTGACTTGTTTGTTGGAATCGGAAAAAAAACTGCTGAAACAATCGTAGAGAAACTAGGGGCAAATGCGTTACGTCTTATTTTAGAGGACCCAAATGCGCTCGATGCTGTACCTCGACTATCTGCTGAAAAAAAAGAGGTTATCCATCGTACGATTGAACAAAATCTAGGCTTAGAACGAGTGATGATTCAACTGAATGAATGGGGTTTCGGACCACAGCTCGGTATGAAGATTTACCAAACATACCGAACAGAGGCCGTTGAATTATTAACTGAAAATCCATACCGCCTTATTGAAGATGTGGAGGGTGTAGGTTTCTTTCGTGCCGACGAGCTAGGTTCGAAATTAGGGATTACTGGCAATCATCCGGACCGTATTAAGGCGGCGATTTTACATACTCTAAATACAGCAGCTTTATCGGATGGGCATGTGTATTTAGATGCAGAACATGTTTTACCATTAGTAAAAGATATGCTTGAGCAAAGCCAACGAGAGGAAATTCCTTTTGAGACCATTTCTAAAGCTTGCATCGAATTGCGAGAGGAAAGTAAAATTTGTGGGGAAGAAACGAGATTATATTTACCATCACTATATTTTTCAGAAGTGGGAATTGCCTCAAAAATATTAGCTTTAATCGAACGTAACAATAAGGCTGAACATTTTAGTAAGGCTGAGATACGCAAAGCGATTGGTGAAACAGAGGAGATGCTTAATGTCACATATGCTGAAACACAAGCGAATGCTGTTGAACAAGCTCTAAACTCAGCTGTGATGATTTTAACTGGTGGCCCCGGTACAGGTAAAACAACTGTTGTTCGGGGTGTAGTAGAGGTGTATGCAAAGCTACACGGACTATCATTAAACCCGAAGGAATACGCACAAAAGGAAGAACCTTTCCCGATTATTTTATGTGCTCCAACAGGACGTGCTGCCAAGCGTTTATCGGAATCAACAGAACTTCCAGCAATGACAATTCATCGATTGCTAGGTTTTACTGGTCAGGAGAAAGAGGAAGAAACTGAACGTGAGGTTACAGGAAAACTCATTATTGTAGACGAAATGTCGATGGTCGATACTTGGCTCGCACATCAATTATTAAAATCTTTGCATGAGGATGTGCAAGTTGTATTTGTTGGCGATCAAGACCAGCTTCCGCCAGTAGGACCAGGACAGGTATTAAAGGATTTATTGGCTTCTGGGCAAATACCTACTGTCGAATTAACAGATGTTTATCGACAAGCAGAGGGTTCAACAATTATTGAACTTGCTCATCAAATTAAACGTGGTAATATCACAAATGATCTAACATTAAAGACGTCTGACCGTTCATTTATTAAAGCCTCCTCAGATCAGGTAGCAAGCGTTGTTACACAGGTTGTAAAAAGTGCGGTTACGAAAGGTCAAGAAATCCGTAATATCCAAGTGTTAGCACCAATGTACAAAGGTCCAGCTGGAATAGACAATTTAAATAAAATGATTCAGGAACTTATTAATCCAAACGATACTGGCACTAGAAAAGAGCTCGTCTTTGGTGATGTCACATATCGCATAAAGGATAAAGTCTTACAGCTTGTTAATCAACCAGAGAGCAATGTTTTTAACGGTGATATGGGTGAGGTAATCAGTATTATTAAGGCAAAGGAAACAATTGAGAAACAAGATTTACTTGTTGTGTCATTCGACGGTATCGAAGTAACTTATCAACGTAGTGACCTCAATCAATTGACACTTGCTTACTGTTGTTCAATTCATAAATCGCAAGGCTCTGAATTCCAAACAGTTATAATGCCTGTAGTACGAGGCTATTCTAAAATGCTGCGTCGTAATTTGTTATATACAGGTATTACGCGTGCAAAAAATTTCTTGATTTTATGTGGGGAACCTGATGTGTTAGCAGATGGTTTACAGCGAACGGATGATTTACAGCGCTTTACCTCTCTACGTGCAAGGCTCAATCCAATGAATGTTGCAGAGGAAGTTGTAGAAGCAGAAACTGTTCCATCAAACGAAGATTTACAAAATGAAAAACAGTCCATTGATTTCAAGTTAACGGTAGAAACAGAACCATATATCCATCCATTGATTGGAATGGATGGGGTCTCACCGTATGATTATTTAGATGAGTGAGTTAATTTCATAAATTTAAATATGATTTAAGAAATTATTTCAACCAATAAACTTTTTTTGGTTGGAAAATCGTCTAATGATTGAAGTAAAAGATAATAAAAATTTTTTTGAGGTGAATATAGTGAAACGCATGCTAGTATTGCTTCTGTTCATGATGGTCTTACCTTTTGCAGAAAAAGCATATGCAACTAATACCGTCATCCAAGTGAATGAGGAAGCAACTGTCTTTGATAATCGTTCTGGCTCACTAGTTCAGGTGGGAACATTATCAGCAGGGCAAACTTTTGAAGTAACAAAAGATTATGGAGCCAATTGGTGGCAAATTCGTTGGGGTGGTTATTATGGTTATGTTGAAAAACGTTATACAAAAGTTGTTTCAGCAAAAAACTATAAAAATACAGTTCCAGCTGTTGCTAAAATAAAGGACTATATTGTCCCAAAAAGCGTTGCACCGATTTACGATAATACTGGCAATAAACTTGTTCAATTTGCCACATTGTCAGAGGGAGTTCGCTTCCCAATATATAGCAGAATGGGTAGTTGGTATGGAATTGCTGTGAACGGACGCTTAGGGTATGTACATAGTAATCTTGTTGTGGAAGAAAAAGGTCAAAATACAACAAATACGAATACTACAAAGCCTGTTGAAAAACCAACTACAACTCCTCCTATTAAGCAAAATGGTTATATAGAGGCATTAGAAAATGTAATTCTTTATGATTTCCGCCGTGAAAAAGAAATGGCTATTGCTACGTTAATGAAAGGGCAACAGCTAGAGGTTGTAGAATCAATGGATCCAACATATGTTCAAGTTCGTTGGGGAAAATCATATGTTTATGCAGAAAAATCAAAGGTGAAATTTTTAAATACTCCTTCCTATAAAAATGTTGGTAAGGACAATACCATGAAAAATGAGTATTTCATCCCTATTTCTGCAAACAGTGAAATTTATGACAAAACGACAAAAGCGTTACAGCCATTTGCTAAACTAGATACAAATCGCCGTTATCCGATATTGCGGAAAGAAGGGGATTGGTACGTAACAGTACTTGGCGGTCGTGAAGGATATATCCATAGATCTAAAGTAGCTATTGACCGTGGCGTTCCCGTAATGATGTATCATCATTTTCTAAAAGAGCATGAGCTTGGACGTTTCAAAAATGTAAGTACTACGATGACAGATGTTCAATTTGCAAAAGAAATGCAGTATTTAAAAAGTGAAAACTACGAAACCATTTCTGCAGATGAATTATTACGTTTCATGCGCAATGAAATTACACTGCCCGCCTACTCAATTGTTTTAACTTTTGATGATGGCCTATTGTCGACGCGTGAATATGCATATCCAGTACTTAAAAACAATGGCTTTAAAGCTACACAATTTTTAATTACGTACCGTAATGAAAATTCGAATGATGGTCAAATTTTTAATTATAATGATTTACAGGCGATTTCACGTCAGGACATGACAAATATGCAAGATGTTTTTGCGTATGGATCACACACTTACAATTTACACGACTTAGTAGGGAATAAAGGAAAAATGCTCCTAATCCCATATCATGAGGTTGTTCAGGATTTACAACGTAGTACAGCAATTATTCCAAAGGCTAAAGCTTTTGCTTATCCGTTTGGGCAATATAATACCAACATCATTAATGCGGTAAAGGAAGCTGGATTCACAATGGCATTTTCAACGAAGCTTGGCTATAACAATCCGTACGATGATGTATATCAAATTAAACGCTTGTCCAGTAATCAACAAACAACATTTATGCAATTCCAAAAAATGGTCCTACCATATGCTCAGTAATATACAAAACCCGATCAATTTCGAATTGATCGGGTTTTGTTGTATGTTTTATTTAATTAGTGGATACCAACTAAGTGATGTTTAACTACTTCATATGCTTGGCAAACATTTTTAAATTGATCTTTTTCTTTGGCAATCATATCTGAAGCAATAGAAAATAAAAGATTCTCTTCATTATGATCCTCCATTTTATTCATTAAAGCAGCTTCCATTTCCGCCACGTACGAGATGATTCGTTTATTCATATATATTCCCCTTTATTAAAAAGTTGTTTTTGTTTTGTTTACGAAGCTATCTTACACCTGCATATATAAAAAATCTAGCAATTCTGTACTAGTCGAGGAGGGCTTTTTTATGAATGTGTCACAAAATTGAACTCGTTAAAAAAGTGCTAATTGAAACCGTTTTTATCTAAAGTGACTGAAAAATCGTGCAATGAAGATGGATTTCTAACTGTGTTTATAAAGTAGTACAGTATGGATAATTCGAGGTTTTGTTGTAATACAGTTGGATGAAGTGGAACCTAATATTAGGAAATTTCATATACTGAAAAAGTATAAAACATTTGTAACGTTTAGGGGTGACTGCATGCCAGTAATTACAGGACAGCAATATATTGACCGCATTGACGCTTTAAAAACATATATTTCGATTGATGGGAAAGTTGTCACAGGGAAGGTGTCGGAGCATCCAGCATTTAAGGGAATAATGCAGAGTCAGGCAAGACTTTTTGATTTACAAAATGAAGAGGCGTTACTTGAGAAGATGACATATGTTTCACCAACAAGTAATAACCGTGTAGGTATGTCTTTTCTTCAAGCGCTGTCAGTCGAGGATCTCGTGAAAAGACGAAATGCAATACGTGAGTGGGCATTATCCAATCATGGCCTTATGGGGAGAAGTCCGGATTATATGAATACGACATTAATGGCTATGGCATCCATAGCGGAATATTTGAAAGATAAGCCGAATTGTTTCCCTCAGCATTTGTTAAAATTTTATGAGTATGCTCGTGAGAACGATTTGACTATGACACATACATTTATCGAGCCACAAGTAAACCGTCAAAAATTTTATTATGAAGATGAGGATGTTACAATTGCTGCTAAAATTGTAGATAAAACGAGTGAGGGGTTAGTAATAAAAGGTGCGAGATTACTAGCGACACAGGGAGGAATTACAGATGAACTCCTTGTTATATCAACAAATGGTTTTGATGAAGGTAAAGGCTTTGCTTTCTCAATACCAAGTAATACAAAAGGTTTAAAGTTTTTATGTAGACAATCATTTGTCGGCGGGGAATCGGTTTTTGATTATCCATTAAGTAGTCGTTACGAGGAAATGGATGCAATAGTTGTTTTTGATAATGTTTTAGTACCGTGGGAACGCGTCTTTTATTATGAGAATGTGGAAGTTGCCAATAACTTTTTGAACGTAAGTGGTTTTCAAACATATGGTTTACATCAAGTTCTTACACGTCAAATTGCTAAAACAGAATTTGTCTTAGGTGTTGTACAGTCAATTATAAATACGATAAATATCGGTGAATATCAACATGTGCATCAAAAGGTTGTTGATATCATCGTGACATTAGAAACGATGAAGGCCTTACTGTTAAAGTCTGAAATAGAAGCAAAAAGAGATGAATTTGGTTTTATAAGACCTGATCTTCCAACAGTACAAGTAGCTATTCAGATGTTCCCTAAAGTATATCCGACCTTTACAGAAATTATCCAGTTACTTGGCGCAAGCGGATTAATGTCTATTCCAAGTGAAAAAGCATTTACTGCGGATGACGGCGACCTTGAGCATTATTTACAGTCTTTTCAGGATGGTGGAAAGGAGCGCGTCAAAAAATACCGCCTTGCTTGGGATTTAACGATGAGCAGCTTTGGCACAAGACAAACACTGTATGAGCGCTTTTTCTTTGGAGACCCAGTTCGTTTAGCCAGCGCACTTTATAATTCTTATAATAGGGGAGAATTAGTTAATCGGGTAGAAAACTTTTTAAAAAATAATAATTAGTTTTAAGGAAGTAACAGTTTAAACGATTAATTTAAACTGTTACTTCTCATTGATTATAAAAAAATATTACTATCTTTATAGATAAGTCAGCACATCATCAAAAGTAACGATTCCAAGGAGTTCATAGTTCTCTGTTACGACAGGGACTGCTAAAAGACCATATTTACGAATGATTTGGGTTACCTCGGACTGATTTGTATGGGCAGACACTGAAATGATTCCAGAGTTCATAATTTCACCAATTCGACACTCTGATGGGGAAATTATTAGTTCTCGTAATGACACGACTCCAAGCAATTGTTTATTGGTATCAGTAACGTATAAATAATAAAAAGTTTCTGCATCTACTTCACTATGCTTTAGGCGTTCAAACACATCAATTACTAAGTCATCTTTTGCAACTATTACTACGTCTGTTGTCATCAAGGCTCCCACTGATCCTTTTTTGTATTGAAGTAATTGCTTAATATCAGCTGCTTCATCTTTTTCCATTCGCTCTAAATAATAATCGGCTTCTTTATATGATAGTAGTCCAAAAAAATCTGTGGCGTCATCTGGAGGTAAGTCATTTAACATCTCCACTGCAAATGGACGGTCAAGCTCTATAATACATTTTTTCTGCATGGCTGGTTCTAGCTCGCTAAAAATTTCTCCAAATTCACAAGGAGTTAAAAAAGAATAAATTGTGCAGCGTCTTTCTTCATTAAGTTCTATAAAAAATGTTGCTTGATCCATAGGGTGTAGATCTAGAAAATCCTTTCGAAAAGAATCTTTTTTTCCAGACTTTAAAGATTGCAGCATGTAGTATGTGTACTCTTCTTTATATTTATATTGATGTAGTCTAATCACTATTGACGCTCCTTTCAATTACAAATTCTCAATTTCAACACTCAAGACATGATCAATCTTTTTGACATAATAATAAATCTCCGTCGTATATTGGTCTTCTGGTACCGAAAGAATTAAGTCAATTAATTGGTGATCGTTATCAATATCTTTGAGCTTGAAATGTCGAATTTTATACTCATATTTTTTTGAAGATCCATCTTGCCCTTTATGCTTAATCATTTTAATTAATTCTGTCATACGATAATTCGATTCCACGATAATCTTTAATGAAATTTCTTGGCGGTTAAGTGTTGATAGACCTAATGTTTTAATGAAAAAGGGCACGATATTGACTGCCGCTATCAAAAGAATGACAGCGCATGTTGCTTCTAGATAAAACCCCGCCCCGATAGAAATTCCAAGGGCAGATGCTGACCAGATTAGTGCAGCAGAAGTAAGACCAGAAATCACCTCGTTACTTCTTCGTAAAATAACACCAGCACCAATGAAACCAACTCCACTTACAATCTGCGCAGCAAGTCGCATCGGATCCATATTCGGGTGATTGGCACCTCCAAATTTTCCGAATGCTTCTATGGATACAATTGTTAATAAACAGCTGGCAATACAGATGACCATACTAGGTCTTATGCCAAGTTGTTTTTGTTTAATTTGTCTATCAATCCCAATCAATAATCCGAATAGTAAAGCTAGGCTTAACTTGATTATCATTTCCACTGTCATTATCATCGTAATCACCTCTTCAGTTCTTTTTATAGAATGCACTAAAATAAAAAATATAAAAAAGCTCCCGTAAAAAAGGGAGCTTCTTGCTTAGAATGTATCTTGTTCAACGTACACAACAAATAAACCTATCTTAATAAACTCCAATTTGCGAAAAAATTCATAATTGAAGATTTGAAGAAAGGGACATACGCGGACAGAACGCAAAAACGCTGCCTTTTACCATATTCGAATTTTTTAAAAATATGAAATGCCATATCGAATAACTATCCATCACATGTTCCCCCTTTTATAGTCAAATAAAATAAAAACCCCTCTAACGATTTAGAGGGGGATGAAAAGCGCACGAAAAAATAAAAAGTACGTTCGATTCCCCTTAATCGAGTTTTAGCACTATGCACCGTAAAGAAATAAATTCATTTCTTAGCCACCTTATGAAAAGCCTTAATTCGGCAATTCCTGTTCTACCCATGGGTATCTTTCGATATTGCTGGGCAGTGGCCTATGTTTACATAGGAGCCTCACCTAACGAGGACATATTGTTTTCAGGTGTATTGTACTCCGAATAATTTTGGTTGTCAACAACTGTTCCAAAAATAAAAATCTTAAAATGGTATCAGTGGAAATAGTGTATTTTCGACGCATCATCATAAAGTAGGGGATTTTCGTAACGTCTGGGAGGATGATGACTGGAAGGAATGCTTTAGAATTCCTCCTAATCCCCGTTACAATAAATTTTTACAACAAAGGACTTCAAATCCGATTTTTGGGAAGTGGTTTATCAAATTAAAAAGTAATGAATTAGCTTCTGTAACAGTTGTTAAGTCTTTGTATGTTTTTTGTGAAAAACTGCTAAACAAAAAATATATTCTTGATTAAAAAAGTGCTTATGAAAGTACATAGAGATTGGAGAGCAGCAAGTGCTTCTGTCGCTCTGTTTTCGTTGTGGAGCAAAGTCTACTGGAATATTTATTAATGTTTCTTATCAATTTTCCACTTGAAATAAATAGCTTAAAAGAACAGAGAAAAGTTTAATGGAGAAAAATTTCTTCGTAAACAACAGCAAAAAAATTGGGGAAGACTACTCGGTTTTTTTATGGAAATTCGCAATAAAAAAACCTGAAAAACATTTTTTTACTCTTGACAAATTAAAAAATACGGCTTACGATTGCGAGGAAATTAAATAAAACCTCGTTAGGTGAGGCTCCTATACAAACATAGGCCACTGCCCAGAAATATCGAAAGATACCCATGGGTAGAACAGGAATTGCCGAATTAAGGCTTTTCATAAGGTGGCTAAGAGATGAATTTATTTCTTTACGGTGTATAGTGCTAAAACTCGAGTTAGGGGGAAACGAAAGTGTTTTTTGTCTTATTTATTTTTTTATGCACTTTTTTAAATCTCCAGGACTCCTGGAGGTTTTTTTATTTTCAAAAAAGGAACTTTAATACACTTTAGTGGAGTATGATTGTTCGTTTTTAGAGAAAGGAGGGGGTCAAAATGGAGAGTCCGAGTCCGGCCGATGGAGATAGTAGGAGTAAAAAACTTAAATCTGTTTTAATTCAGCAGATTAGGAGGACGATTCAATGCTTAAAATCTACAAAAAAAGCAAAAAAGGACTACTGGAAGAACAGCCTAAGATCGTTCAGGATAGCTGCGTATATCTCGTTGAACCGTCAGAAGAGGATATACAGTATGTTGCTAATCACCTTGGAGTACCAACTGACTTTATTAGTGACTCCCTTGATATTGATGAACGATCACGAATAGAAAAAAGCGGAAATGATTTATTACTGATTGTCAATGTACCGTTAAAAATGCCGAATGGTGAAACAATACCATATAGGACAATTCCAATTGGTATTATTCAAACAAGTGAAGTAATTGTAATAATTTGTCGTGTTAATCATCCGATTTTACAGGAAATTAGCAAAATTCTCGAGAAGAATTTTAATAATCATATAAACGTATCTTTTATTTTACAATTGTTGCTTGTTTCGGCCCGTTATTGTTTACGATGCCTTGATGATATTAATCAAAAAGTTATTGTATCTGAAAAATTAATACAAAAATCAATTAAGAACAGTGAAGTGTTTACTTTACTCAATATCAATAAGAGCCTTGTTTATTTCATAAAGGCATTAACAGTAAATCTTGTGATGATGAGGAAATTGTCAAGATTACTTGAACTGAATGAAGAAGATGAAAAACGGATGCAAGACGCTTTTAATGAGATGCAACAAGCTCTTGATACATCAAAAATTTACAACGAAAATTTAAGCAATATGATGGATGCATATTCCGCTGCGATTGAAATTAACCTTAGTGTCGTAGTGAAAATTTTAACTGCATTTACGATTATCTTGACGTTTCCGACGATGGTCGCAACAATTTATGGGATGAATTTCCCGTTACCAAAGCAAGATGGTGCATATGCATTAGCAGTACTAATGTCAATTTCTACAGTCATTAGCTTGTTGACAGGTTGGATTTTTTACAAAAAACGGCTATTTTAGCAGAGAAAGCGAGGAGAAAAGATGCTTACAATTTATCAAAGTAACTCAATAGGCCAATTACAACAAGTATCTGACATTGTTCATAACACGTTACTCTATCTTGTGAATCCGACAGATGCTGAAATTTCTCAAATTTCAAATAAACTTAATATTCCGGAAGATTTCATTCGTGATTCCTTAGACAACAATGAGCGACCTCGGATTGAAAAAGAAGATTCGTCAATGGTTATCATTCTTAATTCTCCTGTTGTCATGAATGAGGAACGTTTGTACGAAGAGATTCCTTATCGTACGATCCCAATCGGCATCATCCATGTAAAAGATCATTTAGTGATTGTCACAAAACAAGACAATCCATTATGTAGAGACGTATTTTCAGGAAAGTATGGAACTTTTCAAACGCATATGAAGACTCGAATAACATTGCTGCTATTTGAAGCGATAGCTCAATCGTATCTTGATATTCTCAAGCGCATAAAAACGCAGGTTGGACGATTGCAGCAAGAATTAAAAGAATCACATAACAACCGAGAGCTTTTTGGTCTAATTCATATTAATAAAAGTTTGGTATATTTTTCGACATCTTTACGAGCTATGCGCAATGTTTTTTTACACCTTTCCAAAGGGCAAGATATAAAGCTATATGAAGAAGATCAACAAATGTTGCATAATGCGCTAGTAGATCTTGAACAAGCAGCGGAAGTAACGGAAATACGAAGTCTTAGTTTAAGTGGTCTTATGGATGCGTATGCAGCAATCACTCATAACAATCTAAATAGTGTTTTGAAAATACTGACTACACTTACGCTTGTCCTAATGATTCCGACTATAATAGGAAGTATTTTCTCGATGAACGTTCCATTGCCCTATGAAGATCAACCGATTATGTTCTTAGTTGTTATTGGACTTATGCTTGGAATCAGTGGAGGTCTTGTCTACGTATTTTACAAAACGAAATTTTTACGTTTTTAATATTTTCATATAACACCGTAGATAGAAAGGATGTTTAGCAAAATGCTTTTAATATACAAAAGTAATTCCGAGGGTAAACTTGAGAAGACATCTAATATTGGGTATAACAGTTGGCTTCATCTTGAAGCACCAACATCCAGTGAAATTGAACGTGTAGTGACCGCTCTTGCTATTCCAACCGATTTTTTAACTGATTCACTTGATATAGAAGAACGCCCACGAATTGAAGAGCGTAACGGAGCGGTCTTGATGGTTATTCATGTCCCATACGATCAATTAGATGTCGAAAGTTCTGATCAAGACGTGAAGTATCGGACGATTCCAATGGGTATCATACACACAAAAAATCATATGATAACGATTTGTAGGGAAGAGTTACCTTTTATGAAGGATTTGTTTAATGGCAAATTAACTCTCTGTGAGACACATATGAAAACGCGCAACACTTTAAATATATTAAGTATAACAGCTCGAGCATATATTCGTTTTTTAGCTACAATTGAAAGGGAAATCTCATTAGCAGAAAAAGAACTTGCCAAGTCATATCGTAATAGTGAGTTATACACACTACTATACTTGAATGAAAGTCTTATATATATGGTAACATCACTGAAACAGATGAAATTTACTATGCAAAAAATATTACAGGGTAACAACCTAAAATTAGATGAAGATGATGCAAGTATTTTAGATGACGTGTTTATTGAAATAGAACAAGCATATGAAGTGACGGAAATTAACCAAACAAATTTAAATAATATTATGGATGCATATGGTAACGTAATACAAAACAATGTTAGTCAAGTACTTAAATTACTTGCTTCATTTACAATCATATTATCTGTGCCTATGTTAATTGCCAGCATTTATGGGATGAATGTGCCTCTACCTTTCCAAAATGCATCTAGTGCATTTTGGGTAGTAATCGTCATAATGGTCTTGTTAACAGGATTTTCTACTTTCGTTTTTTACAAAAAAAATTATTTCTCTCGGTAGCATAGTAGGAGAGAATATACTTATTTTTAATGAGCTTAGTTATGATTAGCAATTATAGTGCGAATTGACAGAAGGAAATATTTTTTTTATAATTCTCGTTAGAAAATAGTAAAAAACGATGATGGAAAAAGTACGTATTTGTGTGTGTAAAAGAAAGGGATTTCTAGGCTGAAAAAATCCTCACAATAACAAATGCCGAAAGCTACTCCAGAGTGCAGTTAACCACTGCCGTTCACTTACGTTACAAGTGCTAAAGAGGTAAGTATATTTTTACTTACAACTAGGGTGGTACCGCGAGACAAACACAAGTCCTCGTCCCTTTTTTGGGATGAGGGCTTTTTTATGTCTATCTGCGCGAAAGTTTACGCCGAAGCAATATTGATTTGCGGACTCATTTCGTATTTTACAAAACATATTGGGAGGAACTTTTCATATGAAAGCAGTAGAAATTCGCCGCATGTATTTAGAATTCTTTAAAGAAAAAGGTCATCATCATGAGCCATCAGCACCACTTGTGCCAATCAATGACCCATCATTACTTTGGATTAACTCAGGTGTTGCAACACTTAAACCATATTTCGATGGTCGTATCATTCCTGACAATCCACGTATTACAAATGCCCAAAAATCAATTCGTACAAATGATATTGAAAACGTAGGTAAAACGGCTCGACACCATACGTTTTTTGAAATGCTAGGTAATTTCTCGATTGGAGATTACTTCAAAAAAGAAGCTATTCATTTCGCTTGGGAATTCCTAACGGATAAAAAATGGATGGGCTTTGATCCAGAGCTTTTATCTATTACTATTCATCCCGAAGACCAAGAAGCGTATGACGTTTGGCATAACGAAATTGGTATTCCAGAAGAGCGTTTAATCCGACTTGAGGGGAACTTCTGGGATATCGGTGAAGGTCCATCCGGTCCTAACTCAGAAATTTTTTATGACCGTGGGGAAGAATACGGTTCAGATGAAAATGATCCAGAAATGTATCCAGGCGGTGAAAATGAACGCTATCTTGAAATTTGGAACTTAGTGTTCTCTCAATTCAATCATAATCCTGATGGCACATATACGCCACTTCCAAAACAAAATATTGATACTGGTATGGGCCTAGAGCGTATCGTATCAGTTGTTCAAAATGTTCCAACGAACTTTGATACTGATTTATTCATGCCTATTATTGAAAAAATCGAGCAATTAGCAAATCGCAAATATAAACGTCCAGGTGAAGTAGCGTTAAGTGAAATCTTCGGTTCAGAAGAAGATATCAATACACCATTTAAAGTTATCGCGGACCATATTCGTACAGTAGCGTTTGCCATTGGTGATGGTGCTCTTCCTTCAAACGAAGGTCGTGGTTATGTATTACGTCGTTTACTACGTCGTGCAGTGCGCTATGCAAAACAAATCGGCATTGAAAAGCCATTTATGTTTGAATTAGTACCAACTGTTGGTGAAATTATGAATGATTTCTACCCAGAAGTAACGGAAAAATGCGAGTTTATCCAACGTGTTATTAAAAATGAAGAAATTCGCTTCCATGAAACATTAGACGGTGGTCTTGCTATCTTTAACGAAGTAGTAGAAGCTCAAAAAGCAGCTGGCCATGACTATATTCCAGGTGCAGATGCATTCCGTTTATACGATACTTACGGTTTCCCAATCGAATTAACTGAAGAGTATGCGGAAGAAGTAGGCATGAAGGTAGATCATGAAGGCTTTGAAGCAGCAATGGAAGAACAACGTGAACGCGCACGTGCAGCTCGTCAAGACGTAGATTCTATGCAAGTACAAAACGAAGTGCTAGCAAACTTGACGGTTGCGAGTGAATTTGTAGGTTATGATACATTAACGACAAATACAGAAATTGCAGCGATCATTGTCAACGGCCAAGTATCAAAGGTAGCATCTGAAGGGCAAGAAGCATTAGTTATTTTAGCTAAAACACCATTCTATGCTGAAATGGGTGGTCAAATTGCGGATAGCGGTGTTATTTCTAATGATAGCTTTACTGCTATTGTAAAAGATGTGCAAAAAGCTCCAAATGGTCAGCCGCTTCATACTGTACTTGTAGAATCGGGCGAAATGCATGTTGAAGATGCTGTAAAAGCAGTAGTTAACCGTGAAGAACGTAATTTAATTATTAAAAACCATACAGCAACACATATTATGCAACGTGCGCTAAAAGATGTACTAGGTGACCATGTTAGCCAAGCCGGATCATATGTAGGTCCTGATCGTTTACGTTTTGACTTCTCTCACTTCGGACAAGTGACAAAAGAGGAATTACAACAAATTGAACGTATTGTAAATGAAAAAGTGTGGGATGATATAGAGGTCGTTATTGAAGAAAAAGGCATCGATGAAGCGAAAGCTATGGGAGCAATGGCACTATTCGGTGAGAAATATGGCGATATCGTTCGCGTTGTTTCGATTGGTGACTACTCTATTGAGCTTTGCGGTGGTATTCACGTAAAACGTTCTTCTGAAATTGGATTCTTCAAAATTGTTTCAGAAGGTGGTATCGGTGCAGGTACACGTCGTATCGAGGCTGTGACAGGTAAAGTTGCTTATGAAGCAGTAAAAGAGGAAGAAGCTCTATTAAACGAAGCAGCAGCATTATTAAAAGCAAATCCAAAAGATATTGTGACAAAAGTCCAAGCATTACAAGCTGACTACAAAGATTTACAACGCGAAAATGAGGCATTATCACAAAAAATCGCGAATGCACAAGCAGGCGCAATTGTGGACGCAGCGCAAACTTTTGGGGATGTAACTGTTCTATCCACTAAAGTTGAGGCGAAGGACAATAATCAACTGCGTCAAATGATGGATGACTTGAAAGCTAAAATGCCTAAAGCTGTTATCGTTCTAGGTGCTATCGATGGTGAAAAAGTTATGCTATGTGCTGGAGTTACAAAAGATTTAGTTGGTGGTAATTACCACGCAGGAAATATCGTAAAAATGGTAGCAGAAGCATGTGGTGGTAAAGGTGGCGGTCGTCCAGATATGGCGATGGCAGGTGCGAAAGATGCATCAAAACTTGATGAAGCACTACTTTCTGTGTATGATTATGTTAAATCCATTTAATTAATACGCCAAAACATGTTATAATAAAGAGAAATTGGAGATGAGCTTTTGCACATCTCCTTATTTCTGAAAGCGAGGTGCTGGTCATGAGTTCATTTGATCAAACTATGAAATTTAATTTTCCAGAAGAATCAATGGAACAGGAAGTCAAGCAGGTAATGTTGAAAGTACATTCTTCATTAGAGGAAAAGGGATATAACCCTATCAATCAGATTGTCGGTTATTTACTTTCTGGTGATCCGGCGTATATTCCTCGCCATCAGGATGCTCGTAATTTAATTCGCAAGCTTGAGCGTGACGAAATTCTAGAAGAGCTTGTTAAGTTTTATATTAAAAAGAACAACGAGGACTAGAAATGAGAATTATGGGATTAGACGTTGGGTCAAAGACTGTTGGCGTTGCTGTTAGTGATGCTTTAGGGTGGACGGCCCAAGGTATTGAAACCGTAAAAATTGATGAAGCTAACGGCGAGTTCGGCATTGACCGTATAGCCGAGCTAGTGAAGGAGTATGCTATAACAGAATTTGTTGTAGGATATCCGAAAAACATGAATAATACGGTGGGACCGCGTGGCGAGGCTTCTGAAAACTATAAAAAGCTTTTAGAAGAAACATTTTCACTACCGGTTAAGCTTTGGGATGAGCGTTTAACTACGATGGCCGCTGAGCGTATGCTAATCGAAGCTGACGTGAGTCGCAAAAAGCGTAAGCAAGTCATTGATAAAATGGCTGCTGTGATGATTTTACAAGGCTACTTGGATAGCAAAAATTAATTGATGAGGTGACACACATGGCACACGAGCATAACCATGAAGAAGAATTACATGTACAACACATTACAGTGATTGACGAGAACGGAAATGAACAGCTTTGTGAAGTAATTCACGTACATGAATCAGCTGAATTCGGCAAATCATACGTATTTTACTCTATGGTAGGCGCAGAAGAAGATGAGGATGGCTCTGTAGAAATCTTCGTGTCTTCATTTGTACCATCTGAAAATGGTGAAGATGGTGAGTTAACACCTATCGAAACTGAAGCAGAGTGGGATATGGTAGAAGACGTATTAAACGCTTTAGAGGATGAAGACGAAGAGTAATCATCGTTCTTTATAAGTGTGGAACAAGGATGGCACAAAGCACTCCTTGTTCCTTTTTTACTTTAGGCAGAATGAAGCTATGAAGTTATAATTCGAATCTATAGTGAAATTTCAATATCAACAATAGATGTTGAATATTAAAGGAATCGCTTGAAAATTTGGACCATAGTTAAAGGAGGACATTGAATGAACGAGGAAACGCAAGAATTTTTCATAGTTGGAGAAAATGGCAAGGAGCAAAAGTGTCGTGTTGTTTTCACCTTTGATGCAGAGGAAAAATCATATGTATTGTTTTCATTAATCGACGAAGAGGGCAATGAAATTCCTGGAGACATTTCTGCTATGACATTTGATTATGATGATAATACTGGCGAAATGACAAATCTACAGCCTGTAGAAACAGAAGCAGAGTGGGAAATGATTAATGAGGTAGTCCTGACACTTCTAGACGAGTTTGAAGAGGAGTCGCAACTATTTACAATAACAGATGAAAATGGGGCAGATCAGGTATGTGAGGTTATTCATACATTTTCATCTGAACAATTTGGCAAATCCTATGTGCTATATGTTTTGGTAACGGACGAGCCAATAGAGGAAAGAGATATTTTTGCTGCACAATATGTATCGGGAAATGACGGAACAATTGATGATTTATTACCGATTGAAACAGATGAAGAATGGACATTTGTTGAAGATGTATTAAATGAATTGTAATTAGAACTCTGAGTGGTAAAATGCTACTCAGAGTTTTTTAGTTGTTATATAAAGTCAAAATGTATGAACATGAATAAAATTTTTAAAAAAGAGGTTGTTGAATCGAATCAAAATTCCCCTTTATAGAGTGTTGGGGCTAACAAAACAAAATTAATTATATACATGGAGGAAATTAATAATGGATACAGCTAATAATTCATGTTCTGAATACGACTGTTTCTTTCAATCGTAGCACTGTTACTAATGCTTATAAAGCGCAAAAGGCATTTCTTGACTTTTGGGAAGAGGAAATTATACAAGCTGGATTTGCAAGTACATTTACAAGTCTTGGCGACTGGATCTTCTGGCGCCATATCCAAGAAATATTTGAATGACATATCGTACTTTGAACGCTCTACAAGGTCGACGTCTGATACATCATAAATCGCTTTTAATACTTAAACATACGAATTGTAGGAATGGCATTACGTCCATTGTCTAAACAATATTTTGTTTTTAACTCTTCTAAAATGAATGAAAAATCAACAATTGATTTGGCGAAGTATATTATCTTTTGGCATAACAATATCGTAGATCGCCATATATGGACTTAAATTAAGGGTTTCTTGATTTGAAATCATCGAGGGCACCACCTGCACATTAATTCTTTTATTATAAAGGAAAGCGTGACTAAAATAATAGTATGATACATTGCGTTGTTTGGAGAAGCATTGCTCGACTCCTGCGGGAAAGCGAGACAGACGAGACCCCGCACGAAGCGAAGCGTAGGAGGAGGCTCGGCGCTCGCCCGCGGAAAGCGAGCGGAATGCTTCGGAAAACAACAGTAGAGTCACAGTTCCAAATGAAAAAAGCGAGGTATTCAACGATTTTATAGTAAAACTGGAGATTCAATAGGAGAATATGAATTTTTTGTTTAATTAGTAATACAGGATTTCCGATTGTTGCGTTTCTACTTATCTTTTGGATATTTGATAAATCGTTAGTCAAAGCCATAAAACTGTATTTGTGTCAGTTTGTTGACTAAACCTGTAATATCAACTTTGAATTATTATATTCATTCTTTTGTCGCAAGCTATTCCTCAACTTTTTTCCGATTCCAAACGAAAATATGCGGAGGCATAATTGATATGATCTATTTCTACTGAATTATCTATTTCTGTTTGTCGTGAAAGTTGATTTCTAGTATGATAATGAAGTGATAGGGGGGAAACCCGTGAATAACGGTTCAAAAAAACAAGAAATGTTTTCAAAAATGCAAGAAAGAAAATCCGAGGTAAAAACTGTGAGAAAAATCGTTGCTATAGTTGCAATTGCTTTTGTTCTAATAGTTGGGATAGGTGGTTTATTTGGCTATAATTATGTGAAGAGTGCCTTAAAACCAGTGGATCCAGATGCGACTAAAACAATAGCTGTTGAAGTACCAATTGGCTCAACTTTAAGCTCTATTTCAACTCTACTTGAGAAGAAAGGGATTATTAAAGATGCTCGTGTTTTTAAATACTATGCTAAATTTAAAAATGAATCCCAGTTCCAAGCAGGAAATTATGGCTTAACTCAAGCAATGACATTGGATGAGCTAATCGAAAGTTTAAAAACTGGGAAGGTCTACCGTAAGCCAGTCTTTACAATGACAATCCCTGAAGGTTTAACACTTGAACAAATCGGTAATATTGTAGAAAAGAAAACGCCGTACACCCAAAAAGAATTTATGGACTTAGTAACAAGCGATGCGTTTGTACAACAAATGAAGGCTAAATACCCTGAGCTTGTAACGGATGCGGTTTTAGCTGATAATATCCGATATGATTTAGAGGGCTATTTATTCCCTGCAACTTATTCTTATTTTGAAGAAAAACCATCATTGGAATCGATTGTAGATGAAATGATAGGAGCAATGGACAAGATTGTGAAAAATTACAACGATGTTTTAACTGAAAAGAAAATGTCAGTACATCAATTATTAACATTTGCTTCATTACTAGAAAGAGAAGCTACTGCCCAAACAGATCGAGAAACGATTGCAAGCGTATTTTATAACCGTATCGATCAAGGGATGCCACTACAAACAGACCCAACTGTTTTATATGCACTTGGTTCCCATAAAGATCGTGTACTATATGAAGATTTAAAAGTAGATAATGCCTATAATACCTACAAAAATAAAGGTTTACCACCAGGTCCTATTGCGGGTGCTGGAAAATCTTCAATTGAAGCAGTGCTTAATCCAAGTAAAACGGACTATCTCTACTTCTTAGCGGATAAAAAAGGTATTAACCACTTCTCAAAAACGTACGATGAACATTTACAAAAAGTAGATAAATATATAAAAAAAGCAGAGTAAGTACTTTAAATAGCAAGAATAAATAGCAATAATGTGGATAGAAGGAAAGAAAAATAGCTTTCCTTCTATTTTCATGCTATTATAAATTGTGATTTTTAATCGATCCGCATGGAAAAAATTCAATCTGTCCGTTAATGCGGAATAATATACGTGGTGGCAATTGTTTTGAGCTTATAAAAACAATTGCTCATTTTTGTATGACGAAGTACCAAGACATCACGTTTGGTCTTTTTCTTTTTGTTGCTAAATGATGAAGTACAGACAACGAGGAGAACTCGTTGCCTTTTAACTTCTTTTAGCGGGTAAACATCCGCTGAAAAGAAGTTAAAGCCTCCGGCGGATGTCACGGAATCGAAATGGAGTTCTTTGTGCCAGCACAAAGCTGATTCCGGACGCAATTATGCCGAGGCATAATTGATATGAGGGTGAACTAAAAAATGGAATTATCAGATGCATATATACAATCATTTATTCAACCACGTAATGAATTGCTTTTAGAAATGGAAGCATTTGCGGAGGAGAATCATGTACCGATTATGCAACTTTCAGGCATTGATGCACTAAATCAACTGCTTCGTATCCAAAATCCGTCGAAAATTTTAGAGATTGGTACAGCAATTGGTTATTCTGCAATAAGGATGGCAGAGGCTTTACCAAATGTGCAGATCGTTACAATCGAGCGAGATATAGAGCGTGTTACGAGAGCAAAAGCTTATATTGAACGTTCCACAGTATCAGATCGTATTACGGTCATTGAAGGTGACGCCTTAGAGGTGAATGATGAAGCAATTCAAACGACTTTTGATGCTGTTTTTATCGACGCTGCAAAGGGACAATATCAACGCTTTTTTGAAAAGTATGCGCCACTTGTAAAATCTGGCGGAGTTCTGTATATCGATAATATGTATATGCATGGCTTATCAGATTTGGATTTGAAAGATGTACCGCGTCGCAAGCGGACAATGATTCGCAATTTAAAAAACTTTACTGAATGGATTATGCAGCACCCTGATTACACAAGTGCATTTTTACCAGTCGGTGATGGTTTATTATTATGTTTGAAGAGGTGACTATTATGAAAAAACCTGAATTGCTTGTTACACCGCAATCAGTGGACCATGTTAAATCACTTTTACAGGCTGGAGCAGATGCTTTTGTCATTGGTGAACAACAATTTGGTCTGCGCCTAGCAGGAGAATTTTCTGTTAGTGAAGTGGAAGAAGCTACAAAGCTAATTCATGCAGCGGGTAAAAAGGTTTATGTTGCGGTAAATGCGCTATTCCATAATGAGAAATTGGATGCACTTGCCGAATATTTAAAAGAAATTCAACGTATTGGTGTCGACCGATTAATTTATGGTGATCCAGCAGTATTAATCATCCGTCGTGATCAGGGTGTAACAATACCGTTACACTGGAATCCGGAAACTACTGCAACTAACTGGTTTACTGCAAATTATTGGGGAAAACGCGGCGCAACTCGCGCAGTGCTTTCACGTGAACTTTCTCTAGATGAAGTACTAGAAATTAAAGAAAATACAGAAGTAGAGATTGAGGTTCAAGTACATGGAATGACATGTATGTTCCAATCAAAACGTCCATTACTAGGCCATTATTTCTTATATCAAGATAAAGTAATGGAAATTGAAAATCGTAAGGAAAATCGCAATATGTTCCTTCACGATGATGAACGTAATAATAAATATCCAATTTATGAGGACGCTAACGGTACTCATATTTTCAGTCCAAACGATATGTGCATTATTGATGAGCTTGGCGAATTATTCGAAGGTGGCATTGATGCATTGAAAATTGAGGGTGTTCTTCAAACGCCAGAATATGTGGTCACAGTAACAGAAGCTTATCGTCAAGCAATTGACACATATTTTGACGAATCAGAAGATGCTTATGAAGATATTAAAGATGATTTATTAGTTAAAATTGAAGACATTCAGCCTACCATCAGACCTCTTGATACTGGCTTTATCTTCAAGGAAACAGTTTACTAGGAGGTGGCAAGAACATGGCATTAGCATTAGAGCAAAATGACAAGATCCGTGAGATTGTTAACGGTAAACGTGTCATTACAAAAAAACCAGAGCTACTTGCCCCTGCAGGTAGTTTAGAAAAATTAAAAGTAGCAGTACATTATGGAGCAGATGCTGTATTTATCGGTGGACGAGAGTTCGGTCTACGTTCAAATGCAGATAACTTCTCGATTGAAGAAATGCGCGAAGGTGTTGAATTCGCCAATAAATATGGAGCAAAAATATATGTGACGACTAATATTTTCGCCCACAATGAAAATATGGACGGCTTAGAACAATATTTACAAGATATTGAATCTGCAGGTGTTACAGGCATTATTGTAGCGGATCCATTAATTATTGAAACATGCCGTACAGCTGCACCAAAGCTTGAAATTCACCTTTCGACACAGCAATCTTTATCAAACTGGAAGGCAGTACAGTATTGGAAAGAAGAAGGTTTACATCGTGTAGTATTAGCACGTGAAGTTGGCGGCGAAGAAATGAAGCTGATGAAAGAAAAAGTCGATATTGAAATTGAGGCTTTCGTTCATGGAGCAATGTGTATCGCTTATTCTGGTCGCTGTGTACTTTCAAATCATATGACTGCTCGTGACTCTAACCGTGGTGGTTGCTGTCAATCTTGTCGTTGGGACTATGATTTATATGAGCTAGAAGATGGCGAAGAAAAGGCACTTTTCGATGATAACCACGCACCTTTTGCGATGAGTCCGAAAGACTTAAAGCTGATTGAAGCAATTCCACACATGATTGAGCTTGGTATTGATTCATTAAAAGTAGAAGGTCGTATGAAATCAATTCACTATGTTGCTACAGTTGTTTCGGTGTACCGCAAAGTGATTGACGCTTATTGTGCTGACCCTGAAAATTTCAAAATTAAACGTGAATGGCTTGAGGAACTAGACAAATGTGCTAACCGTGATACAGCTGAAGCATTCTTCCATGATGCTCCTGGCCACGAGGAGCAAATGTTTGGCGTACATGGCCGTAAAACGACTTATGAGTTTGCTGGTTTAATTTTAGAGCATAACCCAGAAACGAAAGTAGTTACAATGCAACAACGCAACTATTTTAAACCTGGTGATGAGGTAGAGTTCTTTGGACCAGAAATCGAAAATTTCCGTCTTACAATGGGTGAAATTTGGGATGAGGATGGCAATAGCTTAGATGCTGCACGTCACCCACTACAAATTGTTAAATTTAAATGCGATACACCATTAAAACCACATAACATGATGCGAAAGGGGAATAATTAATGGCAGCAAAGCGTCCAGTCGTCATCGGAATCGCTGGTGGCTCGTGCTCGGGAAAGACGAGTGTGACCCGTGCTATTTATGATGTTTTTCGCGATCATTCAGTAGTTGTTATTGAACAAGATTTTTATTATAAAGATCAAAGTCATTTAACGTTTGAGGAGCGTTTAGGTACAAACTATGACCATCCGTTAGCGTTTGATAATGATTTGTTAATTGAACACATAAAAAAATTATTGGTCCGTCAACCAATCGAAAAGCCAGTATATGATTATGTGCAGCATACAAGAGCTCAAGAAGTTATTCATGTAGAGCCTGTAGATGTTATTATACTTGAAGGTATTTTGGTGTTAGAAGATGCAGATTTACGTGATTTAATGGATATTAAATTATTTGTAGATACGGACTCAGATTTACGTATTATTCGTCGTATAATGCGTGATATAAAAGAGCGTGGACGTACAACAGATTCTGTAATCGACCAATATTTATCGGCAGTGCGTCCAATGCATAATTTATTTATTGAACCGACGAAACGTTATGCTGATATTATTATTCCTGAAGGCGGGGACAATGAGGTTGCAATTGATTTAATGGTAACTAAGATTAAAACTATCCTTGAAACCGACAACGTATTGTAATAAGATAGAGTGGTATTGACAATATTTACATGCATATCTGTACATATTTCAGAAAGGCATGCATACTATTAGGTCAAAGAGTAATTTGAAACCGTTTAAAAATAATAAAATTCGATTAAGTGAATCCTACTAGGCACTTAATCGAGTTTTATGTTTTTATATTGACGAAAACAAGGAGTGAAGAACTTTGGCAAACGAAAAACAGTACCCAATGACAGCTGAAGGTAAAAGAAAATTAGAAGAAGAATTAGTGAAATTAGAAACGGAAACACGTAAGGAAATCGTAGAACGTATTAAAATCGCTCGTGATTTCGGGGATCTTTCTGAAAACGCTGAGTATGACTCTGCAAAAGAAGAACAAGCCTTTTTAGAAGGTCGAATTTCTACATTAAAATCAATGATTCGTAACGCAGTTATTATTTCTGAGGATGAAACAGACAACAGCGTAGTATCACTAGGGAAAACGGTTACATTTGTAGAAGTAATTAATGGAAAACCATCAACAGATGAGGAATCGTATACAATTGTTGGTTCGGCTGAGGCAGATCCAATGGAGTTCCGTATTTCAAATGAATCACCAATTGCTAAAGGCTTGCTAGGTCGTGCTGAAGGCGAAGAGGTTGTCGTACAAACACCTGGTGGTGAAATGAAAGTTAAAATTATTTCAATAAAATAATTTTTTGTACAAGCAGTTAGCTTATCTTTTGAAAGGAGAGCTAGCTGCTTTTTCTTCATCCGCAAATGTTTTTTTGTAGTGACCGCAACAAAAGGGTTTATCTGTGCGGAAGCGAAGCGACAACAGCAAGTACGCCAAGGAGAAAAGATTCTTGAATTTATATTATATGTAAATTTTTGCATAAATGGTGAAAGTGTGGTTCGTCATCGAAAGTTGTGGATGACATTTGCTAAAACGTATACTATGTAAATAGGTTGATTGGAGTAGAGGCTGGGATTAACATCACAGATGAGAAAATCAACCACACGTTTTGGTGATGATCCAAAAATCTTTGGAAAATAAGTCGAGATGTCTATATTTTTCTCTATGAAAAAATTATGAGCACAATTATTTTGCAAGTACTGTTGAACTTGATAGAATATTGGCTAGAGAGGGGGAGACTTCATGAGTGAAAGAAAAACTCGAAGCAGTCGTCATTTACAGCCATCTCGTAATAAAAAGCTAGATAAACTATTGAATGTTTTAATTGGTATTGTCGTGATATTAATTATTATAACAGCAACATTTGTGTTTAAATGGCAGGACGATGCAGGAAAAGCTGAGAAAGACGAGCCAATACAGGAGCAGAAGAACGATAAAAAAGATGTGAAGGAAGAGCCTTCTAAAGATCAAAATAAGGATGAATCCGCTCAGGAGGAAAAACCAGCAAAGGACGAGCCTACAGAAGAATCTCAAACATCTGAACAGGACACTACTACTGAAACTACTTCAGACAACCCAATTGTTGACAAGGTCATAACAAATAAAAATTGGGAACCTACACCTACAACTCAAACAGGTCAGCATGTGTCTTCTTACGATGGTAAATCAGTAGACTGGGCTGAAAAGGTAGCAACAGTTGAGGTTGTTACAGGCATCGAAAAGGACAATTTGATTATCTGGCGTATGGGAAATAACGGTAGTGCTAATTCGGCTATTGCAACAGTTTCAACGAAGGATAAGACAAAAATGTATCGTGTTAGTATGGAATGGGTCGACAACGAAGGCTGGACACCAGTAAAACTTGAGCAACTAAATACATTAAACGGCGCCTATTGACGAAAATAACTCGTTTGTTTATTTTTTAATAGAGTTGAATAAAGAAGGGAAGTAACATAGACATGAAAATTGCAGTAATCGGCGCAATGGAAGAGGAAGTAGAGCTTTTACGAGCTTCATTAGATCAGGCAAATAGCACAACAATTGCAGGCAGTGAATATACAACAGGAACTTATAAAGGGAAAGAGGTAGTTTTATTAAAAAGTGGTATTGGTAAAGTGAATGCTGCAATGTCAACTACTATTCTATTACATGAATTCAAGCCTGATGTAGTCATCAATACGGGCTCTGCCGGTGGCTATGATGAAACTCTTGAAGTAGGAGCAGTCGTTATTTCAGATGAGGTCCGTCACCATGATGTTGATGTAACGATTTTCGGTTATGAAATGGGTCAGATGGCTGGTATGCCAGCAGCTTATAAATCAGATGAAAAACTTATGAAAGTGGCTGAAGAGGCAGTAGAGGCTGTTGGAGAGCACCAATATGGTATTGGTTTAATTTGTTCGGGGGATGCATTTATGAATGATCCTGTTCGTGTAGAAGCTGTCCGTCGTCATTTCCCACAAATGAAGGCTGTGGAGATGGAAGCAGCAGCTGTTGCACAAGTATGCTATCAATTTGGTACTCCGTTTGTTGTTATTCGTGCTTTATCTGATATTGCTGGAAAAGAATCGAATATTAGCTTCGATGAGTTTTTACCAGTAGCTGCAAAGCATTCAACACAAATCGTACTAAAAGCTATCGAATCGTTATAAAGTCTAATAATTTGTAAAATAAACTACACAAAATGGTCAAAATGAGTAGCTATTAGTGTGAGAAAAATCACAGTTTATAGGTCTCGCTAATGCTAAACTGTTGTTAAATAAATCTCTTCATATTTAGATGGGAGGCATTCATAATGCTATTTTTAACAGCAGGTGTAGTCATTATAACGATGTTACTAGGTACACTTATTTCAGTAGAACTTTCAGAAGCAGCAGAATTTCATTAAGAGAAAGCTCTCTCGCGACATTTTATGACGCAAGAGAGCTTTTTTTTGGGCAAATTACTGAAAAGTTTGTTGACCCAAGTGACTCATCAGACGCCCTAGAAAAGCGCTCAGTCGGAACGGAAATCAACTTTACGTTATGGTGATAAACATAAGGGGTACTTTTGTAACAAAAAATACAAGATTAACTGCAGAATAATGTAATGGGATTGTTGAAATTTTATAAGTATCAATTTACAATATATTACTCAATAATCTTTTGATCTCGTTTATATAATTGATAGAGTTTAATAAGTGCTCGCTTTTCAATGCGAGATACATAACTACGAGAAATATTTAAACGTGCAGCGATTTCCTTTTGTGTGAGTGCATCTTGCTGGTTTAGACCATAGCGAAGTGTAACGATTTCGAGTTCACGTTCGTCAAGCATATGCAAATAATGATATAGTTGTGCAACATGCTCTTTATGTTCAAGTTTTTCTGTTGCACTTTCTTCGTCGCATTGTAAAAGATCTCGAATTTGTAGTGCATTACCATCTTTATCTGTACCGATTGGCTCAAATAAGCTAACATCTTTTTGCACTTTTTTCTGTGTACGCAAATGCATTAAAATTTCATTTTCGATACAACGGGCGGCGTAAGTGGCAAGACGGGTTTTTTTGTCGGGAGTATAACTTTCTACAGCTTTCATAAGCCCAATAGTACCGATGGAAATATAATCATCAAGCTGTTCATGCTTTGGGTGGAATTTCTTCACAACGTGTGCGACAAGTCTCATATTGCGTTCAATTAGGTCAAGACGCGCTTGCTCATCACCGCCTAAAAATCGTTCAATACAAGCAGCTTCCTCTTCTTTTGAAAAGGGTTTATGGAATGTTTGCCCCTTTAGATAGCCAAGTAACGCTGGGATCTCAAGCCATAACTGCAACATAGATGTAAAAATTCCGCTCATTGAATGATTTCATCCTTTCCCCATTTTTCGACAGTATATGTTATGAAACTGTGTTAAATGAAAAAAAGTGCAACAGCAAATGCGCTGTTACACTTTTTTTAACGAGATTGTACTAATCATTAGTAATGCTAGTATTGGGAATAGGAAAAGATAAAATGCCGGGTGGAACGTATTAGATGCAAAATACGTTAAAGTTAAGATTGTACCTGCCGCTGTAATTGGTAACCCTGTAAAATAGCCGTTTGCTTCAGTAATATTGAAACGAGCTAATCTCATCGCACCGCAGATGATATACAATACTGTCATCGTCATGCCGACGAAACCAAAGTCGACTAAGACAACTTTATACATTAATAATGCAGGTGCCACACCAAATGATATAATATCACTCATAGAATCTAATTGTTTACCTAGATCAGACACTTGTCCGAGTGCTCTAGCTACCTTTCCATCATAACGATCAAGAAGGGCTGCAATAAAGATAAACAAGACACTATAGCTATAGTATTCGTGTAGTGTAGCCATTATGGCCGCTCCGCCGAAGGACATATTACTGATTGTGATAAAGTTTGCTGCTTGCGATTTCATTTTCTTAACCGTGGTATCCACCAACTTGTGATAAAAAAACAAGGGGGATCACTCCTTTGCACTTAAGATATTGTACCATTATACTTCGAATGCGAAAAAATTGACAGTCTAAATTAATCGATAGGGGTTTTGTTTTATGAAAGAAAAACTATATCAACGCTTGATTGAATTAACAAATGGAAAGCAATCCTCCCATCTTTTGCAATCTATTGCAAAAGCAAAGTGGAGTAAACGCATTATTCCTAGTTACATGAAAGTTTACGATATTAAACTTGAAGAGGTTTCAAAAAAACAACAACAATTTTCAAGTTTACATGATTTTTTTACAAGAGAGCTTTTAGAACATGCACGCCCAATTGAACAAAATCCCACTACCTATGTAAGTCCAGTAGATGCCAAAGTGGAATCATTTGGACGTATCGAATGGGATATGACATTTCATGTAAAGGGTAAGCCTTATGCTTTACATGATTTACTTGGCAATGCAGAACGTGCTTCACAATATACAGATGGACATTTTATCGTGTTTTACTTGAGTCCCGCAGATTATCACCGTATTCATAGCCCGATTGATGGGGAAGTGCTAAGACAATATACACTTGGTCAAAAATCTTATCCTGTTAACCAGCTCGGTCTTACATACGGTAAAAAACCTATTTCACACAATTATCGTTCAGTAACGGAGCTAAAAGTGGCGAATAATCAGCAGATAGCGTTTATTAAAGTAGGCGCTACCTTTGTAAACTCAATCATGCTCACTAATACAACAACACAGTGGCGTAAAGGTGAAGAAGTCGGATATTTTTCATTCGGCTCAACAGTAGTTATGCTGTTTGAAAAGGGTGCAATAGAATTTACGGAAAATGTTGTGCAAGGAAGCCCAATTCGAATGGGTGAAGCCTTCGCAAATATGCTATAATGTTCGAATAATACATTTAGATTAGGGGTCGCTATTTTGTATAATTTTTTATTACCAGATGAATTTGTCACGAGTATTTATGAAATTACACCGGAAAAGCTTCAAGACTTAGGCATTAAAGGTATTATTACCGATTTAGATAATACGCTTGTGGAATGGGATCGTGCTGATGCAACGGAAGAGCTTATTATTTGGCTGCGCATTATGAAAGAATCAGGCATTCGTGTTATTATTGCGTCGAATAACAAAGAAGCGCGTGTAAAGCAATTTGCTGAGCCATTAGGTATTCCTTATATTCATAAGGCGAGAAAGCCACTTCGTAATGCCTTTTATAGTGCGATTATTCAATTAGGGCTACGACCACAGGAAGTAGTAATGGTAGGAGACCAACTATTAACAGATGTAATGGGCGCAAATCGCTTAGGCCTGCATACGGTACTAGTAAAACCAGTTGCACAATCAGATGGGCTCGTAACAAAATTCAATCGATTTATTGAACGTCGTGTGTTCAATAATTTGAAACGAAAAGGAATCACTACTTGGGAGGAAAAAGAATGAACGAAATGCCAAATTGTATTGGCTGTGGTACAACAATTCAAACAGAAGATAAAACAGCAGTTGGGTATGCACCCCCATCATCATTAGAAAAAGACGTGGTCATTTGCCAACGTTGCTTCCGTTTGAAAAATTATAATGAAATTCAACCAGTTTCATTAACAGATGACGACTTTTTACGCATATTAAACGGTCTTGGAACACAGCAAGGCTTAATCGTAAAAATTGTTGACATATTTGACTTCAATGGGAGTTGGTTACCAGGACTTCACCGTTTCGTTGGTAACAATCCTGTCTTATTAATCGCGAATAAAGCCGATCTATTACCGAAATCTGTGAAACCGAAAAAAGTGATTAATTGGCTAAAACGTGAAGCAAAGGCTCTTGGTCTACAACCTGTCGATGTACTTTTAGTGAGTGCCCATAAAGGTAAAGGGATGGCCGAAGCAATGGAAGCCATTGATGAGTACCGTAATGGACAAAATGTGTACGTTGTAGGTTGTACAAATGTTGGGAAATCCACGTTCATTAATCGCATTATCAAGCAGGCTACTGGTGAAGGTGAGATTATTACAACTTCTCATTTCCCAGGTACTACTTTAGATATGATTGAAATTCCATTAGATGATGGTAGTGCATTATATGATACACCAGGAATTATTAATCACCATCAGATGGCACATCATATTGACTCTAGCGAATTAAAATATATTATGCCTAAAAAAGAAATAAAGCCAAAAGTATATCAACAAAATGCAGGACAAACATTATTTATCGGTGCTCTTGCTCGTTTTGACTTTATTCAAGGAGAACGTTCGGCATTTACGGTACATGTGGCAAATGACTTACCAATACACCGTACAAAGCTTGAAAAGGCAGATACATTGTATGCAGAGCATAAGGGTGAATTGCTGGCACCTCCAACTGCCGAATTTATCGAACAGCTACCGCCATTAGTGCGTCATGAGTTTTCTATCAAAGAAGCAAAAACAGACGTTGTATTTTCTGGTCTTGGATGGATTACAGTGCAACATGCCAATGTTGTTGTAGCAGCTTATGCACCAAAGGGTGTACAAGTTTCAATTCGCCCATCACTAATTTAGGATGTACAAGTAGAGAAGAGGGACTAGGAAATGAAGAAATGGTTTGCGGTTATTGGTGATCCGATTGAGCATTCAAAATCCCCAGCGATGCATAATGCATGGTTCGAGGAAATGTCGATAGATGCGACGTATATTCCAGTGCATGTATCTTCTGAAAATTTGGAGTCAGCAGTTGCTGGCCTGAAAACATTAGGTGCTAGTGGTTGGAATATTACAATCCCACATAAAACAGCGATCATTCCTTATTTAGATGAGCTAGATGAGTTGGCCCAAAAAATGGGAGCTGTTAATACGGTTGTCCGAACAAATGAAGGAAGATTAAAGGGATACAATACAGACGGTGTTGGTTTTGTGCGCTCGTTAGAAGAAGCGGTTGGTAAGTCACATAAAGACAAGCCAGTTCTTCTTATTGGTGCGGGCGGTGCTGCTCGTGGTATTGCTTTTGCTATGCAGCAGCAAGGTTATACGAATTTAACCATTGCCAACCGCACAGTGGCAAATGCACAAGCAATTGTCGATGAAATGGGTATAGGTAATGCAATTTCTTTAACAGAGGCTGAGGAATCATTAGCTGATTTCGGCATTTTAGTGCAAATGACATCGGCTGGACTTGCTACGGGCAATTTTTTAATGCCATTTTCATTAGAACGACTTGCAAAAGGCGCAATTGTGGCTGATATTGTGTATAATCCATTAATGACGCCTTTTTTAAAAGCGGCTGAAGAAAAAGGAGCAACCGTCGTTACGGGTCTTGGAATGTTCGTTCACCAAGGGGCTATTGCTTTTGAGCATTGGCTTGGTGAATACCCAAATACAAATTCAATGATTGCGCAATTAAAGGCGCAATTAGGAGGATATTAATTTTTATGTTAACAGGTAAACAAAAACGTTTTTTACGTGCAGAAGCACATCATTTAACACCTATTTTCCAAGTAGGAAAAGGCGGCGTTAATGACGAAATGACAAAGCAAATTCGTGAAGCATTAGAAGTACGTGAGTTGATTAAGGTACGTATTTTAGATAACTGTGAGGAGGACAAGCATGAAGTTGCAGAAGCACTTGCTAAAGGTGCTCATGCAGAGCTTGTGCAATTAATTGGACTGACAGTTGTTTTATATAAAGAATCACGCAATCAAAAAAAGATTGTGTTACCAAAAGCAACGAAATAAGGTGAGACGATGAAAAAGATCGGTTTACTGGGAGGTACATTTAATCCACCACATAATGGACATTTAATGATGGCTAATGAAGTTCTTCACGCATTAGATCTAGATGAAGTTCGCTTTATGCCAAATGCGTTACCACCACATAAGTTCGCACGTCATGATACTAGCGATGTGGAGCGCCTTGAAATGGTAAGGCGTGCAATAAGTCCATATCCGTATTTTTCTGTGGAGTCGTATGAGGTGGATAAGGGTGGCGTATCCTATTCATATAAGACACTTTCTGCGATGTGTAAGAGAGAGCCTAATGTGAAGTTTTACTTCATCATTGGTGGCGACATGATTGATTCGCTTCATACATGGTACTGTATTGATGAATTAGTGAAGCTTGTGCAATTTGTAGGAGTAAAGCGTCCAGGAACTGAGGCCACAACAGAGTATCCTATAATAATGGTGGAAGCTCCCCAAATCGATTTATCGTCCACACTGATTCGTGAACGCCTAGCCACTGGAGGAACGGTTACTTTTTTACTGCCTGAAGCGGTAGAGACGTTCATACGAGAGGAAGGTCTTTATGGAACGCGAACAGTATTTAGCGGCGATTAAGCCACGTATGCCTGAGAAGCGCTATATTCATACTATTGGTGTAATGGAAACAGCCATTGAGCTAGCGAAATTATATGGTGAAGATGAAAAAAAAGCTGAGACAGCAGCCATCCTTCACGATATTGCGAAATATGCTGATATCGAATGGATGGAGCAAATCGTCCGTGATGAAAAATTAGATGCTCGTCTTATTGGCTGGGGTAGTGAATTACTGCATGGTCCAGTAGGTGCATATATTGCAGAAAGCGAATTTGCCATTACGGATGAGGATATGTTAAATGCTATTCGTTTTCATACAACAGGACGCGTTGGCATGAGCCGTTTAGAAAAAATTATTTTTGTTGCGGATATGATTGAACCCAATCGTAAATTTGATGATGTTGATCGTCTGCGAAAAAAAGCAAAGAAAAATTTGGATAAAGCGATGAGTGCTTGTGTGCGCCATACATTGGCATTTTTAATTGACACAAAACAACCAATTTATCCATTATCAATAGAATGCTACAACGATATGATGAAAAGAGAGGACAGTGAAGGATGACTTCAACTTTATTACAATCAGCTTACAAAGCAATTGACGACAAACATGGTGAGGATATTGTCGTTTTAAATATGCAAGGCATTTCACTTTTAGCGGATTACTTTATTATTTCTCATGGTAATTCTGACCGCCAAGTGCAAGCAATCGCACGTGAATTACAAGAGGTAGCAGTAAAAGAGGGCTATGAAATTCGCCGCGTAGAAGGCTTCGATGCAGCACGCTGGGTTCTTGTAGACCTTGGGGATGTTGTAGCGCATGTATTCCATAAAGATGAACGCGCTTATTATAACTTAGAGCGTCTATGGGGCGATGCACCTCAACTAGACATGCCAGAGGCTTAAGTGTGAGTAGTTACGAACGATTTGCGCACGTGTATGATGAGCTGCAAACCGATATCCCTTATAATCTTTATGTGGAATGGGTTTTGAAGCATGCACCGAGCAGTCAATTTCCAAATCTCTTAGATATCGGCTGTGGTACAGGTGTACTTGGGCTGTTGTTTGCGCAGGCAGGTTACAAGGTGAGTGGAATCGATTTATCTGAAAATATGCTCTCAATTGCCGCAGAGCGCTTTGCTGATGCAGGATTACATGTTCCTCTCTATTGTATGTCGATGGATGAATTAGAGGGCTTTGAGGCGCTTGACGTTGCAACAATTGCTATTGATTCGCTGAATTATGTAGTAGAGGAAAAAGCAGTATATTCAACATTAGAACGTATTTATGGTGCTTTACGAGATGGAGGCCAACTGTTTTTTGACGTGCATTCGTTATTTAAAATGAATGATATATTTTTAGATGGACCATTTACGTATGACGATGGTGATATTAGCTATGTATGGCACACGGAGCCTGGCGATTTTGAACATTCTGTTGTCCACCAAATGACGTTTTATGTACGTGATGCTGAGAGTGATCTGTATGAACGTTTCGACGAAGAGCATAACCAACGTACATTCTCAATTGAGCAATATATGGCATGGCTTCAGGAAATTGGCTTTAATCATGTAGAAGTAACAGCAGATTTTACTGATGAAGGCCCTGAATATGAAAGTGAACGCATTTTTATCCGTGCGGTAAAATAGTAAAACAGCTCGCTGGTAAACTTACCATCGAGCTGTTTTTACTTTTCATTGTTTATATTTTTTCCTCCGAAATAATATTTCTGTTATCTACAACCCAATTAAAAGGAGCTGGAATTATGTGGCATTTAACATTACAAGAGAAAAAAGCGTATGAAAATGCGATGAAACTATTGATTCACGAATCTGATGAAGAGTGGATACAAAGCCTTGCTTATGCAAAGGAAAATGATATTGATTTATATAAGGAAAAAAAGCAGGAGTTAGATGTATTACGTAATAGTTTAATGAACTATGTACCACTGAGGTTTCAACCATATATTTTAGATAGTACGTTGAATACACTAAAAGTTCCTAAACATGTACGGAAAGAATTTTTACGATGGAGAGATGAACAGGAGCAACTATTTGAAAATATTCTCGATGCGGCATATGAGGAAAAGCAGAAAACGTTAGCTTATATGAAACCAAAGGAAAGAGAGGTCTTTGAGCAAAGCCTTCATGATGCAAAAGTAGTTAGTATTCACCGTACTGCTACTCAAGTTGTATTAACACTTGATATGGCAGGAGGCTTTACTGCAAAATCAATCATTTATTTAACGTTTAACAATATTAAAAGTGAGTTAGGTCAAGTAGTTCCAGAGCAGTTTTATATTTACGATGAGCTCAGAAAAACAGCTAATGGTTTTGCACTTCGTGTTATTTTTGATTGCCCAGAGGTGGAGTGGACGATTGAAGCAGAGGAGTTAGAAGTTGAATTTTATTATCGTCCAAAAACATATAGTGACTTTGCTGAAAGTGGTAGTTTTGCTGCATATGTTCAAACATTACAGCTAGAGAATGGCTTAATCTTTATTACGCCGCAATTGAAAAAGCAAGTGGTTGGGCTTCAGCAACATGCACCGTTTTTAATTTTTGAAAATAGTCATATAAATGAAAATGAACATGGGGTTTATGTAGATTCAATACGTGTGGCAGATAAGTTAGAGGATTGTATTCATTTTTTACATACAGATACATATGAAGATCCGTATGCACACTTTAGTGAGCCAATACCAATACAGGACTTGGCAGAGGCGGCTCTCGGTACAGATTTAGAGTTAAAGGTTCGCGCTTGGAATACGATGTACGCCAATCCAATACAGCTCGCTAAGGAGATTAATCATATATTAATGCAGATGAGTCCATCTCAAGAGGATGATATGATGCAACGTGTGTTCATCCGCCATTTTAACAAAGAAGGAATTTTAACGACTGAGCTTCAAGTGAGATTTAAAGACATATTAGAAAACTAAAGCTTTTAAAAAGTATTGTTAAAAGAAAGCCACGTTGCGCCAATATGCATCGTGGTTCTTTTTACATTGATTGGTAGGAATAAAAGTGACGGATTAAATCATCGAAGTGATTTAGTTGATTGGAGTGGAGACTGGGTGACTCCTTGGGGATCAGCGATAGAGGAACGAAGGCTAAAACCATCACGTCCTGTGATAACGCCTTCGTGACCAACATCGGTGCTGCTGACGCTACGTTAGCACTACGCTTTCGCGCAAAAAACATCTGTTGGCCCGAGACCCTGCAGCGAAGCGAAGCGGCTCATCGGACGCCCCCAGGAAGCTTTACTCTGTGCGACAGCGAAGCGTCAGCAACAAAGCGCCCAGTCGGAACGGAAATCAATCCACGTTATGGCAATGGGTTTTCATTATTAGACTTAGCACTTTAAATAAACAATTTATCTTTTCAACACCTGAAGGATATTGTAAGATGAAATAGACTCCATATGATTACCTTTTGCAAAGGAAAGGATGTTATAGATGATCCAATCTTTTTGGCAAAAGTACAAAAAAAGTATGTTGATCCCCGGCATACTTGCAATCAGTGGACTTAGTTACTTCTTTTTTTCGAGTTCTGACTCTTCACCTCCCCAAGAAGAGCTCATCGAAACAATCCAACCTATTGAACAACATGAAATGAAAGAATCTGTTGATGAAGCGGTCATACAGCAGGTATTTGTTGATATAAAGGGTGCTGTTATGTATCCAGGTGTCTATGAACTACAGACTGACCAGCGAATTATAGATGCGGTAAAGCTAGCAGGTGGCTATACGCAGGATGCTAATACGCAACTCATTAATCATGCGCAAAAAGTCGAGGATGAAATGGTTATTTACATTCCTATAAAGGGTGAAAAGCCTGAGGAAATTACCACTAATATCTTGACGATGCCTACTAGCGGAACATCACAAAGTAACAATGGAATGAAAGATCAAAAGGTCAATTTAAATAAAGCAGATGAAGCAGCACTAACGACATTATCAGGTATTGGTCCCTCAAAGGCTCAAAGCATTATTTCATATCGTGAAGAGAATGGTGGCTTTAAAACAATTGAGGACTTAAAAAAAGTGAGTGGTATTGGCGAAAAAACATTTGAGAAACTGAAGGATTTCATCACAGTTAAATAATAGCAGTAAGTTTTGAGATATTGACGATTCTTTTCAAAAAGGGCTACACTATAGTATAAATGACTGTTGCAATAAACGGACAGCTAATTAATTATGGAGGTAGTCATATGGAGCGAATTACTTGGGATCAATTTTTCATGGCGCAAAGCCATTTACTCGCATTACGTAGTACATGTACAAGGCTTGCAGTAGGAGCTACTGTTGTTAGAGATAAGCGAATTATAGCAGGTGGCTATAACGGTTCAATTACAGGTGATGAACACTGTATCGAAAAAGGCTGCTATATTGTTGATAACCATTGTGTGCGTACAGTGCATGCTGAGATGAATGCACTGCTACAATGTGCTAAATATGGTACGCCAACAAAAGGTGCAGATTTATATGTTACACATTTCCCGTGTTTACCATGTACGAAATCTATTATTCAAGCAGGTATTAAACGAGTATATTACGCTACCGATTATAAAAATAACCCTTATGCACAAGAATTATTTGAAAAAGCAGGTGTAGAGGTTGTACACGTTCCATTTGATGAACGTAAAATTGACTTTTTAAGCGATGAAAAATTTGCCTTGTACATAGACATGTTAAACGAGCTTCGTGAGAGTGGCATGCCTGCAGAAAAATTGCTCCCATATGAACAGAAGGTGAGTGCATTATTTGGCAAAAGGCTTTAAAGCATAAATGGATTTACGTAGCACTAGCTGTACTTGTTGCTTCAATAGCGGCACACAAGTCAGCTTGGCTACTCGCTATTCTTCTGCTATTCGCGTTATGGCTTAAATTGAAAGGTGAAAAGAGTTTAATTTCAGCATTTGTTATTGCCATTGGATTTCTTTCTTATTTCTTCATCGTTACATTTCAACTGACGGAATCTTCCCCTCTACCGTCAACATTCCAAATAACTTGGTCGAGTGAATTTAAAATAAATGGTCAAAAGCTTAGAGGTTTTGTAAAAACTGAATCAGGTGAGAAGCTGTATGTTGTTTATACATTTTCATCAGAAGAAGAGAAAATTTTTTATGAAACTACATCATTGACAGGTAGGACTTATCTAGTCCAAGGAAAACTTGTAGCACCGCTTCCACCTGCACATGCATATGCGTTTTCTATGGAAAAATATTTGATCAGTAAAGGTGCTAGTGGAATATTTGAAGTTTCAAGCTGGACCTTTATAGAAGAGAAAAAGTCCATTCGTTCGTTTCTCGCTAAACAGAGACACTCTATGAAAAAACATATTGAAACAACATTCCCAGAGTCACTAGTTGCGGAGGCACAAGCACTTCTAATAGGATTACAAGATCAAGTCGATTATGAGCTTCAAAGAGCCTATCAAAAGCTTGGCATTACTCATATATTTGCTATCTCTGGGTTGCATGTGGCACTTATCTCATGGTTGTTTTTTGAAGGCCTCCTACGTATAGGTGTACGGAAGGAAATGGCGACCATAGTTTTACTCATCATCTTACCTATCTACGGGGTGATAGCTGGCGGTGCTCCTTCTGTATGGCGCGCTGTATCTGTCGTAGAAATAATTATGTTGATGCGTTACGCTAGGTGGCGCATATCTATTGATGATGCTCTAGCAATTAGCTTTATTTGCTTTGTCCTACTTGAACCAGGTGTCATTTATCAGATTGGCTTTCAATTGTCATATTTAGCAACGGTTAGTCTCGTCTATTCAGGTGTCATTTTAAAACTATCCACGAACTGGTTGATTCGTTCATTTTTTATTACATTCGTGTGCCAGCTACTTGTTTATCCATTATTACTCCATCATTTTTATGAAATTTCTATTTCTTCATTTTTAGCGAATATTATTTTCGTACCATTGTTTTCTTTAGTTATTTTGCCTTTAAATATTGCCATGTTTATAATAACGATTATATCGATGCCATTAGCAAAAGCTTTGTTTGTTGTGTACGAGCCTCTCCGTGCTTGGCTTACAAAGTTTATTTTATATCTTCAGGAATTGCCGTTTCAGCTGTGGTCGCCAGGGAAGCCTGCAATATGGCTTATTTGCGTGGCGTTGATAAGCGTATTAGCGGGCTTCTATTTTCTTGAGATAAAACATTATGGTAAATTTGCAGTTGTCATGTTTATTCCTGCATTGTGTATTCATTTATCACCGAAACTGTTTAACGAAACTAAGCTGACGTTTTTAAACGTTGGTCAGGGTGATTGTACGGTTATTGAATTACCGTTTAGAAGGGCTGTCTATGTTATTGATTCAGGGGGCTTACTACGCTTTGAGAAGGAAACTTGGAAGGCATCAGATAGCCCATATGAGGTTGGAAGACAAGTTGTTGTACCGTTTTTAAAAGGAAAAGGAATACGAAACATTGATATTTTTATCGCCACTCATGCGGATGCTGATCACGTAGAGGGTGCTGAAGAGATTTTGCAAGAGATTAACATGCATGAAATTCATCTCACTCCTGGTTCAATTGATAAGCCTGTCTTGCGGGATTTACTGACGGAAGCCAAAAAGAAAAAAGTTCCTGTAAAAGAAAAAATGCAGGGAACAGCGTGGCGCATAGGAAACACTAGTTTTAGTTATTTATGGCCTCATGATACTCTTTATGAGGGCAATGATGATTCAATCGTTTTATATATGCAACAGGGCTCATTTCGAGCATTGTTAACGGGTGACTTAGAGGAGCGTGGCGAACAGGAGCTTATCAAACTTTACAACAAGCAGTTAGCGGATATGACATTGTTGAAGGCTGGACACCATGGTAGTAAAACATCAAGTATAGAGCCGTTTGTAGAGCTGTTACGGCCTGAACTAACCATTTTCAGCGCTGGGCTCAATAATCGCTACCGTCATCCACATAAAGAGGTTGTGGAGCGTTTTACAAGTCGACATTTATCTACATTAACAACTGGGATAGATGGGACGATTGAAATAAGAATTCGTAAAAATAGTTGGTCTGTGCAATGGGAAAAAGACCTTGTCCAATGAGCAAGGTCTTTTTCCTAGACATAAAATAAATTATCTAGATGCTACTTCTACTATAATTGCGATAAGAAACATAAGCGTAAACATTCCAAATGATACACCGAAGCCAACTCCAGAATCGATTGCATCGTTACGGCGACATTGTATGTTTTTTCCTTCAAATGGATTCATTGTTATCCCTCCAATTCTGTTATTTATTATAAGACATCAAATTCATAAAAGCTATATCGAAACGGAGAATTTGCCAAGTGGCAAGGAATCGACACAATTCGGTCAAAGTCACAAAGGAATATAAATCATGTATACTAGTAGTATTGCTAGATGGAGGGAAAATTATGATTTCAACGGTTTGGAATACTATTAAAAAAGGAGAGCTCTCACCAGTTTATTTACTCGTTGGTGAGGAAAGCTATTTTATAGATGAAACAGTTAAACGATTAAAAGAAGCGATAGGGCACGAAGAAGAGATAGAAATGTCAACATTTGATTTGGAAGAAATGCCAGTGGATGTCGTGATGGATGAAGCAGATACAATTCCTTTTTTCTCTGAGCGAAAGCTTATCATTGCTAAAAATGCATCCTTTTTAAAGGCAACTGAAAAAGGCAAAGAAAAAATTGACCATGATATAAAACGCTTAGAAGCATGGCTTGCTAACCCTTCTGATTTTTCAGTAACAGTTTTTATCGCACCTTATGAAAAATTGGATGAACGTAAAAAAGTGACAAAGATGATGAAGGAGCATGCGTTATTAGTTCAAGCGGAAACACCGAAGGAGCAGGACTTAGCTGTGTGGATTCAAAGTATAGTCAAAGCAGAGGGCAACAGCATAACACAAAATGCGATTGAGCAGCTTGTCGCAATGGTGGGACCGAATATGCTACAGTTGCAAATGGAAGTTGAGAAGCTAACTCTTTATGTTGGAGATGGTGGTGAAATAACTGCTACGCTAGTCGAGGATTTAGTGGCAAAAACGTTAGAGCAGGATGCCTTTAAAATGTTAAATGCTTACTTTGCGAACGATTCTGTAGGGGCACTGTCTATTTATCACGATTTACTACGTCAAAAGCAAGAGCCGATCATGCTTGTTGGTTTGCTTGCATCAAATGTACGTACGATGTCTAATGTGTTTTATTTATTAAAAAAGGGCTATCATCCACAGCAAATCGCAAAAAATTTAAAAATACATCCTTATCGTGTCAAGTTGATGGTTGAGCAGCGTAATCGTCCATCAGAGGAAAGCTTATTGAAGGCGTTATATCAGTTAGCAGAGGTCGATTTACAACTGAAATCAACAGGAGGCAATCGTGAACGTTATTTAGAACTCTTTTTACTGCGTCAGCTTTAAGAGTATAGCGATAAGAAAACATCTATTGATGAGCTGTCCAGGACAATAGGGGCAGCTCTTTATAGTAAGTACAATAGTGGGAAAATGAAGTTACGACAAGGGGTTAATAATTTTCTTGTAAATTAAAAAGATCAGCTACTCTTAATAGAGTAAACTGATCTTTTATAACAATTACGCTTTTTTAGCAAGGCGAGACTTTTTACGAGCCGCCGCGTTTTTGTGGATAAGTCCTTTTGAAGCTGCTTTATCTAAAGATTTGTAAGCTGCTTGTAAAAGTTCTTGTGCGTTTTCAGCTTTAGCAGCAACAGCGTTTTCAGCTTTTTTCACTGTAGTACGCATTGCAGATTTAGCTTGAGTGTTAGCAGCGTTAGCTTTTTCGTTAACTTTTACGCGTTTAATCGCAGATTTAATGTTTGGCATATGTTTCACCTCCTAAAATAGGTACGAGATGATATCTTCTCATTGATTCTTGTGTCAATACAACAAAAATCATTTTAACAAACGCTTGGACAAAATGCAATAGATAAATGCAAAGAATATTTACTTGACAGTTTGAACAAACTACAGTTGAGGTGAACTGTATGCAAAATTTTAATTGGCAACGTACGGATTTGATTGATGAGTCTGAAGAGGTTGTTTTACATCAAACGAAAGAGCAAAAAGATACACTTAAAGAGTCGAGTGGTATTCAAATTGAAGATCTCAATGCTGGTCGGGTAAAAATCACTGATGTGCTCGTTGATGCAGAAGGTGAGAAGCAAATCGGAAAGAGGAAAGGGAAGTATATTACTCTTTCTGTGCCTACTTTGACGTTAGAAGATCAGGACGGATTTGAGCAGCTTGAGAAAGAATTGCTTGCGAATTTCAAAAAAATGCATAAATCCATGTCATGGAAAGAAGATGACAAAATTTTAATTATTGGTTTAGGGAATAGGACAATTACACCAGATGCTATAGGACCGTATCTTATTGATCATTTGCATAGTTTAGATGTAATAGATGAAAAATTCGTCATGTATGCGCCTGGTGTAACGGGGCAAACAGGATACGAGACTGGTGAATTTGTAGCGGCTTTAGCAGAGCGCCTTAAACCTAAATTAATTATTGTTGTAGACGCACTTGCAACGAGAGCTAGTGATCGCTTATGTAAAACAATTCAATTAACAGATACAGGGATACACCCTGGTTCAGGTGTTGGAAATCAACGTAAGGAAATTTCATATGAGATGCTTGGCATTCCTGTTACAGCAATTGGTGTCCCAACAGTAGTTGATGCACCTGTATTAATTGCGGATGCTGTAGAGGTGATGCTACGTTCTATAGCTGCACGAGTGTCAGAGCGAAGTAAGCCATCATCAAAATTGTCATTATCGTCTTGGCAACCAGATATAAATAAAGAACTAGATATGTCTTTAGTACAGCCGATTTTTGGTGAATGGGCTACATGGACTAAAGAAGAGCGTCAGCAATTATTTGCAGAGACTTTCGCAGGCTCGCATACACAGCTGATGGTCACGCCAAAAGAAGCAGATTATTGGGTAGATAAGTATGCAAAACTCGTGTCATCTATGCTTATGAAATGGGCAAATAATCTATAATTTTTTTCGTTCTAAAAGGCATACCCCCTCCATACGATAAGGGGAGGAGGGTGTGACTTTGCTAAAAAAACTACAGTGGTCATTTGGTTTATTGTTGTTCTTTTTCGTATTACCTGTCATTGCTGGGCAACTTCCGTTCAACAAGCAAGCATCGACTCCGATTAAAGAACCAGAGGATAAACAAGTCGTGTTTGCCGCTACTAATTTACCTGAACAAAGTGCACTGGAGCAGACAAAAGAACAAACGCAAGAGGAAACACAGGAACAAACGAAGGTTCAAACAAAAGATCCATTTAAAGTCTTGTTATTATTTACTCATTCACAGGAATCATATCAACCAATAGTGAAAGCTGTTAGCGGGAAAGCGGCCTATTATGATGAAAAAACAAATATTTATAATTTAAAAGATACTATTTCTAAGCATTTTAGCATGAATGGTATACAAACGGATACTTTAAATGTTGATGTTATGAAAGAACTAAAACTTAAGGGAAAAAGTTTTCCGGATTCTTATAACGTTGTACGTCCTTATTTAGCAAAACGTTTACAAGAGCAATCCTATGATTTAGTTATTGATTTTCATCGAGATTCTTCCAAGAAAGATACGACAACGTTAACACATAACAACGAGTCATATGCACGAATTGCAATTGTTATTGGTGCAGAGCATAAAAATTATAGATGGAATACTGCTTATGCAGAAAGCCTATCTGCTGCTATGAATGAAATTGTGCCAAAGATTTCTAGAGGTGTTATATCTAAAAGTGGTGACAATGTAGATGGACGTTATAATCAAGATTTAACTAAAGAAATGATCTTAATCGAACTAGGTGGAATAGACAATACAGAAGAAGAATTGAATCGTTCAATTGCTGTAATAGGAAAAGCAATAGCAAAATCCTTCATTACAGAAAAACAAGATTAATATGCGTCATATTTAATATTGGAATTGGCGAAAAGATGGACCTTTTATACAGCCTTCTTTTTGCCAATTTTTTTTGTAAAGGGCTTTGCACTTAATATTTTTGGACAAAGTATGAAAATTGAATGATTGTTAGCAAAATTACCAGGAATTTTTTTAGGGAAAATAGTTATAAAACCTTTTAATTATTCAAGTCATGTCTTATAATTTTTTGAGTCAACACATAAAGATTTGACTATGAGTTGTAAAAAGTTTTGTAGCGGCATATAGGCGAAATACGCTTTTAAAGCATCTACCATATTTCGGAGATGCTTTTTTGATGGATAAAATATGAAAGATCAACCTTTATTGAAGGAAAATATACATATGAGAAGTTAATTTCGTGTTGTTTATATGATCAATAAAATATTTAAAGATATCATTTTATTTAAACTTTTATAAATACTCATCCGTCATTTATATAAGTGAATGCACCGAATCATTAGTTAAAAGGGGACGATAATTGGTTTTATACTAAAGTTTACACAAAGTTTTGTAGATTATCGGAAGAAAAGGAAGTAATGTTATGTCAGGCAAGGCAGTCAATCATCGTTATATCCCTGGGTTAGATGGGATTCGAGCTTTAGCAGTACTAGCTGTGATAGCTTATCATTTTAACTTCAGATGGGCCAGTGGTGGGTTCCTCGGAGTTGATATCTTTTTTGTTTTATCAGGTTACTTAATAACCTCTACTATTTTACCTTTAAAAGGAAATAAGTTAACAGTAGGACTAGGACAATTTTGGATTGGGCGATTTCGACGCCTACTACCTGCTGCGTACGTTATGATTATTACTTCATTCGCTTGGGCTACCTTATTTCATAAGGAACTTCTTCATACATTGCGCGGAGATACAATATTTTCTATTTTTTATTCAAGTAATTGGTGGTTCATTTTTCATAAACTCTCTTATTTTGATAGTTTTGGATCCCCATCACCTTTAAAAAATTTATGGTCTTTAGCGATTGAGGAACAATTTTATCTTATTTGGCCAATTCTGTTAATGCTAGGGCTTTATCTTGTAAAAGAGCAGAGTAAACTAGCCATTTTCATCTTTATCGGTGCATTATGTTCAGCTGTGTTAATGGGCATTCTGTATGAACCAGGGTCTGATCCTAGTCGTATATATTACGGGACAGATACACGTTCCTTTGAATTACTTATAGGCTGCTGGCTAGCTCTCGTTTGGCCAATGAAAAGACTATCTTCACAAAAACTATCTACTGACCATGTCAATAAACTAAACGCTATAAGTTTGGTTGCTTTTAGTATTTTTATTGTAAGTATTATTTTTGTAGATGAATATCAAACTTTCTTATATAGAGGTGGCATGTTCCTATTTTGTTTGAATGCAGCTATATTAATAGCGTGTGTTTGTCATCCAATTAGCATTTTAGGAAAAATACTTTCTTTAAAGCCTCTACGTTGGATTGGTTCAAGATCATATGGAATATATTTATGGCATTACCCAATCATGGTGTTGGGAACTCCTGTAACCGAGATAGGTAATCCTGCATACTGGCGAGTTGCTTTACAGCTAGGTCTTATTTTGATTATTGCTGAATTATCGTATCGTTTTATCGAAATGCCAATACGGAAGGAAGGATTCCGAGCCTATTATCGACAGTATCTTGTATTTAATAAAGATAAATGGGGTAGCTTTTCATTTAATAGAAAAATTTCTACTGTGCTTGTTCCACTATTCCTTCTAGTATTTTTTACTGGAATGACAGGCGTTGTAGGAGAAGAACAAACCGAATCTAAAGAATCTAAGCCAACAGAAATTAAAATAAATGGAAATGGTGGAGAACAACTTCCGAAGCATAATGATTCTGTAGCGGAAAAAGAAACTACAGAAAGCGATTCTTCAAATGTTGGGAATGAAAAAACTGAACCTAACCTTCCATCGGACAAAGAAGAACCAAAGCAAGGAGAAAATGATACAACTGCTAACCCTAATGAATCCTATAATGGTATATTAGCTATTGGAGATTCTTTAATGATAGATATTGCTACAAGCTTACATAATATCTATCCTAATATTACAATTGATGCAAAAATTGGTCGCCAAGTTTCACAGGCTGTCGAACTGGCACCAAATTATGCTAGTTTTAATCAGCCAAATAAAGCAGTTATTATTCAACTTGGCACAAATGGTTTCTTTACGAGTGATCAAATCGATAAACTACTTGAAGCTTTCTCCAATGCCGATATTTATTTGGTGAATACTCGAGTACCACGTTCATGGGAAAGTAAAGTAAATTATTCATTACAACAAAAAGCTCAAGAACATGATAATATTACATTGATTGATTGGCACTCGGCTGCTATCAATCATCCAGAATTTTTTGCTCCAGACGGCGTACATTTAGAACAAAAAGGTGTTAATACGTTAACAAACCTTATTCAACAATCAATAAATATTTAACTTCTCTCAGCTGATTCCGAACGTATTGTTTTCTGCGCGAAAGCGAAGCGTCAGCGGCAATTATGCTGAGGCATAAGTGATTTTAGTAATAAAATAGCCAGCGTGCACCATTTCTAGGTGTAGCTGGCTATTTTTTATGAAGGATATAGGAAATATCTCTTAGCAACTCATTATCGTTTTTGCATTGTTTTGCAGAGGAAATGGCACACTATTTAGAATAACCATTGATTTAACAGCATTTATGCCGTTCTATTGTTGTGGTTTGTATAAGGTTCATAGTATAATTCATTATAGTTTAATTAGGAGTGGAAAAGATGAACCGAGAAGCACGTTTAAAAAGACAAGAGAATATACGAAATTTCTCTATTATTGCACATATTGACCACGGGAAATCAACGCTTGCTGACCGTATTTTAGAGCAAACGAAATCATTAACATCTCGTGAAATGAAAGCACAGCTACTCGACTCAATGGATTTAGAGCGTGAGCGAGGCATTACGATTAAATTAAATGCAGTCCAATTAAAGTATGAAGCTAAAGATGGCGAAGTGTATATATTCCATTTAATCGACACACCAGGACACGTCGATTTCACATATGAAGTATCACGTAGTTTAGCTGCTTGTGAGGGTGCAATTTTAGTTGTCGATGCAGCACAAGGTATTGAAGCACAAACACTAGCAAATGTATACTTAGCGCTTGATAACGACCTAGAAATTTTACCTGTTATCAATAAAATTGATTTACCAGCAGCAGATCCAGAACGTGTACGTCAAGAAGTTGAAGACGTAATCGGGTTAGATGCTTCTGAAGCGGTTTTAGCTTCTGCTAAAGCCGGTATTGGGATTGAAGATATTTTAGAACAAATTGTAGAGAAGGTACCTGCACCAACTGGTGACCCAGATGCACCGTTACAAGCACTTATTTTTGACTCTGTTTATGATGCTTATAAAGGTGTTATTATTTCCATTCGAATCATGAATGGTACAGTAAAACCTGGCGATAAAATTCGTATGATGGCTACTGGAGCAGAATTTGAAGTTATTGAAGTTGGTATACACACACCGAAAGTTGTACCACAAGCTGAATTAACAGTCGGTGACGTAGGTTATTTAACAGCGTCTATTAAAAATGTAGGTGATACTCGTGTGGGGGATACAGTTACATTTGCTAATCGCCCAGCAGCTGAGCCATTAGCAGGTTATCGTCGTTTAAATCCAATGGTATACTGCGGATTATATCCAATCGATACAGCGAAATATAATGACTTACGTGAAGCGTTAGAAAAGTTAGAGCTTAATGACTCTGCACTTCAATATGAGCCAGAGACATCACAAGCACTAGGATTTGGTTTCCGCTGTGGATTCTTAGGGCTTTTACACATGGAAATCATTCAAGAGCGTATTGAGCGTGAGTTTAACATTGATCTAATCACAACAGCACCTTCTGTAATTTACAATGTTCAAATGACGGATGGATCTACAGTTAAAGTTGACAACCCTTCATTTATGCCGGATCCTCAAAAAATTGATCATGTGGAAGAACCATATGTAAAAGCTACAATTATGGTACCAAACGATTATGTAGGGGCTGTTATGGAGCTTTGTCAATTAAAGCGCGGTAATTTTATGACAATGGATTATATTGATACAACACGTGTCAGCATTGTTTATGAAATGCCGTTATCAGAAATCGTTTATGATTTCTTTGATTATTTAAAATCAAATACGAAGGGCTATGCTTCATTTGACTATGAACTCATTGGTTATCAGACTTCAAAACTAGTGAAGATGGATATCTTATTAAATGGTGAGCAAGTCGATGCACTAAGCTTTATCGTACACCGTGACTTTGCATACGAGCGCGGTAAAGTCATCGTTGAAAAATTGAAAGAATTAATCCCGCGTCAACAATTTGAAGTGCCAATTCAAGCAGCAGTTGGTCAAAAAATTGTGGCACGCTCAACAATTAAAGCCATGCGTAAAAACGTATTAGCGAAATGTTACGGTGGGGATATTTCTCGTAAACGAAAACTTCTTGATAAACAAAAAGAAGGTAAAAAACGTATGAAACAAGTGGGCTCAGTTGAAGTACCACAAGAAGCATTCATGGCTGTTCTGAAGATGGATGATTCGAAGTAACTCAGTAATGATAAGGGTTTGTGACGTATTTAGTTAATTAAAGTAAGGGCTAAACGGTGGGGTTCCCCACCAATTCCCCACCATAAAAAATACGTTAGCAATTCTTATATATCTTGAGCGAATGAATCAAAGGTGTTAGCAGCATCTCTGGCCATTTTCTCAGTGAGGTGGACATAGCGATTTTCTGTTACGGCAGCTCTGCTATGTCCCAATCTTTTTTGTATAGTTTTAATGGGTGAGCCATTCTCTATTAATGTTGTTGCATGTGTGTGACGTAAAGAATGATAGTTAAAAGTAATGTTTAATTTTTCACTAATTTTTCTAGTATTATATTTGATGACACTTGGCGTACAATGTTCGCCATTTTCTTTTTTACATACATAATCATGTTCTGGAATCTGTTTATAAAACTCACCGTACTTTAAACGATTTTCAAGTTGTCTTTTTTTAGCGCGTCTTAAGATTTCAACAAGAGCATTACCGAATGGAATAGTTCGATAACCAGCTTTTGATTTTGGAGGTCTAGGTTGCCACTGTATTTTTGCGTTATCATCTTTGATGCCAACTAGTTGTTGTTCAACTTCTAAAGTCATTTCCTCGAAATTTATATGTTTCCATTCAATCCCACATACTTCACCTACACGCAATCCACAATGTAAGCGATGTGAAATGGTAAATAAAAAGGGTGATCCTCATTTAAAACACTATTAATACGTCTTAAGTTTTCTTTTGATTGAATTTTTAATTCTTCACGAGTAGGTTTCCTGCTTTTGTCTTTCATCAGCTCTACATAATGCATAGGGTTTTCTTTGATGTATTTGTACGGATATACTGCATGATTTAAAGATTTACTTAAGATTCCGATGATTATGCTTAATGTTTGACGAGCATAGCCTTCACGTGTCTTTAAATTGATAAATTGTTGTAATACATGAGTGGTTAAAGATTTTACTTTATATTTGCCTAGGTGAGGCAAAATGTGATTTTTTATCACACCTTCATAGTTGTAGTACGTATTTGGCTCTAGTTTAAGGTCAACATATTCCTCCATCCAAAAATTTAAAAAATCTTGTAATGTAATTTCTTGCGGTTTAAATACGGTTCCAGCATTTTCGTACTCTAATATCTTTCTCCGTAATATTGCTTCTGCTTTTGTATGGGCTCCTTCAGCTGTTGCTGAATACTCTGGACGAATACGTTTACCATCCACAATTCCCATATCAAAATAGTAGTACCACGTGTTTCCGCGTTTGCGAACTCCGCCTTTCATACCCTTTCTCCTCTCGTATTTTGTTTTTCTGTTATCCTCACATAGTAATCACCACCTTTAATGGGAATGTTTGTTCTTTTTAAGATAAAATTTTTTTACCATCTACTCGTTTTAAAGACAGTAGCTCGATTGGAACTCCATTTTCTTCTATAGCATCATAGATGGTAAAACAACAATAAATATTTTGATCTTCAAATAATTCATCTGGTAACAATAGTTCCACAGCAAATGTATTAGCTTCTATTTCAATTTTGTCAGTAGAAAATAATGTATTCTTTTTTAAAAACGCCGTATTTTCTTCTGGGTGTAATATAGCGTGGCCAAGTTCATGAGCATACGTCAATAGTTGTTTATTGTACGGCAAATTCGCGTTAGATGTATAGATCATTAATTTTGAAAATTTTTGATCCGAAACATCGAAAGGAGTGGCGAAAATGGAACATTACCGAGGCGTGACAGGAGATTTTGACTACTACAGACTAAAGTATGTAAAGCTTATTTATAAAAATGAGCAATTGGTTAAAATCGCAGTAATGAAAAAAGGTATATGTGTTAAATTAATATCCTTTAGATAAGAACAGGTAGCCTTCCACGCTGTGGAGGGCTTTTATATTGGGAATGAAGGTGAAAACAGTGGTAGAAACAATTAATAATTGGTTGCCGATTGTATCAGCATTACTTGCAGGTCTTTTATTCATTTGGCGCATTACAAACAATCTGAATAAAACGCTACTTAGTTTAACTAATGGCATAGAAAGATTGAATCAACATTTAAACGAGGTTGACGAAACCTCAAAAGAATCTGCAAAACGCATCAATAATCATGAAGTGCGAATCGTTGTGTTAGAAAAGGTAGCAGGTATTCAAAAGAACAAAGAGGAGAGTGTGCAGCATGAAGATTAATTGGAAAGTACGTATTCGACACAAACAATTTTGGGTGTCATTAATTGCATTATTACTTGTGCTTACGTATCAAATCGCAGGCATTTTTGGTTATGACATTACTATTTATAATGATCAAATTACGGCTATTTCCGAGACGATTCTGAGTATTTTAGGTTTGTTTGGTATTATTATCGACCCAACAACAAACGGTGTTTCAGATAGCCAGCAAGCAATGAATTATGACGAACCAAAGGATGATGCAAAATGAGTACAAGCGTAACTACTACATGTCGAGACTTATCCGAACTATTACCAGCTGCGCAAACAGCTTGTAGATTACTGTTTCAAGAGTGTTTTAAGGCTAGCATTAAGAACATCTTCATTACTGAAACATACCGCTCACAGGAACGCCAGAATTACCTATATGCGCAAGGTCGAAACACGATCAGGGCAAATTGTTACCTGGACATTAAACAGTAACCATAAATCACGTTTAGCATGGGATATTGCTGTTGGTCCTCCACAATCATTGTATGAAGTGACAACGCTCAATCGAATTGGTGTTATCGCTCGCAAGCTAGGCATTACATGGGGCGGTGATTGGGTAGGTAGTATTGACCGACCTCATTTCGAAGTTAAATCAAATTGGAAAATGCCGAATGGCTATAAGCTAGAAGGACAAGTAATCGTACCAAGTAACATCAAATTGCAAGTTCAATTAATTGTGGAAGACAAAAAGGAGGGAAACAAAGTGACAAATTGGAATCCTGGTTCACCAACAATGAAAACAGAGGCTGAAAACTATATCGGACAGGCAGTAAAGGACGGTATTATTCAAGCTTCACATTTGAAGGATTTACAAAACGGAGCAATGACAACGGACCGTTTAATTGGATTGTATATTACTATTCAGCAAAGACGTAATAAATAAACGAAAGTAAGACCAAGATAGCTTAATTGCCGTCTTGGTCTAATAAATATTAATAAATATTTTTCTAACAAATTAATACCATTTTATGTTTAAATCATAGTACGATGCGCCAAGACTAGGTCTTGTATCTACTACTTCAATATAATTCCAACCGTAAGTTAAATCCTTAGCTAGTATAACATCTCTGTCTGTTCCAATTTGTATAAAGTTCCCGTTTAAAACACTTAATTTGTGAGAGCCTTTACTGTCAAAATTTACAATGAGTCCATCATAACCATCGAAATAAAATTTATAATATTTAATAGGATTATAAGTGTTAGTGTAGGAGTTTCCAGTACCTCCATTCTTTAGTTCATAAGCTTTATCATGAATACTACTGTATGTATTTATAGTAGAAAGGGTTTGAACTTGGCCTTGATTTAAATTTTCTGTTTCAGCAGCTGATACACTACCATTTAATCCACCAAAAAGTCCTAAAGAGATAACAGGTACAAGTAATAATTTTTTCTTCAAAATAAAAACCTCCTAATATTATAAATATATTACAATTTTATGATAACATATATATTTATGTATTTTCAACCAATTATTAGGTTAATGTGAATGGTTAGATATGCTAATCAAGCACTGAAAACGCAGGTGGAAAAATTGTTATTAAGCCTCCAAAATAAAGACCAGGCGCTCACATGAGTGCCTGGCATTTTTCGTTTAATATTCTCTTACTTCAAATGAAGCAATTTTATCATGAACAATATATTCCGTTACTTTTTTATAAGGTGAAATGGTTTTTGAAAATTTGAATGTCGAAGTACCTTGTGCATTGTCAAACCAATTTAAGTAATTGGTTAAAACTGTATTTGTAACATCATATTCTTTTGTTATGCCGTTTACTAATGTGATACTTAGAATTGCATTTGAAAATTCATTGTTTGGTTTCTTAACAATCACTGTACTTGTAGCTGAAATATCTGTGTTTTCTATTGTTGCTGTAATAATTGCTTGACCTTCACGAATAGCTATTATATTTCCATCCTGATCTACAGTAGCAATTGATTCGTCACTAGATGACCAAATTACTTTTGCTGCATCTGGAGTAACTGTAGCCGTTAATTTATCTTGGCTGCCTTCTAAAAGTTCTAGTGTGTTTCTGTCCAATGTGATGGATTCGACATTAGGGACTTCGTTTTCAGCTAATAATTTTCCATCAACATCAATTGAATCTATTCCTAATAGTCCTTTTCCTAGATTTCTTATTTCAACATAATGTTTTCTATCTTTCAATCCAGTTTTTTCATAATTAACAATCTGATAAACAGCAGTAGCTGAATATGAACTATATGTTTCTTTTACACCATCAATATAAATCTCAATATTGTCTGACATTTGAGCTGAATTTACTGAATTAATTCTTAGCTTAGTTCCTGTAAAATTGAATTTTACTATAGCTCCAATTCCTGCAAAGTGGTCAGTCCTAGCATAGAAACTAGGGTGATTTTCTCTGACTGTCCAAGCAGTTCCTAGATATTGTATGTTTAAGTTACTATCATCGTATCTTTTCCAACCAATTTCAGGTTGTAAAAGCCTACTTCCAATTATTGCACTATTTTCAGGCGTATTATTTAAATTAGTTACTCCTTCTTCATAATCAATTACTTCTGCTGCCGATGCACTTTCAACATTAAAGCTAACTAGTACTAGCAGCATTAACGCTAAATAAATCAAACTTTTCTTAAAAAAATTTACCACTTATGTATCCTCCTTTAAATTAACAAGGCTATTATAAATAGCCTATAAAAACAACTTTAACCAATATGATACTTATATACCATAATAAAAATCTTGTTTATTTAATAATAAAATAGCCACTCTAATGAGTGACTAAATTCCTAATAATTGCTTTTTCTTCGCGTCAAATTCTTCCTGAGTGATTAATTCATCCTCTAATAGTTCCTTCAATTCACGAATTTCATCGGCAACATCGTACATGTCCTTTTCCTGTTTAGCTGCAGGTGCAGATGCAGTTTTGGCCATTGTCTTTAAGTTCTCAATACCTGATTTAATTTCAAGCGCAATATGCGCTGGCACATCGTCAATGATAGCTACATTTCCAGTAGATGCACTCCTTACAGAGTAATGTAATTTACAATTATATATATTAAAAACAGTTAAAGCTTTTTTTTATTTACCCTCTTATAAAATAGACTATGTTTAATGTTAATTTTTAGTGGATTTGTAGGCTTTTAAAATGCTCTCAAAGAAGTGTTTTTCCAATCTGATTTGTTCTTTATAAAAGTCTCTATTATTTAGTTCTTCACTAAATTTAACATAATCACTACATTTTGATACTATTAATAGATGTTTATACCAAAATTCTCTACTGTCTTTTGCAAGTAAACTAATAGACATTTTTGTACTATTTTCCAAATCTCCTAATAACCTGATATGTTTATCTATATCATTAATTAAAGTAGCTTTCTGAAATTCAACATTTTCCAAAGATTGAGAAGCAGTAATTCCTAATATTAATAATTCAAATTTATAAGATGAATCGTATATGTTTGTATGGCTTTTTTCTATTTTATTAAATTGTTTTTGTATATAATTGCTTGGCTTACTTTGTAAATAACTTAATGAAGCTACACTACCAAATATAGCGGCAAAAGCTATTGAAAGAACATTTAATAAACCTGAAAAGTACATACAACTTACTTGAGCAACTGAATTTCCACAGAACCCGCCTAAATTATTACTTCCCTTACCAATTTCTACATCAATTTGCACCTTTATGAAGGAAACTAACATTGTTAAAACAAGAGTAGTGAAAATTATTTGAAAGTTACTCCACTTAATTTTTATATTAAAAATATACATTTTTTAACTCCTAAAATAGCTCCTTCAAATAATGCTATTCAAATACTATCTCACAATTGTGATTTAATCATTTATTGTATTTCTTTAAGAGCTTTATTCATTTGATTTTCATTTGATTTTACAGCTTCACTTTCTACAGTGTTTTTCATCTCCACATGCAGCAAGTAATAGTGTTGATAATGCTCCAACATAAAATAATTTTTTCATTTAAAAATCCTCCCTCTATATTTCCATTTTAGGAAACTTGATAACAAAAGTACATATAAAAAACAGACAACCTTATTTAGTTATCTGTTAGTCCCAATCCAATATATCGTCAAAGCTTGTAATTTCTAATGTCTTACAAATGGTTTCTAGATGCGCCTTGTTAATTGTGTCTCTGCGATTATTTACTATTTCACTAATAGCTGCTTGGCGAATTCCTGTCATTTCAGCCAATTTCAATTGTGTAAGTCCTCGTTCTTCCATTACTTCTTTTAGTTTGATCCGCACAGTAAACCACCCTCCGCTAATTATTATCATATTCAAAATATATCAGAATATACGTTTATACGCAATGTCGAATAAAATTTTTGTAAAGGTATTGACTATACGAATATGCGTATAATATGATTTATCTAAATAATCGTATATACGAATATTGGTATATAAAGAGGTGAAAAACAAATGGCATTCGAATACCTAGCACAATACACAACATTTAACTCAGTAACAGATATGGATAAGAGTGTGGAGGACCACATTGCATCACACTATTATGATTTAACAGAATCAGAGCGTGCTATCATTTTTGCTTTAGCTAGTCGTTCATTAGCATATCCAGGTACTTGCCACTTAAAAGCTTCAACAATTGCTGCATCATTGGAGATCAGCACAAAGACAGTTTACCGCGCTATTTTAAAATTAGAATCGCTAGGAATCATTAAGAAAGAAACGACAGTAAAAAGCAAAGGTGGACAAGGAGCAAGCATTTATATCATTTTTCCTTACAATGTTCCAGCGGTAATGTCCGAGCGTGAAAACGCTGAAAAGCCTTGTGAGAGTAAGGATGAAGTGCAACAATCAGAAAACCTATCTTTAAACTCTTTTAATCTTTTAAGTTCTAAACAAGCAAATAATATTATGAGTCTTGGAAATGAATTAGCTTTGCAAGCTGAAAAGAAAAAAGAGTACATGAATGAGTACCAGGTAATGCTATTTGATTTCATGAATAGCTTGCCATTAGCGGATAACCTAAAAGATGAATTACATAAATGTGTAATGGCTTCACAAATAGAAAATATAAGTGATTTTGTAAAAGCTAAGAACGTACTATTCAAAATTGCTATGGATATAAAAGAAGGTATACTGACAGTTGCTAGTACATTAAGAGTCGTATTTGTAGGGGCATATAGTAAAGCTGTAGAGCGATTAAGTAGTAAGACGAATAAATCGCTATCTATAGAAGAAACTCAATCTAAAGAACGTCCTGTGCCTTTTTATAACTGGTTAAATGAACGTGATAGCCATCCACAATCAATGAGTAGTAGACCATATAATTTAGAGAACTGGGTAGAATGGTAGATATGAGAAATAGTTATCCAAACGAATGTGGCATAAGGTATTATAAAGCTATAGACGTAGTTTAGTTGGACAAAAGGGTTTAGAGAATAGAAATATAAAAGTGGGGGGATTTTATGAGAAAAGGAAAGCAACCACTAGTTATTGCTATAGCTGCGGTTTCTGGTGGAGGAAAAACGACTATATCGACTCATCTAAACGAAAGATTACAAAATTCTAAAATCCTATTTTTTGATGAATATGATTTTGATGGTCCTGATGACATTATAGATTGGATTGACAACGGAGCTAATTATGATGAGTGGAACTTGGCTCCTCTCATTAGAGATATAGAAGCGTTACTAACTGAACCTTTAGATTACATAGTGCTGGACTTTCCGTTTGCCTATAAACACTTTGAAACGAGTAAATTCATAGATTTTGCTGTGTTTATTGATACTCCTTTGGATATTGCAATGGCACGTCGAGTATCTAGAGATTTTAAGAATAATTCTGTAGAAAATATTTTAATGGATATGGAGAGTTATATTTCACAAGGAAGGCGCGGCTATCTAGAAATGTTAGAAAAAATAAAACCAAATTCTGACCTCATGGTCGATGGAACTTTACTTGTATCCGAAATTGTAAATATTATTTCTCAATATATAGAACATATTGATTAACAGTTATATTTTCTCCTTAGAAAGATTTTACTTAAGATGGTGCATAGTTAAATAATCCAAAAAAGACCACTCCGTGATGGGTGGTCCTAATTTTTTTCCCATCATTTCCCCACCATTCACAGAAAATAAAGCTCGATAAAAGCAAAATATCCATGAATAAAATAAAATAAAAAACTACCGACAAACCCTTATATATCAAAGGATTGTCGGCTATATAGAAATATAAATAGATAAGCTTGAATACAGCATTTCTATAAGAAGCATTCATGGCTGTTCTGAAGATGGATGATTCGAAGTAACGTTGATATAAAAACGTTTATAAGAATTTGAATTGTGTGTAGTATGGTGGAGATTGCCACCGATTTGCCACCGCGCTTTAAAATTGTGCCAGCAATTATAAATCTTTTGCGGTGGAATCAAAAATATCGGCAGCATCTCTTGTCATCTTTTGAGTTAAATGGACATAGCAGTCTTCAGTAGTTGCTGATCTGCTGTGTCCTAATTTTTTTTGGACAGTTTTTATAGGTTGTCCACTTTTAATCAAAATTGTTGCATGTGTATGTCGTAATGAATGGTAGTTGAAATTGATACCTAATTTATTTTTAATTAACTCTATTGTTTGATATTTTATAACAGCAGGAGAGTAATGCTCTCTATTTCCTTTTTTAAATTATTCGAAGTATTCAGAAATAATATTTGGAGAAAAAAATGAAACAACATTTGTCGTTTATGGGGGAAGAACTGGCTGAGCGAAATGGATCATGCTTTGAACTAAATAGCAAAGGACCAGGTGCTCATTGTGAGTACTTGGTTCTTTTTTTATTTGTACTTGTACAAAAAAACAGACAACTGTAATTAGTTATCTGTTTTATAGTCTTTAGTATTTTCAATTACTTCCTTGAATGCTGCTTTAATTTCCTCGATGGTATATCAAGCACTAAGAATTTCTGTGTTGTTTAGTTTGTTCATTTTTGAATCCTCATTTATATTTTATTCTATCTATTGAAATTTGTTAGAAATATCAAAATAGCTGTATTTGTGGGAGCGTAAACAAGGCTGTAGAGTATTCGAGTAATAAGCCTACTTGAATCATCACAAGTGGAGAACGAAGCGCATAGAGAACGTCCAGTGCCTTTCTATAATTGGTTAGATGAAAGAGATGGTCTTCCCCAATTTAATAATAGTAGACAGACCCAATTTGAAAAACTGGCTTAAATGGTAGATTGGTGAAATTATATTAAAGTAAATCATGCCAACATTATTATACAGTCAATGGTAGAATATAGATTGATAGTAAATAATACTAAGATATTATGTTTTCTAAAATAAAGCTATGTAGGAGGAAATAATGAAAAAATTATTTATTGTGTTACTAGCAGCATTGGTATTTGCAGTAGTAAATCCAACAAAATCAGAAGCAAAAGTGATGTATGATGGAGCAGAGGTTGTAAAAGACCAAACCGGTAAAATGACCTTTAAAAAGGACATCAAGGTATACAAGAAAAATCCAGATGGTACGTTTGATTCTTTAGTAGTAAAGCGAAATAACTTCTTTAAAACGTATGATATTGAAAAATATGATGGCAAAACATTCTACCAGATGGGGCAATATCGGGTACAAGCAACGGATTTGGTAGTTTTCAAAGAAGTACCAATAAAAATTCGTTCATCTTTCTATAACAATCCAATTTATATTAACATTAATCGTGATCATCATTACGGATATTATTTCCTTGGAGTTCAACTTACTTTTTTAGATAATGGACAAGTTGACCATTATTATAGTGATGGAGATGAGGGAACATATCGTGACCGGTATCTTAGTACAGATTTTAAAATCGCTGAGACAAAATATAGACAAACAAGTGTACCTTATGAGTTAACAAAAGATGCAGAAGGGAAATACCATCCATTAAAAGAATCTAAAACTACAAAAATTGTGGAAAAGGGAAGCATTGTTTATTCCTGGAGTGATGAAATTAATGGCTATATAAATGTACTCAATAAATTGGAAGGAAATGACCAACAACTTTTTTGGGTTCCGGTGAATGTATTAAAGCCAGTTGATAAGTGATAGTTTAGAATTATATATAGCTTTCTTATTTATTTAATAAGGGGGCTATTTTTTATGGTTGGTTGACTTGCGAATAGGATGTTTATCGATGTCTTGGGCTTAGCTGAATAAAATATATAAAGACCACTCCGTGATGGGTGGTCTTAATGCATTTTTAAAAATTTCTTTTATAGTACATCTTAAGATTTTGCTTAGAACATTATCAAAGGGAAATGCTCGATAACTATCCTTTGATTTTGGAGGTCTAGGTTGCCAGTATATTTTTTTGTTTTCATCTTCGATACCTATTAGTTGCTACTCAATTTCCAATGTCATTTCCTCGAATTTTATTTGTTTCCATTCAAGCCCGCAAACTTCATCTCTCATTTAAAACGCTATTAATACTTCTTAAGTTTTCTTTTGATTGGATTTTTAAATCTTCACGGGTAGGTTTTCTATTGTTATCCTTCATGAGCTCTACATAGGGGTTTTCTTTAATGTATATGTATGAATACACTGCATGATTTAAAGATAAATAAATAAACTGTTGTAAGACATGAGTGGTAAAAGATTTTACTTTATATTTACCTAGATGAGGTAAGATGTGATTATTACCCCTTTATAATTGTAGTACGTATTCGATTCTAGTTTAAGGTCAAAGTCCTGTGTAATGTAATTTCTTGTGGTATAAATACGGCTCCAGTATTTTCGTACATGAATATCTTTCTCCATAATATTGCTTCTGCTTTTGACTATTTTTTTCTAAACAATTAAAACAATGTGCTAAAAATGATGAGTATCTAGCATTTTGATGTTCATTCTAAAAAATCCCTTTTTTAAAATCAGAAAAAACTAGTATACACGTCTATACATAGAATTAATCGCTACATATTCTAGCAATATAGAGAGCGCTCTCTAATACTAAAAAATGAAAAGAGGGAATTTTTTGAGCGATCAATTAGATGTTCAAGTTAATCAAGTTGAACCTTGTCCAGTAACATCAACAGAACAAGTACCATTAACTACTGAGGTTACTCCAGTAGTCGCTACACCATTAGTGACTCCAACTATTAAAGTTCCAGTTGTACTTGCAGAACCAACACTTCAAATTGCTGTGGAGGCAGATATTACGCTTACACCTGCAGCAACTGAAATCAAAAGAGTGAAAAAAAATGTATTCCTGAATCAAGTAAAACTAGTACCAGTTGCTTTTGCACGTATTGGTACCACTGATTTCTTTGCGGTAACAAGAGCTAAATTATTTGTAGCGGGAACTATTCGCAAAAATATAGAATATGCTACAGCAGCATGTAACGCTGCACTTCAAGATAGAATTGCCAATGTTCCGTTTTCAGGTTTTACAGACCTTACTTTCCCACAAACACTTGGAGGACCTACTCCGATTTTAGGAATTTCCGAGTTTGCCGAAGCGAACTTCCTTAATGAAACTACGCAAATGGATGCTCGATTAGATAAAGCATTCTTCCAAAATCTAGTTAAATACAATGAACAACCATTTGGCGAGTTAGTAGCTGCAAACTTCTTTGAACTTGACTTTTCACCGGTTATGGTAGAACCAGAAGGCACTTTCGACACATTACGTGAAAAAATCGTGCTAGAGCTTACTGTAAAAGTACTGCAAGTTCAACAAATTCGCCTTGGAGTTGGCACAAATGTTATAACTCCTGTTCTTACAGGGCTTACTCCTCCATGATAATTCTAATTTTTAGAAGAGCAGAACAAATAAAAAACGCAGTTCACTGCAACAAAATTTAATCGAAAAAAATAATATTTAATAGGTACTAATAAAAATCAAATATTTGAGTTGGCAGTTGAAAGTTCAGCTTAATCAGATTTTCAACTGCCTTTTTGCAATTAAAAACCAAGATGTATTAGACGGTGTGTAATTAAGGGGAGGCTAGAGGGGAGCAAGAGGGCATTTTTCAACAGTTTCCGAAAAATATATTGAACAAATTAAATCTACAGAACGCACAATAAAAAGATTTATTCATCAATTATTAGAACAATCGATTTAAAAGCCTTACATAGATGTTAATAAGAATGTTTACATTGACAGTGATATAATACATACCACTCCAGTGTGTGATCTGGCCCAAGAATGTTAGACATATTTAGTTAGACAGCTTCTAATATCTGAGTTCGGTATTCCACTAGGCTCAGATATTTTAATTTTGCCTTTATTAGTTTGTGATTGTAATACTCGTTGTAATCAATTAGTTCTTGCTCAAACTGTTTAACCATTTACAGAAGAAAAGCCCCTTCTTATGAGTAATTAGTGCGATAGGTTAATATACCAAAAAAGACCACTCCGCAAAGGGTGTTCTTATTTTTCCCTATCAATATTCCAACCATATGTTTTTTGAGATCAAACGCCAGCAATGGTCATGTAAACATCGAGCAATAGATGATAAAAAGTATTTGCAAAATTTGAGGAAAGAAACGATTAAAGGGTCACTAGGCAGGAAGCGACCCTTTAAAGAGGTGAGCAAGACTGATAGTTTTGTATTGATATGCTAACAGTTTTCATTATTTATGAAAGTAGCGCCAATAATTATTAGAAGAATGAATAGAACAACAATCAGCGCAAATGTTGAACCGTAGCCACGGCTATAGCCACCATAACAGCCACAGGAATAATTATTATAATTACCTACGTTTCCATAGTATCCCATAAAAAAACCCTCCTTTCTACAATATATAATATGTAGGCTGTAGAGAAGGAGTGGGGTATTCATCCATTGAAAAATAGGCATTTATTAATCAAAAATATTTAAAATAAAAACTGTAGCTTATTTTTAGCTGAAAGAAGTTAAATTTCTTGTCTATATTATCTGAAATCGAAGGACCCAAGCTGCTAATATAGAAGTGGATATAGTATATTCATTTGTAAAAATTCCAACTACAGTAGTACTGCCACTTAAACAATATTAATTCCTGCACTTGCAGTACCAAGAATAAGGTCAACTGTAGTTTCTCCTGGTAACGATGAAATATAAAATACCATTAATAATTGGTCACCTGGAGCCACTGGCACTGGAGTGATATTAGCCGATGCAAATACTAAAAGACCTACAGGTATAGGCTCTGTAACAGTAGGAGCTAAATCAACGCTGGCACTTGTACCAGTAAAAATATTACTACCTATAGGTGCATGAAAAATTTGAGCACGGATTGTTACAGATCCTGATTCAATCTGTCCCCCTAATGTAGTAAATGAAGCTGAAATAGCAGTAATATTGCCTTCACGCGGGACGGTGAAGGATTCAGTTAAAAGCCCAGTTAAATTAATTGTATTATTTGCAATAGGTACAAGGTCTATAGCGGTACCAAACCCTATAAGACTAGCTAGATTATTGCCGAGTATATTTTCAACTACAGTTTGTGTATTTCCAGAGGAAAAAGGAATTATTGAACCGCCGTTACTTTCATCATTGTTCTCGATTCCTGAAGTTATACAATTTATATCTTTAGCCACAAATGGTCCAACGTTATCACATTCTTTTTTCGTTGATAAACAATTACAATTATCTTTATTAATGCACATAAATTTTTCTCCTTTCATCGCTATGATATGTCCGAGAAAGTAAGTGAGAAAGGCTATTAACTTGATAATAATATTCTTGTAAAGTATCTCTTTCGGTAGGCCGTTTATACCGAACCAAATGAACAAGAAGATGCCTCTTAGTTATATTCCCTGTTTATAGAAATAGTTAAAACATCTACTTTTTCTGCTATTACTACTTTAACATTAAGAGTGGAGTGGGAGCTGCAGCGTCTTAGAAATGGGTATTTCCACTAAAAACACTCCGTGAGGCTGTTTTTTGTAAATAAAATGAAGACCCTTTTTTCTCAATAATTATTATCCCCGAATTTTACTTGCACATTTGCATCCTCGCATTCTTTTTTTACCAGATAAATAATTTTATTTGCTCGAGATTTTGATAGTTTATTTGCCACCACAGTTACGGAAATGTTATCTCCTTCTATTCGTACTAAAGCATCGGGAAAGCCTAATGATTTAATTTGCGTCTCCAGTATTGCCTCTGTAGATTCTTCCTTATTGAGAGTATCGATTTCAATAGACGCTGTATTTTGTTCGTCAACAAAATATTCATCTGACGTTATTTTTTGCGTTAACTTTTGGCGAAGTTGATTTCTTTCATTACTAACTTGTAGGCGTGTTTCTTCAAAAGGGCTAGAAAAAGATTCTTCCTTCGTAACAGTCTGTATTGCAGCTTTTTGATCTGCATCTACAGACAAGGTGATATTCTCTTTTGGTTGTTTTGGTGATTCCATCAAATACAACACTGAAATAACCGCTATTAGAGTTAATAATGCAAGTAACCAAGACGATTTTCTTTTTAGGTGCATTCACTGTCCCTCCATCAATAAATTTGGTTAAATACCACCACTACCACTAAGCATCTTTTTAATGTCTGTTTTATGCGAAATTTATTTATAAATATGCTGCCAGTTAAACGAAAACAACTCATTTTGTCTGTCCGATTTGTCCTAGCCGCTGTATATTATGGAAATTATATTTTGTCTTCGCATTTAAAATAGGTGTTATGTAAGAAAGTATTGTTACATGTCCCGTTTGTGGCTACAGGGGAATATTATTTATTGTAAAAAACTAATAAAAGGGTACTAGAATTGATTCAGTACCCTTTTGTTGATTATTTTTTTCGTTCCGGACGCAATTATGCCGAGGCATGGTGGATCTATATGAATAATAAGGCAAATAAAGAAAAGAGTAGAGAAATTCCGAGAATTATCCCAACAACTTTCATATGTCTTTTCCGTCCCATTACAACAATTGCAACATATTCACGAATCATTGCGTTGGGCCAATAATAAAAGGCTGTTTTTGAGCCGATACCTTGGCTATTCAGGCCAGCTTGTCTAGCGTATAAACCAGCTCGGAAAAGATGGAAATTATTTGTGGTAAATATGCTGTTGTATTTACCATCTGGTTTTAACGTATCCATAACCTGTTTCGAAAATAACATATTTTGATAGGTGTTTACAGAGCGATTTTCTTGCATAGTATGCTCAAAAGGAATACCTTTTTCAATAGCGTATTTTTGCATCGCTTCCGCTTCAGACAGATTTTCATCGGGACCTTGTCCTCCAGAGAAAATAATTGTTGGTGGTGTGGTAACCATTGCTTGTTTATGATAAAAATCAATAGCTTTATTAATTCTACTTGCAAGAAGTGGTGGTACTTTATCGTTAATTAAACCGCTGCCTAGTACGACGATAAAATCTTGGTTATACTTTGGTTTATTAAACTGATAGAGGAAATATGCAGATAGAAAGTTTGATAAATGAATCAAGAAATAAAACATTATAAGCGATATTCCGCCAAACATAGGTTGAAATATATTTGATAACAAACTGGATGGACTAATAATAGGCATGGCAAAAAATAATAAAATAATAATTGCTACAATTAAAGTTAAGGAATTTGCTAAGCGTCTGCCTTCTCTTTGCATTAAAATTCTTGCATTAAGAAATAGGCCGAACATTAAAGCTACAATTCCAAAAGGTATAATAAAGAAAAGTGCTATTAAAGGAATAATTACTAAAAGCTTTATAGAATTGTTTTCAGATGCTAAAGAAACAATTGTACAAAATAAAAGAAATGAACAGAAGAAAATATTAAATAAAAAGCCATTTACTATCTTTCTGGGATCTTTCAAGTAAGAATACAGAAAAATAACAAATAGGATAAGCGGAATAATCCCAAAATACATAAAAACCCTACACCTCGCCAATATATTATTGATCATTTTATATTTAAACTACTATATATTAGCATAGATTTTTGAAATTACATCCTTTTTACGTAATCCTTACATAAACCTTAAGAAATATTGTTATTTGTACATTCAAATTAGAAGAAATTTATATTTTTTTTCAAGTCTGGAGCGAATTGTTCTAAACTTAAAATAAGGAAAAACAATTCACATATTCAAGGGGGTAACTAAATTGATAATTATGGAAACAGAAAGGTTAGAATTACGAGAATTAAATGTTGATGATATTTCTGTCCTTTATTCAATTTTTTCAGATGCTGAAACAATGAAATATTATCCGTCACCATTTAACTTCTTTCAGCAGAAGTCTCCTACCTCTATGGGTGGTGAGATGAAAACGGGTTTAAGTTACTTTTCAGTCGGTGTACAAACATCCGCTGAAAGAAGTTAAAGCCCTCCGGCGGATGTCACGAAATCGGAAAGGAGTTCAATATAGGATGTTAGCCTAAGTTCATCGCATCCATGCGATAACGCCTAACTGACCTGCATCGTGCAGGCCTAAGCACAAAGCCGATTCCGGACGCAATTATGCCAAGGCATAATTGATTTTAGAACAAACTAAAAATTGGATCGAAAAAAAATAAACAAAGATATCGAGAAGATGGTTTTGGTTTATGGAGTGTATGTTTAAAAGAATCGAATGAATTAATTGGAGATTGTGGCCTCGTTAAACAAATAGTTGATGGAGAAACCGAAGTTGAAGTGGGCTACCATATTCATAAAAAATATTGGTCTAAAGGATATGCAACTGAAGCGGCTAAAGGTTGTGTGGAGTATGGATTTTTACAGTTAGGACAAGAAAAATTAATAAGTATTATTGATCCTAAAAATGAACCATCAATTCGAGTGGCAGAAAAAAATGGTTTTACGAAGGAGAAGGAATCGTTTATTTTTAATAAAATTCATCATATATATTCAGTATTTTTAGAAATCTAATTTGTGATCGAATATTTAGTACATAAATTAGTTGTAATTGTAAGACATAATAAGGATTAAGTGATTACAATTACAACTTTTTTTAAATGGAAGTTCCTAACTGTTATTCATTTACAATGTTAGAAGAAAACTTGGTAGCCCTATGAAAGATTCTTTTTTAAATAGTAGTGCTGATGATCCCTTCCGACATTGTCCAATGTACCGTAGATTTGATATCCGTGATTTTGATAAAAATTTAAAGCCTGAAAACTTAAAGTATCGACCTTTATGAAGTCACATTTGTTATTTAAAGCAATTTGTTCGATTTCTAATAACAATTTAGATCCATGGCCTAATCCACGAATATCCTCATCGATCATAAGTGTATGTATCTCTAACCAATTCCAACAAATTCCAACAAATTTCCCCCAATATGCCACCACGAATTTGATCATTTTCATCTGTAAGGAACAGGTTGATTTCTTGATATCGACCTCTTAAATCCTTTGGAAAATGTTTTAAATTGTATTCGTAAAGCTTATTATTAATTAAAGATTTGTTACGTTCATTTTGCTCTTGTGAGATTTTATATTGCATATATTTTTCCTCCTTTTTTTATAATGGGAAATTTCGTTTTTTTAATTTAAGCTTATTTTTTTATAAATGCCCAGGTACTTTAAAAAATAAAGACCTGGGCATTTTGCAAATCATTCATTTATTTTCTCATTCTCTGGTTCTAAGTGAATAAGAATATTGGCTTGATGAAAGAGGGTATTAATCTTTTCTTCAATACGGTCACATAAATTATGAACTGTTTCAATGCTTTCATTTGATGCTACGACTAAATGGAAATCGATGTATTCTTCCGCCCCAGAGCGTCTAGTTCGAAAATCGTGATACTCGATGTATTCATCTTTAAATGATTCAATAATTCGAATAATTTGTTCTTCCTCTTCCTTTGATAATCGTGCATCCATTAATGGAGGAAATGTTTCTTTCATCAGTTTGAAAGCCTCAATCATAATATAACATGCTAATATTATTCCGATGATCGGGTCTAAAATGTACCAACCAGTTAAATGAACAATCAATAAACTCAATGCAACACCCAATGATGTATAGACATCTGTAAGTAGATGCAGTGCATTTGATTTCATGGCAACAGAGTTAGTATTCTTTGCAGTTCTATAAACAATTCTTGATACAAAAAAATTAATCAAGGCACCAAATAACATGACCAGTATTCCTAAAACTGGGAGTTTGATTGGTGTGGGATTGATTATTTTATGAATACATTCATAAATAATCCAAATCCCAGCAACAAAAATTAAAAGTGTTTCAATTGTCCCTGAAATATTTTCAACCTTTCCATGTCCGTAGGGGTGTTCTTTATCGGCTGGTTTACTGGAAATTCGTACAGAGATAAAGGCAATACAAGAGGCGAGTAAGTCTAGAAGAGAATGGATTGCCTCCGATATAATTGCAACTGATCCAGTGAACAATCCAACGATAAGTTTTAATATGACAACAGTAGAATTACTCAAAACTGATAAAAATGCAATTTTTGATGAATTCACCTGAAATCACCTCCTGATCAATATAGACCTATGATACCAAGTAAACTTTGAGTGGGTCTATAGCAACGTTTTTTCCTAACTCCGATTAAATAACTAGTGTGAAAAAAAGTTGTATAAAGGAAAAATGCATAACCATCTTTTTTAATAAAAATCAAACAACCAAAATACAATGTGTACACTAGCTAAGGTGTTTGGGTTAAAATCGTATGCTAATAAAGTTAGAGAAGAATAATGACTATATTATGTGTAGATGCGATAAGGTTTACTTACGAAATTAAAGTGGAAAATTTAATTCCAAGGATTAAATTTCAATTTAGATATTTTAATTGTTCGCTTTTTTGTTATGAAATCCAAATAATGGATAATGAAAAAGGGAAGGAATTGCTACCCATTTTCTACCTTAGATATAATAGAATAGTGGTAACAAATTGGGTTAGTAAAGAGGAGGATAGTAAAGTGGATTATATTCAAATTACTAGAAACAATATTGAACAGGAGCATTTATGTTGCGCTCTCGGTTCGAAGCAATACGAGGAAGCGGTAAAGGGAAAGAAAGAATGGTTGATAAACCGTATGGATGAGGGGCTAGTTTTTTATCGTTTAACTTTTTTCAGCGGGTGTCCAAACACCCACTGAAAGAAGTTAAAGCCTCCGGTGGATGTCACGGAATCGGCAAGGAGTTCTTTGTGCGAGCGCAAAGCCGATTCCAGACGCAAGTATGCCGAGGCATAATTGATATGATCGGGCAAAAGTGTTTATTGAATATTTACCGGCTAATCAAGCTTGGGTTCCTATCGAAGCACCGAATTTTATGTATATAAATTGCCTGTGGGTTTCAGGTAAATACAAAAATCAAAACCATGCTAGACAATTGTTTGAAAAGTGTAAGGAAGATGCATTAGCGCAAGGGATGGATGGCATCGTACATATAGTAGGGGAGAAAAAGCTTCCATTTCTAAGTGATAAGCGTTTTTTTGAACATTTGGGATTTGAAATTGTAGATCAAGCGGCACCTTATTTTCAGCTAGCCGTCTATAAATTTAACGATTGTGCCAATGATCCTTCCTTTAAACTACAGGTGAAGAATCCTATATCTAATAACAGTGGTATTGTAATATACTTCACTGCCCAATGTCCGTTTGCCATAGGTGTTATAGATGATTTAAAAAATATAGCAGAAAAAAAGGGCATTCCTTTTCATTCATTCCAATTAATGACGAAAGATGAAGCACAGAATGCGCCTATCATATGGACAACCTTTGGACTGTTTTACAATGGTCATTTTATGACACATGAAATATTGAGTGCAAACAAGTTCGAAAAATTACTAAATACATTATGAGAAGGGAAATTATCTTCTTTTCATGAACATTAAAATTACAGCAAATAAACAAATACCTATAATAGAACCTAGAGTAAACGACCATGAAAAATAATCGAAAAAGATGTATGCAATTAATAATGCCAGCATATAGCCGAGAGCAGTGCCTAGCAATTGTTTTTTGATATTCAACGATCCCACTCCTTACTGCGTGATAGTAATATACTTATTTATATTTTATAGAAATATTAGGTAAATATCCATACAATCAAGATAAAAGGAAGGGGATATCAGTTTTGAAAATTAGCAAACAGTATACAGAACATTATATATGGGGAGAACAATGTAATGGCTGGCACCTAGTGAAGAATGATGATCTCAGTAGAACTAATCACTGGGGACGAAGAAAAGCCACTTAAAGTCTCTCTTAATGAGTCGTTACATAAAAGTTATTAATCAATTATAAAGGAGTTACATTTTTTGAAAGCAAAAAGCATTAAATTATATGAATTTGGAAACCCACGGGAGGTTTTGAAGTTTGAAAATAAAACGATTAAACCTCCTGAAGAACAAGAAATCCTTGTTCGAATGCTGGCACGACCTATAAATCCTTCTGATTTAATACCAATATGGGGGAATTATGCTCATCGAATTTCTTTACCAACTATTCCTGGCTATGAAGGAGTAGGTATTGTAGAGAATGTAGGTCCTAAAGTATCTCAAAATCTTATCGGAAAGCGTGTACTACCTTTACGAGGAGAAGGGACTTGGCAGGAAATTGTAAAAACAAGCGCAGAATTCGCAGTGCCCATCCCAGATTCTATTGATGATTTTACCGCAGCGCAATTGTATATCAACCCAATGACAGCTTGGGTAACTTGTACTGACATATTACAATTGCAGCCAAATGATGTTTTATTAGTGAATGCCTGCGGGTCCGCAATTGGACACATATTTGCTCAGCTAGCAAAATTGTTAGGTTTCAAGTTAATCGCGGTTACGAGAAATAATAGACATACTGACGATTTAATTCAGCTTGGCGCTTCCTATGTAATAGATGCTTCAGTAGCACCGCTCAATGAGACAGTAATGGAACTAACAAATGGTAAGGGCGCTGATGCTGCTATTGACTCTATAGGGGGGACTGCAGGCAATGATCTTGCTTTCTGTCTGAAATCTGGAGGGAACTTTTTAGCTATTGGTCTTTTATCTGGTGTGCAAGTGAATTGGCAAAGTATCGTTAAAGAGGCAAATGTAAACGCAAATATGTTCCATTTACGTCATTGGAACAAGCAAGTCTCAATAGAAAGATGGCAAGGTACATTTCATCACTTAATCAATCTAGTTAATAGTGGTAAGTTAAAAATGATGGCAGTGGATTCTCATTATGATTTGTTAGACATTAAAAATGCGATAACGGCCGTTGAATTGTCTAAAACCACAAAAGGAAAGATCTTTTTAACTTCTTTCAGCGGAAGTCTCCCACCACTATAGGTGGTGAGTTGAATGCGGATTTAAGCTACTTTTCAGCGGGTATCCAAACGCCCGCTGAAATAGGGAAACTCAGTCTAAGAACGCCACGTCCTATGGCAATGACTGAGTGACCAACATCACGTTGGCCCAAAGCCTCCGGCGATGTCACGGAATCGGAAAGGAGTTCACATAGGATGTTAGCCTAAAATCATCGCATCCATGTGATAACGGCTAACTGACCTGCATCCTGCTGCTGCCGCTACGCTTTCGCGCAAAAAACATCTGCAGGCCTAAGCACAAAGCCGATTCCAGACGCAATTATGCCGAGGCATAATTGATCAAATTATTAATATGAAAGAAGGGTAAAATATTTTACCCTTCTTTTTTTATATGGTGTCTAAGCTACTGCGTATTTTTCGATGCGCTTGTTTCTAAAATAAATCTGTTGATAAATATCGTAAACCAGTATCGGGTAGGATAACGACAATCCGTTTCCCTTTGTTCTCTGGACGCTTTGCAAGGGCTGTGGCGGCAAATAAAGCAGCACCTGATGAAGTACCTACTAATATTCCATCTGACTTCGCAACAGCACGTGCCGCCTCATAAGCTTGTGTAGTTTCCACCTCGAGTACTTCATCAATTATTTCTAAATGAACATTCGATGGCACACGAGCCTCGTCAGCATCGGAGAAGCGGTGAACACCTGTGATTTCAATGATATCTGGATTATCAACTGTTGCAATGGAATTAACAGCAGGCTCTACACCAATAATCTGAATATCTGGATTTTTAGATTTTAAGTATGCACCTGCACCACTTATCGTACCACCTGTGCCAATTGCTGCTACAAAAATATCAATTTGTCCGTCTGTATCCTCCCAGACTTCAGGACCAGTTGTTAACTTATGAATATTTGGGTTGGCATCATTATCAAGTTGATTTAAAAATACAACATTTTCTTCTTGTTCAACGACTGTTTCTCGAAATACTTTAATCGTTTCTACAAAGTCACCATCTGTGTCCTCAAATGCAGCTACCATTTCTGGGACATCTGAAAAAGGTACAACCTCCGTTCCGTATGCCTTAACTACCTTTGTACGCTCTTCACTTACACCATCCTGCATGTAAATTCGAAGCTTATAGCCTTTTGCAGCTGCAATTGCTGCTAGACCAATACCAGTATTGCCACTAGTTGTTTCAATGATTGTTTTATCCTTTGTCAATACACCACGAGCTTCAGCATCCTCAATCATCGCTTTAGCGACACGGTCCTTCACACTATTAGCGGGATTAAAATATTCTAGCTTTACGATAATTTCGGTTTCTAACTGTTGCTCTTTTACATATTGGTTTAATGCTAATAGTGGTGTATGACCGATTAATTCTGTAATTGATTGTTTAATCTTATTTGTTACAATTTGACCCATCCCAATCAACCCCTTTAATTTAACCTACTTAACGAACTTGTTTTGTAGGGATTGGTGGAATCATATCAATTTAAATCCATTTAAGCAATAAAATCACTAATAGAAGTAATTAATGTAGCAATAGAAAAAAATAATTAATCAAATTTACAAATTTAATTTTTCTTTGTTTAGTAATGCGAGAAATACGGATTATTATTGACAATGCTTCTATACAAAAGTGAGTAGTCCGAAACACAAATTGATGTCCTTTCAGAAAGAAATTCATGCACAATATTTGCTTTACTATCCCTTTTTAATATCAATTAACTAAACTTAAAGATCGTTAAAGTGCATGAATATGTGTTTATTTGGAGGAATTTACTTTGAATTTGCTAATTAATTATATTTTAGAATAATATTTGTTAAAATGTAAGCCTTGTATATCAGTTGATTAGAGTGGAAAAAGATGACTACTTGAGATCAGCATTAAAAATAAGTTATTTATATAGCTTGATGTTGTTTAGGAGATGAAAGTATGAAAGAGGCAATTTCTTCAGTTTGTATAACAGCTGAAACAAAAATTAATATGATGAAGCAAAAGCCTGCTAATTATTTATTATTAGCTATTTTTGGCGGACTTTTTATCGGATTTGGAATTTTGCTCATCACTACTATAGGAGGCTTATTAAGTCCAGCTGGGGTACCGAGTATGAAAATCGTACAAGGGTTATCATTTGGCGTTGCTCTTAGTATGGTCATGATGGCTGGGGCCAATTTATTTACAGGTGATAATCTAGTTTTAACGGTTAGTACACTATCAAAAAAATCATCACCATTAGAGATGTTGGGCATTTGGACGTTTAGTTACATAGGAAACTTCTTTGGTTCGCTTTTAGCAGCCGCATTATTTTTTTACTCGGGGCTAGCAGGTGGAGATATAGCAGCTTACATTGAAAAACTGGCTACAGCTAAGATGAGTGGTAGCTTCGTTGAACTTTTATGTCGAGGTATTTTATGTAATTTGCTTGTATGCTTGGCCGTATGGTGTACCTATAAGTTAAAAACAGAGACAGGAAAATTAGTGATGATTTTCTGCTGTATTTTCCCTTTTGTTACAATTGGATTTGAGCATTGTATAGCAAATATGACATTGTTTTCACTTGCTCTTTTAGTACCTCATGGTGAACTCGTATCGGTTGCTGGAGCCTTTTCAAATTTATTACCTGTAACACTAGGTAATATTATCGGAGGAGCCGTTATTGGGTTTGTTTATTGGGTAAATGGCAGAGACTAATAAATTACTGGATATTATTGCAGTCAGTATCATTACCTTGGTTGAAAGTAATGACAATTTAAATGGTGATTGTAAGATCACTTTACATATACAAAAGATTTAAAGTCTTGCGATTAAATTAACGGATGAATACTTGACCAACTTCATCTATTAATATTTTGACTTTGGAATAAATGATAGATAGAATGACAGGTAGAGTTGCTAATGTAACTCTACCTTTTTTATTTATGACAATGTAATTTAAGTTGTGAAATTAATAGATAATGGAATGAATATAAAAGAGGGGAGGAATTCAAAAATGGAACAAGAGGTAAACCAACATACGATTCTTCAAGCAATTTTAGAGCTTTCGAAGCAAATGCAAGACATGAAATCAGATCTTCAGAATCAGATTGAAGCGGTCGAAAAGAGATTAGATGAAAAAATTGAAGCAGTGGAAACTAGATTAGAAAAAGTTGAACAAAATTTAAGTCGAAAAATTGATCTTGTAGATGCAAAATTTGAAATATTGTCGCTGGATTTATTAACGACAAAAGCTGAAGTATCTATGCTAAAACAGGTAAGATAGTAGCAAGTATACCTTGTTAAAATTGGCCTCCGGGATTGGCTTTGTGCTAGCACAAAGGGTAACTTAAACCCCCATTCAACTCACCACATAACGATTGGCTTACCGTATCCCTTAAGGTTACGGTGTTTTTTTGTGTTATAATAAATGTCACGAAGGAGTGAAAACATTGTTAAAAACTGAAGTATTTGAACAATTAAAACAGGCAATGAGAGAAAAGGATGTATTAGCAAAAGGCGTATTATCACTTTTGAAATCTGCCCTAGACTTAGCTGAAAAAGAAAAGGGAGAAGCTTTATCGTCTGAAGAGGAAATGGCTATTATAAATCGTGAAGTGAAGCAAACAAATCAGGCTTTAGAGGGTGCTCAAAATGCAGGGCGAGCTGACCTAATTGAAAAAGAGGAAGCGAAATTAGCACTATTAAAAACATTTTTACCTAAGCAATTAACAGAAGAAGAAATTGCAGAAAAACTTGTGGCAGCGGGCGTTGTAAAAGGGATGAACATGGGAGAAGCAATGAAAATTGCAAAACCATTGTTAACTGGTCAAGCTGAAGGCGCTGTTATTTCAAAAGTTGTGAAGGGTTTAATTTAATGTCGTTAGGAACAACCTCTTACTCTGAAGAAGTAAGAGGTTGTTTTTTAAGCTCCAAGCATTTTTGTTCCACGTTAGTATCGCTATTTGCCAGAAAATGAAAATACCTATATACTAGTTGTTAACCGCTGGTCAATAAGGAGGACAATATGTCACCACGTAAGCCATCAACAAAAGATTTGACGAAAGAAATGATTATAAATGAGGCTCATAAACAATTTATCATGAAGGATTTTCACCAAGTATCAATGCGTAGTATTGCTAAAGAGCTTGGTTGTAGTCATGGGGCTATTTACTATCATTTTAAAAATAAAGCAGAGATATTTTATGCAATTTTAGGTGATTATTTTTCAGAGTTAAATAATACTTTAGATGAAAAAGTGAATGGTCCTGAAGATCATAAAACTAAACTGCTAAATGTTTTTGTAGGTTATATGGCGTTTGGCTTAAATAATCAAAGTCAGTATGAATTAATGTTTATGATGAGGGATAGTGAAGTTGATGGGCTTTCACAAGAGGCAGCGAACTTTAGTTATGAAAAATTTGCACAATCTGTACAGTCATTATCAAAGACAGAGTTGTTAAATTCAGATATATATTCTACATTCATTGCTCTTCATGGATTTGTTGCACATTATCGTCATTATGTAAAAAACTATGAGGAAGCGAAAGATGCAGTGGAGGTACATGCAAAATTTCTTATCAAGGCTTTAACATATAGAGAGTAGCTCTAGTAAAAAAATCTAGAGCTTTCTTTTAACAGTTATTTGACCAGTGGTTAATTAATAAAGGGGGAGTAAAGTTTGCAAACAGCATTAGTTATTGGGGCATCTGGTGGTATGGGTTATGCACTAGTGAATGAACTAGTAAGTCGAAATATACAGGTGAAGGCATTTGCTAGAAATAAAGAAAAGTTAGTTGCACTTTTTCAGCATCACAAAAATGTCGAAATCATGTCGGGTAATGTATTTAATGAACAGGAAATAATGAGAGCTTCAAAAGGTGCGGATATTATTTTTCATGCAATAAGTTTTCCGTATCAAGATTGGGAAAAGCTGCATATACAATGCTTAGATATGGTGATTAGCATTGCCGAAAGGCGTGAAGCGAAAATTGCACTTGTAGATAATATTTATGCATATGGAAGACAATCGACCAAACCTGTAATAGAGCAATCTAAAAAAGAACCACATACAAAAAAAGGGGAAATCCGTTTAGCGATGGAAAATAAATTAAAAAACAGTAATGTGCCTTCGCTAATTGTACATTTCCCTGATTTGTACGGACCGAATGCAGAGAATACCATATTCTATGAAACGTTAAAAAATGTAGTACAAGGTAAAAAAGCTAATTTTGTAGGAAATATGCAGGTGAGAAGGGAATTCCTTTATACAATTGATGGTGCAAAGGCTATGGTTGAGCTTGCTTTACGAGACGACACATATAATCAGAATTGGAACGTGCCAGCCGTTCATCCAATTGCAGGGGAAGAACTAGTAAAAATTTTACGTGAAATTACAGGCTACAAAAAAGGCATTCGTACAGTTTCTAAAGGGATGATCCGACTTATCGGAATATTTACACCTTCTATGAAAGAAGTGGTTGAAATGTTGTATTTAACAGAAGAACCGGTCATTTTAAGTGGGGAAAAATACGAAAGGGAAATAGGCGCATTACCACGTACTTCATATAGAATAGGGCTAGAAGAAACGATTGCATGGATGAACACGAGAGCACAAAAATTGGAGAAGCAGACATCTGCGGAAATAAGTTAAGCCTCGGGCGGATGTCACGGAAATCGGAAAGGAGTTAGTAAAGGATGTTAGCCTAAAATCATCACATCCATGTGAAAACGGCTAACTGACCTGCATCTTGTTGCTGCCGCTACGTTACCACTACGCTTTCGCACAAAAAAC
>NZ_JBHVUJ010000001.1:512511-547988 GCF_042884205.1 Lysinibacillus sp. NPDC058147
TCATCTGCTGCTGCCGCTACGTTACCACTACGCTTTCGCACAAAAAACATCTGCTGCTGCCGCTACGTTACCACTACGCTTTCGCACAAAAAACATCTGCTGCTGCCGCTACGTTACCACTACGCTTTCGCACAAAAAACATCTGCTGCTGCCGCTTCGCTTTCGCGCAATAAACATTTGCAGGCCTAAGCACAAAGCCGATTCCGGACGCAATTATGCCGAGGCATAATTGATGAGTCAAAGAAAAATCCGCATATACTTCTGTAGGTAGAATCATACCTACAAAAAGCATAGCGGATTTTTGTTATTAGTTTTTCTTATAACTGAAATTTTTGTATGATATTACGAAGTTGCTGTGCCATTTCAGCTAAATTATTTGAAGATGCAGTAATCTCCTCAATACTAGCTGATTGTTCCTCAGAAGCAGCAGCCACATTTTGAATGTTTCCAGATGATTGTAAAGCTACTACACCAACTTCTTCTACAGAAATGGCAATGCTGCTAACCCCGTCATTAATATTTGAAATGATGTTATTGACGTAATCCATTTCTTGAGTTAATGCAGAAATATGAGTATATATTTCTTTAAAGGCTTCACCTGATTCATTAAATGTAGTTGAGCTTTCTTCAAGATTACTACTACTAATTGCCATAGATTTCACAGCCTGGCTAGACTCTTCTTTAATCGTCTCAATACGTGTTCGAATATTGTTCGTCGCTGCTAATGATTGATCAGCAAGTTTACGTACTTCTTCTGCTACAACTGCAAAGCCTTTACCATGCTCACCAGCACGTGCTGCTTCGATAGATGCATTTAAAGCTAGTAAATTTGTTTGATCCGTAATCTGATTAATTAAGGTTACAATGTCACCGATCTCATTTGAGTATGTGCTTAAACGTTCCACAACTTCCGACGTTTCTTGAATAGCATTAGATGTGATAACCATCTTTTCTGTAGCACTTTGAATCGTCGTATTGCCTTTTTCTGAAATAGAAGATGCACTAAATGCTTTAGCAGTGACATCTTTAACGCTCGATACAACTTCTGACATCTTCGTAGAGATTGCCGTAATATGATTTTCTACTTCTTCAATAGAGGAAGTTTGTTTTTCTGATCCTGAAGCTACTTCCTGCATAGAAGATGTAATTTGTTGAATAGATGCACTTGTTTGCTCAGAGCCTGCCGATAACTCTTCAGACATAGCAGCTACTTGCTCAGCGTTCTCAGCAATTTGATGAATAAGTGAGCGTAAGTCTTCAGTCATATTTTCAATGCCTGAAGAGAGCTGTGCAATTTCATCAGAACCCTTTATTTGAAGTGGTTCAACTGCTAATTCACCTTGCGCCACCTTACCAACATAACTAGTCATATTTTTAATTGGTTTGATAATGCCTTTACTAATGAAATAAGCCACAATAATCCCGAATATCAAAAACATTACGGTCATGCCGATACAAATCCAAAGAGTCTCAGTTTGAAGTTTAGAGATGAATGAAGCATCCATATCTAAACCAAAAAGAATATCAGTATTTTTAAATGGTATAAAAATTGATTTATGAATACCGTATTCATCTTTATAAATATCACTAGATTGAACAGTTCCGGTACTCAGCGCATCATGCATGTCATTACTAAAAACATAGTCCTCTTGATAATTATCTTTATCACTTAAAGCTATAATATGTTCTTTACCATTTGCACGTGAAAGAACGTAGGCATTTTGAATATCATACTTTTTAAGTGATTCATTTAATACTTTTAATAGTTCTTCATATTTATCCTTATCGCCGTTATCTGCAGCTTTAACGTCATTTTCGTCAATACCTTCAAAAATTGTTTTAGATATAACATCTAATGATGACTCAAATTGTGTAATAACATAATTATCGATAATCCGATAAGATGTAATAAATAAAACAATACTAAATATTAACGAAATAATTGCAATGGGAATAGTAAAACTTGCAATATATTTATAGAGTAAAGAGCTTTTAAATTTTTTGACTATACTCAACTTTAACATCCTCCAATACTTTCACCTTTTGTTGTAAGAAATGGATCATATCACTAATATGTTCTGTCTCTGTATAAGGAGAAATTGAGAAGAATTTTGCAGCAGCGACAGGAACCTGCTGTTTTGTATCGCTAGTGTTGACAGTGCAGACACGTGTCGTATCACCGAAAAATACTTCGTCGCGATCTTCTCCTATAATTTCAAATAAAGAAGCGTTAAGGCCATTAATATATTCAATCTGATCTTGTGTATAGCTACCTGACTGTTCAGATTTCCAATTAAATCCTTTAGGATACAAACGAAATGCTGTAACTGGTCCAATATTAGACTCATTGACTACTTGTAACATTGGTGTTTTCTCAGCTAACTGCGCACGGAACGCTAAATTTACACGCACATAATTAGCTAATATTTGTTGGTAACCCTCTTTGCCAAACGCCTGTAAAGCTGCATAAATAGCAATTGAACTACCCATACGAGAGCACTCTAATGTATAGCCTGTATGATAAGAACCATAGCCTCGATTGCCAACATAAGGTGTGTCGAAATCCTCAATATCTAATAACTGTAGATGTTTTCCTTCTTTTATTAAGAATAAGCTTGTTAAATACGGTGTTTGACCAAGCTTTTGGAAGTCGAAGCAAAGGCTATCTGCAATAGGTAGATATTGCATACGTTCTTTAATTTGTTCTAGTGCTTGTAAAACATCATTTTCTAACTGAAGTGAATTTGACTTGAAATCATAATCGTTGAAGAATGCGTAAAAACCACCTAATGCTGAATCAGCGTGAATATGTATAGGTTTTAAGGAATGTTTTTGTTCAAGGTCAGTTGTTACTTTTTTGATTGCTTGTACATCATCAATAGCAAATTGATCTGTTGCGCCTGTTGTTGCAACTACATACACTGGAATACCGCCATTTTCGATAACTTCCGTCATACGTACGCGTAAGTCTTCGATGTCCATAGAATGGTCTTTTCCAGCTTTAATACGAATTAAATGCTTGCTACCGATACCGACTGCTTCAATTGATTTTAATAAGCTGTAATGAGCATTTTCTGAAGCGAAGCAATATAAATTATTAGGTACCCCATCTTCTTTAGCGTTAGGGAATTGTTTAGCGATTGCAAGACGAAGCCCACTGAAAACTGCTCCTTGTCCACCCCAAGTTGTGTACCCAAAGCTTTGTGTATAGTCGTAGCCAACTAACTTCGACATCATTGCTACTACCTTTACCTCACATTCTGCGGCAGCTGGTCCGTATACATCCCATAGATTGTTACCGTTTAGTAGAGCATTCGTAAATTGGCCTAATATGCCGGGAATACTAGCCATTGGCAAAACATTTGTGACGAAGTTGCGTGTATGGTAAGGATGTCCTTGCATCAATTGTGTTAAATCGTTCACAACCTGATCAAGTCCGACACCTGAAGTTGGTACTTGATTTTCTTGCATTAACTCTTTATAGAAATTGTCAGAGCGCTCTTTCATTGGTCCAAGAGTTGTTGTGTTTGGGTTTTTTAACTCATCTAACGATGTAACAATTTTCTCTAATAGGGATAAAAAATTCTCCCTTTGTTCGATATTTCCATCTTCGCTTTGGAATAATTGTTGGATTTTTTTCATGTTCATCATCCTTTGTAGTTCATTTTTCCTCTATTTTATATTTAACAATAATAGGACGTTTTACTAAAATTATAATAACATATTATAACAAAAAATGAATTTATATTTTCTTAGGAAATTAATTTTAGATATTTCTAAATAATCTAATTTGTTTTGAAGTAAAATACATGGGAGAAATATTGTCATAGATTATTTTCGTAAATGTTGAATTTAAAGGGTTTTTATAACTTTTTTTAATGAATTATTGCAAAGTAAATGACTCTGGGGGGAGGCAAACCTTTTTATAGCGAATACTATACAATTAATAACTTTGAAAAATAGAGAATATTTTATTGCTTTATGACTATTGGTAGGGAAATATATAAATATTAATTTCTTATAGTCAAAAAAAGAATCTGCATAAATGTAAATTTTTGATAACGGATGTATGTGAATGTTAGTGAACTTAACTAAATAGTTTGATATTACAATGGAGATTTTATGGGTGTTACGGTATTTTGAGAATGTAGTAAATTATTTTGGTTTTTAATCCTGCTATTTCATTTGTTTTTCTTGAAATTTTCTATCTATCAATTGTGCCACTAACCCCTTAAATATCGGACTGTTCAGAATATTCACGGTGTGGTAGATTTAAATTAGAGGTGAGTTTATGGCTTTCTTTTTTCCTATTTTTCTAGGTATAATTTTTGCTATTTTTCAAAGCTATTTTTGTAAGTATGGGAAAATAATGTACACTATAGTTTTTGCTGTTTCTTTTACAGTTCTTATAAGAGTTTTCTTTCTGGAGTATGATTTTTTATTTTATTTGCTACTGGTAAATTTCTTTTTTTATTTAATGGTGGTTGTTGCATACTTAACAAGAATAAGATTTTAAGATAGTAATCGATTATTTTACTGTAAAGAGAATGACTATTAATCACCGTCTAGTTAAAAATTACCCGGTTATTTCGTTGCGTTAGAAAGGAACGTCTGACAAGATAACCTGGCGTCCCTTTCTATTTTCTTAAGCTCTCCGATAATGACAAATGTATAACCTTCATCCAAGCCTCCTTAAGAAAAAGTGGGGCTTTTATTCGCTTATGTAGTGTGATTTCCAATTTGGTGACCTACTTTGACAATTTTTTTAGGATGTTCCTTGGTTTCCTGCCGAAATTAGAAAAAAGGTTATTTTAGTATTGGAGTTATCTAATCACGATAAAATGGCGCTGATATTTTTAGTAGAGCTATCATTGAATGTTAATGAAACAACCTTCGTTTGTGATTCGATATGTGAGGTAATGCTGTCAAATGGTTAGTAGGATTTAGCGTTCATTAGCTTATATGTATCAAAACCTAAAGAACAATGAATAATAGACCAAGTCCTAAATAATAAATTTCCTTTGTCAGTATAAACACTCCTTACAATAGCAATAATTTTTTAATGATAAACCATACTAACTATAGAGGTGAAAAAATGTATAAATTGCTATCGCACAATGATTTAGATGGCGTAGGCTGCGGAATTTTAGCCAAGCTGGCTTTTCAAGAAGAGGTAAAGGTTAGATACAATTCAATTTCATCGTTGGATCGCGAAATTGAGTATTTTTTGGATAATAACGAACAAGATACATTTTTATTTATTACCGACTTATCTCCAAACGAGGAAAATGAGAAGAGATTAAATGATTATTATACCGCCACTGGCAATGTTCAACTGCTTGATCATCATAAAACGGCTTATCATTTGAACGATTATGAATGGGGTAAAGTATTAGTAGAAGATGAAAATGGCTATTTAACATCAGCAACGTCTTTATATTATCGATATCTTGTTACACACGGGCTTTTAGAACAAACAAATTCCACTACAGAATTTGTAGAGTTAGTGAGACAGTACGATACGTGGGAATGGGAAAAGAATGATAATCAAAAAGCGCGTCGGTTAAATACTCTCTTTTTTTTAATATCAATTGATGAATTTGAAGAAAAAATGCTTGAACGTTTAAAGACAAGCGAGCATTTTGACTTTGATGAATTTGAAAAGAAAATTTTGACTATGGAAGAAGAGAAAATAGAACGGTACATTCGACGAAAAAAAAGGGAGCTAGTGCAAACATCGATAGGAGAATACTTTACAGGTGTGGTATATGCAGAATCTTATCATTCCGAGCTTGGTAATGAACTAGGAAAGGAAAATGTACACCTTGATTTTATAGCTATATTAAATATGGGAGGCAAAAAAATTTCCTTCCGTACGATTCATGATCACATAGATGTTTCGGCAATTGCAGCTGAATTCGGAGGAGGAGGGCACCAAAAAGCAGCTGGTTGCTCTTTAACAGATGAAGCTTATGAGCGGTATGTGGCTCAAACATTTCATATAGCACCAATACCAGAGGATGCGAAACGAAATCGTTATAATTTAAGGTTTTCTTCTTTTGGGACAATGTATAAAAATCTGAAGGAAGAATTTTTCCTCCTATATTCAGTAAGTGATTTTGATTGGATAATTGAAAAGAATAAAGTTCCATTAGATCAAATCTTTACAAGTTTCTATGAAGCGGAATGGTTTTTAAAAAGAAATTATCAAGCGTGGTTAGTGAAAGATGAGTTATTTGTAGATTATTTAATGGAAGAGGCCAAAAAGGTTCGACATCAAGAGTAAAGGATATAGTTTATTACTATTTAATCAAGGAGTTTTTCGATTGTTGTGATGTTACAAAATAAGGGTCATTTCCGTGCCAAGCTACTCGCTTTTGCACAGATAAAGCTTTTTTGCTAAAGTTGCGTTTTATCACTTAACTTACATGTCAGAGAAAACATGCTATGTAAATAAGTTGACGTTCCGACTGGGCGACATAAAATAAAAAGGATTCACGCACAGTTTTGTGTGTGAATCCTTTTTATTTTTGGGACGGTGGATGTCGATAAATTTCAGAAGTTGGGTGATAAAACGTGAAAGTTAGTCGATAATTCTTGAAAGTGTTCCGATAAAACTAAAAAGTTGGATGACATTTTGTTAAAACGTATGTCATGTAAATCAGTTAATTTCCGAAGAGCCATACTTATTCATACAATAGTTTTTCAACATGAAAGGAATATTCTTTTAGATACATAGTGAAATAAGCTAAACCTTGACATCGTTAGAGGTTATATAATGTTCAACTAAAAACTACAATAAATAAAAAGCGTTTGTTCAGACATCCTTTCTTAAAATGAGGTGTGCATGATGACCAATGATATGCTACTTGTCGAGAATCAGTCTAAAGAAAATCGAGGGCGGGAAATATGGTTTATTGTAGTATTGCTATTACTGGTAGCTACTTGTGTAATTGTTTATTATTTTTTGTTTAAGAACGATTTGAATTTTGAAGCCTACAAAACTGTTGTCGGTAAAACTACTGAAAATAGTCTCGGACGTTTAACGTTAAATGAAATAATAATTGACGATAATCAAATATTATTGAATGCTACCTTCAAGCCAGTAAAGGACTTAAATTTCGACTCTCAACTTTTTTTCTTTCCACAAGTTTTTGTGAATGGAAAAGAGTTCACGGTTAGAAATGGAGGACAGTCAATTCAACAATCCGATAATACCTATACAATCTATAGTAGTGTGAAATTAAGTGATCTACCGGAGGATAAAATATTAAATTTAGATATTCGTTATAACGACTGGAACGGGGAAAAAAAGATTGACGAGCCGTGGGAATTTCAAGTGAACGCGTCACAAGAGCAATTACAAGAGGATAGAAAAGTCTTCCTTGTTGAGAAAGAAGTAAAGTTGTTAGATGGTAAGGAAATAACAATAGAAAAGGTAGTTTCTACACCAATATCAACAACGATATATTTTCATTCCGATAATAGTTTAATAAATGAAGCGTTACATTTTAAAATCCAATCATCAGCAGGGGAATCTTGGCCATTTAACTTGGCGTATCCTTTAAATGAAGATTATACGAGATGGGGTGTCCGCCTAGATGCATTATATTTAACGGAGAAGAGCTATGAGCTTATTCCAATTGCTGCAAATGGAAGTGAGCTTGGTTCTGCTGTTGAAATTGGAGATAAATAACAAACCTGATTACCGTATTAGAAAACTTTACAATATCTTAAATCAAAAGAATGATTACCCCATGTAATATGAATATAGATGACATGGAAAGTAGTTGAAGTTATTGCGAAGGTTATGGGAAATTTTTTTAGTTTCGCTTAAATTAGGTTGTACATCCTTTGGAGGCCCAACAGCACATTTAGGGTATTTTCAAAATGAATATGTTCAGAAGCGTAAATGGTTATCTGATAATGACTACAGTCAGCTTGTTGCACTCAGTCAATTTTTACCTGGTCCAGCATCGAGCCAGGTAGGAATGGGGATTGGCTTATTAAGAGGTGGTTTATTCGGGAGTATTGTGTCATTTCTTGGCTTTACATTACCATCCGTTTTGCTGCTTATGGCATTTGCCTATTTTTCTATACGTACAGGGATGGTAATGGGCTGGATTCATGGTTTGAAATTAGTGGCTGTTGCGATTGTTGCGCAAGCTATTTTTGATATGTCCAAAAAATTAATCCCTAGTATTCATCATTTTATAATCGCTTTCTTGGCTCTTATAGTAGTGCTTTGGTGGATCCATCCACTTGCTCAAGTAACTACTATTATCGTTGCTTCTTTTACAGGCTATTATTTTTTTAAGAAGACTAATCAAAAAGATGACCCAAAAGAAACAGTTGTACCTATTTCAAAAACGACAGGCGTATTTTTTTTAGCGCTATTTGTTATTCTTCTCTTTGGATTACCCATTGCTAGTCAACTTATTCAATATGAATGGTTTACGATCATAGAAAAGTTTTATCTTTCAGGTGCATTAGTGTTTGGTGGAGGTCATGTAATACTGCCTTTACTAGAGGCACAGTTTGTCCAAAGTGGATTAATGAGTTCTTCTGATTTTTTAGCAGGATACGGAATGACACAGGCAGTCCCAGGTCCATTATTTACGTTTGCTTCCTACATAGGTATGGTCATTGCTGGAGTACCTGGGGCTATAATCGCTACGCTAGCCATTTTTTTACCGGCATTTTTGCTAATAATAGGGTCAATGCCTTTTTGGCTAGCTCTTAATCGTTTCGCTGGATTAAGAGGGGCGATGTCAGGTGCAAATGCAGCAGTTGTTGGCATATTAGCTGCAGCTTTTATTCATCCAATTGTTACACAGACAATTCAAAATGGTCTTGACATAGTATTTGCGGCCGTTTTTCTATGGTGCTTGATGCGGTGGAAAGTTCAACCTTATTTGCTCGTACTAATTGGCATTTGTGTAGGAATTGGATGTTATTAAGGATATTCAAAAAATCAAAACCATTATTGCTGTGGTTTTGATTTTTTTGTGCAATGAAATAGCTATGTTGAATTGATTTAGTTCTTTTTACTAGCTCGATTCATGGCGTTCCCTGCCGCGATTGTTTATAATGAGGAAATGGAAAAAGACTAACGAGAAAGAAGGGATAGCTATGGCACGGGGTGTTTACATTCATATTCCTTTTTGTCATCAAATTTGCAACTATTGCGATTTCAATAAATTTTATTTTAAAAACCAACCAGTGGATGAATATATAGAAATGCTTGGCAAGGAGATGGAGCTTGCGACAAAAAAGTATCCCGAGAGTTTTAAACAAATCGAAACGATATTTCTAGGCGGCGGTACACCAACAGCCTTATCGCCTCAACAAATAGAGAGACTACTTGAGCTTATTCGTACGTACATTCCGATGGACAGTGTGACAGAATTTACATCAGAGGCTAATCCCGACGAGCTATCAGAAGCAAAAATGCAGGCATTATTTGATGGTGGTGTAAATCGCTTAAGTATGGGTGTACAATCTTTTGATCAAGAGTTGTTAAAGAAAATTGGCCGTACACATAGCAATAATCACGTCTATGAAACAATCGCCTTGGCGAAAAAGGTAGGCTTCAGAAATATCAGTCTGGATTTAATGTATGGTTTACCGGGTCAAACGATGGCTCAATGGAAGGATACTTTAGAAAAAGCATTCGCGCTTGATTTACCACATTATTCTGCTTATTCACTAATAGTGGAGCCAAAAACGATTTTTTATAATCAATACACAAAAGGTAAGCTCCATTTACCAACTGAAGATCTTGAAGCAGACATGTACGATGTGCTAATGAATCAGATGGAGGCGCATGGACTTCAACAATACGAAATTAGCAACTTTGCTCAAACTGGTTTCAGTTCAAAACATAATAAAATATACTGGGAAAACGATGAATATGCAGGCTTCGGTGCTGGTGCTCATGGGTATCTAGCTGGTGTGCGTTATTCAAATCATGGACCGTTGAAAAAGTATATGGATACAGTAAATGTAGGGGAACTACCAATTGTATATGAACATGTTGTAACAGAGAATGAGAAACGAGAAGAGCAAATGTTTTTAGGTTTGCGTAAAACAGAAGGAATTACACATACTATATATGAAGAAAAATTTAATGAATCGATGGATAGGCATTACTCACATGTCATTGAAAGGTTAGTTTCAGAAGGTCTTTTGGAACATGACACTATAGGAATTCGTCTTTCGCGAAAAGGTCGTTTTGTAGGTAATGAGGTATTTCAACAATTTTTACTAGAAGATTGAGCGATATCGTTGACATAAAATGTAGGATTTGATAACTTAATAATAGTATTAGCACTCCTCTTAGTTGAGTGCTAACAGAGGTGATGATCATGCTAACAAATCGGCAATTACAAATATTGCAAGCTATTGTAGACGACTTTATTATGTTTGCACAGCCGGTAGGTTCTCGCCAAATCTCCAAAAAGCAAGAGATTACATTTAGTCCAGCCACAATTCGAAATGAAATGGCGGATTTAGAGGAATTAGGCTTCTTAGAAAAAACGCACACTTCCTCTGGTCGAGTGCCTTCGGAAAAGGGTTATAGATTTTATGTAGATCATTTGTTGAATCCACAAGGCATTAATTCAAGGGATATTCAGCAAATCCAATCAATTTTCAATGATCGTTTAGTAGAAGTAGAGCATATAATCCGAAAGTCAGCCAATATTTTGTCAGAGCTGACATCGTATACATCGATTCTTTTAGGACCAGACGTTCAAAGACATCGAGTTAAACGATTTTCAATTGTGCCACTCTCTAGCGATACAGCAGTAGCGATTATCGTAACGAATAACGGGCATGTTGAAAATCGCATGTTTAGCTTACCTCCTAATTTTACCGCTTCTGATTTAGAGAAAATGGTTAATATCTTAAATGAACGTCTAGTTGGTGTGTCATTAGAAGATATTCATAAAAAACTCGAAGCTGAAGTGCTCACAGTATTACAGCAGCAAGTTCGATCAGCGGATGATTTTATTCACGCTCTCGTTACAGCGACGATGCATAATTCGGAAAGTAAAATTTTCTATGGTGGTAAAACAAATATGTTCAACCAACCGGAATTCCACGATTTAAATAAAGTCCGTATGATTTTGGACTTAATGGAAACGACTAGCCAAGTGCAGTCGCTCTTCCAACCCAATGAATCGGGCATTCATATTCGTATTGGCTCGGAAAATAAACAACTAGAAATGGAAAACTGTAGTGTCATTACGACCACTTATTCTATTGGTGAAGATCAGCAAGGAGCAATAGCAATTATTGGTCCAACACGTATGGATTATAAGCGTGTTGTTGCTTTACTAGACGTAATGCGCATGGATTTAACACAAGCATTTACAAAGAATCGTAGTGATTGATAATGAGGAGGATTCAAGTGACGGAAACAACTGAAAACAAAGACCTTGTACAAGAAGAAAAGGATGTACAAATTGAAAATGCTGTAGAAGCAGAAGTTAAAGAAGGACAAGAAGCTGAATTAACAATCGAAGAACAGTATGAAGCAAAGCTAGCTGAGTTACAAGCGAAGCTAGACGACGAGGAAAATCGTCATCTACGCTTACGTGCTGACTTCGATAATATTCGCCGCCGCAATCAACTTGATCGTGAGGCTGCTGAAAAGTATCGCGCTCAGAGTTTACTGTCAGATTTACTGCCAGTAATCGATAATTTTGAGCGTGCCTTACAAGTTGAAGCGACTTCAGAAGAAACTGCTTCAATCGTAAAAGGTATTGAAATGGTGTACCGTTCTCTGATAGAAGCTACTGAGAAGGAAGGCTTACAGATTATTAAAGCTGAAGGTGAGCAATTTGATCCGAATGTTCACCAAGCTGTCATGCAGGAGCAAGATAGTGAAAAAGAGACGGGTGTTGTCTTACGCGAGCTTCAAAAAGGCTATATGTTAAAGGATCGTGTATTACGCCCAACAATGGTATCTGTAAACGAATAGACTTTGTACTATTTAGTTAATTACATTTAGTTAGAAAACGCACATTTGCGTTTAAATAATAGGAGGCAATTTTTATGAGCAAAATTATCGGTATTGACTTAGGAACAACAAACTCTTGTGTTTCTGTACTAGAAGGCGGAGAACCAAAAGTAATTCCAAACCCAGAAGGAAACCGCACAACACCATCTGTTGTTGCGTTCAAAAATGGCGAACGTCAAGTTGGTGAAGTGGCTAAACGTCAATCAGTAACAAACCCTAACACAATTATTTCTATTAAATCTAAAATGGGTACATCTGAAAAAGTTAAAGTGGAAGATAAAGAATATACGCCACAAGAAGTTTCTGCAATGATTCTTCAATACTTAAAAGGCTATGCTGAAGACTACTTAGGTGAAAAAGTTACAAAAGCAGTTATTACTGTACCTGCTTACTTCAACGACGCTCAACGTCAAGCTACTAAAGATGCTGGTAAAATCGCAGGTTTAGAAGTAGAGCGTATTATCAACGAACCAACAGCTGCTGCATTAGCTTATGGTTTAGATAAACAAGATACAGATCAAAAAGTATTAGTATTTGACCTTGGTGGCGGTACATTTGACGTATCTATTCTTGAATTAGGTGACGGTGTATTTGAAGTATTAGCAACAGCTGGTGATAACAAACTAGGTGGGGATGATTTCGATGATGCTATCATTGAATATCTTGTAGCAGAATTCAAAAAAGAAAACGGCATTGACCTTTCTAAAGATAAAATGGCTATGCAACGTCTAAAAGATGCAGCTGAAAAAGCGAAAAAAGACTTATCAGGTGTAACATCTACTCAAATTTCTTTACCATTCATCACTGCTGGTGAAGCGGGTCCATTACACTTAGAAATTTCTTTAACTCGTGCAAAATTTGATGAAATTACATTACCATTAGTAAACCGTACAGTAGGTCCAGTACGTCAAGCATTATCTGATGCAGGTCTTTCAACATCTGAAATTGACCAAGTAATCTTAGTTGGTGGTTCTACTCGTATTCCAGCTGTACAAGAAGCTGTACGTAAAGAAACTAATAAAGAGCCACACCGCGGTGTAAACCCTGACGAAGTTGTAGCAATGGGTGCTGCTGTTCAAGGTGGCGTATTAACTGGTGATGTAAAAGACGTAGTTTTACTTGACGTAACTCCACTTTCTTTAGGTATCGAAACTATGGGTGGCGTATTCACAAAATTAATCGACCGTAACACTACGATTCCAACATCTAAATCACAAGTATTCTCAACTGCAGCTGACAACCAACCAGCAGTAGATATTCACGTATTACAAGGTGAACGCTCAATGGCAGCAGACAACAAAACATTAGGTCGCTTCCAATTATCGGATATTCCACCAGCACCACGTGGCGTACCACAAATCGAAGTAACATTCGATATTGATAAAAATGGTATCGTATCTGTTAAAGCGAAAGACCTTGGTACAAACAAAGAACAAACAATTGTTATCCAATCTGATTCTGGTCTGTCTGAGGAAGAAATCGAACGTATGGTAAAAGATGCAGAGGCAAATGCTGAAGCGGATACTAAACGTAAAGAAGAAGCAGATCTTCGCAACGAAGCTGACCAATTAGTGTTCCAAGTTGATAAAACAATTGCTGACTTAGGTGAACAAATTACAGAAGACGAGAAAAAATCTGTAGAAGATGCTCGTGATGAACTGAAAAAAGCTCTTGAAGCTGGCGAATTAGAAGGCATTAAATCTGCTAAAGAAAAACTAGAAGGTGTTTTACAGCCATTAGTTATGAAAGTATATGAACAAGCTGCGGCGGCTGCTCAAGCAGCTCAAGGTGGCGATGCAGGTGCAGATGCCGGCGCTGGTAAAAAAGATGATATCGTAGATGCTGACTTTGAAGAAGTAAAAGACGATAAATAATAGTATGTAACACAGTTAAGTGAAGAAGCCAAAGACCGCTTGCGGCTTTGGCTTTTCGCTTTATTTCTAGATAACCTACTCACATTTAATCATCTAGTTACATAGGTCAACTTCGAGAAAAGTGAAAAAACCTGTGTGTAACATTTTTAATGAATATTTAATAATAAAAATAGAGGCAGTTTTTATAACTGCGTGATACAATAGATTTTATGCAAAAAGAGCGGAGAGTGAATCATGGATAAACGCGATTACTACGAGGTGCTTGGTTTAACGAAATCGGCTTCTAAAGATGAAATTAAAAAAGCATACCGTAAATTATCAAAGCAATACCATCCTGACCTTAATAAAGAGCCAGGTGCAGATGAAAAATTCAAAGAAATCGCTGAAGCTTATGAAGTATTAAGTGACGATCAGAAAAAAGCACGCTATGATCAATTTGGCCATGAGGATCCAAATGCAGGCTTTGGTGGTGGCTTCGGAGGCGGCGGCTTTGGCGGCTTCGAGGATATTTTCAGCTCATTCTTTGGTGGTGGCGGTCGCCGTCAGGATCCGAATGCACCACGCAAAGGTGATGACCTTCAATATCGTATGAATATTTCATTCGAGGAAGCGATTTTCGGAAAAGAAACAGAAATCGAAATTCCAAAAGATGAATTATGTGATACTTGCCACGGTTCAGGTGCTAAACCAGGTACTAACCCTGAAGTATGTTCAACATGTCAAGGTGCAGGTCAAGTAAATCAAGCTGTAGATACACCTTTTGGCCGTGTGATGAATCGTCGTACTTGTTCAACATGTCATGGTGCAGGTAAAATCATTAAAGAAAAATGTTCAACTTGTCGTGGAGAAGGCAAAGTTCAAAAACGTAAGAAAATCAAAGTAAACATTCCAGCAGGTGTTGATGATGGTCAGCAAATTCGTGTGTCTGGTCAAGGTGAACCAGGTATAAATGGAGGACCAGCGGGGGATTTATATATTATGTTCCGCGTTCAAGGACATAAAGAGTTTGAACGTGATGGCGATGATATTTATTACGAACTAAAACTAACATTCCCACAAGCAGCTCTTGGTGATGAAATAGAAGTTCCAACGGTTCATGGAAAAGTAAAACTACGTATTCCAGCAGGAACACAGTCAGGTGCACAATTCCGTCTAAAAGACAAAGGTGTCAAAAATGTACATGGCTATGGTACAGGGAATCAATATGTAACAGTAAAAGTTGTAACGCCAGAAAAATTAACTGAAAGACAAAAGCAATTACTACGTGAATTTGCGGAAATCAGTGGTGATATTCCTGAAGAGCAAGGAAGCTCACTATTCGATAAAATTAAGAAAAAATTCCAAGGTGAATAATTAGAGGAGCTGAAGAGCTACGTGAAGTGGTCAGAATTATCCATTCATACAAAAAATGAAGCGGTAGAAGCAATTTCGAATATTTTGCATGAAGCAGGGGCAAGTGGTGTGGTTATTGAGGATTCTGCAGAATTTGCGAAGCCACGAGAAGATCAGTATGGTGAAATTTATGCGCTAAATGAAGCGGATTTTCCGAGAGATGGTGTTATTGTTAAGGCTTACTTATCAGAGTCTAGTTTTTTAAATGAAACAGTCGAAGAAATTAAGGCGGCTATAACAAATCTAACGAACTTCAACATCGATATTGGTGAAAATGTTGTATCGATTGTGGAAGTGAACGAGGAAGACTGGGCAACAGCATGGAAGCAATACTATCATCCTGTAAAAATTTCTGAACGCTTTACAATTGTGCCAACATGGGAAGAATACGTACCAGTATCAACAGATGAATTAATTATTGAATTGGATCCTGGTATGGCTTTCGGTACAGGAACACACCCTACAACTGTTATGTGCTTACAAGGACTTGAGAAGGTCGTAAAAGAGGGCGATACAGTTATCGATATCGGGACGGGTTCAGGCGTTCTATCAATTGGTGCAGCCTTACTAGGAGCTAAGAGCGTACATGCACTTGATTTAGACGAAGTAGCTGTACGTTCAGCACAAGAAAATGCTGCATTAAACAAAGTAGATGATAAAGTATCTGTATTCCATGGAAATCTATTGGATACAGTTAAGGAACCAGCTGATGTCGTTGTGGCTAATATTTTAGCAGAAATTATTATGTCCTTTACTGACGATGCATTTTCAGTTGTTAAACCGGGTGGATTATATGTCACTTCAGGCATCATTGGCGCAAAACGTGATGATGTAAAAGTAGCACTAGAAGCTTCAGGATTTGTAATCGAAGAAGTATTACTAATGGAAGATTGGGTAGCGATCATTGCCCGTCGACCACAATAAATTGATTGAGGAAGCGCCAAATCGTGAGCCGAGTGCTGGCGATTTGGCGTTTTCTCTTCTTGCTATAAAAGGAGTATGGTAATATGCAACGTTATTTTATTGAGACGACCATTGAGGAAGCACGTATTAGCGGAGAGGATGCGCGACATATTGAACGAGTAATGCGTATGAAAGAGGGCGACAAAATCGTTGTAGTTGCACAAAATACCGCCCATATTTGTGAGATTGTAGCCTTCGAAGGAGATCAGGTACACGTTCAAACTACAGGTGACATCGTTCCTTCTCCAGAGTTACCTGTAAATGTAACAGTGGCATGTGGTTTGCCAAAAGGCGATAAACTTGAACTTATTACGCAAAAGGCAACGGAGCTTGGAATGTTTGCCTTATTGCCATTTGAAGCGGAGCGTTCCATCGTTAAATGGGATAAAAAGAAGGGTGCCAAAAAGCAAGAGCGTCTACAAAAAATTGCTAAAGAAGCAGCTGAGCAATCCCATCGTACACATATCCCGGAAATTTATGAACCAATCTCTTTTAAACAGCTAGTAGAACAAGTTGGCAATTTCGACGCCGTTTTTATAGCAGATGAAGAGGACGCAAAAGCAGAACAACGCACAAGATTTTCAGAGAAGTTAAAAAACGTGTATGACAAGAAGTCGAAATCAATTCTTATTATTTTTGGTCCAGAAGGCGGCATTGCTAGAAAAGAAGCAGATGCCTTGCTTCAAGCAGGTGCCCAAACGATGTCATTAGGACCTCGAATTTTACGAGCGGAAACTGCGCCACTCTATGCACTGTCTGCAATATCTTATGAATTTGAATGAAGTAGGCATTTTCACGCGATGGTTGTGCATGGTCAAACTGCAATATAATTTACGTGTTAGTACAGTCGTTGCAAGGTTTGAAGGAATAGCCAAAACCACAAACAATGACTGTTTTTTAATAATCCTAACAAAAAGAGCCGATTCCAAAAAAAATTGAATCGGCTCTATTACATTGTAGTCCCGATAAACTCGTTAGAATAGGTTTGATTTTTTAAAGAAAAGCTTTAAAACACAAGTAAGATAAACCAATGTTCAACTCAAAAATTCCATTTCTATTATAAGTGAAAAAACTAGTATACAAGTCCAAGTATAGTTTTAAGTGCTTCATATTCTAATATAGAGCGCTCCTTAATACTAAAAAATGAAAAGAGGGAATTTTTTTGAGTGATCAATTAGATATTCAAGTTAATCAAGTCGAACCTTGTCCAGTAACATCAACAGAACAAATACCATTAACTACTGAGGTTACTCCATTAGTCGCTACACCGTTAGTGACTCCAACTATTAAAATTCCAGTTGTACTTGCGGAACCAACACTTCAAATTGCTGTGGAGGCAGATATTACGCTTACACCTGCAGCAACTGAAATCAAAAGAGTGAAAAAAAATGTATTCCTGAATCAAGTAAAACTAGTACCAGTTGCTTTTTTACGTATTGCTGGCACTGACTTTTTTAGGGTAACAAGAGCTAAGTTATTTGTAGCGGGACATATTCGCAAAAATATAGAATATGCTACAGCAGCATGTAACGCTGCACTCCAAGATAGAATTGCCGATGTTCCGTTTTCTGGTTTTACAGACCTTACTTTCCCACAAACACTAGGAGGCCCTACTCCGATTTTAGGAATTTCCGAGTTTGCCGAAGCGAACTTCCTTAATGAAACTACGCAAATGGATGCTCGATTGGATAAAGCATTCTTCCAAAATCTAGTTAAATATAATGAACAACCATTTGGCGAGTTAGTAGCTGCAAACTTCTTTGAACTTGATTTTTCACCGGTTATGGTAGAACCAGAAGGCACTTTCGACACATTACGTGAAAAAATCGTGCTAGAGCTTACTGTAAAAGTACTGCAAGTTCAACAAATTCGCCTTGGAGCTGGTTCTAATGTAATAATTCCTGTTTTAACAGAATTGACTCCTCCACCAAGTCCTAGTCCGACTCCGACTCCTCCTTCTAATCCTTGTTGTTAATCTTAGTTTTAGAGGAGTAAAACAGATAAGAAAGGGCATTTCGAGGGCACTGAAAAGTTGGCAGTTGAAAGTACGGCTAAATCGAACTTTCAACTGCTTTTTGTATTTAAAGGTGCTATCAAATAATTGAGTTGAAAACAAATAATGGATAGATAAAATTTGGGGTGCTATCATCTCTCAAACACATCGGTATCTTAATTGCTACCTGAGATTTGGAAAGTACTCTGTGACAAAAGTGAAAATAAAGCATAAAATGGATTGTAATTATAAGTGCGACACTTAGATCAAAATAACAGTAGCTCATAATGATGTCGTTTGACAATATTCGAAAAAAGGGGCATTCATTAAAAGCTATACACATCTATCATATATTCGAGCAAAAATAGAAGAAAAAGTGTTTAGCTGTTATCAAACATTAGAAAAAACGAAAATGGCAGTTTTTTTAATCCTTATTCTTCAAGGCAACGTAACTAAATGAAAACGGGTTACTTCGTGAGTTTTCCTGAAGAAAACGATTTTGAACATGTTTCTCTTATCGTAGGATTTTACGGATCAAATTTTATCAAAAACATTATTTGGGAGTGAACGAATGCAAACTCCATGGATTAACTATAAAGAGATGAAAGAGATAAGTTCCAAACAAAAATATAATTGTCAAATTGAACCCATTGAAATGGATCAAGCATCGCAACAAAATTCTCCTAATTCCGATTTTATAAATGATCTCCTCGAAATAGAAAAAGAAAATGAAACCAGCCTTGCATCACATTTAGATTCCGATTGTGGACTACTCATTCCTTCTGAAACTAATGTAGGGGATGAAATGAATGATCCTGTTGATACAGACGATGTAGATGAAACCAAGCCTGTGGGAGAACAGAATTTTGAAGCCCATCTAGATTCCGATCTTGAACTACTTATTCCTTTTGAAACTAATGTAGGGGATGAAATGAATGATCCCTTTAATACAGAAGAAGCAGATGAAACCAAGCCTGTGGAAGAACAGAATTTTGAAGCCCATCTAGATTTCGATCGTGAACTAACCCCTTTTGAAACTAATGTAGGGGATGAAATGAATGATCCCTTTGATACAGGAGAAGCAGATGAAACCAAGCCTGTGGAAGAACAGAATTTTGAAGCCCATCTAGATTTCGATCGTGAACTAATCCCTTTTGAAACTAATGTAGGGGATGAAATGAATGATCCCCTTGATTCAGAAAATATAGACGAAACCAAGCCTGTAGAAGAGCAGGATTTTGTAGCTTGTTTAGATTCCAATCGTGAACTACACATTTCTTTTGAAACTAATGTAGGGGATGAAATGAATGATCTCCTTAATATAGAAGATGCAGAAGAAACCAAGCCTATGGAAAAACAGGATATTGCATCACATCTAGATTCCGCTTGTGAACTACACATTCCTTCTGAAACTAATGTAGAGGATGAAATGAATGACCCTCTTGATTCAGTCGATATAGAAGAAACCAAGCCTATAAAAGAGCAAGATTTTGCAACCCAAACCGAACTAGACTCTAAACGTGAAATTTGCAGTCCTTCTGAATCTGATGTTGGGAAGGAAATAATATGTCTTATTGATACAGAAGAGAAGGAGAAAAACAATTTTACAGATCCTGTTAATGCATTTCCTGAGCTAGTACAAGGGAAAGTATATTCTAAAACCAAAAAAAGCCCATTCTCTACTCACGTAGAAATTGATGATTTTCTTCATGCTCCTATCTGTGGTGAGGTTATTAAAAATACATTTGATTTTATTGATCCAGACAATCATCTTACTCCGCAATTTGAAACCAAACTATTTAGTACTATAACGGATTATCCTGAACAACCTGATTGTCGGTTGGTTCACTCAAAAATTAATCAAATACTATTTTTAATGAAAACTGATACTTATGATAAAAAAAATCAGAAGAGTAATCCGTCTAAATCAGTTGTAGTTCCCTTACATAACACACAATTAATTAAAAAAGGAGTAACCAATTATCACTCTTACAGTTCCGATGACTTTATGCACATTAAAGTTCCAGTTGTAGTAGGGGAATATAAAATAGAAATATGCCTTGAAGAGAATATCGTATTTGAAAAAGGAATTGTGGGAGTTAAAGATATCTCGAATGAGGTAGTATTAACTAATTGTAAATTCGTTCCTAATCAGTTTTCTCAATCATTAGGTAATGGGACATGTTCAGCATTGAGGGGGAATTTATTTATTGAAGGTTATATTCATCAGAGTATTGAATATACAACATCTCACATTGGGAATGCAGTACCTGTACAAAATGAGTCATTAATACATTCAAACCAAATGTGTCAAAACATTGTATTAGAAATAATCATTCATTTGCAACAAGCACAGAAAATTCGAGTGCCAAGGATCTAAAGGATGCTTGAACTTTTATCTCTGCTCAAAAAAATTCTTTTTTAAAAAACTAGTGTATATGTCCATGTATGGATTAAATCCCTACATATTCTAGCGATATGAGTACTCTCATAAAAAAAATGAAAAGAGGGAACATTTTGAGTGATCAATTAGATAGTCAAGTGAATCATGTTAGTAAAGCCGAACCTTGCCCAGTGGCATCAACTGAACAAATTCCTTTAACGAGTGCTACTACTCCAGTAGTCGTTACACCGGTTACGGCTCCGACTATTAAAGTTCCGGTGGTACTTTCAGAACCAACACTTCAGATCGTTGTGGAGTCAGATATTACGCTCACTCCTGCAGCAACTGAAATCAAAAGAGTGAAAAAAAATGTATTCTTAAATCAGGTTAAATTAGTACCGGTTGCTTTTACACGTGTTGACAACACTGATTTTTTTGCGGTAACAAGAGCTAAATTGTTTGTTGCGGGACATATTCGCAAAAATATAGAGTATGCTTCATCAGCATGTAATGGGGCACTTCGTGATAGAATTGCCGATGTTCCGTTTTCAGGTTTTACAGACCTTACTTTCCCTCAAACGCCTGGAGGTTCTACTCCAATCTTAGGGATTTCCGAGTTTGCCGAAGCGAACTTCCTTAATGAAAAAACACAAATGGATGCTCGATTGGATAAGGCTTTCTTCCAAAATCTCGTTAAATACAATGAACAACCATTTGGCGAGTTAGTAGCTGCAAACTTCTTTGAACTTGATTTCTCACCAAAAATGGCAGCACCAGAAGGGACTTTCAGCACATTACGTGAAAAAATCGTGCTAGAGCTTACTGTAAAAGTACTGCAAGTTCAACAAGTCCGCCTTGGAGCTGGCACTGATATAATAACTCCTAATCTTTTCGGACTTACTCCTCCTAGCTAAACTCTAGTTTTTAGAGGAGCAGCACAAGTAAAGGTAGTTCTCTGTATTTGGAAAAACAACCATGGAATATATAATGCACTGATAAAATCCAATATTTGAGTAGGCAGTTGAATTTTCAACTGCCTTTTTTAGTTTAATATCCAAAGAAATTGATTTCTTACAAGGGTATTGGGAGGAGTTAGAGGGTTGTAAAATGATGTGGGGAATAGTAGGTGTCTTAATTAAATTAAATGGATTAAGAAGGATAAAATAGCTGCTGTTTTTGGTTTTAGTGGAACAGCCTATGAACCGATGTGATTACTCAATTTATGATACTGAATGACTGCAATGGAATTGAAAGGATGGAGTACCGATAATATACATCCGAAATAAAAAATGGTGATAACACGAAAGGTTCATACGTGTTTTGTTTGCGTAGAGAAAATCGAGAAAGGAAAAGGCCCATGAGGAATGCAACAAAACAATCGTAAAAGATCAATGGTTTGCTGGAAGCGGTCTTTATCGAGGATGTATAAAAGATGTGGAGAAAACCACAGAGGGATAAAAAGCAATTGATTTTAAGATTTGCCGTTTATTATGACGAAATTTATCAGGGCAGAGATTTAGGTATTGATATTTAAAAAGTGGTTGTCGCTACCTTTGGAAAAACGATTGCTGATCATTAGTGACGCGTTTAACTTAACTGGAATTTTCAAATGATGAAGCTAGAAGGAAGCAGCATGATAATCCTTTTATCAGTGTCCAGGGGAACTAGTAGAAGTAAGAAAAACATATAACTTTCTATTTGAGCATGAAACCAAAGAAGAATTAATTCATGTATGGTATGAGGATTTAGAAGGCCTACATCATTTATGAGGAATGTACGGATTGTTTGCAAAAGAAAAGAAAAATGACTCATGTAGAGTTATTCAGGGATTACAAAAGAGTATGGGAGTGAGGTGTGTTTCATGCACATTAACAAAGAAAACGAAATGGAATTAACTTTATCAGAGGATTTTTATCATATGCTAAACGCACTTACCATTGATCCTAAAATTGATGCAGTCACATGATTTAGCAGTTAGGATGATGAACGAAATAGCAGATCAATAAAAAAAAGCAGGAATACAAATAAAACGATAATTAAGGGTATTTTGCGCCGGAGGTAAACATTATCTAAAAAAGAGGTTGGTAACATAGAGACAGTAAAAATAATGTACCAAATTCTATTTATTATGTATTGGATTATTCTTGGGTTATTAATTTTATTTAAAATTTAAACGCCTCCAAGATTAGTTATAGCAACAGCTTTTATTCTGACGGGAATTCTAATGACCAAATTAACATTTGCTAGCGTTCCAATTACAAAGGTGCATATCTACCATCATTAAGGATTATTTGAAACATATTGTGCAGGGGGCGAAACGTTTCCCTATAAATGTTTATTCATGAAATGGGAGGCTGTTATCACAGCCACAACTGATTAACCGAAATTCGGAATGAAAGCCGTCATGTTGAGCTGAAACGAATTATCTGATACTCCTACACGCATGAAAGGGGCAACACACCATCGGTGAGTACAACACTACGACATGCAGAATATTATGATATGCAAAGTATATTTGACGACCTTTACGAAAGAAGTAAGAACAATGCAACTAAAGGTTTAAATTTATATGAACATATCATATCTAAAAATAATATTCTATTAGCCTATCGCAATATTAAGGCTAATACAGGCTCAAAAACTGCTGGTACAGATGGTATCACCATAGAGCAATATAAAATAGAAGATGTGGAAACGTTTGTTGATGAAATAAGAACAACATTAAAATATTATAAACCTCAAACAGTCAGAAGGGTAGAGATACCAAAACCAAATGGGAAAACTAGAACACTAGGGATTCCGACTATGAGAGATAGACTTTACAACAAATGTTCAAACAAATACTAGAACCCATCTGTGAAGCTAGATTTTACAACCATTCATATGGTTTTAGACCAAATAGGTCAACTCATCATGCGATGGGGAGATGTCAATTTCTTGCTAATATTGCATTAAATCAACATGTAGTAGACATAGATATTCAAGGTTTCTTTGATAATGTCAGTCACTCAAAGCTGTTAAAACAAATGTACAATATAGGAATCTGTGATAGAAGGGTGTTAAGTGTAGTATCAAAAATGCTAAAAGCACCTATAAAAGGTATTGGAATCCCAACCAAAGGAACTCCGCAAGGAGGGATTCTCTTGAGTACTCCGATAACCGAATATCCAGATAATCCATGCAGTCAGGTAAATGTTCGATAACAGGAGAATTCTTAGTAGCAGAAGACGTCCATTGTCATCACAAAATCCCTCGCCATATGGGAGGTACAGATGAATTTAAGAACCTTGTAATAATGCATAAAAATGTTCACAAATTAATACACGCTACAGAAACAGAGACGATTGAAAGAGATAAGAGCCTCCTCCGATTGGATGGTAAACAATTGGAGAAATTAAACCAATTTCGTAAGAAATGTAATTTAGTTGCTTTAGTCTAAAAGAATAAGATGGAACGCCGTATGAGCTGAAAGGTTCACGTACGGTGTGGAGCAGGGGAAAAGATGGAGATAACTTCAAAGTCTTACCTATTGCTATAGTTTGTAACTATTTGTAACTATGTCGTGAATTTCAAGTCTAATTTATAAAACAAATTAGAGGAGATTTGAGGTTCAATGAAAAAATTGTTATATACATTCGTTTTGTTGATTCTTGTAGGGTGTAATGGAGAAGTAAAAACTGAAGTAAAATCCTTTGAGTTTGCTAGTGAAATTCGAAAAATAAATGTAATCGGACAAGGTTCAAATGCGGGGTATAGACGAGAAATTGAAAATACTGTTGAAATCAACGTTATTAAAAATGCAATGCAAAATGCCATTATTTTATCAGGGCCTCATACAGATGAAGGTCCATTGTATGAGATTGAAGTAATATATGCAAACGACTCAAAAGATAAGATTGATTTATGGTATTACGCTAGCGCAAATACAGGGAGGTTTTATATAAATAGTATGTATTCTTTGAATGAAGAAGCCACATCAGCTTTAATTGAACTTTTTGAGTCCTATAAAGCAGGAAAGTGAATTACTGCACAATATGAGCAATGAAAGCAGTAGTGATTACTATGCAGATGTTTAGATTTCATAGAGGATCGTTGGAAGAAAGCTTAAAGGTTGAGGTTGAAGTTGAGAATATCGAATTGCTTCATGTATTCATTTGTACTCGTTTGCAAGAATGCTCAATATCTAAATCGGCACTAATTATCAAGTTTTATAGATTTGTACAAGTTGCGTGGTGTACCTATGTCTAATATCGCACAAGAACAAATTGCTGCAATAGCTGAGGTAGCAATTGCAAAGTTTAACGAGCTGCAACAAGAAGAAAAAACTAAAAGATTAGACAGACGACTTTTCAATACGAGAATAAAGTTGGAAAATTACCGTCATTTAAAAGTGTACTATAAATGAATGAGAGTATGGATTTAGAAGATGGGGAGCAAGAGGAAATAATCACTCCTGATAAAGAATATCTTACATTAGAATCTATGAAAAGAAATGAGGCACCTACTCTTGCTATGATACGGTTCATAGATAATATGAATAAAGTCTATGAGATGGATTGCAAACACATAGGAGCAGAAGCGGTACGAAGATAAACACATATGCATTTTTATATAAACGATGAAAAAATGACATATTCTGAAATAGCAGATTTGCATAATGTTCATGAACATACAGCCCAAAGGGATTTGAAAGAAGCGATTCATTCGATGTCAGTACTTTTTTTGGCGCCGATGTTTTACGGTTACAGTTGTAGTGGTGTCGTATAGTTGTGCTAGAAGAGATGCTTGTGTGGGATGTTTGTAAGAAATAAATATTAAAAATAAGGTAGTAACAAAGTTAAAAAAGTTCTTTGTTACTACCTTGGTAAATTGCTTAAGACTTAATATTTCACTCTCATAGAGAAGTATGATACTAACAAAATCACTAATAAAAAGACAATTATAGAAAATACAATTATTTTAGATATTTTCGATTTACAAGTATTACCTTCAAGCATGAGAGGCTACTAAATTGGTAGTCTCTTTGTATTATTGGTATCCGTCTACAATATGATTAATGTAGAAGGAGTGATTACCAATGAAAAAGTTATCCATAACTTATTGTGAAGCAAATGGCAAATGTCATCTTAAAACGTTTACTAACACGATACCTGTATTGCCTAATGTAGGAGATAAAGTAGGGTTGGAAAATTCATTTTACAAAGTAGAGAGACGGGACTTTGTGTATGTAGAAGAACTTAATACTGTTGAAGTATATATTTTCTTGAGTTAATGCAAGGTCACATCAAACAAGGTGTTACTTTTTATGATGAAATGTAATTATCAATTAGGACCACATTCAAGAGTATAGTCTTTATTTTACACTCATGGTAATATTTATGTGGATTTATTACATTAATGTGCATCGTATTAAACCTCTGTTGAAATGCTTTTAATTTTTGCATTTAGAAATGTTTAAACTGAACCGAATTTGTCTTTAACAAGTCACCTTGGACGTCACCACGCCTTTAATGTTTTTGGATTTTATACAATAATAATGAGCCTAGCTAAAAAACTAGGCTCATTATATTTATTTGTGCTATTATAAGACACGTTAATAATTTTATTTATTGTAATGTACTCTTGAAAGGATGATATATATTATGAGTAACGAGCGATCGAAAATCGTGAGTTTTCATACTCTAGGTTGTAAAGTGAATCATTATGAAACAGAAGCGATTTGGCAGCTATTTAAAGAAGAAGGCTATGAACGAACAGAGTTTGATCGTCAAGCGGACGTATATGTCATTAATACATGTACTGTAACGAATACAGGGGATAAAAAATCACGTCAAGTTATTCGACGAGCTATTCGTCAAAACCCAGACGCTGTCATTTGTGTTACAGGATGCTACGCTCAAACATCTCCAGCAGAAATTATGGCGATTCCTGGTGTTGATATTGTTGTAGGAACACAGGATCGTACTAAATTACTTGGCTACATAGACCAATATCTTACTGAGCGCCAACCGATTAATGCTGTACGCAACATTATGAAAAATCGCGTCTATGAAGAATTAGATGTGCCTGCGTTTACAGACCGTACACGCGCATCTTTAAAAATACAAGAAGGCTGTAATAACTTCTGTACGTTTTGTATTATTCCATGGGCACGTGGGTTAATGCGCTCTCGTGATCCTCAAGAAGTATTGAACCAAGCGCAACAACTAGTGGATGCGGGGTATCTTGAAATTGTTCTAACTGGTATTCATACAGGTGGCTATGGACAAGACTTAAAAGATTATAACTTAGCGCAATTACTACGTGATTTAGAGGCCAATGTGAAAGGCTTAAAACGTCTTCGTATTTCTTCAATTGAGGCTAGTCAATTAACAGATGAAGTGATTGAAGTTTTACGTGAATCAAATATCGTTGTCAACCACTTACACATTCCTATCCAATCTGGTTCTGACACAGTTTTAAAACGTATGCGCCGTAAGTATACAATGGAGTTCTTCGGTGAACGCTTAACTAAACTACATGAAGCTTTACCGGACTTGGCTGTCACTTCTGACGTAATCGTTGGTTTCCCAGGAGAAACTGAAGAAGAGTTTATGGAAACGTATAACTTTATTCGTGATCATAAGTTTTCTGAATTACACGTATTTCCGTTTTCTCCACGTACAGGCACACCAGCTGCGCGTATGGAGGACCAAATTGACGAGGACATTAAAAATGAACGTGTTCACCGTCTAATTGCGTTAAATGACCAATTAGCGAAGGAGTATGCTTCTCGCTTTGAAGATCAAGTACTAGAGGTAATTCCTGAAGAATTCGTGCATGATGGAAGCGATGAGGAAGGGCTTTTAACAGGTTATACAGATAATTACTTAAAAGTAGTATTTGAAGGTCCTGAAAGCCTAATCGGTCAGCTTGTGAAAGTGAAAATTACTCAAGCTGGATATCCACATTCTAAAGGACAATTTGTTCGTGTATTAGAAACAGTAAAATAAAATAGAGTACAATGAATAAACACCGTTCAAAATTTTGGACGGTGTTTTACTATGTTTTCAATTAAAGATATCGCGTATTTTTCCTACAAATAACATGCTAAAATAATATATAAGTGCAATTAGATTACTATCAATATTTATTTAAATGAACTTGACCTTATTTCAACTGATAAAGGAAGTAGGTAAACAAATGTACAAAATTGGATTAGTTGGACTAAAAACTTCTATCGCACAAATATTAGACTTAGCAGAAGAATATAAAAATGATTTAGAATTCATATCCCTTCCTTATGTAGAAATTGAGGAAGTAGAGACGATTATTGAAGAACACAATTTTCAAATACACGCTTGGTTTTTTTCTGGTCCACTTCCATATGAAATTGCCAAAAGGAAATTAGGCGCAGATAAAATAATGGTGCATGTTCCTGCTGCAGAATCAGGTCTTTATAAAGCTTTATTAGAGATGATCTATGAACAGAATCATATTATTGAGAAGCTAAGTATTGATACTATGATCGTAAATAATATTAGTAAAGAAGGTATGTCACAGTTATCTATAAATAATCCAACGATTTATACAAAAATGTTTGAGTTAGATGTAGATACAAATGAATTGTTAAGTTTTCACTTGAACTTATGGAATGAGGGGAAGACAGAAGGTGCTCTAACTTGTTTCCCATCCGTGTGTGAAACGCTAAGAGAACAGGGAGTTCCAGCTTACAAAATGTCAATGAGTACAATGGAAATACGTCAATCACTTCGGATTCTTTCTGAAAAAGTAAAAGCTTCTTATTTTAAAGATACTCAAATAGGAGTTGAAATCATTGAAGTTGAGTATTTTAACAAAGTAGCTGAGGAAATGAAAACACCTTATAATCTACAGTATTTAGAACTTCGACTAAAAGAAATGTTAATTCAACTTGGAGAGAGAATTAATGGCTCTTTTTCTGATAAAGGAAATGGAAGATATATGATTTTTAGTTCCCGTGGTGCTATTGAAAGAGAAATCTTTACACTTGAAGAAACGGTTCAAAGATTGGCGTTTGAAGCAGATACTACTGTTGCGGTCGGTATTGGGTTTGGAGAAACGGCTTATTCGGCAGAAATTAATGCTTTTCGTGCTATTCAGCATTCTAAAGCAATGAAGAAACGTGAAATTGTCATTGTTCAAGAAGATGGACTAATTGTAGAGTCCCCAGGTAAAAAAGAGGAACTGCAATATACTAGTCGTACACAAAATGAAATTCTTATTGAAAAGTTACAAAAAGGTAACATCAGTGTGAAAACATATAAAAAAATAGTGGCCCTCATACAAAAAATGGGGTGGAATGATTTTACAACAAAGGAGATTGCGACACACCTTGAGATGACAGAGCGTAATGTAAGACGTATCGTTACAGACATGTGCAAAGTTGATTTGGCACAATGCATTGGTCAAGAGACGTATGCCACTCGTGGAAGACCAACGAAAATTTATCGATTGTTATAAGCACCTAAATATTTAGGTGCTTTTTATTTTGGTCGTTACTTTTTTATTTGTACTTTTCAGAAAAATCTTGTAATTAAATGCATGAACTCTTATACTTCTTTTAAGGAAATTTTTCTTTAAATAGTCCTTAAATAAAAATAATAATGGGAGTTGAGAAGTGTGTCTTTAATAATGATGATTCAACAATTAGTAGGGACTACTAAAGAGGAGGTAATTGCATGGCGAAGGTTTTTACATAAATATCCAGAGTTATCTTTTCAAGAAGATAAAACAGCACAGTTTGTTTATGAAACATTACAGACTTTTGGAGGTTTAGAAATTTCACGTCCAACTAAAACAAGCGTTATGGCTCGATTAATTGGTCCTAATCCAGGTAAAGTTATTGCATTGCGAGCAGATATGGATGCGCTTCCAATTGTAGAAGAAAATAATTTTGACTTTGTATCAAAGCATCCAGGCGTGATGCATGCTTGTGGACATGACGGGCATACAGCGATGTTACTCGGCGCAGCAAAGGTTCTTACACAATTAAAAAATTTAATTAAGGGGGAGGTACGCTTTTTATTTCAACATGCTGAAGAGCTATTTCCAGGAGGTGCACAAGAAATGGTAAAAGCGGGTGTAATAGAAGGGGTGGATGAAGTGATTGGAATCCATCTTGCGTCCACTATCGAAATCGGTAAAATTGGGATCTGTCATGGGGCTGCTACATCTGGAAGCGATACATTTGATATAAAAATAAAAGGAAGAGGAGGCCATTCTTCAGAACCTCATTTAACGATTGATCCAATTGCAATTGGATCACAAGTAATCAACAATCTTCAGCATATTGTTTCAAGAAATCTTGATCCACTTGAAAAATTAGTAGTATCTGTAACGAAGTTTCATAGTGGGAGTGCTTATAATGTCATTCCTGACACTGCTATTATAAGTGGATCGGTTCGAAGCCTTAATCCTGAAATTCGTCAACAAGTTCCAGATTTAATAAAAAAAGTTGTTAAGGGCGTTACGGAAGCACATAATTCATCATTTGAGATTGATTATCATTTTGGCTACAGTTCAGTTATAAATAACGATAGGGTTAGAGAATTGATAGAAGAAGTAGTAGTTGAAATATGGGAGAAGGATAATTTACTAAGACTACCTGCATTGATGAGCGGTGAGGATTTTTCCGCATTTTCAGATGAACGCCCAAGTTGCTTCATATTTGTGGGAGCTGGAAATCAAAATAAGGGGATAATTCATCCGCACCATCATCCACGCTTTACAATTGATGAAGAAGCATTAGAGATTGGTGTGGAATTGTTTGTTCAATCATCTTTTAAATTATTAGAGATAGAGGGAACAGAAATGATGAATGAAAAATCAATCTACATTCAATGAAAAATAGATAAACAAAGGGGATGAAAAAGATGATACATGAACCAGTTATTGCAACAATGATTATCATGTCATTAATCGCATTGGGGGAAATCATTTCAATTTTGACAAGAGCCAGGGTTTCTATGTTTCTAGTCGCTATAGTTGGCTATCTGGTGTTAATTTGGACGGGAATAATACCAAAGAACCTTATCAGTGACTCCAAATTTATTGAAGTTGGTGCTGTATTAGGAACAGCTCCGATCATCATTCATATGGGCACACTAATTCCACTGAATACTATTCGTAGTCAATGGAGGGCAGTGGTCATTTCATTGATGGGCATTATTGTTGGTGCAAGCTTAATTCTTCTTTTGATTCCTATGATTTTTGATTATGAAAGCGCTGTTGCGGGAACAGGTCCATTAACTGGTGGAGTCATTGCTTTTCTTGTGACCTCGCAGGGGCTAAAAGAAATGGGCTTGACAAGTCTAGTGACAATTTCAGCTTTAATACTATCGTTACAATCTCTATTTGGTATGCCGCTTTCAGCAAATTTATTACGTCGATATGCCTTAAAGTTTAGAGGAACAATTGATTCTAAAACTTATACAGCTGCTACTTTGGATGTTGATGTAGAGGAAGTTATCTCTATGGAAAATGTAAAGGAACGCAGTGACACTTTGATTCCTAAGAAATATCAAACTAATCTTATTCTTCTTTTCTTATTATTTATCGGTGGTGCATTGGCAATGGTTTTAGATCGATTAACTGGTGTACCGTATAGTTTATGGTCATTGGCGATTGGAATTGGTGGTAGATTATTAGGTCTATATCCAGAGCGTGCTATGGAGCGTGCTAATGCCTTTACAGTGGGGATGGCTGGACTCATATTTTTAATTATTGCTACTATGAATGACATAACATTTAGTATGTTTATTAGTCGTCTTCCTGAAACATTTTTAATTATGATTGTCGGAATATTCGGTATTTTTATAGGGGGATTTTTAGGATCAAAACTATTTAAATGGGATCCTTTGAAAGGTCTTCCAGTAGCATTAACAGCCACAGTTGGGTTCCCGGGTGATTACCTTGTGTGTGAGGAGATTAGTAGAAGTGTAGGTAGAAATAAAGAGGAAGAAGAAATAATATTAAATGAAATATTAACGCCAATGTTAATAGGTGGTTTTACGACGGTAACAGTAGGATCAGTAGTTATTGCAAGTATCTTAATCAAAACATTGTAGACGTTTTGTTTTAACAAACGAGACTTTAATTTGAACGTTTAGTTAGAAATAATTGTACTGTCTCTACCAATTGTTGAAGATACATCAATCAGATTACAAATAAATGTATCTATAGTTGGCTTTCTAATGTCTTAAATTACACAAGTTTACTGGTTTTCTAAAGAAATAGAATACATCTAAATTTGGAAAGAAATTAGACGGCAACGTGAAAAAATGTTATGATGCCAGAGAGGTACGTACAACTTATCGATAGAAGGAGAGTCTAATAAAAATGGAACAAAATTTCGCTCGTATGATTGATCACACATTATTAAAGGCTGAAGCAACGAAAGAGCAAATCGAAAAATTATGTGCAGAGGCAAAACAATTTAATTTTGCTTCTGTTTGTGTAAATCCAACTTGGGTAAATTATAGCAGCGAGCTATTACAAGGCTCAGATGTTTTAGTTTGTACTGTAATTGGCTTCCCTTTAGGTGCTAACACGCCAGCTGTTAAAGCATTCGAGGCGAAAGATGCGATTGCAAACGGTGCTCAAGAGGTAGACATGGTTATAAATATCGGTGCATTAAAGGATAAAAACTATGACCTTGTACAAGCAGATATTGCTGCAGTTGTTGAAGAGGCAAAAGGCAGTGCGCTTGTAAAAGTAATTATTGAAACTTGCCTTCTAACTGAGGAAGAAAAAGTAAAAGCATGTGAGCTAGCTGTGGCAGCAGGTACTGATTATGTGAAAACATCAACTGGTTTTTCTACTGGAGGCGCAACAGCAGAAGATATTGCCTTAATGCGTAAAACAGTAGGCCCGGATTTAGGTGTTAAAGCTTCTGGTGGTGTACGAAGCCTAGAGGATATGAAAAAGATGATTGAATCTGGGGCAACTCGTATCGGAGCAAGCTCTGGAGTAGCAATTATGAATGGATTAATTGCAGATTCTAATTATTAATAGAAAATACTTATAGTAAATATTACGGGGCTGTTCTTTAAGAACTAGCCCCATGTACATGTTTACGATTTTTTATTGTACAATACGTGTGACTTAACTTCTATAATCCCCGTAATTGAAACCCCTCAATGATCAATTATGCCTAGGCATAACTGCGTCTGGAATAGCCTTTGTGCATACAACAAAGAATTCCTATCCAATTTCCATGACATCCGCTGAATAATGTTAAAATTTGAGCAAGTTGATAATTTCCCTAATTAGTGATGATTTACATCAAAAATTATAACCAATTGATTTATTGTAATTGTTTCATCCATAATACCCCTCTTTTTAACTCCTAGTAGATGATGTATTATGAAGAGTAATTGCAAAAATGTTAGGGAGGAAATTTATAATTTTTATGTTTTTATAACTATTGATTATTGAACTAATTAATTTTCTCTTTATAAGAACATTGTATAGATACGAAATAAATTCTTACATAACCTAGTAACATCGATAACATAGAAAGATTGAATGCGTAGAATTATCGGGGCGATCCTCTGTTAACTACTATTAATTGATCTTAATTGCCTTTTTTTAATAATTATTCTTAAGCAAAAAATGGGGAAATATATGATGTTTGATGATAAAGGTAACGAATTGTATTAAAAAAGGAGAAACTATCTGTGGAATTCATAAGCAGTTTTATAAGTCAATATGGATATCTTGCTATATTTTTACTCTTATCTTTAGGAATAATTGGCTTACCAATTCCCGATGAGATCTTGATGACGTTTGTGGGATTTATGTGCCAAGAAGGGCATTTAAACTATCTATTGAGTATAATTTTAAGCTTTCTTGGGTCATCTACTGGTATGATCATTAGCTATTTAATTGGTAATAAATTAGGGAAACCAATAATATTAAAGTATGGAAAATGGTTTGGTCTCAATAATAAACGGTTTACTAAAGTTGAACGATGGTTTCATCGTTTTGGACCATGGACAATAATTATAGGGTATTATGTTCCAGGTATTAGACATGTAACGAGCTACATGTCTGGAATAACACAGATGAATTTTAGGACTTACCTCGCTTTCGCTTGTTTTGGAGCTTTAACATGGGTAATTATTTTTATTTCTATAGGATATTTTCTTGGTATAACTCTTTAAAGATAATACGATCAATTTTAATAAAGTTTGATCAGGGCAATGCGTAAAGGATAATAAATTTTTCTTACCGTACAGAACTTAAATGTATAATCAACTACAAAATGTTGCTCGCGTTTTTCAAAATGCGAGCTTCTTTATGTGTTCTAAGGATATTGTCACGCGAGTTATTACCTAAGACGTGCGACCCTGATTCGTATGAGTGTAGTTTAATTTGAGTAAGACATTACATAATCCTTTTTCTAATACGCTTTTAGGGTGAAAAAATCTTTCTTTCAAATCTGCTGCTATGAATAGTAACTAGTTTGACTTCCGCAAGACTCATAACACTAGTCTGAATAATAATTTAATCTACCTCATATACTCCACTGATGTAATTGATTACAGAAGGGAGGATACAATGTTTACGCAATATAAATATTGGAAGCCTTTTATTAGCCCGTTCGATCCATGTCCACCTATAAGGGTTAAAAGTTTCTCTACACCGCCTCAATTATATATTGGTTTTCAACCGCCTGGGCTACCACAATATCAAACCCCTAGAGAAGCTCTCAGATCTGGCACGTTATGGCCTCAATTATTTAGCCCCTATCCAAATCCCCAAAAAGGAGGGATGAAGAATGAGTAAAGAGATAGAGATGCCACCTGAATTTTATAAGCTACTTGAAGAAATACAAGCCATTGATTTTGTAATAGTGGAATTAAATCTTTATTTAGATACTCATCCTCACGATTATGATGCTATTCAGCAATTTAATGAAAACACTGAAATAAGTATGCGACTTAAGGTTGAATTTGAGCAAAAATTTGGACCGCTTATGAATTTTGGGAGAAGTTATTCAAATTATCCTTTTAATTGGGTAGAAACACCTTGGCCATGGCAAGTCTAACTTCTTTCAGAGAGTGTTTTTAGTAGCGAAAGTGAAACGATAGCTACTAATGTTTATGTAGCGTTCTGGAAGCAACTATGTCGCGCCATAATTGATTATGAGTAACTAGGAGGAATTTTTTTGTGGTATTACGAAAAGAAGCTCCAGTATCCAGTGAGGGTGAGTACATGTAACCCTATGCTAGCTAAGTATTTAATTGAGCAGTATGGTGGTGCAGATGGAGAATTAGCAGCAGCACTTCGGTATATGAATCAGCGCTATACTATTCCTGATAAAGTGGTTGGATTGTTAACAGATATCGCAACAGAGGAATTTTCTCATTTAGAAATGATTGCCACGATGATTTATAAACTTACGAAGGATGCCACTCCAGAGATGCTAAAAGAGGCTGGTCTTGGAGAGCATTATGCCAATCATGACAGTGCATTATTTTATCAGAATGCAGCTGGATCACCGTTTACGGCAACTTATATTCAGGCTAAAGGGGATCCTATTGCTGATTTGTATGAGGATATCGCAGCTGAAGAAAAAGCACGAGCGACATATCAGTGGCTTATTGACTTATCGGATGACACTGATTTGAATGATAGCTTGAAATTTTTACGGGAACGAGAAATCGTCCATTCTCTACGTTTCAGAGAGGCTGTAGAAATTTTAAAAGACGATAGGGATAGTCAGAAAATCTTTTAACTTCTTTTTTCAGCAAATGGTTTTTGTAGCGAAAGCGAAGCGGCAGCAACAATGTTTTATACTGTGCGAAAGCGAAGCGGCAGCAA
>NZ_JBHVUJ010000001.1:548086-1120925 GCF_042884205.1 Lysinibacillus sp. NPDC058147
GACAATGTTTTATCTGTGCGAAAGCGAAGCGGCAGCAACAATGTTTTATCTGTGCGAAAGCGAAGCGGCAGCAACAATGTTTTATCTGTGCGAAAGCGAAGCGGCAGCAACAATGTTTTATCTGTGCGAAAGCGAAGCGGCAGCAACAACGCATGAAAGAGTTTTTAGTGCAAGCTTAAACCCAGGTATAATTGAGAAAAAAGTAGCGGGCTGTTTCAAGGGAAAATCCCTTTTGACGCAGCCTATTTTTTGTTTTAGCCTTATTTCTACTCAACATTTGAAAATACAGTAAGATCCTTTCTATGGCCAATCATAACTAATATATCTCTTTCTTCAATAATCTGATCTGGAGAGGGTAAGATGGTTATATTACCATCTCGAACTATGGCAATAACACTGACATTATATTTCGCTCGTATGTCTAAATCCCGTAAATTTTGGCCAGCCATTTTAGAAGGAATCATAATTTCTTCTACACTGTAATCTTTTGACAATTCAATATAATTTAGCATATTAGGTGAAAGTAGCTGATTGGCTACTCGCTCCCCCATATCGCGCTCAGGGTAAATAATCCAATCGGCACCAACTTTGTCTAGAACTTGTCCATGTCTTTTTCCAAGAGCCTTTGCAATTATTTTTTTAATACCTAGCTCTTTTAATAATGAGACAGTTAAAATACTTGATTGCATATCTATACCGATTGCAACGATGACACAATCGAAATTTCTTATCCCAATGGAGTTAAGTGCTTTTTCTTCTGTCGTATCAGCAACTACTGCATGTGTCACGTAAGGTTCGGCATCATCGACTCTTTCCTCATTTATATCAATTCCTAAAACTTCATGCCCAGCTTCATTCAATTTGCGGGCTACGCTTACTCCAAACCTACCTAGACCGATGACAGCATATTGTTTGATAGTCATTTGTACTTTTGCTCCTTTATTATGGTTACAGATTTGCCGAACGAGAAAGCTCATGCAAGGTGTAGCCATCTTTAGATATGGGATGAAAGTGATATCAGACAAAAGGTAGCATTTGCTATCTTAATTGTCTGAAAGGTGTTACTGACATTAGTCAACTTGTCCCTTTAGGGGTGGGGATCTCAGCCAATCATAATATTTCCTTTTGGATGACGGAAAGCTTCTGTTTTTCGACGTTTTGTGATGGCGAAAGCAATTGTTAATGGGCCCAATCTCCCTACGAACATTGTTAATATGATAAGAAGACGGCCACCACTTGATAGCTCGGGTGTTAGCCCCATTGAAAGCCCAGTGGTACTGAATGCAGAGGTAGCCTCAAATAAATACATCATAAAACTATGACGTTGTTCAATAAGGCTTAAGACAATGGTAACTAGTACGACAATCATCATTCCACACATTGTGACAGTTAAAGCTTTTAAGATCGTTTCATGTACAATTCTACGTCTAAAAAGCACAACATCTTCTTTCCCTTTTAGTTGAGACCACATCGTAGCAATTAAAATTGCGAAAGTAGTTATTTTAATACCTCCAGCAGTTGATCCTGAACCCGCTCCAATGAACATTAGCCAAATTATTAAAAATAGTGTTGAATGTGTTAAATCACCAATAGGAAGGGTATTAGAGCCGGCAGTTCTTGATGTAACAGCTTGGTATAATGGACCAAGAATTTTGCCTGATTCAGATAGCGATCCAATAGTTTTGCTATTTCCGTATTCAAATAAGAAAATTAAAAGCGTCGAGCCAACTGTTAAAATAAACGTTGTAGTTAGTACAATTTTTGTATGCACTGAAAGTCGTTTCGTTCCTCGGTATTCATATAGTTCATTGATAACAATAAACCCTAATCCACCAATCGTAATAAGTGCACAAATAGTTAATACTACGAAAGGATCGTCCACGTACATTGTCAAGCTTTTGAAGTTACCCATTAAATCAAATCCGGCATTATTAAAATTGGATATGGCATGGAAAAAACCGAAATAAAAGGCTTTACCTACAGGCATATCGAATGAAAAACGAATAGATAAAATTAAACCACCTATTAGTTCAATTAGTCCTGAAAATAATAGTATCCTTTTAACTAATTTAACGAGACCAGCGATTGTAACGTTATTAAATGCTTCCTTTAACAAAAGCCTTTCTTTTAAAGATATTTTTTTTCCTAAAAGCAAAAATAATAACGTCGCGAATGTCATAAAACCTAATCCGCCAATTTGAATCAGAAAAAGAATAACTAATTCTCCAAATATCGAAAATGTAGTACCAGTATCTACAACAACCAGTCCAGTTACACAGGTAGCAGAGGTGGCAGTAAATAAAGCATCTAAAAATGAAAGACCATTACCATCGGCGGTTGCAATGGGGAGTGTTAAGAAAAATGCTCCGGCTAAAATGATGACAGCAAAGCCCAATACAAGTATTTTTGGAGGATTTAATTTATTATTGAATGTTTTCATTTTATTCTCCTCATGAACCTAAAGTAAAAAACTATGTTTGTTTATTGTTGTCCAAAAGTATGTTGAAAATTCTTAAGGTAATAAAGCCAAAAATTCATTAGATTAATTCGTACACTTTCTATTGACCATTTTTAGACAATACGTTATAATTCTTTAGTACACAGCAAATGGTTATTTGCCTATTTGTGTATTGACGTGTGTTCGGAGGGAGGGAAAGAGAGATGTCAAAAACTGTCGTTCGCAAAAACGAATCGCTTGAAGATGCTCTTCGCCGCTTCAAACGTACTGTATCAAAAAGTGGTACAATTCAAGAAGTTAGAAAGCGCGAGTTCTACGAAAAACCTAGCGTAAAACGTAAAAAGAAATCAGAAGCTGCACGTAAACGTAAGTGGTAATTTAATTTCCCATTAAAAATCCCTACGTTCATAACACGCAATTGTATGATTCACTGAGCAGACAAAGATATACCTGGAATTAATCGCATGTCGATTAATTTCAGGTATTTTACTTTAAACTCTCAAATTTACGTACATATTGGAGAAGCCGAATGTGATCCCTGAGATTCATTCGGCTTTTATGTTACATACTGATAGTACAAGCTATATGTTTATTAAGGCACCACAGATAAAAAAATCACTGTATAATAAAATTATTAAGATTTATGAAACTTTTTGGTTGGTCAGTCGTAAATACAGGAGAGAAGCATGTTAGAAGGGAGGGAAAAAGATGCGAAGACGAAGAATCCTCAGCTATTTATTAGTTATTTGGATGACATTTTTGTTAGCGTTTCCAGTAACGTCGGCTTTTGCTAGTAGTAAGGTCTACCACATACCTATTCATAACGAAGTAGAACGAGGACTTCACGCATTTTTAGAACGAGCTTTTAAAGAGGCGGAAGAAAACGATGCAGAGGCGATTGTTTTAGACATTCATACGCCTGGCGGTTTCGTGAATGCAGCAGGGGATATTGCTATGCTTATGGATGCAACAGATATACGTAAGATTGCGTATATTAACAAAGACGCGCATTCTGCAGGTGCCTTTTTAGCCTTACATGCGGATGAAATCTATATGGTGCCAAATGGAACGATCGGGGCGGCTGCAGTTATTGACTCGGCAGGAAATGCAGCAGACTTAAAGGCTCATAGTGCTTGGGTTGCTCAAATGGAAGCAGCAGCAGAATCGAAAGGTCGCTATCCAAAATATGCACGAGCAATGGCTGATGCATCTGTTGATTTACCAGAATTTCGAGCAGGAGAAGGGAAATTATTAACTTTATCTGCCTCGGAGGCAGAAAAAGTTAGATATTCTAATGGGACGGTTTCGAATTTCCAAGATCTTTTAGAGAAAACGAAATTAAAAGGCAGTGACATCGTTCAGGTTGAACCTACTTTTGCTGAAAAAATTGCTCGTTTTATTACGAATCCGATTATAGTTCCAATTTTATTGTCGATTGCAAGCTTGGGACTTGTAGTTGAGCTATATTCGCCAGGTTTTGGTGTTCCAGGTATAATGGGGTTGTCAGCACTTGGATTGTTTTTCTTCGGTCATATGGTGGCGGGGTTGGCAGGCTATGAAGTATTACTTTTATTTATTGTAGGCTTAGCGCTTGTTGTTGCGGAATTTTTTGTCCCCGGAGGTATTGTTGGTATTTTAGGTGGTGTGCTAATATTACTAAGTCTAATACTGGCAGGTGCAAACATGATGCAAATGATTATAGCGATTTTCATTGCGCTTGTTGTAGCGATAATAGGAATGGTGATCCTGATGAAATTTTTTGGTAAAAAATTGCATGTTTTAAACAAGCTAGTCTTGATGGATGCGACAACGACGGAAGAGGGCTATGTATCTAACGTGAATCGCACAGAGTTGCTCGGAAAAGTAGGTACAGCGATTACTCCACTTCGTCCGGCAGGTACAATGCTATTTGGTAGTGAACGCATTGACGTAGTATCGGAAGGTGGCTATGTTGATGCTGGGAAACATGTAGAAGTTATTAAAGTAGAGGGCTCACGTATAGTTGTGAGACAAACAGAAAAAGAGATGGAGGAATAACAAATGGGACTTGATTTAGCTTTAATTGGTCCAATTGTAGGGCTAGTCTTATTATTCATTGTTGTCGCGGTATTCTTTACCTTTGTACCAGTGGCACTGTGGATTTCTGCACTTGCTGCAGGTGTCCGCGTTAGTATATTCACATTAATCGGTATGCGTTTACGTCGTGTAATCCCATCACGAATTGTGAACCCATTAATTAAAGCACATAAAGCAGGTTTACCTGTGACGATTAATCAACTTGAAAGTCACTATTTAGCAGGTGGTAATGTCGACCGAGTTGTCAATGCGTTAATCGCAGCTCATCGTGCAAATATCGAGTTAACATTTGAACGTTGTGCGGCAATTGATTTAGCGGGTCGTGATGTATTAGAAGCGGTACAAATGTCTGTTAACCCGAAAGTTATTGAAACACCATTTATTGCAGGTGTTGCCATGAACGGGATTGAAGTAAAAGCGAAGGCACGTATTACAGTGCGCGCGAACATTGAACGTTTAGTCGGTGGTGCAGGTGAAGAAACGGTTATTGCCCGTGTAGGTGAAGGGATCGTTTCTACAATTGGTAGCGCCTCTAGTCATACGACAGTACTAGAAAATCCTGATATGATTTCTCAAACTGTATTAGCAAAGGGCTTAGACTCTGGGACAGCATTTGAAATCTTATCGATCGATATTGCTGACGTTGATATCGGCAAAAACATCGGTGCTGAATTACAAATTGAACAAGCGCAGGCAGATAAAAACATTGCCCAAGCGAAAGCTGAAGAGCGTCGAGCAATGGCTGTAGCAAACGAACAAGAAATGATTGCACGCGTTCAAGAGATGAAGGCGAAAGTAGTAGAAGCAGAAGCAGAAGTACCACAGGCGATGGCTGAAGCACTACGTTCGGGTAATCTTGGTATCATGGATTACATGAACTACCGCAACATTCAAGCAGATACAGCTATGCGAGACTCCATTTCTAAAGTAGGCTCGGATAAATCAGAAACAAATGAACCTAAAGAATAAAAACTGAAAGGAGCAGTACTAATAAATGGAACAATTAATTATATTTGTGATAATTGCCATAGTCAGCTCTATTTTCGGTAAAGCAAAAAAGAAAGAACAAAAACCAATGCCTCCTTTCAATAAGGGTTCACATGTTGAGCCTCCTGTTATAACAAAAGCAGAGATGACTCAAGCGCAACGTCCTACTTCTAAACCACAGAGCTTTGAGGATTTTGCACGTGAATTTATAGGTGAATGGAAAAATGAACAGCCTAAAGTTGAAGAGCCGAAAAAAATTGTCGAAGAAACAGTAAGTGAGGAAGTATCAAGCTATGTAGCACCGCCGTTAATCCCAACTGAGAAAGTGAGTCGGACTTCGAATAGAGAAAGTATCGGTCGTTTGGCAGCTGGGAAAAAAGTTGTGGGAGTAGCTGAATCACAATCGGCTTTTCAATTACCAAAATCAAAAAAATCATTGATGCAGGCTGTTGTAATGGCAGAAGTTTTAGGTCCTCCGAAAGCGAAAAGAAAATAACTAGCATGTCCTCCTTTTTCGATGCATATATTGCCGAAGAAGGAGGCATTTTTTTATGAGAAAACTATTTCAATTAACGCCACTACTTGAATTATTACAATATGACACATTAAAAATCATTGGGCCATATCGTTTTCTACATGCTGATGCTTCATCATGCTCTTTTATCTATGCAGATTATCATATTACTGTGCGTGGAAAATCAGTGGAAATTAATGCTCTTAAAGAAGAAATGCTTCATCTTTCTGTAGAGGATTTACAGGAGCTTCATATGAAAATGACAAAGGATATGGGTGTGAGCGATAATGTGGAATAATCGGCCAATTATCATACGTATAAAGCGACATGAAAATGTTCATCCTTTTATTCAAGCATTGCATGCACAACATGTGCCATTAAAGCGGATTGTCTTTCGTGAGCAAGAAGTTGCTTTTGAAACTACTATGCATTATCTACCAAAGATTCGCCGTGTACGTAGGCGTTACCGACTTAAAATGGCTGTCTATTATGCTGATGAACTTCAAGTTTTACGAGCGCAGCTTTGGACTCTGCTTGGTCTAGCGTTGATGATATTAATTCCAGTGCTATGTGCACAAATTATTTGGCGTATTGATATTGAAGCGGCAACACCAGAGTTAGAGGAACGTCTGGGAAAGACCTTTGAAGATACCTTTCATTTAGAAACACCTATTTCAAAAAAAGGGTTACCTTCAGATGCTGTCATTCGTCAGAAGCTACTAGAAGGGCATCGAGATCTTTCATGGGTGCATATTGAAAAGCATGGTGGACGTGTAATATTACGACCTCAGGAGTCCCCGAAACAAACAAAACAAACGAATGAAAAATTAGCGACACATTTAGTGGCAACAAAAAGTGGTGTTATTACTCACTTTAATATTCAAAATGGTGAACGGAAAATTTCAGTCAACGATACGGCTTATGAAGGTGATGTTCTCGTAAGTGGCGTAATTGAAAGTGGTGAAGATCAAGTCTTTGTTGGGGCAAAAGGAGAGGTCTACGCAGATTATTGGCTCGAATGTTCATTTAAAATTCCAAGAAAGCTAACAATGGAAACGCTACAACAGAAGCAGTGGCGTGTATTAGTGAAAGGCATTCATCAAGATAAAGGAAAAGTTGACTATGTGCAAAAGAAGGATTTACCTACTTGGCTCGATCCATATGTTTCAATTGTTGAGGAGCAGTACACTAAAAAAATGCAAGTAGAGCTTGATGAGTCTAAAATAGATTCATTGCTCATACCATTGCTTCATGAAAAGGTAATACGTTCATTACCTGCGAAAACGGTTATAAAAAAAGAAAACCTTTTACAGGTAAAGTGGGGGAATGGTACAGTTGAAGGGAAAGTTCTATTTTTAGTCAATGAAAACATAGCCAGTCCAATACAAGGCCCACAAGGAGAATGATTATGTCAGAACATTTAACTGTATTACAAGTGGATAATCCAAACGAAGCGGTTATGCTACTCGGAATTTCCGATGCAAATATGAAATTAATCGAAGAAGCTTTACACGTCCACATCATTACACGTGGTGAACAAATTCAGCTTGCTGGTGAAGAGGATGCAAAGGAACAAGCGACATTCCTGTTACATGCTCTTTTAAAGGTCATTCGTAAAGGAATAAATATTGATCAGCGTGATGTTGCAACAGCTATTGAAATGACACAAAAAGGAACGATTGAATATTTTGCGGAACTTTATGATGAAGAAATAGCTCGTACGACGAAAGGAAAGCCTATTCGTGCAAAAACAATTGGTCAACGAGAATACATACAAGCAATCCGTCATAAAGACGTTGTTTTTGGTATCGGACCAGCTGGTACTGGGAAAACGTATTTAGCGGTAGTCATGGCAACACAGGCGCTAAAAAATGGGCATGTTAAGCGTATTATTTTAACACGCCCTGCTGTAGAGGCAGGCGAGTCTCTAGGCTTTCTTCCGGGGGATTTGAAGGAAAAGGTAGATCCATATTTACGCCCTCTTTATGACGCTTTAAACGATATCTACGGGTCAGAACAAACTCAAAGACTTATTGAACGAGGTACAATCGAAATTGCACCTTTAGCGTATATGCGTGGCCGTACATTAGACGATGCCTTTGTCATTTTAGATGAAGCTCAAAATACGTCACATCAACAAATGAAGATGTTTTTAACGCGACTAGGCTTTGGCTCAAAAATGGTCATTACCGGCGACAAAACACAAATTGACCTACCAAAAAATATAGATTCTGGATTAATCGTAGCAGAACGTACACTAAAGTATGTTAAATCAATACATTTCCAAATTTTAGAACAGGGCGATGTAGTACGCCATCCAATCGTAGCAAAAATCATCCAAGCCTACGAAGAACAGCAACTTTAATATGACCGCATATGCGGTCATATTAAAGTCTGCACCGAAAGTGGAGTGGAACGGAACGGCAGGTGCAACGGGGTTTGAAAATCTGGCACAGAAAGCGAAGTGACAGGTACAACATGGTTAGAGTTAATATGACAGCAGTAAAATTTAACAAACGTGAAAATGATTGGAAAATGGGAAAATTTGTGACAGCTATACGATTTGTATAGCTGTTTTTTTGCTTTCTTATACATTTCTCGAGAAAAATGTTTATTGAATTGGTATGATAGTAATTAGATAGAGGAGGTGCCAGATGGAGAAACAATTAAAAAAATTTACAGAACTTATTGGCTTCCGCTACTTTTTAATTGTCGTTCTCATCTTAACAGGAGCCCTACAATTTGCTTTTATGTATGGCAATGTTAAAGGTGTTACATATGATTTTAAACCATTACAACTAGCGCCTGAAACAGTACGATCTACTAAAACGATAGAAGATACTTATAAAACACAACAGGAACGAGAAAAAGCAACAAATGCGGTTGAACCAGTCTATCAATTTTCTGCGGATGTCGCTAAACAGCGAGCTGCGATTGTAACCTCTTTATTTGATTATGTTCTTGAGGTAAAGGCGGATGTTGAGAGTAGTAAAGAACCTGTTCCGATTGCAGACCAAGTGGGACAGCTTCGCAAAAAGTTTGAATCGATAGATTCAGATCAAATGCCAATTATCTTTACTGATTCACAACTAGAAGGTTTGTTAATACAAAGTGAAGCTGATTTAAAAAGAACGAGTACACAACTATCAAAACTTGTGCAGGAATATTTGCAAAAATCCATTCGATCAGAAAATGTGTTTGCGGCTCAAAATGATTTTGAGACAAAAATTCGTGGACAACGAGGCTATCCAGATAAAATATTTAATACGGTAGTTTTAATTGGACGTACGAGTATTATCGAAAATGAGACGATAAACGAAGAACAAACGAAAATTCGAAAGCAACAAGCGAAGGAATCGGTTGAACCAACTCGAATTCTTCAAGGGCAAATCATCGTACAGGAAGGGCAAATTATTGATAATGAGGCGTTTCGTCAATTAGAGCTTCTAGGTATGGTGAGTAATAAGGCCTCGATGAAACCGATTGCAGGGCTGATTATTTTAATCCTTCTGGAAATGACGTTTATGTTTGTTTTATTTGAACGTTGGGATATAAATGAGCACAAGAAACGTAATGCATTGTTGGTAACAGTAATTGTTTATAGTTTATCCATCTTGCTGATGAAATTTATAAGCCTAGTCTCAGGTGGCTTTGATGTTACTGTAGCCTTCCTTTTCCCAACAGCTTTGGCAACAATGCTTGTACGGCTATTAGCGGATGATCGTGCAGCGGTGCTAATTACGGTTATGACAGCGGCATCTGCGGGTGTTATTTTTCAAGAGGGTTATTCATCTGTCATGCAGATGGAAATTACATTGTATATAATTTTTGGAGGCTTTGCGAGCTTATTCTTTTTGGGCAGTGTAGAAAAGCGTTCGCATATTCTACATGCTGTAGGTGTCATTGGGCTAGTCAATATGTCGTTTATCGCATTTTATTTACTGATGACACAATCTTCTTATGGCATGTCGGAGTTGGTGTTTTACTTTATCGCAGCAATGATATCGGCTCTGTTATCAGGGGCTCTTACAATGGGGCTTTTACCATTCTTTGAATCAGCATTTAGTTTATTGTCGTCGTTGCGTTTAATCGAATTATCGAACCCAAATCATCCATTGTTGAAAAAATTACTAATGGAGGCTCCTGGAACATATCATCATAGTGTAATGGTGGCGAACTTAGCAGAGGCAGCATGTGAAGAAATTGGAGCGGATGGATTACTGGCTCGTGTAGGATGTTATTATCATGATATTGGTAAAACAAAGCGTCCTGCCTTTTTCATCGAAAATCAAATGTCTGGTATTAACCCACATGATTCATTGCCCCCAGAAAAAAGCGCGGAAATTATTATCGCGCATACAACTGACGGGGCTGAAATGTTAAAACGTTATAAGATGCCACAGGAAATTATCGATATTGCCTTGCAACATCACGGATCTAGTCTGTTAAAATACTTCTACTTTAAAGCGAAAGAAGAAGGAAAATGTTTAGATGATACAAAGTACAGATATCCAGGTCCGAAGCCGCAAACGAAGGAAGCGGCGGTTATTAGTGTCGCAGATAGCGTTGAAGCAGCGGTTCGATCGATGAAGGAACCGAATGCAGAGAAAATTCAAAAGTTGGTACGAGCAATTATTGATGATCGAGTACAAGACAATCAATTTGATGAATGCGATATTTCAATAAAAGAGTTAAAATGTATAGAGCGAGTACTTTGTGAAACGATGAATGGAATTTTCCACTCACGAATTGAATATCCAAAGGCAGATAAGTAGGAGGATCTATGATTTTAACAATTGATTTTACAGATGAAACAAATGAAGTGGCTGCTGAGCATATGGAGCTTGTTGAAAAGCTTTTACAGCATGCAGCGAAAGTAGAGAATATTGAGCCTGAAACAGAAGTGTCAGTGACGTTTGTTACAAATGAAGCGATTCAAGAAATAAACCGAGAATATCGTGACAAGGATCAACCGACAGATGTTATCTCGTTTGCCCTGGAGGAATTAGGTGAGGGAGAAATGGAAGTAACATTTGCAGGGATGCCTCGTGTCTTAGGAGATATTATTATTTCAACGGATCGTACAAAGGAACAAGCGGAGGAATATGGGCATACATTTGAGCGAGAATTAGGCTTTTTAGCGGTTCACGGTTTCTTACATCTGCTTGGCTATGATCATATGGAGCCAGAAGATGAAAAGGTGATGTTCGGTAAACAGGATGAGATTTTACAATCTTTCGGCTTAGGACGAGAATAAATGAATGTACGCAAATTCGTATGCTCTTTTGGGTATGCCTTTAAAGGTATCATTACAGCCTGTACCGAGCAAAATTTTAAGTCCCATTTGCTAAGTGCAGGAATAGTTTTGATTGCTGGCTATTTTACGGATTTATCACGTATAGAATGGTATATTGTGTTGCTATTAATAGCACTAATGTTAGTACTTGAAATGATTAATACTGCAATTGAACGAGTAGTGGACTTAGCTTCACCTAACATCCATCCACTTGCTAAGCAGGCTAAAGATCTAGCAGCAGGCGCAGTACTTGTATTTGCGATATTCAGTGCTATAATCGGATTACTCATATTTATACCGAAATGGTTTTGATATTACAAAAAATATTAATCGGTCATGAAGTAGTAGCAGTTGTGCTGAAGAATAATGATTTAATCAATTACGCCAAGGCGTAATTGATTATGTAGAGGAGAACATTAATGACAATTGATATGCATGCATTACTAAAAGAATCAAAAAAAGCGCGTGAAAAAGCTTATGTACCTTATTCAAAATTTAAAGTTGGCGCGGCGATTTTAACGAAAAATGGAGAGGTTATTCATGGTTGCAATATTGAAAATGCTGGCTATAGTATGACCAATTGTGCTGAACGTACAGCCTTTTTCAAAGCCGTGTCAGAAGGTATTTATGATTTTGAGGCGATCGCTATTGTAGCTGATACGGATGGACCATGTGCGCCATGCGGAGCTTGTCGTCAAGTGATGATGGAATTTTGCAAACCATCTATGCCTGTATATTTAACAAACTTAAAAGGTGATGTCACGGTAACGTCTGTAGGCGAATTACTACCGTTTGCATTTACAACGGAGGATTTAGAGAATGCTGGAAAATAACAATGGCTATAAGTCAGGTTTTATCTCCATAATCGGGCGACCAAATGTAGGGAAATCAACATTTTTAAACCGTGTCATTGGTCAAAAAATTGCGATTATGAGTGATAAACCACAAACAACACGAAATAAAGTACAAGGTGTACTAACAACAAACGATAGCCAAATGATTTTTATAGATACACCAGGAATCCACAAGCCGAAACATAAGCTAGGGGATTTTATGCTAAAGGTTTCTAAAAATACATTGCGCGAAGTGGATGTTATTATGTTCATGGTAAATGCAGAGCAGAAACTTGGAAAGGGTGACGAATTCATCCTTGAAATGCTGGCGGGTAATCCAACGCCGGTCTTCCTAGTGATTAATAAAATCGATCAAATTCATCCTGATGAATTAATAGGGATCATTGAAAGCTACAAAGAGCGTTATGACTTTGCGGAAATAGTTCCAATTTCAGCGTTACAAGGGAATAATGTCGAAAATTTATTATCAACATTAACAAAATATTTACCAGAGGGTCCACAATATTATCCAGCTGATCAAGTAACAGATCATCCTGAGCGTTTTATTATTTCAGAGTTAATTCGTGAAAAAGTGTTACATTTAACGCGTGAAGAAATACCTCATTCCATTGCTGTTGTTATTGATAAAATTCGCCGTGATGAAGAAAACGAAGATAAAATTCGTGTAGCAGCAACGATTATCGTGGAAAGGGATTCTCAAAAAGGGATTGTTATTGGTAAACGTGGAGCGCTATTGAAAGAAGTAGGGATACGTGCAAGAAAAGATATTGAAATGCTTCTAGGTTCAAAAGTGTATTTAGAGCTTTGGGTAAAGGTACAAAAGGATTGGCGAAATAAATCAACACATTTACGTGACTTCGGTTTCCGTGATGATGAATATTAATAGGAAATGCTGTTAAGTTACAAAGCAACCTACTAACATTCCTATTTGTCGCTGTAGTTTAAAATGGAGCTGTCCAATAATTATTGGAGAGCTCTATTTTCACTTCTTTCAGCAAATGTTTTTTGTAGCGAAAGCGAAGCGGCAGGTACAGATGTTAAGACACCACTGAAATAGAGGAACTCAATCTAAGAACGCCACGTCCTGTGGCAATTTATCTGTGCGAAAGCGCAGCGACAGCAACACACGATTGAGTGACCAACATTATGCTGCTTACGCCACGTTAGCACTACGCTTTCGCACAAAAAACATTTGCAGGCCTAAGCAAAAAGCCGATTCCGAACGCAATTATGCCGAGGCATAATTGATTGCATTGTAGAAAGGGGGAGAATCGATGCTTCATAAATGGGAAGGAATTGTCCTAAAGGTGCGTGCCTATGGGGAATCAAATAAAATTGTAACATTACTAACAAGAGAAGCAGGAAAGGTTGCAACAATGGCTCGAGGAGCGAAGAAGCCTTCCAGTAGATTATCATCTGTGACACAGCCATTTACGTATGGCATGTTTATGGTACAGCATCATACTGGTATGGGGACATTGCAACAAGGCGAGCATCTCAATTCTATGCGGCATATTCGCGAGGATATAATGGCAACAGCCTATGCAAGTTATATAATGGAACTTGTCGAACGTGTAGTAGAAGAGGGGAGACCTGAGCCACTTGCATTTGATGTGCTCCTTCAAGCATTACAAGCAATTGAGGAAGGATATGACCCAGAGGCCATCACATTGTTCGTAGAATGGAAAATGCTACCCTATACAGGTGTACAGCCTATATTACATGCTTGTGCTACTTGTGGTGCAGTAGATGGAGAATTTGCGTTTTCTTTTGTACAGGGAGGTTTTCTGTGTCATCGTTGTTATCAGCATGATCCTTATATCATTCGATTAACACCGACTCAGCTTAAGCTTATCCGAATGTTCTATACTGTACCGATTGACCAGATTGGGAAATTAGAATTGAAAAAGGAAACAAAATATTTTATAAAAAAAATAATTACTACAATTTACGAGGAACAAACAGGAATTCGTTTTAAGACTAAAAAATTTATCGAACAGCTTGAGAGAACGCCTGAATTTCAGTTAAGAACAAGTGCTGATCAAGAAAAAACGCCAGAAGACCATTAATATTGATCTTCTGGCAGTTTACTTTTCTTACACTACAATATATTAATAATCTCCTTGATCATCCAAAAATTCAAAACGAGCAACCCACTTATTAGCGATTTTTAGAAATTCAATATAAAGATAAGCAGTTTCACCATTTTTACCTGTAATATGTAAAATTGAGGGGCCTTCTGCTAATGGTGTAACATTTACTTTCTTTTCCTTTATTGAAGCTTTCACAGTTGCTGGTTCAGAATCAAATTTTTCTACGGCAACCTGTGTTGGCTCGAAAGATAGATCATTACTCGAAAACGTTAACTCATCCGTAATTTGATACAAATCAATACTACGCACGAAATCATACGTATTAACATCAGCAGCCATCGTTTGTTGTTGAGTACCATTAGTGAAATTCAAAATATATTGCCCATTTTTAAAGATAGAAAGTGTGGCTGAATTATTCGTTGATTTAAAACTATATAAAGTAGGAGATAGGGCTTGACCATCCGCAGTTTGAATACTTACCCCTGTAGGGACAAATTTTAAATCGCTTTCCATTAAGTTGAGCGGTAAGTCTTCTGCATAATCCTCTTCTTTCACTTTTTCAAGTGTTGTTTGTAGCTTTCCATTTACGTTTTTCACATGTACTAAGTAAAAGAAATCCATAAATTCTTCGGAATCTTCCTTATAGCCCGTAATAACTAATTTTCCTGTACCTTCTTTTAGCGGTCTAATTGTAATAGACTCTGCCATAAAATCATCTTCATCTTCATCCCATGTAAAGATATCCTCTGAAGGTTTAATGCCGCCATAAGAAGCAAAGATATAGTCTTGCTTATATTGACTAGCAAAAACTGTAGTGTTGCCTTGAGCTTTTTCAGCACGAACAACAAAAAGTGCTAACTGAGAGCGTTTTACATTGCTTTGTGGTCCATAGGTAGTAGGGGTTGTACCTTTTGTGATGCTGTTAGCAAATAGCGTTTTTATATATGGTTCGTATTCACTGCCTTCATTGACATCATCGAAAGGAATGTAAGTGCCGTTTGTAATTGGTAATTTAAAGCCTTTCACAATCATTTTTGACATTTGTCCACGTGTAATATTTTTAGTTGGGTAGAAATATCCATTGGATCCGCTAATAATACCTGCATTTGCTAAAGCAGCAATCGCGCCATAATTTGCATCGCCAGGTTTTATATCCTTAAAATTAGGATTTTTTACATGGACCGTATCTAGCTTTAAAATACCAGCTAAAATTTTCGCGGCTTGTGTACGAGTAATTGAATTCGCAGGTTTAAATGTGCCATCTGGATAGCCTGATATAATGCCACGTTGGGTTAAGTTAATAACAGCTTTGCCTTCCTCAGTTGATGCATTTATGTCGGGGAACACCGATGCAGCATGTGCTTGTGGGGCAATTACAATAGCACTTGTTGCTAGTGCTGATGCCATTGCGATGTGATAAAAACGATTGGTCTTCAAATAATTTCCTCCAAAGTAAATGAAAAATTTATAGCTAGGACCAAACCTATTACAATTGGGCTGAATGTAATAGGTTGGAACCTCCATGAATTGTTAAATTATTGATGTTTAACATTAAGGATTAACTATAGTACTTTATTTATATCAAAATGATGAAGCTGAGAATAGAGGGAATTTTATACTGCTAAAAATTAACATGGGAAAAGGGCTTATTCATCAACATGGAGTAGATATTATTTCCGTTCCAACTAGTTGCTTTAGAGTCGAACGATAATCTTTTTAGAGACAGGGGGCTACTTATCTCTGATCCTATATTAGAGGTGAGACAAAAGTCGGATTGAAACCATAAAAATGGTTAATTTCCAATGTTTCCTAAATACAAATGTGAGTATTTATTTCTCTTAAATGGCAATATTTATATGTTTATATTGGATTTTCGCTAACGGTATTAGGACGAATTGATTAATTCTTTATAATTTACAGAAATATTATTTATAAGAAAAATTTAACTCTAAATTATAAATATACGCTTTTAAGTCTTTTGTATAGAACTTTATACCTTTTTGATTTCAAATTATTAGCTGTTGTTAAGAGGATGTGTTAGGCATAAAAAACTAATTTTTGAATAGTTTTTAACATAAACATAGTAGTAACTATTCATTCAAGTGCCATAAACTAGTTGAAAAGGCATTTTAATCTATGCTATTGTAAATGATATAGATGATGAAATTTAACTTCCTTCAGCGGGTGTTCAAACATCCACTGAAATAGAGGAACTCTGTCTAAGAACGCCACGTCCTGTGGCGATTTGCTACCGCTACGTTAGCATTACGCTTTCGCGCGAAAAACATCTGTTGCCTTAAAGCTTCTGGCGGATGTCACGGAATCAAAAAGGAGCTCTTTGTGAAGACGCAAAGCTGATTCTGGACGCAATTATGCCGAGGCATAATTGATATACGTTTCGACCCATTGAAACTAGGCCGATTTATATAAATCTGACATGCATATAAAATGTAAAGCCTCTATCAGCAAAAGCGTTTTAACTTCTTTCAGCAATTATTTGGTAGCGAAAGCAAAGCGTCAGCTACAATCATTTTCTGTAGCGAAAGCAAAGCGTCAGCTACAAATGGTGTAATGTATGTGAAACGTCAGTTACATATGTGAAAGAAGTTAAAGCCGATTCTGGTCACAATTATGCCAAGGCATAATTGATGAACAACGCAGTCTTATCGAAGAAGGAGGGAGTCACATAATGCTTGAACATTGCGTATGTGGCAGAAAATATGCTAAGAAAAGTGACGTTAAGTATTGATGAAGTTGAAGCAAATGATATTTTAGCTGAAGATATTTTTTCTGATTATCGTTTACTAGCTAAAAAAGATCTAGTTTTAACGGAACGAATTATTGCCTTACTTAAACTTAGAAAAGTAGACGAACTATCTGTTTATTTACCAACCGACTCAGTCCGAATTGTGAATGATTTAAGCGTTCAACGTACAAGGGATTTTGAGGATGTTTTTGCACCACTATTGGATAAAAAGGATGAGATAGATGAATATAAAGATACAGTAAGTAACCTTTTTATAACTACATTAGAGAATGTTGTGCATGAATTACGCTATGGACAAATTTTAAAAAGCATCCAAGATACTGCGTATGTACGAGGTGTTTTTGAAAAAATTTTAGAAGAAAAACATCGTTATGAATTACTTATGCGATTAAAAGAATGGGATGAGTATTCTTTTGTGCATTCATTTGATGTTTTTGTTTTAGGTACAATTTTTGCACGTTATTTAGGGTTAACGGACATTGAAACGCTTGCAAGAGGCTATTTGTTTCACGATATTGGAAAAGTATTTATTCCACAGGAAATTTTAAATTTGAAGCGGAAATTATCGGAAGATGAATTTGATATTGTCAAAACACACGCGACTAAAGGTTATGAACTGCTCTTAGAAAATGAGGAAGGGGATATTGCCTATTTTGCACGTGATCATCATGAGCGCTTTGCCGGTCAAGGTTATCCGAATCAGCTTTGCGAGGATGATATGTGTGAGGGAGTTCAATTGCTGCAAATTATTGATGTTTATTCAGCAATGACATCGAAGCGAGTATATCATTCGGGATATGCTGCAACAGATGCATTAGCTGTTTTATATCGTGATCGACATTTATATAATGAGAAATTTATGAATAAATTTGTAGAGTGCTTAGGGATTTTTCCTGTCAACTCAGTCGTTCAATTATCTGATAATCGAAGTGCACAAGTCGAACTTGTCTATGATTTATTCCCGACGTTACCTAAAGTTAAATTGTTGGATGAACAAAAGTCTATGATTTTACCTTTAAATTATAGTGTGAAAATTGCGAAAATGATTGATTATCGTGCTAACAGCTTTGAAGAAATTTTTAATTTATTTATAGAACAATTAATCCGTTGTGACGAAAATAGCTTAAGAGTCTACTTTAATAAATTAATAGATCATCTACATCCAAAAGAGATTGTTTTAAAAATATTTTTACCTGCTTTTCGAATTCTACGTTTATTAACGAGAGAAATTCAAACGGATATGACAAAATATAGGAATTCTATAAATATTCTAAAGAAATTATTAGAAGAGCAATTAAATGTATTGTATATGGATTATCAGCATGAGAAAACGACTATATTAGTTGTGGAAACTTCACTTCGTGAAAATTTCTTCATAAAACTTGTGCAAAGTATTTTGTATATTGACAAAATTGTGCCGTTTTTTATTAATCCAGATGATGATCAACGCATTACACAATTAATGGAACATTGTAACGTAAATATAGCTTACTTTATTGAGGATGAACTAACGGTCGATAAGAGAGTTCGCCCAATGCGAGAAGGAACGTTCCTTTACTATTCGCTTGTAGATATTGAGGAATTACTTATTAGCTTAGTCGGTATGAGTATGAAAAGGTTTTCATTTGAGGAGAAGATGCAAGAGCGCTTGTTTTCATCATTAAAGACATAACAAAAGGGAGCCGCTTAATATGCGACTCCTTTTTTATATACTGATTAATTTTAGAATTGAAGATGTTTTTCAATGTATGCTTTAACATCTGTAATTGGCATACGAACTTGAGACATTGAATCGCGATGACGCACTGTAACTTGACCATCCTCTTTTGAGTCAAAATCGTATGTGATACAGAATGGTGTACCAATTTCATCTTGACGACGGTAACGTTTACCGATTGATTGAGACTCGTCAAAATCAACTGGGAATGCTTTGCGAAGCTCTGCCCAAACATTTGTAGCTTCATCTGAAAGCTTTTTAGAAAGCGGTAGGACTGCTGCTTTAAATGGTGCTAAAGCAGGGTGGAAGCGTAAAACTGTACGTTTATCTTCGCCTTCAAGCTCTTCCTCGTCATAAGCATCGCAAAGGAATGCTAATGTTACACGGTCTGCACCTAAAGAAGGCTCGATGCAATATGGAACATAACGTTCGTTTGATACTGGATCAATGTAAGTGAAATCTTCACCAGAATGCTCCATATGCTGTTTTAAATCGAAATCTGTGCGGTCTGCTACGCCCCATAGCTCACCCCAACCGAATGGGAATTTAAATTCGATATCAGTTGTAGCATTTGAGTAGTGAGACAATTCGTCGTCTTCATGGTCTCGAAGACGCATAGACTCCTCTTTCATGCCTAAATTTAATAACCAATTTTTACAAAATTCTTTCCAGTATGCGTGCCATTCAAGGTCCTCGCCTGGCTTACAGAAAAATTCAAGTTCCATTTGTTCAAATTCACGGGTACGGAAAGTGAAGTTACCTGGAGTAATTTCGTTACGGAATGATTTACCAATTTGTGCAATACCGAATGGTGTACGTTTACGCATAGAACGTTGTACGTTTTTAAAGTTCACGAAAATACCTTGTGCTGTTTCTGGTCGCAAATAAATTTCGTTAGTAGAAGATTCTGTTACACCTTGGAATGTTTTAAACATTAAATTAAATTGACGAATATCTGTAAAATCAGCTTTACCACAATCAGGGCATACTACGTCGTACTTAATCATCGTTTCTTTCATCTGATCAAATGTCATACCATCGACAATGATTTCCTCGCCTTTTGCTAGCGCAGCGTCCTCGATGATTTTATCAGCACGATGGCGCGCTTTACATGCCTTACAATCAATCATTGGGTCATTAAAGTTACCAACGTGACCAGAAGCCACCCAAGCTTTTGGGTTCATTAAAATAGCAGCGTCAATTCCAACATTGTGCTCTGATTCTTGGACAAATTTTTGCCACCATGCTTTTTTAACATTGTTTTTTAATTCAACACCTAGTGGACCGTAATCCCAAGTATTTGCTAAGCCTCCATAGATTTCAGAACCTGGGAAGACAAAGCCGCGATGCTTCGCTAATGATACGATTGTTTCCATTGATTTGTTAGCCATAAAAATAGCCTCCTTCATAGTTTTCACAGAGTGAATATTAATTATGTTTTAGCAAATTTATAAAATTCGCTAAGGTATTTTTTAATTTAGTAAGGACTAAATTAAAAATAGCACCCGTCTCCGGGCACAAAGAATGCCCAGGGACGAGTGCTATAACCCGCGGTTCCACCCTGATTGTTTTAAACGTGTTGTTTAAAACCTCTTTTCAAAAAGTTAGCTCAAGGAGTGCCTTTTCTCTGTCGCTATGTAGACTTTCACCATCTTCTACTCGCTTAAATATGGAACAGATACTTTTTTCCCATCATCGCCTGTATAACGCAAATCGCTCGAAAATACATCTAGAGCAAGCGTATGTGTCAATATTGTAGCATGTAGTTCTTTTCTTCGCAATAATTATTAAAATAGTATATAATAATTGAGCATAAGTATAACACTATTAGATTTGAGGCGGTGAGTCCAATCGAACTCAATAAACGTCAGGAAGACATTTTACAAATTGTGAAAGAAAACGGCCCAATTACAGGCGAACATATTGCAGAACGTCTCAATCTGACAAGAGCAACTTTAAGACCAGATTTAGCAATACTCACAATGGCCGGCTTTTTAGATGCTAGACCTCGTGTTGGCTATTTCTATTCAGGTAAAAAAGCATCCGTTACATTGATGGATAGTATTAACAATTTAAAGGTGAAAGAATTTCATTCAGGACCAGTTGTTGTACCGGAAACAATGACTGTTTATGATGCAATTTGCTTCATGTTTTCAGAGGATGTTGGAACACTCTTTGTCGTAGATAAGAATGAATTTTTGACGGGTGTACTTTCTCGTAAGGATTTACTACGTACAAGTATTGGCACGCAGGATTTAAATAAAATTCCTGTACATATAATTATGACACGTATGCCAAATATTTCGTACTGTGAGAGATCAGATTCTTTAGTTGTCGCAGCGAATAAACTAATTGAACGTGAAGTTGATTCGCTACCAGTAGTAGAGCCACAAGAAGGTGGATTGAAAATCGTTGGTCGTCTTACAAAAACAACGATTACTCGAGCTTTCTTATCACTAGCACAGAATGTCTAAAATTTTGAAGGAGAGCAACATGAAGAGACTACGGGTTTTTGTTGTATCTGATTCAGTCGGTGAAACTGGTGATCAAGTAGCGAAAGCAGTTATTAGCCAGTTTCGGCCTGGTTTGGAAAACACGGTAATTCGTCGTTTTCCTCACATTCAATCAGAGGAGCTCATTCGAAAAATTGTATGCCTTGCAGCGAAACAGAAGGCATTTATTGTATACACACTTGTTCGCGAGGAAATGCGATCTGTATTACGTGATCTGTGTGAGCAAGAAAAAGTATATGCTGTCGATATTTTAGGGCCTGCTTTAAGTACAATGGCAACTTTTATGGAAGAATTCCCTTTAGAAGCACCAGGAATTGTTCACCAGCTAGATGATGATTATTTTAAAAAAATTGAAGCTATTGAATTTGCAGTAAAATATGATGATGGTAGAGATCCACGTGGTTTATTACAGGCTGATATTGTGCTAGTTGGTGTTTCACGTACCTCTAAAACACCGTTATCACAATATTTAGCACATAAACGCTATAAGGTAGCGAACGTACCTTTAGTCCCAGAAGTGGAGCCGCCAGAAGAACTATTAAAAATTGATCCGAAAAAATGTATTGGTTTAATTATTTCTCCTGATAAATTAAACTCAATTAGAAAAGAGAGATTAATATCTCTTGGATTGAATGATGATGCTATCTATGCGCAGCATAAACGAATATCAGAAGAAATTCAGCATTTTGAAAAAATTGTCGCTAAAATCGGTTGTAAGGTTATTGATGTGACAAACAAAGCTGTTGAGGAAACAGCGAATGTTATTATCGAGCATATCTCGAATTGTAAATAAGAAACGAATGATGATAAACCACCTCGGCTGTAAGAGGCGGTTTTTTTGAGTCGGTTGTGAAAATAGTATAGATAAAAACTGATTTTTGTTTTATAATAATAAAATTGTGGTAAAAATAATTATTAAGAGAAAAATCCTATTTTTTTGTCGAGAAATAAAGGATTTTTAAATCGGATAGCGAATTGTGTTTTATAACGTAATTTAAAGATGGTGATGGATTTGGCAGGGAAGATTCCTGAAGAAGTGATTGAACAGATTCGCACACAATCAGAAATTGTTGATGTCATAAGCGAATACATGCAGCTTACAAAGCGTGGGCGAAATTGGTTTGGCCTCTGTCCATTTCATGGAGAACAAACGCCATCTTTTTCTGTGTCATCAGACAAACAAATTTTTCATTGCTTTGGTTGTGGTGCAGGCGGTAATGCCATTACTTTTGTTATGGATATAGAAGGTATTTCTTTTCCTGACGCAGTCGTGAAACTTGGTGAACGTGTTGGCATACATTTGGATGTAGGGCCAAGTTTACCTGAAGTAGCGAAAAAGGTATCTAAAGCGGAAGAAAGGATGAAAGAAGCACACGCTTTTGCAGCAGATTTTTTTCAGCATTTACTGTTAAATACTGAAGATGGTGAAGAACCTTTAAATTATTTGCTAGAAAGAGGATTTACAAGGGAACTTATAGAATCTAATAGCATTGGATGGTCTCTTCCTAGCTTTGATGCATTAACAATATTGCTTGAAAGAAAAGGTTATAACTTACAAGAAATCGCGGAAAGTGGTTTAGTAATCAAGCGTGAAGGAGAAGAGCGCTATTTTGATCGCTTTAGAGGGCGTATTATGTTTCCTATTCGTGATGAGAACGGTAAGATTATAGCATTTTCAGGACGAATTCTTGCATCTACTGGTGAAGAGGCAAAATATTTAAATAGTCCAGAATCACCAATTTTTCAAAAGAGTGAAGTGCTATATAACCTAGATAAAGCACGAACCTCAATTAGAAAAAATCGTCAAGTAGTATTGATGGAAGGATTTATGGATGTTTTAGCAGCAACTTCTGTGGGTATAACAAATGCTGTAGCAACAATGGGCACTTCGCTTACGAATCAGCATATCACAAAGCTAAAGCGCTTAGTAGAGCAGATTACGATTTGCTATGACGGTGATAATGCTGGTTTTGATGCGGCAAAAAGAGCAGCACAGTTACTTCAAACGGAACGTATGAAAGTCAATATTGCGGTATTACCAGATAAGCTTGATCCCGATGAATACATTCGTAGTTTAGGTGGACAAGCATTTAAAGAACAAATTTTGGAAAACCCTCATGCGTATATTGCTTTTATGATGATGCATGCTAGACGAAATAAGAACTTTCAGTTTGAAAATGATACGCTTCAATATATACAAGAAGTTCTTGAACAGCTGGTAGGTAGATCATCACCAGTTGAACGAGATCTGTATATAAGACAGCTATCGAATGAAACAAACATCTCGGAAGAAGCGATTTATGCTCAATTCCGAAAGCTAGAGGCAAATCAGGTGCGTTCTGCAAAAGTAGAATTGCCTGTTCAAACGCCTTCGATGCCGGTCACTCAGCAACACAAGCCTATGGACGCAGCTGAACGTGCCGAACGTTTATTACTGGCTCATATGCTTCATAATATAGATGTAGTGGACAGGGTATTACGTAGTGAGCAAAAAGATCCGTTTGCACGAGATGCCTATATGGCAGTTTTTGTTCGCTTAGTAGGATTTTATGAAGAATACGGTCATCCTGATTATCAGCGTTTTGTTGAGATATTAGATGACTCTGAATTACGTAAGATTGTAATGGAAGCGGCTTTAGCGGAACGGGATCCCGACCAAGCAGAGGCAGAGGTCACAGACTCAATACGTCAGCTGCAAAAATATAGAATTGAGCAAGAAATTCAACAAAAGATGCATGAGTCAAAGGAAGCGGAGAAGATGCATGAGTATGCGCGTGCACTTGAAATCGCCCAACAGATTATTCATTTAAGAAAATCGTTATCGGCGATTTAATCCGATTCGGTTGTTTAGAAGGAGGAAGGTTTATGGCGGACAAGTCAGAACGTTCAAAAGAGGTAGAAGTAGAAATTACATTAGATGAAGCAAAAAAAATACTACAAGAAAAAGCAAAAACAGAAGGTGAAATTTCAATGAAAGAAATTTCAGAGAAACTAGCGCCTTATGAATTGGAGAACGAAGAGATTTTCCACTTTGCTGAGGATCTTGAAAAGGCTAAAGACATTCAAATCATTGGAAAAGAAGAGTTTGAAGAAGAAAGCTTAATGAAAGAAGAAGCGAACGAAGAGACTTTTGATTTAAATGATTTGAGTGTACCACCGGGTGTTAAAATAAATGACCCTGTACGTATGTATTTAAAAGAAATTGGTCGAGTTGATTTACTTTCTGCCGAGCAAGAAATCGCATTAGCGGAGCGTATAGAGCAAGGTGACGAAGAAGCACGTAAACGCCTAGCAGAAGCGAACTTACGTCTAGTTGTATCGATTGCAAAGCGATATGTTGGCCGTGGAATGCTATTCCTTGATTTAATTCAAGAGGGGAATATGGGGCTTATCAAGGCTGTTGAGAAATTTGACTACCGTAAAGGCTTTAAATTCTCCACTTATGCAACATGGTGGATTCGCCAAGCGATTACACGTGCAATTGCGGACCAAGCACGTACAATTCGTATTCCAGTGCATATGGTAGAAACAATTAATAAATTAATTCGTGTACAACGCCAATTACTACAAGACTTAGGTCGCGAGCCATCTCCTGAAGAAATTGGGGAAGAAATGGATTTAACACCTGAAAAAGTACGTGAAATTTTAAAAATTGCACAAGAACCAGTATCTCTTGAAACACCAATTGGAGAAGAAGATGATTCACATTTAGGAGACTTTATTGAGGATTCCGAAGCTCAATCTCCATCCGACCATGCAGCTTATGAATTGTTAAAAGAGCAATTAGAGGATGTGTTAGACACATTAACTGACCGTGAAGAAAATGTTCTTCGTTTACGTTTCGGTTTAGATGATGGTCGCACACGTACTTTAGAAGAGGTAGGGAAAGTATTTGGTGTAACACGTGAACGTATTCGCCAAATTGAAGCTAAGGCGCTTAGAAAGCTACGTCACCCTTCTCGTAGCAAACGTTTAAAAGACTTCTTAGAATAAAATTAAACAATTTTAGGGCTATCTAATTAGTGATGACTAATTGGGTAGCCCTTTGTTATGCTACTATTGAATCAGGAGAGTACTCTTGTAAGCAAAGTCTATCAAAAGAAAATATTGTTTCTGAAATGTTTATATTGCGTATTAGAATGAGGCGATATTCATATTTTTGCTACTTTATACAGATGTGTTTTTGAATATTTTGAGATAAAATTGTAATAACAACCATTATAAAGCAATGTTTGGAGCAAAAACTATGACAAATCCTCGAAAAAAAATAATCTTGAATGAGATTTTATTTTGGAAGCAAAATAAGCTATTACCAGAGCATTACTGTGACTTTTTAGCGGCTCTATATGCGGAGGGAGCGGATTTAGAGGAGTTAGAACCAGTACATCATAAACAAGCTATATTGCCTTCTGAAAAGAGAAAACTACTACTTGTAATTGCGGGTATATGTATTGCCGTGATTACGCTACTTTCTATTTACTTTACAATATCATCCTTAATGATTATTTTAACGGTTGTCGTTGGAATAGCTGCTTTGATCTTATTTCGGACGGCGTTTCGTATGGCACGAAAAAATGATTTATTAGCTCCTGTTTTCCATTTGTTAGCTGCTATTTTATTGTTTAGTATGTCTATTCGAATCTACACTACATATTTTAATGGAAATAATATTGTGTTGTTTTGCTTGATTGCAGCAAACTGTGGGGTTTGGCTATGGTCAGGTTTAAAAATGAAGCTACTTTATTTCACGGTTTCAGGTGTCCTAGGTTTACTAGCACTGATTAGCTATTATATCATAAACTTATTATAAGAACTCATTTTGTATTTTTAGTTCACAAGAATCTGTTTGCTTTTAAATAGCTTACGGATTCTTTTTTTGTTTCAATTATGTATTTATCCCGGCATCAGCCTCCTGTATACATTCTATTGCTGAAAACAATAATCGTATAGCTTATTTAGTGCAATAATACCTTTTAAAAAGATATTTTGATTTTCTTGGTATATGAATGCGCAAAGAGAGGAAAGATAACAGCGTGTAAGGAAGCTAAGTGTAAAAAGGTAATGGATAGTCTAAACATTCGGGATTTCAAGACATATTTTATCCAATAGTTACAGAAATGTCGAAATTGTTACAAACAAAGGAAAACTTACCGAATAGGCTTTTCGTTTGATGGTTAATGAAGTACAATATTAGATGTTGACTGATTCTATATTATCATAGAAGTAGATTTAAAATGAGGAGGGGAAACATATGAAAAACAATCCAGTCGTTCCTTACATCTTAATTTTAGCATTTGGTATTGGTCTTATTTTCTTTATGTCTTTAACAGGCTCAGAAAACAAAAAAGAAATCGCTGCTGAAAAAGAGGGTGGTGGCGAAAAAACAGAAGCTACTGATGATTCTGCATTAGTACAATCTTGTATTAGTTGTCACGGTGCTGACTTAAGTGGTGCTTTTGGTCCAAATCTACACGGCTTAGATGAAGCTCGTATCGTAGATGTTTTAACAAACGGTATCCCAGGAACTCCAATGGAGCCTGGTATGAAAAACGAAGCGGAAGCAAAAGCGATCGCGAAGTACATTTCAACTCTAAAATAGTCTAAAAAAAGTAGCTGTACTGAAAGCGTTTAATCGTAATCGGTACAGCTACAATTTATTTATCTTCATTTCAGTTAATGAAAAAAAATGGAGTTGCTCAAAAATTTGAGTCAACTCCATTTGTTTTTTTTCACGACATCATACATACTAAGAATGGACACTATTTAAGACAGGCGGTAAAAAAATGAATGCACAAAAATTATCAAAGCGATTAGAAACAGTAGCAAAATATGTACCCTCTGGTGCGGTTATAGCGGATATTGGCAGTGACCATGCATATTTACCATGCTACTTAATTCATAAAGGAATTGCTTCTTATGCGATAGCGGGAGAAGTTGTGAAAGGACCTTTTGAATCAGCAGTTGGACAAGTGAAGAAGGAAGGTTTAACAGAAAAAATTACAGTAAGGCTTGCGAATGGCTTAGCAGCAGTGGAAGAAGCTGATCACGTAGATACAGTTACTATTGCTGGGATGGGTGGACCTCTTATCGTCTCCATTTTGGAGAAGCATCCAGAAAAATTACAAGGGGTAACAAGGCTAATTTTGCAGCCCAATATTCATGCTAAAGTGATTCGCGAATGGGCATTAGCACATAATTGGGCAATTCAGGACGAAGAGATTTTAGAGGAAGACGAAAAAATTTATGAAATTCTTGTATTGCAAAGAGGCTCAATGACATTAACGGAACCTGAAATTATATTTGGTCCGAAATTAATGCAACGAAAATCACCATCATTTATAAAAAAATGGTCTCGTGAAACAGAAAATTGGCAGCGCGTATTAAAGTCCATTGAAGGGGCAGATCAAACACCTGAAATTGAAGAAAAACGTGCAGAATTAGTAGCTTTACTCAATTTAGTGGAAGGGGTTCTGTGAGATGAAAACAGTTAACGGTCAGGAAGTTATACAATTGTTCGAATCATGGTCGCCTAAAAAGCTAGCATGTATGGAAAATGACCCAATTGGTCTTGCAATCGGCACATTAAATAAACCTGTAAGTAAAGTATTAGTCACATTAGATGTAAATGAAGCAGTAGCTGAGGAAGCTATTGCTCAAGGATGTGAGCTAATAATAGCGCATCATCCACCGATTTTCAGAAGACTTTCGAATATTCGTACTGACAATCCAGCTGGGCGGTTATATGAAAAGCTTATAAAAAATGATATTGCCGTTTATGCAGCACATACGAATTTAGATGTGGCTGAAGGCGGTGTTAACGATTTACTAGCAGATGCTCTACAGCTTGAAAACCGTTCTATTTTAGAAGAAACTTATGCGGAAAATATGTTGAAGTTGGCAGTTTTTATACCGACTGCCAATGCCAATGATTTACGTGAGGCCTTAGCAAAGGCAGGAGCAGGTCGTATTGGAGATTATGAAGCGTGTAGCTATACTACATTGGGAGAAGGGCGTTTCCGTGCTTTAGAAGGTGCAAATCCACATGTAGGTTTTATTGGTGAATTACATGTTGAAGAAGAAGTGAAGGTAGAAGTAGTATTTCCAGAATCCATAAAAAATCGTGTATTTAAGGCAATGTTAAACGCACATCCGTATGAAGAACCTGCCTATGATATCATTCGCCTAGACCAGCAAACGAATATAATGGGATTAGGCCGAGTTGGTTATTTACCACAAGAGATGACTCTTCATGAATTTACGCAATTTGTAAAAGGCCAGCTAGATGTACCTGCTGTCCGAGTTGTTGGTGATTTACAGTCGAAGGTGAAGAAAGTTGCGCTTGTCGGTGGCGATGGCAATAAATATATCTATTCTGCGAAACGTGCTGGGGCAGATGTATTTTTAACGGGAGATATGTATTTCCATACAGCCCAAGACGCTCAAGCAATTGGTCTACAAATCGTAGATCCAGGTCATCATGTGGAGAAAGTGATGATTGCAGGAGTAGCTAAAAAGATGACGAGAATGTGTGAAGATAAAAAATATTCTGTCGAATTTGTCCAATCTACTATTCATACAGAACCGTTTTTATTCGTGTAAGAGAGGGGAATAGTTGTGGCGAGTGAAAGACCTGCTGGCAATAAAGCCGGCAAGTTATGGATTATGATTGGTTTACTGATTGCTGTGTTTGGGGTAGGGATGACATTCATGACAAATACGATGAATGCCAAAAAAATTGATGCTATGACCGAGCAATGTGAAAAAGATGGTGGAGAAGCCATCGTCTCAAAGGAAAAGAATTTTCTATCAACAAACTATTCATTTAAATGTAAACAATAATAATAACAAGGCTGAATTATAGTTAATATAATTCAGTCTTTTTGTGTAGAAAACAAAACGCTTAAGGAAATCTTTGTGAATGTCGTGCTCTAAAAATTAGGGGTGATTTCCGTTCCAGGCTACTCGCTTTCCTGTGGGCGAGCGTCGAGCCGCTTCCTCCGCTACGCTCCGTGCAGGGTCTCGCCTGTCTCGCTTTCCCACGGGAGTCGAGTAGCCTTCCACTCCAATCAGCAATAGTGTATAACTTTTATAAATTTTATTCATTTTAAAAGTGAACACTATTACTATTCCCTTAATCAAACAGAAAAGACTTATAACAGTGACTCAATTGTAAACCTATTATTGCTAACGCTTAGATTTCGCACAAAGATGCCGTCGCTGTTTCGTTGTATGATTATTAATATTAGAGTAACATGCCAATAGATACATGCTAAATGGTTGATTGTAGTGGAGGCTGGGCGACTCCTTGGGGATCAGCGTCACAGATGAGACCCTGGAGCGAGCTTCGCGAGTGAAGCGGCTCATCGGACGCCCCCAGGAAAGCGTCCAGCCGGAACGGAAATCAACCCCTCGTTTTGCCGAAGAGCCAAACATAATTTATTGTGAAACTTTAAAATAATTGACATAATACGGAATATGAAGACTGAATTATAGTATTTAATATAATTCAGTCTTTTTGTGTATGCATGGATTAATTTTAGAGTGTTATGATAGGTGAGTATAAATGGCAATGGGAGGAGAGTTTTGGATTGTTTATTCGTTTAACAAAAGAACAACAAGAAACAATAATAGCTGATATTCAACGTTTTTTCTATAATAATCGTGATGAGGATATTACAGAATTTGAAGCAGAAAGAGTACTAGACTTTATAAAGGAAAATATTGCTCCGCATATTTATAATGCGGCTATCTCGGATGCAAAATATGTGGTAGAAAGACAATATGCATCGATTGAGGATGAGCTTGCAGCATTAGAAAGACCTATTAATTTAAAATAATTTTTGTTTCAAAGTTAATAATAAAGTTGCTAATTAATTATCTATCTTTTGAATAAAGAGGCTGTCTCCTGTATAACATGGCTAAGAGAGCCGATTTTATTCAATTTGAGTTTCGGTCACACTTTGAGGGATAATCCAAGGAGGAACAACATGTTAAAAATAGGGGTAATTTTAGGTAGTACGCGTGAAGGTCGTTTAAGTCCGCAAGTTGGCGAATGGGTAAAGGAAGTAGCTGAAAAACGTGGTGATGCGGAATATGAAATTATTGATATTGCAGATTTTAAATTACCACTGCTAGGCGAGCCAGGTGGAGATGCTTCAGGAGCAGCTACATGGTCACAAAAAGTCGCTTCATGCGATGGTTTTGTTTTTATCGTTGCAGAATATAACCATTCCATTACTGGGGCATTAAAAAATGCATTAGATTACTTACGAGTGGAATGGAATAATAAGGCGGCAGGAATTGTTTCTTACGGTTCTGTTGGGGGAGCAAGAGCTGCTGAACATTTACGTGGAATTCTTGGTGAGTTATTAGTTGCAGATGTTCGTGTCCATCCGGCTTTATCATTATTTACAGATTTCGAAAATGGTGCAGTATTTAAACCAAAGGAAGTTCAAGCAGATTCAGTAAATCAAATGCTAGATCAACTTATCCCTTGGGCAACAGCTTTAAAAACAATTCGATAAAAGCTTTAAGCGGTATGTACTTTAAAGAGTGCATATTGCTTTTTTTATGCATTTAGAGATCTATGTCTGAGTGAAGTATTATCTCAAAACATAGATAGGTGATATCTAATAGAGTGTTGATGCTACCTTATGACTAAATTTTTTTAAAAAGGTCTCTTTGTGGTATTTTACAAAATTAGCGTTGCGGCAAAAAGCTTCTGCATTAATTCTCTTTTTAATAGGGGGTATCTCCTAAAATCCTTTTTTAGAAATAATAGAACTTTTATGCAGTCGATTCGTATCTATTAATATAAGGGAATTGGATATAACCACCGAGTAAGCATTGACAGATTTGTTTCGCAGGATAAAATTTTAGGAACAGAAAGGCTTGGTAATACACGTCAGTTAGAGTAGCCAAACTTTGCTGTAAAACATAAATAAAGGAAGGAAAAGTATATGAAAATTGTTACCGTCGATCATTATGATGCGTTTAGCACGATACCTAATATGGGAAATCCAGCAGGTGTCGTCGTAGAGGGAGATCAATATAGTGTAATAGAAATGCAGGCTATTGCTAAGCAAGTAGGCTTTAATGAAACAGCTTTTGCGCTAAAATCGGTCAAAGCAGATTTACGTATACGTTATTTCACGCCAGGGCATGAAATGAATTAATGTGGACATGCAACAATGGCAACAATATACGCACTAAAAACAAAAGGTTTACTAGAAGATAAGTCAAAATTGACTATTGAAACGAAAGCAGGAATTCTCCCAATTGAGTTAAAAGAACAAAAAGGGGAAATTCATATTACCATGCAACATGCAGAACCTCAATTTAAAGCCTTTAACGGTTCAAAAACTAAGCTTGCACAATCCATTGGACTAACAGAGGAAGCAATACATACTGAATTACCGATAGTCTATGGAAGTACAGGAATTTGGACATTGCTAGTACCTATAAAAAATTTATCATACTTTGAAAAAATGACTCCGCAAACTGCAGATTTTCCGGATGTCCTTGAAGAAATGCCAAAAGCATCCGTGCATCCTTTTTGCTTAGAGGCATTTGATAAGAATGCAAATATGCACGCAAGACATTTTTCATCACCTTATTCTGGAAAAATTGAAGATATAACTACAGGTACTGCCTCTGGTGTTATGGGGGCATATTTTGCAAAGTATATCGATCGAGAAGCTCAATTGCCAAAAATACTTACCGTAGAACAAGGCCAGGAACTTGAGAAAAATGGACGTGTGCATGTACATGTGAAAAATGATGAGGGGATACTGAATATTTCGATTACAGGAACGGCTGTACATGTGAATGAACTAAAAGTGCATATATAAAAAGTGAGCCGCTTACAATATTTTTTTAAACTAGGAAGCGGCTCTTTCTTGAAATGTCATCCATTCCATTAATGTTTTATTTCTTCAATAACTTTTTCTTTTAAGTCTGCATCCATAGAGGAAAGTTTAACGTTATTAGTTAGACGTTCTTTTAACTCTCTATCTGTCATAATCCCGCGTTCTTCTAGAATTTGAACAAGTAAATTTAACGTCATTAAATTTTTAATTTCTGCTGCTTTTGTATCCATTTTAAATGCCTCCGAATGTATAGTATTTCTACCTCTTTAGTGTACTCCTTTTTTAGAAGGACGGCGTAAAATGGTCAAAACAAAGCGAAAATATTTCGTGTCCCGGAATATATTGAATGATTCTAGCAGTAGTGGAATACATATAATAGCTAGAAATTAGCGACAAATAGTTGTAAACGCAATAAAGCTAATTAATAATTCACAAATCAAAAAACTCCTAACAATAGGAGTTTATTTTTCATTATCTAGTTAAATCGGTATGTATTTATAATTAGGAGCTGCATCTATGTTGATAGAATTTTGTTTTCCGCTGCAAGAGCTGTCTGATTCGCCGCTAAATCTGCTATTTCCACCGCTAAAGCCGTCTACTTTGCCGGTGATAAGCCCCTAATTACTCATTGAGAATAAAGTCTGATACAGAGCTGCTAGCAAAGCAACAAAGAGTGTATCGTCAGAGTTAAAAAGTTTGAAAGATATACCAGTATGCACAAGTTCAGTTTCTATATTACTAGCGCTAGCTATTTTTTCATCATTACAATATAAATAGGCGGTTGAAGTAAAATCCTTTTCAAAGCGAAAAGCTAGTCCATCCATTGTAAAAGAGTAGGAGGATTCAAGTAATTGTACCGTCCTCCGTTGGATCGGTAAAATAGATCCATCTGGCATAATAAGCTGATGGCTAACACCCTTTGTTAATAGTGTAGATTGCACTTGAAAAAGTGGTGCACCTAAAGTAGTGCGGGTTTCATAACGATGTGGTAATGTCTGTTGTGCTGCAACGAGCATGACAGCATTGATTACTTTTCCAACGGATGAACGTTCAATCTTTTGAAGCACACAAACGGTCTCATTTTGTTCATTCACAATAGGGATATTTGAAAAGCTTTCAAAAGCTTTTGGGTAGGTAAGGGTAAATGTAGTCATAAAAAAGCCTCCAATCTACTTACTATACGGAGAAACTTTACTCTAGGTTTCACCAGTAACAAAAATTTTAGAGAAGTGAATTTCCAGTGAACTAGTTAAGCATTATGATACAAGAGCGAGCAGAAGGTATTGCCTTAAATTCTAGAGAATATTCATTTTATGATATGGAGCGAAATTTAATACTAAAAGGCTGACCGATCGTGTGGAATTTTCACGTTCGGTCAGCCTTTGATTTTATTATTGAGGCGTAACTTCTCCTGCAAGAGCACGCTTTTCCTGCTCTGGATCGAATTCTTTTTCCATTTTTGAAACGACAACTGTTGCTACACCATTACCAATTAAGTTAGTAACGGCGCGGGCTTCTGACATAAAGCGATCGACCCCGATTAAAAGTGCAATCCCTTCTACTGGAATCATAGGGAATGCTGCTAATGTTGCTGCGAGTGTAATAAAGCCAGAGCCTGTAACACCGGCTGCACCTTTAGATGTTAGCATTAAAATAGCAAGCAATGTAATTTGATGCCAAACATCTAAATCAACGCCATAAGCTTGTGCGATAAAAATAGCTGCCATAGATAAGTAAATGGACGTACCATCTAAGTTAAAGGAGTACCCCGTTGGAATGACAAGACCAACGACTTGTTTAGAGCAACCATAGTTTTCTAATTTACGCATCATCGAAGGAAGGGCAGATTCTGATGATGATGTTCCAATAACGATAAAAATTTCATCTTTAATATATTTAATAAACTTAAAGATACTGAATCCAAAGTAACGTGTAATAAGACCAATGATGACTACGATAAAGATAAACATTGTAATATAAACGGAAAGCATTAAAAATCCTAGGTTTCCAAGTGATTTAAGACCGAAGTTTCCGATTGTGTAGCTCATAGCTCCAAATGCACCAATTGGGGAAACTTTCATAACCATATTAACAATTTTAAAGAATATATCTGCTACTTGTTCAAAAAATTTAATAACTGGTTTAGCTGGTTCACCGATAGCTGCAGCAGCTATGCCGAATAAAACAGCTGAGAATAAAACAGGTAATAACTCTCCATTCGCAAGTGCTCCGACAACATTATCAGGTATAATTTGCATAATAAATGCACCAATACCATGCTCTGTAGCGGCTGCTGCCTCTGTATATTGGGATACATCTGCACCGTTTGCAGCTGCTGTATTAAAGCCTTTACCAGGCTTTACAATATTGACTACGATTAAGCCGATTGCTAGTGCGAAAGTAGAAACAATTTCAAAATAGATTAATGCCTTCCCACCAATTTTCCCAACTTTTTTTACATCGCCCATACTACCAATTCCAATAACAACTGTTAAGAAAATGATAGGAGCTATTAACATCTTAATTAATTTAATAAAAATATCTGCTAATATTTTCAACTTCGCTCCGAATTCTGGGAACGTAGCACCTACAATAATACCTAGCACAATAGCAATCAGTACTTGTACAGTTAAATTTTTAAAATTTATACGCATAAAATTCTCCCCTAACACTGTTTATGAATATTATGTGAACGCTTTCATGAGGTTATCTTAGCTGAAATTTTCCGACAATAGTTTTTATGACCGTAAAGTTTCTATTGTTCATTTTGTTCATTTTTTGTTGGGAGATCAATAAAACTAGTGATATCAAGGGTTTTAAGCTGTTTTATAGTAGTTTTTGAATTTTGGAATCTATTATAATACACAAGAAAAAATCCCCACTCTAGTGAGGATTTTATCATTAATGAACAAAAGTATTGATCCCGCAGTGAAGAAATACTTTAAGGAGAAACAATTTTTTCAATATCTGATAAAACATCGTTTTCTTGTACATTGTTTCTATAAAAATTATAAACAGGTGCTAGTTTTTCCTTAAAACGTTGGCGTTCCTTATTACTCATCGTATAGATTTCAAAGTTATCCTGCTGCTTAAGTTTTTGCAAATCTTCTTCGTTCATTTCTACTGCTTGTTCAAATTGCCAGTCTGTTGTTTCTTTCATAGCCTCCATAATCTGTTTTTGGATTTCCAGAGGTAGGGATTTCCAAAACTTATCGTTCATTAAAACGGCGTATCCTAAAATGCCATGCTTAGTTAATGTCATATGTTTCTGCACTTTATAGAAACCTTTAGAATAAATATTTGACGCTGTATTTTCCTGAGCATCAATGGTATTCGATTCTAAATCAGTAAAAACCTCGCTGAAAGAAGTCGGGATTGGTGTAGCCCCAACAGCCTCGAATTGCTTCTCAAGGGTTTTACTTGGCATTGTACGAACACGTAAGCCTTTTAAATCTTCAAAAGTATGAATAGGGTGACCGACAGAGGTTAAATGTTTAAAGCCATTATGCCAAAAGCCTAGCCCTTTTATATGAAAAGGCTTAAGCTCATTTAACAATTGTTCACCAATCGAACCTGTAAGTACCTCATGCACTTCATCATCCGTATTAAAAAGGTAAGGTAAATCAAGAACCTGCCAATTTGGTATATAGGATGTCATCTTTGAGAAAGTAGGGATAATCATTTCTACTTGTCCATTTTGCAAAGCCTGAAACTCGTTTTCATCATTAAACAAGGAGGAGTTTGGGTAGACGTGAACCTTCACTTTGCCATTTGTTTTTTCCTCTACAAGCTCGGCGAATTTACTTGCCGCCTGTCCTTTTGGCGTATTCTCAGCAACAACATGACTTAAATGAATCGTAATTTGCGTATTCAAACCTTTTTGCTCATCATCATAGGGAAGAGGCTTGGCGAAGAATAAGCCTTGTTGAACACCGATCGCTATCGTTAACAGTAAAACGGTTGCTATTGTTCCAATAATAAATTTTTTCATCTATTACACCTAATTTATTCGTATTTTCTGATGTTTTTGTTATTCTAACATATGGAGTAAGTTAAAATATAGTAAGGGGAGGCGTACATCTTGAAATTTCAAAAAATATCGATGAAGAGAAAAATCATGTCTCTGACTTTTTTTATTCTCATGCTCTCCTTTAGTATAGGTGGAACATTTTTGCTAGGGTTCGTCATGACTGTGCAAAAGGATAAGCTTGGAGATCAGGCTTTACTTGTGGCAAAAACAGTATCACAGCTTCCCGAGTTGAAAACTTACATATCAAATAATAATTTTTACGAGGCTACGAAACACATAAATCCTGTAGTAGAGGAAATACGTGATATAAATGGCGCACAGTATATTGTTGTACTGGATATGCAAAGGCGCAAGTACTCACATCCAAATACAGAGGAGATTGGGCAAATCTCGAAGTCAGGAGATCTAAACGCTGCGTTTTCTGAGCATTATTATACATCCATCGCACATGGTGAACATGGAGATATGGTACGAGCATTCGTACCAATCATGACTAAAGAAGGTAAACAAATAGGCGTAGTAGTGGTGGGCTATAGTGTTTTAACTGTGGCAGAGTTGCTACAATCTATTCAAACAGAATTAATGATTACAATTTTATTATCTCTTGTCTTTAGTGCATGGGGGGCTCATACATTAGGGCTTCATATGAAAAAGCAAATGTTTGGGTTAGAGCCCCACGAAATTGCTAAAATGTATGTAGAAAGAACAGAAACATTTAACGCGATGCATGAAGGGATTATTGCCATTGATAATGATTTGACAATCACAATATTTAATGAAAAAGCATGTGACATATTAGGTGTTCACAAACAGCCGGCAACATTAATTGGGAAGAAAATTTTTGACGTTTTACCTGATACACGATTACCGGAAATTTTGGAGCTAGATCAGCCAATTTTTAATCGCGAGCTCTATATTAATGATAACAATATTATGAGTAACCGTATTCCTATACAAGTTAATGGAAAAACGGTTGGAGCTGTGGCCATGTTTAAGGACCGTACAGAAGTGAAAAAGCTTGCAGAGGAATTAACGGGTGTTAAGGCATTTGTACAAGCATTACGCGTACAAACACATGAGCATAAAAATAAATTGCACACAATTGCTGGTCTGTTACAACTTGGACATCATGAACAAGCACTTTCTTACTTAACACAAGTAAAAGAAGAGCATGATGAAATTACAAATTTTCTAAATGAACGGATTAAAAATGAAAATATTTCTGGGCTATTGCTTAGTAAAATCTCCTATGCAAAAGAACAGGGAATTCTACTGGAGATTGACAGAGAAAGCCGTTTGACAACATTTCCTAATAATCTAGATCATCATGATTTCGTTATTTTATTTGGTAACTTAATTGAAAATGCTTTTGATGCTTTAAAGGATGTACAAGTTGAAGAAAAAGTTGTCCATGTTTCTGTTGATGAGGATGAGGATGTGTTGGCAATCTTAGTCACAGATAATGGTATTGGCATGACAAATGAAGTAAAGGCACATATTTTTGATAATGGCTATTCAACAAAAGAGAAAAAAGGTAGAGGGATTGGACTTTTTTTAATAAAAGAAATTGTACAAAAAGGAAAGGGAGAAATTGAAGTCATAAGTGAACCGAATAAAGGAACAAGTTTTTTAATAACTTTTTATTACCAAGGCTGAGAATAAGATTTGTTAAAACTTATACCTTTTGATTGGAGTAATGAAATCAAAATGGGAGATCAACCCACTGGGGAATTTAGTTGAATAGAAGCGAGAAATTCTATGGGAACAGTGTGACACTCTCTTAGACAGCTTCATGAAGTGAAAATTTACACATATAGAGATAGAACGAGTGTATGGAGGACTAACAGTGACACAAACAAAGGTTTTATTAATAGAGGACGATCCAATGGTGAGAGAGGTTAATCGCCAATTTATTGAGAAGATAGCTGGATTTGAAGTAATTGGACAAGCCTCAAATGGGGTTGAAGGGATTGCCCAAATTCGAAAACTTAAACCAGAATTAGTATTTATGGATATTTTCATGCCAGAGCAGGATGGAGTGACAAGTTTACGAAAAATTCGTGAACTCAAGTTACCAGTAGATGTAATTACGGTAACTGCTGCTAATGATATGGAAACTGTAAAACAGGTCCTGCATCTGGGCGTTTTTGATTATATTATGAAACCTTTTTCATTTGAACGGGTCCAAGGAACGCTTGAAAATTATTTGCGCTTCAAAAAACAAATGCAAACGGAACATGAGCTAACACAAGGGGAGCTTGATCAGTTATTCCATTATCATGGTGGACTTAATGAGGTTCAGCAATCCAATGTCTTACGGTCAGAAAAAAGTTTACCGAAAGGTTTTAATCGTGCAACACTTGAGAAAGTTGTGCACTATTTGCAATCTGTAGAAGGAGCATCGGCAGAAGAAGTTGCAAGTGGCGTAGGTATTGCACGCGTAACAGCAAGACGATACTTAGATTATTTAGAGAAGCAAGAGGAAATTACGATGGATGTGCATTATGGTGGCATTGGTCGTCCGGTCAATTATTATTTTAGTAAATAATGAGAAATCCTGATTGTCAAATAGACAATCAGGATTTTTTACTACTATAGATTTTAAAGTTGTAGATAACCAAAGTCATATCTAGGCTAAAGCGCTACATCCTCGGGTCTCTCCGATCCCTCGGGCAAAAATGGTGGAGCATTTACATTTGCTTCGGGTTTCTTCAGCGCTTGTCAGATGTAAACGAACGCTTCAGCGCATTTGTTCTTAGTAAGGCATAATTTTGTCAACAGGCTTAGGCGTTTTAATTTTAGGTAAAATTTTATCTAATGTAACTGTACGCTTAATAATATGTGTTGATTCATCATTTTCATCGAATTGCTCAAGGAATGAAATAACCTCTTTTACAATTGGTGTTGGCGTTGAAGCGCCTGCTGTAACAGCGACAGAATTAATGCCTTTTAACCATTCAACTTTTAGCTCAGAAACGTCTGCAATTCGATAAGATGGCGTTCCTGCTATTTCAACAGAAACCTGTGTTAAACGATTCGAGTTATTGGATTTTGGGTCACCAACAACAATAAGTAAATCTGCTTCCCCAGCTTGCTGAGCAACTGCCTCTTGGCGTACCTGGGTTGCCAAACAAATCTCCTTATGCACTTCAATATTTGGGAATTTCTCTTTTAAACTATCCATTAAATGAGCGACATCCCATTGACTCATCGTCGTTTGATTCGTTACTAGTAATTTATTATTCGATAAATTTAATGCATCAATATCAGTGGACGATTGCACTAAGTGCACATGATCTGGTGCAACGCCAATTGCTCCCTCTGGCTCGGGATGGCCTTTTTTACCGATATATATAATATCATAGCCATTTGCTGATTTTTCACGAATTAAATCGTGTGTAACTGTTACGTCAGGACATGTAGCATCAATGGATACTAAGCCTTTTCGCTTCGCAATTTCACGAATTTCGGGTGAAACACCATGGGCTGTGAAAATAACAGTGCCAGTTTCAACTTGTTCAATAATTTCTAAACGATTTTCGCCATCTAATGTGATGATGCCATCTTCTTCAAAGGCATCTGTAACATGTTTATTATGCACAATCATACCTAAAATGTAGATAGGTCTTGGTAATGTTTTATCTAGTGCGGCGTTTCGAGCGATGACCATCGCATCAACAACACCGTAGCAATAGCCACGTGGATTAATTTTTAATACTTGCATGGTTGTGACTCCTTTCAAGCTTACCTATCTACATTATAACGGACAGGGACGGCGAATACAAAGAAACCTTCATCTACATAGGTGGCTGGAATATACGGGGCTTAGATGGAAGTGGGTCAGCAGGAGTAAATGATCCATTTTGTCGAGACGCTTTTCGACTTTTACTTGAACCTGATCCTTCACTAGCTGCTGCTTCAGCTGCTACTGCTCCAGCCCCTGCGGCAGCTCCTGCAGCAGGAAGACCTTGAAATCCTTTATACAATTTTAAAAGTGACGGAATATTTTTTACCATTGGCATTGCTTGCTGAATGTAAGGCGTATATGTTTTTGCTGAGTTAAATAAGCTATTCGCCTGCTGCAAAAATGAACCAATCTTTGAAGGTTCCTGCATTGGCATTTGTCCTCCAAATGATCCTATTCCACTGGACATTGGAAAGCCACCCGGAATTCGTGGATTTGGGAAGCCTCCAGGCTGGAAAAAGGACTGCGGTGACATTTGTGGAGGTGTTGGCATTGGCATTTGCATTGGCATTTGCATGGGCATTTGCATCGGCATTTGCATGGGCATTCTCATGCCACCAGGATACATTGGGAACTGTGGTCTAAATACCATAACGATCTCCTTTCGATAGTGATTTAACATTGATGACATACCTGATTATAAATATGATATGCAGATGGGTAAGTTAGCGTTCGACACGCACAAAATAAATAATTAGGGGATGGTACGATTGTAAATGTATCTCATTATATCCTTTAAGGCTTACTTATTTCGTATGTAGTTGATAAGTGGTGAAAAATTCTTGAAAAATACATATTTTTTTCACTTTTCCGGCAGTTTTGAAAGGTATAATGATTTCTTGGTAAATCATCATTTTAGAAAAAGAAAAGTATTATCTGAAATGGATTACATTAATGTAAATAAGCTAATAAAATAATTTTTAACAGCAGCGGTTAAAAGTAGGAGGTATTTTGTGACAATTAAAGTTAGAAGTATAGTGACGTTTGGCATTATTGTATTATTAGTTTTAGTAATGGGGATATTTCAGCAACAAAATGCTAAATCCCAACAAAAGCAAATACATTTGATGAAAGAAAAAACACTTCAAACGACGTTACTAGCAGATGAGATGAAATTAGCAGTTGTGCAGGTTCAGCAGTATTTGACTGATATTAGTGCTACAAGAGCACTCGATAATTTAGATGATGGATTTGAGCAAGCAGAAAAATATAGCCAAATCTTTATTAAAGATTTGGAGCAAGTGAAAAAAATGCATCCGCAAGACCAGGAAAGATTAAATGCGATTAAAATAGCGTTTGATGAGTATTATAGTACTGGTCAGAAAATGGCTCATAGCTATGTTCAGGGCGGACCAGAGCTAGGGAATAAAATAATGCTTGAATTTGATACTACATCCGTTGAGATTAACGACAAAGTAGATTTGTTTCAACAAGAAAACATCACAGACATGCAAAATTCTTTAGCACATGTTGAAACGCTTATCGATGATAACGGGCAGTGGTTCTTATGGATGTTCTGTATTATATTAATGATTTGTATAGTAGTTGGAATTATATTCGTACGTTCCATCGTTGTTCCTGTCAATAAGTTAACTTCTGCAGCAAAGGTAATCGCTAAAGGCGATTTATGTCAAAAGGATATTGAAGTTAGAACGAAGGATGAAATTAAAGATTTGGCTGATTCGTTTAATTTGATGAAGTCTAATTTACATTCATTAATATATAGTATGACAGCAAATGTTGAGCATACAACATCAGCAGCTGAAGAGCTAGCAGCAAGTACAGATGAAATTTCAAATTCCTCTCATGATATTGCAAACCTTGTAGAGAGAATGGCAATTAGTGATAACCAAGCAGCTGTTACTGGTCGTGAAAGTTCGATAGCAATGGACGAAACTGCTCAAGGTGTTCAACGTATTGCGGAGGCAACTCAAATGCTTCATTCTAAAGCAGTAGATACACAATCTATTGCAAATGATGGTGAAAAAACATTACATATCGCAGAAAATCAAATGTCGATTATCCAACAATCTTCAAATACAACAAATGAGCGAATTAAGAAGCTAAGCACACAATCAGCTGAAATAGTTAATATTACGAAAGTAATTACTGATATTACTGAGCAAACAAATCTTCTAGCACTGAATGCTGCGATTGAAGCGGCTCGTGCAGGAGAGCATGGAAAAGGCTTTGCTGTTGTGGCAGATGAAGTACGCAAATTAGCAGAGGAATCAAAAGCATCTGCCAATCAAATAGTGGATGTAATAGCACTTATTCAGCAAGAAACGAAGGAAGTAGAAAATGCCGTAAATGTAACAGTTTCGAATGTCGATGAGGGTGTCACTTTTATTCAAAATGCCCAAAACTCCTTCGATGGAATTTTGAAAGCGATTGGTGATATGACATCTCAAATCGAGGATGTATCTGCTTCTACGCAACAAATTTCTGCAAGTACTGAAGAAATGGCAGCTTCGGTCGATGAAATGTCCTCTTCTTCTAATTATGCTGCAGAGCAATCTGAAACAATAGCATCGACAATAGAAGAGCAAACTGCGACTATTCAGGAAATAAATGCTGTTGCAAAGGCATTAAGTGCAGAAGCGGTGTTCGTGAAGGAAGAAATCAATAAATTTAAAGTTTAAGGCTTATTACCATAACGTGGAGTTGATTTCCGTTGCGGCTGGGCGCTTTGTAGCTGTCGCTTTGCTTTCGCACAGATAAAACATTTGCCGCTGACGCTTCGCTTTCGCGCAGATAAAACATTTGCCGCTGACGCTTCGCTTTCGCGCAGATAAAACATTTGCCGCTGACGCTTCGCTTTCGCGCAGAGCAGAGCGTCCTGGGGGCGCCCGATGAGTCGCTTGGGCCAACACGATGTTGGTCACGAAGGCGTTATCACAGGACGTGATGGGTTTAGCCTTCGTTCCTCTATCGCTGATCTCCAAGGAGTCGCTCAGCCTCCACTCCAATCAACTTTTATATAGGATATACACTATAACAAATGCCATCACTAACTCTTGATGATGAAACATTTAAAATCGTTGGCTGTAGAGTAATCTTCTCTAGTACGTTTCTTAATACTAAGCTTTAGAACAAAGAAAGCCCTCTATGTCTAAAAACTCACAATTAAAAGCGAGGTAGTTCCCAATGAAATTTTCCATTTGGAAACTACCTCGCTATATTTTCATACAAATTTATTTAGTAGTAAAATCTTTAATTTTAGAAGGAGGGGCACAGACGTTAGAAGAACAACTCTTCTGTATTGAGCATGATGCACATTTACCCTTCTTCTGCTTTTTAATGCTCTTATATAAAGTAATACCAGCATAGCCAAATATAATACTACCAATTAAGATATTAATTAATAAAGTCATTCTCTACACCTCACATCAATAAATTCCCAATACCATAAATCAAAAGTGCGATAACATAAGCTACAACAAATGGATATATGGTTGCAAATAAAGTCCATTTCACAGACTGTGTTTCCCTTTTTATTGCGCCTACTGTGGCTAAGCAAGGCATGTAAAGTAAAACAAAGGCCAAGAATGTATAGGCGCTTAAAGCAGTAAAATGAGTTGACATTGTAGAGGATAAGACACCTTCACTTACGCCATAAATAATCGCCATTGTCGAAACAATCACTTCTTTTGCCAGGAATCCAGCAATAAGAGATGCACCGGCTTGCCATGTTCCAAAGCCAAGTGGGATAAACAATACACCAAAAGCGCCCCCAATAATTGCTAAAAAGCTGTCATCCATATTGACATTCGCACCATGTGGTCCTAAATAAGAAAGAAGCCAAATAATAACGGAGCCAGCAAAGATAATAGTACCAGCTTTGCGGAAAAAACCTTTCCCTTTTTCCCAAGTAGAACGCCAAAGTGTTTTAAGCTGTGGTACATGGTAGGCTGGTAACTCAACGAAAAACACGGAGGTTTCATTTTTTAATATCGTCATTGATAATATTTTTGTTACAATAAGCGCTACCACAATACCCATAACATATAGGGAGAATACTACTAACGATTGATGTGCAGAAAAGAATGCTGCACCGAACAAAGCATATACAGGTAACCTTGCTGAGCAGCTCATAAATGGCGCAACAAGAATTGTTAATAGTCGTTCTTTTGGCTGTTCAATTGTTCTAGCAGCCATTACACCTGGAACATTACATCCAAAGCTTACAATCATCGGAATGAAGGCTTTACCGTTTAAGCCGAAAAATTCCATAAGGCGATCCATCACAACTGCAATTCTCGCCATATACCCTGAATCTTCTAATAGTGAAATAAAGAAAAATAGTACAAAGATTTGCGGAATGAAAACTAAAACACCGCCAACACCTGCAATTATTCCATCACATATTAAATGAACAATAAAAGGAGCTGCCCCAATTGCTTCTAAGCCCTTAGTAACAGCATCCGAAAGAGGTCCGCTTACAAAGCCATCCAGGAAATCCGAAAGAGGGGTACCTATCCATGCAAACGTTGCTTGAAACATTAAAAACATAAGCGCTAAGAAGATTGGAATACCAAAAATCGGATGTGTTAGAATTTTATCAACTTTCTCTGACCATTGTGTTTCAATTTTCTCTTGTATGATTACTTCGCTATAGATGTTAGAAATATATAAATCACGTTTTGAAGTAATAGCTTTATTTAATGGTTCACCTATTTGCTTCTCTAAAGCATCGCGCATTGTAGCTAGCTGTTCAAAGTATTCCTTCTTTTGCAAATAAGCGTCAACAGCGTCATTTCCCATTAAAAATTGAATAGTACACCATCTTCTTTGTTCTTCAGGAACATGCTGTAACAATGCTTCAATTTTTGCGATACCTTCTTCAATTAGGTCATCATAGGTTAATGTAAAACGTTGTTGAGTACGATCTGAGGCTTGAATAGCGGCATAAATACCTTCGACACCTTTCCCCGTACGAGCACTTATCGGAACGACTGGTACTCCTAAAGAACTCTGTAATTTCTCGACATCAATTGAGATGCCTTTCTTTTTCGCTACGTCTATCATATTTAAACAAATGAAAACAGGCTTTCTAAGTTCGAGAATATCTACAGTTAATTGCATATTTCGTTCGAAATTAGAAGCATCGATAATATTTAAAATTCCATCTACTTGATCTTCTAGTAAAAATGAAGTAACAACACTTTCATCTTTTGAAATAGGGTTAAGCGTATATACACCAGGTAAATCAATTATTTCTTTTTGTAGTTTTTTTACTTGTCCTACTTTTTTTTCAACGGTTACACCACTCCAATTGCCAACATATTCATATGAATTTGTCAACGTATTGAACAATGATGTTTTACCGATATTAGGGTTTCCTATTAAAGCTAATCTACTCATACTTGTTCGACCTTTATATCCATTAAATCTTTTTTTCTAAGCCCGATTTTTTGTCCTTGACATTCCAATATACAAGCTCCAGAAAACCATCCTTTTTGGACCATACAAACTTGACAGCCTTCTTTTATACCAAAAGCATTTAATCGTTTACATAAAAGAGAGTCAATTTGCTGTAGATCTTTCACTTTAACTTTTTCCCCCAATTGAACCGCGTGAAGGTTCATAAGATCTACCTACTTTCTTGTGAGTGATAATCATTATCAAAAAAATCTTATCATTTTTTTTCTAGTGTATCAATATTAAGTTTATTGTAGAAAGTAATATTGGAATAGCAAAGTTAAAGTAAGATCAAACCTTATTCTTCATCGTGACAACGAAGCATTCTATACCCGACGCGGACATGTGTCTGGATGAACTTTGGGTTAGTTGGATTATCCTCTATTTTCTTTCGAAGAGTGGCCATAAAAACCCTTAGACTTGGAACATCCGATTGAAGTGCGTTGTGCCAAACTTCCTTTAAAATAAAATTATGCGTTAAAACTTTGCCGACATGCTTTGATAAAATAACTAAGAGCTTATATTCAATAGGCGTCAAATGTACTTCTTTGTCATTTACAAACACTGTATTTGCCGCGTAGTTTATTTGTAAATGACCATTTACAAAGACAGAGGGTTCATTTTCTAACTGATGCTCAAATGACATTCTTCTCAAAGCTACTCTAATTCGGGCTAGTAACTCTTCAACACTGAAAGGCTTTGTAACATAATCGTCTGCACCGGCATCTAAAGCATTGATTTTATCGTGCTCCTCGCCGCGTGCACTAACTACGATAATAGGTGTTTGAGTCCAGCTTCTAATTTTCGTTATAAGCTCTACACCGTCTATGTCTGGTAGTCCTAAATCCAAAATAATAACTTCTGGATTCATGGCAAGAGCCTTTTGTAAAGCACTATGGCCATCTCGTGCAATATCAAATTCATATTGTTGAGTAGCTAATGTCATTTTAATTAAATTGCCAATGGCTATATCATCTTCTACTACTAGAATTCGTTTATTCATAGAATTTCATTACTCCTTTTTTAGCTCATCACCATAAATATGTGACCGATTTGTGCTTACCTGGGGCGCCCCGTTCAGGATCTACTCTATGACACTGATCTCCAAGATGTCACCCAGCTTCTATTCAAATCAACTTATTTAATAAATTTTATCTCTAACTTTTGGTAATGGGCTTTTTTTCAGTGAAAAATTAAAAATCGTTCCTTTTGGCCTATTATCCGAAACTGTTATTTCACTACCATGTAATTTTAAAATAGTTTGACATAGAGCCAAGCCTAAACCTAATCCTCTTCGGCTATCGCTACGCTGTACTTTTCCGGTAGTAAATGGCTCAAATAGACTGGTTTTAATAGCATCATCAATGCCAGGCCCATCATCAGAAATGCTAAAGTGTACAAAACGTTCAGATTCTTTGACATTTATAGTAATAACACTGCCTGACGGTGTATAGGTCAATGCATTATCAATAATATTAATTAGAACTTGAATAATCAGTCGCGCATCCATTACAGCAAATAAAAATTCCGGTTCAATATGATAGGAAATTTCATGTGTATTGTTTAGACGAACGACATGTGTTAATGCCTCTTGAATAATATCTTCTACAAGTTCCAATTGCATCTCTATAGCAAATTGTCCATCTTCTAATTTAGACACAGCAAGCAAGTTTTCAACCATTTGTACAAGCCATTTTGAATTTTTATAAATATCCTCATATATTTTGCTTTTTTCATCCTCTCGAATTAGAGGTGAATTAGATAGTAATATATCTGCATTACCGGAAATAGCAGTTAGTGGTGTTCTTAAATCATGAGAAACGGCGCGCAAAAGGTTTGCTCGCATTTGTTCCATTTCAGCTTCTCTAGCTACTTCTGCATTGAGTTTTTGTAAATACCATTTATCAAGTGCAAATGAAAAATCATTAATAATGGCATGTAAAATATTACGCTCAAATGCAGGTAACGGTGATTGCTTTGACAGGGCAATACCGATAACGCCTTTAACACTCCCATTTGAAATAACCGGTAAATAGTAGGCATTCACTTCAGGAAATATATCAGTGGAAATGCCTGCTACATGCTTATTATTGATAACCCAGCTTACTACACCATGCTCATTCGGATTCTCAAATTGGGAAGCTATCTTCTTATTTTCAATACTAGATATGCTCTCGGTACGGAAAAAAATAGATTTCACAATTAAGTCATTTTCTATTTCAAAAAATTGTACTGGCTTTTCTACTAATTTAACGATTTGTGACATGCCTTCAATAATAATTTCTTCTATTGATTTAGCATGTTGCAGTCTGCGATTTGTATCAAGGAGCACCTCCATTCGATAAGATTTACGAACAGCTACAATAGTTTGCTTCTTTATTTTTTTTGTTAAGCTACTTGTTATCACTCCGGAAAGGAACATGATCACAAAGGTGATCGGATAGTCGCGATGATAGGCGTTAAATGAAAATCGCGGTTCTGTAAACAAATAATTAAAAAGCAGTACCGCCATAATGGAGCTAATAATGCTCATCATCCATCCTGATGACCAAATGGCAAGTATTAAGACACCTAAAATATAGATAGTGATAATGTTCGATTCGCTTACACCAATTGTGTAGAAGTACAGTCCGATAATCGATACTATGGCAAACACAATGGTCATTTTAAATAAATCAAGCCATTCAAATGACAGCTTATTTTTTATAGTAGGGAAGTAGAATTGTTCGTTTTCCTGATCTGGCACTATGTGTATGGCCAAATTTGGTACAAATTCGTTGAGTCGATCGCTGATTTTGGTGCTTGGTTGCCACCATTTTTTTCTCATGCTAGTTCTACCAATGACTAATTTGGTGACACCACTTATTTGTGCATAGTTGGCAAGGGCAGCAGCTATATCATCTTCCTGAACGATTACGACATGGCCACCAAGCTGTTCAACAAGTTTTAAATGCTGCTGGAGCCTTTCTGAATTTGCATTACTCCTGTCATGTTCCTGTACGTTTTGAACATAAAGAGCTGTAAACTTACCATGCAGTGCCTGTGCAAGGCGTGCGGTAGTTCGAATAACCTTGGCATTAGTAGGAGAGCTACTAATGCCAACAAGTAAATGCTCTTCGATTTGTACATGATGCTTTATAGATTCGTCGCTGTTTACCTGCTTATAGTTAATCGTATCGGCAGCTCTTCGTAGTGCAATTTCTCGAAGTGATACTAGGTTTTGTTTACGAAAAAAAGATTGTAATGCTTTTTCTGCTTGTTGTTTTACATAAATTTTGCCTTCTTGTAGGCGTTGGATTAACTCATCTGGTTCAATATCGACAATCTTTATTTGTGCAGCTTGATCAATTAAATAATCTGGAATACGCTCTCGTACTTTTATTCCGGTTATTTCCTCTACTAAATCGTGTAGGCTTTCAATATGTTGAATGTTTACGGTTGTATAGACATGGATACCCTTTGCAAGTAATTCCTCTACATCTCCAAAACGTTTCTTGTGACGCATAGTCGGAACATTGCTATGTGCCAATTCATCAATAAGGACAATTTCCGGTTTGCGCTTCAGTACTGTATCAATATCTAATTCTTGAAAAGGTTTTCCCTTATAAATTATTTTTTTCGTAGGAATTTGCTCAATTCCTTCAAGTAAAGCTAACGTATCTGGACGAGGATGTGGTTCTACATAGCCAACTACCACATCTTTTCCAAGTTTTTTTGCTTGATGTGCCGCATCTAGCATTGCATAAGTTTTACCTACTCCAGCAGCATATCCAAGAAAAATCTTTAGCTTCCCTACAAATTGTTCTTCCTGTTGAAGCCTCGCTAAAAACGTCTCTGGAGTTGGACGTGTATTTTCCATCCTCTTTCACCTCATTTGTATTATAGCGTTATCTTTCATTAAGAAAGTATTAAGATTTTCCCTCTTTATAGTTTCTTAATAGGAAAAGCGATTTCCTAACACTACATTAATTTGAAAGTCAGTATGATGAGAGCATCCAAATAAAGGAGGGTGCTCGATTGATGGACTTTTGGATGATTGGCTTACTCTTCATAAGCTTTGCAAGTCTATATGCATTAACAACTTGGTGCTTCAAACTAGTCGATGAAAAATAAGGGGGAATAAAAAATGTGGATTGTTATGGGGATTGTTCTTGTATTCCTTTTCGGTTATCTAGGGCATGCATTACTTTATCCTGAAAACTATTAATAGGCTTGTAGGAGGTATAGCGTTATGTGGCAAATCGCCATCGTTTTAATTATTTATTTACCGATCGTTATTTTAACTGGGCACTATCTATTTCGAGTGACGATGCAACAAAAAACATGGCTTGATCCAGTAATGGACAGACTTGATGCCGTTATTTATAAATTGTGTGGCGTTAAGCAAGTAGAGATGACTGGTAAGCAGTATGTACTTTCATTAATTTTATCGAATGCCTTTATGGTGTTTATCGGATATGTTCTTTTACGAATTCAAGCTATGTTGTTTTTAAACCCAAATGAGATTGACAATATGGGAGCAACACTTTCATTTAATACTATTATTTCATTTATGACGAATACAAATCTTCAACATTATAGTGGTGAATCGGGACTTAGTTATTTATCTCAAATGCTAGTCATTATCTTTATGATGTTTACATCTGCAGCTACTGGCTATGCAGCATGTATGGCTTTCTGTCGTCGTCTTGTTGCTAAAACAGACGCACTCGGCAATTTCTATATTGATTTTATTCGTGTTATTACACGTGTGTTAATACCTATATCTATTGTTGTTGCCATTGTTTTAGTATCTCAAGGTACACCACAAACCTTGAATGCGAATACAACTGTACAAACAATAGAAGGTAAATTACAAGATATTGCACTTGGACCTGTAGCCTCACTTGAATCCATCAAGCATATAGGAACAAATGGTGGTGGCTTTTATGGGGCGAATTCAACAACACCTTTTGAAAATCCAACGGTCATATCTAATATTGTGGAAATGCTATCTATGATGTTATTACCAGGTGCTTGTGTAGTTGCATTCAGTTTGATGGTTGTATATCGGAAAAAGAAAACTATATTTGGAAAGCAAGGGCTAGCCATTTTTGCAGCAATGAGTGCGCTGTTCTTAGCCGGATTGGTGACTGTGTATGTTGCGGAGAGGGCGGGTAATCCAATCATTAATGAGCTCGGAATTTCACAGGAGCTTGGCAGTATGGAAGGAAAAGAGATGCGTTTTGGAGTGGCACAATCTGCGTTATTTACGACAGTGACTACTGCTTTTACAACGGGGTCTGTTAACAATATGCATGATACATTAACGCCGCTTGGTGGTCTTGTACCGATGTTTAATATGATGCTAAATGTTGTGTTTGGAGGCAAGGGAGTCGGCCTGATGAACATGATGATGTATGTGTTACTAACAATTTTTATCGCATGTTTGATGATTGGTCGAACACCTCAATTTTTAGGTAAGAAAATTGAGGAGAAGGAAATGAAGCTCATTGCGCTTTGTATTCTAATCCATCCTGCTATTATTTTGCTATTTTCAGCGCTTGCAGTGATAACACCGTCAGGAGTAGCAGCCATAACGAATCCAGGTGCGCATGGTTTATCTCAAGTTCTATATGAATTTGCATCTGCCTCAGCAAATAATGGCTCAGGTTTTGAAGGATTAGCTGACAACTCAACATTTTGGAATGTGACGACAGGGCTTGCCATGTTCTTCGGACGTTATTTGACGATCATTATTCAACTAGCAATAGCGTCGCTACTTGCGAAAAAGATGTTTCACAGTGACTCGGTGGGAACATTGAGAACAGATAATACTATTTTTACATTTTTACTTGTAGCTATCGTTTTAATGATTGGTGCTCTTACATTTTTACCGGCATTAGCACTCGGACCAATTACAGAGCACTTACAACTTTATCTTCATTCAGCTTAAGACTCCCGCCTCTGAATGTGGTGAGATGAATGCGGATGTGGTTCCTTTTCAGTGGGTACCCAAATACCTACTGAATGAAGAGCCTTCGGACGCAATTACGCCAAGGCGAAATTGATTTTTAATAAGGAGAGACACCTATGGAAACAGCAAGAAAAGGTTTAATTACGAGCAATATGCTAAAAAGCTCGATTATAGATGCTTTAAAGAAATTTAATCCAGTATATATGCTGAAAAATCCCGTTATGTTTGTAGTAGAAGTAGGGTTTATGTTTGTACTGCTATTAGCCTTCTTTCCGAATATGTTTGGTAGCGGAGTAGGAGAACATGATCGATTGTATAATGCGATCGTCGCTATCATTCTTTTTGTAACTATTTTATTTGCAAACTTTGCGGAGTCGATTGCTGAAGGACGAGGAAAGGCACAGGTTCAAACGTTAAAAAAGACAAAAACAGTTACACAGGCTCGTGTTTTGCTTAGTGATGGCTCTGAAGTACTTAAACAAGCACATGAACTAAAAAAGGGCGATATTGTTTTAGTTCAGTCAGGAGAGGTTATACCAAACGATGGAGAAGTCATTGAAGGCATTGCTACAGTAGATGAATCGGCGATAACTGGTGAATCTGCGCCAGTTGTAAAAGAGCGGGGGGGAGACTTTTCATCAGTTACAGGTGGTACGACGGTTACGAGTGATTGGCTAATGATCGAAATTACTTCGATGCCTGGTGAATCATTTTTAGATAAAATGATCACGCTCATTGAAGGGGCTAGTCGTAAAAAAACGCCAAATGAGATAGCACTCAATACACTTTTAGTAAGCTTAACGATTATTTTCTTATTAGTCGTTGTGACGCTCTATCCAATGACAACTTATTTAAATGTACCGATTTCTATCGCAACGTTAATTGCCCTTACAGTTTGTTTAATTCCTACAACCATTGGTGGATTATTATCGGCAATCGGTATTGCAGGTATGGATAGAGTTACTCAGTTTAATGTTATTGCGATGTCTGGTAGAGCCGTAGAAGCGTGTGGGGATGTAGATACATTAATTTTAGATAAAACTGGCACTATTACTTATGGAAACCGCATGGCAGCAGAATTTCTTCCGGTAAAAGGAGTGGAAAGTAAGGATTTAATGCAAGCTGCATGGCTTAGTTCTTTAACAGATGATACACCTGAAGGAAAGTCTATTTTGTCACTTGCTTGCGAATTAGGTGTAAATACGGACGATGAAGAAAACATTATTAAGTCAAGTGAACATATTCCCTTTACCGCACAGACTCGTATGAGTGGTTTGGATATGAAGGATGGCACAAAAATTCGAAAAGGAGCCTATGATACGATAAAAAAAGAGAGCCTAAAAGCAGGTCATAGCATTCCTACAAATTTTGAACAGCTTATTCAACAAGTATCTTCTGTTGGTGGGACACCACTTATAGTAGCGTTAAACGATAAAATTTTAGGTGTCATTTACTTAAAGGATGTCGTGAAGGCTGGACTCAAGGAACGCTTTGAACAGCTTCGAGCAATGGGTATTAAAACGATTATGTGTACAGGAGATAATCCACTAACCGCAGCAGCCATCGCAAAGGAGGCAGGGGTGGACAGCTTTATAGCAGAAAGTAAGCCAGAAGACAAAATTCAAGTAATTAAAGATGAACAGGCACAAGGGAAAGTAGTAGCTATGACTGGTGATGGGACGAACGATGCCCCTGCATTAGCACAAGCTAACGTAGGTCTTGCTATGAATTCGGGAACGAATGCAGCAAAGGAAGCTGCGAACATGGTCGATTTAGATTCAAATCCTACTAAAATTATTGAAGTTGTAGAAATAGGGAAGCAGTTGCTCATGACGCGAGGGGCATTAACAACTTTTAGTATTGCAAATGATATCGCAAAGTATTTTGCCATTATCCCAGCCATGTTAATGGTCGCTGTACCAGAAATGGGTACATTAAACATTATGCATCTCCATTCTCCATCAAGTGCGATTATTTCTGCTTTAATTTTTAACGCTGTGATTATACCACTATTAATACCTATTGCAATGAAGGGTGTAAAGTATAAGCCGATGAGTGCTGAAAAATTATTAAATAAAAACTTATTTATTTATGGAGTAGGTGGGATAATAGCTCCTTTTATTGGGATTAAATTGATTGATTTATTAATTGGACCACTATTCCATACGTTTGGCTTATAGGAGGAAAGTACATGCGGAAATTTTTTGAGGACTCAAAGCAAGCATTACTCATCACAATGACAATGTTCGTGTTATGTGGTTTTATATACCCATTTGCAGTGACTGCATTAGCCCAAGGGTTATTTCATCATAAAGCAAATGGTAGTTTAATAGAAGCGGGTGGGGAAGCTGTTGGTTCAGAATTAATCGGTCAAGCTTTTACTGCCCCGGAATATTTCTGGGGGCGTGTTTCCTCTGTTAACTATAATGTCTATACGAAAGAAGATACGATCCCAGACGAAAATGGCCAGGTGAACTATAGTGGTGTTAGCTCTGGAACGTTTAACTATGCACCATCTAATCCAGAATTGAAGAAACGAATAGAAATAGATATCGAGAAGTTTTTACTAGCAAATCCATCCGTAAAACGACAAGACATACCTGCTGATTTAATGACCGCTTCAGGCTCAGGTTTGGATCCACATATTAGTATGAAAGCTGCAGAAATACAAGTCGAACGAATTGCCCAAGCAAGTGGGCTTTCGAAGGATGAGATTGAAAAAATTATAGAAGCAAATACAGAAAAACGAACGTTGAGGATTTTTGGGGAAAATAAGGTGAACTACCTAATGGCCAATCTAGATATTATGAAAAAAATGGAGAATAAAGAGGGTTAACAAAATCAAAAACAGGTAGAGAAAGGTTTCTTCGTTTTCTCTACCTGTCTCTCTATATATTAAGCTTGTGAATTTACAAGGATTTTAATATGATTTTTTTCTTTCATTAGTGCCTCGAAGCCTTCTGTTACGACTTCATCAAGAGCAATTCGTTTCGTCACAAGTTTTTCAGCAGGGAAGTAACCTTGTTTCATTAATTCCATAACGGCTGGGAAAATATCGCGATATGCAATGATACCTTTTACAGAACGCTCTGTCAGTACGATATTGTTAGGCAGAATAGAAGCTGCAGTTTCCCAAATAGAAACGATAATTGTTTCACCTTCAAATGTTGTAGAATCAATAGCTTGCTGTAATACTACAGGAACACCTGTTACTTCAAACGCAACGTCTACGCCACCATTTGTTAATTCATGTAGACGAGCTACTGCATCCTCATCTTTAGGATTAATAACTGCTGTAGCGCCAAGCTCTAATGCTTTAGCAGCACGCTCTGCAGAAAGCTCTACCGCGTAAATTTCGGCTGCTCCAGCTGCACGCAATGCCTCGATTACTAGAAGACCGATTGGCCCAGTACCAAAGACAGCTGCTGTATCGCCAGCTTTTAGTTTACTTTGACGAACTGCATGTAATGCTACTGCCGCTGGTTCAACAAGTGCACCTTGTTCATAGGAAAGACCTTCGGGCATTTTGTGTACCATTTTTTCATCTACCATTGTATATTCAGAGAAACCACCACCACCGCCGGAAAGACCGTGGAATCCTAAATGTTTACAAATATTGTATTTCCCTTTTTTGCAAGCTGCACATTCGCCACATGCAAGAATAGGTTCTACAACTACAGGATCTCCAACTTGTACTTTTGTAACACCTTCTCCAATTTCTACTACTTCACCAGAGAACTCATGTCCCATAACAATTGGCGCAATATCTTTACTTACATAGTGAGGTTGTTCCACTGGTATGAATATCGGACCAGCTGCGTACTCATGTAAATCACTACCACAAATCCCAGTCCAATGTACTTTAATTTTTACTTTTCCAGATGAAATTACTGGTTCTTCAATGTTTTCTACACGGATGTCTTTTGCTTTATACCATCTTGCTGCTTTCATAATAAGTCAACCTCCTCTAGTATCTAACATTTTTATCGTAACATATGGTAATTCTTCAAGGCATTAGTTTACAATAAATCGACATGAAAAATACTATTTTTTTACTTTTTTTAACAGCGTTTTAGCTTGTCGAAAAAATATTAATATAAAATAAAAGTGTATAAAAAAAGTTGATTTTCACTCCAAGTTGGCGCTATCCGCGGGAGTCACCACTATCATGAAAAATCAACGGCTCCTCATCATTAGTATTTAGTAGCAGACGGTATCAAAATAGTATTAAAGCTATGCTTAACACACTAAAAGACGAGACTAAATTATAATGGAAGGAAACTATAGAAGTTTCGATACTCCTCACAAAATGGAAATGTAGAAGTCTTACGATAAAATTATCACACAGTTTTATGTAAGAAGAAGTGGCGTTTGTCACAGGTCTTAGCGCTTTTTTTATTGCATATTCATAGTATTTCGAGTAACTTTGATAAGGGCTTCGCTACAGCCATGATAAAAGTATAAAATTATGTTCATGCTTGAGATAATGGGACGTTAATATACCTGGAGTTCGAATCATGATACAATGTGAAAGATGTTAGGAGGAACGAATTATGTCAAAATATACTGATTATAATTTTCAGCCATTTTTGCAGGACGCAATTGCAAGACTTGGCTTTACAGAACCAACGCCGATTCAAAAGGAGATCATTCCGCTAATATTAAAAGGAAAGAGTGCAATCGGACAAGCGCATACAGGAACAGGAAAAACACATAGTTTTTTAATTCCAATAGTGCAACGAATTAATGCTGAGAAGCAGGAAGTACAAGCTGTTATTACGTCACCTACACGTGAGCTTGCACAACAAATTTTTGATGCGTTAAATCAATTAATAGAAGGAACAACTATTCAAGCGAAATTATTTATCGGAGGTACGGATAAACAACGCTCCATTGATAAATTAAAAACGCAACCACAAATTGTTGTCGGAACGCCAGGACGTATTCGTGATCTCGTTTCAGAGCAAGCGTTACTTGTGCATACGGCACCAATTTTAGTTGTCGACGAGGCAGATTTAGCCTTCGATATGGGCTTTATAGAGGAAATCGATGGTTTTGCTTCACAAATGCCAGAAAAACTTGAAATGTTTGTATTCTCAGCAACAATCCCAGAAAAGCTTCAGCCTTTCTTAAAAAAATATATGGAAGCACCTGTTCATATCCATATGAACGATAAACGCCCGGTCGCAGAAGGAATTGACTTTGTGCTTGTACCAGTGCGTTCTAAATCACGTAATAAACGTTTGATGGAAGTTATCGAAGGAATCAATCCATTTTTAGCTGTAATTTTCACCAACACACGCAAAACAGCAGAGCACGTTGCTGGTTACTTAAATGAAAACGGGATTCGCTGTGGTCAAATACATGGTGACTTAAGTCCACGTGATCGTAAGAAGATGATGAAGCAAATTCGAGAATTGGATTATCAATATATCGTTGCAACAGATCTTGCTGCACGCGGTATCGATATTCAAGGAATTTCACATGTCATTAACTACGAAATTCCAGAGGACTTAGAATTCTTTATTCATCGTGTGGGACGTACAGCGCGTGCAGGGAATAAAGGAACGGCTATCACGTTGTTTGAGCCATCAGATGAGGATGCAGTAGTACGTGTTGAGAAAATGGGCATTCCATTTGTTCAAAAAGATGTAAAAGATGGCGAATGGACTGAACTAAAAGATCGTCATGCACGTAAAAATCGTGTGAAGCATGAAAATGAAATCGATGCGAAAGCAAAAGCATTAGTGCGTAAGCCGAAAAAAGTAAAACCAGGCTACAAGCGTAATATGAAATGGGAAATGGAAAAAATTAAAAAACGTGAACGTCGTTTAAAAGCTCGCGGTAAAAAATAAGGAGGCATTCAAATGCTACTTGGATCGCATGTTTCAATGAGTGGAAAAGAAATGCTGCTCGGATCAAGTAAAGAGGCTCTTTCATATGGGGCAAATACCTTTATGATTTATACAGGAGCACCACAAAACACTCGTCGTAAAGCAATTTCTGACCTCAATATTATGAACGGTTTATTACACATGAAAGAGCATGGTATGACGAATATTGTTGTCCATGCTCCATACATTATTAATATTGCGAACACAGAAAAACCTGAAACTTTCCGTTTAGGTGTAGATTTTTTACAGTCTGAAATCGAACGTACAGCGGCGTTGGAAGCAACACAAATTGTTTTGCATCCGGGTGCTCATGTAGGTGCGGGAGCAGACGCAGGGATTGCCAAGATTATTGAAGGTTTAAATGAAGTACTGTCACAGGATTATCCTGTACAAATCGCATTAGAGACAATGGCGGGGAAGGGAACTGAATGTGGACGTTCCTTTGAAGAACTTGCAAAAATTATCGATGGCGTTACACATAATGAACGTCTTTCAGTTTGCTTTGATACATGCCATACTCATGACGCAGGTTATAACATTGTAGAAGATTTTGATGGCGTCTTAAATGAATTTGATAAACTAATAGGTGTTGATCGTATCAAAGTCTTGCATATCAATGACTCAAAAAATGTCCGTGGTGCAGGAAAAGACCGTCATGAAAATATTGGCTTCGGTCATATTGGCTTTGATGCATTAAAAAATATTGTGCATCATCCACAATTAATGGAGATTCCTAAAATCCTAGAAACACCATATGTTTCATTAAATAGTGATGCCAAATCAAAATCGGCTCCTTATAAACATGAAATTGAAATGCTTCGTAATGGCGAGTTTAAACCAGAGTTAATCGATGCTCTAAGAGGTTAGATTAAAAAGCCCGAAATCAGCTAGCATAAGACTGATTTTTGGGCTTTTCTTTTATTTCGTAAACAATGCAATCAATTGTCTGGAACGCTTTCTACCTAAAACAGCTTCAACCTCTACAAGAATATCTTTTGGAATACCTAAAAAGAGCCATGTAAATGAGAATTGCTCCAAATAAGGCCGGAGTTTTCTTACTTCAGAAGTAGTAATTTCAAATCCTTCAGCACGTGCAATCGCAACAACTTCCTTATCACTACTTTGTGTTAATTGCTGTAAAAATTGAATACTCAAAGCTAATCCTCCTTTTAAAATTGTTTAGTTTCTTGAAACAAAATCATTCTTGTGAACGTCGTGGCAGCAATGAAAAAGCTTCACATTAATGTGTCAGAATCAATGTTTATAACAATTTGAAAATAAAATAGTAGAATAGCAATCTTATTTTCTTTACAAAAACTGTACTTTCATTTATACTTACAACTTGTAAATCGTAATGATTTTGAATTAGAAAGAAGAGAACATACATGAAAAAATCATTAATTGACATTGAAAATGTGTCATTTCAATATGACTATACTCAAGTATTAAAAAATATCTCTTTCCGTGTAGAAGAGGGAGATTTTTTAGCACTACTCGGTCCGAACGGTTCCGGGAAATCTACATTATTAAAAATTATTTTAGGGTTACTAAAACCAATGTCTGGAGAAATAAAATTATTTGGTGAACCGAGTACAACTTTTAAGCATCGTGAATGGATAGGATATGTGTCACAAAAATCTAATGCCTTCAATTCCGGGTTTCCAGCAACCGTCCAGGAAGTAGTGAAAAGTGGATTATCCAAAAAATTAGGATTATTTAAAAGACCTGGACGAGATGCAAAGGAAAAAGTATTAGAAGCATTAAAAGCTGTTGGAATGGACGCATTTATTAATCGTAATATTGGTGAGCTATCTGGTGGGCAACAGCAACGTGTCTTTATTGCAAGAGCGTTAGTTAGTGAACCGAGGCTATTAATATTAGATGAACCAACTGTCGGCATTGATCATGAGAATGTGCAGTCATTTTATGATATGCTGGCAAAATTGAATCGGGAACAGGGAATTACAATGATTCTTGTTACACACGATGTTGATACAGTATCGAACCGAATCAGTCATGTGGCATGTTTAAATCAAACCATACACTTCCACGGTTACAAAAATGAATTTGATACAATTTCTCACGATGCGCTTGATGCTTGGTATGGTCATTCTGTGAGAAAGATTCACTAGAAGGAGAAGGCAAAATGATTGAAGCAATTTTTAACTATGAATTTTTACAAAACGCCTTTTTCTCTGGGCTATTAATTGGCATACTAGCACCACTATTAGGTGTTTTTATAGTCGTTCGCAGGCTTTCGCTTATTGCAGATGCTTTGTCGCATGTAACACTTGCAGGTATAGCGGGAAGCTTATATATCAGTCAATCTGTTACAGCGTTGGCAATGCTAAATCCAATTTACTTAGGCATACTAGCCTCTGTAAGCGGTTCGATTTTAATTGAACGTCTTAGACGTTTATATAAGCACTATGAAGAGCTTGCTATTCCAATTATTATGTCAGGTGGGATTGGTATTAGTGCTATATTTATTTCGCTTGCAAGTGGCTTTAGCACGGATTTAATGAGCTATTTATTTGGTTCGGTGTCAGCTGTATCTCGTCAGGATTTATGGGTAGTAGTAGGAATTGCTGCTGTTGTCATTATCTTTTTGTTTATATTTTTTAAAGAACTTTTTGTTTTATCTTTCGATGAGGAATATGCAAAAGCTAGCGGTCTGCCTGCACGTTGGATTCATCTCTTATTTATGATCGTTACAGCGCTTGTTATTGCTGCAAGTATGCGCATCGTTGGTATTTTACTTGTATCATCACTTATGACGTTACCAGTTGCTGCTGCAATGCGACTTGCAAAGGGCTTTAAGCAAACAATTATCTATGCAATTGTCTTCGGTGAAACGGCTGTGTTAATCGGTTTAGTCAGTGCTTTTTATTTAGATTTAGCACCCGGTGGTACAATTGTCGTTACTTCAATCTTAATTTTGTTACTTGTTATACTAGTGAAGAAAATAGTATTTAAAATGGCTACAAAACAGGAGGAGGTAGCGCAGTGAATGTTTCTAGAGCGTGGGAAATTTTAAAAGAAAACGGCTTTAAAAAAACAGATAAGCGGGAGTTAATATTAGATATGTTTGCAGCAACAGATAAATATTTAACTGCTCGAGATTTATTAGATGTTTTGAAAAAAGATTTTCCAGGTATGAGTTTCGATACGATATATCGCAACCTTGCAACGTTTGTGAAGCTAGGAATACTGGAGGAAACTGAGTTATCTGGAGAGCGGAATTTCCGTATGCACTGTGAGTCTCAACATCATCACCATCATTTTATTTGTATGGATTGTGGAAATGTTAAGGAGCTAAATCTCTGCCCTATGGAAATGCTTGGAGAAAAGCTGCCAGACTATGAAATTGAAAATCATAAATTTGAGATCTATGGTAAATGTCCAGAGTGTAAGCCTGAAACTTTGTAAGATCTGAAATGACAATATTTGAAGAAAGGGGTAGTTCCAAGTGAGGTTTAACTTGGAGCTACCCCTTTCATAGTAATTATGCTGTTTAACGAGTAGCTTTAATTTAAAGGTCTTCTCCGACTATTATTCGCATTACTCTAATAATCTATGATTTTTGAGTGAAAAGAGATTGGTAATATGTCCGCTAGGCATTTAAAAAGATTTATTTCCTTAAATATTGAATAGAAGGTATTTGCTGCTTCATGGATGTTTGTTTTCTTTCCGCAAATAATAAAAAGACGAATGATTACATTAAGTAAATCATTCGTCGATTTTTTTTATTGATGCTTTTGTTGGAATTCGACCATAAAGTCACGTAATGCTTCACATGCATCTAATGGTACAGCGTTGTAAGTAGAAGCACGGCAGCCGCCTACAGAACGGTGTCCATTAAGTCCCACAAATCCTGCTGCTTTTGCTTCAACAAGGAATTGTTTTTCAAGCTCTTCATCAGCCACACGGAAAGTGATGTTCATTAAAGAACGGCTTTCAGGTGTTGCATGACCTGTATAGAATCCGTTGCTATTGTCAATAGCATCATAAATTACTTTTGCTTTTAACTCGTTATGCTTGGCAATTTCAGCAACGCCGCCTTTTGATTCTACCCATTTTAATACTTCACCTAACATATAGATACCAAAAGTTGGTGGGGTATTGTATAAAGAGTTGCTGTCAGCATGCGTTGAATATTTAAGCATTGTAGGAATATTTACATTCGCTTTCTCTAATAAATCTTTGCGAATAATGACTACTGTTACACCAGAAGGACCAAGGTTTTTTTGAGCACCTGCATAAATAAGACCAAATTTACTTACATCGACTGGTTTAGAAAGTATATCACTAGACATATCTGCAACTAACGGTACATTACCTGTTTCAGGGAATTCCTTCCATTGTGTACCGTAAATCGTATTATTTGAAGTGATATGCAAATATGCATCCTCTTCATTGAACTTAATATCTGCTAAAGCTGGGATATTACGATATTTATTTTCTTTTGTACTAGCAGCTTCTACGGGAGTACCAAATAATTTAGCTTCTTTGAATGCTTTTTCAGACCATGAACCTGATAATACATAGCTTGCTTTTTGATCTGCTTGTAGGAAGTTCATAGGAATCATTGTAAATTGAAGACTAGCTCCACCTTGTAGGAAAAGGACTTCATAGTTTTCTGGGATAGCATAAAGCTTTTTCAATAGAGCAATTGCTTCATTATGTACTTCATCGAAAATGGCACTACGGTGGCTCATTTCCATAATTGACATGCCTGAGTCATGGAAGTTTACTAATTGTTGTTGGGCTTTTTCTAATACTTCTACTGGTAGGGCAGATGGGCCTGCGTTAAAATTGTATGCACGTTGTGTCAAAGTGGTACACTCCTTGTTTGGTTTTATAAGGTTAAACCTTAATTATAGGGTTTTTAGTCCCTACTAATTGGTTATTGAATCTATCGGGCTTTTACAATCAGTTCATAGTCATCTAGCTAACTTTTTTCATTTATAGATAATAGATTAAGCGGAATACTGACTGTTAAAAGCACTTTACTGGATTATAACTCAATTTTCAAGAGAAAAAATAAAATTCTCACTATTCAAGGAGAATAATGACAGGCTCGCAACAAAATGTACACAATTGAGGTAAAATTTATAATTGCGTTTTTAGTTTGAATACGAACGAACTGGAAAATAGATGTGCATAAATGAGTTGATATTTCGTGATTTACACATTGCTTAAACAGTGGGGTTATAAAATGTTCGTGTTTGTTTAAATGAATTTTCTCCTATCTCACTTGTGCATTCCACTCCAGAAGGACGCTTTCCTCGGATGTAGTCTATGCTCTTAAAAGGGGATGGATTAATACATCGAGAAGGGAAAGTTAGTAGAGAGAAAGGAACAGAAAAATCAGCTAATATTGATTGCTTTTCTGGCACTGATTAAGTTAGATGGACGAAATTTTTCGAACCTACCACATAAACAAGTAACTTTCGGTATAATGAATTGTGAAAACGGATATAAGGGGTGTTTTAAATGTTTACAATAGAAGAAGCATGTTTAGTTGTCGTTGATGTACAAGGGAAGTTAGCGACAATTGTTGATGAAAGTGAAGCGGTGATCGAAAACGTGGCCAAGCTGGTACAAGCTATGCAAGCATTGGAGGTACCTATTTTATGGCTCGAACAAAATCCTAGCCGTTTAGGTGGGACTGCGTTAAATATTGCTCAGCATATTCAAAATCAACATCCTATTGCTAAAATGGCTTTTAGTGCTTGCCAAGAACAAGAGTTTGTCGATGCATTGAAGGCAAGTGGGCGTTCTCAATTTATCGTGACAGGTATCGAAACACATATTTGTGTTTATCAAACAGCCCGACAGCTTAAAGAACAAGGATTTGAAGTTGAAGTTGTTGCAGATGCAGTGTCCTCTCGTACGAAGGCCAATAAAGAGATCGGGCTTGAGAAAATGAAGGCACTGGGAATTTTACCTACAAGCGTGGAAATGATTTTATACGAGTTACTTCAACATGCAGATCATCCACATTTTAAAACGGTGTTACAACTCGTTAAATAAAAAAAACTCATCATATGAAGTGACCCCTAAAAGTTAGACACGGTTATTTCATTAGGCAGCTTGGGTAAAACGAGTTCGGTATTGCACCGGACTCGTTTTTAATTTTGCCTTGATCCGTTTCGTATTATAGTAATTGATATATTTTTCTAATTCTATTTTAAAATGCTCTATACTTTCAAATTCCCTCATGTAAAGGAATTCAGATTTCATAATTCCAAAGAAATTTTCCATGACAGAGTTGTCGTAACAGTTTCCTTTACGAGACATACTTTGAACAATCCCTCTTGATTCTAAGGCGCGACGATATTTATTCATTTGATAATGCCAGCCTTGATCGGAATGTATGAGTAACTGGTGGTGCTCAGCTAAACGTTCGAGTGCTTTGTCCAACATGTCTGAAACAAGTGAATAGGTTGGTCTAGAGCCAATTGTATACGTGATAATTTCCCCGTTAAATAAATCTAAAACTGGCGATAAATAAAGTTTCTCACCGAACAATTTAAATTCCGTAATGTCTGTTACCCATTTTTCATTTGGGGCATCTGCTTTAAAATTGCGGTCTAAAATATTTGGCGCAATTTTGCCAACGTTTCCTTTATAGGATTTATACTTTTTCATACGTACTAAACATTTTAAACCTAACTCTTTCATGATACGTTGCACTTTTTTATGATTCACTTTTTGCCCACGATTCGCTAGCTCGTCACGAATACGGCGATAGCCGTAACGCCCTTCATGTTCTTCATAAATCGCCTTAATTTCCTTTTTTAAATCGGCATCTAAATCTGGTCGATTCATACGTTTTACTAAATCATAGTACGTACTTCGTGGAATGCCAGCGAGTTTTACAAGTGCTCTCACCGAATATTTATGCCTTAACTCATAGATTACTTGTGCTTTGTCCTGTTTGGTGATTTTTCCTTGTTTTGAACTAAGGCATTCAACTTTTTTAAATACTCATTTTCCATTTCTAGTTGTTTAATACGTGCTTCAAGTGCTTCGGTAGAGCCTTCAACTGGTGTTTGCTTTGGCTGTTTATTGAATTCTTTTTTCATGGACGGACGCCCCTTTTTCTTTGATTGAAGGGCACCTAATCCTTGTGTTTCATATTGCTTTCGCCAAACACTAATTGTCGAAGGGGCAGGTATCTTAAAAATCGCTGCCGTCTCGTTTAAGGATGTACCGTTTTCAATCATAAAATTTAGTACATCCATTTTAAACGTTAGTGTGTAATTTGTATATGGCTGAATAAAAGCTCCCACACCGTTGTATTCATATTGTTTAACCCATTTAAGGATTGCTGTATGGTCAGTCCCCAAAGATTTAGCACTTTCATTTCCATTTAAATAACGCTCAACTGCTTGTAATTTATCTTCTACAGTATATTTAGCCATAGAAAAACTGCACCTCCAATTGTTAGATGTGTCTAACAATTGGGGTGCAGTTCAATAATGATGAGTTTTTTTATTAAGCAGGCATATCAGTCGGTGTTGGTTTTGCGTAGCCTTCTTTATAAGTCGCATCAATTGTTTGACGAATTTCTTTCAGGCTCATACCGTCTTTATGCATTTTTGCAGACTGTACAGCAATTTCTAGGCAAACGAGACAACGGGTACCGTGATCATCCCAGACAATTGTTCCATCCTCTCGCTTCTCCTGAATAAAGCAGTTTAAATTGCTTTTATGTCCAGCTGATTCACCACATCCACAATAGCATGGGATCCACTCCAAGATTTCTGTAGACTGTCCAGCAATTTGATATACTAAGCGGATATCTTCTGATTTATTATTTAAAAACGATGGTAACACATCAGCAGATGAAGTTTCCTCCTGAATATCTCCGGAAGCATGTTCTTCATGTGAAGCTTCTTTTTGTGCTCTGTTCTGATTTTTTTCAACAACCTGTTTATCAGTACCACAAGCACTTAACACTAATAACGACAAAACAAAAATAGATAGAAGTTTTTTCAACACAAGCGTCTCCTACATGTTTACAATACTTCCATTATAACATCGTTCATTTAAACATTTACAGGAGGCACGAGTGAAAATTAGTGAAATATATCTAATCCGCGTGTTTTGTTCATAAAAAGTTCCATTTTCTCACTCAGTAATTTTTTTAAGAAGACACCAAATAGAATGAAAAGGAGCCAGAAGAAAGATAAAAAGGCAAGATCAATCCATACCTTTGACCAAATAATACCACCAACTGCCTCTCGCATCATTCCAATTGCATAAGTAAATGGAAGAAATGGATTTATTATTTGAAAAAACTTAGGGAGTAATTCTACAGGGTATGTGCCACCCGAACCAGCAATTTGCAGCACTAACATGACAATGGCTAACGCTTTTCCAACATTTCCAAATACGGATACTAGCGTATAGACAACCGTAATGAACACTAAGCTAATAAATAGCCCAAATGGAATAAAGAAATAAGGAGCACTAATGGACCCATCTAAAAGAATGGTATCTCCTATTGTAATAATGAGCGTTTGAATAAATGAAAAAGTTGCAAATGTTAATAAACGTCCAAAGTATATTTGGCGAATACTATATTGATTATTGTCGTGAATATCTACGGATAAAAGAGAAATTAATAATAAACAACCAACCCAAATGGAAAGCACAGTGTAAAACGGTGTCATAGCTGTTCCATAATTAGCAATTGGAAACATTCTATGTTCCTCAAGCTTAATAGGCTCCTCAAAGAAATCCCGTTCAGCATTAACGTCGTTTTTCAATAATTGAACGATTTCAGAAATATCAGCTTCACTTTCTAATTTTCGTAGCTTGTCCGCAAGAGCTTTAATTTTTGTACTTAAAGCAGGAAAATCTGATTGTACTGTACCAATTGTCTTATTAGCTGTTGCTAACATATTTTTAGCATTTGTTAAACGATCTGTTGCTTGAGGTAGAAAACCTTTTACATTCGTTAGCATAGTTGATGCATTTGTTAACGTATTTTTGGCAGAAGTCAAGGTCGTACGAATTTGTGGCTCTAGCTTATCGTTATAATGAGTAAGGAATTGTTGAAGATTATTTGAAGCATTTTGTGCGACATTTTGAACATCGGCCAGATCTTTTTTTATCGTTTCGACATCAATGTTATTTAACTGCTGTACTTTAGTTGATACGTCTGTTAGTAAAGTGCTTAGCTGATTTAGCGCTGTTAGAGAGCTTAAAGAATAATCGGTTAAACTAGGATTTGCCTTTAAATCTCCACGAACAGCTTCAAGTTGTTCAATAATTTTATTATTAGCTAGTAAAGTCTTAACATCATCAGAATTGCTTTGCTGTAGTGCCGTCAGGATGTTTTGTACTTTGTTTTCAAGTTGCTTACGAGTCGAAGCATCAGCTTGTGTTAATTTTTGAAGTGCTTCAAGTGTTTGAATGCTAGTATTTACTTTTTCACGAGATGCATCCAGCTGGTTTTTAATCGTCTCCTTTATTTGTGCAATGGTAGCTGTATCCACATTAGCATTTTGTAGCTTCCCCATTATATCTGTAAATCGTTGAGCAATATTTTGTACAGCTTCTAAATCTTTTTTAATGATAGGGGAAAGCTGGTTGAACAGTGTATCAGCTTCATTAATCAATGTTAAACCTTGATGGATAGTTGTAAGGCCATCATTTGTTAATTTTTCAACCTCAGGAACTTGAGTAATTGTGTGGTTTAGTAATGTTTCAGCTTCTTTCCCACCTTTGGCAGTTTGCGCTAAATAGGTTTCAATATCTGGGAGATGATGTTCGATTGTAAAAATATAATTTTCAAACTTCCTAAAGTCTGGAATTTCTCTTTCCATTTCAACACCGATCGTATTAAAAATAGAAAAAAGAGTTCCATTAACAGTTGAGATAAATTCACTAGATACTTGTTGAGTTAGGCCACTTGCACCCTTACTTGTAATTTTGGGTGCGATTGGATTTATTTTTTCATTTACATAATAGTCGATATGCGCTTTAGTAGGCATATTTGACAGGATGGAGGTTAGTTTTTGAGAAAAATCACTAGGGACAACAATAACCGCAAAATAGTTACCGTTTTTTAAATTATCAATGGCTTGTTCATGAGAGGTAAAATCCCAAGTAAAGTTTTGATTGGTACCTAATGTATTTACTACCTCATTACCGACATTAATATCCTCACCTCTAACATTCGCTCCGGTGTCTTCATTGACAATAGCAATTTTCATGTTTTCTGTATGAGCATAAGGATCCATAGAAGCGTAAATATTAAGCCATGCATAAAGCGAAGGTAAAAAAATAAGCCCACCAATAATGACAGCAACTACCCAGTTTGTTAAGATATTATGGATATCACGTTTATAAATTTGAAAAACATTTCGGATAGTGTGTTTCATATTAACCACCCCACATTCGTATTGAGCATTATATATGTATCTTCCCAAACTTGGGCCAAATTATGTTTGAATTATGGAAAAACTTATTTTCAAAGACTAATTAGTTTACTAGGATTTAAAAACAATTTATAATCAATCCCGAATACACTAAAACTAGGGTTTTTTGGTGAGAAAAAGGAGGAATACATTCTAGTGAAAAAACTACTAATTATTGGCTCAGTTATTGTCTTGTTATTTGTGGCAATTATTGTGCTAACGAATGTATCGAACAAAAGTAAATTAGCAAGTGCAAATAATCCTTATGGCGACAAAGAACTGAAACAAGAAACAATCGATCAATTGGATGACGAAAATTACCAAAACATTATGTTACCTGATGAGCTTGAGAAAAAAATAAAAGCTGGTGAAGATGTAAATGCTTATTTCTTCAGTCCAGTTTGTGTGCACTGTAAAGCTTTTACTCCTAAGCTAATGCCTATTGCTAAGGAGCTTGGTGTTGATATTGCCCAAGTAAATGTTTATGAATACCAAGAGCTATGGGATAAATACAATATTGAGGCGACACCAACTTTTATACGCTTTGAAGGTGGTAAAGAGGTTAATCGTTTTGTAGGTGCGTTATCAGATGAAAAGTTGCGTACATTTTTAAATAAAGAAGTATTAAAAAAATAAGTAAAGCTGAGACTGTATCAAAAAGTTATTTTTGATCAGTCTTTTTTGATTTTTGTATTGTATACTAAATATACTGAAGAGTTGTACATTGGAGGAATATTGCATGACAATGGATGATTATTTTTATAATGGTGAGCTAATGAAGTGTTATGAGGCGGCTAAGCAAGTTAAAAATGAAAACGAGAAAGCGATAGCTGATAAATATATTAAATTATTAGAAGAGTATGATTTTGGGGACTATCCAAAGATTGGACTGGTTGTTGAAACTCAACATGCAGAACGAGCGGATGAAAGTTATCCGGAATCGGATACCGTCGTCGAAATTCGTGCGATAAAAGATGAAACAGAATTTTCAAAGCGTATTAAAGAACTTGAGGATGTAGCGACAACAGGTACTTCTAGTGAAAAGGCACAATCATATTTTACACAAGGTGAACTGTTTTTGTTTGCACATCATTACAATGAGAGTGTCCATTGTTTTCGACAAGCAGTAAAAGAAAACCCGAACAAGGCGTTATATTGGGGAATTACAGGTCAAACGATGCATCGCTTTGGATGGATGCCATTTGATGCACTTGGCTACTTAGAGCAAGCTATTAACTTAGATCCAAAAAATGCGCGTTGGAAATGGAATAAAGCACTTGTTCTTATTCAATTAGCAAAGGATTTGCAGATGGCACCTTTTATGGCAAATGCTGCGATTACATTAGAGGAGGCACTAGACGTTTGTGGCGAGCATCAGCGATCATTAAAAGAGGCTATACAAAATACAATAGATAATATGGATAGCTATGTATTTTCATAACAATTATTAGATGTCTCGATAAGTTGAGGCATCTTTTTTTGTGCAGAAATTTGACCTGAGGAATGCCAATGATAATGCCTCCTGACCAACTTCTGTAGCTTTCGCAAGTTGCCTCTAGTTTCATTGGATATCCAAATGAAGGTACTCATTTAATCAATATTTTATGATAATAAGCCTATTTCTTTGTTATTTATCCCTATTTCTATTCGGTTTTGAGTTTTGATTGAAAAGTCGATATTTCATGGTAATCTTATAGTATAATTATTCCAAAATTTTTGTGAAATAGTGGAATAGGAAGAAAATATCGTGATCTGTCTAAGATAAAACTTTTTTTAGAACTACTAGTTGAGTGAAATCAGCTTCCAATTTGGCTGTAAATATAGTTAATCAACACATCTGTGAAAATTTCGAGATCAAAGGTGGGGAGTAAAATGTGGAAATTTAATGAGGAATTTTCATTTGTGAGGCACTTCATTCCATTTATCCTAGTATCAATGATTTTCTTAATCGTATTCGGATTAGGAAGTGGCAAATATTATGGAATATTTGGTGAGAACAATTATGCTACGATTCATTTAATGATGGAAATTCTCATTATTGTAGTAACGATGTCTATTTCGATTCAGACGTGGTTAATTTCACCGTACATTTTATCTAATAGAGTCCTCTATGTTGGGGCGTTATTTTTAACAATTAGTTTCATAGATATGGCGCATACAATCACCTATAAAGGAATGCCTTTCTTTATTACTGAAAGTACACCGTATGCGGCAACTTGGTTTTATATGCTTGGTCGATTACTATTATCGATTGGTATTCTTTCTATTTTTTTTATTAAAGAGAAGGAAATCAAATTAATTTATCGTTGGTTTATTTATAGTTTGCCATTTGTAATTATTATTGGTTGTTTTGGCGTTCTCTATGCCCCAACGCGTATTTTGCCTCCTCTTATAATAGAAGGTGAAGGCCCTACTTTATTAAAAAATACGCTACAATATACAGCTGTAGCATTTCATTTGGTGATTATAGGTCTATTGTTTAAAAATTATAAAAAAGCACCAAAAATTATATTTTTATTAGTAGGTAGTTCGATTTATTTAATAATAAGCGATTATCTTTTTACAACTTACCAAGATGTTTATGATATTAAAAACTTTATAGGTCATATTTTTGAGTTAGGTGCATTTTATCTTTTATTTAGAGCTATTTATTTTTCATCTATCGAAAAACCTTTTAAGCAGTTAATTGATACACAAGATCATTTAGAAAAATCTCGTGAAAAAATGCATTATATGGCTTACCATAATGAGATTACAAATTTACCAAATGAACGTTTTTTAATGGAAACATTAAAAAAAGATTTATACATATCTAAATCACAAAAGGCGATTCTTGCTATCGGTATAGAAAGAATTTCTACTATTAGAGCGTCTTTAGGTAGTACATATGCAGACCAAATGATAAGTTTAATCGCGCAAAGATTGAAAAATGTTTTACCAGAGAAATATCTACTATGCATACTGAGAGAAGATCATTTTGTTGTTTATATTGATGTGGTGAAGAGTTCTCATCAATTGACTCAGTTATGTCAACAGCTTCAATTTGTCATGGAAGAATCATTCCAAATACAACATTTTTCTCTCAATAGTCAATTAAATATTGGTATTGCTTTATTTCCAACACATTCTAGTAAGGAAGAGGAACTTATTAGATTTGCACTTTATGCCATGCATGAAGCACAGAAAACTCCAACACGTATACGATTTTATGAGTCTTCAATATCAAATGAAACGACTGAACGACTTATATTAGAAAATGATTTACATGATGCATTAGCGAATCAAGAGCTTTTTTTAGAATATCAACCGCAACTAGATTTACATACTGGGCAAATTAAGTCAGTAGAGGCTTTAGTCAGATGGCAGCATCCGAAAAAGGGTTGGATTTCGCCAGGAGTCTTTATTCCAATTGCTGAGGAATCGGGATTAATAGTTCCTATAGGACAATGGGTTCTAGAAACAGCATGTGAACAAGTAAAGAGTTGGGAAGCAGCTGGATTGCCACCCATAAAAGTAGCGGTCAATCTGTCATTAGGTCAACTTTTTCAGCAAAATTTAGTTGAAATTATTCATAATGTTCTTGAGAAAACACAATTAGAGCCAAAATATTTGCAGCTAGAAATAACAGAAAGTATGACCATCAATATTGATCATATGACGACAATTTTACAAAAATTGAAGGCACTTGGGCTTACAATCGCAGTAGATGATTTTGGGACAGGCTATTCGTCATTATCTTATTTAAAGGATTTTCCTATAGATTGCTTAAAAATTGATCGATCTTTCGTTCAGAAAATACAGTCGAACTCTACAGATAAGGCATTAGTTGACATGATTCTCTCTATGGCAAAGCATCTGCAGTTAAAGGTAGTTGCAGAAGGAATAGAAGAGATAGAACAGTTATCATATCTAATAAAAAGCAAATGTGATACAGTACAGGGTTTCTTATTCAGTAAACCGATACCTCCAAATATATTACAGGAGAACTACCAAACGCTTCACAATGAGGCAAAGTATATTTTAGATTCAATTACCGCTTCTGAAGTATAAAGTGTTCATACAACATCCTTGTTTTATCTAATACGAGGGTGTTTTTTTTGTTAGGCTATGTAAATCTGTGGAAGCCCATATTGCTAAACGTTACCCATTTCTTTATATTCTACAATCGTGATATGATAGTGGAGAAAAGATTTGTAGATATAAAGGGCGGGTTTTTTGATGGCACAAGAAGTGGCAAATAAGTTTATTGAAAATGTATGTAATCATTTAGTGCGCAATATGAATATTACGAAGGTTGAGGAGCACTTTAAAGAAGTAATAGAGATGCAGCGTAAATCAGCACAGTCTCAAATTGATTTTTGGGACAGGTTAATGATGAATATGCTGTATTTTACTGAAAACGAGCAAGTTTGGGAAAAAGAATTTTTGAAGATGCTCGAAAAGAAAGAGTGGTTAAAGACCACTGCACTTGAGGAAGAGTTATTGATGCATCAAATGCGTATTCGTCAGCAGGTTTCGGAACAAATGGATTCCGCCAAAGAATTGTTTCATAAGCAGTATGTGACTGACAATGTGACAGAGGAAGATATTGTCTACGATTATGCTTATAGCTCTGCGGGACATTCAATGCGCACGGATTTATTAACGGTACTTGTCTCAACACCAGAGCAATCAAAAGTGCTATTTAACGCTGATCCACAAGAAACGATTCGCATAATTAATGGCTATATTGCCTATCACACTGATGGGATTATTAATAAAGTGACACTTTAATCAGTAGGGCTTAATCCCTACTGATTATTAGTATTCACCAACCGGGCTTTAGCGGGTAGTTAACTTCCCACCTAATCGTACATAAAAACATCGTGTTCCAAGCGGCTAATCGTACGCTTAAGAATGCACCCAGGTGGAACGGTATAGATTATTAATAATGAAAGCTATTTATGATTACGAAGCAATCCAGTTTTAGTCCCGTTATCTTTTGCAGTATAATAAGGTGACACTAAGTTCACCTGAAAGGAATTTTATATGAATACACCATTTACATTTAAACATACACAACCAACGAATATGGACCCAAATAAAAAATATCCAGCGATTTTTTTATTACATGGAATGGGTAGCAATGAAGATGATTTACCGCAATTAGTGAAGGAATTTAAAGAGCAATGCCATGTTATTAGCTTACGCGGACCTATTACGCAAAAGCCTGGCTATGCTTTTTTCACGATCCAGGATGTCGGTAATCCAGACCGTGAAATTTTTGATAAAGTGTTAGTTGCACTACAGCGATTTGTGTTAGAGGCAATTGATGAATATCAAATTGATCCACATAAGGTGTACGTGCTTGGATTCAGTCAAGGGGCAGTTTTAGCACAGTCACTTGCTTTTGCAATGGGGAATTTAATTACAGGAATAGTAGCGTTAAGTGGCTACACGCCTAAATTCGTGACAGAGGAATATGCAATTCGCCCAGTGAATCATTTACATGCATTTATATCTCATGGTGATTATGATTATGTTATCCCTTCGCAATGGGGTGCTGAAAGTAAAGAAAAATTTGAGCAATTCGGTGCTACTGTAACATTTAAACAGTACCCAGACGGTCATGGTGTGACACCTGAAAATCTCCGTGATCTAACTGCATTTTTAGCACAGGAATTACAAGATAATATTCAATGAAATGAAAAACCGAGACACCTAGGATGTCTCGGTTTTATTTTTATTCTTTAGTAGATCAATCAAGCTCTATTTTGATAAGCTTCGATCTTTGTCAGTCACGGCAGTTACTGCATCGTGAATCGTTGTTTCAAAATGATTACTTTGTAATGAGGATACACCTTGAATAGTTGTCCCTCCCGGTGAGCATACCTGATCTACAAGTGCCCAAGGATGTTCCTGTGATTGGATAATCATTTTTGCACTGCCGAGTACTGCATTTGCCGCAATATCGAGCGCCATGTTTTTTGGCATCCCTTCACGTACAGCAGCACGTGCTAAAGCGTCTATATACATATAGGTGAACGCTGGAGAAGCACCACCGATCGTCGTAAATATGGAAAATAAGTGTTCAGGCACCTCAATTATTGTGCCAACTGTTTCAAATAGTGAAATGACATGCTGTAGCTGCACATCTGATACTTCTTCACTCGCCATATAGCAACTTGTAGAGGCACCGATAAGCGCATTAATATTTGGCATTACACGAATAATAGGGGTAACTTCAGATAGATAACCTTGAAAATATGAAATGTTTTTACCTGCCGCAATGGAAACAATAACATGGTTGTCTTGTAAATGCTTTTTCACCTCTGGTAAAACATCTGGTAACATTTGGGGTTTAACACCGAGGATAATGACGTCACAATTTGACATAATATCTTCAATAGAGCTTGCGGCTTGAATACCGTAAGAGGTTGCTAATTTTGTTGTTTTTGCTTTGGTACGATTATAGCCATAAATAAAAGTGGGATCAAAATCTCCGCTTTTACACATTCCTTTAATAATGGCCGTTGTCATATTTCCAAGGCCGATAAATCCGTATTTCACGTGGTAGACACTCCTTTATATAGTTAAAACATACACCTTAGTATAGAGTAGATTGTTTTACTTGAATAGTAATATGCAAAGAATCAAGCCAATTAGGTTCAAATTCACGTCAGTCGGTGGTATCATAGAAGATGTTGTGAATGAACGTGTATCTCTATTTTCATTAGGTGAATATAAAGAGTAAGAAAATCATGTACTTTATGTGAACATTGAGACAGACTCTATCTAAAAGAGGTAGAATAATAATTTGATATCTAACTTCATTCAGTGAATGTTTTTGTAGCTAAACTGCAACGGCAGTTATCGAAGTCAACCATCCCTGGTGTAAGTTACTTGGCAAAGGATGTGCCAACAACCGCTGAAATATAAGTACTCAGTCTAAGAACGCCACGTCCTGTGGCAACGACTGAGTGACCAACATCATGTTGTTGCTGTCGCTACGTTGCACTACGCTTTCGCACAAAATACATTTGCAGGCCTAAGCACAAAGCCGATTCCGGACGCAATTATGCCGAGGCATAATTGATTGCATGCAAAATTTGTCGCTTTCTAATGGTAAAGCGTATAGAAATTAAGAGAGAAAAGGAATTAAGATGAATGGAACAAAATCTAAAAACGGAGCATAAAATACAATCTTCCAAGAAGTCTTTGGAGAAGTCCTCACGCTCTTCTATTTTAGCTCAGACAGTAAAAACAGGAATCATTAAGTCTAATTTAATTCCGATGTGGGCTGGTTTAACACTAGGTATGTACAAAAATAAAATGACTTTTGTAGAGAATATACCTGAAATTATTTTCGCAACGATTGGCTCAGCACTTGTTATTGGTGCTGCCGGAGCATTTAATAATGTGTATGACCGCGACATCGACGCTATAATGCCACGTACGCAAAGTCGACCAACGGTAACTGGTGAAATGTCAGCTAAATCAGCGTTAACATTAGCTTTTGCTATGCTCATTATCGGGGCAGCTGTGTTGGCACTTGCTTCTCCATTAGCTGCAGGATTTGGTCTTTTAGGGGTATTTTTATATGTAGTACCTTATACAATGTGGACAAAACGACATACGATTTATAATACGGAAATTGGGAGTATAGGTGGGGCGATTCCAGCTTATATTGGTTGGGCCGCTGTTTCTTCTGATATTACACATCCTGCGATACTTGGCCTATTTTTAGTTATGGTTATTTGGCAAATGCCCCATTTCTATGCAATTGCCATTCGTAAGCATGCTGATTACGAAGCGGCCGGCGTTCCAATGCTTCCGGTTGTAAAAGGGATGCGACGTACTTATTATCAAACGAACTTTTATTTAATCTTATTAATCTTATCAAGCTTCTTATTTGGCACATTAAGTGTTGGGATTATGCTTGTTGCTCTATTGCTAAGCATTGCATGGCTTGTTATGAGTATTTACGGTTATCACAGTAATAAAGATCAAATAAAGTGGGCGACAAAAATGTTTGTTTTCTCACTTATCCATATGACGATTTTATTTACAACGGTTATTGTGTATTCTTTAGTAGGTGTTATTTTTAAATTGTATTAAAGTTTAACTTCATCAGCAGGAAAAGCCAACAGGTTATTCTACACTTGTTGGCTTTTCCTTTTCCACAGAGATTATTTGACGACTTGGCCATTCTAATGCGTGTAACTTACCTCCAAAAACAGCCCCACCATCAATCCCAATAATATTATTTTCACCAAAATAGACACTGTAATCTGTCGGATTTTGGTGAAGTCTATAGGTAGGTGTGTGACCAAAGATTACGGTTTTCTCGCCTTGATAACCTACATGAAATTCTTCACGAATCCACAAAAATTGTATGGGATCTGTCTCTGCTAAAGCTACGCCGGGAACAACACCGCCGTGTACAAAAATGGCATCCTCTAATTCGATGTAAGTATCAAAGGTTTCGATAAGCTGTAAATGTTCTTCGAGCTTTGGTAAGGTCTGAATAAAGCTAGGTAATGTATCATTTTCGATGGCCTCTTTAAAATCGTCTAACTGATACCCATAGCTTTCAAGTGTTGCATCACCACCACAAAGTCCCACCCAATGATTCCATGGCTTAGGATGACCAGAGCGACATGCTTTTAGCATAATGGCTTCATGATTTCCTAGTAAAACACGTGCACCTTTTGATTGCAATTCTCCCACTAAGTTTAAAACGCCGCAAGATGCCGGTCCTCGATCAATATAATCGCCAAGTAAAAATAGTTGATCTTGCATAGTATCATAATTAACTTTTAATAATAATTCTTCTAAAAGTTCTAATTCCCCATGTATATCACTAATTGCTAGTATTCGATTCATAAAAGAGCATCCTTTCCAGTTTTAAAGAAGCTATTATTAAGTATAGAGAATAGTTTTACAAATTTCGACTAATGCAACTTTTAACTAAAAGTTTGAATGAAAAGTTATCACTTCATTCTATCGGTTTCTATCTACATTTTATCATATGTCGAAGTGGTTCCATTTCCTTATTCATTTGTCTATAGTGTTGAAATAGCGAAAGGAGAGAATATCTGCAACAGCCACTTCAATAAGATTATGAAGAATATAGTGATGGCATTTTTAACTTCTTTCAGCAATATTTTTGTAGCAAAGAGTAACGATGAAACAGAAGATTAACCTGGGGGATGAAGGTGATTTAGGGCACGAGGTGTAAGGCTTTGTGAAAAAAGCTAGGAGATGTGAGAGTAAGCAATAAAAGTGAGAATGGAGAAAGGATGCCACAATTGTAGTAATTAACTACTCGCGCATTAGAAGTGTGTGGATGTAATGCTTCTACGTTATGCGCGAGTACAGTATGTGATTATTCTTGAAGCTTTTCCCATGCTTGTTGTGCTATCGACTCGTCGAATGTTGATAGTAGTCGGTAGTTGGATGTATCTAAAATTCGAAAATGCTGACTAATGACGTTTTGTTGCAGGTGATAACCATTATACTCACTAAGATTTTTCCACCATATGTATCCACCCATTGTTTTTTCCTTTGGTTGTAATGTTCCGTTATTTGCGATTAAGTCAACAACCTCAAGTGGATCTCCGCCAAGCTCATGTTGCAAAATTGAGCTTTCTCTGCATAATGCACAAACCGCAACCGTTGTAGTCCAGCCAGTACAGATACGACCTTTTTCAATTTGAACAAGTGTTTTTTTTGAGAGTCCCAGTAAATCACTCATTTGATCCTGAGTTAAATCTTTTTCGGTACGGATTAATTTCAGTTTTTCTGAAATGAGTGTGATTAATTGTTCACGATTCATCCAAAACACCCTTTCTTTCAGATAGTTAAATACTATTATACATGAAAGTGTTAAGAGATGTTTTCGGTTTTGCGGATAACTGTGGGTAACGTAATTAATAATAGCTGTTGTTTATTCAACTCACAGACAGTTAGTTGAATAACGTGGTAGTATTACTTGTAAAGTTTACATTCCATTTCCGCTAAATTTGGAGGTTTTATGAAAAACAAGAATTTGATTTGTCGAAAACATGGTGCATATCCCGAAGTATTAACTAGAGGGAATAAATACCAACTGGTTGATATAAATAATGATAAAGAAATGGTTCGTATTAAATGCGACAATGGACGAGTAAGATGGTTTCCACTATACCTTTTTAGTGTGAATAGGGAGGACGTCATAGAGTTAATAAGCTGGAAGTTTGATGATGAAGTATCAAATGACGTTACTGAAACAAGTTGGATAGAAATAAGTTTGAAAATGAGTGATGGAAGTGAAAGATGGTGTATTCTGTATACTCCAGAACGATTAGGGAATTTTTTACAACAACCAAACTTATATCCAACAGGACTCCACATAAAGAATATGATAGTTGTTAAAAGTTATAATATAGAGGATATACAGAATGTTTTGGATTATCTTAATCAGGAAGACGAGTTGATTGGTGCAACATTACCACTATAGCAGTTCTTCTTGAACTAACGGCGGCTTTAGTTGAAGAAGATAGCCAAATCAGAAGCAACAATCTTTGAGAAAATAGTCATAATAATTGAAGCATAAAAAAACAGACTGTCCATCAATCTATACATAGGACAGTCTGTTAGATAATTAAATCTCGTATTTTTTCGTGTCAGAAATAACACGGAAGTGGATACCTTTTATTTGAGCGCTTACTTTATGACGTAGTGTATCAATATCTACTAGCTCATCATTTTCATTCACACATTCTGCAATCTCTTGTAATAGCTTCGTAAATGCCTCTTTGAAGAGTGAACGCATATTATCAAAATCTAAGCTACGGAAGTTTCCGTCGATATCAAATGCTTCCACAGAATTTAATTGCTTTGAAGCGCCAGCAAAACGATCATCGTACACTGTGTAGTTTTCATCTGTTACGACGATAATATATAATACTTCACCTGTAATTGTTTTTAATTCAATGTTAGTTTTGTGTTTTTTGACGTCGGTAATAATATGGATACCGCCCGAATGATATAGTTTAAACAATTTCATATGTAATGCCCCCTGAAAATAGAATCATATCCATATATCTATTATATATGGATATGCCTAATAATGGAATAAGACTAAAGTATTTGGAATAATTAGAATGGTCCTATTTGAATGATGCTAGTGAAGCTATAATTGTTATAAACTATTAAGAAAACTGTATCAATCAGATTATGCTTCTAAAACAGTAGGTAAAATATTGCGAAGGGGACGGACTTCGATATAATGAATTCGATGTCCTTGCTGCTCATAAATACTAAATAAATATGGGGCTAGCTCAATATTTTTAGTTGCTTTAATGCCATTATTTACAGTTAAAAACCAACCGCCCAATGTTTCGACTTCTTCTGCTTCAAGTGTCACATTTAATAGTTTTTCAACATCTTCAATGAGCATCTTTGCATTTAATATATAGTGATTGTCATTTACTTTTCGGATTTCTGCAATTTCATCATCATCGAACTCATCGCGAATCTCACCTACAATTTCTTCTAAAATATCCTCGACTGTTACAAGGCCCGATGTCCCGCCGTATTCATCCATTAAAATGGCCATATGAATTCGCTCTTTTTGCATACGCACAAGTAATTCTTGAATAGGAATTGTTTCAATTACTCTTATAACAGGATTAATGAAATCTTCAAGGATTAATGAGTCGTCTGTAAGTTGCTCCAGCAAACTTTGTGTAAATAATTCCTTAACGTTGATAAAGCCTAAAATATTATCACGATCACCATCATAAACGGGATAACGAGTATATTTTTCTGCGGCGATAAAATGAATCATATTTGTAAAAGATTCATTTTTTTCAATTCCAATAATCTCTGTTCGAGGAACCATAATTTCACGAGCAATACGTTCATCAAATTCAAAGACATTATTTACAAACTTTAGCTCTGTTTTATTAATTTCACCACTTTCAAAGCTTTCAGATAGCAGTAATCGTAATTCTTCCTCTGTATGTGATAACTCATGCTCTGAAGCTGGCTTCATACCAAATATACCAATTAATACTCGAGCTGAGCCATTCAAGAACCAGATAAATGGATACATCACTTTATAGAACAACATAATAGGTTTGGCAAAACGGAGTGTAATCATTTCAGCCTTTTGAATCGCAGCGGTTTTTGGTGCCAACTCTCCGACAACAACATGTAAAAATGTTGCAATGGCAAAGGCACTACCAATTGTAAAGATCGTCATATATTTATCTGAAATACCAATAAGGTTAAAAAGAGGGTGTAGCATAAATTCAAAGGTTTTTTCACCGACCATCCCGATACCAAGCGCTGTTACAGTAATACCAAGCTGACAGGCAGATAAGTACTCGTCTAAATGATTGACAACATACTTTGCAGAAATGGCTTTCTTATTGCCCTCCGCAATTAATTGGTCAAGCCTTGAGGAACGTACTTTTACAATAGCAAATTCCGTTGCCACGAAAAAGCCAGTTAAAGCTAATAAAATGATAAAAATCGATAAGTTGAGTATGGTCTCCAAATAGTCGTTCTGTATGAACAGAACGTCACCTCCTAATTATGAATAAGTAAAAATAAAGATTGCATAAGTGCAATACTTTCGGGTGAAACATTTTTTTTAATCTTTTCAATATATTTATTGTCTTGTTTGTTTATTTGTTCAAGTAGAGAAGTTACATCCTGCATTTTTACACGTAGCATTTGCACATCGATTTCTTCATGCGAAGTGTTTAGTTCATGTTGTATTTCTATGAGTGAAAGACCTTGTTGTTTGCGTTGCTCAATAATATGAAGTCGTTCAATCATTGTAGGGGCATAGTAGCGATAATTGGATGCAGAACGTTCGGCTTCTAATAAGCCAATATTTGTATAATAATCGATTGTTCTTTTGGTAATACCTGTTTTTTCTGCAAGCTCGCCAATTTTTAATTTCTCTGTCCCAATGAAAACACCTCCAAACCATCACGTGATACTTTGATTATAACTTGCTGGTTTGGTCAGTTTCAAATAAGAGAGTCCAATATTTCTAAATTGTAAGATTTCTTTTTGTGAAAAGGCTTATTGGCCGAAGAATCCTACATCATTTAGTAGGGCATAATTATTTCTTTAGGATGTTTTCTCAAAGATGTTGTTTCTTCACTTAATAGTGCAAGTTAGGTGGAGAAAAATTGGAACATCACACCATTCCGTTCGTCTTACTATAAAGCAAATTGGATTATTAAGATTAAAAGGTGAGGACAGTGTGCTGTATGAAATTAATCGTGAGGATGAAATAAATAATATAAACTCCTTTCGCCCTCTAAAGAACTGCCACTGGGCGAGATTATTTTAGGCGAAGATGTTATATTTATATTTTGGACATAAACATAATACAGTTTTCTATTCTGAGCTTATCAACGGTCGTTTTTATTTATTCTACAGACGATTTAAGAATAAAATAAAGGGTAGTAATAGCAACGATTGAAATTTGCTACCTATAATTTATATAATGTAAATCGTTACAGTGTATATGGAGGTTATTATGAAGAAGGTATTTAAGCTTATCACTATATTGCTCGCAGCAGTACTTGTTTTTTTCCTCTGCCTACACTTACTTATCGTGTCTCAAGGCAAAGATACTGCGAAAGAAAATGCAGACTACCTCATTATTTTAGGTACACGTTTATCGGGAGATCAACCGTCTAGTCTACTGTTCGAGCGCATCAAGACCGCAGCTGCTTACTTAAAAGAAAATCAAAATACAATTGCAATCGCTTCTGGTGGTCAGGGGCAGGACGAAATTGTGTCGGAAGCTTCTGTAATTAAAGAATCATTAATGAAATTAGGTATTGATGAAAAACGAATCATCACCGAATCCAATTCTACTCGCACTCTTGAAAACTTTCAGTATTCGATGGATTACATAGGCAAAGATTCCACAGTTGTAGTTGTAACAAACCGATTCCATCTTTATCGAGCCGAATCCATTGCTGAAGATTTAGGACTTAACGTTACCGGCTTACCAGCTGCAACACCATCTGAATTTCGTATTAAGTACTACTCTAGAGAATATTTAGCTATCGTGAAGTATTATTTAGAAAAAATACATATCCTCACCTAGCATCACAGAATAACAGCCTAGAATAAGATGCAACTAGACAATGACACTAGTTAAATTGTGATTTACCGAAAATACTAAGAAATTATTTTTTGGCAATTTGTGAATTAATAAACTTAAACAAACGGGGAGCTCTAGTTAATTTTTCGATTACGAAATAAAGAACAAAAAGACAGAATTTAATCTACACGTGTAGATTAAATCTGCCTTTTTTTTATAACAGTAACAATCTTTGAGAAAACAGCCTTGTAAAAGCTTACGAAGCTTCTTCTTGTAAATATGTATCATATAGGTGATGAAGTGCATCCTCACCAGTCATTTCTAGAATCGTTTCGTCATTAAAAATAAGTGTTATATTTGTGAGAGCGCTATCAATTTTATTATTCTCAAAAGTGCACGTAATCTTTACTACACCTGTTTCTGCAAGTTGTTTTTTCATTGTATCATCCCATGGCTGTTCAGAAAATAGTGGTGCTTGCCATGTGCCTCTCACATGAAGCTCTCTTTTTTCAGCGTCATAATCCCAGCGTACGTCACGTAAAATAGTTTTAAACAGGTCATTAACCGTAAAAGATGTATCTTTATAGTTAATGGCAATTGCTCGTATAGCATGTACATCACGACCAACTGCACTGGCTGCAGTTTCTGCTGCTGAATTTATACCTGAAACCGCTTCTTTAATTTCAGATAATCGATCACCACAGCCAGCTAGCGGCGCGCAAAGACATGTTATACAAGCTACCTTTGTCATCCATCTCACATGTAGTCCCTCCAGTATTGCAAGTTGTTACTACTATATTAACGAAAAGAAAACTGTGAAGAAAGGGCATGAAGGCGGCAGATTGTGACGGTTTTTCAACGATGCGACCTCCACTAGAATGTTCGAGAAATTGGAAGTTTAAGTATCTGAAAATTTAGTAAATTTAAAAAGGGAGTGGTTTGTGATGAAGATTAATGATGAATTACTTGAGCGATTAGGAACTTATTTCGTGTACCATGCTGTTTATGAAAATTATGGCATTACCTTTGAAAATTTTGTGGAGCGATGGTTACGAGGAATACTTGATGTATAAAAGAAGAGTCGTGTTCATTTATTGAACACGACTTTAATTGTTTATTTAAAATAGTTTGTGATAAATTGATTGGCTTCTTGCCAGTTATAAACGCGTACGACATTGTCTGGGATAGCAAGACGATTATACGGAGTGTCAAATAATACGACTGGTATTTTTAATTCCTCCGCAAGCATAACCGCATTATCATGCTTATCCTCAAAAAATGCCTCAACATCATACTTTTTCGCAACGGAAATCTTATCGTGACTACCGATGAGCTCAATATGATCGTACGGAATAGATTGTGATTTAAACCAATTTACCGTAACATCTGATACATTCTCACCACGAGCAGAGATGTAATAAAGTTCGTAGTTTTCTTTCCACGTATTTAAAATATCTTTCGCATCTTTCGCCGCTTCAGATACTTCGTACATAAACGGTTCATTTTCTTTAAACCATATATTAAATGCTATAGGATCAACGGGGTGGGGAAATGCTGATAAAAAATCATATTCGCACACATCGTCAAGTGTAATATTTACATTGTATTGTTTATTGATATGTGGAATGAGTGTACTAGGACATGTCACTGTTCCATCGATATCAATTCCGAAACGGGGCTTTTTCATGCTAGCACCTCCTTAGGCGTTCGCTTTTTCTGCTTCTTCAGCCGCGCGTTTTTCTGCCATTTCAGCAGCTAATTTATCGATTTCTTTTTTCAGCTCTTCTACCATTGTTTCTTCAGGCACTTTACGAACTGTTTTGCCCTTCATAAATAGTAAACCTTCACCACGAGCACCAGCAATACCGATGTCGGCTTCGCGTGCTTCACCAGGACCGTTAACAGCACAACCAAGAACAGCTACTTTTAAAGGTACATTAAGTTTAGAAATATATTCTTCTACTTCATTGGCAATTGAAATTAAATCAATTTCGATACGACCACATGTTGGGCATGAAATTAGGGTTGCCATATTTGAAGCAAGACCGAATGATTTTAATAGCTCACGTGCTACTTTTATCTCTTCCACAGGGTCTGCAGATAGTGAAATACGCAACGTATTACCAATTCCTTTTGAAAGGATTGCACCAAGGCCAGCAGCTGATTTTACCGTACCAGCAAATAATGTACCTGATTCAGTAATTCCTAAATGTAGAGGGTAATCAAAGGCTTTAGACGCTTTTTCATAAGCTTCAATCGCTAGATTTACGTCTGATGCCTTCATGGATACGATAATATCGTGGAAGTCCAAGTCTTCCAAAATTTTAATATGGTGAAGGGCAGATTCTACCATTCCGTCTGCAGTAGGGTAACCATATTTTTCTAAAATATGACGTTCTAATGAACCAGCGTTTACACCGATACGGATTGGAATACCTTTAGCCTTAGCTGCGTTAACAACAGCCTCTACTTTTTCTTTACGCCCAATATTACCTGGGTTAATACGAACTTTATCGATACCATTTTCAATTGCTTTTAATGCTAATTTATAATCAAAGTGAATATCAGCTACTAATGGAATGTGGATACGTTTTTTTATTTCTGCAATCGCATCAGCTGCACGTTCATCTGGAACTGCGACGCGAACAATTTGACAGCCTGCTTCCTCTAGACGAAGAATTTCTGCTACTGTTGCTTCGACATCATGTGTTTTTGTTGTACACATACTTTGAATGAATAATTCATTACTACCACCAATTGTTAAGTTACCGACACGCACGGGACGTGTATTCGTACGGTGACAAATTTCACTCATTAACTTTCTCTCCTTTTCGGGCCATACTTTCGACCGTCACTGACATTTATTTTAGCAGTGTAAGAAAATAAGGACAAGGAAGAAACGCTAACTTTTCATTTTCCGCATTTGTTTTCAAATTCAAATGACAGTGGAAGCTTAATATTTTCACCAGGAACAAGAGCCTGTAATTGTAAGTGTGGGTTTAATTTATAAAATAGTTGTAAACGTTCAGGAAAGGTCATGGGTACTTTGGCAGGATGAAGTGCAAATAAACTGTGAATGGTATCGCCTTGAATAGTCTGTACAGTGATATAATCTGGCTCTTGCTGTTTTTCACAAAGGGCGTTTTCTGTATTTTTCGGAGAAATGGCAGCAAAATGTAATGAACCTTCTGTTAAATCTACTTTCACGACAAAAGCAAAAATAATGATAAAAGCTGTTAATACTAAAGCACGCAAAAAATCCCCTCCTTTTCTACACTATATTTAGAAGAGAGGGGAATCATGCACATTATTTTGTGTTTGGTTGTTTTGGATACTTTGTCATTGCAACGATTAGTAGAGTCACTGTTAAAAATAAAGAGAAAACAGAAATAATTGTGCTGTTAATTGGTAGATAATCTGATAGCATACTTATTAGAATTGCCCAAGTCATAGCAAATGTTGTAGTACGCCAAATATGACGGTATTCTCCACGACGTTTCATGACTTTTAAGATCAGTAGACCTGCCAAGGCATAGAGAGCAATCTGTGCAAAAATAAGCATCGTTGTAAAAACAAAAAGCATAATGAATGTCACGGGATACAATACCCATTTAACGCCTTCTATGTATTCAGTTATACCAGTTAAACTATTCATATCAAATGTATCAACAGACATACCAGCCGTAAAACGACCAAATGAGAAAACTGTAACAACAGTAATTAGAAGAAAGGTATATTGGATGACTTTTCCAATAGGTAATAATCGATAGGCAGCAAGTTTTTTGGGATGAACTAAGCTATCCATAAATAGTTGTGAGTGTTTCATAAACATATCTCCTCCAATCGCTATTCTATCATGTTCAACTTTGACAAGATATGAAATTAGTAATAATAACTGAGAATACGATGATGAAATGTTAATATTGTGTAAAGAAGTTAAAGGTTTTCTTTACTTTTTTTATACTATCATTTAAAGATTAGGAATAGAGTAGTAGAGACGTAGGAATTGGAGCGAATACAATTGACAATAGATTGGCAAAACATACTGTTTCAATTTTTAGGCGGTTTAGGAGTCTTTTTATTTTCCATTAAATTCATGGGGGATGGGCTCCAAAAATCGGCAGATGATCGACTGCGTGAATGGTTGAATCGTTTTACAACAAACCCTTTAATGGGAGTGTTAGTAGGCATAATTGTGACGATTTGTATCCAGTCGAGCTCTGCAACGACAGTGATTACGGTTGGGCTAGTGAGTGCAGGGTTTTTAACATTGCGTCAAGCAATCGGTGTCATCATGGGGGCCAATATTGGAACGACAATAACCGCATTTATTATTGGTATTAATATCGGCATTTATTTTTATCCGTTATTGGCGATTGGTGCAGGGCTGTTATTTTTCTTTAAGAAATCGACATATCAGTATATTGGACAAATATTATTTGGCTTTGGGGGATTATTTTTAGGATTAGAGTTAATGAGTGCGAGTATGCAGTCACTTCATCAATTAGCGGACTTTGAATCATTAACGATTCATCTAAGCAACCAGCCCATTGTAGGGATTTTTCTTGGGACAGTTTTTACATTGCTTGTCCAAAGCTCAACAGCGACTGTTGGTGTGCTACAGGGCTTGTATGCTGAGCATTTAATTGGCTTAGATAGTGCTTTACCTATATTATTTGGTGAAAATATAGGCACGACTATTACGGCAGTATTGGCTTCACTTGGTGCTTCAATATATGCTAAACGTGCGGCAGCGGCACATGTGCTATTTAATATTATAGGTACGATTATTTTCATGGTGTTCTTTACACCATATATGCATTACGTTCAGTGGGTAAGCGGGTTATTCCATCTAGAAGCAAAAATGCAAATAGCGATAGCGCATGGCTCATTTAACATTATTAATATGATGATTCAGCTGCCATTTATCGGAGGGTTGGCTGTACTTGTCACGAAGTTAGTTCCTGGGCACGATGGAAATATTAATGTAACAACGAAGCATTTAGATCCTTCATTCATTGATTCTTCTCCAGCGATTGCACTTGGACAAGCGAAAGAGGAAGTGTTACGTATGGGGGAGCATGCCCTTCGTGGTTTAGAAGAAACATTTTTATATATGAAAACAGGTGAAGCTACTCATATTCCCACAGTTTTACAATTAGAAGTAGCTCTCAATCATTTAGACAAGGAAATCACGAATTACTTAGTGATGGTGTCTAAGCAACCACTTTCTCGTGCAGACTCAGTAAGACACCATACACTTCTAACAAATGTACGAGACATTGAACGGATTGGCGATCATTTTGAAAATATTTTAGAGCTTTTACAATATAAAGATCATCACGAGGTAACTTTAAGTAAGTCAGCACGACAAGATTTAATAGGTATGTTTAGCTTAGCGGTTGAAGCTGTACGAAAGAGTATAGCGGCTCTGGATACAGCAAGTTTGAGCTTGGCACAGGAAGTAACTGAGCTCGAAAGTTTGATAGATGATATGGAAGATAAGCTAAGACAAAAGCATATTGCGCGCTTAAATACAAATGAATGTAATGGAGCGGCGGGAATCGTCTATACGGATATCATTAGCAATTTAGAACGTATAGGAGATCATGCTGTAAATATAGCTGACTCTATTTTAGGAATTCGACATTAAATCAATTTCGCCTTGGCGTAATTGCTGCTGTCGCTACGCTTTTTCGCGCGGAAAACATTTGTAGCTGTCGCTTCACTTTCGCTACAGGAAACATGTGTAACTGACGTTGCACTTACGATACAAATACATCCGTTGAATGAAGATAAACGAAACTTTTAGCTTTGTGAATCCGTATGAAAGGCAATGCACGATAAAGGAGAGAATTTTTATGGAAGTTGTTGGCTGGATCTTAGTGATTGCCTGCTTTATTATTTCATTTGTTGGATTAGTGTACCCGATAATTCCAGGTGTGATTTTTTTAATCGGTGGTTTTTTAGTATATGGATTATTTTTTTCATTTGCAGAGCTAAGCTGGTTGTTTTGGGCGAGTGAGATTATATTTGTTGTCATTTTATTTGTTGCTGATTCTGTAGCCAACGCCTTTGGTATTAAAAAATTCGGTGGTTCAAATGCTGGTATGTGGGGGAGCACCATTGGTTTATTAATTGGTCCCTTCGTAATTCCGGTTGTAGGTATATTAGTTGGTCCATTTTTAGGAGCTGTGATTGGAGAATTAATCGTAGAGCGTCGTACATTTGGAGAGGCTGTGAAAAGCGGTGTTGGCTCACTTGTTGGCTTCTTAACATCAACACTTGCAAAAGCAGTTATTCAAATCGTTATGATTGTCGTGTTCTTTATAGCGATATAATTTCCTTCTATAGTTTAACTATTTAAATTCCTTCAGCAGGTGTCCAAACATCCGTTGAAAGAATTTAAAAGCCTCCGGACGCAATTATGCCGAGGCATAATTAATAAAATAACAGGGAAGTATAGTAATCGTATTGGCTTTTCAGTCAAAAGGCTGAAATCTTCAATTTGAAGTATTTTTCGTTGAATGGTTTGACCAATTTTGATAATCTAAGAATGTATTAATTATTTCTTTACTTTAGGGAGGAACTTAACAATGGCTTACGAATTACCACAATTAACTTACGCTTATGACGCATTAGAACCACATATCGATGCAAAAACAATGGAAATTCACCATTCTAAACACCACAATACTTATGTAACAAACTTAAACGCAGCAGTAGAAGGCACTGAATTTGCTGGAAAAGATCTTAACGATCTTATCGCAAACATTGATGCTCTTCCAGCTGACAAACAAACTGCTGTACGTAACAACGGTGGCGGACATGCTAACCATACATTATTCTGGGAAGTAATCGCTCCAGGCGGTTCAAAAACTCCAGTTGGCGAAGTTGCAAAAGCAATCGATGCTAAATTCGGTTCTTTCGATGCATTCAAAGAAGAATTTGCAAAAGCTGCTACAACTCGCTTCGGTTCAGGTTGGGCTTGGTTAATCGTTGATGGTGACTCAGTTGCTGTTACATCTACTCCAAATCAAGACTCTCCAGTTATGGAAGGTAAAACTCCAGTCCTAGGTTTAGACGTTTGGGAGCACGCTTACTACTTAAACTACCAAAACCGTCGTCCAGATTACATCGGCGCATTCTGGAACGTAGTAAACTGGGATGTAGTAGAAGCTAAATTCCAAGCTGCAAAATAATAATTATTATTTAACTTTTCCGATTCCGGACGCAATTATGCTGAGGCATAATTGATTTGAAGGCTATGTCAATGGTGATGAGTCACCGAGGCATAGCCTTTTTTGCTGTTTTTTTATTAGGTTCTAAAATCTTATGAATATAAGGTGGAGGTAAATTTTCCAACGCTCCTAAAATTGGCAGTAAATCAACTGAAAGGGAGGGGGATCGCCGAAACTTTTTGAAGCTTCACATTGTATCTTACTCTCCTAATATTTAATGTGAAAATTATTTTTCTAGCAATCGCCAAAAAACAGAAACTTTTCAACTTAAAGTGCCGTCAAATAAATGATGTTTTCAAGCATAAATTCGCAAGTGCATGCTTTCCTGACGTACCTTCGAATGGTATACTAAATATCGTGTGTATTTAAATTGTAATTAGATGAGGAGGGGAATACATATGCGCAAAGCACCGGGAAAAAATCGCGCGACGAGTGTTAAAGCAAAACATCACTCTAATTTAACATTTCGTATGAATGTCCTTTTCTTTGCTATATTTATCGTATTTTCGATGCTAATTTTTAGACTTGGCTATATGCAAATCGTAAAAGGGGAAGAATATGTACGCGATTTAGAGCAAAAAGAGGAAGTAGCTGTTAATACAAGTGTGCCAAGGGGACGTATGTATGATCGATACGGGCGTATTTTAGTGGATAACCAACCAGAAAATGCTATTACGTATACGAAAATGTCGACGACAACAACAAAGGAAATGTTAGAAATAGCCGAAAAGCTGGCACAATTGATTGAACAGCCAACGAAGCGTGTTACATTACGTGACAAACAAGATTTTTGGATTATAAAAAATCATGACGAAGCCTATGCAAAAGTAACAGAGAAAGAAAAAAAGAAAATTAGGGCACAAGAAAATGTAACGGAAAGTCAAATCAATGCACAGATAGATAAACTTGTTCGTGAACGAATCACAAACGAAGAATTATTGCAATTGAAAGAAAAGGACTTAGAAGTACTAGCAATCTATCGAGAGATGGTATCAGGCTACAATTTATCACCGCAAATTATTAAGAGTGAAAATGTATCTGCCGATGAATTTGCACGTGTCTCTGAGCGTTTAACTCAGTTACCAGGCGTTAACACAACAACTGACTGGAAGCGTTTGAAATTGTCATCACTGGCTATCTTAGGACGCACAACAGTACCAGCAAAAGGGATTCCAAAAGAAAAGCTGAATTATTATTTAGCTCGTGATTATTCACGAAATGACCGTGTTGGTGAAAGTTATATTGAAGCGCAATATGAAGATTTACTGCAAGGACAAAAATCAGTTGTTAAAAATATTACGAATAAAAAAGGACAGGTAATCGATACCGTTACAACCTATGAGGGTGAGCCTGGTAAGGATTTAAAACTTACAATTGATAGTGAGCTACAATTAGAAACAGAAAAAATTGTCGAGCGTGAATTGCTTAAATTAAAATCACAAGGGGGTTCGCGACTACTTGATCGTGCCTTTTTAGTAATGATGGACCCGAATACAGGCGATATTTTATCAATGGTTGGTAAGAAGATTGAGAAAAATCCTGAAACAGGGAAAAATGAAGTCGTCGATTATTCATATGGTACCTTTACAACAGCTTATGAGTCTGGCTCTGCGGTTAAGGGAGCAACATTACTAACTGGGTATAAATTAGGAGCTATTAAGCCAAGTACTGTATTAGGGGATGAACCGATTCATTTATTAAATACACCAGTAAAAAAATCTATTTTTAATCATGGTGGCTATATTTCAATGGATGGTTTAAGAGCCTTGGAGCAATCTTCTAACGTTTATATGTTTAAGACAGCTTTGCTTATTAATGGAACTCCATATAGCTATGGCATGCCACTTCGCTTAAAAGACGATACATTCCCTAAAATGCGTAATTCTTATGCACAATTCGGGTTAGGTGTAAATACAGGGATTGATTTACCAAATGAATTTAGTGGCGTACAAGGTCCAACTGGTCCAACCTATGGGGGTAAAGCACTCGACTTAGCGATTGGGCAGTATGATACGTATACACCGTTACAATTGACACAATATATCTCGACAATCGCAAATGGCGGCTATCGCATTCAACCACATGTTGTGAAAGAGGTACGTGAGCCATCAAAAGATGGGCAATCGCTAGGACAATTAGTGACGGAAATAGGACCAACAATTTTAAATCAGATTGATAATTCAGCAGATGAAATTAACTATGTCAAACAAGGGTTACGTCGTGTTTATACGGGTTCGCAAGGTACTGCGCGAGGTCAATTTGCAAATGCACCGTATACAGCAGCAGGAAAAACAGGAACAGCTCAGGTAGTATATTATGGACCTTTAAAAGAGTATTATGGTACGGACACACTTACCGTTACTCATGTTGGCTTTGCTCCTTATGAAAATCCTGAAATTGCCTATGCTGTTGTCATTCCGTGGGCAACGACTTATACAGGTGCACATTTATCAAATAATAATGTTATTGCTAGAGAAGCTGTAGATAAATATTTTGAGTTAAAAGCAAAATATAAAGCTGAAAAAGTAACAGATAGTGATGTAAAACAACCAATTTTACCAGCTGTTACTAATGACAAAATTGGTGAAGACGAGCAAAAATAGGAGAAACCGCTAGTGCATTTCAATGCCTAGCGGTTTTTTTATAGTTTCAGAGTATTATTGAATACCCAAGAAAAAAACACGGTATGAAAGATCACAATTTCATACCGTGTTTTATTAATTTTTATATACAAGACTAACTATACAGATAATTGTTGGATAGCTATTTCAAATTGTTGTTTCGATTTTATTCCATAAAGCTCTATATTATTACAGAAATAAGACTCTACCATAAAATCAACGGCTTCCTGTAGAGTAAATTCCCGATGTTCCATAACGAGTGTTAAATATGTTTTAAAGTAATCGGCATTTGGTACTTTTGCATGCTTAACCACAAAGTCAAACTCCTCTTAAATTATTTCCTGACACAATTGATTATTATAGCATCTTTCCAATAGGAAGCAAGTTTTATCTTCATTCACCTCTTAAGATGGTGAGATGAATGCGGATGTGGTTTTTTCGATGAAATACACCTACTGAAATAGAGGAACTCAGTCTAAGAATCGCCACGTCCTGTGGCAATTTATTTGTAGCGAAAGCGAATCGACAGCACAATTACGCCTGATGAAATTGATTGCAATTGTAAATTCATCTTTACAATCGTTTACAAAGCATTACATTCCTTTACGTCTCTTTTACGAACTGTTTATACGACTTCAACATTTAGTCATTATAGTAAAGATTGTAAGACAAACAACTATAAAAATGTTAGTGACGGAGGCAAATGAGATGAAAAAGTGGAAGTACTTAACGATGACAGCGGTAATGGGTTCAGCATTAATGCTTGGTGCATGTGGTAGCGACTCTGCACAAAAAGGTAACAATACAGAAACAAACGCACCGGCGAGTTCAGGACAAGATGCTGCTGACAAAAAACTTCAAGGAGCTGTTTCTGGAGATGGTTCATCAACTGTCGCACCAATTATTGAGGCAGTTGTTGAAGAGTATGCAGGTACTCAACCGAATGTCAAAGTATCGGTAGGTGTTTCTGGTACTGGTGGTGGCTTTGAAAAATTCATCGCAGGTGAGACAGACTTTTCAAATGCATCTCGTCCGGTAAAAGATGAAGAGAAAGCAAAACTAGAGAAAGCAGGAATTGCTTTTACAGAGCTTCCTGTAGCATATGATGGCCTCTCGGTTGTCGTGAATCCTGAAAATGATTGGGCAAAAGATTTAACGGTAGAGCAATTAAAGAAAATTTGGGTTGAAGATGGTAAACCTAAAAAATGGTCTGATATTGATCCTTCTTGGCCAGATGAAAAAATCGTCTACTACTCACCAGGTACTGACTCAGGGACGTACGATTATTTTGATGAAGTCATTTTAGACGGCGCTGATCTAGCAAAATCAGCAACATTATCAGAGGATGATAACATGCTAGTTCAAGGTGTAGCGGGTGACAAAAACGCAATCGGCTTCTTTGGCTACGCTTACTACCTAGAAAATAAAGATAAATTAAGTATCGTCAAAGTAAACGGCATTGAGCCTACAAATAAAACAATTGAATCTGGTGAATACGCACCGCTTTCACGACCATTATTTGTATATGTGAAAAATAGTGCTATGAAAGAAAATGAAGCGGCATATGATTTTGTCAAATATACAATTGAGCACGCAGGAGATATGGCAGAAGCAGTAGGTTATGTCAGTCTACCAGAAGATAAATATAGTGAAGCTTTAAAAACATTAGAAGGCTTAAAATAAGTAGACATGCATAGAGGGAAAGAGATGTATGCTCTTTCCCTCTCTTATTTGAAAGGAGCACCCAATGGTTTCTCAAAAAGAAAACAAGACATCATCTGTGCAGCAATTAATTGCAAATTCGCGCAATAAAAAAACAAAGAAAATAGTGGAAAAAGCAATGCCAACTCTATTATTTTCAGCGGCACTTATTTCTATATTGACGACATTTGGCATTGTTTTCACCCTTATTTTTGAAACGTTTGAGTTCTTTAAACGTGTTTCGATTACGGATTTCCTATTTGGTACACAGTGGTTACCGTTTTCAGGAAAGGAACCGTTATTTGGGATATTACCTTTAATCGCTGGAACATTGAAAGTTACACTTATTGCAGTTGTCGTAGCAGTACCATTTGGCATTGCTTCTGCAATCTATTTAAGTGAATATGCAAGCGAAAAAATAAGACGTACGGTTAAGCCTATTTTAGAGGTGTTAGCAGGTGTACCAACAATCGTTTATGGCTTCTTCGCATTAACATTTGTAACACCAATGTTACAGCAAATTATTCCAGGGTTGAAACTTTTTAATGCACTTAGTCCGGGGATTGTTGTAGGTATTATGATTCTACCAATGATAACGTCACTCTCTGAGGATGCGATGTCATCTGTCCCAAATAGTATGCGTGAAGGAGCTTTAGCTCTTGGAGCAACAAAATTTGAAGTAGCTATAAAAGTAGTATTACCAGCTGCGTTATCGGGCATTATCGCTTCGGTTGTCCTCGCTATTTCCCGGGCAATTGGTGAAACGATGATCGTATCACTTGCAGGCGGATCTACACCTAAATTCGATTTAGATGTAACAGACTCGATTCAAACGATGACTGCGTATATTGTACAAGTTGCAACTGGCGATGCTGGTTATGGTACGACAATTTATTATTCGATTTATTCAGTGGGATTCACATTATTTATCTTTACTTTAGTGATGAATTTACTTGCTCAATATATTTCTAAACGCTTCAGGGAGGTTTACTAGCATGCGCTATATTGATGACACGGTCGTCATGAAACGAATGACGAAGCGTATTACGTTTAATAAAGTTTGGAAGTCATTATTCTTCTTAGCAACGACCTTTGCATTAGTGTCACTAGCTATTTTGCTTTACCGAATAATTACACAAGGTGTCGACTATTTAACAATCGATTTTTTAACAAATTTTGCTTCGCGTTTTGCAGATAAAGCTGGTATTAAGGCAGCTTTAATAGGTTCACTTTGGCTAATGGCAGTTGTTGCTCCAGTGTCAATTATTATAGGTGTGGGGACTGCTATCTATTTAGAGGAATATGCAAAGAAAAATAGACTAAACGACTTTATTCGTATGAATATTTCTAACTTAGCAGGTGTACCTTCCATTGTTTTTGGTTTACTTGGGTTAACAATTTTTGTTCGAATGTTAGGACTAGGGAAAAGTGTTTTAGCAGCTGGTTTAACAATGAGTTTATTAATTTTACCAGTGATCATTGTTGCTGCGCAGGAGGCTATTCGTGCTGTCCCGAATGAACAACGCGAAGCTTCTTACGGTATGGGCGCGACAAAATGGCAAACGATATTGCATGTTGTGTTACCTGCAGCCATTCCTGGAATTTTAACAGGAAGTATATTAGCGATGTCTCGTGCGATAGGTGAAACAGCACCACTTGTTGTTATTGGTATTCCAGTAATTTTACAGTTTTTACCTAATGGTTTATTGAGCCAATTCACAGCTTTACCAATGCAAATTTATGATTGGGCAAAACGTCCGCAAGAGGCATTTCAATATGTAGCGGCGGCAGGTATTTTAGTTCTTATGACAGTGCTTTTACTGATGAACTCTATTGCCATCTTTATTCGAAATAAATTCCAAAAACGTTATTAATGAGGTGACCTTATGGTACTGGGTATAAAAGAGGAAAATTCAATTGTCAAATCGATTCATCCGGCTACAACGCTATCGACTGATGTTGCTAAAAAAGTAGTATATGATACACGTAATTTAAATTTATGGTACGGTGATCATCATGGCTTAAAAGACATTAATTTAAGCATCTACGAAAATGAAGTAACAGCTATAATTGGCCCTTCAGGCTGTGGGAAATCTACTTATTTAAAAACTTTAAATAGAATGGTAGAACTTGTGCCTAGTGTTCGAACATCAGGGGAAATTGTCTATCGTGAGCGCAATATTTTAGATAAAAGCTATACGGTTGAGGAATTACGCACTCGTGTAGGGATGGTATTCCAAAAGCCAAACCCATTCCCGAAGTCTATTTACGATAATATTGCATATGGTCCACGTATCCACGGTATAAAAAATAAGAAGATTCTTGATGAAATCGTTGAAAAATCATTACGCGGTGCTGCAATTTGGGATGAAGTAAAGGATCGCTTAAATCAAAATGCATATGGTTTATCAGGTGGTCAGCAACAACGAATCTGTATTGCTCGCTGTTTAGCAATTGAACCAGATGTTATTTTAATGGATGAACCAACATCTGCACTTGATCCGATTTCCACATTAAAAGTAGAGGAACTTGTACAAGAATTGAAAAAAGATTATTCAATTATTATTGTGACACACAATATGCAACAAGCGGCGCGAATTTCTGATCGTACAGCATTTTTCCTAAGTGGAGAGGTCATTGAGTACGATAAAACAGACGTTATCTTCCAAACACCAGCAGATCAACGTACTGAAGATTATATTTCAGGTCGTTTCGGTTAAGGAGGAGATTAGATGGTAGTACGTGAGCGTTTTGAACAGGAATTAAAAGAAGTCCAAGAACAATTTATTGAGATAGCCAATAGTAGTATCAACGCCCTTAAAATATCATTTGAAGCATTATTAAATCAAGATTTAGAGACATCCTTAAAGATTCTTGAGGACGATTTAATCATCAATCGTCTCGAAGAAGAAATTAACGATCATGTTATTTTAATGATTGCTAAGCAGCAGCCTGTAGCTACTGATCTACGTCGTCTTATGGTGCTAGTCAAAGCCGCATCTGATATGGAAAGAGTAGGGGACTATGCAGTAAATATTGCAAAAGAGACGATTCGTATTGGAAAAGAGTCACTGGTCTTTCCTACAACAAATTTGCAAACAATGTGTAATAAGACTGTAGAAATGCTAGAGAGTATTATCAAAGCTTTTACAGAGGAAGATACCGTCCATGCCAAGGAAATTGCTGAACTAGATGATTACGTTGATGATTTATATGGAGCGACAATAACACTATTGCTACGTGCAGGGGCTGAAAATCCAGCACATATTTCTCAAATCACACACTTAACATTTGTTTGCCGATATTTAGAGCGCTCAGCTGACCATGCAACAAATATTGCTGAACACTTATTTTACTTAGTCAAAGGTAAGCATTATGAATTAAATAATTAGTTAATGAAGAGCCAATAATAGGCTCTTTTTTTCATAGTGTTAAAAAAACAAACGGTTAAGGAGATTGTTGTAAATATGGTGTTGCTTTAAATGAGGATTGTTCCATGCTACTCGCTTTCCTATGGCGAGTAACCAGCCGCTTCCTTCGCTTGCGTTATTGCTATCGTTCCACTTTCGTAGAAAAGTACTTCTGTTGCCACCGCTCCGCTTTCACACATAAAAACATTGCTGAAGTTGTGTTTTAACACTATAAATTAGAATAAAATTCCAGGATATATATACTACGCAGAGTGTTTTACCGAAGTGCCATACTTTAGTTTATAGAATACTTAATTTTGTAGGTATATAGTGTCCATGACATAATTAAATGGCAGCAACATTGTTAATCAAAATAGCGTCAAAATACTGCAAGTGTTTGTGTATTGTCAAAAATTTATTTTGGTTATACTATAGACATTATCCAAAAAAATGTGCTGAGGAGGTGCTGCTTTGTGGAAGATGCTATAGAATCACTCATAAAGAAATTTGATCTGGAGTTTACGTCAGAACAACGTGATTTTTTACGTTTTCTATATGAAAACTTACATCTTGAGGAATTAAGTAACAAGGAACAACATTTTTTTATTGATTTTTTTTACAAGAGTGAAACATTACGGAACATGGCAGCATTTGCACTTGAATTGGCTGATATCATGCATGAAATTCGCGAAAATATACCAGCTATTGAACAAGCAGATCGATTGTCCAATGGAAAAGAACAGCTCTTATATGATGAGCGAAAGTCGCGGGTAGCTAGGCGTCAAAAGCTTAATCGTCAAACAATAAAAAAGGGAAACATCCTTTATGTTCCGTTCGATGAATACAAAAAAGAAACAGGTCCAATTATTATCTGTCTTGAGCAAACAGTGGGTATGGCGGCATATTCTGAGCTTTGTAAAAGCATAATTTTACCTTTATTTATGACAGCGCATCGTGACCATCGAGATTTATATATCGTTCCATATGACTGTCAAATTCATGTACATTATCGCTTTGAAAACGGGCATTTAAATTTATCCGATTTTAAGGATTTTATTGAATATAAGGAAAAGGGAGAAGCTGCCGTTCTGCCTGTCCTCCATTTTGTAAAGGGCTTGCTCCAAGAAAATCAACATTGTACAGAAGCGGATATTATTATTTTTACAGAAGGAACTCCAATCGATGGGCAGCACCTCGTTGGAAAGCAAGCGAAGGCTGTACTTGAGGAAATGATGCGTAAGTATCATGCAGAATTTTCAGTGATCGCTATGCACGAACATAATTTTAATGAGCAACAATTTTGGTTTGCAAACAAGGCTTTTTTTGCGGATGACGCAATTCAATAAAAAAGGAGCTAATCACCATTGTTGATCGGCTCCTTTTCTGTGAATATACATAGTAGCTAGAGGAGAATGAAATTTGAATTCATTGAAGTGGTTATTACCTAATATTTCAACCCCAACGTGGATGGAAGTTATTATTGCCGTTGCACTATGTGTAATTGGTTGGCTTTTTCAGCATTTTATTATAAAGAAAATTATTAATCGTACAGTCACATTTTTGAAAAATCGTCAGCGTAACTTTCAGGCAACAGTACTCGCACAATTTAATAAAGCGATTCGCTATGCATTTATGTCTGCAGTGGTTGTACTCAGCTTATCAATATTATTAGAAATCTTCTTATTTACACATGTCGCAACTAAAAATTTTGTATTGTCTATTATGGTCTTTTTTGCCTTCAAAGGCGTATACGATGTTTTGAATTTTTATACAAAGCAGCCACTACAGTTGAATAATGATGAGGAACAAAATGTTCTGTTACCTTTTTTTCTTCGCATAGGAAAAGTTCTTATCATGATATTGGCGATGTTTACGATTGCTTCTTTCTGGAATTTTAACTTGAATGGCTTTTTAACCGGGATTGGCTTAACGGGTGTAGCGATTGCCTTCGGTATTCGAGATACACTAGCGCATGTTTTTGGCGGGATGTCAGTCGCATTAGACAACCCGTTTCAAATTGGCGATTGGATCGCAACAGAGGACCAAAAAATTGAAGGAACCATTGAGGATATAAATCTTCGAAGTACTTTAATTCAAACAGGTGATAAAGGGCTTGTTTATGTGCCGAACTCATATTTGGTAAATCGACCAATTTATAACTTATCGAAACGAGAAAAACGGAAATGTGAGCAATTTTTATTTGTAGCTGCTGAAAATGAAGAAGAAAAATTACGCAGTGCTTTAAGTGCTATTCAAAAGCAAATTTATTTACATGCTAAAATAGAAAAAGAATTGATTCATGTATTTATAGATGAGTTTTATCCAAACTCTTATCGCGTTCTTGTGCGTTTCTATGTGGCAACCAACGATACGGCAGAGATGCTAAATGTGCGACAGGATATTTTGTTTGCTATTCGTCAAATCTTTGAAGAACTAAATATTATACTAGCAAATCCAGCAGAAGATGAATGGTTTCGTAATAAAAAATAATTTGAATTGTTAGTATTCTTGTTTTACAATGAATACATGTAATCAGCTTTGATGAAGAGTAGTAGCTATTATAATTTGTTATAGAGAGCTAGTGGTTGGTGGAAACTAGTACAAATGTATAGTGAATGGACTTCGGAGCTCTAATCCAGAATAAAGTATGGATTAGCGTCTGCCTACGTTACAGGGTATAGAGTGGGTCTTTTAATTCTTTTAGCGGATGTCTAAACATCAGCTGAATGCCATTATGCAGGAGCATAATTGATAAAGACCAATGAAGGTGGCACCACGGCTTTTCCGTCCTTTTGTGATGGAAAGGCCTTTTTATATGTTTTGGCGGGAATGAACAGTGTATACACAGTTCAAAATTCGGGCGCAATGTTTTATAAGCGAGTAGTAGCGTCAATTACCCCGATGCATAATTGATCAATTTTGGTGTAGAAGAGCAGAGCAGAGAAAAGGAGAGAAAAGAGTATGACAGTTGAGCTTAGAAAGTTTGCCATGAAGGCATTGCAGGGTGATATGATGACGCCAATTTCCGTTTATCAATCACTTGAAGGAAAACATAAGATGCTTTTCGAATCGTCTGCTAAGCATGAAGAGAGTGGGCGTTACTCGTTTATTGCCGTCAACCCAATTGCAGAATTGATTGGAGATAAGAAGGGCTATTCTTTTACCAAAGATGGTAAAACAGAAACATCGAGTGACAATGTATTAGTAAAATTACAGCAAGTTATGCCATTTCATAAGGAACAGTACCCTTTTGCTTTTTTTGGGGGAGCAATCGGTTTTTTTGGTTACGAAACAGCATTTTATACTGAGAAAATAGGTGAATACTTGCAGGATGATTTAGAAATGCCGGATGTTCATATCTTTTTCTATGATACATTCATTGTTTTTGATCATTTAAAGCAAGAGGTAACATTAGCAGCGATTGATTTATTTGGTGAAGGGCGTTCCCCTGAAGCGATGGAGCTGGCTATCTCTAAGATGGAGGAACAGCTTTATGCTGGAACAAAATTTGACGTCATGACGGTTGGAGAGTTAGATTTCAGACCAATGATTGCCCAAGAAAATTTTGTAGCAATGGTTGATCAAGCTAAGCAGCATATTCGTAAGGGTGACATCTTCCAAATGGTCTTATCACAACGTTTCACTTCACCATATTCAGGTAATCCTTTTGCTGTATATCGTCAGTTGCGTACTTCTAATCCATCACCATATATGTTCTATATGGATTTTGGTTCGTATATCATTTTAGGTACATCCCCTGAAAGTCTAGTCAAGGTGAAAAATCGAAAGGTAACGACAAATCCAATTGCAGGAACGAAGCCTAGAGGTAAAAAACTGGAGCAGGATAACGCGATTGCGGAAGGGCTACTAAATGATGAAAAAGAAATCGCGGAACATCGTATGCTAGTGGATTTAGGTCGTAATGATCTTGGTCGTATTGCCAAAGTGGGTTCAGTGAAGCTAATGAAATATATGAATATTGAGCGTTATAAATATGTTATGCATATTGTATCAGAGGTTATCGGCGATTTACGTGATGATGTCCATGTTTTGGAGGTTCTCCGAGCTTGCTTACCTGCTGGTACAGTATCAGGTGCGCCGAAAATTCGCGCTATGCAACTTATCAATGAGCTTGAGCCTGTGAAGCGCGGTGTTTATGCAGGTGCAGTAGGCTATATTTCTACAACGGGAGATATGGATTTAGCTCTAGCTATTCGGACAATGATCATTAAGGATCATCGTGCTCATGTTCAGGCAGGGGCTGGAATTGTTTACGATTCAGTGCCATTGTCTGAATACGAGGAAACATTGAATAAAGCTCGCGCGCTATTGGAGGTAAAAAAATGATTTTACTGATCGATAACTATGATTCATTCACCTATAATTTGTTTCAACAAATATGTATGCTAGGGAAAGATGTAAAAGTAGTACGTAATGACGAAATCACAGTAGAAGAAATTAAGAAAATGCAACCAGAAGCCATTATTTTATCTCCTGGCCCAGGTACGCCAATTGATGCAGGGATAACAGTGAATGTTGTTAAAGAGCTTTATACGAAATTTCCGATTTTGGGCATTTGTCTTGGACACCAATCGATAGGGCAAGCATTTGGAGGTAGCATCGTTCAAGCTAAAAATATAATGCACGGAAAATTATCTACGATTCAATACGAAAAAACCGGCTTATTTGCTCAGTTAGAAGGTAAAATAGAAGTAATGCGCTATCATTCCCTCGTCATTGAGCAAAACACCTTACATGAGGATTTTAATATTTTAGCAAAGTCCAGTGATGATGATGAAATTATGGCGATTCAACATAAAGAGTACCCACTTTTTGGGCTGCAATTTCATCCGGAATCCATTGGGACACAAGAGGGCAATATTATGATGAGAGCTTTCATCGAACAGATTTCATAAACGAAACAAAAGAGGCTGTCATCGAAAATCAGTAGTTGTGATTTGTGATGACAGCCATCTTTACCAATGGAATCGTAATGTTATTGTTTTTTTCCTGTAATCAATTTTGCAATTTCTTCTAAAGACATCGAAGAATTGACATCGTAGGAGCCAATTTGTAAGCTTCGAGAGTATTTAGGGTTAGCAAGTAAAAGTTCCATTTCAACACTATTTTCAATGATGCCACCATCTTCAAGCTTTTGCGCTACAATATATGGTGTAATACCGCTGTAAATTTGGAGTGTCATTGTTGTAGCATTTGTCGGTGTATCTGCCGGTTTATGATTGTCTTTAGCTTTTGTTTCAGGTGCATCTGTCTTCTGATTACTTTCTTTTGGAGCTTGCTTAGTTTGTTCCTTTAACGATACAATTTCTTTATTTGCTTGTTCAAGCTTTTTTTGTAGCTCCTCTACATGTTCTGTATTTGTGGAAGCTTTAGTTGGAAGACCGATATTGAAATCAAAACGAGCAGCTAAAGCTAACATTGCTCCGACAAGAAAAAGTGCAACGCCAAATGCACGGATAGCGGACTTATTCATGAATTACCGACCTCCGTTTGCAATCACTTGGCGGACTTGCTCTTCAGTTAAATTTGAACGAATACTTATATCTGCTACAGAAAGACCCTGCTTATTCAGTTCAAGCACCTGACTAATAATAATTTGATGTATAGGTTTCGTTGTTGGAGTAGCTTGTCCTGTTTTCGATGACTGAGCAGCCTGTTGAACCGCTTGCATGACTTGTTGGACCTTCGGATCTAGAATAGTGTTTGTTTGCGCTGACTGTGATTTAACCTGAAACTCTGGCTCTAATAACAGTTCCTCCTCAACAATTTTTAGACGACGTTTTAAATTATTTGTTTCTTGAAAAATTGAGATGGATAGCTCCTCTACATCTTGTTCGACTTTTTTCGCACTATTTTTGAAAAAGAACGACACAATAATTAGGAGAATCCCCAAAATCATAAGTATGATGGATAAATCCAATAGTTTCACCTCATTAAGTATGTAATTATAAGGTATTTTACCATATGCGAACTTAATATGAAATGAAGGTAGATTTTTTTTCAGTTTATGTTATAATAGGTTAGTCGTATAAATCATGCTCAAAATTTAAATTCTTGATATAGAGTGGGAGGGTTAATAATGCGCGTAAACATTACTTTAGCTTGCACAGATTGCGGCGAACGTAACTACATTTCTAAAAAGAACAAGCGTAACAATCCAGAGCGTCTTGAACTTAAAAAATATTGCTCTCGCGAGAAGAAATACACTCTTCACCGTGAAACTAAGTAATCGCTCATTAAGCCAAAACCACAAGTGGTTTTGGCTTTCTTACATTTTAGGAGGTAGCTTAGCATGGATAAAACAACTTTACGGAACGAGGTAAAGGAAGCTCTTGCAAAAATGAGCCAAATAGCTTACGATGACCAATCATTTGCTGTAGCAAAAAAAGTGCTACAAGAACCATATATAATAGAAGCAACTACAATCGGCATTACCATTTCCAATAAGCCAGAAGTCGACACAATTCATTTAATAGAAGAACTATGGCAACTTGGTAAAAAAGTCGCTGTACCTAAATGTAATCCGAAAACAAGAGAAATGTCATTTTATGCCATCGGATCGTTTACCCAGCTTGAAACTGTTTATATGCATTTGCGTGAGCCAATTCCGGAGAAATGTGAGTTTGTTGACGCAAATGAAATGGATGTCATACTTGTTCCCGGAGTTGTGTTTGATAAGTTGGGCTATCGAATAGGCTATGGCGGTGGTTATTATGATCGCTATATATTAAATTATAAGAAAGGTAAGCTCATGTCTCTGCTATTTAATGAGCAGCTATATGAACACGTACCAAAAGAAGCACACGATTGCCCAGTAGATATCATTGTGACACCGACAAAACGTATTGACTGTGTAACACAACGAGGAGCGAACTAAAATGGACAAAATGTTAGATATTTACCAATTATTAAAAACATATGGCACTTATATTTACACACGTGATCCCATTGGTGATTTGATGTTAATGGAGGATGAAATTCGTGAGTTGTATAAAGCGAATGTACTAGATATTAAAGATTACCAAATGGCATTATTACTAATTCGACAAGAAACAACAAAACTTCGCATGAAAGAAAATAATCAGTAATGTTTTAAATATAATTTATTTGTGGTATTGTAAAAATAATGTAACATGTATGTAATATTCTTAAAAAACAGTGGTTTTCCACTGTTTTTATGATTTACGAAACTTTTTACAAACTAAAGCGTATATATTAATATCTGGCGCATATACGAGCGAAAAGCACAGTTTTACCAAAAATATATCTATTGATTATCTGTAAAAAATGGATTAAGATATATTTTGTTTCAGTAACAAATTGTAAAAAATTATTATTTTTTTTGTAAGAAAGTAGGGAGGATGTTAAGGATGAAAACAATAAAGTGGCCTAAACATTCATTTATGATACTAGCAATTGTAGCAACTTGGATAAAAACGGTCATTGTTTATAACACAAGCTTTGAGATGAAAATCGAAAATGCGATGCAACAATTTATTTTGTTTATTAATCCATTAAGCTTCGTGCTATTTGCTTATGGTATATCGTTATTCTTTAAATCGCCAAAAGTTAAAAGTCGTTATATAATCACTATCAGTGTTATTTTGTCTATTGTCTTATATGGGAATGTCGCGTTCTATCGTTTCTACAACGACTTTATTACGTTACCGGTATTATTCCAAACAAGTAACTTTGGTGATTTAGGAACTTCAGTAGCAGCGATTGTTAGCCCTTGGGATTTATTATATTTCGTTGACGTACTTATTCTAATTTTAGCTAATAAATATTTGCCTATGATGAAAGATGCAGTAAAAGTAAACGTGGAATTCCGTCGCGCGTACTTCGTATTAGCGATTGCTGTGTCGTTCTTAAACTTAGGATTAGCTGAAACAGAGCGTCCACAATTGTTAACACGTAGCTTTGACCGTGAATTACTTGTAAAAAACATCGGTACTTATAACTACCATTTATATGACATTTATATACAATCAAAATCTTCTGCCCAACGTGCATTAGCGGATGGTAGTGAATTAGTAGAAGTGAACAACTATATTCGCTCTAATCAAGCAGCGATCAACCCTGAAATGTTTGGTAAATATAAGGGGCGTAATTTAATTGTTGTTTCAATGGAATCTTTACAAAACTTTGTGATTAATAACCAAATGGATGGTCATGAAATTACACCATTCTTAAACTCTTTAACAAAAGATAAAGATACTTATTATTTCAGTAACTTCTATCACCAAACTGGATTAGGTAAAACTTCTGACTCAGAGTTTATTTTAGAAAACTCATTGTTCGGCTTAGGTCGTGGTGCAGTATTCTTCACACACGGTGGAAATACGTATAACTCAATGGCTGAGCGTCTTGGTGATAATGGCTACTTTACAAATGTCATGCATCCGAATAATAAATCATTCTGGAACCGTGACATGATGTATCAATCATTACACATTAATAAATACTATGACATAGATTCATATAAGATTGGCGAAGGGGAAGCGGTTAACTGGGGAATGAAAGATATCCCGTTCGTAGAGCAATCTGCAGCATTAATGAAAGATATGCCACAGCCATTCTATTCTCGATTAATTACTTTAACGAACCACTATCCATTCACTTTGGATCCGGAAGATGTAATGATTCCTGAATATACTTCAAACTCAGGTACTTTAAATCGTTATTTCCAAACAGTTCGTTATATGGATGAAGCACTTAAAGACTTCTTCCAAAGTTTAAAAGATCAAGGTGTATATGATAACTCTATTATTGTAATGTATGGTGACCATTACGGTATTTCAGAAAACCACAACAAAGCGATGGCTCAATATTTAGGAAAAGATAGCATTACACCATTTGATAATGCAATGCTACAAGAAGTACCTTTATTCGTCCATATTCCAGGATCAGGTGATGGTAAAGAAATGACAGAGATTTCTGGACAAATGGATTTACGTCCAACAATTTTACACCTTCTTGGCGTTGAAACTTCAAAAGACATGCAACTTGGTGCAGACCTATTCTCACCAGAGCATGAAGACTTCGTTGTATTCCGCGATGGTCGTTTTGTAACAGATAAATATGTATATGCTGGTGAAGCTTGCTATGACAAAGCAACTGGCGAAGAAATTGATGGTGAGCCATGTCAGCCATACGCTGATCGAGCTACGAAAGAGCTTGAAAATTCGGATGCCATCATAAACGGTGATTTACTCCGCTTCTATGATTCAAAGACAGGTAACTTGAAGCAAGGGGAAGCCAAGTAACAAAAAAGAGATCTCACTAACGTGAGATCTCTTTTTGCACTGTTAGGGGTGAGGCATGATGTTCAATCTTCATTTTCCGTTAGCAGGAGTGACGAGCTTATCACATCCATATTATGGATATATAAACAAATAGTGTGTTTACATTTCAATAGGGGCGTATGGAAAAATTTTTAGGTATAATATCAAACTGAAATTTTAGACGCTCAGGAAGCCAAATAAACAGCTTAAATTGAAGTCGTTATTATCATTTTGGAACGGTAAAAATATAAAAAAACGACAGAAAAAGAGCGATCTCGAAATAGAGACCGCTCTTTTTTCTGTCTGAATTTTAGTGTAATTTTGGTGGGTATCCGCTATTGATTACAGTCATGATTACGAACCAACCGAATACTACAGCAGTTAATAAGTTGAAACCGATGCTTAAAAGGTTCTTTTCTTTCAATGCTTGGAATGTACCAACTACAGCTAAAATTGCAACTAGACCAAAAATAACCATTAATAAGTTCATTAGAAAATTGACACTCCTTTCGACATCAGAAAATGAATGTCGTAAACAATATTCCTCCTTAATTGTAATCGTTCTTCCTGTTTTTGTCGAGAACTAAAATAGCTTAAACTATGAACATTTATCGTCAAATTGTGGCAAAGGTTGTATAATTGAAAATGAGGTGATAACAATGATGAACGTACGAAGTTATTCACTTGGACCTGTCCAAACGAATTGTTATATCGTATCGAATAAAAATAAGGAATGCTTAATATTTGATCCTGGAGAAGAAGCAGATCGAATCATCAAGGCTATCCGCAGTAACAACCTAAAACCACTAGGTATTTTTTTAACACATGCACATTTCGACCATATCGGCGCAGTGGATGCTGTTCGCGAGGCTTTTAATGTTCCAGTGTGGATTCATGAAAAAGAAGTGAGTTGGTTAGGAGATCCAACAAAAAATGGCTCTAGTAAATACGCAGCATTACCAGATTATATTGTTGGTGCCCCAGCTGAAGAAAATATTATTAAAGTTGAACAGCTATTTGAAATAAGCGATTTTTGCTTTAAAGCTATTTTTACACCAGGGCATTCACCGGGTAGTATATCATATGTATTTGAAAATGATGGCTTCGCTGTTGTTGGAGATACACTTTTTGAGCAAGGTGTTGGTCGTACAGATTTAATTGGAGGTTCAACAAAAATATTACTTGCATCCATTCATGATAAGTTATTGACTTTACCTGAAGATACTATTATCTACCCTGGTCATGGTAATTATACAACGGTCGGTGCAGAAATGGAGACAAATCCTTTCTTGAATGGTTTTTAAAATTAGCTTATAAAGGTAATAGTTAGATATCAGTCATTGGAAATATTATATTGGACAATTTCTTCTTTGTGGGTGATATTACAGAGATTTGTGTTTAATAAAGCCTAAATTAACTTCATAAAATACAAAAATCCCCCTTACAATTCGTTGGATAGATAAAATAAACCAAAATCTAACCATGTAATTGCAAAGGGGATTTTACTATGTTTTGATATATGATCATGCATCTGATGAATAAATTTACATAAAAAAAGCATGTCTCACTTGGTGAGACACGCATTTTTCTCTGTATTAATGACCGCCACCAGGTACGTGAATGAATGTTGTATAGTACGTGAAGCCAGCAAAGAATACAGTTAAATATGCTCCGAAAATGTACATGTACATGCGTTCTGAAAGGTTTAAGAAGCCTAATAATAAGAATAAACCTGTATTACCTACGAATAATAGCGATACTTCGTTCATACCACCAAGGTAGAACATGACTGCAAAAATACCTGTCCAGAATGCCATAACTTTATACATATTATCCATGAAGATTTCCCCTCCTTTTGCCCACGACACATTAATCTCTTAATCATTATAAATGATATGAAAGGTATCTGTAAACTGGAACTTCTTCTTCTTTGTGACAAACAATTGATTTTTAAAAATTAGCTATCGATTTCTGTCACGTTTATTTCATATTTACATAAATCGCAATTATGTACCATGCTATCGATTTGTATTAACTCATTGCTCGAATATAATGCATCTACCTGTCCCTTTAAATAGGATTCATGTAAAGAACAAACAATTTCTGAATGCGTAGTAAGCTGCTCCTGGAATGGACAATTGAAAATGGAGAAAGTCACACTTTTACCATGCTCTGTTTGTTGGACTTGTGGAATATAGCCAATTAATGCTGCATTGTCAGTTAAAAGCTGAAGCTTCTGTTCGAAGGAAAGGGTATTATTTAATTGTAACTCTGCATTTACATAATTTTTCATTTGCTGATAACCGTCTTGGTAGCTAATCTCCTGACATCTTTCTAATGCAGATGGTCCAAATTCTTCAATTAATTGGATTGTCCATTTTAATAGTCGATCTTCATCACGTCTAGGGAACGTTAATGATACACCTTTATCGGAGGCCTTATAAACACGACCGGGTCTACCACCTTTTCCAGTTTTAGCAAAATCAGCTGTAATTATATTGATTTCTGAGAGCTTTGTTAAGTGTAAACGTGCAACGTTTGGATGGATGCCGAATTTATCAGCGATATTTTGGACCGTTACAGTTTTCTTCTCTTGAAGTATGTACTCATAAATAGAGTATCTAGTTTCATCGGCTAATGTACTAGTAATTTTTAATGGATGGATCATTTACTTCACCTCTATGTAATTTTTTTTGAATATTAGTTCTTCTACCAAGTGTAGGAAAAAAATCATGTTGTTTCTATTATATTGCATTATTGAAAAAGATACAGTTCCTTTAGTCATAAATATTAACTTTTTCATAGGATTATGTTCAAATTTAGTGGAAATTTGCATGTTATCCACAATTTTATAGCAAAAAACATGTTTGATAGGAAATTTTGTAGCAAATTTTTATTTTAAGAAAAGGGCTTTTCTCGTGACATGTTTCTATCTATACTAGGAAATAACGAATAGAGCGGTCATATTCGAATGAACCAGAAGAGGGGTGCGAATATGCAGAATTTTGAAACAGTTGTTGAACAAAAATGTGAGCAACTTTTACTAAAAGCCTATCATTTCGGTGCTTCTGATTTATTGTTAGTCCCAGAGAGCATACGATATCGTATTTATTTTCGAAAATATGATAAGTTACTCCAAGCCGGTGAATTACCAAACGATCTTGCGGAACGAATGATTTCCTTTTTTAAATTTTTATCGGCATTAGATATTAGTGAGCGTCGCAAACCCCAAAGCGGCTCCTTCCAAAAAACTATGGAAAAAGATCAATATGCCTTTCGTGTTTCTACACTTCCCTCGGTATTTTTAAAAGAAAGTCTAATTATCCGATTGCTTCTACAAAATCATGCATTCCCACTTACTTCCTTATCTTATTCCAAGTATGCAGCAGACTTGTTAATGGAACTAGTTAAACATCAACAAGGACTTTTATGTTTCACAGGTGCAACAGGCTCTGGTAAGTCAACATCCTTATATTCCCTAATCAATTACTGCTCGACAGTGCTAAATCGACATGTCATTTCATTGGAAGATCCTGTAGAAAATAACCAAGCAAACCTTTTACAGATTCAAGTAAACGAACGAGCTGGCGTTACATATGCTACAGGCTTAAAGGCTATTTTACGCCACTCACCAGACGTCATTATGATTGGTGAAATACGTGATAAAGAGACTGCAAAAATCGCAATCGAAGCTTCTTTAACAGGTCATTTAGTAGTAACGACCATTCACGCCAAGGATTCGGTAAACTGCCTTTATCGATTTTTAGACTTAGGTGTTTCAATAGAAGAACTTCGTCAAACTATGGTTGGAATTGTTGCTCAAACACTTTTCCAATCACCAATAGTCCAGGAGGAACGCCGTGCATTGTTTGAAATATTAAGCGATGTTCATCTTCAAATGGCCATCAAAGCAATTATGCAAAAAACTCGCTATGAACTACCACATGATTTAACACTTACAGGTCAAAAAGAATTGATAGAGAGTCAGAACTATGCGAATACAAAAGTTTATTGAAAGAATTCGATTAAATTACAAGAAGGCAACAAAATGGCGAGTAAGAGAACAAGCTCATTTTTTAAGTCGATTAAGTGTGTTAATGCATGAAGGTTATTTATTCCCACAAGCTATTTCTATTCTATTACCTCATCATATTGAAGCGCATGAAGAAATACAAAAGCTAATCAATGAAAAGTTGAGGCAAGGAGTTGGTGTTTCAGGGATTTTTGAAGCATTGCAACTTCCAAAGCAACATTTAGTCGCCATTATCGTTGCAGAAAACAATGGGGATATGATTGAGACGTTAAAAGGTGTGGCGAAGCAAATGGCTTTAAATGAAACGTCGAAGAAAAAATTAATGAAGCTACTTTTATATCCAATAGTACTCATTATATTTTTGTTGCTGTTGTTTTTAGTGTTTCGCACCATATTCTTTCCTAATATAGAAAAGATGGTGGCAAGTCGAACTGCCGGCACAGAGGAGACAGGTATTGCTTTATCAAAAGTATTATTGCATTTTCCCGATGCTTTAATTGTCGCGGGCATAGCAGGGATATGTTGTATTTTGATTTTTCGCTTTTTTCTCAAGCGGCGTTCAATTGCTCACCAGTTAAACATTATCTTAAACACGCCATTGATTCGGATTTATGTACGAATGTCTTTGACGAGACAATTCGCTGCTTATTTAGGAAGTCTACTGCAAAGCGGATTTTCTTTACAGGCGAGTCTACAAATCTTAGAGGAGCAGCGTCTTCAACCGTTTCTACAGTATCTGGCACGATGCATAAAGGAGCGTGTTGTTTTTGGTGATACACTGACACAAGCTGTTAATATGATGACAGTTTGGCAAAAGGATTTCTCGATATTTGTTGAGCATGGAGAGCAAAGCGGCTATTTGGGAAAAGAGCTGGTACTATACAGCGAATTATTGACAGAAAGGCAAGAGCAACTATTGCATAAGATTCTTGCTTTTGTGCAACCAACCTTCTTTATTATTATTGCAATGTGCATCGTTGCCGCATATGTAAGTTTATTATTACCAATATATCAAATGATCGAACTAGTATAGGAGGATAATAATGAAACGTCTAAAGCAGCAATATGGTTTTACTTTGATCGAAATGTTGGTAGTTTTACTAATTATTTCCGTATTGATTTTAATAACAATCCCAAATGTTACGAAACATTTTGCTACTGTCGATGAGAAGGGCTGTAAAGCGTATATTAGTATGGTGCAGGGGCAGGTAGAGGCATATCGAGTAGATTTTATGGCTTATCCAACAATCGAAGATTTGGTAGCAAAAGGCTATTTGAAGAAGAATGAAACGACCTGTCCTAATAAAGAAGAGATTGTGATAACTAATGACGGTGAGGTACGATTGGCGAAGACCTCTTCCGATACAGGTTCGGGTAGCTGATGGATGTTATAAAAAGCGAGCGTGGATATACGTTTGTTGAAATGCTAATTGTACTGTTTATCGTTATGAGTTTATCAACGATTGTCGTAAAGTATTCATTAAAAGCAGAAGAAACAAGGGAGCTTGAGCGATTTTTTACACAAATTCAATTAGATATCCAATATATTCAAACGAATAGTATGCACCAAAGGGAATATATCTCGATGAAGTTTGATAGTTCATCAAAGAGATACATCATTAAAAAAGATATTTTTACAGTATTATATGAACGACCTTTTCCGAAAGGGGTTGAGTTCATGCCTACGATGAGTTCGATTTACACGATTATGTACAACTTCAATGGAAACGTTATAACCCCAGGAACTGTTTCTTTTAAGACGTCTCAAGGCATTAAAAAGGTTGTTATTACGTTAGGACGAGGGAGATCGAGAGTTGAATGAATCTGGATATTCATTTGTAGAAACGATTTTATCAATAGTCATTGTCATGTTATTATGCGCGACATTAATCCCAATTAGCTACACGATGAAAACGTCTCTTTATAACAAGAAGTTAGAAGTTATCGCAGCGGAAACTGCCTATGAAGGCTTAAAGCATTTTCGTTATTTACAACAATCGGAAGGCAATAAAACAATTGAAAATGTAGATTTTCAGTGGACTATGAGTGGACAAGGGATATGTGTAAGCTTTCAAAATACGCGAGAATTACGTAAAAAATGTATACAACTGACAGGTGAAGTCGATGAATGAACGAGGCTATACATTATTAGAAGCGTTGTTTCAATTAGTTGTTTTTGTGCTTATTGCGCATCTTGTTGTGTTCATTATGCTTTGGTTTGTAGAAATGAAAACAACGGTACTTTCTAATGAACAATCAAAGTGGGAGCTTTTTGTTTATGATTTGAATATGTATTTGCATGATATTTCATCATTTACGATTCGACAAGATCAAAAGAGAATTACCTTCCAAGCAGCAGATACCATTCATCAAATTGATTGTTACAGCAATATTATTCGTGATCAAGTAAGTGGTGGTCATGTACCAATGCTAATTGGTATTAATAAATGCCAGTTCCAATATGAAAAAGATATGCTAACAGTTGCTGTTGAACTTCCGAGTGGTATCAAAAAGGAGCGAATTTTCTATGTTCCAGTTATTGAAAAATGACAGAGGGGCTATTTTTTTAATCGCAATTGCATTATTATTTTTTGTAACTACTTTTGTTCTAACGTATTGTACGTCTTATGAGATTCAGTTTCGAACATATGATGGTTTAGAAAAGCTGAATGTTCGAGCTACGATAAATTTATTAGGACAAATTTTGTCAAACAGTGTAGAATCGTAGTTATAAGAAGGTGATTCGATTGCGAAAAATATATTTAGTGGGCTTTATGGGCTGCGGGAAAAGTGCGTTAGGAAGGCGTTTAAGCTATTTGTTAAAGATGCCTTATTACGATATGGATCATGAGATTGTTAGACAGCAGGGTATGACAATTCCACAGATATTTGAAAAATACGGAGAAGCACGTTTTCGAGAAATAGAAACAGAATTTTTGAAAAATTTCCGAGACGAAGCGTGTATTATTTCAACTGGTGGTGGAGTTGCAGTCAATGCTGAAAATAGAAAAATAATGAGACGCAGTGGGCTCGTATTTTTTTTAGATGCGACATTTGAAGATATATATATACGAATACAGCATGATCCGAACAGACCGATTGTACAGAGTTCAACGAAAGAGGAACTAGAGAAGCTGTATCATTACAGAAGAAAGTTCTATCGTGAAGCAGGACATATACAAGTGTTAACGGAGGGGCGGACGATCCGTCATATTCTTGAGTATTTAGTATTCCAAGTTAAAAGGCTTAAAGGCGAACTATAGTTAGCTGAAACAAAAATAATGTTCGTGTTTTAACATAATTTAAAAAATGTTTGCCTTTTCAATGCAATTAATGTTAGGATATAGACAAATAAGTAACTAAATGTTCATTGAATACTAAATAGTACCAAGATATATCTTGGGCGGATGATTGTACGGGGAGAGCACGTATAGACGTCACCGAAGGAGCAAGTAGCAAAATGTTATGAATCTCTCAGGTAAAAGGACTCGTACAAGACGCAACTCTGGAGAGAGCTGTAGTACAACAGCCACCAAAGGGGAAAGCCGGCTGATTGGCATTGTAATAATGCGAGCCAGTCTGGTGTAACTTTCAGGTTTAAGGACAGAGAATCCCGAAAAGGGGTTCGTCTGTCTTTTTTTATGTCTTAATGTTGTTAGTTCTTATTCCTTATTTGAATGAACAACAGGGGAAGCATGATTGTACTAAAAAAAGCAGACGAACTACTACCAGTAAAAAATGTAACTAACAATAAGGGGGCAAAAATAATGACGAATGAATTACAACGTACACCTCTATTTGAAGAATATGCAAAGTATGGTGGTAAAACAATCGACTTCGGTGGATGGGAATTACCAGTGCAATTTTCTTCTATAAAAGAAGAGCATGATGCAGTACGTAATCGTGCTGGCTTATTTGATGTATCACATATGGGTGAAATTTTAGTAACTGGACCTAATTCTCTAGATTTTTTACAAAATCTTTTGACAAATGATATTTCGAAAATTGCAGTAGGGCAAGCGCAATATAATGCAATGTGCTATGAAGATGGTGGAGTTGTCGATGATTTATTAACGTATAAATTAGCCGACAATCATTATTTATTGTGCGTCAATGCGGCGAATATTGAAAAAGATTATGATTGGATGATGGAAAATCAACATCAATATGATGTGACGATCGACAATCAATCAAATGCTTATGCACAAATTGCCCTTCAAGGTCCATTAGCAGAAGAAGTTCTTCAAACATTAACAGATACTGATTTAAAAACGATTAAATACTTCCGTTTCCAAGCAGATGTTGAAGTTGCTGGTCATAAGGCATTAGTATCTCGAAGCGGTTACACAGGAGAAGACGGTTTTGAACTTTACGGTTCTCCAGAAGATATTAAAGCTCTTTGGAGTAAAATCTTAGAGGCTGGAAAAGACAAAGGCGTTGTTCCTGCAGGCTTAGGCTGCCGTGATACACTTCGTTTTGAAGCAGGTCTTCCATTATACGGGCAAGAGCTATCAGCAACAATCTCACCTCTTGAGGCAGGTATTGGTTTTGCTGTGAAATTAAATAAAGAGGATTTTAATGGTCATGATGCATTAGTGGCACAAAAAGAAAATGGACTGTCACGTAAAATTGTAGGCATTGAAATGATCGATAAAGGAATTCCTCGTCATGGCTACAAAGTGTTTAAGGATGGTAAGGAAATCGGTGAAGTGACAACAGGTACACAGCTTCCTTCCTCTAAACGTAATGTTGGTCACGCATTAATTGACAGTCAATTCGCAACTATCGGAACTGAATTGGAAATCGAAATTCGTGGTAAGCACTTGAAGGTAGTAACAGTTGAAACACCGTTTTACAAGCGTTCAAAATAAAAGTTGAAAAGAGGGACCTACATTTATGAAACATCGTTATTTACCAATGACGGAGCAAGATAAACAAGAAATGTTAGACGTAATTGGCGTATCCTCAGTTGATGAGTTATTTGGGGATATTCCAGAAAAAGTACGTTTTAAAGGCCTATATGATATTAAAGAAGCAAAATCTGAATCAGCTTTATTAAAAGAATTAACGGCACTTGCTGCGAAAAATAAAGATACAAATGCTAACGTATCGTTTTTAGGTGCGGGCGTATATAACCACTATAAACCAATTATCGTGGACCATGTTATTTCTCGTTCAGAGTTTTATACAGCGTATACTCCATATCAACCAGAAATTTCACAAGGGGAATTACAAGCAATTTTTGAATTCCAAACGATGATTGCTGAGCTTACAGGTATGGATCTTGCAAACTCTTCTATGTATGATGGAGGAACAGCATTAGCTGAAGCAGGTATGCTTGCTGCTGGACATACTCGCCGTAAGAAAATTTTAGTATCTGAAACGGTTCATCCTGAGTATCGCGATGTCGTTGCTACATATGCATACGGTCAATCCATTGAAATTGTTACTGTTCCGCATAAAGATGGTGTGACAGATGTAGAAGCTTTAAAAGAACTTATTGATGACAACACGGCAGCTGTTATTACACAGTATCCTAACTTCTTTGGTCAAATTGAGGACTTACAAGTAATTGGCGATATTGCACATGAAGCAAAAAGTTTATTTGTCGTATCTTCTAACCCACTTTCACTAGGTGTTTTAACACCACCTGGTAAGCTAGGTGCTGATATTTGTGTAGGGGACGCACAAGTCTTTGGTATTGCTGAAGCATTCGGTGGTCCGCACTGTGGTTTCTTTGCAGTAACAACGAAGCTAATGCGTAAAGTTCCAGGTCGTCTTGTTGGTGAAACAGTAGACGGTGAAGGGCGTCGTGGTTATGTATTAACATTACAAGCGCGTGAACAACATATCCGCCGTGATAAAGCAACGTCTAATATTTGTTCGAACCAAGCGCTTCTTGCACTTGCAGCTTCTGTAGCAATGACTGCTCTAGGAAAGCAAGGCGTTCGTGAAATGGCTATGCAAAATATCGCGAAAACTCGCTATGCTAAAAATGCATTTGAAGCGGCAGGCTTCACAGTAGCATTCCAAGGTGCACACTTTAACGAAATCGTTGTGAAAACAAATAAATGTGTGAAAGAAATTAATAAAGGTTTAATTGAAAAAGGTATCATCGGTGGTTATCCTTTAGGTCAAACATATGACTCTCTTAAAAATCATGTGCTAATCGCAGTAACAGAATTACGCACGAAGGAAGAAATTGATGCACTTGTTGCAGAAATGGGGGCTCTTAATGCATAACGAAAATCAATCACTCATTTTTGAAATTTCCAAAGAAGGTCGCGTAGGCTACAGCTTAGAAGCACTTGATGTACCAGAGGTTGATCTTGCAGATTTACTACCTGCAAACTTAGTACGTGCGGAAGCAGCGGAGTTACCAGAGGTATCTGAGCTTGATATTATGCGTCATTATACAGCACTTTCTCGTCGAAACCACGGTGTAGACTCTGGCTTCTACCCTCTTGGTTCTTGTACGATGAAATATAATCCTAAAATTAACGAGTCTGTTGCACGACTTTCTGGCTTTGCCAATGTTCACCCATTACAGGATGAAACAACAACTCAAGGGGCAATGGAGCTTCTTTACGATTTACAAACTTCATTAGTTGAAATTACAGGCATGGATGAAGTGACATTACAACCTGCGGCGGGTGCGCACGGTGAATGGACAGCGTTAATGATGATTCGTGCCTTCCATGAAGCAAACGGTGAAGGCCATCGTAATAAAGTTATTGTACCTGACTCTGCTCACGGTACAAACCCAGCATCGGCAACGGTTGCAGGCTTTGAAACTATCACTGTAAAATCAGATGAAAATGGTTTAGTAGATATTGAAGATTTACGCAAAGTAGTTGGTTCTGATACAGCTGCATTAATGCTTACAAATCCAAATACACTTGGTCTATTTGAAGAAAACATTATCGAAATGGCAGAGCTTATTCACTCTGTTGGCGGTAAAGTATACTATGACGGAGCAAATTTAAACGCAGTTATGAGTAAAGCACGTCCTGGTGATATGGGCTTTGACTGCGTACACTTAAATTTACACAAAACATTTACAGGTCCTCACGGAGGCGGTGGTCCTGGTTCAGGCCCAGTAGGTGTAAAATCAGATTTAATTCCATTCCTTCCAAAACCAGTTTTAATAAGAACAGAGGAAGGAATATATCATTTCGATTACGACCGTCCACAATCAATCGGACGTGTTAAACCTTACTACGGTAACTTTGGTATTAACGTACGTGCATACACTTATATCCGTACAATGGGTCCAGATGGCTTAAAAGCTGTAACAGAATACGCTGTATTAAACGCAAACTATATGATGCGTCGTTTAGAGCCATTCTACGATTTACCATATAATCGTCATTGTAAGCATGAATTTGTATTATCAGGTCGTCGCCAAAAGAAACTAGGCGTACGTACTTTAGATATCGCAAAACGTCTGTTAGACTTTGGCTACCATCCACCAACAACTTACTTCCCATTAAATGTGGAAGAGGCATTAATGATCGAGCCAACAGAAACAGAATCAAAAGAAACATTAGATGCATTCTGCGATAAAATGATCCAAATTGCAAAAGAAGCAGAAGAAAATCCATCAATCGTACAAGAAGCACCGCATACAACAGTCGTAACTCGCTTAGACGAAACACGCGCTGCTCGTACACCTGTGCTTCGCTATCAAAAAGCATAATTAACAGCCAAAAGGCGTCCAATGAGTATTTTTAGTACTTGTTGGACGTTTTTTTCTTTTTTTGATCAGCAATAGCAAAGTGACGGAAACCAGAGAGTATAGCTAAGGTGACGGAAAGAAGGGGCAAGGTGAAGGATAGAAGTCAGAGCGACGGAAAGAAGAGCCAAAGCGACGGAAAGAAAGGTCCAAGCGATGGAAAGAAGAGCCAAGGTGAAGGATAGGACCATCAAAGTACCAGAAAAAATAAAGCAACTTCACCCCACATTGTGTCAAACCCAACAATGCAATGCAGAACCAATAACCACTATAACATAACTATTTAATATAAGGATGTATATTGATATACTTACATTAATTTGTATTTTAGTTAAAATAGTTATATATTTCACGCTTTACCTTGGGATAATGATCGACAAAGATTAGGTAGACCTGGGCCTGGTGTTCCAATTACCCGACTTCCAAGCGCTCTTAGGAAGAATTACGAATGGAATAGTGCAGGAAAGTTTGTTTGTAAATCATAGAATTTAAGAAGTTCATTTCATTTTTAAAATAAACTAATAAAAGTGGAGGATTACATGGATTCTAAGAATATTTTACCCGGTGAATTTAGCCATTTAAGTGATTGGTTTTGGGATATAATAAATGAGTCTAGTCAGGATGAGAAGAAGCTACGGGAAATACTAATAAGAATGGATAAAAATGATATATATAAGTTTCAAGATTTATTTATTGAAGCTGCAGTTGAATTAAGATACGAGCCGTTCACAAACTTTACTGAGAGTTCGGAAGATGGAATTGAGGATATTAGCAATTGGGTTGTGAGCCAAGGTAAAATTTACTACGCTGAAATTCTAAAATACCCTGAAAGAATCCCCTATTCCGTTGAAGATAGAACAAATGAAATTATTGCCCATGTTGCAGATGAGGTATATTTTGAAAAGTATGGTGAAACTACAGGTATTTATTAGATGTTCGCTTAATAAACAAAAAATTACCTTATTGTGGATATAATTGTGGTGAGTATCCTATAAAGAGTGGTGTAAAGTACCTGATATCGGGTTTTATACTACTCTTTTTTATGAATTTTATTTGTCTTTTTAAATAGAAATATGTTATTAAGAATCGAGGATTTCAGCGGATTCATTTAATAATGTTTGATAAATCTAAAAAATGGGCAGCGAAAATAGAAAATTTAGGGTGTATAAATCTAGCACTTGAGCAAATAAATAGTTAAGGAATGGTTAAAGAATACCAGCCACAGTGATATTTCGTTATGATAGCTTAAATCGCCTTGTACGAGCAAATCTTTCGGATGATAACGAAGAGGGGCTGTCAACCGGCAGCCCCTGAGTTCATTTTATCAAAAAGAATCCTAAATTTATCGAGTACTCACAAGCACCTAATCTATGCATTTTTAGATTCCTTCTTAATACCTAAATAAGTGAATGCCCTCCAAACATATTCTAACGGCCCGAAGCGGAATTTGGATAACCATAGCTTGCTAATAATCATTTGGAACACAAAAATGACAATGGCAATAATGATAGCTGTCGTTAAGTGGAGTTTTCCGTATACGCCAAATGCAAATGGTCCAAATAAAAATGTACAAATGATAGATTGGCCGATATAGTTTGTGAATGCCATTCTTCCAGGGAACGCTAACCACTGTAAAACTTTTTTCCCTTTTACCGTGTGATAAATAAAGATCAAGCTAATAGCATAAAAGATTGTTAGGAGTGGCGAGCTAATATATTGAACAGCTGAAAAATTTTCTAAAAGGAAAGGCAAGATCCAGCACAATGTTCCACCAAAAATCAACGTTAGTAACCACGTCATGAAAAAGCCTTTTCGATATTCCTCAAAACGGTGAAGCCATTTTTTCTTTGCAACAGCTGCTCCGAATAAGAACATTAGTAAGAACGGAAGATTTGTAAATAAATAAAATATTGGGTTTCCTAGAGAAAGAACATATAACCCATTACGCATTGTATAAAAAGTTCTTTCCATAAAATTAGCATTCATTAATTCTTGAATACTTCCATTTTGATGGGCATCTATCGTAAATTGCATAAGATGACGACTTTCCTCTGACATTGTCATTGACATCATCGTAGAATTGGAGGATAGAGCTCCTAATGTTAATAGTCCAAAATATAAGCTATATAAAGTTACGCTAATGATTAACATAGCATTAGGCTTTAACTTATGCATGAAAAGGAGTAATAATCCTAAGATTGCATAGTCTGTTAAAATATCTCCGAACCAAATGAAATAAGCATGGATACAACCAAAAATAAATAATGCAATAAGTCGTCTAAAATAAATCCCCCAAAAATTTAGTTGCTTTGCAGCGGCTCTTTCCTGCATAATGACCATTCCAAAACCGAACAGCATAGAAAACAGCATAACAAATTTCCCATCGACAAACATAGTAAGAATAGTGTGAACTGTATAATCGGCTTGATTCCAAAAAGAAGTCCATTCATTTTTAAAACTTAGATCTTCCTGCATATAGACGGGATAAAGGAACCAAACAATATTAGCTAATATGATTCCTAATAATGCAAACCCCCTTAATACATCGAGTGTTTCAATCCGCTCTTTTACAGATACTGGAGATAGCTTTTTCTGCATATAATCATCCTTTTCATTGTTATTTTGTTCTTTCAACGAGTGCCTACTGCTGAAAAAACTTTGTTAATGAAACTTTAAATTATAATTATCAGGATTTTATAAGGGAAATTAAGGAATCAAAGTTTGTTAAATATTTGCAAATAATAGTGATATGACTAAGTATTGTGAAAATTTGTACGTTTTGTGAAAAATACTACATAATCTATTATTTTTTAGCAATTTATAGAAAATATTGTTGATTAAAAGTAAAGTGATAGTATAATGAAGTTGTAATTACATTTATGGTTATTAATCCCTTGTAAAATAATTGGTATCTTATTTTGGTGAAATATATAGATGTAATTACAAAAACTAATGAAATGAGGAGATTTTATGATTAATGTAATTCAATATTTAGAGCAAAATCCGTCGTTGATAACTTTATTAAAAGAAAAAAAAGCTTCTCTAGTTGGTGTAACAGAACTTGAACAAAAGGCAATTCTAGATTCCTTTGATGTAGAGCTGCGTGTAGATCTACGCCTTTGGTACTAAATAATATTAAAAGTAAATGGTTTATGCTTGTTATAAGTATTTATTTATTAATTGGTTTTTATTTACTTTATATAACTTATAGCAAGTCTTTTATAAATATTGAGGTTAAGGAAGAAAATGGGGAATGGTTAGTGGTAGATTCATATTATAGAGATTGGGCTACTAAACAACAAATTGAAGCCGGAGATATTATTTTAAATGTAGATGGAACAGAGATTAATAATATTTCTAATATAAAGTATGACTTCGTATTACGAGCAGCCAATGAATTAACGATAAAGAAACCCAATGGTAACTTAATTTCTGTACACATAAAACCACTAGATATTCCCCAACAATTTTATTATGTTCTAATAGCACCAACTTGTTACTATTTTTTAACGCTTATAATTTCTCTATATTTGTATTTTAAACAAAAGGAGAATCCTTTAGTAAATTTACTTATATTTTTTATTCTAACTGTCTCATTAGCTTATGTTAGTATAGGAGTAGCGGGTAGGTTGGATAATATTGGTACAATAGTAAACCGAAGTAGTATGCTATTTTGCCTCGTCCTTTTAATTCACTTTCTAAAGAAATACTTTTTGTTTTTAAATTTAAAATGGATATTTATTAACAATATTAAAATATTTTATATACTTCCTTTGATTGCTGTTTTTTTAAGTATTTGTAGTATAATTTATCCTTTTACCAATCCTATATTCTCTAGTTTAACTTTATGTATATTTTTCACATTGCTAATTGTAATTCTAGGTATATTGGGAATAAGTTATTTTAAATTTAAAACACCGCAATTAAAAATCTTATTGAGTAGTATCATCATCCCGTTTCTACCATTTCTGTTCCTATATGCGTTGCCAAAAATATTTTTCAATAAACAAATACTCTCGGCCGATATAGCTTCCTTATTCTTGATACTCATACCATACAGCTTTATTTGCACACAGCTTACTGAACGTATATTTGATATGGAGTACTTTATTACCCGTTTACGTCATTATTTTAATTTTTCATTTGTTTTTACAATTTGGCTGTTAATGGGTCTTTATTGGCTAACTGATTTATCTATTTCAAGAATGACGAAAATTTTCTTTTTTACGTTCTTTTCTCTAATAGCGCTTTTCTACATTAAAGAGAAAATAGATTATCATAAGCGAAAAATTCTTTTCTCAACTAAAGGGGATTATATCCATCGATTGTATACGACAGTTGATAGTATTGGTAGGGTCGTGAAGATAGAGGGTTTGCTTGATAAATTTGTTCAAGAAATTGCTTTACATCTTGAGATTAAACATATTTACGTATTAACCTACGATTTGCATACACATCAAATTACTTCCACAAGTACATCCAAAGAATATAATCAAATTCAAATGAACGAAATATTACAAGAGCAACTGCGTTTGGGAGATATAAAGAAGACAGAGCATTTTTACATTGCTTTTATTCACCAAGATATGAATTATAAGAGAATACTAGTCGTAGACCATAATAAATCCATTTATTTAAAGGATGAGGAATTATTGTGGCTTGAATTATTGCTTTTATATGTAAATAATTTCATAGAAAATACGAAAATGGTGGAAGATCTATTAGAACAGTTAAAGCATATGAAAGAGGCAGATAAAAGTCAGTTGCCGTGGCTCAATAAGTTACTTTGGCTTCGATTTGAACAAGAAAAATATCAATTAGCACAAGAGCTTCATGATACGGTTTTACAAGAGCAACTCCATATTGCTAGGGAGATGGATGTATTTATCCACGCAAAGAAAAAGGCGGATATTCAATCGGGTCTTGTTAAGATCCATGAACACATGATTACATCTTTAAATGATTTAAGAGGCTACTGTGAAAATTTGAAGCCGCCATTAATAGATACATTGGGCTTAAATGCTGCTCTTGAGAAGCTTATACAAAAAATTCATAAGAGAGCTGATTTTGTTTTAATTTACACAATTGATCGACTATATTTAGAGGATGAGCGTTTAAATTTGATGATTTATCGACTTTTCCAAGAGTTACTGAACAATGCCTTAAAGCATTCACATGCCAATACTGTAGAAATTCATCTATTAGAAACAGAATTTGGCTTTGAAATTATTTATTCAGATGATGGTGTAGGATGTAAAATGGATGAAATCATTCTTGCTGATTCTATGGGCATCAGGGGAATGCAAGATAGGGTACAGACCTTTAATGGTCAGTTTTCTATCAATACCAATGTAGGAGAAGGAATGTCCATTCTAATTAAAATAAATGAAGGGAATCATACTCATTCCTATGACTACGATACTTATAATAAAACGCCATCTCTTATTAGAGGATAATATATGAATAAAAAGAAAGACATGAACCATTTTCACACCTCCTAATCGTTCGTATTGTGCATAATTCACAGTACGAGTTGGATTGGGAGGTTTTGCTTTAAAGTATATTTATAGAAAGGAAGGGAGTGAACCTATATGGAAGTAGAAGAAATGATCCAAAACTATACATCACAGCAAAATGAATTAAGGAAGCGAATTTCTCTACAAAATACTTTTCTAGATGATCAAATTAAACTCGTTGCAGGAGTGGATATTGCCTATTGGGTTGAAAATAATAAAGAGTACGGAGTTTGTTGCATTCAAGTTATTGATTTTCATACAAAAAAAGTAGTCGAACAAGTTGAGTACAGTAATGAAATTACTATACCTTATATTTCTGGATTTTTAGCCTTTCGTGAATTACCTCTAATTATAGAAGCAGTTAAAAAATTGAAAATGAATCCAAACCTTTATATGTTTGATGGAAATGGTTATTTACATAGTCGTAATATGGGCATTGCGACACATGCTTCTTTCTTCTTGGAAAAACCGACTATTGGAGTTGCAAAAACATATTATAAAATTGATAATACGGATTTTACTATGCCAGAAAATATTGCAGGAGCGTTTACTAATATTGTAATTGGTGGGGAAGTATATGGTCGTGCGCTGAGAAGTAGAAAGGATGTTAAACCTATATTTGTGTCGTGTGGAAATTGGATTGATTTAGAAACAGCAACAAACATAACGATGAAAATGATTGAAAAGGATAGTCGTTTACCAATCCCAACAAGATATGCGGATTTGGCCACTCATCAAGTAAGGAAAATCCATCAATTTAAAGAATGATTAATCTTTTTAGTAAGGAGAAACTCACATGATATTAGAAGAACGGTTAAATAACTGGGTAGATTCTTATAATCGAAATGGTTATTTGAATGGTACTATATTAATTGCATCGAATGAGCATATTCTTTTAAATAGGGGATTTGGTATGGCGAACTGGCAGCATAGCGTTCCAAATGTACCAACAACTAAATTTCGTATAGGGTCACTCACGAAAGCATTTACAGCGATGGCTATATTTCAATTGCACGAAAAGCGAAAATTGAATATAGACGATTACGTAGGAAAATATCTAGATGATTATCCGAATGGTCAACACATAACAATATTTCATTGTTTAACTAATAGTTCTGGAATACCTAATTATACGAATGTCCCTGATTTTTGGTTTCGCACAATGAGACTGCCATCTACATTAGACCAACTAATTGATTCCTTTAAAGAAAGGGAATTAGAGTTTGAACCTGGTAGTAAATTTGGCTATTCAAATTCAGCGTATGCGTTGTTAACGGCCATTATAGAAAAAGTTTCAGACATGTCTTATGCGGATTACATACAGCAGCGCATTTGCCATCCTTTAGGTATGTATCATACAGGTTGTGATGATGGAATAAAGGTGGTTCCGGGTTTAGCATCTGGCTATTCATTTTGGGAAGAACCAATTCATTCAGCGTATGCAGATATGTCATTTCCATTAGGTTCCTACGGTTTATATTCAACAACAGAGGACCTATTTATTTGGGATCGGGCATTAAAATCATATAAAATACTTCGCAAGGAACTAACCGAGAAAATGTTGACTCCAAATCTTGGATCCTATGCGTGTGGCTGGATGGTCTCTGAAGTAATGGGAAAAAAATGTGTGCATCATTTTGGAGATATTAGCGGTTATTTAAGTGATTTCCTTAGATTTGTTGATGACCAAGTTACGATTATCTTTTTAAGCAATATGAATGTTACACCTGTTATGCATTTAAGTAGAGAAATTGCAAAAATCGTTTTTGATAAAAATGTATCTTCACCAGCACCTGCAGTACCGATAGCATACACAAATAAAGAATCGATCGTGGGGAAATATGTAATAGAAAATGAAGACAAAGTGCTTACCGTTACTATTAAAAATAACGAACTTTATCTAATAGTCCCTAAGATGTATGGTGTGTTATATAAATTTAAACTTATACCGTTTAGTCATAACTCTACGACAATAGCGTTTTTAACCGAGATGATTTATGAACGATTGATATTTTTTTATTCATTATCAGGCGAAATAGAGCGTGTGCAATACGTTGATTGTTATGAAAAAACGTATATGCTACATAAAAAATAAATTTAGGTAGGGACATCAATATTTTAAGTGTACAAACAAAGAAAGAGGCATCCCATAAAAAGGCCGTTACAAAATATTGTGATCCACAATAAATAATAGAAATATTATCTGCGCCTAAAGTAGTATTTTTGAAAAAAGATGCTACTTTTTTAGTGAAAATATAATGAAACTTTAGTAATTGTTTAATTATTATCATGCCATATTTTATGTAGTTTAGGGTGTCATTGCTAGTATGTGGAAGATGTTGCTATAATGTATAGCATATACATACTAAGAGGAGCGAACTTTGAATGACGAAGGCAAAATTCTTTTTAATGGCAGCAGCTCCAGCAGCACTTATCGTGCCTATTGATGCATATGCTGCTGCAGAACAAGTAACTATTGTAGGGAATGGTCTCATTAATTCAGACCTAAAAGTAGATATCCCTTCTTTACCAGAAGATCCTAGTTATAAATATCAGTGGTATTATGTTGATGGAAGTACAGTAACGGAAATTGACAATGAAACAAATTCAACATTTAATATCCCTGAAAAAGCACTAGGAAAAACAATTATTGTGAAGGTCACAGATAGTAAAGGGAAAGTTTACGAAAGTAAGAAAATCGTAGCAAAAGGAAATCTCCCTATAGGTATAGTTGATTACATAAATGGTAAATTAGTTGCCGACATTGAAAGTGTGAAAAATCCAAACGATCCAGATAAATCGATTACTTTTAGTAGTTATCAATGGTTCATTATTGATGGAAACACTGTGAAGCCTATTAAAGGCGCGACGAAAAATGAAATAATCGTGCCAGTAGAGGCTTCTGACAAACAAATATTTATAGAAGCGAAAACGGTAGAAGGCTTAGTATTTGTGAGTGATAACAAGCACATTAAGAAACTGGACTTAAGTATGGCTGATTTAGAGTTTGAAGGTTTTTCTAAAGGGAATTTAGTGGTACCAGGGGATACTCTTAAAGTTAAAGCGCCGGAAGTGAAGACAGATGTTGGCCCTTCTAAGATCCCATTAAACACAGATCAAATATCATATTCGTATCAATGGTTATATAAAGTAGGCGAAAATTACTCGTTTATTCCAAATGCTACAGCGGCTTCATTTACTATTCCGAAAGATGCAATGGATTCGGATATGAAGCAAATTGTTGTGAAAATAACTGCAAAAGTAGGGAATGAAACGGTATCTAAGATTGCATTGATGCCAATGAAAGTTTCTGATGAACATATTACACCTCTTATCGAGCAAATTGATGAATTGTTATCGAAAAAGGATAATAAAGTAACTTATGTATCAGACATAAAATCAAAAGCATCAACATTAGAGGAATTCTATCAAAGCTTGACTCCTGCAGCCAAATCACAAGTGAAAAACTATAGTATTTTAAAACGCGCACTTGAAGATATTAAAAAAGTTGAAAATATTGCTGGGAAAATTAGTAGTTTAGATGAAAACAGTAGTCAGCAGCAGTTGCAGGCATTAAAAGCAGAATATGATCAATTAGACTATCTCCAACGTAGTTTGGATTCGGGTACTGCTTATGAAAAGTTATTAAAACTACTTATTGAGAATCCTGATAGCATGAAAGAGCTTACTAAATTGAGAGATATAAATGCTAAGATAATCGATTTGTTAGATAGTAATAAGATTTCAGTACCAACCTACAAAGTAACTACTACAACTGAATTAGATACTCTAATACAAAATATAGAAAAAGAGATTAACACTCTCTCAAATGATTATAAAGCGGCTGTGCAAAATCGAGAAATTTTAACGATGGCTAAAGCTGATGTGAAAAATGCTCAGAAGTTTGAAAAGCTTTTTGATAAACTTAACCGACAAACAGCACAACAAAAGGTAACGACAGCCAAAAATATTCGTACTGCTTATTTGAAGTTAAGCTTACGACAACAAGGGCTTGTAGACTCTAAGTTAAATGAATTAGAAGATGCTGAAAATGCAGAAAGTAGTGCAATAGCAGAATTAGAGGATCTAATAGACAATTTAAAAGAACCAGTAGATGCAGAAACATGGAATAAATATGTTGCTGATGTTAATTCAATTATTTCTAAACAAAAAAGTCTAAAATCTTATCAGGATGTTGCTAGTAAGAATGAATTTATTCAAAGACAAAAGGATTTAAAGGCTGCTGAAAAGGTAATTACTCAAATAATTAAATATGATTCATTATTAAAATCAGATGCTACAAAAAACTCTACATTACAATCAACTTATAATTCAGCATTAAAAGCATTTAATAAATTAACAAAAAAACAACAAGAATATGTATATAATAAAGATATTCTTAATAAAGTCCCTGAGAACAATGGAAATACATCACCGAGTGCGTCAGATGATGCAACTGCAGGGAAAGATTTTATTGAAAAAATTAAGAGTGTGCTTAATACAAGTACTGATGATTTTGTTGTGTATGCAGCAAAAATTGAAGAAGTTTCTAATGATTATAAAAATGTTTTACCTAAAGGTGCACGAAAATATGTTACCAATTACTCAGATTTGAAAACTGCAGAAACGAATGTAAATGCAGTTAGATCCTTTGAAAAGAAAGTAAAGGATGCTCAAAAAGAGGTAGATTTAAATAAGCGTTATTCAAAAATGCAAGCTGTTGTTAAAGCATACAACAAATTAAATGCAATCCAGCAGGAATTAGCGAAGGGTTATTATTTTGAAGTAACTAATGCGTTAGAAGACTATACAAATGGCTTTAGTAATTTAAATGATAAACTGTCTAAATTAAAAGAGGATATAGAATACAACAATTATTCATCATTAGAAGAAGTAAAGGAAATTATTAATGAATACAATGCCCTATCTTCTGCTGAAAAAAAATTAATGGAAAATGGCCAAGTTATAAAACAAGCAACGAGTGATGTTAAAGCGATCGAGTCGTTTATAAAAAAATACCATTCGAATATTGATAAAAATCCTTCATCTATCATTAAAGATTTCCGAAAACTAACATCATTACAGGTGAGCTTGTTAGATGGTGAGTTATTAGCGAAAATTATTGATTTAGAGACGAGTGGACAAACAGACAACGATATAGCGTTGGATATCGTTGAAACAATAAATAAGCTGCAAGAGAATGGCTATTATGTAGAAAATTTAGAAGATAAAGTGACAAAAATTAATGAGGACTACAATAAGTTAACTACTGCACAGAAGAATCTGGTGAAAAATTATTCAAAACTAACACTGGCTGAGAGTGATTTACAAAAAGTAAAAGCAGTTGAAGAGCTTAAAGCTGATGTTGAAGCATGGCAAAAGGCATATAATAAACTAACGAAAAAATTAGAAAAATTATATGACGATAGAAATTAATAAAAAGGAGAAATCTAGCAGAGAATACCTGCTAGATTTCTTTTTTTACAGGTTAAAAAGAACAGGGAAATCAAAATATTATTACCCGTGACATTAAAACAGGGAGGAAATACACGTTTTAGAATTATTCAATAAAATGAAGGGAATTATTAAAAATGTAGCCGATATAATTTAAAGAAGATAGAGGAGGTATGAAAATTTGAATAAAAAATTACTTTTCACAGCAGCAGCTATTCCAGCAGCTCTTATTGTACCAACAGTTGCAGGAGCAGCGGGAGACTTTACAGTTTCCGTCACAGGAAAAAATATAGTAAATGAAACTTTAAAAGCTTCTATTGAAAACTTACCAGCAAATTCGATTGTCAAAGGTTATCAATGGTACTATGTAGATGGATCCAACGATTCAACGAATAAACCAATCTCTGGTGCAACAACAGCGTCATTTAAAATACCAGTAGAAGCGGCAGGCAAAGTAGTTTTTGTGGAAGCGACTACAACAAATGGCGATAAGTATAAAAGTGAACCTTGTTCTATCAAAGAACTGCAACTTTCAATAACTGCACCTAGAATAGTTAGTAGTTCAAATTATGCAGTACCTGGTGAATCGGTACAAGTCGCAGGTGCAACGGTAACCGATGATGCCGGTGCAACGTTGCAAAGCAGTCAGATTACATATAGTTATCAATGGTTTTATAAAGTTGGTGAATCCTTCACAATAATTGATGGAGCTACTAACGACACATACAAAATTCCTAAAGATGCTTTAGAAAAAGGCATGAAAGATATCATTGTTAAAGTAAATGCAAAAGTAGGATCTTCTTTCGTAGAATCTGATGTTTCTGATGTGATATCAGTATCAAATGAACCTTCTGAATCAATGATTGAAGAAATTAAAACTTTACTAATAAATGACAACAAATATAATATGACAAGTCTAGAATCTTTTAAGGCAAATGTAACTGCATTAGAAAGTAAATATCAGGCACTATCAACTCCTGCGAAGTCTAATGTGACAAATTATGATGTATTAAAGAGAGCAGTAGCTGATGTAGAATTAATAAGCAAGTTAAATGAAAAAGTAGATAAGGTTAATGAGGTTGATGAAAAAGATCTACCAAAATATTTAAAAGAAATTGAAGAGGCATATGCTAAGTTTGATTTATTACAACGTAGCTTAGATCTAAATGATGCCCTATACAATAGCATTAAAAACATTTTGATAGATCCGTCACATATCGAAGAATTTAAAGAAGTTAGAAGACTAAATCAGGCAATTGTAGAATTATTAACATATAAAAATTCTTTTGTTACGTATGTACCTACTAGCATAGAATCTTTACAAACAGCAGTTGGAACAATTGAAAAAGATATAGCAAAATTATCTCAAAATTACCGAGCAACTGTTCAAAATCAAACAATTTTAAGTGATGCTAAGTCGGATATCAAAAAGGTAGAACAATTTATCAAACTTTTCGATAAGCTGTCACAAAATGATTCACCTAGCAAACAGGTGACTACAGCAAAATCAATACGTACGTCTTATGAAAAGCTAACTTATAAACAACTTCAACTCGTACCTACAAAATATATTAGTACATTACTTCAAGCAGAAAACGCAGAAAATAGTCAAATAGACAAATTAAATAGTGAAATTGAAAGTTATGTAGGCGACCTAGATGATAGTTACCCAATAGATCCATCAGTAACTTCTTGGCAAAGTCACGTTAATAATGTAAACCGCATTATTAATGAATATAAGGGCTTAACAAAAAATTCAGCGGCTAAAATTGTCGGATATGATAGTATTATAACTTTGCAAAAGGATTTTAAAGCGGCTGAAAAAGTTATTAAGGACATGGATTCCTATCAGAAGCTTTCAGAAACACCAGGGATAGCTGAAAGTAAGCTGAAAACTAACTATACTAATGTTTTGAAAGCTTATAATAAGTTAACTAGTCTACAACAATCACTTGTTTATAATGCGGATGATTTTTTATTAAATACGCCGAATGTTACCGTTGATCTAAATGGTAAGGAACCTGCTGATAAAGCTGCTGCATTGGCTTTAAAGGCTGACGTTGATAAGCTTTCTGATGTAACGAAATATACATTTGCTCAATTTGAATCTGCTGTTAATGCAGCAACAACAAAATATAAAAACCTATCTTCCGCTGGACGAAAGTATGTAACAAACTATTATTTATTAACAGCTGCTAGTAAAGACCTTTCGGGTGTTAAGTCATTCCATAAAAAAGTGCAGACCGCACGAGAAGAAACGGATGCTACGAAACAAGCGAAAAAAATTCAAACAGTACAAACTGCTTATGCAAAACTACCTGCAAATCAACAGTTTTTAGCAAAACAGCAATATGAAGATTTGCTCAATCATCGTTTAGAAGATGTTAATGCACCAGATATTACAAAGTTAAATAATGAAATTGCAAACATTGTCTCAAATGATGCGTATACCGTTTCAAAGGAAAAAATTAATGAGCTTTCAACACAATATAAAAAGCTGAGCTCTAGTGATAAAAAACGTGTTACGAATGCTTCTATCTTAACAACAGCTGTTTCTGATGTGAAGAAAGTGGAGTCATTCATAAAGACGTATGAAAAATCATTTGTTAGTAACCCAACGACTGTCATCAAAGCTTTTGCGAAGCTTACATCAAAGCAAATGAGTTTAGTTAGTCCAGAAATGCGACAATCTATTATTGATAAAGATAAAGATCAACAACAGTCTAATGAAATTGCTTTAAAATTAATAGAATCAATTAATGCACTGCTTGTTAATGGTGAATATGTTGTTGACTTGGAGACTAAAGTAAAAGAAATTCGTGCAGCATATGATGATCTTAGTGCTTCTGAAAAGAGCGTCGTGAAAAATTATTCTACTCTAACTACGGCCGAAAGTGATTTGAAAAAGGTAGCAGAGGTTCATGCTCTTTACGTACCTTCGACAGACGATAATGCAGCAGCTCGTAAAGCTTGGCAAACTGCATATGGTAAACTCTCAAAAAAATTAGAAATTTTATATAAGCAAATGTATGCAAACGATTTATAAAAAATAGTTAAACCAAAACCCCGAATAACGAATTTATTCGGGGTTTCATGTTGTTGAAAAACTTTTGAGTCAATGAAATTAAGGTGTGCTAATAAATAGCTCTTTTGCAAAATGAGTGGGTGGGTGAGGTCGAGTCGCTTCTTCCTCTATTATTGCTACATTGCCATTGATATAATTGTTTTTCTGTAGAAAAGGTATATTGGTTAAATTTATCTTTTTCATTTGTGTAGAATATCAATTCTTAGATATACTATTTACAGTTGATCTGTATAATAATTGAGAACTTTTTGTCATAACAATAGTAGTTTGACATAGAAGGTAGGAACTTAGAATGTATAAAATAGGTGTTGTTGGCCCAGAAAAATCCGTAAAAAAAATTATTGAATTGGCACGTGAAATTGAACAAGATATGGAATTTATTCCGTATATTTATTCAATTGCTACAGAAACAAAACATCTTGTGGAGACACATAATCAAGATGTTGATTTTTGGTTATTTTCTGGATACATACCTTATAAAATTGCTAGTCAGACAAGTGTTTCTCAGGATAAGCTGGCACATATAATCTTTTCAGAAGCGGCCATCTATAAAGGGTTTTTAGAGCAGTCCTTTAAAATGAAAAAATTTATTGAGAGTGTCAGTATTGATATTATCCCATCGCCTGCACATGTAGCATCAGAAGGATTGGCGGAGATTGAGAAAAATGTAAGGAAAATGTATTTAAAGGAATTTGATGTGGCTATTGATCCAAAAGAATTATTTGATTTCCATTATGACTTGTGGCAAAAAGGGAAAATTGATTTTGCGATTACTTGTTACCCGTCAGTGGATGAAGAACTGAAAAAGAGGGGGGTTCCCTCCTGTTGGTTATCGCCTACTAAAACAGAAATTTACAATACTGTTCAGCTTTTTACCGAAAAAATTAAAACGTCGTATTATAAAGAGACGCAAATAGGTGCTGTCATGCTCGAAATAAAAGATTTCGATTCATTGAAGGAAAGAATGAAGCAAGGGTATCGTATTCAATATTTAGAATTACGAATGAAGGAAAACTTACTGCAATTATGTGAACAGATTGATGGCTCCTTAATCGAAGAAGGAAATGGTCTATATACAATTTTTAGTACGAGGGGAGCAATCGAAGGGCAAATTCAATTCATTAAGGAAAAAATGTATCAGCTGTCCATTGAAATGGAGTCAAAGGTCATAGCAGGAATAGGTTTTGCGCAAACGGTATTTAATGCCGAATTAAATGCGCATAGGGCTTTACGCCAAACGAAAGAAAATGAATCGATTGATATTGTCATGATTCAAGATGATGGCACAATGATTGAATCTGTCGGTAATACCGAGGAGTTAACATATTCCTATAGAGCCGAAGATCCTACTATCCTTGAAAAATTAAAAAAAGGCAATGTTAGCATTAAAACCTATACAAGAATACAAGCGCTAGTTCAAAAAATGAGCTGGAAGCACTTTACGACAAAGGATTTAGCTTCACAGCTTCAAATGAGTGAACGAAATGCACAGCGCATCGTAGCTGATTTATGTAGTGTAGGCTTAGCTGAAATTTGTGGAGAAGAATTACAGCATACACGTGGTAGACCAATAAAAATATATCAGCTTGTAATGTAGGTCACCAACTGAACTATAAAATGTCCCGAACCAATTAATGGTTTTTGGGGCATTTTTTGTTTTGTACATAGCTTAATGGTAAATAGAAGGAATCGAAAATTTTTAGTAATTTTTCGTTTTTGATGAATTTTTAAAAAATGTAGATAAATTAACAGTTTTCAAGTTTTGACTTATGTAAGACACCATTTTTTGTGCAATTATTTATTAGGAATTTTCAAAAAAATATTGTCAATTCATAAAAAGTCGATTATTATACGAATATATAACGAAAATGTCGCTATATAAGAGGATATTTTTATAGATAGGGAGAGATGGGAAAATATTATATAAAGGTTGCAAAAAATATCGAAAAGGAAAGAAAAAGAGTTTTAATTGTCGTAATTTTTCGTCGTTAACTAAACTTTTTTCTTTACTATCGATTGCAGCGCTTTAGTTTAAACATGGGAGGGATATTAATGACAACAAATGAAGTAACAAAAAAATCCAGAAATTTAATCCTTGCACTCTTATTTTTAGGATGGTCATTAGGAAATCTAGATCGTTACATCATGAATTATGCAGTAGTATCGATTACTGGTGATTTAAATTTAGATGCTTCTTCTACTGGAATTATTTTAAGCGCTTTCTTTTTAGGGTATGCGATTATGCAAATACCTGGCGGATGGCTTGCTGATAAATTTGGTGCTAAAAAAATCTTACTTTTTTCAGTAATTATGTGGTCAATATTCACAGGTTTAACAGCTTTAGCTTGGTCTTTAGTTGCAATGGTTGTCATTCGATTTTTATTTGGTATTGGGGAAGGTGGGTTTCAACCATCTAGCTCTAAAATTATTGCGACGATTTTCCCAAGGGAAGAAAGAGGGCGAGCAATGTCAATTATGCTTTCCTCTGGAGGTATCGTTTCCTTAATCGTACCTTTACTAGCAGCTTATTTGTTAGGAACAATAGGTTGGCGCACGATGTTTGTTGTAATTGGTGCAATCGGTGCCATTATTGCATTTTTATATTGGAAATATATCAAACTTCCACAAGATGAAGCGGTGGAAAGTAGTAATAATAACGGAAATGCTTCTACAAAAGTTAACTTTAAGGAATTACTTAAAACACCGCTTATGTGGAATTTAATTATTGCGTATTTCTGCATATATGCTGTGAACTGGGGATTAGTTTCATGGATTCCAACATACCTTCAAAAAAATCGTGGACTCGATTTAATGTCGATTGGTTGGGCACAAACAATTCCAGCCATCGCTACTATTATTGGTATTTATGGTAGTGGTTATATTATTGATAAATTACCGCGAGGAATGGATAAGATTTTAGGTTCGATTTCATGTGGAGTTATTGGTATTTTATTGTACTTCATGTTTACAGCTAAGTCTGTGACGATGTTTATTGGTTATCAAACTGTAGTTACTTTATTTATTGCATTTGTTGTTACATTACTACCTGCCATTGTGTTAAAGAAATTACCTTCTTCCATCACAGGTTCAGCAATGGGGATTGCTAATACAGGCGGGCAATTAGCAGGCTTTGTAACGCCGATGGCAATTGGTTTTATGGTAGATGCTTTTAACGGTTCCTTTGATGCAGCATTTTGGATGTTAATTGGATTTGCGGTTATTTGTATTATTGCATTATTAACGTTAAATGATCAAAAAGGGAGTCTATTGAATTCGTAATAGGAACATATTTCTTAGGAGGTAAAAAATATGAGTTTACATGAAAAAATTTCTTCGTTAGTCGAGTTAAAAAGAGATGCTAGCATTCAATTAAGTAATGCCATTTGGGCAGTACCTGAACTTCACTTTCAAGAAAAGAAATCTGTTCAATATATGAAGGCAGCTTTAGAACAAGAGGGCTTTGCAACAGAACTTGGAATTGCAGGGCTTGATACAGCGCTAGTTGGAACGTATGGTTCTGGAAATCCTGTTATTGCATTTCTCGGTGAATATGATGCACTTCCTGGTTTAAGTCAAAAAGGTGGGGCTACTCATCATGAGCCATTAGAGGACGGAGGAAGTGGTCATGGTTGTGGTCATAACTTATTAGGGACAGGAGCGTTTGCGGCGGCTGTTGCGGTTAAAGATTACTTAGAACAAAATAATCAATCAGCCACAATTCGCTTCTACGGTTGTCCTGCAGAGGAAAATGGTTCAGGTAAAGCTTATATGGCGAAGGCTGGTATTTTTGATGATGTCGATATCGCAATATCTTGGCATCCTGGTACTTTTACATCTGTTATGACTTGCACCTCTCTGGCAAACTATGCGGCTACTTTTAAGTTTACAGGGAAAAGTGCACATGCAGCAGCTGCACCACATCTAGGACGAAGTGCATTAGATGCAGTTGAACTCATGAATGTTGGGGTAAACTATTTACGTGAGCACATCATTCCAGAAGCGCGCGTACATTATGCGGTTACAAATACAGGAGGAACATCTCCAAATGTTGTTCAACCATATGCAGAGGTGACATACTTAGTTAGAGCGCCTAAAAAACATCAAGTACAAGAGATTTATCAACGTGTTAAAAATATTGCTAAAGGCGCAACGTTAATGACTGAAACATCGTTAGAGATCGCCTTTGAGGGAGCTGCATCAAATCTTATTCCAAATAAAACACTGTATGATGCGATGCAAAAACAAATAATTGATTTAGGAATGCCAACTTATACAATAGAAGATGAGCAGCATGCCCAAGCTATATTTAATACATTTACTCCTGAAATTCAGGCATCATCGTTATTTGGTCTAAAAAAAGAAGATGTCGAGCAGTTACAAGGGAAAGTTATTGCTAACCACATCCCAAGTGTTCTACCTGAATTTATATTGGGTGGATCAACGGACGTTGGGGATGTGAGCTGGAATGTCCCAACTGTTCAATGTACAACGGTATGTATGGCAGTAGGTACACCACTTCATACTTGGCAAGTTGTATCACAAGGTGTTATGCCAATAGCACATAAAGGGATGCTACAGGCAGCAAAAATTATGGCTTGCACTGCTATGGATCTAATTGACAATCCAGCACTTATTGAAGAAGCTAAAAAAGAATGGAAGGAACGTTTAGATGGGGAAGCTTATGTTTCGTTAATTCCAGAAGGTACTAAGCCTCCCAAATTGTAAAAAGTTATTCCATATAGAGTCTTCATAGGGTAAACTATGGAGACTCTGTTTTTGCCTATTATTAATTTTAAAGAGTAGTTATGGCGTAAAAATGCTTTTTTTGAAAGGAGATCACAAAATGCCGATAGAACATATCAATCATAATAATCACCTTGCGGCAGAATGGGTGAAACAGTTTATTCCATATGCTAAAGAGGGGAAATGTGCAAGCTATATTCCCGCTTTAGCGGAAAAAAATCCAAATCAATTAGCGATTTCGATTATCGGTACTAATAATGACGAAATGAAAGCCGGAGAGACAACTGAACTATTTACGCTACAAAGTGTTTCAAAAGTTGTTACATTTATTTTAGCGTGTATGGAACGGGGATTACCTTATGTTTTAGAACGAGTAGATGTTGAACCTACAGGTGACACCTTCAATTCCATTATTCGTCTAGAAAGCCATCAACCTGGAAAACCTTTTAATCCAATGATTAATGCAGGGGCGATTACAGTATCCTCTATGCTTGACGGAAATTCTCCGCAAGAGAAGGTTTCAAAAATCCTTCAATTTTTAGAACAAATTGTTGGCAAGGAATTAAAGGTTAACGAAGAGGTTTTTCAATCTGAGTGGCAAACTGCCAATCGAAACCGTTCATTAGCTTATTATTTAATGGATTCTGGCTTTTTAGATTGTCCTGTAGAAGAAGCATTAGAGGTTTATTTAAAACAATGTGCTATTGAAGTAAATGTTTCGGATTTGGCGATGATTGGTTTAGTAATTGCTAATGATGGCTATCATCCTTTATTAAAAACACAAATATTTCCTAAACAAGTAGCGAAATTAGCGAAGGCATTGATGGTTACTTGCGGAATGTATAATGCTTCTGGTAAATTTGCTGCATTTATCGGTTTACCTGCTAAAAGTGGTGTCTCTGGAGCAATTTTAGCGGCTGTGCCAAGTCACGCAGGCTTAGACTCACCTTTTCCTGCTGGCTGCGGTATAGGCATTTATGGACCAGCTATTGATGATATTGGGAACAGTGTAGCCGGAGTGAATTTACTAAAGCATATTGCTACCGAGTGGAATATGAATATTTTTTAATCAATCAATGGAAGATGACTTCAGTATATGGAGTCATCTTTTTTGCGATTATGTTTTGCACTTGATTATACCGTTTATTTGCAATAAAAAGTCCTGAATAGATTCACTTTCTTTAAAGTGTTTCTATCCAGGACAAATCATCTTAGCGTAGGGCTTTCTTTCTTTTCATATAAATAATCAATAGAATAATAAACCAAATTGGTGTTAAAAGTAATGCAGTGCGTGTTGCCTCTGAAATGAACATCACTACTAATAGAAATGCAAAGAAAGCAAGTACTAAATAATTCACGAACGGAGTAAAAGGTGCCTTGAAAATCGATGCTTCGTGAAGGGCGCGATTTTTACGTTTATAAATGATATGTGAGATTAATATAATACTCCACACCCATATAAAGCAAATAGCACTAATCGTTGTAACAACACTAAAGGCGTTTTCAGGCATTAATTTACTTAGTAATGCACCGGCAGAAACTACAATTGCAGAAACAACTAGTGCGTTACTTGGGACACTGTTTTTATTTAGTTTTGCAAACTTTGGCGAAGCTTGCTTGTTGTTTCCAAGGTTAAAAAGCATGCGGCTAGTAGAGAATAGTCCACTATTACCAGCCGAAGCAGCAGATGTAAGTACGACAAAATTAATAATACCCGCAGCAATTGGAATACCAGCTAGTGTAAATACTTGTACAAATGGGCTACTTGAAGCAGACATTTCATACCAAGGATTAATGCATAAAATAACAAATAACGCTCCCACGTAGAATAATAAAATACGTAATGGGATTTTATTGATGGCAGACGGAATATTTTTTTTAGGATTGGCCGTTTCTGCTGCAGACACCCCTACTAATTCGACGCCAACAAAGGCGAAAACAACCATTTGGAATGCCATTAGGAAACCATATAAGCCGTTCGGGAATAACCCACCATGTGCCCAAAGATTTTCAACTGTCACTGTGCCAGAGCTTGTTTGAAAGCCTGTAAATAACATGATTAGGCCAATAACAATCAGCGCCACAATGGTGATGACTTTTATAAGGGCAAACCAAAATTCTAGTTCGCCAAATAGTTTTACAGTTAATAAATTCAAAATTAATAACAGTACTAAACAGCCAATTGCAGGCACCCACTGTGGTATATCAAACCAATAATGTGTATAAACGCCGACAGCAATAATATCTGCCATAGCGGTCATGATCCAACAGAACCAGTATGTCCAGCCAGTGATGTAACCTGCCCAAGGTCCTATGTATTCAGATGCGAAATCAGTAAATGATGTATAGCCTGCATTCGATAATAATAGTTCACCTAATGCCCTCATAACAAAAAATAAGGCTGTTCCGACAATGAGATAGGCAAAGATGATGGAAGGTCCCGCTAAAGCAATGGCTTTGCCTGATCCTAAAAATAAGCCAGTACCTATTGTTCCGCCAATCGCAATGAGCTGCACATGGCGATTTTTTAAATCACGTTTTAATTGTTGTTGTTCCACGTTGATCCCCCTCAAAGATTCGTAAAAACTATGACTGGAAAATAAAAAAGAGACTAGTAGTGACACTAGTCTCGTAAACGACAGAATAACAAATACCCATATCGGATGTTATATGTAAAAAAAGAAAACATTCGTGTGGTATAGCTTTCATGTTGAAAGTTGATATTACTCCTCTGTCCTTTTGCCTGAGATAGTGAACCCTTCGGCGACGCAAAATGCGCTCTCTCCAGAACTGCTCCTGCTATAGTTTTATCCATAGCATTCATAGCTTGTATTGTATGTCTTTATGACATTATTTTAAGATATTATACATCCTATCAGTGCCTGCTTAATTATTCAAGAGTAAATTTCAGTTATTTTCAGAAAAAAAGAAGATTGGAGTTCGTCTAGGTAAATATTTAACGAAAAATAGTATTTTTAGACATATGATAATTTAAGGGAAATATTTAATTCGCGGTTTAAAGTGGCGTATCTCTGAAAATTATGAATGACATTTTTTAAAATGTACGATCTTTTGTATAAGTTGATTGCAGTGGAGACTGAGCGACTCCTTGGGGATTAGCGATATAGAGGAACAAAGGCTAAAACCATCACATCCTGTGATAACGCCTTCGTGACCAACATCGTGTTGGCCCGAGACCATGGAGCGAGCAACGCGAGTGAAGCGGCTCATCGGACGCCCCTAGGAAAGCGCTCAGTCGGAACGGAAATCAACCACATGTTTTGATGATGGGAATGTGATAAGAAAGGTTTATGATTTACGTTGCTTTACCTTATTCGAACTTGTCAGACGTTAAACAATATATATAATATAGTAGAAACTCAGAATTTTTCGCAAAAAGTAAACCATCTCATAGACTTTTGAGATGGTTTCTTTTTGTTTAAAACAGAGTGATATAGGTAAATATAAATAAATTTACTTTGTTTCCATGAGTAGATTTATTTATATTTGTCACTAATGTCTTATCGATTTTTTAAATTTATTTTTTGGACTTTATTTTACCTGTCCAAGTACGGAAGCCGCCTTGAAGTTGGTAAATTTGGTTGTAGCCACGTTTTTTAAGAAATAGAGCAGCACGTGAGCTACGGCCTGTATTTTGACAGTATAAATATACTGGTAAATCTGGGCGAATTTCTTTGTGACGTTGACGTAGAGCAGTTGAAGGAACATTGCGTGCGCCAAGGATATGACCAGCATCAAATTCTTTTTGCTCACGTACGTCGATAAGCTGTGCTTTACGATAACCTTCAATAAATTGTTCTTGTGTTAGGTTTGTTACGGCTTTTTTTAGTCGTAGGGCATTGATGCCGATATATGCAATTACAACTACTAAAATAACACCGATTGTGATAAGTATGTTCAACAAAATTTCTTACCCCTTTCTATCTTCTTTATTATTATAAAAGATGCGCTAGCGATAGTCCAATGAGTTTGATAAAATTAATTAGATTGTGGCTAGAATTAATCTATCTTTATTTTATTCGTGTACTGTCACAGAATCTTTCCACTATTTTCTTGGATTAGGGTGGAGGATACTTTTAAAAAAAGAATAGAACTAAAAGCAGAGTGTCAAAATTTTGAAATGCATTATTTTTCACCAAGGGTAGGATGACATTTGTTAAAATGAATGCCATATAAGGTGACTTATTTTGTACGCTTTCGCTAAAGTTTAATTAAATATTTGTAGGAGATGAAAATATGACAACTTGGTATTTTCTAAATTCAGGGAAATGTAGCCCTTCTTTTAATATGGCATTGGATGAAGCATTACTTGATTGGCATAGTGAAGGTTTAATTCCACCAGTCATTCGTTTTTATGAGTGGGAGCCAGCAACGCTTTCGATTGGCTATTTTCAGCAGGCAAAAAGAGATATTAATTTCGAGGCTGTGCAAGAGCAAGGATTAGGCTTTGTTCGTCGACCAACAGGTGGTAGAGCCGTTTTACATGAATATGAGTTAACATATAGCGTCATTGTTTCAGAAAGCTATCCAAATATGCCTGAATCAGTGACAGAGGCATATAGAGTATTAAGTGAAGGTATATTGCAAGGTTTTCATAATCTAGGCATGGATGCTTATTTTAGTGTGCCTGATACAGAGGAAAAGAAAGCAGACTTAAAGAAACCTAAAAGTGCTGTTTGCTTCGATGCACCGAGCTGGTATGAGCTTGTTGTAGAAGGTAAAAAAGTAGCGGGTAGTGCACAAACTCGTCAAAAAGGTGTTATTTTACAGCACGGAGCGATTTTACTTGATTTAGATCAGGAGAAATTATTGTCTGTTTTCAATTTTTCAAGTGAAGAAGCGAAGGAACGTATGCGTAGAAAGCTACCAGAAAAAGCAGTTGCTATCAATAGCCTTGTTAAAGAACCTGTGACTATTGAACAATGTGTGACAGCTTTTCATGATGGTTTTGCAAAATCGTTGCAAATTGATTTAAAACCATTTACACTTTCTGAGGAGCAATTAGAATATGTACATGCACTAGAAGAAAAAAAATATGCATGTGATGATTGGAACTTCAAAAAATAAAAAATGGTATAAGAAAAATATTTTTTTATCGTTCAACCCTTGTAATAACAAGAGGTTCGGATTCTATTCGAAATTGCAAGAGTTGAATTAAAAAACTATATATAGTATCTTTTTTAAAGAAACATACACAATATGTAGTGTTTAACAACACATGATATTGTGTATTTATATTTGTAAGGCAGAAAATAAGGGAGGCAAAACGATGGTACTCACAAATCATCAACCCGAAGTAAACAAATTTGAACAGTTAAACAAAGATATTGAACAATTTCCACAGGTGCATCCTGTAACGCCTGATATGCACATTAAGCATAAAGGTGTATCAAGACTTGTGATGATCGATCGCTACTCGTTTAAGGATACGGAGAAGAAAACGTTAAAAGCCGGTGATTTCGTCGTATTAACAGTGAAGGCAGATCCAAAATTCCCTGCACGTGGTTTAGGGACAATTCAAAAGCTTGATATGTCTACGAAGACAGCAGAAATTTTGATTGAGGAAGATTACCGTAGTGCTTTAGATGATCCGAAAGAGCAAGAAACGGGTGTGATTACGCGTTCAATTGACGTGCTAGAAAAGCCTCTTGAAATATTTTATGAACAAATCGCAAAACGAAATGCAACAGGACTTGCTGCTGTTGAAAAAACACCAGAGAAACGCCAAGAATGGTTTGAGAAGTTTTATGAGCAGTTAGTTTCATTAAAATTCATTCCAGCTGGACGAGTTATTTACGGAGCAGGGTCTGAAACAGATGTAACGTTCTTCAACTGTTACGTAATGCCATTTGTAGCAGATTCACGTGAAGGAATAAGTGATCACCGTAAGCAAGTAATGGAAATTATGAGCCGCGGTGGTGGTGTAGGGACAAATGGTTCAACATTGCGTCCGCGTAACACTTTAGCACGTGGTGTAAATGGTAAATCATCAGGCTCTGTATCATGGTTAGATGATATTGCGAAACTGACTCATCTTGTCGAACAAGGTGGCTCGCGTCGTTAAGACTCGGCGACGTAATCTCGTGAATTGCTGGAACACCCTTAGAGCTTTTTTTGCTACAACGTAAGCTGCAAAGCTAGGCGTGAATGCTTGAAAAAAGAAAAGATTGGGCAATCAGCAGCGAAGCATCTATGGAAACGTAGATGAACGTTCAACGACTATTGAAACTTTCTAAGCTTGTCAAAGTATGAAAGAAGTAAATCATATGAGGCGGTGACGCTCTTATGAGGCACGAGACAAAGAACAGTATTCTTTGATGATATAGTCTGATCTTATGTGAAAGCATAAGAGTATGGCAGAAATGACCATGCCAGAAAAATTAAATTCACTATTTTTCTGTAACAAAAAATGGGAGCACAAATGATTATGCTGGCAGATTGGCATCCTGATATCGTGGAATTTATTATTTCGAAAATGCAAAATCCACGTATTCTACGATACCTAATCGAAAATACAACGGATAAAACAATTATTCGTCTAGCAAAAGAAAAATTAAACTTTAAACCTCTTTCAACTCAAGAGGAAGCTATGTACCAAGGTATTGTTAACTATAAAGGTATCGAAGGCTTAGGCGGTTTTGATACGGCTATTATTCGTGAAGCTGAAAACAAACTTCGTGATGGCGGTACGTATACAGTTCACAATCCAGAGTTTTTAACAGGTGCAAATATTTCTGTAACATTAACAAAAGAATTTATGCAAGCTGTAGAAAATGACGCTGACTTTGAGCTTCGTTTCCCAGCTGTTGAAGAATATACAAAAGAAGAGATGGCTATTTACAACAGTGAATGGCATAAAGTTGGAGATGTGCGTGAATGGGAGAAAATGGGCTATAAAGTACGCACATACCGTACGATTAAAGCGAAGGAATTATGGAATTTAATCAACGTTTGTGCAACGTATTCTGCAGAGCCAGGTATTTTCTTCATCGACAACGCTAATGACATGACAAACGCAAAAGCTTATGGTCAAAGCGTTGTAGCAACAAATCCGTGTGGTGGACTTCGCCTCACGTTAAAAATTGCGGGATAAAGCGGGAAGGCTGAGATGCTAATCCGAACCGAAGGCTAAAGGTAAAACTTAAGTCAGGGGCAACGCATACCCGGTGATCCTACCTAGTAGACTATAATCCGGGCACGAGACCGCAACATTACACAATAATAAATACTAGCCTAATTAAAGAAAGGCTGTGATCAAATGAACAGAGGTTATGCAGGTTTTTATAAATCATATTATTTAAGAAGTTCATATGAGTATGCATACGCCAAGTTTCTAGATTATCATTCAATTTCTTGGGGCTATGAAGATAAAGTATTTAATATAGGATATAAATTTTATAAACCTGATTTTTTCTTCTATAATGATACCGGTGATATTATAAAGATTGTTGAAATTAAGTCTCGCGATATTACAGCGAAAGAAAAAGCTCTTGAAGCTTTAAAGGTTATTGAAACAACTTATGATATTGATTGCGAATTAATTTCTTATGAAGAATTGCTCGAAATGTATAAGCTTGTACCATTTTCGTTAACATCCACGATAACAGAGTGGATAGAATCAAAAAATACGACAATAAACAAAGCTAGTTATGGTAGGTATAACGGCCATTTTAATCAACAACATAATGAGCAAACTAAAAAAATCATTGGACAGCATACAAAGAGATTGTGGGAATCTAATAGTCCAGCAAAAGCAAGAATGATTGAAGGTTTAAGAAAATCTGGCCTGGCTCAAAAGGGTAAGCAAAAGAAACCTAGGGAACAAAGAATCTGTAAGAGTTGTGGAAGCAACTTTGAAGTGATTGTTTCTTCATCAAAATTATTTTGTACTCAATCATGCGCTGGATATTCAAATATTCAAGTTGCCACACAAACTTATGTTGATAAGCGAGCGAAGATTCATCGAGAAATTAAACAGTCAGTAATTCGATGGGCGATCGACAATAAAGAAATTATAATTGCAACCCCTTATAATCAAATAAAATCATCTCTTCAACCATTAATTGAAAGAATTTATCAAGAATTTGGGGTTAAAGATTTTAGAGTGATTTCAAAATCGATTTTTGGGGAAGATAGAGGAAGAAAAGAACTACTTAGGTTTATGAAAAAAGTGTGTAATGAAAATGTATGCTGAACTTACAGGAATTGAACTGTAAGAACTAAAGGATAAAAAGCCTTTAGGATAACAATATTTGGAACAACCACTTGCACCATATTCTGTGTGTAACTTAGCAGCTGTGAACTTAGCGCAGTTTGCGAATAAAGAAGATCAAACAATTGATTACGAAGCACTACGTGAAACAGTTCGTGTTGGCGTTCGTATGCAAGATAATGTTATTGATGCTACACCATACTTCTTAGAGGAAAACCGTGTACAAGCTCTTGGAGAGCGTCGTGTTGGTTTAGGTGTAATGGGCTTAGCAGACTTACTAATTTATTGTGAGAAAGAATACGGCTCGGAAGCGGGTAATGAGCTAGTTGATGAAATCTTTAAAACGATTGCTGAAACTGCTTATGAAGCGTCAACAGAGCTTGCAAAAGAACGCGGTAGCTTCCCATTCCTTGTAGGAGCAACAGAGGAAGAGACAGCACGCTTACGTAAAGCATTTATTGAAACAGGCTTTATGCAAAAAATGCCTGCACATATTAAAGAGCAAATTTTAGCAACTGGTATTCGCAACTCGCATTTACTAACAGTAGCTCCAACTGGTTCTACTGGTACGATGGTTGGCGTGGCAACTGGTCTTGAGCCATACTTCTCGTTCACATATTACCGCTCAGGTCGTCTAGGTAAATTCATCGAGGTAAAAGCAGAAATCGTTCAAGAATATTTAGAACGTCATCCTGAAGTAAAAGAGAATGAGCTTCCTGAATGGTTCGTTACGGCGATGGAGTTAAAACCAGAAGCACATGCTGATGTACAATGTATCATCCAAAAATGGATTGATTCATCTATTTCAAAAACTGTAAACGCTCCAAAAGGTTATACAGTGCAACAAGTAGAAAAAGTGTACGAGCGCTTATATAAAGGCGGCGCTAAAGGTGGTACGGTTTATGTTGATGGTAGCCGTGATTCACAAGTACTGACACTAAAAGCTGAAGAAAATGATATGGATCAACTTTCATTTGAAGAAGAATTAGTAGAAGTGCCAACGAAGCGTCCAGTTGTATTAGTAGATACGATTCAAGCATTAGAATCGACAACAGTTATAGGTTCGGATGTAGGGAATACTTGCCCTGTATGTCGCAAAGGAACTGTAGAGGAAATCGGTGGCTGTAATACATGTACAAACTGTGCTGCACAGTTAAAATGTGGCCTATAAAATAATGGAAAAGTGTCGATCTCGTCAACAAGACGGGATTGGCACTTTTTTATCTTTACGTACAGGAAGTCGACCTTTTTTAGGTTTAAATTTGTGTAACTAGAAAAGAATGACAAATATTAGAGGTGCCTCTATAAACGAGGGGAGTCTACCATAGCCAAGTGAAAACAAATATGATCTATAATTTTATCTTAATAAAAATTTTTGAGGTGTTTTTCTAATTCTTCAATTGAATTTATAGAGAATTTTTTATCTTTATAACTTATAACGCCCTCATTTATGCACTGAGATTGAGTTATATAATCAGGGCAAATAAGTATTGGAGGTCTTGTTATGAGGAGATTAATTATTGACACAGATACTGGAAGTGATGATGCTGTAGCGTTAATTATGTCATTAAAATCAACTAATCTTAAAGTAGAAGCGATAACAACTGTTTGTGGCAATGTCCCAGTTGAAATGGCAACAAAAAATGCACTAATGACTATCGAAGTTGCTAATGGTCAAAAGCCACCTCTTTATGTTGGAGCAGGCAAACCACTTATGCGTGATTTAGTTACAGCTGTTAATGTTCATGGTGAAGATGGAATGGGAGATTGTAATTTAATAAATCCTACTCTCTTTTGCCAGAAACCAAGCATGCCGTAGATGCTATTCTTGAAATTATTGAAAATAACCCTGGTGAAATCGAAATTGTAACCATTGGTCCTGTTACAAATATTGCCCTTGCTATTTTAAAAGCACCTGAGACAATGAAAAAGGTAAAGCATATTTACACAATGGGTACTTCTGGCTTTGGCCCTGGAAACACTACACCTGTTGCTGAATTTAATGTATATGTAGATGCAGAGGCATATAGTATTATGCTCAACTCAGATATACCTACTACCATCATTGGATTTGATGTATGTTTAGGTGAAGCGGCTTTGAATAAGGACGATTTGGATGTATTACTATTAAGTGGTAAAGAAGAAGCTGTGTTCTCTGTTAAATGTAACCGTTCTTTGCTTGAATATAATTTACAAAGAAGTAATGAACATATTGTTGATTTACCAGATGCCGTGGCAATGGGTGTTGTATTATGGGATGAAATCGTTCTTGAAGACAAGTTATGTTACTGCTATATGTGTACTACAGAAGCCGCTGCCTATGTTCAAGTGATAGTAAACGATGGTAGTAAACTTGCCATTTCTGATGGATTTGCAGGGCACACTCCTAATGCAAAAGTTTGTAAGACCATTGACAATCAGTTATTCAAGAAACGTCTATTAGAACTATTGGTAAGTTAACATTATGGGGTCAGTATTTCACAAAAACTTAACCCGTTTTGATCAATCTTTTTTTCAAAACGGGTTCTTATCGTTTAACTTAAAACATGAGTTTGGGGGATATTTCTGATCAAATTTTAGTCAAAATCAACATTAGCTACAGAAGTATCTCCCTTTGAGGGAGGGGCTTAGGCCTAAGCACAAAGCCGATTGCCATCCATTAAGATAAAGGCTCTTATTTGAAGTAGTTAGTTATTACAATATTTCAATATATCCTTCTGTTCCATGTACGCGAATTCGTTGACCGTCTTTTATCAGTTTAATGGCATTTTCCACTCCAACAACTGCGGGTAAGCCATATTCACGCGCGATAACTGCTCCATGGGTCATCAGTCCACCTACTTCGGTAACTAGACCCTTTATGGATACAAACAATGGTGTCCAGCTAGGGTCAGTAAAGGAGGTAACTAATATATCTCCTTCTTCTATATCAGCATCTTCCATGTTTAAGATGACACGAGCCCGCCCCTCTATAACTCCAGAAGAAACAGGGAGCCCTACAATAGCTTTGGTTGGGAGATTTTCTCGTTTGTATTCACCTGTAATGATTTCACCGTCAGACGTGATAACGCGTGGGGGAGTAAGTCTTTCATATAATTTGTACTCGTCTTTTCGTTTGCTGATGATCTGATAATCTAGTTTATTTGTGAGTACGATTTCGCGAAGTTCTTCAAAAGTGAGATAATATATATCTTCTTTTTCATGAATAACGTTGGCGTTTACGAGTTGTCCGGCTTCTTTCAGTAAAGCCTGCTTATAAACGAAGTAGCGATTAATCATGCCGTATTTTGGATATTCGCGATAACCGATGAAATTCCGGATTAGGCCGATCATTCGTTTTGTTTCTATGGCTTTTTGTTCACCGTCCGGTACTTGCTTCAATCGCTTTAATAACTCTTGTTCTTTTTTCAAAGCTTCCTGTCGCCCTTGTTCAAATTTCCGAGTGCTGGCATTAGGCTGCATGTTTTTGATATTGTTAAGAATCATGGGGACAAGTGTTATTGGTTTTTCACTCCAACGAGTTTTCGTAATATCGATTTCTCCGGCACATCGCATTCCGTATTTGCTGAGAAAAACATAGATAGCTTCTCTAGCTTCCTGTCCACCATAACACTTAACTAGTTCATCCAAAAAGTTATCATCTTTTGCGTGTTGTAAATATGCAATTACTTCTGGATAAGGACGGATTGCATCTGCGACATCTAATAGTGCTAGACCCATTTCCGAAGTAATGTTATTTGGTACAGATTGAGAAAGCGTGTCTGCTACGTTTTTTTCACCTAACCACTCGTTCATTTTTTCGTTGATCCATATTGAAGCATTTATAGCAGCCATAAATACAGCTGAACTTTGTGGGTCAAATAAAAATTTCTTTAATTCCTGAATATCTTCTTGAATAAAATCAAATAAATCTATTCCGGATTTCGTTTGGATGTTTTGTTTTAACTCTTCTATGGATGTTTGATTACGCTTAATCAATTCAGAAACGATTTCTGGATTGTTTTCGATTTGTGCTAGCTTATCTGTATTGCCTCTGTTGGGACTTGGTACTTTATTATCATTGGGTATCGATTTTATAAAATCTCCACGCTCAATGATGTTCATAAGTGCGTCTTTCATGAGTGGATCGTGTTGTCCCATAGCATTTAATAAATTGTTTCTATTGACCGGTGAAGTCAGTTGATGCGTGACATCAACAAACAACCTTCCGCCAGCTTTACGCATGGGCGCAGAAGTCGTTAACAGGAAAAAAGACAATCCCATTGGTTTCATGGGATCGGTCATCATTTGTTGATGACCGACAGATATATAGACGTGGTTTTCTTGATCATTCGCTTTAGGGATGGGGAAAAGAGTCGTGATTGGGCGACTTTGGACAATATAAAATGTATCATCAACCAAACACCATTCGATATCCTGTGGGCAATCAAAATAAGCTTCGATCTGTCTTCCAATCCGTGCTAGTTGTAAAATTTGCTGATCGGTAAGTGTTTGTGTTTTTTGCTGATTCGGATCGATCTGTTGTGTCTCTGTACCTCCTTCTTTTAGGCCATAGATAGCTAATTTCTTGGCCGCTATCATTTTATCCATGATTTTATCTTCCTGTACTTTATAACAATCGGCAGAGACCAAGCCAGAGACCAGTGCTTCACCGAGTCCAAAACTGGCATTGATTGATAGCAGTTTTCGGTTAGAAGTTATCGGATCAGCGGTAAATAAAATTCCGGATGCCTGTGGGAAAACCATCCGTTGTATGATAACGGATAAATAAACTTGACTGTGGTCAAATCCATTTTGCATACGGTAGATTACCGCGCGATCTGTAAATAGGGAAGCCCAACATTTGCGAATATGCTGCAAGATGGATTCTTTGCCGATGATATTTAAATAGGAGTCTTGCTGACCAGCAAAAGAGGCATGTGGTAAATCTTCAGCCGTCGCACTAGAACGCACTGCATAAGCATGGTCATCACCTAGCTGAGAGAGTGTGTGAGCAACTGCATTTATAACGTCGGAAGGAATTTCTACTTCCATAATGATTTGTCGAATCTTCCTGCTGATTTCACCAATTCGATCTCGATCCTCTACTTTTAGCATTAATAGTTGGTCCAACAATACTTGAAACGTTTCGTTTTCTTCGATAGCTTTTTGATAACCTGCTGTTGTAACACAAAATCCCTCTGGTACTTTTATTCCTTCGATTTTTGATAATTCCCCTAAATTTGACCCTTTTCCACCAACGAGCAAAAGCTGTGTTTTATCCATTTCCTGAAAATCAAGAACCAAAGAACTCATTCTGCATCTCTCCTAACCGTTTTGTTGAGAAAAAATATTTGACAAGAGCTTACCGGTACGATATAATTAAAATATAAAATAGGATAATTATGCGCATTCGACAGACAGCAAATGTAATATAATTATATCTTCGTGTCTGTTTTTGTGCAATATTAAAGAACTTGGTAAAAATAACCAGTATGCTTCTTGATTTTCCTCTTCCGCTAATCACATCAAAAACCCGATTTAATCCGACTCACTGCATATTTAATCCCTTCATGCTTATGATACTTTTTAACTCTTTCACGGTATTTCCCATCTTTTTTCACTTAATTTATTCTTTTACATTGATGCGTTCGAATTGCATTAAAAATTGGCTATAAGAATTAACGCCACAAACGGAAGCTTATGTTGATTTGGCTAAAGCAATGTTCTTCAACAAAACTACATAATAAAAATAATATGATATCTATTAAAGGGCGCGATTGTGAAGGACGCAGGTAGAAAATGGTCAAACTTTTTAATAAAAATTGATATGTAAATCTTCTGGATAAGAATCCGTTTTAATGAATCTTTTTTCAAAATGGATTCTTTTTATTTATCGTAAAATACTGATTGTGAGGTATATTGTGATCAAACTTTAGTTCAAAGCAACATCTATCTCGTCAAAAAAAAGATGGATAGGCACTTTTTTATCTTCAATTAGACAAAAGCTTTGGAAGTCTCCCACCTTTGAGAGTGGAGATGGGTCCCAGTTGCAACGTAAGATGTGGGGCAGAATGGAAATTTCAATTTTTTAGTAGGATTTTCTGGCAATCTCTCGAAATATTTAAGTATAAAGGGGGAGAGTGTATGTCTAGTTTACCAATTATAGTAGCACCGATGTTTTTAGTTTCTAATCCTAAGATGGTTATTGAAGCTAGTAGAGCTGGGGCTATCGGTTCTTTTCCATTATTAAATGCAAGACCCGCTTCAACATGTGCTGAGTGGCTAGAAGAAATAAAAAAGGCGCTACCGACTGAGCAATGGGCAGTCAACTTTATATGTCACCCTGTAGCGAATACACGTTTTGAGGAAGATTTACAGTTAATTGAACAATTTCAGCCACCAATTGTCATTACTTCACTTGGAAACCCAAAGAGAGTACTAGACATTGTGCATGGCTATGGAGGTAAGGTCTATGCAGATGTTGCGAACGTCAAGCATGCAGAAAAGTCTGCTGCAACGGGTGTAGACGGACTAATCCTTGTTTGTGCAGGAGCTGGTGGACATGGCGGGCAACTGAATCCATTTGGCTTTGTATCTGCCGTAAAGAAATTCTTTACGGGGACAATCATTTTATCTGGCTCCATCTCTAACGGTGCAGATGTATTAGCTGCTCAAATAATGGGAGTAGACTATGCCTATATGGGTACTCGTTTTTTAGCTTGTGATGAAGGAAATGCACCTGAGGAGTACAAAAATATGGTGATTGACAGTGATACCTCTGATATTTTATATACCGACGCCTTTAGCGGTGTCCATGTGAATGTGTTAATTCCATCATTATTGAAGGAAGGCATTGATCCTGCAACATTGAAGCCGAGAGAGGACATTGACTTAACACATCTCGTGAATGTCAAGGCGTGGCGAGATATTTGGTCAGCGGGTCATGGTATCACAAATGTTATCAAGCGAGAATCGGTTCGTGAAATACTCATGACATTGCAAGAGGAATACGAGCAGGCAAAGCAACATGTAGTGTCTGTACAACCGTAATAAAAATAGGGGCAGTCCAAAATGATTAGTTATCAGATGGACTTGCCCCTTAATTTTTAATCATGATTCAAAGTAGCTGCGATTTCTGGTTGTTGTTCAACTTGAAGCAGCATATTGAATGAAGCGATGGCTACTTCTACTTGCTCATCTTTAGGCTCACGTGTTGTTAGTAATTGTAGCCATAAGCCTGGATAGCCAAGGAAGCGTAACACGGGAATGTTACGGCATGCATTTGTCGCTTGAAGTACTTCGAATGATATACCAAGAACAACTGGAATTAATAGAATACGGTCCAAAATACGTAACCATAGTGGATCGGTTGGCACGAAGAAATATAAAAACATGCCTACAAACACAGTGAACAGCATAAAACTACTACCGCAACGATAGTGTAAGCGTGATTGTGCTTGTACATTTTCCACTGTTATGTCCATACCTGCTTCATAGCAATTAATAACCTTATGTTCTGCACCATGATATTGGAATACTCGTTTAATTAGCGGAGTTAAAGAGATAAAATATAAATAGGTAAGTAATAAAAATAGCTTTATGCCGCTTTCAAGTAAAATTTGACCGGTTTTGCCCTCTATCCATTTAGAGAAAAAATCTGCAATAAATACAGGAATTAAAGTAAAGGCAAATTTACCAAATAAAAAGGAAAGAATACCTACAACTGCAACTCCTAAGATCATTTGAAGTCTCGAGCCTTCCTCTTTATGATCTTCTTCTTCGCCGGGTGTAACGTCGTAACGGTCCCCTGAAAATTGCATATGGCGAGAGCCTAAACCAGCTGATTCAATCAGTGCTACAACGCCCCGTACCAATGGAATTTTTTTAAGCTTTTGTAAAATAGGGTTTTGAACTTTTTTAAAATGATAATAATCAATGGAATCATCGTTACGGCGAATAGCGGTAATCGTATGTTCCTTTCCTCCGAACATTACACCCTCTAATTGTGCTTGTCCCCCGTATACAGGTGAATTGCTCAAGGCTAACACCACTCTCTTTATATATTTCAACTGTACCATTGTACTAAATTTAGTGAAAAACCTCTAGAGTTACGCATAGTAAAATTTCTATATGGTTACACTAATCGTACAGTTTAGGAAATGATTAACGTTTAAAAATAAACCCGTGGTACAAGTTAGGAGGATTTTGCTTGAAAGTAGCTAGTATAACATCACTCGTCAGTGCACTTGTTTTAGCATTGTGTTTAAAGGGACTTCAATACTTTCAACTCATAAAATGGAATCCAATAGGTTTTTATAAGAAGTGGGATATATTTGAAGGTAGTTCAAAACTATTTCAATGGAGCTTTCTCATCCTAGTCTTATTTTTTATTGGATTTTTATTATTTATTACATTGAGATATGTCTATATTATTCCAGCTGTGCTATCTTCTTTCTTGCTCGGCCTTTTTTTGTCGATCACTTTAGAATGGATTGTTCTTGACTTGCCTTTACAATCTTCTTCCTTTAAAAAACTATCAATCCCTTTCATCGTCATCGTTATTTGCCTATTACGATTCTTGCTTGAAACTGCGAATTTTCATCAGAAAGAGCACACAGCACAAAAAGGAAATTAGTTGCTGTATGTGTCTTGTATGATAAAATAATGGCAAGTACATAGAAAGAGGCGAATATGCGTGAAGTTATTATGTTTGAATGGACCTAACTTAAATCGACTAGGGAAACGAGAGCCACATATTTATGGTTATGAGACATTAGAAGATGTGAAAAAAAATGTTCAGAATCTTGCGGCGTCTTTAGGTGCCACTGTCGAGTTTCGTCAATCTAATCATGAAGGGGTACTTGTTGATTGGGTACATGAAGCAGAGGACGAAAAATATGATGGTATTATCTTTAATCCCGGTGCATATACCCATACAAGCATTGCGTTACATGATGCAATTGCAGGAATTTCTGTGCCGGTTATAGAAGTACATATTTCAAATATCCATAAACGTGAGGCTTTCCGTCATCATTCTTATCTCGCTCCGGCATGCCTTGGTCAAATCAGTGGACTAGGTACGAAAGGCTATGAACTGGCACTACGCACATTTATCGAGAGGGAGAATTGATTATGTTGAAATTACAAAAGCTACGTAAGGCACTTCAGGAACAAAGTATTGATGGTATTTTAATTACGAACGAGTTTAACCGTCGTTATATGACAGGTTTTACAGGGACAGCAGGCGTAGCAATTGTGTCTCAAAATGATGCTGTGTTTATCACGGATTTTCGTTATACAGAGCAAGCTGCTGCGCAAGTACAGGGCTTCCGAATTGTAAAGCATGAGGCGACGATCATTGAAGAAATTGCAACGCAAGTAAACAACATGGGTATCAAATTACTGGGCTTTGAGAAAGATACTGTTAGCTATGGCACATATGAGTTATATAAAAATAACATTCAAGTAGATTTAGTGCCGATTTCTGGGCTAATTGAAAAAATTCGCTTGATTAAGACGCAACAAGAGATTAATATTATTAAGGTTGCGTGTGAAATTGCTGATCACGCATATACACATATCTTAAACTTCATCAAGCCAGGTAAAACAGAGCTTGAGGTTTCGAATGAATTAGAATTTTTCATGCGTAAACAAGGAGCAACTCAATCTTCGTTTGACATAATTGTTGCGTCGGGTCTTCGCTCAGCTTTACCACATGGCGTTGCAACGAATAAAGTGATTGAAAAAGGCGATTTTGTCACATTAGATTATGGAGCGCTGTACAATGGCTATATCTCGGATATTACTCGTACTGTGGCAGTTGGCGAGCCGTCTGAAAAATTAGTGGATATGTACAAGGCAGTACTTGCTTCCCAGCTTTTAGCACTTGAAAAGGTTGGTCCTGGCTTAACAGGGATTCAAGCAGATGCGATTGCACGTAACTACTTAACAGAAAAAGGCTATGGCGCGGCATTTGGTCATTCATTAGGACACGGGATTGGTCTTGAAGTACATGAAGGCCCTGGCTTATCGATGCGTTCTGAAGCGGTGCTAGAACCAGGTATGGCCGTAACGATTGAACCAGGAGTGTATTTACCAGGAATCGGTGGTGTACGTATCGAGGACGATATTTTAATCACAGAGGCAGGTAATGAACTGCTAACTCATTCGTCAAAAGAACTTATTATTTTATAAACTATGGAGGAACACAAATGATTTCAGTAAACGATTTCCGTACAGGTCTAACAATTATTGTAGATGGCCAATTATATCGCGTGTTAGATTTCCAACACGTTAAACCAGGTAAAGGTGCTGCGTTCGTGCGTTCTAAATTACGTAACCTACGTAACGGTTCAGTAAACGAAAAAACTTTCCGTGCTGGTGAGAAAGTTGAAAAAGCACAAATTGATAACCGTAAAATGCAATACCTTTATGCACAAGGTGACGAGCATGTTTTCATGGACTTAGAATCATATGAGCAAACTGAACTTTCTTCAGCTGCAATTGAATATGAATTAAAATTCCTAAAAGAAAACATGGAAGTTCATATTCAATCTTACCAAAGTGAAATGCTAGGTATTGAATTACCAAACACTGTTGAGCTAGAAGTAACAGAAACAGAGCCAGGTATCAAAGGTGATACAGCTTCTGGTGGTACAAAACCTGCAACTCTTGAAACAGGTCTTATTGTACAAGTGCCATTCTTCGTAAACCAAGGTGACAAGTTAATCATCAATACAGAAGAAGCTTCTTACGTATCTCGTGCGTAATGAATAAAGACATACAGCCTACTCTCTTCTAACGAAAGAGTAGGTTTTTTATTTATACATAAAAAGCTAAAGCAATCCAACTTTGTGACAATAGATAGAGAAATAGCAATCTTTTTTACTAGTATAAAAATGTATATCTATCATTTGGTGTATGGTCATATTTGGAAGTGTTGTTTACAATAAAAGTAAGGAGTGAATGCTATGCTACAAACAACTTTTGATATTTCATACCCAATGATACAGGCACCAATGGCTGGTGTAACTACGCCAAAATTTGTGGCTGCCTGTGCAGAGGAAGGTATTTTAGGCTCGATTGGAGCGGGATATTTAGATGGAGAGCAAACAAAAAACTTTATTCAGGAAGTTAAAAAGCTAACGAAAAAGCCATTTGCTGTTAATTTATTTGTACAGGAAGAGCCCCGTATTGATATCGATGTCCTTCAGAAAGCTCGAATGGCTTTACAACCAATTTATGATGAGCTTGGACTTTCACCTGTACAAAGTGTCACGTCTAAAGAAGTATTTGAAGAACAAGTACAAGCTGTTCTTGATGAAAATGTTGCCATTTGTTCCTTTACATTTGGCATTCCTTCAGCAGACGTCATACAACGTTTACAGGACAACAATGTTTATGTTATTGGTACAGCTACTACATTAGAGGAAGCAAAGCGTGTAGAACAAGCAGGGATGCAAGCGGTTGTCCTTCAGGGTGGGGAAGCTGGTGGTCATCGCGGTTCCTTCACTGAACCAATGCAATTAATTGATTTGCATGATTTACTTCAGCAAGTAGTAGGGCAAATTTCCATACCGATTATTGCTGCAGGAGGTATTGTAGCAAAGGAAGATGTTAACAAAGCACTAGCAGCAGGCGCACAAGCGGTTCAAATTGGTACAGCGTTATTGGTAGCTGATGAGTGTGAAATTACACCTCTCTATAAAAATGCCGTGCTTCAATCAAAAGAACAGCAGACGACGATTACTCGTGCTTTTTCTGGTAAACCAGCGAGAGGCTTGGTGAATGGTTTTACGGAACGTATGAAGGATGCTGTTGTAGCACCTTATCCATTGCAAAATGATCTAACTACAACTATTCGTAAAGAAAGTGCAAAACAGGGAAAAGCCGAATATTTATCAATGTGGATGGGCGAAAATAGCTATTTAGTGAAACAACCAGGCACAGTCAAAAACATCATTGAAAAGCTACTTTAATTTCATAAAAATACTAAGATCTCTATACGTATGTATAGAGGTCTTTTTTTTAGGGTAGCAACATATATTGCTGTACACGAGGGGGCGTATGAATGGAATTACAAGACGTATTAAGAGTCGCGGGAGTGGGACTAGTAGTTGCGCTTCTTCATGTCTTCTTTGATCAAACAGGAAAGAAAGAATTTTCATTTTTCCTATTTTTCATTGCCTACTTATATATGACAGCGGAATTACTGCGATTTTTACGTCTATTTTTCAATGAAATCCTTACATTCTTTCAATGGCTGACCTCTTCTGGGTAGCTTAAATGGAAATAGTCATTGTAGCTGTTGTCATGCTGCTTTTATTATTGCTTATAAAAGAAGTCATAAAGCCACTCCATGCGCTTATTAGTGTAATGTTTTCGTTTTTGCTGTTCGGTATGTTGTTCTCGACACTCCTATTGCCATTTATCAAGCAATTGCTTGAGACATTAGCTTTTTTGCCTTATGCAAAAGCAATTGTGGTAAGTGCTAGCCTTTTTTATATAGGGCAATGGGTGTCTATTTTGCTTGTAGAGCAAAACTATAAAGTGCTCGGGCATATTGTCTATGATGGGGTCAAGATTGTTATTTTATTGTACTGGTTTAAGGAATTTCTGGCTGTTTTACAGGAGGTGTCGGCCATTTTACAACGGCTAAACTAAGGGGCGAAGACATTGCTAGAGCAAATATTTTCGTTTTTAACTGATCCATTTTTTCTATTGCTGAAAATGACGCTTATTTTGTGTGGCTACGTCATTATTATTTTGATTGTCAATATGATAATACCAGAATTTGAAAAAGGGACAAGGATACTTTTTTTTCTTATTGTACTTGCAACAATCGGACCTGTCGTTGTGAAATCATTTAATTTAATCGACGAAATAGCACAGGGACTTGCGCATATATTTACTGCATTTTATCCCATTCTTACTTCCAGCTTTCTTTTATCAAGCAGTATTACAGCGATTGCTTCTTGGCAGCCTTTTTTACTTTTTTTTGTACAAGTCTTAACGATTATTAGTAGTAAATGGCTTATTCCAGGAGTGCTTTTTTCAATTGTTTTCGATGTTTGCAGTGTCATTGTTAAAGAAATTTCGTTTACGAGAATTGCTGAATTGATTCGTTTTACCATCATGAGTATCGTCTCTGCATCTGTTATTTGTTACATCATTTTAATGTCGGCGAGTGGTGTGGCAGTATTTAGTGTCAACGCAGCTGTTGCAGAGCCTGTGAAAAAATTAATAGAGGAAAATATCCCGGTTGTTGGTTCCTTTATAGTAGATAGTTTTTCAATGTTCCAGCATATGACACAATTTACCTCTTCCATTACTAGTATTTCTGCATTTATAGCGGTTATTACCGTGTCGTTCATTCCAACAGTTCAGCTTGTTGTCAGTGCCTATTCGTTGAAATTGTTAGCCGCTATTTTAGAACCAATTGCCTTTGATGATATTTGTAAACTCCTTGATCATGTTAGTAAATCTCTATTTACTTTATGTGCTGTATCATTTCTAATTGCTTTTTCATTTATGTTTTCTTGTTTATTCCTCATCGTTTTTGTGCAAGTTATGGCTGGGGGGAGATAGATTGATTCTTTTATTGGCAATGCTCTTTATCTGTCAGATATTTGTGTTTCTAACAGAAGATAAAGAAATAATTTCACTTACAAAGCTTGTTATTACGTTAGTATTTTTGCAATTGCTATTAAAGATTCCATTTATCAATTCATAGGAGGAAACAAGCGTACATACACTTGAAAAAGAGAAGAGATGAAAGGAGGCAATGTACAAGTGATGTGGAAAAGAAACGAAAAAAAACATCGTCATTTATAGTCTTAATGCTTATCGCTGCCTCCGTGGGAATTTTCATCATTTTACCAATGTATCAAACGAATACAACAAATGGGCAAGTAACATCGATGACCAATGAAGAAAAACTTGAGCAGACACTGAAGGCTATGAAAGGTGTTGGGGAGGTTAAAGTCTATTTTTATTACGGAGATATGACAGATGCAAAGGATGACAATAAACTATTCAGTCAATATTTTCGAGGAACTGAACAAGGCACGAAAGAAGTAACAGGGATGCTAATTGTTTCAGAAGGAGCATCAGACATCTTTGTTAAAAATGAAATTCGTGCAGTCGTTAGTCAAGTAATGCAATTACCGATTCATCGAATTATTATCGTTCCAATGGAAAATAAGGAGGAAAAGTAAATGCGCGTACGTAGAAGAACAGTTTGGTTTATGACATTATTAAGTCTAGTAGCGGTTATTTCAGTGTATTATTTGGTTGATCCAGCAAAACAATTTAATGGACTAACTATTTTCACAGATGACTCATTACAACAAACTGCGGTAACGGGTGTGACAGATCAACAAGCATCAAAAGAGGGAGAGACGAAGGAAGTATCTTCTCCAAGTCATTTATTTGAAGAAATGCGCATGCAAGTTAGTGATGAAAGAAGTCAACTTCGTCAACAATTAACTCAAAAGATTGGTTCAAAAGATTATACAGCAGAACAAAAAAGTGAAGCTTATAATGAGATGGATAACCTTATAAAACAAGAATCATCTGAAGCAATGTTAGAAATGCTTATTAAATCTTCAGGCTACTCCGATGCATTTGTAAAAGCAGACGGTGATAAAGTATCTGTAACTGTTATGGCGGAGGAGCTATCAAAAGCTCAAGCAAATGAAATTATTTATTTGGTAAAAACAGAGATGGAAGGCGCAAATGACGTCCAAGTAAAATTCAGCGCAAATAATTATTAAAAATAGAAAGAAAAAGATGAATTTTCTGTATATTAAACAACTATTGTTATATATCAGCATAATGAAAAGGCTTTCGTTTAGTAAAGGAAAGCCTTTTATTTTGTTCATATTTACTTAATTTGCATTAAAGTATTTCAAATTGTTCGAAAAAAATATAGAATAGTGTTTGTAGTAGATTTTATTTCATAAGGAGAGTTAGAAATGTTCAAAATTCAAGAAATTCGCGAAATTATCAAATTAGTAGATTCTTCTTCAATTGACGAGTTCGTTTACGAAGTAGATGGCGCAAAAGTTAAATTAAAAAAGAATGGTGTTGTTGTTACTGAAACTGTAGCACCTAAAAAAGAAGTTGTTGCACCTGTTGTACAACAGTCTGAACCTGTAGCACCAGCTACTCCAGCACCAGCAAAAGTTGAAGAAGCACCGGCTGCATCAACATCAACAACAAATAACGACCCATCGTTACATAAAATTGTATCTCCGATGGTTGGGACTTTTTATCAATCTCCAAATCCAGATTCACCAGCTTACGTTAAAGTGGGGGACAAAGTTGGTAATGAAACAATTGTATGTATCGTAGAAGCTATGAAACTATTCAACGAAATAGAAGCAGAAGTTCAAGGGGAAATCGTTGAAGTACTTGTTAAAGACGGTGAATTAGTAGAATACGGTCAACCATTATTCCTTGTAAAAGCTGAGTAAGGAGTGCACAACCATGAAAAAAGTTTTAATTGCAAACCGCGGCGAAATCGCTGTGCGTATCATTCGTGCTTGTAAAGAGTTAGGCATTCAATCTGTTGCCGTATACTCAGAAGCAGACGCAGACGCATTACATGTGAAATTAGCAGACGAAGCATATTGTATCGGGCCAAAGCTATCAAAAGATTCATACCTTAGCTTCCCGGCTTTACTTAGCGTAGCAGAAAAAACTGGTGCAGATGGTATCCACCCAGGTTACGGTTTTGTATCTGAAAACGCAGACTTCGCTGAAGCTTGTGAAAACGCAGGCATTAAGTTCATTGGACCTTCATCAGATTCTATTAAAATTATGGGTATTAAAGACGTTGCACGTACAACAATGGAAGCGGCAGGCGTTCCGCTTGTTCCGGGTACTGGTATTGTTCCAGATATCGAAACAGGTAAAGAATGGGCTTCTAAAATTGGTTACCCAGTGATCATCAAAGCAACTGCTGGTGGTGGCGGTAAGGGTATCCGTGTAGCTCGTACAGAAGAAGACCTTGTAAAAGGCATTGAAATTACGCAAAAAGAGGCTGCCGCAGCATTCGGTAACCCTGGCGTATATTTAGAAAAATTCATCGAGTACTTCCGTCACTGTGAAATCCAAGTATTAGCGGATGGCTATGGTAATGTTGTACATTTAGGTGAACGTGACTGTACAGTTCAACGCCGTATGCAGAAATTAGTAGAGGAAGCTCCATCTCCAGCTCTATCTTCTGAGCGTCGTGCTGAAATGGGTGCCGCTGCTGTTAAAGCTGCACAAGCATGTAACTATGAAGGTGCTGGAACAATTGAGTTTATTTATGACTATCAAGAAGATAAATTCTACTTCATGGAAATGAATACTCGTATCCAAGTAGAACACCCAGTAACTGAAATGATTTCTGGTGTGGATCTTGTACAACAACAATTAAAAATTGCATCTGGTGAAAAACTTCCTTTCACCCAAGATGATATTAAAATAAATGGTTGGGCAATCGAATGCCGTATTAACGCAGAAAATGCTTATAAAAACTTCATGCCATCAGCTGGTACTGTAGATACTTATGTAACTCCAGGTGGCTATGGTGTACGTATTGACTCTGCTGTATATGCTGGCTACACAATCCCACCATACTATGATTCAATGGTTGCAAAACTAATTGTTCATGCCAATACACGTGAAGAAGCGATTGCTAAAATGAATCGTGCGCTTAGCGAATTTGAAGTATCTGGTCCTGGGATCAATACAACAATTCCATTCCACCAAGCATTAATGAACAATGACGTTTTCAAATCAGCTCAATTCAATACGAAGTTCCTTGAAGAGAATGATGTTTTGGGGACAAGCAAGTAATTATTTATGCAGATTTGGGGAATAGAATAGGGAATAGAACACCTATCAAAGTTCGCAATTTTATTACCTTCTAACTTTTATTAGTTAGGAGGTTTTTTGTGTCCAGAAATAAACGGAGAACAGGGATATTTGATTTGAATGACATTATAGGGAGCATACAGCTTCCAAACTTTAATGGAGCATTTCAACAGGATGACACAGAGCTAATTGCACCACCGAAAATTTTAGTGGACGTAACTGAGGTGAAAGAAGGAAAGAAGGGCATCAAAGTCGCTAATGCACTACTCATCGTAAAAGAACAAATGCGGTTATCAGGTGTTAGGAAGGCAACTGTCAAGGAGTATATATACACGTTTAATCGTTTAGTGGAAGCTATGAGAATCGAATTTCTCTATGAAATTACACTAGAAGTGATATTCAATTGGCTCTCGAAACTAGGAGATATCTCAGAAGTTTCGAAACAAAACCGCTTACGAGTAATTAAAGCTGTTTTGAATCGTTTCTATGATAATGGTTGGTTAGAGAAGAACTTTTGGAAGGATGTATGTATACGTGTGGATACCAAAATCAAGCTCCCAGCAGATGAGAAGCAATTATCAATCTTATTGTCATTACTCGATATGACGGATTTCATACAGTTTCGTGATGCGGTAGCCATTCAAACAATCTTTAAGACAGGTATTCGTATGAATACACTCATTCAGTTAAAAGAAAAGCATATTGATTTTGAAACAAATTCATTATTGTTAACAGGCGATATTGATGATTATGAATGCAGGGCTTGGATATGTATTGATACAATTATCACCATTGTTTTTAGAGATATTGGAAACTATTAGGAATGCTATTTAAAATAAAAAAGATCACTAGTAAAAGATGTTACAAGATTCAAGAAAGGCGACATAGTAATTGTTCCTTTTACTCAAACTTGACCGAGAAAACTGAACAAAACCGTACCATACCATACCATACCACCTCTAAGTACAAAGCGAAGTAGTATGTGTAGCTTTATAAAAAAGTTTGATCATTTATAATAAAAATTGATAATTTGTAATAAAGTTTAATTAAAAACATCTCATCTCTATAGATTTTTAAAGGTGAGATTTATTTATTGGAAATTTAGGTGATAATTTTACTTTGGAGATTTTGAAGAAATGTACTTAAACTAACGGAGTAATCTAGTTCAAAGCATCACTATTGTATTTAGTTATTTTTCTGTATGCTGTATAATTTTGGGTAGTGATATTTAACTTTAAGTATTTCTAATGAATTATTTCGAGAGGGAAAATTTGTTATATTTAGCTTTATTAATTGGCATCGTTTCAATTGTAATTACGGATAAACTTAGGCAAGCTTTTAAATTATCAAGCATTTGGGGGATGATTGGTCAAATTTGTGCATCACTTGTAATAATAATGATCGGCAAACTAGAGGTTAGTCATATTAATCTAGGTAATCACTTTGAATTAGGATATTTGACGATTCCGTTTACTTTATTATGTCTTTTAGGTTTTACAAATGTAATGAATATAGAAAAAGCGCATAATCCTTCAATATTGCTGTTGCCATTCGTTTCTTTAGTTTGTTTCTCAATATCTGCTTTCATCAATAGGCCTTGCTATGTCAATAGGCTTCGTAATAGCAGTACTTTCAATATCCCTTATTAAAATATCTATTATAACAATTTATATTCCGATATTTACTTTAGCGATACCACTCACTTTATATTATTTTATTAAAGATAAATTTACGAGTATACAATTAATTACAGTTAGCACTTTAACAGCTATTTTATTTGGTGTATTAATGTTCATAGTTCCTTTTCATATAATGTGGTATCTCGTTGTTGGGTTAACGATTATTTTGGTTATCACGCAATTTTCACGTAAATATCGCTTTATTTAGAAACTAAAGTTCTTTTTAAACTAACGGGTTGCTTTAATTGAAGATTCGCATCCAGAAATAATCAATCTTTATTATATAAACAGCTTTATCAATGAAGTAATATATTCCATCAACTCCTTATTAATTTAATTGTAAGTTAAACCCATTAAAATCTCAAAAAATGAAACAGATGAAAGTATCTTCACCTGTTTTTAAAGAGAATTAAGCAGTGTTATCTATCGTTTTGGTAATTTTCTTGTTAATTTCCGATATACATGTAGAAAAAATAACTAAAATAGCAGATGATTACTAACGAATTTACTAAAGGAGGTAATATTTTATTATGTTTAAAAAATTAAGTTTTACAGTTTTACTTTCTGCTATCCTACTAATAGTTACATTTACTATGGATACAAGTAAAGCACAAGCGGGATATGCAGACAATCCAAACGATGTATACTATAATTTCGCCAAACAAGCATATAACGTAGATGGTTTCTCAACTGGTAAGCAAAAAATCCAGAGTAACTTAAATGCAATATACGGAAATAAATTTAAAGTAATTGATACTTTAAGCGTTATAGGAAATCCCTTCCATGAAGTAGCAAGACAAACAAATGGCAATCTTGGTTCTTTAGATTCTACAGGACTTGAAATTATGACAATTGTAAAAGAGCCGAGTGCCACTAGTGTAGGTAAGGTTTATTTTGCTTTTGCTGGTACAGATTCAAAGTCATTATCAGATATATTAACTTCTAAAAACATTGCTGAAGGTGTACACCAGGGCAACTAAACCAAATTCAACTATACTTGAATTACATATATTCTAATTACCCAACGTATAGCGGTTATCAGTGGTATTTTACTGGCCATTCACTAGGTGGTTACTTAGCTGCTAAAACTTATTTAGATATTCGATCAGCTAATTGGTTAACTAGTACTCCATGGAAATATGGTGGTGCTGTTAATAAAAAGACAATAAGCGGAGTTTATACGTTTAATCCACTTCCAATTCCTAAGAATCAAATTTCATCTACACAATGGAATGCGAATATAAACAAAGTATATGATTCAGAAATTAAAAACCTATATATTGAAAATGAATGGCTAAATGGTGTATATGATATGCATAGTGACAAAATGGCCTATTTTGGATTTAAAGGAGCTGTACCATCAAGCATTCCAACTTACAAAACAATAAACTATACTCCAAAAGGTAGTATATCAGGAGATTTAGCAGGCTATTACGCGTATTCGTTGACTCATAAAAAAGCAGTTACTGACAATCATGGAATTTCTGCTTTAGCACCTTATGTAAGTAATTAAAAGCGCATATTATTCAATTTTAAAAGCAAGTGTACATTTAGTGATCTGACCCAAAAAAGTTAGACATTTTTAGTTAAGCAACTTCTAAGACCTGAGTTCGGTACTTCACCGGGCTTAGGTCTTTTAATTTTTCTTTCATTCGTTTGTGATTGTAATAGTGAATATAGTCTTTGAGTTCCTGTTCAAAATGTGCCATGAATTCAAATTCTTGTAGATACAGGAGTTCAGATTTTAATAAGCCAAAGAAATTTTCAATGACTGCGTTATCCAAACAATTGCCCTTACGGGACATACTCTGTGTAATTCCATGTTGTTTTAATGTTTGTTGATACTTTTTCATTTGATAATGCCAACCTTGATCCGAATGAAGAATGACTTGATCACCTGATTGAAGGCGCCAATGCTTTTTCTAACATATTATGGACTAGCTTATACACTGGACGATTCATTACCGTATATGCAATGATTTCGCCATTGCATAAATCAAGGACAGGTGATAAATAGCGTTTTTCATCAAATAGATGGAACTCTTTCACGTCTGTTACCCATTTCTCGTTCATTTTTTGCGCCGTAAAATCGCGTTGTAATATGTTTGGGGCGATTTTACCGACGTTTCCTTTATACGAACGGTATTTTTTCATGCGGACTTCACACTTTATGCCAATGGCATTCATCAAACAGTTAATCGTTTTAGGATCATGTTGAATGCCTTATTTTTTTAGTTCTTTGGCAATTCGCCGATAACCATAACGTCCCTTATGTTCATGATAAATAGACTGAATTGCGACTTTCACATCAGCGTATTTATCAGTACGATTCAAACGCTTTTCCCAGTAATAATATTACTGCGTGGAATATCAGTGACTTTGATTAATTCCACCACTTCATAGATTTCCTTTAGTCCATAAATTACTTGCGCTTTGATTTATTCAATACGAAGTTCCTTGAAGAGAATGATGTTTTAGGGACAAACAAATAATTGTTTCGTTAACAACAAAATAGAACGCTAACGTCTATTTCTTATACCTTCTGACTTTACTAGTCAGGAGGTTTTTTATTTGTCTAAAATTAATTAGTGTTCAGGCGTATTTGATTTAACAGTATTAACACCTTTTATGAAGCATGTTATTTGGATGTGTTATAATCAAATTTATGAAGAAATCTACACTAACGGTGCAGTAGGGTTAAATGAAATAGGGAGGACAGATGATGGATAATCAATATGTCGTAGGTTGGGGTACATTGGCATTGATAAATGCTGCACTTGCACAAGGGAAGAATAGAACGGGGTTCAATTGGTTTTTACTTTCTCTTGTGTTAGGTCCATTTGCAACACTAATTTTGTTATTTGTTGAAAAAAGACAGTAACACTACATATTTACAATAATTTATAAAAGTTAATAAAGTGAGAAGCGTGGTCGTGTAGACTCTCGCTTATGGGATATTTAATAAATGTAAGTCGATTTTAGGATCGGCTTATTTTTTTATATACTATTGTACTTATTGACGCTTAAATAAAATAAATTTTGGAAAAATGATACAATAAAAATAATTCAGGATCAACACAAAGTAAGTACTTGCAATTTTATAGACTGGATATGGAATGGAAGGTGGCGCTGTAGTGGCACAAATTTAAAGATGTTATCTCGAATCGAAAATGATAGTAAGAAAGGGGAAGAAAATGAAAACTCAAGTGTCAAACTATATAAAAATTGGCTCATCAAAACAATTTATTTCCATTTTTAGTGAAGATAACAATCTGCCTCTGTTAGTGTATTTACATGGTGGTCCAGGTGATGCTGCTTTACCACTGATTTATAAATATAACTCAGAACTGGGAAAAACATTTAATGTTGTAGTCTGGGAACAAAGAGGGGCTGGGAAATCTTACTATGCTTTTTCGAAAGAGGAACAAATAACTATTGAAACTTATATAGAAGATCTATACAGTTTAATTCAATATTTATTAGAAACGTTTAAACAAGAGAAAGTTTACCTTTTAGGGCACTCGTGGGGAAGTGTCCTAGGTTTAATTTTTATTAAAAAATATCCACAGCTAGTACATAGTTATTTTGGATGTGGTCAAGTTGTTAACATGAAAAAAGGGTTGCAGTGTCAATATGATTTTGTTCTGAAAGAAAGTCAAGAACAAAATAAAAAAAAGATTGTTCAGCGATTGGAAAATATTGACCTTACATTGACTCAAAAAGAGTGGTTAAACGATTTATTATTTGTTACTAAATTAGTAGTTCGATACAGACATTCATTATATGGAAAAAGCAATTACAACCAACTGGTAAGGGATTTCATTTTTTCATCAAAGTACACATTTAAAGATTTAATCAACCGCGAAAAAGGGAGTCTGCAATCTATTCAATATTTATGGCAAGAGCTCATGAAAATTGATTTTAGTGAATACAAGAGTTTCGATGTCCCTATTACGTTTTTTGAAGGGCGTCATGATAAGCATGTTTCTTCTTCATTAGTAGAGGATTACTATCACACAATAAAAACAGCAAAAAAAATCGTTTGGTTCGAAAATTCAAGTCATTTTCCCCAGTGGGAAGAGTCAGTCAAGTTTAATCAGTCTTTGATAAATATCAAAGAGCAAAAATAGTTTTACCAACCTTTAAATGGCAGTATATCAACGATCTTTATATCTATAGAAAAATATATTTGGACTATTAATTCGTGAAGGAAAGAAAGATGGTATTCAAGTGAATGAATCACTTGTGATTTTTTTCTAACACAACAATTCCGTTCACCAGGCATTGATGAACAATGATGTTTTCAAATCAGCGCAATTCAATACGAAGTTCCTTGAAGAAAATGATATTTTGGGGACAAGCAAGTAATTGATTTGTGGATTTGGGGAATAGAATATCTATCAAAGTTCGCAATTTTATTACCTTCTAACTTTAATTAGTTAGGAGGTTTTTTATGTCCAAAAATAAACAGAGAACAGGGATATTTGATTTGAATGACATTACAGGGAGCATACAGCTTCCAAACTTTAAGCGCAGGAATCCCTATAAGTTCATAAAGCGTTTTAATAGCTCAAAATAAAAGTCATGAAAGCCTATTTTCATGCGGTGTCAAGGACGTTATACTCCGAATTAAGGAGAGTGATTGACGTTGCATACACGAAATTTATCAGTAGACCAAGCACGCATAAAGCTAGACTTACATACTAATAAGAATGCTTTTGTCTTGGAAGATGTTGTACACAGGACATGGCAACACCATCTGTGGAGAGCTTTGTAACGCTTCTCTTAAGTACATAAGAACCCCACTGCTTTAGCTGTGGGAGTAGTCAGAATTATTGATATAAGTTAATAAAATGAGAAGCGTGGTAATGTAGACGCTCGCTTATTCAAACAGTTGGGGTGTTTAATAAACGTAAGTCGATTATAGTTCGTCTTATTTTTTTTACTTCAATAATGTAATAACTTGCCAATATTGGAGCGTTTTACTAATACGATAGTATAGCCTTATAAATGTTATCAAAACTTAGGAGCGATATAATGGCTAAATACGAATATGCACGAGTGTCAACGGTAGCATAAAGTTTAGAGTCGTAAATATAGTTTTTAGAGTCAGAAGCATATAAAGGTGGGGATTCCGAGGAATTGGACTTGTGTACATCGGGTGTTACGCTAACACAAGCCCTTAGATTTATGTATGATGGCTATTGTTTGGTTTGTTAAAAGGTGATAATAGTCCTTGTTAACGTTTTAATTTTTCATTGATTTCTTCCAATAGTATTGATTTCCTTTTTAATTGCTTAGTTGTACTGATAGCAAACCAAACGAAAAAAATAAATGGAACAAGAGAAAGTAATAACCCGAAAATCGAGAAAGCACTAAATAAAATATCTCCTGAATTAAAATGATTCATATCTTCTGTATTTAAACTATTCACAACTCAAATCCTCCTACTTTTTTAACTAAATAGTAATTTTTACTATATCGAAATTGTAACATAGCAAAGTTTTAGTTGGTAGATTAATGGTAAAAATGTAACAAATGAGATTGACTGTTATAATCTACCGAGCCGATAAGGACTTAGTAGCTTAGAAATCTATTCAGTAATAAAGCGCAACTAAATGCAGAAAAATTCCTATACAATACTCGAATTTGAAAGAAGACAGACGCAACGCAAGTCGGTGTTTCAATCGCTGATGCTCGCTAAATAGTTGTGCGATATTTGTGAGCGGAATAGAATTAGGAATAAAACAAAATGGAATATCCGATTTTTAGACCCTTTAACGAAACTGATTAGTTAGGGGTCTTTTTTGTGCATAAAAATGATCAGCGTACCGGCATTTTTGATTTAAAAATATGAATTCGATCGAACTAAAAACGATTAATCCTAAAACGAAAAAAAGCGCTAATAACAGCGCCAACATTTATGAGTGACGTTAATTGTTAATTGAGTTCGTTTAAAGGGTAATCATATAAGTGCATATTTTGCGCTAATCATCGTTAAAGAACAAATGCGCTTATCGGGCATACGCACACAAACCATTAAAGAATACGACTAATCGTTGCGCTAACAATGGACGTTGAAAGTTAGTTGCGCCAACGCCGCTTTTATTAGTTTTAACTAATATCCCCTGTTTGTTTAATCAAATTTTGAAACAGTCTTACAGTATTCTTCTAACTCACTCAATGTAAATAGTAATGTAATAGGAAAATCACTTGAAGTTTCTTTTGAATATGTTAAATGAACTACAGCAAATTTATTTAGCTTTTTAATCCTATGCTCGGGTATTAATAATGAGGAAGCTAAGCGCCTTATTTCGCCTTTATAAACGTGGTTAAAACCGGTTTTAAATCGCCAGTCGACGTATTTATCATCTTAAGTGTTTAGCAAAATCAAACGGAATTATAAGGGGGATTGAACGGAATGAATATTGCAGCAAGTATTATTAATATCCAACGCAAACTACTCGAACGAACTGGGCGTAAAATAGACGTATATTACATTGAAGGTCAGGGTGCCTTATATGTATACATGGGCGAACCTTTAACGGTCAGCAACGTAATTTACGCAGCGTCTGAAATGGAACTAATGATGAACGTTATTTAATGAAGGGGGAATTGGAATAAAACTAAACATCGAAATATCTGATGAATACCGAATTACATCCGGTAGCATACAAACGTGTTTGAATCTGAACGTAACATACGATAAAAAAGTGCTTAACGCCAATTCTATGTATTTCATATACTTGTAAATTACGTATTATTAAACGATAGTACGAAAGGAGAAGGGAAAGCTCAAGTGTCAAATTATATAAAAATAGGCTTTTCAAATATAAAAACTGTTTTGTAACGTTGTATTAACGAGTGCGTCAAATATAAAGGGGGGATATGTATGAAGAAGAAATATTTTTTATATTTAGTAGCTCTTTTTGGACTTATCATAATGGGGTGTTCAAATACTAATGGATTGCCAGGAGGAAAGCCTCCTAAAGTCTATATAGAAATTGATAATAAAAAATTTGAAACTACACTCGGTACCTATTGTTGGCCAAATAAATGCGTTGATACCGCTGGACCGGTTGAACTATTAGAAGGTAAAAAACCTATAAAAGTTAAATCTGGTGAAAATATAACACTTGTGATGGAATACGAACCAAAACCAAATGAAATTCATGTTGTACAAATGAGTGATAACAAAGAAATTGAAGTCATGGTCAAAGACAATCATTTTACAGCACCTACACAGCCTGGAGTTTATTATTATTCATATGGCGTATGGTGGAAAGATGAAAAGGAAGCGAATTTATCTCGTGGCGACGCTTTCTACGCCTTCGCTTTAGAAGTAGATTAGTTAGTCCGTTAAAGGGAACTATTATTGAATGGATATATTTTTACTTGAAGATAAAGAACATTGTTTTGGCGAAGAAATCTATGAAGATTTCTTCGCTTTTCATTTTTATTGAGAAATTATTTGAATTTGTCGCTATTAGCCTGTCCCAAATAAATTAAATCGGCTTTACTAAGCCAAACATTCCTTTTTATAGTATAATAAGCGTAAGTACAGCATTTGTTTGTGATGTGTAAGGGAAAGGATGATATTTGTATGGCAGAGAAAGTAGGACAATCTTTCGTACAACCAACGCCTTCTGGAAAAGAAGAACTTGGGAAAATTGAAGTAGCAGCGGAAGTAATCGAGGTTGTTGCCGGAATCGCAGTGAACGAGGTAGAAGGGGTCGCGGCAACTCGTGGTAATATTGCTACAGGCGTAGTAGAACGCTTCGGTAAAAAAGTTCACAATAAAGGCATTAAATCGGGTGTTACTGAAACTGGTGAGATTGCCATTGATGTATTTTGCTCTGTAAAATACGGCTATACAATCCCAAAAGTGGCGAAGGAAGTACAAACTCAAATTCGCCAAGCGATTTTTAATATGACAGCACTTGAAACTGCTGAAGTGAATGTTCACATTACAGGTATTCACTTTGAAAAAGAAGAAGTAGCTGTACATGAATAAAAAGAAGGATTGCCCTATAGGCAATCCTTCTTTTTCATATTTGTTAACGGAAATTGATCAGTAGTAATTAATATCGTTTCTTTATTATATTTCAATATGCTTTGGCTTTCTCCAGAATAAAGCGAGTATTACGCCGATTGTTAAAACAATTGTCGCAAAGTAATATGGATAGTTTAAATTGATATCGAACAATACCCCACCTAAAATAGGGCCGAATATATTACCGAGACTTGTAAACATAGAGTTCATGCCACCAACGAAACCTTGTTCATTACCAGCGATTTTCGATAAATAGGAAGTAACGGCAGGACGTATTAAATCGAAGCCGACGAAAATAAAGAATGTTACAAATAATATTGCGAAATAGTGGCTAACAACGGTCATAGCAAAGGTTAGTACAGCAGATAGGACGAGCGAATAACGAATAAGATTGATTTCGCCCATTTTCTTTGTAAGCCCATCGAATAACACTAGCTGAGCAAGGGCCCCGACTATTCCACTCCCCGTAATAATAATCGCGATATCTGAAGGTGTAAATGCAAATTTATGATCCACAAATAGGCTAAATAACGATTCAAATGCTGCTAAACCAAATGATAGTACGAAAATAAGCACGAATGGAATAAGGTAGAGTGGACTAAAAATACGCTTCACACTGCCTAAAATTGATGGTGCAGATTCTTCACCATCTGAAGCACGTGTCGGTTCTTTTAACAAAATAAATGACAAGATACCTGCTAAAAATCCAAGTATACCAGCAGCGTAAAATGGTATGCGTGTTCCGAATTCCGCCAAAAATCCACCGATACCAGGTCCGATAATAAAGCCAGTACTAATCGCTGCACTCATATAACCTAGTGCCTTTGGACGTTGTGACAAGGTTGTAATATCAGCGATATAAGCAGTGACCGCCGGCATAATGAAGGCAGCACTTACACCACCAAGCATACGTGAGATAAAGAGTATTTCAATTGTGCGTCCAAGCCCGAATAACAGCTCTGAAAAACCGAATATAAAAAGACCTGCAACGATCATAATTTTTCGGCCAATATTATCCACCATTTTACCGGAAATCGGTGACACTATAAGTTGAGTAATAGCAAATGCCGCCACCATATAACCAACGACTGAGCCTGAAATTTTTAGCTCATTCATGATTGTAGGTAGCACGGGTATAACTAAACCAATACCTAAAAAGGCAATGAATAAATTCGATAATAAAATACTTAAGGTTAAAATTTGTTTCTTATTCATTTTGTTCTCCTTCAAATCTAAATCTACTAGAATATTTCCATGTAATACAATAAACCCTATAGTAACTATAGGGTCAAAAGATTTGTTTTGATTTTTTCAGTGTGGAAGTATTCGTTCGTAGCTATACAAGGTGGCTCAAGAAATTTCCTTTGATGCTCCGAAGTCAATGTAGCAGGCATTCTCTAGTAATTTCTAAAGAAATCTCTTATGGCATCAAAACGAATTTTATGTTTACAATTCTCGCAGTAAAATAAGTGGGATTTACGTTCTTTGTATTGCTTATATTGTTCCTCACCCTCATATAACTTGAAAGTTCTTTTACAGCTTGTACATGTAACTTCATAATGCATAATGAACACCTCGGAAAATGAAGTTAATTTCCTTAATTATAACATTATTGTTATTTAAAAGATAATGATGGTTTTTCATTTTTCTAAATTTAATTTCATAAAGTTGATTGAAGGGTATTAAAATAAACAAAAACTTGCTTGAAAAAGGTATCAGATTATTGAAAACTTGCTTGAATTCGTGTTTCTCGTACGAATTTATGCTATTATAAACCTTAATGCCACTTAAGAAGGAGAGCTTTACATGAAACGACATGAGGCACGCGAAAAAGCGTTGCAAGTTTTGTTTCAGCTAGACAATACTGAACTAACAGTAGAAGAAGCAATGGGTCATATTAAAGGACAACCTACAAATGTCTTCTACGAAAAGATTGTTACTGGAACAGTTGAACATTTAGAGGAAATCGATGCTACTTTAGAGCAGCATCTTGAAAAGTGGTCACTTGCCCGTTTACCTAAAATTGAAAGAACGGTTTTACGTCTAGCTGTATACGAGATTTTATACATGCCAGAAACACCAAAAAGAGTAGTACTTAATGAAGCAATCGAGTTATGCAAAACATTTGGCGACGATGGCTCGTCGAAATTTGTTAATGGCGTACTTTCTAAATTTACAGAACAATAAAATGTGTTGAATTGGAAGGAGTAACTAAGGTCTATGTCAAGTGCAATTATTAATGGTAAAGAAATTGGTCAAGAAATTCGTAATTCAGTAGCAGAGCGAGTAACACGTTTAAAAGAGCAGGGATTAACACCAGGCTTAGCGGTTGTTTTAGTAGGAGACAACCAAGCCTCGGCTACATACGTGAGAAATAAGCAAAAATCTTGTGAAGCTATCGGTATGTTTTCTGAGTTAATCAAACTGCCAGAAGAGACTACGCAGGAAGCATTATTAGCACAAATTGAATTATTAAATAAACGTGAAGATATTCATGGGATTTTAGTACAATTACCACTCCCAAAACATATTGATGAGGATACTGTTATTGCCACAATTGCTGTGGAAAAAGACGTTGATGGCTTCTCACCAGTAAGTGTTGGGAAAATGATGCTTGGCCAAGAAACATTTTTGCCTTGTACACCGTTTGGCGTAATGAAGCTTCTTGAATATTCAGGAATTGAAATAGCAGGAAAGCATGCGGTTATCGTGGGTCGTAGTCATATCGTTGGGAAACCAATGGGACAACTTCTTCTACAAAAAGATGCAACCGTTACATATACGCATTCCAAAACACCAAATCTACCTTCATTCACTAAACAAGCAGATATATTAATTGCGGCAGTTGGACGTGCAAACTTTATTACGAAGGAACATGTTAAAGAAGGCGCAGTTGTTATAGATGTTGGCATTAATCGTGATGAAAACAACAAGCTTTGCGGTGACGTAAACTTTAATGAGGTCGATGGTATTGCTTCTCACATTACACCTGTACCAGGCGGTGTAGGACCAATGACAATTACTATGCTTCTATTCAACACAGTTCAAGCAGCAGAAAATAAGCTTGCACATACAGTTAAGTTATAATTTTGAATGATTGAATGACTCTTTAGTTTGCAAAAAAGCTATCTCAATATTTTTATTGAGATAGCTTTTTTTGCGTTATTTTACTTTCTGGGTAAACATACGTCTAATGTAACGTTTGGGTCATACATATTAATAGGGAGGTTTTTATGGATTTAATACTTATAATCAAACATATCATTATCGGTCTTGTACAAGGATTTACTGAGCCAATTCCTGTATCATCGAGCGGACATGTTATGATTGCTAGCGAAATTCTTGGTCTCGGTGAGCAAGGTTTTACTTTTGCTATTTTAACAAACACAGCTTCTTTACTAGCTATAGTCTATATTTATCGCGAGGATATTGTCCGACTTATCACAAACTTTTTCCTTTATCTAAAAACAGGAAAGAATCGTTATAAAGCTGATTTCCGTTTTGCCGTATTCATTGTGATTGGTTCTATTCCAGCAGGCGTTTTAGGTTTTTTATTACGGGATGTTATTGCTGATAATGTTAATATGACTACGATAGCTCTTATGCTATTTGTGACAGGTATTGCCCTATGGCTAATTCGTAATATGCGTGGTACGAAAAAGGATGCGGATTTGACTGCTAAAGACGCCATTATCGTAGGTCTTGGTCAAGCTGTTGCATTAACACCTGGCATTAGCCGTTCGGGAGCAACCATTATTTCAGCCATTACAGTTGGTATGAAGCAGGAAACTGCTTTGCGATTTTCCTTCATGCTTTATATTCCCGTAAGTCTAGGTGGGGTTGTCCTTGGAATTTCAGATTTTTTAAATGAGCCAAATAAAGGTGCTTTATTAATTCCTTACACGTCGACATTTGTTGTGACATTATTCATGACTTATTTTGCAATGCGTTGGTTTATGGGAATCATGAAAAGTGGCAAGCTCAGCTACTTTACATATTATTGCTTTCTTGTAGGTACTCTCTTATTAATATTTTATTAATTTATAAAGCCTCATAACTTTAATTAGTTGTGAGGCTATTTTGTTGTTAAAAAAATGAAATGTTAGGTATTTTTAGTAAATGTCTTAGCGTTTAAATGAGGAGGTTACTGATCGTTGCACTGGCGGTTCGATCCGTCGTTCCGGCAGTTCATACCGTCACTGTGACAGATATATCCGTCGCTTGGGTTTCTTACCGTCGCTCAGGCGGTACAATCCGTCCCCTTGAAAGCGCTCAGTAGGAACGGAAATCAACCCCTCGCTTTGCAGGAGAGTTGTAGTGAAATTTCGTAATTTGTAAATCTGATACATTTTGCACAAGCAGTTATATCATTTTATGAAAGCTTTATTGAGGTAACTATTATATAGAAATGTTATAGTAAGGTTTTCAATACTATGAAAGACAGTCGTTTTTTCTAACGAAACTGCATTTTGGCACGTCAGGTGCAATAAAAAATGTTATGATAGGTGTAGTTTTGTGAAAAACTTGATTTTAGTAAAGGAGCCGGAAAAATGTCATCTGCTTCTTATTTAACTGTAAAAGCATTAACAAAATATATTAAACGGAAATTTGATGCTGATCCGCATTTACGTGAAGTCTATGTAAAGGGTGAGCTATCTAATGTCAAGATACATCAATCAGGGCATATTTACTTTACATTAAAGGATGATGGAGCACGAATTGCTGCTACCATGTTTAAAACAGCAGCCACAAAATTAGCGTTTGAACCAAAGGAAGGTATGCAAGTATTTATCCGCGGAGATGTAAACGTTTATGAAGGCTACGGTACATATCAATTATATGTACAGGAAATGCAACCAGATGGAATTGGTAGCTTGTTTGTTGCCTTTAACCAGCTGAAAGAGCAGTTACAAAAAGAAGGGCTTTTTAAACCTGAGTGGAAACAACCAATTCCGAGGTTTCCAGAAAAAATCGGTGTTTTAACGTCGACAACAGGTGCTGCCATTCGAGATATCTGTACAACATTAAAGAGACGCTATCCACTTGCCGAAGTTTTTATTTATCCAACCCTAGTACAGGGAGCACAAGCAGCGCCAAATATTGTTCATAATATTGAGCGAGCGAATATCGATGAGAGTTGCGATGTACTGATTGTTGGGCGTGGCGGTGGATCGATTGAGGATTTATGGGCATTTAATGAGGAAGCTGTAGCACGAGCGATTTTTGGAAGCCGTATCCCGATTATTAGTGCAGTAGGTCATGAAACCGATACGACTATCGCGGATTATGTAGCTGATTTGCGCGCACCGACACCAACTGCAGCGGCTGAAATGGCTGTACCCGATCAACAAGATTTGTTTCAACGGGTACTTACACAAAAATCACAACTGCATCAAATTGTAAGAGCGCAACTTATGGCAGAGCGTCAACGTCTAAATAAGCTCCAACAATCTTATCCTTTATCGATGCCAGAACGCTTATATCGACCTTTTACGGAAAAGCTAGCACAACTTGAATCAGGATTGCAAAAAGCGATGCAGGTCGATTTAATGAAGAAAACAGCGCAGTTTCAACATTTACATAGTGCGGTAGAGCAGCATTCACCTAAAAAGGCATTAGCTTTCCATCAACGAGAGCTAGAAACTAACGTCCAACAATTAACTCGTGCTGCGACGCATTACGTAACGAAGCAAAAACAACAATTTGAGGCAACTGTCAGAACTTTAGAGGCATTGAATCCACTTGCCATTTTAACAAGGGGCTTCACAGTAGCTTATAAAGATAATCAAATGTTAAAATCATCGGCTGATGTAAAGCCGCATGATCAGTTAACACTTTCCTTCCACGATGGAAAGGTTATAGCAGATGTAGTAAAGATCTTGCCAAAAAATGAGGGGGAATAATTGTGGCAGAGAAACAACAAACTTTCGCAGATGCAATGACGGCACTTGAGGAAATTGTCCGTCAGTTAGAGCAAGGCGATGTACCTCTAGAAAACGCGATTGATTTATATAAACAAGGTATGGAACTATCACAATTTTGCCATAGCAAGCTACAACATGCTGAGGAGCAATTAATTTCTATTGTCCAAGAGACAGGTGAGACTACAGCATTTGATCCACTAAAGGGAGAGAACTAAGAAATGAACGAGCAATTAAAACATTTTATTGAAAGCAACATACCACAAGTTGAAGCTGAAATGTTTGCACTAGTTGAGAAAATTGATGCACCAGCTAATTTAAAAGATTCAATGCTTTATTCATTAAAAGCCGGAGGTAAACGTATTCGACCTCTTTTCGTATTGGCTGTTCTTGAACTATACAATAAGAATTTGAAGGATGGTTTAACTGTAGGATCAGTTGTTGAAATCATTCATACGTATTCGTTAATCCATGATGATTTACCAAGTATGGATAATGATGATTTCCGTAGAGGTAAGCCTACAAATCATAAAGTTTATGGCGAGGCTTTAGCGACTCTTGCAGGGGATGCCTTAAATACACTTGCGTTTGGTATTTTAGCACGCATGGATGTCTCAGCTGAAAAACGTATTGAACTAGTCAATCTGTTAAGTAAAGCAGCTGGTGCAGAAGGTATGGTTGGGGGTCAAGTACTCGATATGGAAGGTGAGAAGCGTCAGCTAGACTTAGCTGAGCTTGAGCATGTCCATATCAATAAAACGGGCGCTCTTTTACGATTTAGTATTGAAGCGGGAGCAGTGTTAGCTGATGTAACGCAAGAAACTCGCGAAACTTTAACGGAATATGCGCATCATATCGGTCTTGCCTTCCAAATTCAAGACGATATTTTAGATATTGAGGGGACTACAGAAGAACTAGGTAAAACTGCCGGTAAAGATGTAGCAAGTGATAAAAGCACATACCCAGCTCTATTATCTTTAGATGGGGCAAAAGAAAAGCTTGCTGAGCATTATCAGCATGCCATTAACGCACTAGATAAATTGGAAGTAGATGCCAGCTTATTGCGTGAGTTTGCAGCCTATATTGTACATCGTAAAAACTAGGGGAAAAACGAGGCGTTAAAGGCACATAATATGCTAGAATAGGTGAGGGCGTTTGCCGATGTGCAAACAATAAAGTGTTCGTACTTTTAGCATATTAATAACACTGTTATAATAGTGGAAACACGATTGCGGTGAATAATTTATTGAAAAGGTGTGTGAGAAAGGTGGATTTAAATAAGATAACTAGTCCAGCCTTTTTAAAAAGCTTAGATAAGAAGGGGCTTGAGCGACTTGCAAAAGAAATTCGTACCTTCTTAATCGAAAAATGTTCTGTCACAGGTGGTCATATCGGACCGAACCTAGGTGTTGTGGAGCTAACAATTATGCTCCATAAAATGTTTGACAGTCCACAAGATAAGTTTTTATGGGATGTTGGCCACCAAGCTTACGTGCATAAAATTTTGACAGGTCGTGCAAATCAATTTGATACATTACGTCAGTTCAATGGGCTTTGTGGTTTTCCAAAGCGTGTGGAGAGTGAACATGATGAGTGGGAGACCGGTCACAGCTCGACATCTTTGTCAGGAGCCATGGGTATGGCAGCAGCACGTGATATCAAAAAAGAAAAGAACTTCGTGATACCAATTATTGGAGATGGAGCTTTAACTGGCGGTATGGCGCTGGAGGCATTAAACCATATCGGCCATGCTAAAACAAATATGATTGTCATTTTAAACGATAATGAAATGTCAATTGCTCCAAATGTCGGAGCGTTACACAATGTACTAGGGCGTCTTCGTACAGCCAAAGAATATTCAAAAGCAAAAGAAGAATTGGAATCGCTCATTAATAAGATTCCTGTGTTAGGTGGTAAGCTTGCTACAACTGCTGAGCGCCTAAAGGATAGCTTAAAATATTTAGTGGTATCAGGAGTGTTCTTTGAGGAGCTAGGATTTAAATATCTAGGTCCGATTGATGGACATGATTTTGACGCTCTTGAGGCAACGTTATCACAAGCTAAAAAAGTAAAAGGCCCAGTGCTCGTACATGTCATTACGAAAAAAGGCAAAGGCTATAAACCAGCTGAAGATGATACAATTGGTAATTGGCATGGGACAGGACCTTATAAAATTGAAAACGGTGCCTTTGTAAAGTCAGAGACGAAAGGCCCAGCTTGGAGTAGTTTGATTGCTGAGACAGTTCGCAAAATTGCCCATGAGGATAAACGAGTTGTCACAATTACTCCTGCAATGCCAGTTGGTTCGAAATTACAAGGTATCCAAAAGGATTTCCCAGAACGTTTCTTCGATGTAGGTATCGCAGAACAACATGCGGCAACGATGGCAGCAGGTCTAGCAACACAAAAAATGAAGCCATTTTTAGCCATTTACTCAACATTCCTTCAACGTGCGTATGACCAAGTATTACATGATATCGCACGTCCAAACCTAAATGTCTTTATAGGCATTGACCGTGCAGGTTTAGTTGGTGCAGACGGTGAAACACATCAAGGCGTATTTGACATTGCATTCCTTCGTCATATACCAAATATGACAATTATGATGCCAAAAGATGAAAATGAAGGTCAGCATATGGTGAAAACAGCCATTGACTATGATAGCGGCCCAATTACGTTACGTTATCCGCGAGGTAATGGTATAGGCGTTCCGTTAGATGATGAACTTATGACGTTACCAATTGGTAGCTGGGAAGTGTTGCGTGAAGGTAAGGATGCAACGATTTTAACTTTTGGTACGACCATTCCTATGGCAATGGAAGCAGCCACTATTCTAGCACAGCAAGGTGTAGAGATAGAAGTAGTCAATGCTCGTTTCATTAAACCGATGGATGAGGATATGCTTCACCGTATATTAACAAGCCGTAAACCGATATTGACGATTGAAGAGGCAGTCTTACAAGGTGGTTTTGGTAGTGGTGTATTAGAATTTGCCCATGACCATGGCTATTTAAGTGCAATAATCGATCGTATGGGGATACCTGATCATTTTATTGAGCATGGTAATGTTGATCAGCTACTCGCTGAAATTCATATGACGGCTGAGGATACAGTGGCACGTATGCATGTGTTACTTCAACAAAAACAGCAAGTAGGTTTGAATAAATAATGACAAAACAACCAAAAGAACGTGTAGACATTTTACTTGTAGAGCGTGGGTTATGCGAAACGCGAGAAAAAGCAAAGCGCTCTATTATGGCAGGACTTGTTTTTTCTAATGAAACTCGCATCGATAAAGCGGGGGAAAAGATTGCTGTAGATGCACCACTACAAGTAAAAGGCTCTGATTTAAAATATGTTAGTCGTGGCGGCTTGAAACTTGAGAAAGCGCTACAAATTTTTGATATGTCTGTAGAGGGGAAGCTAATGCTTGATATTGGCTCCTCTACAGGAGGATTTACTGATTGCGCATTACAGAATGGTGCAAGACATTGCTATGCATTGGATGTTGGTTCCAACCAACTAGCATGGAAAATCCGTTCTGATGAACGTGTAACTGTAATGGAAAAAACAAATTTCCGTTATACGACAGCGGCAGATTTAACAGAGGGCTTACCAGAATTTGCAACAATTGACGTTAGCTTTATTTCATTATCGCTTATTTTACCTGTCCTAAAAACAGTGTTAATGCCAGGTGGCGATGTAATGGCTTTGGTAAAGCCTCAGTTTGAAGCTGGGAAAGAGAATGTCGGTAAAAAAGGCATTGTTCGTGATAAAAAAGTACATTTAGAAGTTTTAGAAAAAACAGCTGCAATGGCGACAGAGGTTGGCTTTGTCGTTAAGGATGCTTCGTTTTCGCCAATTACAGGAGGCGAAGGGAATATTGAATTTTTATTCCATTTAGTGAATCCTATTGGTAATGAAGAAATTCCTGCATATACAGCTTTTAATGCACTCGTTGAAGAAGCGCATAGTGCACTAAAATAACACGTGCTCGTTTATAGAGCCGTGTTTTTTCTTGTGCTTTTATGTTTAAAATGGTAGTGTAAATATACAAATATCTAACTATTTATAAGAGGTGACCGATATGAACAAAGGACAAAGACATATACGAATTCGGGACATTATTGCTAACCATGAAATTGAAACACAAGATGATTTAGTCGATTTTTTAAAGGATGCAGGCTATAATGTGACACAAGCAACAGTATCACGTGACATTAAAGAACTCCATCTTGTTAAAGTACCTTTACAGGATGGACGCTATAAATATAGCTTGCCCGCAGACCAACGTTTCAATCCTATACAAAAATTACATCGTGCGTTAGCCGATGCTTTTGTCAGCATTGACGGTGCATCACACTTTCTAGTAATGAAGGCTCTTCCAGGTAATGCCAATGCTATCGCGTCACTACTTGATCATTTAGATTGGCCTGAAATTTTAGGAACTATTTCTGGAGACGATACAATTTTAATTATTTGTCGTAACGAAGATGAGCGTGAAAATACAAAAAATCGCTTATTAGACATGCTATAAAATAGCAGGGTAATTTGATACAGAGGTGACATTTTGTGTTAAGAGAGCTTAGTATTCGAAACTTTGCCATCATAGAGGATTTAACAGTTAGTTTTTCAGGTGGTTTAACTGTTTTAACAGGTGAAACAGGTGCAGGAAAATCAATTATTATCGATGCAGTGCATTTACTTGCTGGCGGCCGTGGGAATTCGGAATTTATTCGTCATGGAGCTAAAAAGGCTGAATTAGGTGGTTTATTTCAAATTTCAAGTTCTGGGCATCCTGTTTATAAGAAACTTGAAGAGGCCGGCATTGAAATTGAAGAAGATACCATTATTTTGCGTCGTGATTTAAATGATTCTGGAAAAAGTGTTTGTCGAGTAAATGGTAAACTTGTGCCATTATCTGTACTACGTGATATTGGGTCTAGTCTCATCGATATTCATGGACAGCATGAAAATCAAGAACTTATGGATGAGAAACAGCATATCTATTTGCTTGACCACTTTGCCGAGGAACAACTTACACCAATTCTAGATTTGTACAGTTCACAATATGATGAATATCGTTCACTAAAAAAAGAATTAGCTTCAATTTCGATTGATGAACAATTAATGGCGCAACGTATTGATTTGTACCAATTCCAAATGAAAGAGCTGGAGGATGCCAATTTAAAACTTGGCGAGGAAGATGAGTTACTTGACGAACGTCGCCGTCTAATGAATTTCAATAAGATTTTCGAACGCTCCAGTGCAGCGTATGAAGCTATTCAAGGTGAATCAAAAGGCCTTGACTGGATTGGCAATGCAATGGGTGCTTTAGAGGATGCTGCGACTATTGACGAGCAATTTAAAGAGGCATCAGAATCCGTCACTACTGCATTTTATGCATTACAGGACGCTGCCTACCAGGTCAAAAATGTCTTGGATGAATTAGAATTTGATCCTGCTCGTTTAAATGAGGTTGAGCAACGTTTAGCCTTATTACAAAATTTGAAACGTAAATATGGCTCAACAGTTGAAGAAATTTTAGCGTATTACGATAAAATTAAAACAGAGCTAAATGAGCTTTTAAATCGAGACGAGATTTTGCAAGTAAAAGAACGAAAAGTACTGGAAATGGAATCGGTACTAAATGAACTTGCTGCAGAACTTTCTACTATACGAAAGGAAGCTGCACATAACTTAAGTGAAGCTATTATGGCCGAACTACGTGAATTACATATGGAAAAAGCAAAATTTATTGTTAATTTTGATGAATTACCTTACTTTGATGCGAATGGTAAAGATCAAGTAATTTTTTATATTTCTACAAATGTGGGCGAGCCGCCAAAATCTTTACCGAAAATTGCTTCTGGTGGAGAATTATCACGTATGATGCTTGCGTTAAAGACGATTTTCTCATCCTCTAATGGCATAACTTCTATTATTTTTGATGAGGTAGATACAGGTGTAAGTGGTCGGGTAGCCCAAGCAATCGCAGAAAAAATTGCAGCAGTATCCATTAACTCGCAAGTTTTATGTATTTCGCATTTACCGCAAGTAGCTGCGATGGCTGATCATCATTATTTTATTAAAAAAGAAGTCGAGCATGATCGAACGTTTACGTCATTGCTGGAAATAGATACGGATGCTCGTATTGAAGAAGTTAGTCGCATGATATCTGGAGCGGAAATTACAGATTTAACTTTGCAGCACGCAACAGAGCTCTTAAAAATGGCTAATGAACGAAAAAAACAAATGAGATAGCAAAGAATCCAGAAACAGTTCGTTGTTTCTGGGTTTTTTCTTTTTGCACAAATATTTACCGCTTATAAGAATGCCACAACAACACATAGTAAAAAGACAAAAACAAAAAGGAGGTGTCGTATGTATCGTCGTTGGCGTCAATTTGTCATTTTGCCTATACTCATCGTTTTATTATTCATGCCCGTACAAGCTTTCGCTGCAAAGAAGCTTATTCCGATGGGCGAAGCAATTGGAATTCAACTGCATTTATCACATGTATTTGTAGCGCATGATGTGCTATTAGCTTCCAATCAGTGGATGAAAGGAGGCGCTGTTATTGAAAAAATAAATGATATTACAGTAAAAACGCTTGCAGATGCCAAACAAGCTGTTGCTCGTCAAGGACAACAGAAATGGACGATAAAAAGTGAAGGAAAAGAAGTGACACTTGATTTACAGGAGCAAGAAGCAGAACATGTTATTTCCTTTCTAAAAGATGAAACAGATGGAGTAGGAACATTGACATACATTGATCCAGAGACAAAAAATTACGGTGCATTAGGCCACCAAATCGTTGATTCAACCTTACAAGAAGCCCCTATTTTCCATGCTGGCTCCATATTTTTAGCTTCAATTCAGCAAATTCGTAAAAGTATACCTGGCCAACCTGGCTATAAAATATCCTCCATTGAAAAACATCAGGATCGATTAGGTAGTATAGATAAAAACACAGTTTATGGAATTTTTGGCCGTTGGGAAGACGGTTATCAACAAAGTTTACCTAAAGCAATTGAAATTATGCATGAAAAGGATATAAAAACAGGGAAGGCTGAAATCTACACGGCGATCGAGGGCAGTAAAGTGGAAACTTTTTCAATTGAAATTACAAAGGTCGAAAATGAACGCCTTGAATTTATAGTAACTGACAAAAAGCTCATTGAGAAAACAGGCGGTATTTTGCAGGGGATGAGTGGCAGTCCTATCATTCAAGACGGTCGTTTTGTAGGTGCGGTTACACATATGTTTGTGGAGGAGCCGAAAAAAGGAGCAGCACTTACAGTAGCAGAAATGTTAAAAAAATCATCATAAACGAAGGAGCTGCCTAAAGGTAGCTCCATTCTTTCATAAAAATATCATGTTCACCAAGTATTTCGTTTATTTATGAAGCGATTAGCGATAGTTAAAAAAAACTGTAGTTTTATCTCAATTTTTTCACTAAAATAAATGGTATAAGCATTAGGTATTTATCATAACTTGTCGATATAAAAAGAAAGTATCGGACTACATACTCATTTTTGGAAATAGAAAAGGTTTTTAAAACAAAAATGTCGAAAATTCCACAGTGTGCAAAAAAATGCATTAGGGGATAGGTAACGCTTTGAAGTGATTCATCGCAAAGTTCAGAAGGAGGAATTTAAATGACAAAGGTTAAAGTAGCGATTGCAGATGATAATCGTGAGTTATTAAAAACGATGGAGCAGTATTTTCAAGGGCATCCAGAAATTGAAATAATTGCAACTGCTTCAAATGGGAAAGTTTGTTTACAAATGCTTGAGGAATTCACACCAGATATTTTACTTCTAGATATAATCATGCCACATCTTGATGGGTTAGCTGTTTTAGAGTCGATGTATCAAAATGAACGAATGTCATCAATTCAAGTTATAATGTTAACTGCCTTTGGACAAGAAGATGTGATGAAACAGGCTGTAGACTTAGGCGCATCCTATTTTATGCTAAAGCCATTTGAATTTGATCAATTGGTTCAAAAGATCTTACATTGTGCTGGACAGAAGGCAACGCTTCCTAAAAAGACAAGTGTCTTACAACCAGCGGCACCTCAAAAATTAAATCAACATCAATTAGACAGCACGATTACAGCCATTATTAAAGAAATTGGCGTTCCTGCACATATTAAAGGTTACTCATATTTGCGAGAGGCTATTCAGATGGTGTTCGAAGATATCGAGTTATTAGGCTCTGTGACGAAAATTTTATATCCTGAAATTGCTAAAAAATTCAACACGACTCCATCACGAGTTGAACGTGCGATTCGTCATGCCATTGAAGTCGCATGGAATCGTGGTAATTATGAATCGATTTCGTCAATGTTTGGTTATACGGTACATCATTTAAAATCGAAGCCGACAAATAGCGAATTCATCGCAATGATTGCAGACAAGATTCGCATTGATATGATGGCGAGTTAAACAACGACAGGCATAGCGAATGAATGACCGATAAAATTTATAATTTATTGCAATTATACAGCGTATTTTATAACGCCTTTTTAGACAGTTTACGCCGACTGTTTGAGGGGGCGTATTTTTTATGTCTAAAAATCGAAATTGACCATTATATGTTGGTTCGTATCGTAAAAATTCTTTCGCCTAAAACATTAAAATCGTATAGACTATTTGTAAAGATTTTCTTGCATAACTTTAAAGTGGATGACGTTAAGAGCGTCAGGCTGAGTATGTACGAGCTAAAATACGCACCAATCGAAGAAAGCATACATGTTTGAGGTAAGTGCCAATGGATCGCCCGTAAACTATCCAGAACGGCGAGGCGATTTTGATAAGTCGGTTGAGTAAAGCAACAATAGCGAATTATGCACGTAATAAAAATCGTTTTATTAGCAGCAATCCTTTGAAGGATTTAAAAGAATGTTAAACCAGAGCGAAAAATTAAAGTTATGCTCGAAGATGATGAATTAAAACAGTTTTTCCGTTCTTTAGAAGTACGAAATTCGATCAATACCGTGATTGTGTGAAATAGTAACGATTAATATCGTAAGTATAAAAAATGGTCACTTAACTATCGACGAAAGATCAGTTGGATATGAATTAGGGTACTGCGACGGTTATTTTAGAGGTGGAAAAGAGTATGGGGAAAGTGCTGAGGAGATATGCCAAGAAATAAGGTTATTCCAGTCCCCAGATCAATTTAAATTGGTTGTCTCATTGATTTCATAAATAAATTCTATATAAGTGGAAATTTAGGTATTGTAATACAATCGGATATGGAATATTATGAACCTTATGGAAAGGTTGGATATAAATGAATTTAAAAACTGCTAAAGAAGTTATTGAAGAATTACAAGTAACTATGGAATCACATATGTGTTCAGAAGAAAAAATGAAATTGGAAGTTTGGCTTAAAGAATATTACATAGACGAACTAGTTAAAAAGAAAGTGCTGATGAATTCGGATTGCTAGTCATTTAAAAAAGGTAATATGGGGCACTTCTTCTCGGAGGTGTCCTTTAAATATCCACCACATCAAATTATCCCACCTGATTTTTCATCTACCATCTACTATATTATTACTGCATTAAATCAGCCCCTAAAAAATCAATACAACGCCATTACGTGTGAACATGGATTCGTCATGCCATTAAAGTAGTGTGGGATCGTGGCAATTCTGAATCGATTTCGTCGATGCTTGGTTATAGTACATCCTTTAAAATCGATGCCGACAAATAGCGATAGCGAACTCATCGCCATGATTGCGATCATGATTCGCATTAATATGGTGGTATGTTAAACATTGATGTGACTTCGTTTGTAAACGGAAGGTTTAGTGGAGAATAACTGATAAACTTATTATTTATAGCAATTAGTATTTTATAACGCCTTTTTAGACAGTTTTCGCCGACTGTTTGAGGGGGCGTATTTTTTATATAAAAATCAAAATTGAGTGTATATGTTGGATTGTTTGGTAAAAATCTAAAAGTGCCTAATTTTTTAATTCGCTTAAAATGACGTGTAGCTGATTTTACATTGAATTTATGGAAAAATAATCTCATATTTTATATGGAGAATGGACATTTGAAGGGGGAATAAAGATGGGCTTATTTGATGGGATAATAGGAAATGCAAGTGAAGTAAATCTTGAAAAATTACGGGAAGAAGTTAAAGATTTATTAACGCCTAATGAAACGATTAAGCATGCCTATAAAATTATAAGAGACACTTTTATTTTTACGGATAAAAGACTTATCTTAATCGATAAACAAGGAGTAACTGGGAAGAAAACGCAATATCATTCAATACCATATAAGAGTATTCTTCATTTTGCAGTTGAAACTGCTGGAACATTTGATCTAGATGCAGAGTTGAAAATTTGGGTTTCAGGTAGTGAATTACCGATACAGAAAAACTTTAATAAAACAACTAACATATATAAAATTCAAAGTGTGTTAGCGGAATATGTATTAGGAAAGTGATTGAAGTTAACGGTCGACAATACTGTTGATCGTTTATTTTTGCTTGAACGTATATAATTATTTTGGGTGATAAAATATGAAAAGCGTAAACTTACAACTTGACGAAAATAACTCGATAGAAATAACGCAGATAGAAGATAATAATTTATTTGAGGTGCGGCTTGGGATTAATGGAAGCATTAGCATTTACTATATGACGCGTGAACAGCTTCTAAATTTCGATCAGCTAGGCGCACATATTCGCATTGAGGATATTCTAGAGCATGATTCGTAGTATTGAAGGCCTAAAGCATGTTTATGAAAATTATGACAGATAAATTATTTATTATTTCAGTTTGTTGGAGATTTTGTGAATTTCCTGATTATTAACAGTGGAATATATACAATAAAGACAGCGAGATTTATAAGAGTAAGTAAAGACATACATTTTTATAGTATAAATCGACTAATATTGGTGTGAAAATTAAAAGGATATTTGAATGTATTACTTACAAAGTATGGGTAAATTCTTTCTGAGTAGTGACAATTGTCTCTAAACAAATGTAAATAGATTGTATATACTTACAGTTAGAGGGAAGGAGGAGGTAGCTTGATTCTAGTTCGAAATGATAAATTCGAAATAACGGAAGATAATGGCAAGGTATTTATGCTTACTTACAGTGCCGGTTTTCCATTAAAAGAATTTGATAGCATATTACGTAGTCATCCCCGACTTAAATTGTCGAATTTTTCAATATTAAAAAATGTATTAGCAACAGAAAGCACAAGCCCTGTTGAAATTGGACGCTGGCTACCGAATGTTGAAGCAGAAACTGCACGGGATAAAATGTCTGCCTCAATATTTGTATATGAGACACATGACTATATTCTAAAGAATAAAGAGAAATTAACTCAACAAATTCTGGAAACAATCGAGAATGAAGGTATTGTTCATGGAATATTAGATTTTGATATTTCTAAGATTGAGCCAGGAAAAGCATTTTTAATTGCACAAGGAACACCACCTGTAGCAGGAACAGATGCACAAATTACATACTTACCTAAACCAGAGAGAAAGCCAGTAATTCGCGAAGATGGGAAAGCTGATTATTATGACATGAACTTTATTTCAGAAATTTCCGAGGGTTCATGGCTAGGCGAGAAAATCCCTGCGACATTAGGTAAACCGGGGGAAAATGTACTAGGCGAAATTATGGCTGCTGTACCAGGTCGTGATTTTCCTATACGATACGATAAAAAATCAGCTTATGAAGTGGAAGAGGATGGGAAAATTGTCATCCGTTCAAAAATAGCTGGTGTATTAGATGATGTCAAAGGTATGATTGGTGTTAATAGGCATTTGCCAATAAATGGGGATGTTGGCGTTGAAACAGGAAATCTCGAATTTAATGGCTCATTAAGCATTAGAGGAACGGTCACATCAGGCTATACAGTCATTGCTACTGGAGATATCTCCATCGAGGGTGCTGAAGGTGTAAGCGGTGCCAAACTTATTAAATCTATTGAAGGCGACGTTTATATTCGTGGTGGGATTTTTGGTCTAGGCTCAACCCTTGTAGAGGCAGGCGGCAATATTTTCGTTAAGCATGTCAATGAGGCAAATCTAGTTGCAGCTGACAGCATTCATATAGGATTTTATTCTTTGGGATCACAGCTCTCTGCACATTCAATCTTTGTGGACGAACGAAAAGGGAAAATTATTGGGGGCCGTGCAGTTGCCAAGAATACAATCGTCACTGCCATTTCGGGAAATCGTTTAGAGCGTCGAACTGACTTGATTATTGAGAGTGTTAATAAACAGGCAAGCTATTCTATTATGCAAGAGAAGGCAGCAGAGCTGAAGTCTCTGCAGTCAAAAATCTCTGAGCACGAGGGGAAAATTAAAAGCTTATTGCCACTCCTTAACCAAATGTCTAAGGAACAGATAGCTACATTTGAGGAAACAAAACAAAGCTTAACAAAATTGAAAGCGGAAGCAGTAACAATTGATCGTGAGGTTAAGCTAATAGTGGATGAAATGCGCCATGCTGGGAAAGAGGAAATTATTGTGACGAAGGAAGCTCATCCTGGTACCTATATTCAAATTGGTAAAAAATCATCCTTATTAAGCAAGATGACGAATGGTAAATTTCTTATTGAATTCGGTGAGTTAAATGTCTAGTGAATCTTTCATTCCTGTATTTGCACATCGTGGGGCTTCAGCGTATGCACTTGAAAATACTTTGAAGGCTTTTGAAATGGCAATAGAGCTAGGGGCAGATGGGATTGAATTAGATATCCAGCTTTCCAAAGAGGGCATTCCGGTTGTGTATCATGATCCACAGCTGTCAAGATTGGTTGGCATTAATAAGCTTGTGGACGAATGTACGATAGAGGAGCTAGTAAGTTTTAAACTTGGGAAGCCATGGAGGCGATTATTTTCAACGTATAAAATTCCAACGTTTGATGTAGTTTTAGCATGGGCAAATTCACAACAGTTACCTCTTAATATCGAATTAAAATCAACAATCCTCGATAATAAAAACGCACTTATTCAAATGCTTCAAGGGCTTACTTTGCCTGTAGGCAGTCATTTTTCATCGTTTCACTATGAGCTTCTGGAAATTGTGAAACAATATAAGCCGGACTATGAAACAGCACTTATAGCAACAAAAAAATTAAAATGGGATTTACTTAGTGATTACAAAGCTATTGACAGTGTTCATATGCATAAAAGGTATTATAAACCAAGATATTTAGAGGCCTGTGTAACAAGTGATAAAGCATGTCGTTTTTATGCAATTGATGGGGATGAAACATTTTTATTGAATCCGCATCCTTCTGTCATTGGTTGGATTACTGATTTTCCAGATAAAGTAATTGTGAAACAGCAACGTTAATCATTCTGATGAATGAAGATAAAAATAGCTATCCAAATAAGTCTGTTGTGACTTAATAGGATAGCTATTTTTATTTTTTTTGGAAGCGCGGAGCCACTTTTCCATTTTTTCGATCGCGGTGAAGTAAAAATCCTGCGAAAAAGCCAAAGCCTATAACAAAAAGAATAATGCCAACGACGAATTGTAGCCATAAAAATGGGAAAGGTGAGATGAGCTTACCAAATAATGTATCACGCATAAATTTAATGCCACCTGCAGCCATAAGACCTGGAATAAGCATTACAATAAATGCAGCTAAACGAGCCATGTAGGTCCCCCCTTATTCCTAAGTTTAATTGTACCTGTGGATATTGGAATGTCAAGGAAGGTTGTAAAACTAGGTACCATCAACAAGTAACATATAACACAGTGTTCGTAACTGAATCTTTAGAAAATTCTTACTTAAATAAGAAAGTGTAATAATAGTTGCTAAATTGTGAATTTGTCAGTATTGTAAAATTAAATGGAGCATTATTATCCATTGTTAAACAATTTTAAACATTAAATATACTAAATTGGGATGGGCGTAAGGGGATGCACTTTCCAAAGCAAAGGGGCGAGTTTTCATGGAAATCTTCAAGTATATGGAAAAGTATGATTATGAACAATTGGTATTTTGCCAAGATGAAGCATCAGGGTTAAAAGCGATTATCGCTATCCATGACACAACACTTGGACCAGCACTAGGCGGGGCACGTATGTGGACATATGCATCAGAAGAAAATGCGATAGAGGATGCATTACGTTTAGCAAGAGGGATGACCTATAAAAATGCTGCAGCTGGTTTAAACCTTGGCGGTGGAAAAACGGTTATTATCGGTGACCCATTTAAAGATAAAAATGAAGAGATGTTCCGCGCACTAGGACGTTTCATCCAAGGGCTTAATGGCCGCTATATTACGGCAGAAGACGTTGGTACAACAGTGACAGATATGGATTTAATGCATGAGGAAACAAATTATGTAACGGGAATTTCTCCGGCTTTTGGTTCTTCAGGAAATCCATCTCCGGTAACTGCTTACGGTGTATACCTTGGAATGAAAGCAGCAGCAAAAGAAGCATTTGGATCTGATTCACTAGAGGGGCGTACTATTTCTGTGCAAGGTCTAGGGAATGTAGCCTACAAGCTTTGCGAGTATTTACATAATGAAGGGGCAAAACTTGTTGTTACAGATATTAATCAAGGGGCAATTGATCGAGTTGTGAATGCTTTTGGTGCGACTGCTGTTTCACCAGAGGAAATCTATTCACAGGATGTTGATATTTTCTCACCTTGTGCATTAGGAGCGATTTTGAATGATGAAACGATTCCGCAACTAAAAGCAAAGGTTGTCGCTGGTTCTGCCAATAACCAACTACAAGATTCTCGTCATGGCGATTATTTACATGAATTAGGGATCGTTTATACACCTGATTATGTGATTAATGCAGGTGGAGTAATAAATGTAGCTGATGAATTATATGGATATAACCGTGAGCGTGCGATGAAACGTGTTGAAGGCATTTATGATAGTATCGAAAAAATCTTCGAGATTTCTAAACGTGATGGTATACCGACATATGTAGCAGCTAATCGTTTAGCAGAAGAACGTATCGCTCGAGTATCAAAGTCTCGTAGCCAATTCTTAAAAAATGAAAAAAATATTTTACACGGTCGTTAATAACCGTTTATTCGTTTAAAGAAGTCGCATTGTCGACTTCTTCTAACTTTATAGTAAATTAATAGTTTAAATGAATTCATTTAACATAGGACCAAAGGACAAGATGCGTTAGCATTTTTCTCATAAGGGGGGAATCCATATGGCTCAAAATTATGATGTTGTTATTTTAGGCGGAGGTACAGGTGGCTATGTTGCAGCAATTCGAGCTGCACAGCTGGGCTTAAAAACAGCTATTGTCGAACGTGAGCGATTAGGTGGAACATGCTTGCATAAAGGATGTATACCAAGTAAGGCCTTACTTCGAAGTGCGGAAGTGTATCGTATGGCAAATAAAACAGCCGCTGAATATGGTGTTGATATTGAAGGAGTTACATTACAATTCGACAAAGTACAGGCAAGGAAGCAAACGATTGTTGAGCAATTGAGTCAAGGTGTGAATACACTGATGAAAAAGGGCAAAATAGACGTTTATCAGGGAACAGGGCGAATTTTAGGACCGTCCATTTTCTCACCAATGCCTGGCACTATTTCAGTTGAAATGAACAATGGCGATGAAAATGAAATGCTTGTTCCAACAAATGTGGTCATTGCAACAGGATCCAAGCCAAGAGGAATGGCGGGAATGGCGGTTGACGGTGAATATGTGATGAACTCTGATCATGCACTGGAAATGGAAAATCTGCCAAAGTCATTGTTAATTGTTGGTGGAGGAGTTATTGGAATTGAATGGGCTTCTTTGCTTTGTGATTTTGGAGTTTACGTAACGATTATTGAATATGGACCATCCATTTTACCTGCAGAGGATGCGGATATTGTAAAAGAAGTAACGAAGCAGCTTGAAAAAAGGGGCGTCCGAATTGTGACAAACGCTCGCTTAGATTCAGAAACCTTTAAAATTGAAAATGATAACGTTTTCATTTCTGCGAAAGTTAATGATCAGGATGAATTATTTGAGGCTGATAAATTATTGCTTTGTGTTGGACGTGAAGCAAATACACAAGGTATTGGATTAGAAAACACAGAAATAGAAGTTGAGAATGGGTTTATTAAAGTCAATGATTCTTATCAAACAAAGGAATCACATATGTATGCCATAGGGGATGTTATCGGTGGCTTACAATTAGCTCATGTTGCTTCACACGAAGGAATATCTGCTATTGAGCATATTGCAACGGGTAAAACGGAGGCACTTAATGTTCTAAATGTACCAAAATGCGTTTATTCTTACCCTGAGGTCGCAAGTATTGGCTTAACAGAGAAGGCTGCTCGAGAGCAAGGTTATTCATTGAAAGTCGGTAAGTTCCCATTCAAGGCGATTGGAAAAGCGCTAGTAAATGGAGAGACAGATGGCTTTGTGAAAATTATTGCCGATGAAGGAACGAATGATATTTTAGGTATTCATATGGTAGGACCGCATGTGACAGATTTAATTGGAGAAGCATCACTTGCTAAATTATTGGATGCAACACCTTGGGAAGTAAGTCAGGCCATTCATCCACATCCGTCACTGAATGAGGTACTAGCGGAAGCAGCGTTAGCAGTAGATAATCGCGCCATTCATTTTTAACTTCTTTAAGCAGGTGTTTATTGTAGCGAAAGCGAAGCGGCAGGTACAAATGTTTTATGTATCGAAAGCAAGCGTTAGGAAGGGGTGTTCGTATGCAAGGTGTTCAAATCAAGCATGAGGATTTAGGTTTATCGAATGAAGATGTACTTGCAATGTTTGAAACGATGTTAATGGCTAGAAGACTAGATGAACGTATGTGGTTATTAAATCGTTCTGGTAAAATTCCGTTTGTTATTTCTTGTCAGGGACAGGAGGCAGCACAAGTAGGGGCAGCCTTTGCTCTTGATAATAACAGAGATTATATTGCACCATATTATCGTGATATGGGTGTTGTTTTACATTTTGGCATGACACCAAAAGAATTAATGTTATCCGCATTTGCTAAAGCAGAAGATCCAAACTCGGGTGGTCGTCAAATGCCAGGTCATTTTGGGCAAAAGAAAAATCGTATTCTAACAGGCTCTTCGCCAGTTACTACACAAGTTCCTCACGCGGTGGGAGTAGCTCTAGCAGGGCGTCTACAAAAAGAAGATTTTATTTCTTTTGTTACGCTTGGTGAAGGTTCTTCTAACCAAGGTGATTTCCATGAGGGTGCGAATTTCGCTGGAGTGCATAAGCTACCAGTAATTATCATGGTAGAGAATAATCAATATGCAATTTCTGTGCCAGTTGAACGTCAATTAGGCTGTGCGAAAGTGTCAGATCGCGGTATTGGCTATGGTATGCCAGGTGTTACTGTTGATGGGAAATGCCCGTTACAAGTCTACAAGGTTGTGAAAGAAGCGGCTGATCGAGCACTTAGAGGTGAAGGTCCTAGCTTGATAGAAACAGTGACTTATCGCTTAACTGCTCATTCTTCGGATGATGATGATCGTCAATATCGAACTGCTGAGGATATAGCAGAAGGAAAGGCAAAGGATCCAATTCTATTATTTGAAAAATATCTAATGGATGCAGGAGTTATGACGGAAAAAATACGTGCTGAAATAGAAGAACGTGTCATGGCTGAAGTGAATGAAGCAACAGATTATGCAGAGGCTGCTCCGTATGCAACACCAGAGCATACTTTGGAATACGTATATGCACCAGCGGACGGAGGTGACGTGTAATGGCAGTGATGTCTTATATTGATGCGATTACATTAGCGATGAAGGAAGAGATGGAACGTGATGAGCGTGTTTTCGTTTTAGGAGAGGACGTTGGTCGTAAAGGTGGGGTTTTCAAAGCAACAGCAGGCCTTTACGAGCAATTTGGTGAACAGCGGGTACTTGACACGCCTCTTGCAGAGAGTGCTATTGCTGGGGTTGGTATTGGTGCTGCGATGTATGGGATGCGCCCAATTGCTGAGATGCAATTCGCTGATTTCATCATGCCTGCCGTTAACCAAATTGTTTCTGAGGCAGCGAAAATTCGCTATCGTTCAAATAATGACTGGTCTTGCCCGATGGTTATCCGTGCACCATTTGGCGGAGGTATTCACGGAGCGCTCTATCATTCGCAGTCTGTAGAGGCACTTTTTGCAGGAACACCAGGGTTGAAAATTGTTATACCATCAACACCATATGATGCAAAAGGCTTGTTAAAAGCAGCAATCCGCGATGAAGATCCAGTACTGTTTTTTGAGCATAAACGTGCATATCGACTCATTAAAGGTGAAGTCCCAGTAGATGATTACACTTTGCCGATTGGTAAGGCAGATGTTAAGCGAGAAGGGGAAGATGTTACTGTCATTACGTATGGTTTAGCTGTACATTTCGCATTACAGGCGGCAGAGCGCCTAGCGGCAGATGGTATTTCAGCCCATATTCTTGACCTACGCACTGTATACCCACTTGATAAAGAAGCAATCATTGAGGCGGCAAGTAAAACAGGCAAAGTTTTACTAGTTACCGAAGATAATAAAGAGGGCAGCATTATGAGTGAGGTTGCAGCAATCATTGCAGAGCATTGTTTATTTGAGCTCGATGCACCAATTCAGCGCCTTGCAGGACCAGATGTTCCTGCTATGCCGTATGCACCAACGATGGAAAAATATTTTATGATCAATCCTGATAAAGTAGAGCGTGCGATGCGAGAACTTGCAGCATTCTAATATAGTTGAGCTTATTTCTAAATAGGGATATTAGGAGTTTTTTCAACGAGTGAAAAGAAATTTTAACCACGGACGAATCAACAGATAATAGTAATTCGATAGATACAATTACACCTAGGCATAATTGATGGGGGGAATAGATGATGGCTATTCAAAATATTACAATGCCACAGCTCGGCGAAAGTGTAACAGAAGGTACGATTGAAAAATGGCTAGTCAAGCCAGGCGATACTGTAAAAAAATATGATCCTCTAGCAGAAGTTGTAACAGATAAAGTAAATGCTGAAATCCCGTCTTCTTTTGAAGGAGTTATTACAGAGCTACTTGCGGAAGAAGGGCAAACACTACCCGTTGGTGCAGTTGTTTGTTCTGTTGAAATAGCAGGTGACAGTGAGTTGCCTCCTCCGCCTCCGCCGAAAAAATCAGCGGTAAGTACGGCAATTTTAAATGCAGGTGTACAAAAGAAACAGGAGACACAGCAGCCAACTACTGCTATTAAAGCATCACAAAAAACAGTTCGCCAGGATAAAGTGCGTTATTCACCAGCTGTTCTTCGACTTGCACAAGAGTATGAAATTGCACTTGATCAAATCACAGGTACTGGTGAAGGGGGACGTATAACAAGAAAAGACCTAATGAAACTAATTGAAGCAGGAAATGTGCCAACTACTTTAGTGGAATCAACACCTGCAATCGATTCAGCCGTTCCGCAGTCAGCACCTGTTGTGGCACCGACATCACAGGAGAATACTAAACCAGCCACACCTGTACAACCAATTCAAGCAGGTGATATTGAAATTCCGGTAACGAAGGTGCGCCGTGCTATCGCCAATAATATGGTACGAAGCGTTCATGAAGTGCCACATGCATGGATGATGATGGAAGTAGATGTTACAGATTTAGTAACATATCGTGATAGCATAAAGACAGAGTTTAAGCAAAAAGAAGGCTTTAATATTACGTATTTTGCTTTCTTTGTAAAAGCCGTTGCTCAAGCTCTAAAGGAATTCCCGATGATGAATTCCATGTGGGCAGAGGACAAAATTATTCAAAAGCATGACATAAATATTTCCATTGCAGTCGCAACAGATGATGCGTTATTTGTTCCTGTTATAAAACACGCTGATGAAAAATCAATTAAAGGTATTGCCAAGGAAATTTATGAGCTTGCGGCAAAGGTTCGTGCCGGAAAACTTACGATGGATGATATACAAGGTGGTACATTTACGGTCAATAATACAGGTGCTTTCGGCTCCGTTCAGTCGATGGGCATCATTAATTACCCACAAGCGGCTATTCTTCAAGTGGAAAGTATTGTAAAAAAACCAGTAGTTTTATCTGGCGGAATGTTCGCAGCACGAGATATCGTGAATTTATGTTTATCTTTAGATCATCGTGTTCTTGATGGACTTGTTTGTGGTAAATTCTTAAATAGAGTAAAAGAAATTCTCGAAAATACAAATAAATCATCAACGTCAGTCTACTGATGACTTGTCGGAAACCTGTTATATAACGGTTTCCGAATTTTTTTTGCTTTTCGAGTCGCAATTTGTCATGTAGAATAACAAATAGAAACCACTAAGGGGGGAAGCTGATTAAGCGTCCGCATGTCAAACAACATGAAAAATATTGAATTTGAAAAGCCGTCCTATTCAGAATGGCAAGATGCAGCAATCAAGGCTTTAAAAGGGAAACCATTCGAGTCTCTTTTAACGAAAACAAGTGAAGGTATTACATTAGATCCTCTTTACACTCAAGAAAGTTTAGTAGCAAAACTTGGTGAAGAACTTGATAAACAAGTTGCTACAATCCGTTCCCTGCAAAATAACCAAGCATTTCAAGTGGCACAGCAAATATATGCAGATACTAGTGAAGCATTTTTTGCACAGCTTGATGATAGCTTAGCTCGAGGCAATGAAGTAGTAACAATTGATAGCCGTGTAAATTTTCAATGGACTGAAGAAGTATTGGCACAATTAGCGATTTATTTCTCAGAATATTCGTTTAAAATTGTAGTTGAAAATTCAAATGACCCATTATTAGCAGTGTTCGACAAAATAGCAGTTAATCAGCGAGAAACTGTAAAAGGTTTCATCGTATCGAAAGAACCGATCTCTTTAAATGATTACCCGAGCGTGCGCTCAATCGGTGCAGACACATCGGTTTATCATAATGAGGGAGCAAACGCTGTGCAAGAATTAGCATATGCACTTGCGTTAGCCGCAAAATATGCAAATCAAGAAGAAAGCTTTGAAGCTTTCGCGAAGAAATTTTATGTTTCCTTTGCAGTTGATACACAGTTCTTTACAGAGATTGCAAAACTCCGTGCCTTTAAAGTACTTTGGAAAGCGTTCTCATCCGCTTATGGAGTATCTAATTGCGTAAAAGTTCCAACTGTTGCCGAAACATCGTTAAGAAGCTTCTCGAAGCTAGATGTTTATGTAAACTTATTACGTTCAGCGAATGAAGCACTTTCTGGCTTAATCGGCGGTGCGGATGTCTTTACAGTTCACCCTCATGATGCATTAACGAAGCCAACCGATCAATCGGTTCGTATTGCACGAAATGTATCGTTAATCTTAAAAGAAGAAACAAATGTTTTAAAAGTTATAGACCCAGCTGGTGGCTCTTACTTTATTGAGTCATTAACAGCAGATTTTGTGAAAGAAGCTTGGGCATTATTCGTAGAAATTGAAGCAGCTGGAGGTATTGACGCTTACACTGCATCTGGCAAGCTTGCAGAGGAACTAGAAAAATCCTATCAAGCTCGTATCAAGGCGGTACAAACGCGCAAGCAATCATTAATCGGTACAAATATTTATGCTAATCCAGCAGATGTACTTGCAAGCGAAACAAACCCAGCGTTTGCAGAAATTAAGCGAATTGCTAAGCCTTTTGAACAATTACGTGCGGAAATGACAGCGGCAAATGTTCAAACAGGAATTTTAGCATTAGGTACACTAAAAAGCTCAAAACCACGTGCCGATTTCGTGTCAGGTTTCTTAAACACTGTAGGTCTAGTACCAGAAAAAAGCGAATCAGTTACTACAGTTGAAGAAGCATTAGCTTGGTTAAACGCTACAAAAGCAACATATGTGGTAATTGCCGGTAACGATGACGCTACAAAAGAATTAGTACCAGCAATTTTAGCAGGCAAACCAGCCAACGTAATTGTTGACGTTGCAGGTAAATTTAAAGACGAAGAAGAAGCTTGGTTAGCAAATGGCTTAAACGGCTTTATTTTCGCAGGACAGAACATCATCGAAAAGTTAAATTCAGTGTTCGCTAGCATGAAGGAGGTCCAACGATGAGCAAGCCAAATTTTAGTGCAGTTGAAATCGAAAAAGTTTTAGCAGCTGAGGCACCTCAAGCGTCAGAAGAAAAATTCATGACAAATGAAGGTATCGAAATTAAAGATATATACACAAAAGAAGATATTAAAGAGGCAAAACATTTAAATGATGTTGCAGGTATTGCGCCAAATACGCGCGGTCCATACCCTACTATGTATGTTGCTCGTCCTTGGACTGTTCGCCAATATGCTGGTTTCTCAACAGCTGAAGAATCAAACGCGTTCTACAAACGTAATCTAGCGATGGGTCAAAAAGGGCTTTCAGTTGCTTTTGACTTAGCAACTCACCGTGGTTATGATTCAGACCATCCTCGTGTAACAGGGGATGTTGGGAAAGCCGGAGTAGCAATTGACTCTGTAGAAGATATGAAGATTTTATTCGACCAAATTCCTTTGGATCAAATGTCAGTTTCTATGACAATGAATGGTGCTGTATTACCAGTTCTTGCATTCTATATCGTTGCTGCTGAAGAGCAAGGAGTTACACCAGATCAATTAGCGGGTACGATTCAAAACGATATTTTAAAAGAATACATGGTTCGTAACACATATATTTATCCACCAGCAATGTCGATGAAAATTATTGCAGACATTTTTGAATATACAGCGAAGTATATGCCGAAATTTAACTCCATTTCGATTTCTGGTTACCATATTCAAGAAGCAGGAGCAACAAATGACATTGAGCTAGCTTATACATTAGCAGATGGTCTTGAATATGTTCGTACAGGGTTAAAGGCTGGAATCGATATTGATGCCTTTGCACCGCGTTTATCATTCTTCTGGGCAATCGGTATGAACTATTACATGGAAGTTGCAAAAATGCGTGCTGCACGCCGAATTTGGGCACAAATGATGTCAACGTTTAATCCGAAAAACCCTAAGACATTAGCACTTCGTACACACTCACAAACATCTGGTTGGTCTTTAACAGAGCAAGATCCATTTAACAATGTGACACGTACATTAATCGAAGCGAATGCGTCCTCAATGGGGCATACACAATCCCTGCATACAAATGCACTGGATGAAGCGATTGCGCTACCAACAGATTTCTCTGCACGTATTGCACGTAATACACAGCTGTTCTTACAAGAAGAAACGGCAATGACAAAAGTCATTGATCCATGGGGCGGTTCATACTACGTGGAAAAATTAACAGACGAAATTACAAAATCTGCGTGGGCATTAATTGAAGAAATCGAAGAACTAGGCGGTATGGCGAAGGCGATCGAAACAGGTCTTCCGAAAATGAAAGTCGAGGAAGCAGCGGCAAAACGTCAAGCGAAAATCGACTCTAAAACAGAAACGATCGTTGGTGTAAACAAATATCGTTTAGAAAAAGAAGAACCTATTGACATTCTTGATATTGATAATACATTAGTTCGTCAAAAGCAAATTGAACGTTTAGAAGCAATGAAGGCAGCTCGTGATGAAGCAGAAGTACAAAAACATCTAGCTCGATTAACGAAAGCTGCGCAAGATGGTGAAGAAAACTTATTAGCAATAGCAGTTGATGCAGCGCGTGCTCGTGCTTCTTTAGGTGAAATTTCTGATGCAATCGAAATTGTTTCAGGTCGCCATAAGGCAGTAATTCGTTCAATATCTGGCGTTTACTCTGCAAACTTCTCAGATGATGAGCAAATTGCTGAAATGAAACAAATGACAGAGGAATTCCTTGAAAATGAAGGTCGTCGCCCACGTATTTTAGTAGCGAAAATGGGACAAGATGGACATGACCGTGGTGCGAAGGTTGTGGCAACGGGATATGCTGACTTAGGCTTTGACGTAGATATTTCACCATTATTTATGACACCTGCTGAAGCAGCTCAAATGGCTGTAGAAAACGATGTTCATGTCATTGGCGTATCTTCATTAGCTGCCGGTCATAAAACATTAGTTCCTGAATTAGTAGCAGAATTAGAAAAACTGGGCCGTGAAGATATCATTATTATTGTTGGAGGCGTAATTCCAGCACAAGATTATGAATTCCTTTATGAAGCTGGCGCAGTTGCGATTTTTGGACCTGGTACAGTTATTCCTGTATCGGCACAAAAGATTATTGAAGAGATTTACAAACGTTTAGGCTACGAGGAAGTGTCTGAATAATGGACAAACACAAAGGAATGCCAGAAAGTGCGCTATTTGTTATGGACGGAGTAGAGGCAACTCACGACGGAATGCAATATGGTACACCGAAAAAATTCCGAAAGAAAAAAGCAGACAATTTAAATATACAGGAGCTTGCACGAGAAGTACGTGCAAGCTCTCGTACACATTTGTCAAAAGCTATCACACTCATTGAAAGTTCAAATGTAACACATAAAGTGCAAGCGCAAGAACTCTTACAAGAGCTTCTACCACATACAGGAAATAGTGTCCGTATTGGAATAACCGGCGTTCCTGGTGCTGGAAAGAGTTCGTTCATTGAGGCTTTCGGAACGATGCTTTGTGAGATGGGGAAAAAAGTGGCAGTCCTAGCGATTGATCCGAGCTCTTCTTTATCGGGAGGAAGTATATTAGGCGATAAAACTCGAATGGAGGAGCTCGTGAAAAAGCCTAATGCATTTGTTCGTCCCTCTCCATCAGCTGGTACCCTAGGGGGTGTTCATAAAAAGACACGTGAAACGATGCTTGTTTGTGAAGCAGCTGGCTATGATGTCATTTTAATAGAAACTGTAGGTGTTGGACAAAGTGAAACGTATGTCCGTGGTATGGTTGATTTCTTCTTGCTGTTAGTTTTAACAGGTGCCGGAGACGAGCTACAAGGCATGAAAAAGGGCATTATGGAGTTAGCGGATGCCATCGTTGTTCATAAGGCTGACGGTGATAATGTTCGTCTGGCTAAAAAAACGGTATCTGAGTATAAGCAAATTTTACATTTCTTACAGCCTGCAACTCCGGGTTGGATGTCCACAGCAATGCCGGTAAGCTCATGGGAAAAACGGGGTCTCGACAAAGTGTGGAGTACAATAGGGGAGTTTAAGCAAATTGTTGAGGCCAATAATTACTGGTCAATTAGACGCCAAAATCAAACAAAAGATTGGTTCCAATCGATGATTACCGACCATTTAATCGATATGTTTTATGGTAATCCAGAACGTAAAGCACAGGTGCAACTTTTAGAAAGTCAAATTTTAAATGGACAGTTGACAGTCACACAAGGTGTTGATCGTTTGTTTAGCGATGAACAATCACAGAAATAATCCCTTTGATGTGAGCAACTAGGTGCACAAATTCGTCACTAACTGCTATGATAGGAGATGTATGAGCGTCGAATATCTAAAGCTAGTAAGTTAACTTCTTTCAGCTGAAAGAAGTTAAAGCCTTCGGATGCAATTAAGCCGAGGCAAAATTGATGATGACGCGAACTTGAAAGGAGCTATCGCTATATGAATATGGATTACGATTTATTTATGCAAGAAATTTTAAAAACAGCACGTGCTGAAATTGAGGGTGCTGGTTATGAGCAGCTTCGCACACCAGAAGCTGTTGAAGAGGCGTTTGCTCGTCCAGGTACAACATTAGTCATGGTAAACTCAGTATGTGGCTGTGCAGGCGGTATCGCACGTCCAGCAGCAGCACAAAGCGTACATTACGATAAACGTCCAGACCATCTTGTAACGGTATTTGCTGGTCAAGATAAAGAAGCTACTGCAGCTGCTCGTTATCACTTCGGTGAAGATCATTTACCATCTTCCCCATCATTTGTGTTATTAAAGGATGGCCAAGTAGTAGCGGAAGTTGGACGCTATGAAATTGAGGGGCATGACCCAATGTCAGTAGTAACGAACTTACAAGCAAACTTTGAGGAATACTGCGACGAACTTTAATTTTATTCATAAGAGTTAAAAGAGGAGCTATTAGTAAGCCCCGCAGCTAAAAAACATCTGCGGAGGCTTACTGCTTAGCCATGATAGTTGATCCCCGATTAGCATGACTCCATAGATAACCTTCTTTTAAATTCAATATACAAGTCAATTGACGTTCGAAATATTTGTAATATTGGCTAAATGATTCAACTAAAGTTCAAAATGAATAAAATTAACAGGAGTGTTGATTAAAAATATTGGGCATTACTTGTGGTGAAACTCATTATTTTTCTAAAACTGTATATTGCGGCTCATCATCAGAAGTTGTGGATGACATTTGTTAAAATTCAATCAACCCCACATTTTAGTTATGTGCCTATGTTTGTAGTGATATATAGCTTTCAACACGTTTGTAAAATTAGAGTACTGAAAGATAGGAGGCAGTCGACTTGAAGAAGTTTTCAATCGGCTATCGTACATTAAAAACGGCATTTGGTGCAGCAATCGCTATTGCCATTGCCCAATACTTTGAATTAGCTTCTTATGCATCTGCTGGTATTCTAACAATATTATGTGTACAGCCAACGAAGAAAAAATCTCTTCATGCAGCTTATACAAGATTCGTCGCAAGTATTATCGGTATGCTTTATGCATTTTTGAGCTTTGAGCTATTTTCTTATCATCCGCTTACATTAGCATGTATGCTAATCGTTTTTATACCAACAATTGTGTCATTAAAAGTAGCAGACGGCTTTGTTTCAAGTGCAGTAATTATCATGCATATTTATGCAGCTAAAAGCTTTTCATGGGCACTTGTTTCTAATGAATTCGCATTAATGGCAATCGGTTATGGTACAGGAATAGCTATAAATATGTATATGCCAGACATTCAAAAGGAATTAAATTACTATCGAGTTAAAATTGAGGAACTTTACAGTAAGATTTTTTTAGAAATTGCCAACTATTTAAGAGAAGGCGATACATTGTGGGATGGGCAGGAAATTATTGACGCAATTAAAGCGTTGAATAGTGCGAAATCCCTAGCGTTTAAAGATGTTGAAAATCATTTTACGCGACGTGAAAATGACTACTACGTGTATTTTGATATGCGTGAACAGCAGCTAGAAATTATAGATAGGGTTCTTCCGAAAATAACGGCACTTCCTGTTATAGTACAAGAGGCGGATATCGTTGCTGACTTTTTACAAGACCTAGGTGAGCATGTTCATTCAGGAAATACGGCTAGTCATTTTAGAGAGAAGTTAGAGCAGGTAAAGCTAGATTTCGCCCAGTTACCTTTACCGAAAAATCATGAGCAATTTCTAGCACAAGCAGCACTCTATCAATTTCTAGAGGAAATGGATCGATATTTAGAAATTAAGCAGTCTTTCAAGGGGATAAAGGTAAAGAAAGAGCGCCCGCAGTAATGCGGACGCCTAACTTTTCATTACACTATCATTGATAAGCCGAATGCTAGAGATGAAATTACCATGATTGCAATCATAGTATAAACGACGATTTTTTGAAATTTTTTATTACTCATATGCTCGCTCGCTCCTTCTTTTCTTATAAATAGTTTATCAAATCTGAAAAATTTCTCAAGTAGTAGAGTTTTGACGAAAAAGTCTGTAAAATAGATTATGTACCATAACAGAAGGAGATGTCACCATGGAGAGAGTAGATCATATTGGGATTGCAGTGCGTGATCTTGATGAACGCATTACATATTATACAGAAACTTTAGGCTTAAAGCTGCTGAAAGTGGAAGAGGTAGAATCTCAACAGGTTCGTGTTGCATTCATTGACGCGGGTAATATAAAAATTGAGTTATTAGAACCGATGAGTGAAAAAAGTACTATTCACGGATACATCGAAAAACGTGGAGAAGGTATTCACCATGTAGCTTTCGGAGTAACTGGAATTCGTGAGCGTATGGCTGAGCTTCGTGAAAAAGGCGTACGTCTTTTATCCGAAGAGCCAGGACCAGGTGCTGGTGGTGCAGAGGTTGCTTTCATGCATCCGAAATCATCTTTCGGTGTGTTATATGAATTATGCGATAAAAGTGGAAAAGGGGATAAGTGATCAGTATGGATATGTTCGACAAAATTAATGACTTGTATGACCGTAAGACAGTAATTGAACTTGGTGGCGGCTATGAACGCATCGAGAAGCAACATGATAAAGGCAAATTAACTGCCCGTGAGCGTATTGAATTATTACTAGACGAAGGTACATTTTTCGAGATCAACCCATTCATTACACACCGTACAGTAGACTTTGGCATGGACAAGATGGAAGGTCCTGGTGATGGCGTAGTAACTGGTTTCGGTAAAATTAATGGACGTTCAGTATACTTATTCTCTCAAGATTTCACTGTATTTGGTGGAGCGCTTGGTGAAATGCACGCAAAAAAAATGGCAACAGTGATGGATCTAGCTGCAAAAAATGGTACACCATTTATCGGTATTAATGATTCAGGTGGCGCTCGTATTCAAGAGGGTGTACTTTCACTTGATGGTTATGGTCATATTTTCTATCGAAATGCAATCTACTCTGGGGTAATTCCTCAAATCTCAGTTATCATGGGACCATGTGCTGGTGGGGCGGTATATTCTCCAGCAATTACAGACTTTATTCTAATGGTTGATAAAACATCTCAAATGTTTATTACAGGACCTAAAGTTATCGAAACGGTAACAGGTGAAAAAATCTCTGCTGAAGATTTAGGTGGTTCTAAAGTAAACAACGCTGTAAGTGGTAATGCACACTTCCGCGCACCATCTGAAGAAGAAGCTATTGATCAGATTAAGAAACTATTAAGCTACTTACCGCAAAATAATAAAGAAAAAGCTCCTCGTCAGGCTCGTCCAGAGGGTGATGACTATCGTCCAGAAATCGTGGATGCTGTTCCAATTGAAACAACTCGTCCTTATGATGTACGTAAAGTAGTCGAGCAAATAGTGGACGAAGGCTCATTTATGGAAGTTCACTCAGAATTTGCGAAAAACGTAGTAGTTGGTTTTGCGCGTATTGCTGGTGAATCAGTTGGTCTTGTATGTAACCAGCCTAAAGTATTAGCTGGTGGGTTAGATATTGATTCTTCAGACAAGGCTGCTCGTTTCATTCGTACATGTGATGCTTATAATATACCAATCATCACATTTGAAGATGTTTCTGGTTTCTTCCCAGGCGTTAAACAAGAGCATGGTGGTATCATCCGTCACGGTGCGAAAATCCTTTATGCATACTCAGAAGCAACTGTACCAAAAATTACAGTGATTCTACGTAAAGCATACGGTGGTGCATATGTTGCCCTGAACTCTAAATCTATTGGGGCGGACTTAGTATTTGCTTGGCCTAATGCAGAAATAGCTGTTATGGGTGCGGCAGGTGCAGCTAACATTATCTTCGCACGTGAAATTGCAAAATCAGAAGATCCGGAAGCAACACGTGCTGCAAAAATTGAAGAATATAAAGAAAAATTCGCAAACCCATACGTTGCGGCATCTCGCGGTATGGTAGACGATGTTATCGATCCACGTGATACACGTATTAAGTTAATTCAAGGGCTTGATATGTTATCAAACAAACACGAAACACGTCCAGAGAAAAAACACGGCAACATTCCTCTATAAAAATTGTAAAAGCCTAGTATCCATTGGATTACTAGGCTTTTCTTCTTGACTTGAACTTACTTTTGATAATAAAAGATTTATGATAAATAACAGATAATTGAAACATATCCTCGTTTCATCCGTACATATATGTAAGAGGAGTTGAGATGAATGGAATGGAAACAATTACAAAAAGAGCAAGAGATGATTCATGCACAATTAAGAACTGTTAGTAGGCTAAGTGAACAAAAGGTTTTAATTGAAAAGCAAGTCGAACATGCACAACAGGAAACTTTCAAACATTCTAAAGCACTCAATCAAATTCGTTTGAAACTCGATAAGTTAGAGGGCTTTTCCTTTATGAATATGATTCGTACGTGGACAGGGCAACAAGATGAGCTACGTGCAGAAAAAATTGATAAAGCAGCCATTCTTGAATTAAAAATAAATGAAGCAAAGAAGATGGAAGTAGATTTGACAGATGATTTAGGGCAAATAAATTCTAAACTTACTCAAATAAATGAACAAGAGTTGCAAGAAGCTTTAAGCCAATTAAATGCTAAAAAGAAAGGCTACTTCCAAATACATGAACCTGAACAGGCAAAAAGGCTTGAACAATTAGCTCATGAAGAAATGTTAACGAAACAACTTATTAAAGAGATAGAGGAAGCAGAAGAAGCTGGTGAATCAGCACTTACTAAGCTTGGACAAGCTGCAGAGTCCTTGCATTCTGCAAGTGGTTACTCAGCGTGGGATACGTTTTTTGGTGGGGGTCTCATTGCTACACATTTAAAGCATGATGCACTTGATGAGTCCGAAAATTATCTTCATAATGCTCAAATTGCATTACAGCGCTTCCAAAACGAACTACTGGATGTACAAGATATGTCAACGAAATCGTTAGCAGTTGAAACAGATGGATTTGTAAAATTTGCGGATTATTTCTTTGATGATATTTTTTCAGCTTGGTCTGTCCATTCTAAAATATCTACCGCGAGAGAGCAGGTTTCTCGTGTACAAGATGATGTACATAATACGATCTTGCGTCTACAGGACAAACATAATAAGGCAGATGACTATTTGCAATCTCTACATAAAGAAAAAGAAGCGATCTTTCAAAACGTTGATATTAAGTAACCTGTGAAAAGAGTCCTGCTCTTTTTACAGAGTTTTTCTTCGTTTAGCAATATGGGAAGATTGGTGGTTTCCGTTTCAAGCTAGCTACCCGGTTTCCTGTAAGTGAGCATCGGAAAGCTGTCTTCGTTTTCGCACAGATAGAACATTGTTGTTGTCGATATGGAGAATAATATTTTAAGCAAGTAGCGCTAAGCCTATTACAAACCTCAAAAAAGCGTAGTAATGAAGTCATTGTCGCCAATGTCTGCACGAGACTTGTCATTTTCATAAAGCTTCACCATTTATAACATAAAATCTATTTTAGTATGTTCTCGTCTCATTTTTGACAGACTTCTTTGGGTAGTCTTTTTAGTTTACTAGTCCTTATAAGAGCTGTCTAACCAAGAGTAGCCTACCCAACCATAATCCATTTTTTCTTAAAGGTAAATTCTTAAATGTTCACAAATAACGATGCAATTAAGCTTCTTTTTTTCTATAAATATAGTAGGGAAAGTAATTGTTTGATGTATGTCTATTGAATAGAAATATTCTGGTGACTAACATGAAAAATAACTACATTTCAATCTTCGCCTTCATTTTGCATTTTCCTAATCTCAACAATGTTCTTCCAGATCGCCCTATCGATTTTGGCAAAACTACTTATGCTTGGCGTTGTATTTACTTCAAATAATATAGGTTCTCCTTTATGATTTATTCCAAAATCAATGCCATATTCTCTACAAGGAAAGTGGGATTCAATTACTTCAGATGCTAAAATAGAATCTTTTTTTAGTGAGTCTATTGTTTTATCTTTCTCTGTATTGTCCATCATCATATAAACTGATAATAATTCATCAATCGGTATTACTTGAGAACCCCGATTTGAATTAACAATCCCATGATCCTCAGTTGCAATTCTTCCGTACATTCCACTAATTACCCATGTTCCCTTTAGATTTTGAACATGAACACGAATGGAAATTGAATCTCCATTAGGGGTTAGACTCATGACCCCCTCCTGTATAATATAATTTCCGCTTAATTTACCATGTTTCTCATATGGGTGTAGAACTTGATGGAAATCCTCAATTGTTGCCACACATTTATTAATTTCTTCACCTTGCATAGTAAATCCATTAAAACAATACTGTCCATCTTTTCTTTTGTAGATTTTATAAATCGCTCTTCCTTGCCCAGTGCTATTATGTTTCACATAAACATACTCATACTTATTTAATAAATAGATTAAGTTTTTTAGACTGTAAAGTGTTGATTCTGGAATGAAGTTAGTTGTTAAAGAATTTTGATTTAAAAGTAAAAATTGTTCCCATTTTCCTAGTGCGTTTTTCAATAAATTCTCCTCATTTCGTAAGGTATTTTTATTTCTTTTGTATAAATAGGGTAGTCCTCTTCACTTATGGTGATTACTGTATTGTATGTAAATAGATTTATCTTGCATGGGTTGGTAGGACTTGGTAACGCAATTATTCTCTCCCATCTTTCTGCTAGAGTCCCCTAATAAATTTACTACACTAGATAAGTAGCGTTATGATTGTTCTTTATACCTCCATTTTTTTTGATTTCAAAATTATTAGTATCTAATGTATCTGCCCTATAAATCTTTACTTGTAGCCATATGATAATATGATATGTCGAATAAGGAGAGGGAAGATATTGAAAAAAACGACGAAATTAAAAGAAATAATATATTCAGATAAACTTGAGTTTTTAATGGAAGCCCATAACGGTCTTTCCGCAAAAATTGTAGAGGAAGTCGGTTTTAAAGGGATTTGGGCGAGTGGTCTATCGATATCAGGATCATTGGGTGTAAGAGATAATAATGAAGCATCATGGACGCAGATATTAGATATACTTGAATTTATGAGTGATACGACAACAATTCCCATCCTATTAGATGGGGATACAGGATATGGGAATTTTAATAATGCTCGGAGGTTAGTTAGAAAACTAGAGCAATTGAATATTGCTGGAGTCTGTATCGAGGATAAAATTTTTCCAAAAACGAACTCGTTTATTAATGGAGAAACACAACCTCTCGCATCGATTGAAGAATTTTGCGGGAAAATAAAAGCAATGAAAGATACTCAAGAGGATGAAGACTTTATGGTTGTAGCTAGAGTCGAGGCTTTTATTGCAGACTTGGGATTAGATGAAGCCCTTAAACGTGCGGAAGCCTACAGGAAGGCAGGCGCCGATGCAATTCTTGTGCATAGTAAAAAGTCGGATTTTAAAGAAATTGAAGCATTTATGAAAGAATGGAGTGGAAGGCATCCAGTGGTTATTGTGCCAACAAAATATTATACAACCCCAACTAATGAATTCAGAAAAGTAGGAATAAGTACTGCAATCTGGGCTAACCATAACTTAAGAGCATCGATCACTGCTATGCAGAACATCGCCAAACAAATCCTAAAAGATGAAAGTCTCATTCAAGTAGAAAAATCGATCGTAAGTGTGCAAGAGATTTTTAGACTCCAAAATGCTGAGGAGCTTCAAAAAGCAGAGAAGAAGTATTTGCCATCAACTAATAACCAATCACATCCCGGAACGGAGTGATGGTATGTTAAATACAAATGAATTTGGAAATGAGCTTAAAAGACTTGGTTTTGATTTTTACAGTGGGGTCCCATGTTCATTTTTAAAGAATCTTATTAACTATTCCATAAATGAGTGTGAATATATTGCTGCAGCCAACGAAGGTGATGCTGTAGCCATTGCTTCAGGAGCATACCTTGGAGGAAGGAAATCAGTTGTTTTAATGCAAAACTCCGGTCTAACCAATTGTATTTCTCCTTTGACTTCCTTAAACTATCCCTTCCAAATACCTATACTTGGGTTTGTTAGTCTACGTGGAGAACCCGGATTGAATGATGAACCGCAACATGAATTAATGGGACAAATTACGACACAACTATTAGATCTCATGCAAATAGAATGGCAGTTCTTATCTCCTGATGAGAGTGAGGCAAAGAGACAGCTTGAAGAAGCTAACAAGTGGATTGAAGCAAATCAACCATTCTTTTTTGTAGTGAAAAAAGGAACATTTAATAGTGAGAAATTGAAAATAGAGCAACGTCTTAATCATAAAAATATGAAAAAAAGTGAAAAAACTGACTTAGATGAACGGCCAAGTCGTTTTGACACTTTAAAAGTGATAAATGGAATCAAAGATATGAAAACAGTATTAATGGCCACAACTGGTAAGACAGGAAGAGAACTATATGAGGTTGAGGATTCTGATAATAATTTATATATGGTTGGTTCCATGGGTTGTGTCGGTTCTTTAGGCTTAGGCTTAGCTTATACTCGAAAAGATATAGATGTAGTTGTTATTGATGGAGATGGTTCCCTCCTTATGCGGATGGGGAGCTTATCTACAAACGGCTACTATCAACCTGAAAATATGCTCCACATTCTTTTAGATAATCAAGTTCACGATTCAACTGGGGGACAAAATACCGTTTCTCACAATGTTAATTTTGTCAATATTGCTGTAGATTGCGGTTATGAAAAGTCATACTATATCCATAATTTACATGAACTTGAAATGTGTATTCAAGAATGGAAAATGACAAAAGGGCTAACTTTTATTTATTTGAAAATCTCAAAGGGTTCTAAACAAAATCTAGGCCGCCCAAAAGTTACTCCAAGTGAAGTTAAAACTCGTCTACAAAAATTTATTGAATGAATGTTCTGAAAATAGATATTAGAAGGTTAATCTTACTTATAAGAAGCCTCTTTACAGTACTAAAGCTTAGTTGGAGGGAGATAATTCGAACCGCGTATAGAAGTGAAATAAAATTAAAGGGAGGAGTATCGTGAAGAAAATTCAAAGAAATATATTATTGAATCCCGGACCTGCTACTACAACAGATACGGTTAAATACGCACAAGTGGTACCTGATATTTGCCCTCGTGAAGATGACTTCAGCCAAGTATTGCAATTTGTTACTTCTGAGATTACTAGTTTAGTTTCAGAAGAGAATCAATATACAACCGTTTTATTCGGTGGTTCAGGTACAGCTGCTGTAGAGTCGATCTTGAGTTCAGTTATGACTGATGGGGTTTTAGTAATCATTAATAATGGTGCCTATGGGAAAAGAATGTGTGAAATTGCAGAAGCTTATCAGCTGGATTGGATTGAGTTTGTAAGTCCACCCGATCAACCGATAAAATTAGATCAGTTACATTCATTCATTAAAAGAATTCCACGAAAAGTTTCTTTTCTAGCTGTCGTGCATAATGAAACAACAACGGGATTATTAAACGATATAGAATCGATTGGCTCCATTTGCGAAGAAAACGAGATTAATATGATGGTAGATGCAATGAGTTCGTTTGCGGCTATTCCTATTAATATGAGTAAAATGAAAATAAGTTATTTGGCGGCTAGTTCCAATAAAAACCTTCAAGGAATGGCAGGAGTCTCTTTTGTTATAGCTAAAAAAAGCGAACTAGAAAAAGGAAAAACAAAAATACCGACAAATTATTACTTGAATCTTTATTCTCAATATTACCATTTCATCGAGACGGGTCAGATGCGTTTTACTCCGCCTATACAAACTATCTATGCGTTAAAACAGGCGATTGTAGAATTAAAAGCAGAAGGAATGAAAGAAAGATATGAACGATATTCTCAATGTTGGGAAACCTTAATAGATGGCCTCTCTAGACTTGGTTTAAGATATCTCGTCCCTAAAGAGAACCATTCAAAAATTATTACAGCAATAGTAGAGCCTGAAAGTGAAAAGTATAATTTTAAAGAAATGCATGATTATTTTTATGCTAATGGAATAACGATATATCCTGGAAAACTTTATCAATTAAATTCTTTTAGGGTAGCCAACATTGGTGATATTAGCAAAGATGATATCGAGCACTTTTTAACTTTATTAGAAAAATATCTACAAACCTGAATTATTCACGGAACAGTGGAAAACCTACAATTTATGTAGGTGATATTAATTAATTTTTTTAATGCTTTGCCTTGTTCAACTAATGGAGGAAGATTCATAATCAATCTTAATTATAAAAATGATTAGCGCTAAACATGTAAAACCTCGTATTTTGATCAAACTTTGTTCAAAATATGAGGCTTATTTTTATCCCAAAATTGAGGATTGTCGTTTTTAATCAATCTTTTTCAAAAGTTACAGAGGCAGGGCGACTCCTTGGGGATAAGCAATAGAGAAACGAATGTTAAAAGCATCACATCCTATGATAACGCCTTCGTGATCAACCTCGTGTCGCTGTCGCTACGTTAACACTACGCTTTCGCACAGAATTGTTGGCCCGGCGCCCAAGGAAGCGCCTAGCCGGAACGGAAATCAACCCCTTGTTTTGCCGAAGAGTAATTGATAAATAGCGTAGATCTTATAAGCGTATTATTTCAACTCTTTAATCGTTGTGCTAAAATAATACATATACTATAACGTGGAAAAACACGTAAACTAAGGGAGTCCTACAACATGACAAGTCGTTTAGTAGAAGAGTTTTTTGAGCTCGTACAAATCGATTCAGAAACAAAACATGAAGAAGTGATTGCGCCGATTTTAATCGACAAATTAACAGCGCTTGGTTTTACAGTAGAACAAGATGATGCACATACTCGTAACGGGCATGGAGCGGGTAATATAATTGCTACGCTAAAAGGTTCATTAAATATCGAACCAATTTATTTTACATCTCATATGGATACAGTAGTCCCAGGTAAAGGGATTAAACCATCTCTTCGTGAAGATGGCTATATCGTTTCAGATGGTACAACTATTTTAGGTGCTGATGATAAAGCAGGTCTTGCCACATTATTTGAAATGGCTAAACGCTTAAAAGAGCAAAATATTGAACATGGTGATATCGAATTTATTATTACAGCTGGAGAGGAAAGTGGACTCGTTGGCGCTAAAGAGTTAGATCCAGCTAAAATTAAGGCAAAATACGGCTTTGCTGTAGACAGTGATGGCAAAGTAGGGGGAATTGTAACTGCGGCTCCATTCCAAGCGAAAATTTTCGTTAAAATAATTGGGAAAACAGCTCACGCTGGTGTCGCTCCAGAAAAAGGAGTGTCTGCGATTACGGTTGCTTCCAAATGTATTGCACAAATGAAGCTAGGTCGGTTAGATGAAGAAACAACAGCCAATATTGGGCGCTTTGAGGGCGGTCAGGCAACAAATATTGTGTGTGACGAAGTAACGATTATTGCAGAAGCTCGTTCGATCGACAAAGCGAAGTTAGATGCACAAACTAAGCATATGCAGGAGACGTTTGAGCAAGTTGCTGCTTCATTAGGTGCAAAGGCTGAAGTTGAAGTGAAGCTAATGTATCCTGGATTCCGTGTAACAGAATCAGATAAAGTTGTTCAAGTGGCAATGGCAGCTGCTAACAACATCGGACGCACACCAAAACTTGGTATTTCAGGTGGAGGTTCCGATGCTAATGTTATTGCGGGCTTTGGCATCCCTACAGTAAATCTTTCTGTTGGGTACGAGGACATTCATACAACAAATGAAAAAATCCCAGTCGAAGAATTAGAAAAATTAGCAGATTTACTTGTTGAAATCGTAAAAGAGTCTGCGAAAAAATAACAACAAAAATCGAGGATGTGACCGCATGGAAAGTGTAAAGGCAGTAGTTTTTGCTTGTGGTACAGAGGAATATGCAGTGCCAGTGGAACAAGCGATTTCGATTGAAAAGTTAGAACAAGTAACACCGATTCCTCACTTGCCTAATTATCTACTAGGCTTCACAAGAATTCGTGGCGAGCTTATCCCTGTGCTTGATTTTGAACGTATTCTTTATAATCGTTCTTCTAATGCTGCAACAGCACGGATTATAGTGTTGAACACGGATGTTGTGAATTATGGATTACTTGTAACAGAAGCTCGTGAAATTCTTGATTTTGATGAGTCAGTATTAAAGCAGATGGGACTTGTCAATTATTCAAAAACACGCTACTTTACAGCTGTGGCTAATCTTGAAAATCGCATGATCACATACGTTGATCCGAAAATACTAGTAAATTCATTAGAAGGTATACGTGAAATTATTAATTATTTACACAAAATGCTTGAAAATGAAAAAGAAAACGTAGAGGCATAAGTTTTTGTAGGGTTAAATAATTCAATACAACACTTCATGTTGATGTTTTAGACAGAATTACAAATATGTGATTCTGTCTTTCTTCTTTTTAATCGATATCCCAACAGTAAAAGGAGTATAAATACTGGATGGCGAATTTTAAACTAAGACCGTAACGTATGGTTGATTTTCGTTAAAGACAGAGCACTTTCTTGGGGGCGTCCAATAAGCCACAAAAGAATTTGCATGATTATATATATAACTTTCTATAGTATAAATAAGTAAATATTAATTAAGGGAGGTATTTATCATATGGATTCAAAGAAAAAGGAAACACCAGAAGAAAAAAGAGAGTGGTTAAAACAAAATGAATTAAAAAATAATCCTACAGGTTCTTTAAACGATGGAATAAATAGGGGAACTAGCGGAAATTTAAATGGGATGGGTTGGAAAGAGACGGTGGTATTAGTTTTAGTGTTATTGATAGGATACATTACATACAAATTGTTTTTCAGTTAAAGATATCAAAAGGAATCATAATCTCTTATTTTGCATTCCATAGTCCTCAATTGCTACTTAATCTATCTCTTCACTCTCACTTCATGCAAGTTATTCACCTTCAAAATTACTACGCTTTTATTTTGATATAGTAAAAATAACCTGTATTCTTATAATCTTATTTGATAGTTATAAATAAAATTATGCGTATTACCTACAGACATTTTCATTCTATCGTCGTATTATGTAAGGTAAGAAAACTACTGTAAAAGGCAAACTTCATCGAAAGGGAAGGACGCAAAGCCATGAGTCTAAACACTATTTTTTAGTGCATGATCGTCAGGTTGCCAGGTTCTGTTCTATGAGCCTCGGCCAATAGAATGGAGATGTAATATATGTTAAGTCGTTCACTATCAAAAGCAATCATTGTTATAGTAGCAATTGTAAGTACGCTAGGATTAACAATGGGGAAGGTAGATGCAATGGCCATGCAAGATAAGGCTACTTGGTTATGGGATACGACGAAGATTGTCGAAGATGAATCAGGGGTACTCTCATTTTTAGAAAGCAAAGATATTAATAAATTATATTTACAAGTAAATAGTGATATAGCAAGTAACTATTACAAAAGTTTTATTGATAAAGCAACGGCAAAAGGTATAAAAGTATATGCATTAGATGGTTCTGCAAGCTGGGTTTCAGCAGAGGGCTATAAAATGCAGGATCAGTTGTTTGATTGGTTACATACATATAATGAAAATGCAGCAGCAACAGAGCAATTTTCTGGAGTTCATCTCGATGTAGAGCCTTACTTAAATAGTGGATGGAACTCGAACCAAGTAAAAACGATTGAATCCTATCAAGCACTTCTCACTAGAGCGAAAGGGGATACCGATCGATTACATTTGCCATTGGAAGTGGATATGCCATTTTGGTTTGACGAAATTACGTACAAAAACCAATTTGGGAAAGGTTTATTAGCTGATTGGGTGATTGACCAAGTGGAAAGTGTTTCGATAATGGCTTATCGAGCTGCTGCTAAAGACATTATTAATATTGTTGAACATGAAATAAACTATGCAAAAAAAGTAAAAAAATCAATTATTATTAGTGTGGAAACAGGAGCCTCTGATGAAGGGAAAAATATTACCTTCTATGGAGATGGAGAGGCCTATATGAATAAACAGTTAGCACAAGTTAATAAACATTATGCCAATAAAAAAGGTTATAATGGTTTTGCCATTCATCATGTTGATAGTTGGATGAATATGCAGCCATGAAAAAATCCTCTCCATCTATAAGTTGGAGAGGATTTTCTTTGGCCTTATGAAAGTCGGCCGCTATAGTCTTCAAATTTAAATTCACGAATGACTTTAATGCCTTTTTCATCGTTATAAGAAACGATTGACGGAAGATTTACACCATTAAACATATGATTTTTCACCATTGAGTAATGCGCCATATCTGTAAATACTAAACGATCGCCTGGTTGTAAAGGTTGTTCAAATGAATAATCACCAATTACATCACCAGCAAGACAAGTAAGCCCGCCTAGGCGATATGTGTAAGCTAGCTCATTTGGTTGACCAGAACCGATGATCATTGGGCGGTATGGCATTTCTAGAACGTCTGGCATATGGCAAGTTGCCGATGTATCTAAAATTGCTAGGTCCATACCGTTTTTCTGTACATCGAGAACAGTTGCTACTAAATAGCCTGTATTAAGTGCAACAGCTTCACCTGGCTCTAAATAGACGAGAAGGTTATACTTGTCTTGAATGTAATTAATGATATTCACAAGCTTTTCTACATCATAATCCTCACGAGTTATATGGTGACCTCCACCAAAGTTTAACCATTTCATTTGATGTAAGACATCACCAAATTTTTCTTCGACAACTTGTATAATACGCTCTAACGTATCGGAGTTTTGCTCACACATTGCATGGAAGTGTAAGCCATCAATACCGTCAAGCTGTGATTTGTCGAAGTTGGCTAATGTTGTGCCAAGACGAGAATTCGTGTAGCAAGGGTCGTAAAGTGCTGTTTCAATTTCAGAGTACTCAGGATTGATACGAATACCACATTCAAGTGTTTTACCAGCAGATTTTACTTTGTCTTTATATTGATTCCATTGGTTAAATGAATTAAACACAATATGATCAACATAGCCAAGAAGCTCGTCCATTTCATGTTCCACATAAGCGGGTGCATAGACATGAACTTCTTTGCCCATTTTTTCATAGCCTAGTCTAGCTTCAAATAATGAGCTTGACGTAATCCCTGCTAAATATTCACCAACTAATGGGAATGTTGAATGCATTGAAAACCCTTTTAGGGCAAGTAAAATACGGCAGCCTGTGCGATCTTGAATCGATTTTAAAAGTTCTAGATTTTTTGTTAATAATCGTTCATCCACTACGTAAGAAGGGGATGGAACTTTTGAGAAATCAATTGGCTTCATCGACTTAATTCCTTTGCATCTAACTCAAGGTCAAGTAATTCTGGATTATGGCTTTCTTGCCATGGTAGACCCCATTTATTTAGTGCATCCATGAATGGATCTGGATTGAAATCTTCGACATTCCAAACACCTGGTTTACGCCATTGACCGTTCATCACAAGCATTGCACCAATCATTGCTGGTACACCAGTTGTGTACGAAATTGCCTGTGAACCAACCTCGTTATAGCATTCCTCGTGGTCACACACATTGTACACATAATAAGTTTTTTCCTTACCATCTTTTAGACCACGAATAATACAACCGATATTAGTTTTTCCTTTTGTACGTGGTCCAAGTGATGCTGGATCAGGTAGTACAGCTTTTAGGAAGTGAATTGGTTGAATCATTTGTCCTTCAAACTCAATTGGCTCGATAGAAGTCATACCAACATTCTCTAATACTTTTAAATGTGTTAAGTATTTTTCAGAGAATGTCATCCAGAAACGGATTTGCTTTAAGCCTTTAATGTTTTTAGCAAGTGATTCTAGTTCTTCATGGTATAAAAGGTAAATATCTTTTGGTCCGATTTCTGGTAAGTTATAAACCTCTTTTTTCTCAAGTGGTGCAGTTTCAACCCACTCGCCTTCTTTCCAGTAACGCCCATTTGCAGTAATTTCACGAATGTTGATTTCTGGGTTGAAGTTTGTAGCGAAATGGTAACCGTGATCACCGGCATTTGCATCCACGATATCTATGTAGTGGATTTCATCAAATTCATGTTTTTGTGCATGAGCTGTGAAAACGCCGGTTACACCTGGATCAAAACCGCTACCAAGTAAAGCAGTTAAGCCAGCTTTTTCGAACTTTTCTTTATAAGCCCATTGCCATTTATATTCAAATTTTGCCGTTTCAGGTGGCTCGTAGTTTGCAGTATCCACATAGTGTACACCTGTCGCTAAGCAAGCATCCATAATCGTTAAGTCTTGATAAGGTAGTGCTACATTAATAACAACTTCTGGTCCGAAGGCTTTAATCAGCTCAATAACCTCATCCGTATTGTCTGCGTCTACCTGCGCAGTATGAATCTTTGTTTTTCCGCCATCTAGTTTTTCTTTTAGAGCGTCACATTTTGAAACAGTTCTACTTGCGATACAAATTTCCTCAAATACGTCCGAATTTTGAACACACTTGTGTACCACAACACTGGCTACTCCGCCAGCTCCTATAATCAATGCTTTACCCAATTGTCTACCCCCAAATTCAAATTAGTATTGTCAAACAAGCTGATTATACAGAAAATTGAATTACTACTCAATCATTCTTTTTAAATTTTCTATAAAATTTTTTATTTTTCAACAATAATTTGGCGTATACAGAGGGGAATGCCACGAAAAAAGAAGCTTTTCGTGAAAAAAATTTCCCTTTACTACTGATGTAGAAAAGGGGAAAATCATTTTTTTGTTCAACGTTTGAAGAAATTTAAGGTCACTTCAAAACCTTTTAAGTCCCACGAGTTATTTAGAAAAACGATTTGATATTTGTTGTTTTTCATCCCCCCATAAATAAAAAAAGATCAGTAGTAATACGCTTAAAAACCCCATCACAAGGGCATATGTGCTGAGTTCCACATCCACTTGACTTTGCATAGCATAAATGAAAATAGCTCCTAGTATTAACAAATTTCCAATAATAAGCGATACAAAATGAAATCGTCTATTCATAGCACAAGCCCTCCTATATATAGTTTATTGCTCTCAAAAAATGAAAATACACTTCAATTATCTCATAATTCGGAATTTTAACCAATGTTTTTTAATCTGGGGATTACTACCACAGATGAAGCGGCGGAAAAGCATGTACAAGCAGCGAAAAGTTTCCGCCAGGCGGCAAAATGCATGGCTAAGTGCCGAATTGGGAGTCAAGCGGCTCACCGTCTGCCCTCGGGAAAACATTCAGTCGGAACAGAAATCAAACCTCGCTATATGATGAACCACAATGTTATCAGACTTTTAATGTGGTTACTGATTCAACATCAAATTAAAAGAATTGTAGAAAAATTATTGCTATTTAGTTTGTTTTAAATTTAAAGATGGTAAAATACCTATAAGACTTTTCTTTTAGTGAAGGTGAGGATTTAAATAGTGATCAAACAGTTTGATGAGCAAGTACAACAGATAAATGATTTATTTTTAAATGGGCATGTGAAAGAAAGCTATCAATTAGCCAAAGCAGTTTTAGCAAATAGTACGTTTGCAGAACATGAATCATTTGCAACAATCCAACAGCACGTCGCATTGTTGGAAGCGAACGGTTATGCAAATATGCCTGTTCCTACTGCTGAAAAAGTGAAGCAAAGTGTTGAACGGACAGATGGCTCCTATCCAGAACGTGATGTCCTTGCTGCATACATAGGAAGTGCGGATGATCAGCAATTCGGTAAAGTAGTAGATGAATTATTAGCTGGATCGATCGAGGCACAAGCGAATGCATATTATACAATGGCTGAATATTTTGCTCTTGCAAAGGAGCATGATAAAGCACTTGTCCAATATGCGGAGGCGATAAAACTACAGCCAAATAAAGCCCTTTACTGGGGAGCCTTTGCACAGTTTTTGAGTCGAAACGAAGGCAGCTCGTATTTAGCACTAAGGCTTATTGAAGAGGCTATTCAGTTAGATAGCATGAACCCTCGCTGGTACTATACTCAAGGGAATATTTTTTTACAGCTTGTCGCAGCTACAAAAAATTTAAGCTATTTACCTGCTCTAGAAGAAGCCTGGGACAAGGCTAAGAAACGTTGCTCTGCTAATCAGGTTGCATTAAAAGTGGACATCGCGAAATCCAACGACGTACTATCACAATGGAAAAAACAAATGCTCTAAGAGGAAAGAGAAAGAAGTCCTGCAAATACAAGTTAAAATAGGACGTTTTTAGTAGAAAAAAAGCTCAGATAAGTATATAAAAACTTGAATAGCAATTAGAATAGGTATCCTAATAATTTCATACAAATAAATAAAGTACTAGCATGTAAAAAATGAATATTTATTAGTAAAAGTAACCTTATGTGTATTTTTATGCTATAATGCAATTATAAACGGACGTATGAAACTTATCTTATCTTCATTCAGTAAAAGACTCTAACCTCTAAATTTGAAGAAATGAATGCGGAGATGGTTCCTTTTCAGTGGGTGTTCAAACGCCTACTGAATGAAGATAAAGCCTCCGGCGGATGTCACGGATTTTAAAAGGAATGAATTGTGCGGACACAATTCAAAATCCGGCCGCAATTACGCCAAGGCGAAATTGATCATGAAAGAAGTGTTTAGTTGAGTCTATATGTAGCGTATGTATTGGTAGGACTTGCGATTGCCATGCCTGTTGGGGCAATTACAGTAGAAATGACAAAGCAAGGACTAAAAAATGGCTTTATGCATGGTTGGGCTGTCGGGCTTGGTGGAATGACAATTGATATTGTATTGGTTTTTGCATTGTATATGGGACTAGCGTCTATTTTAGCAATGCCTATCATTCAAATTCCTATGTGGATTATAGGGGCTGGCTTTTTATTTCTTTTAGGGCTGGATTCTATAAAAAATGCTGATCATGATATAACGCTTGCAGGAGAGAAAGTGACAAAATCATTTTTTGCTTCATATCGTAATGGTTTACTAGTTGCCATTTCACCTGGAAATCTAGTATTTTGGGTAAATGTTTTCGGTGTTGTACTTGCTAAATCATATGGGCAAGGAGAGTCAGCAAACTTTTTAGTGATTGCTGCAGGGGTTCTGAGTGGCATATTGTTGCATGATATTGGCTTGATGACCATTGTTTCAATTACCCGTAAAGCGATGAGTCGTAAGGTTATTAAGTCGCTTACAATGGTAGCGGGTGTATTACTAATTTGCTTTGCCGGATATTTTATTTATGAATTTATACAAGCCATTAAGATTTATATATAAAAAGTGAGATCCTCATATTATCTTAGGGTGACAACCTTCAAACGTATGTAAAGAAATGAGGCTAGGACAGAACTCGTTTATTTTGAAAAATAACAAAAAGAGATAATAACTTTTCTGCTTCACCAAAGTGAATTTCCATCTAAAATCAAAGAAATGTTAGACCGATTATATCTAGGTCTAACATTTTTCTTTTTGTCTCAGCTCATTTTTTATGATTCTGTTCGTAGCGATTGTTGTTTTATCTTGGCTTAATCAACTAATGGGAGTTTAGATGAAAGAGGAAAATATTTCATATATGAAATAAGGCAATACATTGTTAAGATTTGATAGGTAAAGTATTCTATGGAATGAAATTGGAATGGTAGCGGTGGCGTTTCTCCAACAAGTGAGGGCGTTTTTTTAGTGTACTTGAAGAAGAACTTAAACAATGAGGAGTTAAATAAAAGTCACTCTAAAACAAGGAGTATGTGAAAATGAGTATAGCAACCTATATTGGTTTAAATTTTCCAGTAAAACTTAATGAGTATTATACGGAGGATGAAGTTGAAATTGATTATGTTTTCTCGGATGAAGAAGATCGTGATGTAGTTAAACAGAAGCATTTTACTACGCCTTATATTTATGAAATTTATGAGAAAGGTAACCCTATTTGGCAAATGAATGCATATCAAAAGATTCATTCACCACATAACTATGAAAATTCCAAAAAGACTTTTCTCTATTTATGTCACTTACTAAAAGAGTTGCTTCCACAAGGTGATTATTGTGAAGTTTATATTTGTTGGTTGGGTGAAGAAGATGAAGAGCGTGAGGGTGAGTTGAAAATTGATTTAAATAATCCACAGATTGAAGCAATAGATATTTATGAAAAATACTTTATCCGAATAGAAAACTAAAGGTCCAACTCAAAATAAGAATAGTATGTATATAAAAAGAGGATAACCAGCCTCTATAATAGACTAATTATCCTTTATTCCTATTCCGTTATATAATCAGAAGATCGCACTTTTTTATTTATCCCGCATTAACGGGTAGTAATGAAGAAGACCGGTTTCACTATGCTGAAATCTCAGTATTTTCATGGATACAAGCTAAAATTTCTTCTGCTACTTGATGTGCTAAAGAAAGTTCAGAAGTGAAGCCTACACATGAACAATTCATTTCCCCTAAAATATAGCAATCTTCGCCAGCTTCGTTTGTATCAAGCATGAAATCGGCAGTCCATATGAGCGGTAAATCATAATTGCCCAGTAAACTAGTTACGATTGGTAGTTGTCTTAAAAAGTTTTGGACAAGCTCTTCCCAGTCTTCTGGTGCATCATAGCGATATTGCGCACCTGAGAACAGTGTTGCACTAAATGCGTCCTCGGAATCTGCCGGTTTTTTATGTACTACGTTAACTGGTTTATCTCGTAACATAAATAAGCGGATTTCTCCTTCAGTAATACGAGGAAGGAAGCGCATATCAATTAGCATGCCATTTGGACCAGTAATATATTGCTCACAGAACGCCATGAAATCGCTTAGTTTCCAATATTCCACATGATTATCCTTTGCTTCTGTACATTTGATCTCCGCATCAAGTGGCACTTCTGTAATTCCCTTAGCAAGGGGTTCAACCAATTTAACTCGCCATATACCTTCGCCCGTAGATCCACGATTTTGCTTTAGGACGCGTTCAGTAATAGCAAGAGAAGTAGGGAACTGCGCTTTAAATGCTTCAATTGTATAATAAGCAAATGTATCATCAGGCACTAAATTCGTTGAGGATAGCTTTGATAATGCATCTTTAGAACCATAACCAATCATTGCATCAGGGTGTGGCATACCGATGACACCTGCATTACATAGTTCACGCAACATATCGAAGTACTCTTGTTCATGCAGTAAGTTTCCTGGATTAATACGTGATACATAGGCAATACCTTGCTCTTTGACGTAATTAAAAATTTCCTCTTTTTTTGTAACATCAAAGAAAATGACTTCTGCATCCTGTCCACGTTGTTTTAGCGCATTCACCATTGGCATTGTATCTTGCCGATAGCCGTCAGGACCCTTATCTGTGCCGCCATGAACCTCGAAAAAAATAACCTTTTTATCCATAAAAATACCCCCTTGAATGATGATATTTTCAGTATAATAGACAGCCAAGGAAAAAGGATATAAATAATATGTAAATTTTATGTGGAAATTCATAGTTTATTTATTTCGTATAGGGATTAATAACTAATGATTTTGGAATTATCTTAAATTGGTTAAGCCTTCCTTGCTATTCTTTTTCTGAAAAACTGTAAGATATAAAATCATGCAGAGAATAAGCATTGTCCCAATAAACTGAAAACTACCAAAGGCAATTTTTAGCCAAACCACACTTGTAATAACAGCTGTTAGAGGCTCCAGGCTACCAAGTAAACTAGTTTCTTTGGGCGATAAATAGTGCAAACTTGCAATATAAAACCAAAATGCTAGCATTGTCCCAAAAATTACGATAAACAGAAAGTAAGCAATTGTCGAAAAAGCCCAGTCTGTCATATCAATTTGCCATGGTTGATGGAAAAGACTCATCACAATCCCGCCAATAAGCATTGACCAGCCTACAACTAACAATGAGTGAAACTGCTGTAAAAGTGAGACGGCATATAACGTATAAAAAGCAGCCGAAAGACCAGATAAAATCCCCCAAAATACGGCCATCGATGGCACAGATAGTGTAGACAACGAGCCATTTGTTAATAGTAAAAAAGTACCGACAAGTGTTAGAATAACAGCTATTCCATCCTGTCTTGTCAATTGACTGTGCTTCGTTATTAAATAATAGGCCATTATAAAAAGTGGTGCTAAATACTGCAATAATGTCGCAACAGCAGAATTGCCTATTGCAATCGACATCATATACGTATATTGAACTGCCAACATTCCAAGTAAACTAAATAAAATTTGTCTAAAAGCATTTTGCTTTGTCCGCCACATTACAAAAATAGACTCTTTGCGATGTGTAATTTTATAGGCAGTAATGAGTAATAGGCCAGCTAAAAGGAGACGACTAGAAACGAGCCAGCCAACCTCTATATTTTCCTGCTGAAAAAGCTTTTGTGCGACGGTGCCACCAATACCCCAAAAACTTGCCCCTAGAATGACAAGAATAAATCCAAGGGTACGATTTTTCTGTGCTGATTGATTCATCTTAAAACATCTCCTAAACTATCAATATAAAACAATAATAAAGAAGATTAAGCGTAAAAAATATCGATTTATAGGGTTAAAAATATCAATATATTGAGGTGAACTAAGTAGTGGCGTTAACACATATTAAAATTGCGAAGGATTTACAAGAACTAACGTTACATGGGACGAAGGAATTTCCAGTTGCACTGTATGAGACGGTTTTGCGACGAGATAGTCTGGATTTTGTCCCGTTACATTGGCATAAGGAAATTCAATTTGTCTTTGTGAAAAGTGGTCGTGTGGAATACCGAGTAGGGGCAGATGTTATTGTACTTGAGAAGGAAGAGGGGCTATTTGTCAATGCATCGGGTTTACATGAAGCAAAACCTTTTCAAATAGAGCAGGCTATAATTTTCTGTATTAACGTGAACCCATTACTGTTAAGCGGACACGAGGACAGTATTTTTGCAACTAAATATGTACTACCGTATATAACGAGTAATAGACTACCTTATGTAAAACTGTCCGGCCAATTGGCGCAAAAAGTAGAACTCGTGGCGGAATTACTGCAAGAGCAAGCCGTTTTTTATGAGCTAAAGGTATGGAGAGAGCTATTATTCATTTGGGAAATTATTTTGTCACAATCAATGCTAACAGAAGAAATACTGGACCCAGCAATTATTGTCCAGCATGAACGAGCGAAAGATATGCTTGATTATATACATGCTCATTATCAGGAGAAAATATCCTTAGAAAATTTAGCTGCGCATGTTTTTTTAAGCCGTGCAGAATGTAGCCGCTTTTTCAAAAAAATAGTCGGCATGACACCATTCACATATTTACTACACTATCGTCTTCGCAAAAGTATGGAGCTATTACGTGATAGTGAAGAATCTATCACCACAATTGCTACAACAACAGGCTTTAGTACAGTAAGTTACTATATTGAAAAATTTAAGAAATATACAGGATACTCCCCACATGTTTATCGTAAACAATTTTTTGATAAAGGATAGTAGAGCATAACCGTGCGAGGCAAAAGAATTTCCGCAAAAAAGAATCGAATAACCGCGAATGAGAAGTAAGATGTGATAAATTCTTGAAAATTATCGGAATAGACCATACTGTTTATTGCTGGATTTATTGACAATGATAACCATTATAGATAAAGTAAAGTTAATAATAAAGATATCTTTACTATTAACTTTACTTAAGGGATTGATTTAGTGATGACAAAAGATGAAGAACTTTTATTTAAGCTTGTGGAGGAAATAAATGAAGCTATTTATTCGATGGATAGCCATTTCATAAATTTACATCAAAATTTATTGAGTGATGAATTATCCCCTAAACAAATAATTCTATTAGATTTTATTGAAAAAAATAGCCAATTGACGATTGGACAGATTGCAAGTTATATGAATATAACGTCTAGTGCTGTCGGACAGCTAGTTAGTAAACTTGAAGAGCAGCAATATGTAACCCGAAGCATTAATCCAGAAAACCGACGTGAAATATTTGTAAATCTTGATACTTCAGGCATTAAGTATTTTCAACGAGAGGAAGAAATAAAACGATTTATTATTTCTAGATATTATTCTAAGCTCGAATTAAGTGAGGTCGTGCAATTAAAAGAGATAGTTCAAAAGCTCAATCAAATTGTATTAAAGGAAGGAATTATTGATGAAATAAATGATATTCATTTGAAAAAGGGGGAGATTTAATATGGTTGCATTAAAGAAAAAGCAAAATATATGGCTAGCATTTTTGTTACTTGTACTTGCTAGCAATTACACGCTTTATAACACTGGTTTGGGTGTATCGATTTTACCTTCTGAAACAAATGGAGTTGTTATTGGCTCATTAATTGATTTTGTTCTTGTTATGCCTGTTTTATGTCTACTGTATAAAGGAAAGTTTTCTATTAAACAAGCGATTATTTTGGCAGCGGCTGGTTGTATTGCAGCTCGTTTTATTATTCCGGTAGAACATTTGCATCCTTTTGTTGCAGTGACTTGGGCTGGTTTTGCGATTGAAGGTTCGATTATCTTATTCGAAATTGTACTAGTTGCAATGCTTGTTCGTTACATGCCGAGAATTTTAGCGGATGTACGATCAACTACTTTACCAGATTTGTTCTCATTTCCAAAAGCAGTTGAAAAACATGCACCGAAGCATCCTATTATCCAAGTATTTTGCGCAGATTTTGTAGTATTTTACTACGCTTTTGCAAGTTGGAAGAGAAAAGAGCAACCTGGATTAACCTTGCATAAAAACTCGAGCTATATTGCCTTTATCATTATGCTAATCCATGGGACAGTCATTGAAACAATAGGGATTCATTGGTGGCTACATGAGAAATCAATAGTTCTTTCGATTTTATTACTTATTTTAAATGTATACACTGTTCTATTTTTTATAGCAGATATGCAAGCTATTCGTTTAAATCCTGTCCATGTAACTTCTGATAAACTGTATTTGTCTTTAGGATTGATGAAACGAGCAGAAATTCGCTTTGAACAAATTGAAGAGCTTATTGAGGATAAGGAACAGTTAGAAGGAAAATTATCCAAGGATACAATTGATTTTATAGCACGTGATTTTGAAGCGGCATACCCACAGTTTATTTTGAAAATGAAGGAGCCTGTGGAAGTGACTTTCATGCTCGGGCTTAAAAAGCGTTATAACAAAGTAGCCATAAAAGCCGATCGAGCTCAGGAATTTAGAAAAATGCTCCTACAAGGAATGGGAGATAATAGATAATAATAAATAACAGGTGCTAGCAAATTAAGCTGGCACCTGTTTCATTTAGCAAATCAATTACCATTTTATAAGTTGATTGGAGTGGAAATTGGACGTTTCGTGAGCCTTAATTTATAAGACTAAAAAAATACCTAAGATAATAAGGATACACAATAATGGGAGATCTACAAATCCCTTTAGCAATCTACTGCTAGCTGCTTGAATTTGTTCATTGGATACTTTAAAGATTGACCAAATTTTATGCTCGAAAATTTGTTGGATCACCGATTGCATCATCGAGCGTAAAGTAAAATAAAGAATTCCGAGTATGATAATTTTCGCCCACGACGGCACAATTATAGTTAGCCCGATACCCATTGATAAAAAACGCAGATAGCCGAAGAGATACTGTTTTTGGCGAAGCATCGTTTTGCATACTATTTCCTCTATAAAATAATCGGAACGTCGAAACATACGCTTTGAATTTTTCCATAGTAGGCGAGGTTTTTTTAATTTCGGTACTAACTGACTTCGAAGCTCAGGAGCAATCTGGAATAAAAGACTTTGCCATTTATAAAAAGCCGCTTGATCGAGCTCCACTTGCTGATCAAAATATTTAGTGCTATAAACAAAATGTCTATTATAATAGCTTGTGCAATAAACAAGAAGTAGTAGATAAATAAGTGCTGTGATAATAACTGGCACATATAAAAAGCAAACTGTACCGAGAATATACATAAAAATATTACTTACTAGCTGCTGCCATTTATGAAGTTTTAACTGAAGAAGCACGTTAGTAAAATTAGTCGTCAATAGTAGCAGAAGTAAAATAAGTAATTTTAGTATTGTTACATGATGAACGATTATAAAAAAGGGTGCTAATAGAGCAAGGACAGAACTAAGTAAAATTAGGTGTTTGCTTAACGACCAATAAAGACCAGCTTGTTTTAACCGTACCATTTGTTTCCGATTTTGGATTAAAAAAAGACGATCAGCTCGTTGTAAATAAGTACGAATAGTTTCGATTCGTGTAATAAGAAATAACAGTACAATAATGAACATTAACGGAATATGTATGACCCATGATGTACTTATATTTAAGATAAAGTCTTTATAAAGGAAAAAGCCAATGACTAGAGCTGGCACAACAACATATAAGGCGACTGTCCAATCGACGATGCTTGCCAATAGCTTATAATTGTAGGAGCGCTCTAATTTTCTTCGTTGCTGCAATATGTTAGTCATGGTGGTTTTCCTCAAGCAGTGTGTCGAAAATATCAAGAAGAGATGCTTTCTCTTGTTTCACTGTTAAGCGTAACGATTCCAGTGTACCTTGCTGTAAAATTCGCCCATGATCAATCAAGATGAAACGATCACATATTTTTTCTGCCGTATCGAGTGCATGTGTACTCATTAAAATGGCGGCACCTTGTGATTTTAATTCTTCTAATATCGTTAGGAGCTTACGCATTGCTTGTGGATCTAATCCCATAAATGGTTCATCTAAAATATAGGTAGAATGCTTGTCGAGAAAAGCTAAAATAAGCATCACTTTCTGCTGCATACCTTTGGAAAACGTTGTGGGATAATCGTGTAGCTTATGCTCCAAATGGAAAATTTTAAGTAATTCATTTGCACGATTTGTTAAAGAATTCTCTTTACCAGCAACACGCAAATAGAAATCTATATGCTCCCACAATGTAAAATACTCATACAAAATTGGTCTTTCTGGTACGTAGCCGTAAGTTTCTATTGTTACTTGACCATCCATTATGGGTAGGACACCCATCATTGCTTGTAGCGTTGTACTTTTTCCTGCCCCATTGGAACCGATTAATCCAACTAGCTCACCACTGTTTACTTGAAATTGAATGTTTGAAATAATGGCTTCGTTTTCTACATAGCCACCTTTATGTATGTTAATATCTATTGTCATTCACGTCCTCTCTTTATTAATTTACGAATTAAAGTGGGAAATGTTTCAAATTTTAGACTTTCAGAAGAATATAGTTTAGAAGATGAGTTTACTGATGGAGGAATGAGGGAATAGAAGAATCGTCTTTACAATTGCCCACCTACCTAATCTAGGTGAGCAATTGCATTTAATATATCTTCACTTACTGCGTCCCAAAATTGTTGCTGTACAGCATCGCAATACACATACAGCTCTTTATTTTGGACATGCTCATATAGCTCAGATATCGCTTCTTTTTGAAAATGGAGTCGATGATTTAATGCTTCTCGTTCTCCATCAATACAAAACGATTTATACATATCTGCGAGACGTTCAAGCTTTGCTAATTTTTGTTTAGTTCCCTCGTATTGTGCTTGGTGAAATCGCCCTACTGCTGTAGTCATAGAGATCTTTGCTCGATGCTCGGTATTTAACGTTCGCAACTCTTCCTGACGAATAGCCACACGATACCAAAATTCATAGCGAATAGGTAAGTCTTTTAGCTCGTATGTGAGCAAGGATTTTAAAATAAAACTAACATGCTCATAAGTATCAATGATCTTGTCTGCCTCTTTAAAAATACCAAACATACAGCCACCCCCGTTTAGATTAATACTACGAACGAAGAGTAAAACCCTTTAAATTACTTGTGAAATTCAGAAAAGTAATGAAGCAATAAAATTCTCTGGAGATTAATAGAAATATAGCTGAAATACAAGCTTTAAAGTTGATAAAAGGTTAATGTGTTTATAAAAAAATAAATCTTGCTACATTTATTTATATAACAAGACTTTAAAAGTTGAATTATAAAATTAATTTGAGTTTATATTTTGAGGTTTAGTTTTTTTAATTATTCCCACTAATAACAAAATCAATAGTAAACTATTTCCAACAGAATGGGTTACAAAAGAAGCCCATGTTGAATTAGTAAATTGGGCGATCCATGGAGCAATAAGCATGCTAGGAAGCATATTGATAAAATGCCACTTCAAACAAGCATGAACAATCCACGCCCAAAGTAATCCATTTACTACCCAAGCCCAATTCCCGAAAATATCTTGTTGGATAGGAAGGAAAAAGCCTCTCCACATTAGTTCTTCACATAACATAGCAAAAAGGTGTAATGGAATAAATATGGTTAATAATATCCAATTACCATATAGCGTAACACCAAAAAATTTAGATGGAGGTAATTCCATTTTTTTAATGGATTAAATGGAGCCGGAAGATAACTTGGTGGGGCAAGCATTGGAAGTCTCGCAAAAAATTTACCTAAAGGTTCAAGAAATAGGTCAGCGAATATTGTAACAATAATTGCTCCCACAACCCAATACCAATCGTTTTCTGTTAAAGGATTGAAGCGAAACCTTTCCAAAAAATTTTGCCATGTCCATGTATTTCCCTCTAAATGATACAGTAGTAACGATACTGGAAATAAACTCATTACAGGAAACCATAGAAAGAACCAAAAAGCATAAATTAATGGTACACCCTTTTTAATTAATAGCGGTGTTCCATAGTAAACACCATAGTATACTAACGAACCTGTTATGCCGAAAATGAGTAACTGCACCAGATAGGACATTAGAAAACACCTTCTATATAAAGGATATATTTACAAATAATATATAAACATAAATGATTATATTTTTCTATATGTTTTTTGACATAGTCACATCTAATCTGCACTAAGTTTTATGGGAGCAAGAAATATACAGGTGGGACTTAAGTACAATGATGCTTTTATATTTTTATTATTAAGCGAAAAAATGACTTTTTGTTGATATTTTGCTTAAGCGTACTTAATTGCCTATTACTAAAAATTAGTGGTGATATGATATATATAAGATGATTGGAGTGGAGGATGGGCGACTCCTCGGGGATTAGCGGCTCATCGGACGCCCGCAGGAAGCTTTGCTCTGTGCGAAAGCGTAGCGTCAGCAAAGCCGGAACGGAAATCAACCCCACGTTATGGTAATAGGCCTTCTACTTAATAAAAAACCTATGAAAATATACACTAACCAACACTAGCTTTTACCTCATAGTAAGAATCTAGTGTTTTTTGTTGATGCAAAATATTCTTAAGTTATCACAAAATTCCCTTTTTTTTCGCAAGGAAAGGGGCTGTTTTTGAAGAAATATGGAAATAGCATTTACAAAATAAAATTAAATGTGTTAACTTAAAAGTTGTGAATGGTTAACTTAAAAAGAGGGGGAGGTTAACGATGCAACATTTTTGGGTTGTCGGGACAGATACAGATGTTGGTAAGACAGTTATTACTACATTACTGATGCGTCAATTACAAAAGCATGATTTACAAGTCATGCCTTATAAGCCTGTGCAAACTGGCGAAGTTTATGAGAATGGGTACTACTTTTACTATGATACAGCAATGTATGAAAAGTATTCATTACAAAGATTAAAACAAGAAAATTTAAATGGCTATTCGTTTAAGGAAGCAGCATCACCACATTTTGCTGCACAGCTGGAGGGACAGCAAATTGATGTGGAGCATTTATTACAGCAAATTGAGTTGCTACAACAAGCAAATGATGTCGTGATTTGTGAAGGAGCAGGGGGGCTTTTTGTCCCATTGGATACATATGGAGAAAATACTCTTCTTGATGTCATCGTTCAAAGTAAGCTTCCAGTCGTTCTTGTCACACGAACAACTCTAGGAACGATTAACCATACATTGCTTACACTTGAGGCATTACATGCTCGCAATGTTGAGGTTCTTGGCATTGTATTTAATGGCGATACAGGTAGTCAAATGGAACAAGATAATGTGAAAATGATTCTACAATATCATGATTTGCCATATGCGACGATCCCAAAGCTTCAGGATATTTCACATATTATTGACTATTCCATTTCACATACATCTTTGTTTGAAAGGTTGGTCAAATATGAAACAAGCATTAACTGAATTGCAGATGAGAGATTTACAGCATGTTTGGCACCCTTGCTCACAAATGAAGGACTATGAGCAATTTCCTCCTATTGTTATTAAAAAAGGACAAGGTGTATGGCTTTACGATGAAAATAATAATCGCTATTTAGACGCCGTTTCTTCCTGGTGGGTCAATTTATTTGGACATGCGAATCCGCGTATCAGTCAAGCATTAAGCGATCAAGCGTTTACATTAGAACATACGATCTTTGCGAATTTTTCACATGAACCTGCCATTAAGGTGGCAGAGAAACTAGTCTCTTTAACGCCAGACGGTTTAAATAAAGTGTTTTTTGCAGACAACGGCTCGTCAGCAATAGAAGTCGCGCTAAAAATGAGTTTTCAATATCATATGCAAACGGGAAAAACAAAGAAAAAGCGATTTTTAGCTTTAACGGATGCTTATCATGGTGAAACACTTGGTGCCTTATCTGTTGGTGGGGTAGGGCTGTATAATGAAGTGTATCAGCCACTTTTATTGGATACCATACGAGCACAAGGACCGGATTGCTTCCGATGTCCTTTTCAAGAGAATCCTGGAAGCTGTCAAGCCCAATGCATTCAATTTGTTGAAGAAGAGCTTAGTCAGCACCACGAAGAAATTACAGCTATTATTATTGAGCCACTCATACAAGCAGCTGCAGGAATGAAAATGTATCCTCCTCTATATTTGAAGCGATTGCAAGAGCTTTGTACAAAATACGATATTCATTTTATTGCAGATGAAATTGCAGTTGGGTTTGGACGAACAGGTACTTTATTTGCCAGCGAGCAAGCGGGTATTGCTCCAGATTTTATGTGCTTATCTAAAGGTTTAACGGGTGGTTATTTGCCACTATCCGCAGTTTTAACAACTGATGATGTATATAATGCTTTTTATGATGATTACGGTACAATGAAAGCGTTTTTACACTCCCATAGCTATTCTGGTAATACACTTGCTTGCCGCGTAGCCCTTGAAGTTTTGACAATGTTTGAAGAGGAACGTGTAATTGAAACGATACAAAATAAGGGTGAACGTATGCGAAAGCTAGCTATGAAGGCATTTGAAGAGTTGCCATTTGTTGGTGAATATCGACAAGTAGGTCTAGTTGGCGCAATTGAATTAGTTACTAATCGTGAAACAAAGGAGCCACTACCAAGTGAGGAGCGAATCGGTTATCAAATCTATAAACTTGCCTTAGCGAAAGGGTTACTGATTCGTCCTCTCGGCAATATATTATATTTCATGCCTCCATACATCATTTCTGATGATGAAATGCGTTTTATGATTGATACAGCAAAAGAGACGATAATGCAATTTTTTGAGGACAGGGAGGGAGTAGGTTGTTCAAACGACAGTCAGCATTGTCACTTGTGATGATTGCGATGTTTGCTGCTTTAACCGCAATTGGTGCATTTATTAAAATACCTTTACCTGTAGTGCCTTTTACTTTACAAATTGTTTTTGTATTTTTAGCAGGCTGTTTGCTCGGCAGTCGCAATGGATTGCAAAGTCAACTCATCTACATAGGCGTTGGTTTAGTTGGTTTGCCTGTTTTCACACAAGGTGGGGGCATCACCTATGTATTGCAGCCAACATTCGGCTTTCTTATTGGCTTTGCACTGGCGGCTTTTGTAATTGGCTTCATGATTGAAAGAGTAGATACGCCAACGAGAAAACATTTTATCGGTGCAAATATTGTCGGTCTTATTATTATTTATGCGGTAGCAGTTCCGTATTTATATGTATCTTTGAATTTCTGGTTACACATGAAAACGAGCTGGTCACATATTTTCGTAGTTGGCTTTTTAAACAGCATTGTTGCAGATTTTTGCTTAGCGATAGCTTCTGCATTTTTGGCCGAGCGACTTTACAATGTATTTAATTCAGCAAATTCTTTAAAAATTGTAAAAGTAGAAAGGGAGAATGTCTAAATGAATTGGTTACAGTTAGCAGAGGAAGTAATTGCAGGGAAAATCATTAACAATGAGGAGGCTCTTGCTATTTTAAATAGTGATGATGATGAGCTATTAAAGGTGCTAGATGGTGCCTTTGCTATTCGTAAGCATTACTATGGGAAAAAAGTGAAATTAAATATGATTATGAATGCTAAAAGTGGTTATTGCCCAGAGGATTGTGGCTATTGTTCACAGTCATCAAAATCAACAGCACCAATTGAAAAATATCCATTCATTACGAAAGAGGAAATTTTAGCAGGGGCAAAACGAGCATTTGACAATAAGATTGGCACGTATTGTATCGTGGCAAGTGGTCGTGGGCCGACTCGAAAGGATGTCAATGTAGTAAGTGAAGCTGTTACAGAAATTAAAGAGAAGTATGGCTTAAAAGTATGTGCTTGTCTTGGCTTATTAAAAGAAGAACAGGCACAGCAATTAAAAGAAGCGGGGGTGGATCGTTACAATCATAACTTAAATACATCTGAACGACATCACTCCTATATTACTACGTCCCATACGTATGAAGATCGTGTTAATACGGTTGAAATTGCGAAGAAACATGGAATATCACCTTGTTCAGGTGCAATCATTGGTATGAAAGAAACAAAAGAGGATGTCGTGAATATTGCGCGTGCACTTCATCAATTAGACGCGGATTCAATCCCGGTTAACTTCTTAAATGCGATTGATGGCACAAAACTAGAAGGGACGAAGGAGTTAAATCCACGCTATTGTTTAAAGGTTTTAGCGTTGTTCCGTTATATTAACCCGACAAAGGAAATACGTATTTCTGGTGGTCGTGAAGTCAATCTTGGGTCACTTCAGCCACTAGGCTTATATGCAGCAAACAGTATCTTTGTTGGTGATTATTTAACAACTGAAGGACAAGAAGCAAACAGTGACTATCGTATGCTTGAGGATTTAGGCTTTGAAATTGAATTATCGGAAAAGCAAGAAGCAGCATTCTGCTAAATAAAAATTTATCCCGCATTAACGGGCAGTAATGAACTGCCCGTTAATGCGGGATTGGTGAAGACTAATAATCAGTGGCGGATAAAGAAATCCCGCTGATTAAAGTTTCACTTTATGAAATAAAATCTACTACTACTACTTAATTATCATCGAATTGAAAAGCCGTATGTGCGTCGTGGAAAAGGCGTACATACGGCTTTTTCTGATTGACGGATATAAAAACCGTAGATGCGCTCAGGTAGGATAAAGTACTTGGGTTACCAAAAGACTGCTTAGGTCCGTCGAAAACCCACGATTGGCTTATTAGAGATAAAAAGTGACGGAGGATAAAACGAAAAGAACTGTTTTTATACCTCGAAAAATCAGGTTTTCACAAATTGTTCAATGAAAGCGTTTTGAAATTGAACAGTTTGTGAAGGGCTTCACATAAGGCTTTATTTTAAAAAAAATCGGTGTAAAATAAGAATCAAGTAAGGAATTGTTATAAAACAGTTTGAAAAAAGTATCACGGTTTTAAGTGGTTGTTATATTACAAAAACAAATTGGAAGGGAGAATTTATTATGTGGGTTATTACAGTTTTTGATAAAAAGGACGTTCGAATTTTTGAGTATACAAACAAAAATGAGGCAACACAGGCTTTAGCTAAATTCAAGAAAAATGCAGTTTTAACATATACAAAATAATTACAGATTAAAGTAAAGCAACCCTTTTCGACGCTATAGCGCACGAAGAGGGTTGCTTTTTATGTTGTACTGAAAATCCGTGGGGAAAGAACACCCCACGGATTAAGTTTTACTTTATAAAATGCTTCCTAAGCGTTTTATTCCTTCTCGGATGACCTCAGGTGTTGCATTCGTATAATTTAGGCGCATTGTATTAACACCAGTTTTTGATGTGTAGAATGGATCACCAGGAACGAAGGCAACTTTTTGATCCATTGCTTTTTGGAAGATATCTAGTGCCGAAGCGCCATTGTTCATTGTAGCCCAAATGAACATTCCGCCTTCTGGTCGTGTGTAGTCCACATGTGCTGGGAAAAATTCCTCCATCGCATTTAGCATGGCATCTGCTTGATTTTTATATAACTCAATTATTTTCTGAACGTGTTCCATATAATCATTGTTTGCAAGATAATCATAAATGACATATTGAGAGAAAATATTTGTGTGTAGGTCAGTTGCTTGCTTCGCTGTTTCGATATGTTGCATTAATTCTTTATTTTTTGTAATGATAAAGCCAAGACGCATTCCTGGTGTGACTGTTTTAGAGAAAGAACCTAGTAAAATACTATTTTCTAATTTACCAGCACCAATGTATGGTAATGTCTCACCTTGGAAGCGTAATTCTCCGTATGGATCATCCTCGATTAACGCTACATCATCATATTTTGCCATGATTTCGCAAATTTGTTGACGTTTTTCTTTAGAATACGTAAGACCTGTTGGGTTTTGGAAATTTGGAACTGTATACACGAATTTTACATTTGGTTGTTGTAGTGCATTCTCTAACTCTTCTAAGTTTAATCCATCATTTTCAAGTGTTACACCATAGAAGGTTGGCTCACTTAATGTGAAGGCTTGAATGGCACCTAAGTAACCAGGCTCCTCGATGACAATTCCATCACCTTTGTTAATAAGAACTTTCCCAATTAATTCAAGAGCCTGCTGTGATCCAGTTGTAATAAATACATCTTCAGCTTGTACATCTAGTCCGTGCACACGTTGATATTTTGCAGCAATGTACTCACGTAAAGGTGCATACCCTTGTGTAGATGAGTATTGGAATAGACGACTACCATTTTCTGTGATGGCATGGTTCGCAGATGCCTTTAACGCTTCGATTGGGAAAGAGATTGGGTTTGGAAGCCCCCCTGCAAAAGAAATGACATCCTCAGATTCAGTCACTTTCAATATATTTCGGATGAATGAGGACGGGGTATTTAATATCTTTTCTGAAAATTGCATAATTTTTCATTCCTTTTTTCTGATTTTTTAAAAATTATATCATTGCCATCATATGCATACAATATTATCATTGTATGCAAGACAATTAAATATTGTATGCAAAAAATTAGAGAGAAGGAGCTTAGCTTAGAATATGCCAGTTAATTCGTTTGAAGAATATCCAATGAGTTGGAAGCCGGACATTAGTAAAAGTCCTGCTCCATTATATATAGCAATAGCTGAACAGTTGGAACAAGATATCAAGAATGGAAAATTATCACCAGGCACGAAGCTACCTCCTCAACGTGAATTAGCTGATTTTTTAGATGTTAATTTAAGCACGATCACAAGAGCTTTTAAACTTTGTGGCCAGAAGGGGCTTATTTATGCTTCTATCGGTAATGGAACATTCGTTTCATCTGATGCAGCGACAAATAAAATGTTATTACCAACAAATAAATCTTCACAGATGATAGAAATGGGCCCAGTATTACCAGAAAATTATGCTAATGAGGATATTACACGTTATATGAAAAAGATGATGAATGACCCTAACTTTAGCAAATTGTTTCAGTACGGACGACCTGAAGGAAATGCGTGGCAAACAGAGGCAGCAATGAAGCTTTTGGAAAAGGTCAATTTTCAAACGGATCAACCTGTATTGCTTGGAGCGGGGGGACAAAATGCCATTGTTGGAACGTTAGTTGCTCTGTTTCAACCAGGAGATCGAATCGGTACAGATCCCATAACATATGCAGGTATAAAAACAGCTGCAAATATGCTTGGTATCCAACTGGTAGCAATTCAACAAAGAAACGGTGAAATGTCAAGAGAGGGGCTTTTATATGCTTGTAAAAATGAACATATAAAAGGTCTTTATGTTATTCCAGATTTTCATAATCCAACTACCCATACAATGTCGATGGAAACAAGAAAAATGATTGCGGAAGTTGCGAGACAGAAAAATTTAATCGTCATTGAGGATGCGATTTATAGTTTTCTTAAAGATAAACCACTTCCACCAATAGCGTCCTATGCTCCCGAAAAGGTTATATATATTGCCAGTGTATCAAAAACCATTTCACCTGGCTTACGACTATCCTATGTCGTTACACCGCCAGCTCTCCGAAAAAAAATAATGGAAACACTGTATAACATAAATATTTCAGTGTCTCTAATGATGGTGGAGCTTACAGCAAGGATGATTCATGATGGCGTTGCACAAACCATTTTAGAAAAGCACCGGTTATATGCAAAGCAACAAAATGCCCTTGTCAATCAATATTTGGGGGATTATAACATTTTTGGAGAAGAAGAATGCATTTTCAGATGGCTTATACTTCCCGAAAAATTCACCAGTGTTCAGTTTGAATTGCTAGCTTCAAAAGCAGGTGTGCAAGTGTACGCAGCTGAACGTTTTGCCGTAGGAAATGCGAAGCTGGTAAATGCTGTTCGTTTGGCAATCACTGCACCTGAAAATCAGCTTGAACAAGCGCTAATCATTTTGAAGGATTTGCTTGAAAGTGATGGTGATTATACATTTGTTGATTAAACTAACGATACACCTTCAAAGGGAGGTGTATTTTTTTGTACTTTAGAACTGGGGAGTGATAGAAATCTCCGAAGTTAAAAAATGAAAAAATACTCATAAATTTTTAAAAGTTTTAGGATTTGATCATTCCCGACAGAAGACGCTCGATTCAAGGAGGTCACAGCTAATAGTAATGGGAGCTGAATGTCGGTTTGCGATAGCCAAAAACTAAGATATTGTGATAAAATAGAAACAAACGTTCCTCTGTTAAATTGAAACCAATGTTAGTCGATACCATAAAAATTTCGCATCTATCCAAAAAAGAACAGGAAACATTGATTGCTAAAACAATCGGTTGTTCTCGCTTTGTATTCAATCACTTTTGGGCACAATGGAATGAAGCGTACAAAGAAACTTGTAAAGGGTTTCTTCTCAATTAAAGAAAGAGTTAGTATGGTTAAACGAATCAAGTTTAAAAAGAATAGCGTACAATCTCTACAACAAATCCAATTTCGATGTAGAAGCTGCAAGATTGCTTACAAGTTATGATTAAGGGAATATAGAAGGACTGCTAAGAATTCTGAAGATACTTTGGTTAGTAAAATGAGGTGATAAAATATGAATAAAGGAAGAATCATTTTACATATTGACCTTAATTGCTTTTATGCCTCTGTTGAACAAATTTACGATTCCGCATTAAAAGGGAAACCCATAGCAATAGCAGGTGATCCTAAAGAGCGTAGAGGGATTATTATTACATGTAGCTACGAAGCAAGAGCAAGTGGTGTTTATACAACTATGAATGTCGGGGAGGCGCGGCGAAAATGCCCAGAGCTTATTGTACTACCACCTAATTTTGAACGATATCGAGCTGCGTCCAAGTCATTTTTTAATTTGTTAAAAGAGTATAGCGAAATTCTCCAACCAGTTTCAATCGATGAAGGCTATTTGCAACTTCCTATAGTTGATGGTCAAAATGTATTGCAACACGTACAGAACATGCAAGATAGAATCTGGAACGAACTGCAGCTCCCTTGTTCGATAGGCATTGCACCAAATAAATTTTTGGCGAAAATGGCAAGTGATATGAAAAAGCCAATGGGTATTACAATACTTCGTAAGCGGGATGTTCCAACAGTATTGTGGCCGATGGATGTAATTGAGATGCATGGGATTGGCAAAAGTACATCCGAGAAGTTGGGGAAATTAGGTATTCAAACAATTGGAGAGCTAGCCTTAGCGGATGAATATTTATTAAAACAAAACTTTGGCATTAATGGTCTACGTATGAAGCAAAAGGCAAATGGCGAAGATGATAGACCTGTCGATCCTGAAGCAATATACGATACGAAAAGTGTAGGGAATTCAACAACACTTTCTCATGATACAACAGATAGAGATGAATTATTTAAAATAATATCAACACTTTCTGAAAAGGTAGCAGACAGATTAAAGGCAAAGAAACTCGCTGGAGTTACAGTAAGTATCATGATTCGTTCAGCTGACTGGGAGACATGTACACGGAGTAAGTCCATAAATAATGCGATTCATTCAAAAGAGGATATAGTTGAGCATGCCTGGTATCTATTTAATAAGCATTGGGACGAAGAGCCGGTACGATTACTGGGTGTCACCGTATCGAATGTCAGTGATATTAAAGAAACGACACAGCAGCTAACGTTATTTAACTTTGAAGAGCATGTAAAAGATGAACCAATTATTAAACTGGTTGATCAAATTGAGCAAAAGTTTGGAAAAGGAACAATTCTTCGAGGATCAGATATTGCCAAACCAGTCGGGAAATATCAAGCAAATACGAGTTTTAGTAAGGACTTTTGGGACGAACAAAGATAAAAAAGAATAGAGAAATTAGGTTTCTCTTACTCCATATAAAGCTAACGTGTGATTTATTTCAAACAGAAATGATTAATATAAAATCAAAAAGAAAACCGTCATTTCGAAAATAATTAATCGAAATGACGGTTTTCTATAATTCTTTTCTAAAATACCTTTTAGGTGCGTTTTAACTGATCAATGTAGCAATTTTATATGTTCGTAAAATATTCATTTTCCTTTTGTTCATAAGTTTCGCCGCGATTTTTGATTTTTTGTAATACACTGTCTAGAACATTTCGTTCAGATAGAGTTTGATAAAGGACATTTTGTACCTCCGCAGCTTCCTTATTTTCTTCTTGATTACTTAGAAATTCGCTGTAAGTTACCATATATTGATGATAATCTATATTGGAAAGTGTTTTAGCAGCTATCTGATTGTGCTTAGTTAATGCAGAAGTAAAATGTTTACGTGCCTCATCTGGTTGGGCAGATATTATTTTAATTTTCCCTCTAGTATCTGAGTTCTTTGAGAAGTCGAGGAATTGATAATCGAATGCTAATGGTTTAGCAAGAGCGATATGAGCGTGAAGAGCAACAGCATGGTCACTAAGTTTTTCAGTTACCTCACGAAGGATATCGTTCCCTTTTTCAAAGAAACGACTGCCGTCAAATGCAAGGATACGGCCGACTTCTTCAGAGAAATAGTCTTGAGCAAGGAATTCCTGATCGTATCCGGTAGGTGGTAAAACCCGTAGCCTTAACTTGTTAGATACGATGTTATGGCCGTTTATTTGCATCGCTGCTTGAATGTTATAGAATCCTGGGTCATCAATTAACCAGCCATTTTTCCCTACGGAAGTGAAAATGGTTTCGTACAGTGATTCACCAGGCATCATTACCTTGTTCTCTATGTTCCATAAATATTGAACATGAGGTAGTAATCGACGTCCTTGTTTTCCATCTTTTTTAACCATTACGGTCATTCCGTATAAATCGGACAATATATGTTTATTGATTGACTGAGGTTGATTCGAAGTATTTGTTAATTTGATTTCAATAACTGCAGGTTCTAACCATTGGAATATAGATGTTTTACGGTTAACTCTCAATTCAAGATTAAAAGAAGGGTGATTAGAAATGGTCTGCTGTTCAAACCCATGATCAACAGCCCAGTCAGCATTACCCATCTGTATGAAGCGTTCAGGTGCGTGTCGCATAAACAACAGTTCTTGATCACTAAAACGATACTCAAAGTTTTTAAAGAACTCCTTGCCACCAGCTTTACTATCAAAATTGTAAGGATAATTCATAAAGCTTAGAGCCTTTGGTTCTGGAGTAAGTGGGCGGTCTAACGGTTCCCAAGGATGACCTAGGTGTTTTTGCCAAGAGTGCAGGAGATTGAAAGCATGTCCCATCTCATGGCAAGCACACCAAAAACGATATCGCTGTACAAAAGCTTCAGGAGCGGGGTCATCTTTAGGTGAATCGGCAATAAATGAATTATTAAAAATGGCGGTCCCTTGACGATGATTCGGACCTATGCTATCAAACATAATACCGCCCAGACCATGTCCTTCTTCAGCTTCCGAATTTGCAAAGAATGTCCAAAGAGACCATTGGGGCTTATTATCAAAGTGTGACCAATATACTTGCATGGCATCATGCATCTCTTGAGTGTTCCACTTTTTATCAGTCCCTGTATAATCTTTGGAAACAATATTATTACCGTCTGATATTTTTACATCAAACCCAGTGCGTTTGAAAACTTCTGAAATTGACAAAGTTTCATCCGGCAAAGATGCTGGCTTGTCTGGATGAGTGTGAGTTTGATAGGTAGTAACTGGTGTTGTGCCTTCTTCGGCATCGAATTCAAACTCCACAGGATGGAAGTAAGGAGATTGAAACTGGAACGTGCTAGTTTTATCTGTCTCCCCTCCAATCAGAAATACGACTTCTGCAGTATGTTGTTCAGGCAATGAACCGCGTATTACCTGTATTTTTACATTTGTATAAGGAAATGATTGTAGTTCGTCTAGGTATTTATTTCGAATATTGCCTGTCCAAGTATCTGGACCATTAGCTGTTAACTTAGCAATCCAATGAATAGTGGAAGACTGGCTTGAAAAAATAGTCCCGCTTGCTACCATTTGTGAGAAGTATCCGTCTACGTCGAGGCGAAATTCCTCACGGATTTCCTGTTCACTCCATACATATAAGCCACTAATTGGTGCGAGGGGAAATTCTCCTAAACTGGAAGGGCTAATGGCTTTTACTAATTCTTTTGGTTCGTTCATTTTGTTTTGATCCATCTGTAATACCTCCATGTTTATTATTTTTTGTCTTTCTTCCTCAATCCCAAGAGCAACAATGCTTCATTAAAAAATGCAAAATGTGTTTCAAGTATTATATATGCAGCAGTAACTCTAAATATGACACAATACACACTAAAAAAGTAAAATAAATGCAATGCGTAAAAATATCAGAATAAACTTTTATTTCCCGAGAAATACAAGAATGAAGAAAGAAGATGTGGTAATGCATTATAAGGAGTAAGGTGATCTACACTAAGTATAATGAATACTATTTGGCGACGAATTATTTTACTAAGTTTTTGCTGATATATGCAAGGTTTGCAGTACCCTAATAAAGTAATAAGGTTAACTTCAGTAAAATAAGGTATATTATATTTGTTGAATAGATTCTCTTTAAAGACAAGAAAAGTAGGTGAACAAAATGGGGAAATATCAATTGGATACTAAAGGTAAGGTAGCTGTGACAAAGTATCATGAAAAACACAAGCCCGCCAAATTTGATAAAAAGCAGCAACTTGAAAAAATACGTGCTGAGTATTTAAAAAAGAAGCAAGAACAAACAGATAAATAATTTGAATGAAAACATAGGAAGTCTAAAATTTTATTAAAAGTCAAGTTATTAGCTGAAACTATTTTAAATAGTGAATTCTTATTTAATGTCACACATTATATGTATAGAAATTAAAAGGATAGAAGAGCTTAATTAAATTCGCTCTATCTACTTTTTTACCACAGATGCCCCTATTTACTACAATAATTAAATCAATCTAATGTTGCAGTAATTTAAAAGGAGCTTATATCAATTATTAAATGTACATTAAAGCCTATTTCTTGAACTTCTAAGAATAAAAGATATAGGTTGTTTTCTAAAAGATTGTTGCTATTCAACTAACGGTGCAAGTTAGTTCAACAATGATGTTTAACTTGTGTTCAACAATCGGGTCATATTATTGAGTAACAAACATGAAATTAACTCCACTCATTTATTTTTCAAAGTGAGTGGTTTTTTTATAACATTTGACTGAATTATGTTCAGTGATGTACTATTGAATTAGATTCAGTCGTAAAGAATACAGTAGGAGATGGACTATGAAGAGAATATCAAAAGAACCAGATGTAAGACGCCAAGAGTTAATGGATATTGGTTTCGAGTTATATATGAAAGGTGGAGTAAAAGGATTTAGCATAAAAGATGTCGTTAATTGCGCGGGAGTAGCAACGGGATTATTTTATTACTACTTTAAATCCAAAGAAGGGTTCGTTGATGAGATCTTAAATGATTTTATTGTAAAAAACATGGAGGAAATTCAACAAATACTTAATTCTGATAAATTGACCGTTATGCAAAAGATGACAGAATCCTTAGAGACATTTTGGGCATTTGTTGAAAAACTAGCGCCATATAAAAACGTGGATTCGTTTCAAACAGAACAACATTTTCAGCTCGAGCAGAAAGTATTCATGCAAATGCAACCACTAATACAACAGGTGATTGAAGATGGAGTAAGAACGAGGATTTTCAATATCGATAATCCAATTTTAGCCTCTGGATTTATTTTATACGGACTCAGTAGCATTGCTCATTCAAAGAAATTAGACCTGAATAATCAAATTAAGAAAGAAATGATTAATTTGGTGTTAACCACACTAAAATACAATCAGAAAGAAGACATCTTAAAATAACTGAATCAGGTCAGAGGAGAATTTATATGAAAATTTATATTGACGGAAAAGACATTACAAAAGATCAATTGACACAATGGAAAAGAGAACGTGTTAAAAAAGTTTTTAAAATATTAGGTTATAAAAGTGCTGAAATAAATAATCCGGATAGGATGATTGATAAGCTAACCGATTTTAAAATGGACTACTCTTATCAAGAAATGTATAACAAATTGGAATCTAAATTGAAATTAAGTGAAATGATGATGCGTATGGCGGTTGCTTTATCCAGAAATAAAAGGAAATTTTCTTGGACAGAAATCTATTTCGACGGAATTACAGCTGAAGAAGCAATAAAGGGCATAGATAATCTTATGTTAATTCAATCAGATGAAAATAATCGGGTGAATTTATCGGCTTGTCCTGATCACTATGCATTAAGACCATTGGGAGAAAAAGAACTTGAAGTAATTGAGACGACTGGAAACTCTCCTTTACCAGCTCAGTTTTTTATTGTTTTCGATGATGAAACAGGGTTACAAACGCCTAGAGATCATTCTTATGAATATCAATCAGTAGGTGTTGCTCGTTTGAAAGATGGCACAGTTATCGGAGGAGTTCGCCACCAAATTAAAGACACTAAAATGGGGATAAAAGTTAAGCTCTCCGTTGAATTTCCTGCACTTAGTCCCACAAGTCTTATTAAATCGCATCAAATGCATTTAGCGTGTGAATTTTCTTATTGGCTACAGTGGATAAAAGGTCAAAAAAATAATAACGACAGAGCATCCTTGAATTAAAGATATAAACAATACAGTTGTTTTAATTTTCTTTTTAAGTTGTAGATAGACAATACCTTAGTGAAGTAGGCTAAATAGGTTCAGTGTGCTTGAGCACAAGAGCTTTGAGAAGGGCTTCAGCCTTAGATAAAAAAGACTTTAGTCGTGGACATTCATGACAAAATCCACCTACTTTAGCAGGTGGTAATTTAAAGCACTCTCATCTTAACTGATGTTAAAGTGAGAATGCTTATTTTTATTTATTATGCATTATCTACCGAATATTTTTACTTGAACGCCATTATTTAAATCACATTAATCATTGAAAATGCTTGTCATTTTCTCTGCAACCTCTTCGGTAATCGCAAGAAATCGTTTGGAAATTGATGTCATGTAACGATCCTTAAGTGTAATTATATTAAGTTTTGTTTGTAACACTGGATTTGCTAGTGGTCTAAGTATCGGTAAATCAGGAGAATTAAGTAGCTTGAAACAGCTAGGTACAAAACAAATTCCTGCGCCTTTCATTACCATCATAAGTGTTGGTAATGTTTCTGTCCCCCAGTAAACGACATTAGGCGTAAATCCACTTTTTTGACATGCCTCGATCACATCATCAGCAACACCTGATCCATAAGATGTTGTATTTAAAAGAAATCGTTCGTTTTTCAAGTCTGCAATATCAATAGAATCTTTTTCACATAGATGATGGTTGGGTGGAAGAGCTAAAAGTAAAGGTTCTGTTAGTAGTGTTAAAGTATGGATGTCCTCCGCTCTCACTGAAGTTCGGACAATTCCAATATCTATTTTATGACTTCTTAGTTCTTCTAAAATATATGATGTGTTACCCTCGCGAACATGTGTAACTATGTTAGGAGTTTCCTTTTGAATTTTTTTTAAGACATTTGGCAAAATAAATAGATTTGCCGAAGTAGTACAACCCAATTTCACAGTACCTCTAATTCCTTCATGAAACTCGACTAATTTCTTCTCCGTATTCTCAGATAAATCAAGTAATTCTTTTCCTTTTTCATATAAAAATACTCCACTTGGTGTTAATTCAAGTGATCTACCTAAACGATTAAACAAAGTGACATTTAATTCTTGTTCAAATTTTCTAATTAAAATACTTAAGGGGGGTTGAGTCATTTGCAGTGCAGTAGCAGCTTTTGTAATGCTACCTTCCTCAACTACTGTAATAAAACAATGTAAACGATGAAGGTTCATTTTGATAACTCCTCCTTTTAGTATTCATAAAATATATGGAAGTCATATAAATATTATAATTTACATTATAAAAATGTAAAGATATACTATTTTCATAATTAAGAATAGTTCAAAAATTGGATCTAAACTGTATTTCAGTTTTAGGTTAGTTGATACCAGAGTGTATCCATTCAATCGCAAATTATTAATTTATAAATGGAGGTTTTATCAATGACAACTAAAATTACTCAACAATCAAAAACTGTAGAGTTAGCTAAACTGGACAAAAAGCACTTTCTACATCCTGCTACAAATCCGAAGGCTTTAATTGACAATGGACCGCCTATTATCTTTGTTAAAGGTAAAGGAGTTTCAGTTACAAGTACGGATGATGTGGAATACATCGACGGGATGTCAATGCTTTGGAACGTGAACTTAGGACATGGGAATCAAGAACTTGCAGATGCTGGTAATAGTCAATTATCTACCCTCGCGTATGCATCATCATTTAAAGGATTCTCAAATGAACCATCCATTCTACTTGCTGAAAAATTAGCTGAGTTAGCACCAGGAGATTTAAATAGTGTATTCTACACTTCTGGTGGGTCAGAATCAAATGATACAGCAATTAAATTAGCTCGTTTCTACTGGGAGCTTAAAGGGAAATCAGAAAAAAGAAAGATTATTGCGCTAACGAATGCTTATCACGGTGTAACAATAGGGGCGCAAACAGCTACTGGTCTTGCAGCATACCACAAGTTCGCATCATCAAATATAGACGGAGTTGTTCGTGCAACAGCCCACCTATTAAACAGCGAGTTAGGTGATAAGAGTGACCCGAACTATGCAGATTCTATCCGTGGAACAATTGAAAGAGAAGGTGCGGAGACGATTGCCGGAATTATTATTGAACCTGTGCAAGGTGCGGGCGGAGTTAATATTCCACCAGAAGGTTACTTAGAAGCAGTTCGTAAAATCTGTGACGAGCACAATATCCTTTTCATGGCAGATGAAGTTATTTGTGGATTTGGTCGTACGGGGAAAATGTTTGGTGTAAACAACTGGAATGTTGTCCCTGATATGATGTCAATTGCAAAAGGAATTACGAGTGGTTATTCGCAACTTGGCGGGGTCATGATGAATGATGAAATTAGAGAAACAATTGCTAACTTCGATGCTGTTATCCCACATGGTTTCACATATAGTGGCCATCCGACTGCTTGTGCGATTGGACTGAAAAACATTGAAATACTAGAGCGTGATAATATTATTGACCACGTAAACGAAATGGAGAAAGAACTTAAAAAAGGTTTAGATTACTTAGCTGAAAAACATAGTATTGTAACAAATTGCAGAGTAATTGGTCTGTTGGCTGCATTTGAACTTTATGAAGATCCAACAAGTGGAAAATTGTTTGATCCAACTGTTTTCCCATCAAATGCAGTAGTCGACGCATGTTTCGATCGCCAATTAATATTAAGAGCGCTTGGAGCGTATAACCAAATTGTGGCAATTGCGCCACCACTTATTATTAACAAAGAAGAAATTGAAAAAATGATTCAAATTATAGACGATTCGATTACTGCTTTTAAAAATACACGCAACTAAACTATTCCTATAAAGTAAGTTGAGTAGTGGTGGTTATAGTTAAAAAAGGGGAGGTTCTCTAGTGCTTTATATTAATGGTGAATGGCGAGATACAGGAAATAAATTAGATGTAACAAATCCTGCGACAGGAGAAATAATTAGAACTGTTGCTACAGGTGGTAAAACTGAAACTAAAGAAGCAATCGAAAGTGCGAAGAGAGCATTTAAATTCTGGGGTAAGACAACTGGAAATGAGCGCAGCAACTACCTGTTTCAAGTGGTTCAATTGATGAAAGAAAAAACAAAAGAATTAGCTGAAACAATTACACTTGAAAATGGTAAGCCTTTACCAGATGCTACTCGTGAAGTAGCAGGTGCGATCGGCTATCTAGAATGGTATGCAGAGGAAGCAAAGAGAATTTATGGGGAAACAATTCCTGCATCTGCAGCTGATAAACACTTAATGGTAATTCGCGAACCTGTTGGGGTATGTGCAGCTATTACACCATGGAATTTCCCGTTATCGATGATTACAAGAAAAATTGCACCTGCACTTGCTGCGGGTTGTACGATTGTTTTAAAACCGGCTGACTTAACTCCTCTTTCGGCGATAAAAGTATTCGAATGCTTTCATGAAGTTGGACTACCTGCTGGAGTTGCAAACCTAGTAATTGGCCCAGCTGAAGAAATTGGGAACGAGATGACGAGTAACCCAGATGTTCGTAAAATCACATTTACTGGCTCGACGCGTGTGGGGAAAAAACTTATCCGTGATTCGTCTGATACAGTGAAGAAAATATCAATGGAGCTTGGTGGACACGCACCGTATATTGTGTTTGAGGATGCTGATATTGACGCAGCAGTTAATGGTATCTTAGTGTCTAAGTTTATTAACTCAGGTCAAACTTGCATCAGCACCAACCGGATTTACGTAGCAGAAACTGTAGCTGATGAATTCTCAGGAAAGTTAGCTGAAAAGGTATCTAAATTAGTTGTAGGAAATGGATTAGAAGATGGCGTAAATGTCGGTCCAGTAATTAATAAAGTGGCTCTTGAAAAAGTGAAAAGTCAAGTAGAAGACGCTGTGAAACATGATGGTAAAGTAATTGCGGGTGGTAATGTATTTACATTAAATAATGGAAGCGGTTACTTCTTTGAGCCCACAGTTATTCAATATGCAAGCGATAATATGAAGATTACAACAGAAGAAACATTTGGACCAGTTGCACCAATTTATACATTTAAGACGGAAGAAGAGGTAGTTGAAAGAGCAAACCATCCTGAATATGGTCTTGCAGCTTATTGTTATACGCGAGACATTGGTCGAGGCTTACGAATGACGCGTGCTTTAGAGTTCGGAATTGTTGGTATTAATGATCCAGCTCCAGTGGTTGTACAAGCTCCGTTTGGTGGTATGAAGGAAAGTGGAATTGGGAAAGAAGGCGGTTGGTATGGACTTGAGGAGTACTTGGAGAAGAAGTTTGTATCGATTTATTTAAAATAATAAAAAATGTTACTAATCTAGGTAACTAAATATATTGTAGTAGACTTATCTTCATTCTCCATGTCTCCCATACATAGTTTCTAAAGAATGTATGGGAGACAGTCTACACAATTAATAAAGAAATAAACTTTAATTTAACTCCAATAAAATAAGAGGGTGAATTTATTATGTCTCAAGTAAATTTAAAAAATAATGGACAAGAAATAGTTGTCCGCAATATTTTAAAAGAGGATCTTGCTGAAGTTGCAGCACTTTCTATGAGGTGTTTTGGACCTGATATGGCATTAAAATATGAGCATTTTGAAAGTCAGATTGAGTTGTTTCCAGAAGGTCAAATTTGTCTAGAATATAACGGTAAAATTGTAGGAACGGCTTTAAGTCTAATTGTAAATTTTGAAGATTACGGAGATAGTCACTCATATTTTCAAATCTGTGATTTAGGATTTATCCGAAATCATAACCCTAATGGTAGAAACCTATATGGTATTGAAATTGGAGTACACGAAGATTTTAGAGGGTTACAATTGGGACGTCATTTGTATGATGGCCGAAAAAGAATATGTGAGAAACTTAACTTAGAAAGTATCTTAGTAGGTGGTCGTATACCTTTTTACTATAAATATGCTGAGCAGATGAGTGCAGATGAGTATGCACTAGAGGTAATGAAAGGGAAAATATATGATCCTGTATTAACATTCCAAATGAAAAATGGATACGTATTAAATAAAGTAATGCCAGGCTATTTACCTGGGGATGTTGAGTCATTAGAATATGCAACACTTTTGGAATGGAAAAATCCAGTTTACAAGCTTAAATTAGTATGAGTCTTTTGTCCGTTATGTTCGCCTATTTTAATAGGCGAACAGTGGATGCCCATTGTTAATTGCGATTATTTAACTTCTTAAATTGTGTAAGCGCTTTCATTTGGTTGTTATAAGAGTTCCATTAGAAGAAAATATTAGGTAAAGAGAGGAGTTATAAATGGTTATCGCTGATAAAGTTATTTCGAGTGAAGCAGTATTTACAGGTTTAGAAAATGAAGCAAAGCCAGCTGCTATTGCAATTAAAGGTAACAAAATCATTGCGGTAGGTTCGATGGAGGAAATAAAACCATTTATAGGTTTAGACACGAAGGAATATCGTTATGGCAACCAACTCATTATGCCAGGATTTCATGATGCTCACCTTCATCTCATGTTTGGTAGTCTTTTCTCGCATGCAAGTATCAATTTATCGGATGCTCATTCGGAAGAAGAAGTTGCTAGTTTAGTAAAGCAATTCTCAGAAAACGTGCATGCTGATGAGTGGATTATTGGCTATGGATGGGATCATACAAATTGGGCAGAGAAATGCTTGCCGACACGTTTTTCTTTAGACAAAGTAGTTCCTAATCGCCCGATTATTCTTTTCCACGCAGAAGGTCATTATTCGTGGGTTAATAGTTTAGCACTTGAAAATGCTAGGGTTACAAATGAAACTGAAGACCCTTCTAATGGTACGATTCAAAAAGATGAAAATAATGAAATCACAGGAATTCTTCTTGAAACAGCAATGAATTTAGTTGTGGATATTGCTCTCGCATTTACGGATAAACGGAAAGAAGAATTGTTTGAAGAGTTCTTAAAAAAATCAGCTCAATTAGGCATTACATCAGTAAATGATTTGTTTGCAAGTAGTTTTGATAAGTTAAATAGTTTCGATATGTATAAGGCATATGATGAAGCTGGAAAACTTACGACTCGAATTCATCTTTACCCTGAGTTAAATGATGATATAGATAGAGCAATAAGCTTGCGTGAAAAGTACAATTCCGAAAAATTACAGCTTGCAGGACTTAAGCAGTTTATTGATGGCGTTGTAACTGGACATACCGCATACATGTTAGATCCTTACTTAGACAAACCTATAACACGGGGGAGTACTGCTTTTCCTGTAGAAACGATCAAAAACTGGGTGACAAAAGCGGACAAAGAAGGATTTCAAATTCGCTTCCATACAATTGGTGATGGCGCAGTTAGGCTTGCTCTAGATATATTTGAAGCAGCAAGGATGGATAATGGTGTGAGAGATTCACGACATGCGCTAGAGCATATTGAAGTGATTCATCCGACAGATATTAAGAGATTTAAAGAATTGGGGGTTGTTCCATCTATACAGCCTTCTCATCTAGCATTGATGCCAAAAGAAAGTCATACTTTGCGTGTCGGTAAAGAGAAAGGCCCTTATACGTATTTATGTAAAACGTTATACGACGCAGTCGAGTATATTGCTCTTGGTACAGACTATCCAATAGCAACATTAGATCCTTTTAAAGAAATTTTCCATGCGATTACGAGACTAGACTTTACTGGTGATTATGAGTGGAATAGTCAAGAGCAGATAACACTCGCAGAAGCGTTGAAAGCGTATACAAAAGGTTCAGCATACAGCACATTCAGAGAAAAAGATTTGGGTACATTAGAAGTTGGAAAATTAGCAGATATTATTGTACTAGATAAAAACCTCTTTGAAGTAGAAAATAATGAAATTCTTCAAACGAAAGTTTTGTTAACAATTATGGATGGTGAAGTTGTTTATCTTCATTCAGCAGAAAACTCCCACCTCTACAGGTGGTGAGATGAATGCGGTTTTGGTTCCTTTTCAGTGGGTGTCCAAACACCTACTGAAATAGAGGAACTCAGACTAAGAGCGCCACGTCCTGTGGCAACGATTGAGTGACCAACATCATGTTGGCCTAAAGCCTCCGGACGCAATTACGCCAAGGCGAAATTGATAGTGAATCAGTCTACTATCCTACTATTTTAGTTAATTGATCATTTTACCGAGAAGATTTTTTTATTACTATTCGAGGAGTGAGAAAAATAAAACATCCGGTTAATTTGTCTAGATCGCTTTCTTTAACGTCTGTTGTTGTTACTGGGACGGCCTTTATGGCTTTAACTACAGTGTTTAGCACATACGGCATAGCCTCTAAAATATCTCATGGTATGGTCGCTGGATCGTATGTACTTGCATTAATTGTGATGATGTTTACGGCTCATAGTTATGGTCAAATGGCAAAAGCGTACCCCATTGCGGGATCTGCCTATACCTATGCGCAAAAAGCTATTAATTCTCATGTTGGTTTCTTAGTGGGATGGGCAATTTTAATGGATTATCTCTTGATCCCAATGGTTAACTTTTTACTATTTGGTATTTTCTTCTCAGCTGCTATACCTGAAGTTCCACAGTATGTTTGGATACTTACATTAGTAGTTCTTGTGACTTTTGTAAATGTTAGAGGTGTAAAGTTAAGCGCAAATATCAACATGATTGTAACAGGCTTATCGGTATTATTTATAATTATCTTTTGCATCTTATCAGTTAAATCAATAGTAACTGGAACCGGGACTGGCATTTTATTTAACCTTGATCCCTTTATTAATACCGAGGAGTCATTTAAGTATATAGTTGCTGGTGCTGCACTATTATGTTTCTCTTTCCTCGGTTTTGATGCAGTTTCTACTTTTTCAGAAGAAGTAAAAAATCCGGAGAAAAACATACCGCGTGCAATATTTTTAGTAACAATAATTGGTGGATTATGTTTTGTAGTCGTATCTTATTTTGCACATAATGTTTGGCCAGATTATACGAGTTTTAAAGATGCTGATTCTGCTTCCTATGAAATTATTTTCCTAGTAGGCGGGAATGCCTTACAAGCAGCATTCCTAGCAAAAACTGCAGTGGTTGTATTTGGTTCCGCGTCCGCATCTCAAGCAAGTGCTGCACGTGTATTATACGCAATGGGAAGAGATGGGCAATTACCTAAAAAATTTTTTGGAAAACTAAATAAAAGAACGAGAACCCCGGTTAACAACATTTTATTAATTGGTCTTTTATCATTATCTGCATTGTTTTTAAGTCTAAACTTTGTCGCGTCTTTCATTAACTTTGGCGCCCTACTTGCATTTACTGCTGTGAATCTATCCGTTGTTTTTTTATATTACGGTAAGCGAAAAGAACGCTCCTTAAAGGGGATTATCTTCTATTTGATTTTTCCATTAATCGGAGCAGTACTTACAACTTGTTTGCTTTTTAACCTAGATGTTTATTCTATTGCTTTTGGTAGTGTTTGGTTAGGAATTGGTGCTATTTATTTATTATTTATGACAAAAGGTCTTAAGCTTAAACCACCAGTGCTCCATACAGAACAGATTGATTAGTCGCAGTTTAAAACATTAATGAAGCAGCTAAAAATATGTAAAGGAGATGGATGAATGACAGATAACACTACGCTTAAAAGGTCATTAGGTGTTTGGTCAATTGTTGCACTGGGATTAGGATATATGACGCCTACAGTGGTCTTTGATACGTTTGGAATTGTATCAAAATTAACAAATGGTGTAGTACCAATGGCGTATTTTGTCGCCTTGTTAGTAATGGTATTGACAGCGATTAGTTATGGAAAGATGGTACAGGTATTCCCGGCTGCTGGTTCAGCATATACATACACCCGGGAAACAATGGGATCTCACCTAGGATTCCTCGTAGGATGGGCATCGTTATTAGATTATTTATTATTACCTTTAGTAAATGCATTAATTATTCGAATATATATGGAATCTCTGTTTCCGAATGTACCTGTTTGGATTTGGGTTTTTGCTTATGTCATTGTAGTTACTGCAATTAATGCTTATAGTATGGAATCAACATCCAGCTTAAACTTTATACTCGTTGTTTTCACGATTTGTTTAATAGCTATCTTCATAATACTTGCTTCTGTACAACTTTATCACGGTATGGGAAATGGTACTTTATTCACGATTCATCCACTATCACATGAAAATGTGAAATTAATAGCCGTTTTAACTGGGGCAACAGTAGTAGCTTTCTCGTTTATCGGTTTCGACGCAATAACAATGTATACGGAAGAAGCAAAGGATACATCAACAGTTCCTAGAGCAATCCTTCTAACTGTTTTAATCGGTGGGGGTATTTTCTTTATTGCTTCTTATTTTACACAATCATTATTCCCGGATGTTTCTGTGTTCGAAAATGTAGATGATACATTGCCGGAAATTGGTTTATATGTAGGAGGGAAGTTATTCCAACTGCTTTTCATTGCAGGAGCTTTCGCTGCTACTGTAGCTTCAGGACTTGCATCTCATGCAAGTGCTTCTCGTTTGCTGTTTGTTATGGGCAGAAATGGTGTACTTCCTAAAAAAACTTTCGGATACTTACACCCTAAATTTAGAACGCCTGTTTTTACGATTGTTTTGACGGGAATCGTATCATTATTTGCAATAGGACCAAATTTAGAATTAATTGCTTCAGTCATTAACTTTGGGGCATTAATTGCATTCACATTCGTTAACCTATCTGTTATTGTTCATTTCTATATTCGTCAGAAAAGGAGATCAGGCAGTGAAACCTTTAAGTACTTAATTATGCCTTCTTTCGGAGCATTAGCTACTGGAGTTCTTTGGTATCATTTACACGCTGATGCATTTATAGGTGGAATCGTTTGGCTTATAATCGGAATCATTTACATGCTGTTTATAACAAGATTCTTTAAAAAAGAACTTGGAAGCATGGACTCTATTGATGACTTGGAGTCATTAGATAAAGAGATTTTTAATGAAGAAAAGATTAAAGTCTTAAATTAACTATTTAGAGGATGAGAATCTCTTAGAAAATCTTCCTCTTTTTAATGACACAAGAAGTAAATAAAGGAGTGATTGCTTTGAAAGAAAAAATTCGACTGTATATAGAAGAAAATAAAGAAGAATTATTTAAAACAATTCAAGATGTCGTACGTATAAAAAGCGTTGTTGGTAATGAACAAGAGATGCAATTATACATGAAAAAAAAATATGAAGAACTTAACTTGATTTTGCATGAGATTGAACCAAAATATGAGAAGGTTTCAGCTCATGAAGCGTTTATTGATTCAGGTATTCCGTTTGAAGACCGAAAAAATATTATCGGAATACATAAAGGTGTCTCCGATGGTAAGTCATTAACAATTCATGGGCATGTAGATGTTGTTTCTCCAGAACCATATTCAAACTGGACGATGGACCCATGGAGTGGAGATATTATAGGAAACAAGTTATACGGTCGAGGCTCTGCCGATATGAAAGCAGGACTTATTTCAAATTGGTTCGCATTGAAAACATTAATTGATTTAGGTTATCCAATTGCTGGAGATGTTCAGCTACATTCAGTAATAGAAGAAGAAGCTGGTGGTGGAGGCGGAGCTTTAGCATGTTTAGAGGAAGGCTTTGTAACAGATGGGTACATTTCGACAGAGCCACATAATTTGAATATGACAATAAGTCATGGGGGGATTATGTATTTCCGGGTGTACGTAAAGGGAAGAACAGCGCATGCTGGTTTAGCGCATGAAGGCATAAATGCTATTTCAAAAATGATGAAAATCCTTAGTGCGCTAGATGAATTAAGTGAATGGCGTGCTAAAAATGTTAAGTTTGATTTATTTGAAAAGGGGTCTGGACAGTCTGTTCACTTAAACGTAGGTGTACTAAAAGCTGGGGACTGGGTATCGACAGTTCCAGGGGAAGCGATCCTCGAAGGAAGAATTGGTTTTATCCCAGGGGAAACTCGCGAAGAAATTAAGCAACTAGTACAAGACACGATTATGAAATCTGTCTTAGGCGATGAGTGGATGGATAAAAATCCACCTGTTATAGAGTGGTTTGGATGGTCAACGGAGCCGTGGTACCAAGATCCTGAGAACCCTTTTGTAAAATTATTCATCGAAAATGCAGAAGATGTTATGGGACATAAAGTAATAACGGTTGGAAGAGCTGGAGGAAATGATGCACGATTTACTCAGTATTACGGAAAACAAGGATTGTGCTTTGGGCCAATTGGAGAAAATATGCATGGACCAGATGAATGTGTTCATTTAGATAGCGTAGTAGAAGTAACTAATGTTTTGGCAAATTATATTATTAAGTGGAGCGAGAGTTAATCATCGTTAACTTTTGGGAATATCCATTTCAAACTAATAGCAGAATGATTAGGGATGTTATGGAAAAAGTGGATAGGCTTAATGCAATTGGTATTAGATTTAAAACAAAATTATGAATAATCAGCCTAGCACTGCTAGTACAACCAAACGAATAAGTGAGGATTATTTGTACACTAAAAAAACTTTTAATCGGGAAATTATTAGTGTGGAAAATTATTTGATAAAACAAATTTCTCTTAACAATTTAATCAACGAAACTTCCTATATTTGAAATTAATTGAAAATTAAATTAATTTATTTCCGAGATGTAAGTAAATCACATTTTAGTAGTTGGCAAGCTTATTGTTTATTAATTGTGAGTGTATTGTTTAAAAACATTTAAAAGAGAGGATGTATTTTTATGAAAAGAAATTATTCTGTTGAAGAACTTAAAGTGTTAGACCAAAAGCATTTTCTACACCCTACTTCACCAGTAAAGACGGAAAATGGACCGGCATTTATTTTTACAGAAGGAAAAGGTGTTTATCTGTATGATATTACAGGTAAAAAAGTTATTGATGGTATGTCTTCACTTTGGAATGTGAATATCGGACATGGTAGAACAGAACTTGGTGAAGTAGCGAAGGAACAAATGGATAAATTAGCCTTCAGTTCTTGTTTTGCAACGTTTAGTAATGAGCCTGCTATTCTATTAGCAAAAAAGTTAGCAGAATTAGCACCTGGTGATTTAAATACTACATTTTTTACGTCCGGTGGTTCTGAATCCAATGATAGCGCCTATAAATTGGCTCGTCATTATTGGATATTAAAAGGGGAAACTTCTCGAAAAAAAATTATCTCAAGATCGAGATCTTATCATGGGGTGGCAATCGGTGCTACAAGTGCGACGGGTTTAAAAGGATTTCGTGATTTTACAAATTCTAATGCACCGGATTTTCTATTCGTAGATAATTTCTCCATACAGGCTTTACGTGATTTGATTGAAACTGAAGGTCCAGAAACAATAGCTGCTTTCATCTCCGAGCCAGTACAAGGTGCAGGGGGGGTGCATGTTGCACCGGATAATTATTTCAAAGAAATTCGTGAAATTTGCAATGAGTACGGTATTTTGATGATAACTGATGAAGTTATCACAGGATTTGGTAGGACGGGTAAGTTTTTTGCGATGGAACATTTTAATGTGGTACCGGATATGATGTGCTTTGCAAAAGGTGTTACTAGTGGATATGCACAATTAGGTGGTGTAATGATCTCAGAGAAAATACACCAAGAATTTTCTGAATTATCAGAAGGAACTATATTGCATGGATACACTTATAGTGGTCATCCAATGGCCTGTGCAGTTGGGTTGAAAAACATTGAAATTATAGAGAAAGATAATTTAGTAGCAAATGCAGAAATTCGTGGTCAAGAGCTATTAGCAGGGTTAAAAGTATTACAAGCGAAGTATCCATTTATTGTAGATGCAAGAGGTTTAGGTTTAATGGCAGGTATAGAAATCTCTTATGAAGGAAGACTCCTCGCTCCGCAAATAGTGACAGAGGCAGCAAAGTTGGGATTAATATGTCGCTCTGTTGTACTAGATGCTCAAGATATTGTTGTATTTTCACCACCATTATCAATAAGCCAAAAGGAGTTAAGAGATTTATTGGATATTCTAGAAAAAGCGATTCAAGAAGTAGAGAGTCAGGTATTGGCAGAAAAGTTGTAATACGAAAGGTGAGGTAATTATAATGAGGAAAAATTTATTTATCAATGGGGATTGGGTGGAAGCAGCAGAGTATACAGAATTATGCTCTCCATATAGTAGCGAGGTCATTGCAGAAATACCGAAGGCAAATGTCGAGGAAGTAGAAGCAGCTTTAGTAGCTGCCGATGCTGCTCGTAAAACGATGGCGAATATGCCTTTGTATAAGCGTGCGATTATTCTTGAAAAATTAGCTTCTTTATTAGAAGCACGTGCTGAAGAAGCAGCAGAGCTAATAGCACTAGAAGCAGCCAAGCCTATTTCAACCGCCAAAGCTGAAGTTCAGCGTACAATTCAAACGTATAAATTTGCTGCTGAAGAAGCAAAGCGAATACACGGAGAAACAATTCCTGGGGATGCTGCCCCCGGTGGAGACGGGCGCATTGCTTATACGGTTCGTGAACCATTAGGCATCGTGGCAGCTATTACACCTTTTAATTTCCCAATGAATCTAGTAGCTCATAAAGTGGGGCCAGCAATAGCATCAGGTAACACGGTTGTATTAAAACCTGCAAGTCAAACACCATTAACTTCCTATTTTATTGGTGAATTATTAGTAGAGGCAGGATTACCGAACGGTGCGTTAAATATCGTTACTGGTGCAGGTTCTTTAATTGGTAACAAATTAGTCACGGATAATCGAGTGAAAAAGATTTCTTTTACAGGTAGCCCCGCTGTAGGTATTGGCATACGCAATCAAGCAGGTCTTAAGAAAGTAACGCTTGAATTGGGTTCTAATGCGGCTGTTATTATCGATGAAAATGTTAATATTGATAAATTAATTCCACGTGTCGTTTCCGGTGCATTTGCATTCCAAGGGCAGGTATGTATTTCAGTTCAACGAATCTATGTTCACGAAAAAATGTATGATTTGTTTGTAGATAAATTTGTAGCAGCTACAAAAGAGTTGAAACTTGGTGATCCCCTAGATCCTACAACGGATGTTTCAGCCTTAATTAGTCCACAAGATGTAAAAAGAACATTAAGTTGGATTGAAGAAGCAAAGGGGCAAGGGGCAATTATTGCAACTGGTGGAGAATCTGAAGGGAATATCTTACAACCTACCGTACTATTAAATGTAAAACCTGAGCAGAAGGTTTCCTGTCAGGAGGTATTCGCACCAATCGTATCAATTACGAAGTTTACATCTATTCAAGAGGCATTTGATCAAGTAAATGACTCCAAATATGGTTTGCAAGCTGGTATTTATACAGATAATATCCATGTTGCTTTACAGGCAACGCAAAAACTCCATGTAGGTGGTGTCATTATAAATGATATTCCTACATTCCGTTTAGATCATCTACCATATGGTGGTGTAAAGGAAAGTGGTATGGGAAGAGAAGGGCTGAAGTATGCAATTGAGGAAATGACAGAAATGAAACTTGTAGTTATAAACCAAAACTAATAAAAAAGTAGGTAGGAGGAAATATAATGATAATTGGTGTCCCTAAAGAAACAAAAAATAATGAAAATCGAGTAGGAATTACTCCAGCAGGTGTTGTGGCTTACAAAAAAGGTGGTCATGAAGTAATAATTGAATCGAGTGCAGGGCTAGGTAGTGGATTTACAGACCAAGATTATTTAGATGTAGGCGCTCAAATTACTAAATCGACTAAGGAAGCTTGGGATGTTGATATGGTGATTAAAGTGAAGGAGCCGATTCAGGAGGAGTACAAATATTTTAAGGAGAATCTAATTCTCTACACATACCTACATTTAGCTCCAGAGCCAGAATTAACGAAAGCTTTGCTTGAAAGTAAAGTTACTGGAATTGCTTATGAAACAATTCAATTAGATTCAGGTGCCTTACCGTTGTTAACGCCAATGAGTGAAGTTGCAGGCAGAATGTCTGTACAAATTGGTGCACAGTTTTTAGAAAATTCCAAAGGAGGAAAAGGAGTTCTCTTAGGTGGTATTCCTGGTGTTGCACCTGGAAATGTAGTGATTGTAGGTGCTGGAGTTGTCGGGACGAATGCTGCGAAAATGGCAGTAGGATTAGGTGCAAACGTAACAATTTTAGACGTTAATATTACACGCTTAAGTCAAATAGATGATATGTTCCAAGGGCGTGTTCGTACTCTTGCATCAAATACCTACAATATCGCTGAAGCAGTGAAAACAGCAGATTTGTTAATTGGTGCTGTGCTAATTCCAGGTTCACGTGCACCACAATTAGTTTCAAAAGAAATGATTCAAACGATGCAAAAGGGATCTGTTGTAGTGGATGTAGCGGTAGATCAAGGGGGTTCTATTGAAACAATTGATCGAATTACTACTCATAGTAATCCTACTTATGAAGCATACGGTGTTGTGCATTACGCAGTTGCGAATATGCCAGGTGCTTGCGCGCGTACCTCAACTATGGGCCTGTCAAATGTAACTGTTCCATACGGTTTGCAAATAGCTAATAAAGGCTATCGCCAAGCTGCTTTAGATAATCCTGTTTTAGCGAAGGGGATAAACGTAGTAAATGGAAAAATAGTATATAAAGCGGTAGCTGATGCACATGGATTACCATATACGGATCTACAAGTAGAATTAGTAGATTCAACTTCGGCGTTAGCAGTTAAATAGAATAAGAGAAATAATGTTATTTGAAATGAAAAGAAGGTGAAAATTGGTAGGGAACGTAATTTACCAAGCTTTCACCTTCTTTTCTATTTACATTAAGAAATTTGAAATATAGCTTTACTATTCCGTTTTAATATTGATACAACCTTATCAAACTTCGCACGGAAACCCTCTCCCATGGCTTCTTTTCCATGTATTGATCTGGCTATACCAATCCACCATGTACATCACACCAAGCACAATTATGAAAACCCTTAATCCTTACAGTGAGCACCTTGTCTTTTTGTATCTATTCTTACATTAGAAATTCCTTGATGATGATACTTCGATAGAATAGTGGAGGAAGGTTCTTTTAATAGGAATTTATTCACGCTATTGTAACACTGGTTATAAAATAGAAAATGAGGATTGATTTTTTAAGTGGATGGCTAAAATAACAATAAAGTGGATGGTTAATTACAATTGAAATAATATTAATATATAATCTTTTCCCAAGAATAACTCTTAAAAAAGACAAAACTTTAAGCAAGTCTGAAGGAAATAATGAGGTGAGTATAGTTGGATTGGAAACCAGATAGAAAAGCGAAAAAAGCTATCTATAAACAACTCGCAGAATATATTGAAAAGGGAATTGCAGATGGTACATTTCCACCTGATAAACCATTGCCATCAGAGAGATATTTAGCGAGTGCTCTAAATTTAAACAGAAGTACAGTTGTTCATGCATATGACGAATTAGAATCGATTGGGCTCATTGAAAGAAATAGAGGAAGTGGTACTACCATTAGTAAAGATATATGGGGTTTAACAAAAAAACGGATTCCTAGCTGGAATAGGTATATTGAGGCTGGATCTTTTTTACCTAGTCAACCTGTAACGCAAAAAATAAGGAAAGAAGCGGTTGAACATAAATTAATAAATTTAGCTTCTGGTGAATTGTCAGAAGAACTTTTCCCAAAAAGCTATTTAAGCGAGATAACTTCAACGCGTTCTTTTATTGGAAGCCTAGGATACGATCATCCACAGGGGAATGAAATCCTTAGAAATACCATTACAAAACACGTAAAAAAATGTAGAGGAATCGAAACTAATCCTTCTTCAATACTTATAACATCAGGAGCACAACAAGCATTGCATTTAGTTGTACAATGTTTGTTAAAGCCTGGAGATGCAATAGCAATAGAAGATCCTTCTTACAATTTTAATCTTCCAATCTTCAAATCGGTAGGTATACAAGTACATTATCTATCAGTCGATAAGAATGGGATTAACCCAGAAGATTTGCAGTCATTATATAAAAAACACCGAATTAAAATGATTTTTTTAAATCCATATTTTCAAAATCCAACGGGCTCCTTATTGAATAAAAAGAAAAAAGCAGCGATTTTAGACATATCCTCAAAGCTTGGAATTCCAGTAGTAGAAGATGATCCTTATAGTTTAACAGCTTTTTCAGGAGATAAAATCTCTACGCTGAAATCAATGGATAGGAATGGAAACGTATTATACATTAGTTCTTTGTCAAAAATTGTTGCCTCTGGATTAAGAATAGGGTGGATTATTGGCCCAACATCGGTGATTGAAAGATTATCCGATGCGAAGCAACAAATCGATTTCGGTCATTCTAGCTATACACAATGGATAGCGAATGAATTTTTAGAATCAGAAAATTTTCATATTCATATAAAAAGTTTAATTAAGGAATTAGAAAAAAGAAGAGATAAAATTATAAAAGGCCTTGATATTTATTTAAAAGATCTGGTGGAATATTCTATTCCTCAAGGTGGTATTCATATATGGTGTAAAATACTTAAAAATTATAATGAAATCCAATTGCTTGAAGAATCTATTAAAAGAGGCGTCATTTATGTTCCTGGTTCTACACTGGGATCTAAAGATGGTTTTGTTCGTTTTACTTTCGCCAAGGAAGATGAAGATTCAATAGAAGAAGGAATCAAAAGGTTTGCAGAAGCTCTTAATAGTTTATAGACAATTGGGTTTAAAAATGTTTATATATTTATCCCTAAGATAAATGGATGGTCAAAAAAGCATCGAATTGGATGGTTATAAAAAATATAAATCCCTTATCATTGAGAGGTGGATGATAAATCATCGATATAGCCTAATTACTAAATATTTTTTTATTATAGAGTAATTGCATTAAAATGATTAAATTATTGAAAGAGTTGATATGATATGACAACTGGTTTGATTATCACGCTAGTGATTGGATCTATTATTAAATTGTTGATGAGCCCTCCCAGTATAGCTGTGGCATGGGGAGTAAGTAAATTTGAACTTCATAAAAAACTTGATGCAAAAGATGTTACGGTAACATTTAATGGTAAGGATTTAGAAGAGGAAGAAAAAATTAGATTTACTGACTATTTTAATAAAGCTTCCTTTTTGAAAAAGCACTATATATTTCCAGGTAATGAAAAATTATTTTTACAGCCAGAAACTAATGTTACTCCATTTGTCATGAACGTAAAAAAAGGCAAAAAAGATGTTAATTTCTTTGTTTTTAGTTACGACAATCACGTTGATGTAGTCAAGAAGTACAAGGAGAAGGTTGTTTCATATAGTATTAGTTCTGAATATCTACAAAATTTCACCATTTTAACTACAAATGCAAACCATTGAAAAAAGGTTTTCGAAAAATTAGGGATTCAGTCACTGACGTAGAATCCCTTTTTTATTACCCTGAAAATTACGTGAATATAGTACAGGGATTATCCTCCAATAAAATTGAATGGAGGATTTTTTTATGACCAAAAAGTCGAGATTATATTGCTACTCATCCAAGCACTCAATACGTATAAACGCCTTCCTATAATAGAAATAGTAGTAATCTACCATAAGAGGAATAATTCTTGCTTCACTATTTCTTTCTGAAAAAGTTGGTAAAATAATGGTAGTACAATACAATTGCGAAGGAGAGAAATTAATGACAGCTCAACAACTAGCAGCGATGCAATCCATGATTGATTGGCTTGCAGATGAAAGAGAACTTGGGCAACAACCTAAGAAAATAGAAATTGCAGGAGAATTTGATTTACATGAAATGCATTACTACATATTCAAGTATAAAAAATCGGTGCTTGGAAAATGGTTTCTTGGTGTATGCGGAGGCTATGAGGACCCGTCTGACACTGAGCATTGTGGACATATATTCAGCGAGATGCAACCTTATGATCCTGCAACTGCAGAGCAAGAAGCTGTAAAGATGGTAGAATTAATCCGAGAATACTGGATGCAGCAGGCTGCGGCATATGAAGCTGCTCAATCTATGGAGGACGAGACGGAAACGCAAGATAATGGTTCTGGTATTTTTAATGGGTTCATTCTGCTTAACTCTGCAGAATGTGATATTGATCAAATAAAGGCCAACCTTTTGAATGATTGGAACATCAGCTGCTCGTCAGAAGAGGATGCGGAAAATGCCGAAGAAACAGAGGAAGGAACCTTAGTCTTTGAAGTGGACGACTACATGTTAGCGGTTAGTTTTGTCGAAGCTCCCATACCAGATGGTGAGGCTGAGTATTATGCACAGGGGAATTACATGTGGAAGGAAGCCGTGGAGGTTACTCAAACGCATGTCGCTCAAATCATCCTAGCTGCATTTACCCGCTCCGGCTCCCCGCTGGACAGTGGCAGGCTATACACTAAACTGGCTGCCAGTTGTTTAAAGCTTCCAAACGCAATAGGGATCTATACATCTGGCACTGTATTCCAGCCTGAACTTTTTCTAGATATGGCTGAAGTCATGAAGAATGACGACATGTTTCCTTTACTGAATCTTGTTTATTTCGGCCTGGTCGGAACGGAAAAAGGGGTAGATGGATATACTTATGGGTTAAAAGCCTTTGGTAAAGATGAAATTGAAATCCTGGACAGCCAAGCATCTCCTGCCGAGCTGCGTGATTTTTTGATTACTATTTCTGGATATATTGTAGAAGAGGATGTCACTTTAAGGGATGGAGAAACGATCGGCTTCTCAGCAGAGCAAAAGCTGCCGATTTCCCGTTCCGAGGGAGTTTATGTCGATGGGGATACTCTCAAAATTAAATACTAATACCATGACCAAAAGACACCGTAACAGGTGTCTTTTTTATGCTGCATAATCAAATTAACTAATCGAGTTTCCAACCGTAAGTGAGGGAAGGAATATCATTCTTTTCAATTTATATGACGACAGCTTTATAGTATTTTGAAAATCTACTGCCAATTTAAGAACCATCTACATTTGTATAGCCTAAAATACCTTTAGAAGATCATTTATTCCTCTTGGATTGTAGTCTTCTTGTTTTGGATGTTGTGCCTATTGAACTCCAAACTCATTGAAAATAATGTGGATACAATTCTTTGTGCTGCCATATCCAGTTTTTCATCTCAAGGATCATTTCTTCATAGCTAGGTACAGTAAATGAAAAATCTTTTCGTGTGTTGACTAGTGTTTTATCAATGTTTACAAGCTGATATGGATGGATGGTTATTTTATTTTCCTTGAAGTGCTTATTGAATAATTGCAGTAGATCAAATTTTGAAATACTGCTATTGTTGACGAGGTGGTAGAGACCTGTTGTACCTTCAATTGATGCACGTTCAATTGCTTTTGCTAACGTTAGGGTAGTAACACCGGTCCAAATTGCGCCAGTATAACCGTTAATAGTATCGTGTTGCTTCATAAACCAATGAAAGAGACCAATCCCGTCCTCTTTCATATCAGGACCGATAATAGAGTTACGAAACGTTAGGTGATGAGTGTTTTCAATTTCTCCTAAGCCCTTCGTACGATCATAAAAGCTTTCTCCGTCGAGAAGGCTTTTTTCATGATAGGGAGCTGCTTTTCCTGAGAATACACAATCCGTACTCAAATGAATAAGCTTAGTTTTCCTGTTTTTTAATAAAGATACGATGGCATGAGGCAAATAACTATTGAGATATATGCTTTTCTCACGGTCGGTTTCACAGGCATCATTTAAAACTCCGATACAATTGACTACAACATCGTAGTTGTGGTCTAGTAATAGTGACCTAAAAAAATTTGTATCTGTAATATCTCCCGTAATATTATTTCCGTATGAAAAAGCTGTTCGTGAATAGGTAGTTACATCATGCCCTTGAGAGCACAAATAGAGTGAAATCGTGTGGCCAGCCATTCCGGAAGCTCCAAGAACTAAAAATTTCAAGGTTTTCCTCCCATCCAATTATGTAATTCTTCTTGAACAAGAGGGAGCTTTAATAATTTTTCTTTTATTTCAGCGACGGACAGTATTTTCGTATTAGTAGAGTTATATTCATCGGTTAACGTAATTTTAGGAGAACCCTCATCAAGATATTTTCCATAATTTAAATCCCGATTATCTGCAGGGATTCTATAAAAATTCCCCATATCAATAGCCTTTGCAGCTTCTTCCTTTGTTAATAACACTTCATAAATCTTTTCACCATGCCGTGTTCCGATTATTTGTATCTTATTTTGAGCCTGAAAAATTTCTAGTAAAGCTTGTGCTAAATCCTCAATGTAAGCCGCTGGTGATTTTTGCACCATGATGTCTCCGTTATCAGCGTGTGAAAAGGCGTATAAAACTAATTCTACTGCCTCATCAAGACTCATCATAAAGCGTGTCATTTTTGGATCTGTAATAGTTAAAGGCTTGCCAGCTTTAATTTGTTCAATAAATAAAGGGATAACAGAGCCTCGTGAAGCCATGACATTGCCGTATCGTGTACCGCAAATTAATGTTTGATCTGGATGAACCATTCTTGACTTAGCAATAAACGTTTTTTCCATCATGGCCTTTGAAATTCCCATTGCATTTACTGGATAAGCAGCTTTATCAGTAGATAGGCAAATAATTTTTTTAACACCTGTTTGAATAGCAGCAGTTAAAACATTATCGGTGCCTAGGATGTTCGTCTTAACGGCTTCTAGCGGGAAAAATTCACAAGAGGGGACTTGCTTAAGAGCGGCAGCATGAAAAACAAAGTCGACATCATACATTACATTATGAATACTTTGGATATCACGTACATCGCCAATAAAAAATTTAATTTTGGGATGTTGATAAAGTTTACGCATATCATCTTGTTTTTTTTCATCTCTTGAAAAGATGCGTATTTCCTTAATGTCGGTATTCAAAAATCTCCTTAATACCGCATTACCAAAAGAGCCAGTGCCCCCAGTTATGAGAAGAACTTTATCTTTAAACATTGTATTGTCTCACACCCTCCTACATGTATGGAGTAATGATTCATTTTAATCCTCTTCGATGCAAATCGTATTCAGAATTCTCTCTTGGGAAGTTATACCAATATGCCAATTCATTTGTATATTTGCTCGTCGGGTTTTTATCCATTAATGCACAGTTAAAATCCCAATCCCCAGCAATATCTTTTCTTATGGTAAAGGTTGCATCACCTATAAAACTTCTTCGAATAATTTTAAATTGTCCAGGTAATGTGTATCGATTAGATTCATCTTTTACAAATGCATAGCCAGCCTTAGTTAGCATGTTGTAGTAGTAAATATCAAAATGACCATCTACTTGGGCTAAGACGTTTCGAATAGCGGGTAAATAGTGATCATCACTATCAATGATAGCTATATAATCACCTGTAGCTTCCGCGATACATCGGTTATAGGCTACACTAGCACCCAAATTAGTTGGATGGTTAATTATTTTTAAGGCAGGACAGTTTTTTTGATAGTCCTTTAATATGGCTACAGTATTGTCGGTTGAGCCGTCATCGCAGACGATAATTTCATAGGCATATTCTTTCGGGATACTTTCTAACATTGTCAATATCCACTCTTCACTATTGTAGGCAGGTGATAGAAAGCTAATTTTCATGTGAAACCTCGATTCTTTTGTATTTATTAGAAATAGGCGTAAATAGGAGTTTATAAAGTCTACTGCTGTTAGCTGTGATTGACATAAAGGATTCTTTATTACAATATGCGTTGCAAGAGTTGGTGTGTGGGCAATTGTTTACATTTGTTAGTTATTTAAAAGAGAGTGTACTTGAAAAATATAGTGATTTTACTAGTGTATTCACGGTGTTTTTTCTATTCTTTTCACGTTATTAAACGAGAAATCATAATTTAAGGAAAGTACAGCATTTTAAAAAGGGGGATGTTATGTCAAAAAAGATAGCCTTCATATGTAGCGTGGAATCGTATAAGCTCTCCGACGCACATATTTTCAAAGATTTGTGCCTTGTTCCGATTTTGTTAGGTGAATATTTAGGCTATGATGTAAGTATTTTAACGACGGAAATGAATGAGGCATTATTGAAAGAAAACTTTCCTACCGTTACTTTTCAACATATCCCGTTTGAGGGTGACTATGTTGCTAATATGAATACCTATTTAATAGAGCATGCAAAGGACATCGATATTGCCTTTGCAATTGGGCCGTATCCATCGTATTTGTCGATATTAAAAACTTATAAAAAATTTAATCCGAACGGAAAAATATATATGAAACTAGATGTTAATCGGTTTTGGTTAAACCGATTAAAAACCTATCCTTATTTTATGGAGTTACTCCAGCTTTGTGATGTACTGTCCTCTGAATGTGAATCTATTCAAAACTCTATTTATGAATTTTCGAATTTAGATATTAAACGTATTCCTAACGGTTTTTATGAGCTGTTTCAAACAGAGCCAGTTTCATTTAACGAGAAAGAAAATAGAATATTAACGGTTGGCCGTTTAGATGCTCCTGAAAAACAAATTCTTTTAGCAGTAAAAGCATTTTTAGCAGCACAACTTTCAGATTGGGAGTTTCGGTTAGTAGGCCCTATGTCAGAGGAGTTTAGACAGGAGCTGTCGACCGTACTTGATGGAAACCCATTCGCAGCACAGGTTACTATTTTGGGGCCGATTTATGACAAGGTGCAATTGGAGGAGGAGTATAGAAAGGCAAAAATTTTTTGCCTTACCTCTTTAGTAGAATGCTATGCTCATGTTTTTGCTGAGGCTGCAAAGAATGGTTGTTATATCGTTACGACTGATGTAGATGGGGCTGCGGATATTACCCATAATCAACGCTACGGAACAGTTCATCCGACACATGATTGGCTAAGTGTTGGACGGACATTGCAGCAGGTAACGAAACAGGAAGATTTATTGGCTGATACTTGCGAACACCTTCAAGCTTTCGCAAGAGCGGATTTAAATTGGAGAAATATTGTGCAAAAAGTGGCTGAATATTTAGGGGAAAAGCCAAGAAATTAGATTGAATAAGAGGAGTATTCTTTTCATTATAGTAGATTCATAATTTCGACCATTAGAAAAATGCACCCCAAATATATGCTAGTTATATAAGGTGATTGGAGTGAAGGGGTGACTCCTTGGAGATCAGAGAGCAGTAGGGGAACGAGGTTAAAAGCATCTGACTGAACGGGAAATAATCCCCTCGTTATAGTGAATAAAACATTAATGTATAAAAAAATCCCCTAGATTTTTCATCATCTAGGGGATAATCCTTCATTTTTTTAAAACTTAAATCGTGCCGCTATTACACTATCTTCAACTGAAAAGTCTATTCATCTACTAATTTCGTTTTTTCAGTTATTTTATTTCAAGTGTATATGGTTGAGTACTAGCTCTGCCGTAAGAATCACTTACTTCAATATAGAAAGTTCCTTTATCCAGTTCAATTGTACCTACTTCAGCATCTCCAGTTCCGTAAAGATCTAAAGTTTCTACTGTTTTTCCTTTTGCATCGATGATACGGATGACACCATCTAGTGCTTTTTCTGTTTCAAGAGAGAAGAACACATTGCGTTTGCTGTCGTTTTTGAATTCAAAATAGTCCTTATCACCAAATGGAACACCAGCATTTAGATATTGAGTAGCCACCCATTTATCGTCTTTTTTCGTAAGTGTTGTTGGTTTTGTCGGTATACCGTTAACTAACTTGGAATCTGCATCTTCATCTACTCTTTTATGATCAAACAAAGTTAAATTATATGGTTGGATGGATAATTCTCCAACATTATTTCCGTTAATAACTATAAAATACCCGTGATCTTTTTTAGCTTTAAAAGAAGTATTTACATCTGTTGTTCCCCCAAGGCCTAGTAGTATTTCAAGGAGGTTTTCACCTTGTCCAAATTGAATTTCTGTTGCCATTTCTTTTGGATCAATTTCCATATTACCATTTGTATCTTCAATAATGGAGCCTGTAAACTTTAAGTCTTTTTGAAGCTCTTTAGGTAATTGATCTAGCTCTTCATTTGTAAATGGTATAGAAGAAACGAGAAGACTCATAACTTCATCTTTGCCCTTTTGTTTATAATAGTAGAAATCAGTATCATCTTGATAAATGAGATGATTTTTATAAGGTGTATTTGGTCGAATCGTTTGAGCTGCTATTGGTGTATTATGATTTCTTTTATCGTCTTCTGGAATAGCTGCCATTTTACTTGTTTGAAGTGTATATGGTTCAGAAGAACGATCACCAAGATTTTCTACTTTTACAACATATGTTTTGTCCTTTTTTAATGCAACTGTTTTAGCATCGTTTGGATCACTTGTTGATCCAAAAAGTAGACTGAGTAATCCCATATCATTACTTAATGAAGTAACTGGGATTAATTCATTTGCTTCCTCATCATATTCAAATATAGTACCAGTTGGTGATTGGTTCATACCTTTTTGAATTTTGAAACCGTAAACGGCATCTTCTTTAGCTGTAAATGTGAAATAATCTTGATCGTCTTCTGTTTGGAAGTAAGCTTTTTGATCTTGACCAATATCAAAACGAATCGCTTGGTTCATAATTTGGTCAACGTCTTCTGGTTGTCCCATAGCATCTGGATCCATGAATATATTCATAAAATCATTTAGTTGATTACGTTTTTTTGTTTTATATTCAGTTAAAGGTAAAATATCCTTTTGTACGTTGTTCTCTAGCATTCCTTCATTTAATGGAAGGCCGTCTTCATCTTTAGGAAGTGTAACGACTTCACCTTTTAATGTGTAAGGAATGATTGATTCGCTAACAGTTTGCTCAGTATCAATACCACCGCTATAGAACATATCAAGTGAAAAATTGCGACCATTTTCATTAGATACGCTTATTACATATTCTTCCTCAGGCATAGCATCGATAACCAAGCTTACGCCATCGCCTTTATCCGCACCATACGATGCTCGGATTGGATATGCCTCATATAAACCTTCAGCATCGTCTTCCTCTGTCGGCACATTAACTAAGTCTTCTTTTAGATAAAGCTCCATGGAAGCAGTAACACCTGGAGTACCAGTTAGATCAAATTTCAGTGTCGTTGGTTCATTCACTGAAAATGTAAAATAATCTTTATCACCTAGGTGATCTTCAGAGAGTAGGGTATAATTTTTTCCCGCAGTACTGAATGGGAATTTTTGAATCTTCTCCATATGTTCCATATCTAATGGATCAATTGTTAATTTTGTAGTTGTTTGAGCTGTGAAGACGTAGTTAGACTCGCCCTTTGAGCTATAGCTGCCATTATGATCTTTAACTCCAATAAGAAGAGTTCCCTTTTGATCTGCTTTATATAGGTATCCTTCTTGCTTGCCTACCCGAACATCATTGACGTTAATTGGTTCTACCTCTTCGGTGCTTCCTTCAGGGTAGAAGTATAAATCAAATGCATAATCGTATTTGTTTGCACCTTTTAATGTCAATTGAGCATATTCATTTGCTTCTAAATCAACCTTGTACCATTTCTTTTCGTCCGGCTGCTTGAATTCACCTTTTTCAGTATTTAATGTATCCTTTTTCAGGATTTTAGCGTTTTTCAGACGCTCTTCTTTTGTTTCTGAATACTGTTTAGGTAGATTTTTAATATTAAACTGTAATGCTTTCACAGGATCTACTAGGCCATTTCCAAATGTAAGATCATAGCCCTTGTCACCTAAATCCTTTGCAGTCATTTCGAGAATAGCTTCTATTTCATGTGGCTTTAAATCAGGATATTTTGATTTAAGAAGGGAAGCCACACCTGCAACAACAGGAGATGCCATCGATGTTCCACTAAATTTTACAAAGGATGATCCTTTTTTCTCATCATGAACTGTACTGTAAATTTCTTCACCTGGAGCTACTAGGTCAACTGATGGGCCATAATTTGAATAGCTCGATAGTTTGTTTCGATCATTTGTAGAACCTACACTAATAACGCCTTCGTAAGAAGCAGGGAAGGAGTAATTATCTGTCGATTCATTGCCGGCAGCTGCTACAATGGTAACTCCTTTATCAATCGCTTTCTGAACTGCTTCCTTCATTAATGGAGATTCACCATAGCCGCCAAGGCTCATATTGATAACATCAGCGCCTTGCTCGATTGCGTAAAGGATTCCTTGTGCAATAACGAAATCATTAGCACCATCTTTTCCGTTGAATACATCGATCGGAAGAAGCTTGGCATTTGGATTTATCCCGTGTCCTCCAATACCATTATCTTTTGCAGCGCCAATAATTCCTGCTACATGTGTTCCGTGATCACCAGGATAAGATGTATTGGCAGGTGCTGCAGCATTATATGGTGGTAGCACTTGGGATTTTAAATCTGGATGTTTAAAATCCACACCAGAATCGATAACGGCTACTTTTACATCATTGTTTCCTGCTAATTCTAGTGCTTTATCAATTTGAAGTAGACTCAAATGGTACATATCTTGTTTCTTTGGATCTGCTTCTGTGCCAAAGGAATGATACACATAGCTTGGGGATACACTTTTAACCCCTTTTTGCTTCGCATAATATGAAACTGCTTTTTCTAAATCTGTCCCTTTGTTAAGTTGGATAACGTCGTATCCTAATGAAGGAATAGAGCGGATCACTTTTGCGCCAATTTTTTTGTGCACATTCTTATCAAGATTGGAATGCTTGACGATAATAGTATCCTTACTAATCCATTCTTTTTGATTCTTAGATGATTGATCCTTATTGCTAGCAACCTTCACTAACTCTTGGTTTTTTGCTGCTTTTTGTGGTGCTTCAGCAAAGGCAGAAGTAGCAGGAACCATTAATGCTGCAGATGCTACTAAAGCGACTGATTTTTTCTTCCAGTTTTTCAACTGTTTTCCCTCCTTGGGTGTTCCAAATATTTGTGACATCTATACTAATACGGATGAATGATAGAAAAGTTTCGTAAATAAATATATATTTTTCCAAAGATGCCATTCTATATTTTTCCATTATATTTTACGAATGATAAAAATATGTAGAAGGTAGATAATATACATGCAACCTCTGAAAAGTAACAACTATGGACAAATTGTCTTAAAACTGCTCAATAAGTCTGTGTAAATCTTCCTTCGAACGGGGCATTTTGATGTTTTCCTCAAATAGTTTTTTATTTTGTAAGGCAATGGCCATTTCGAAGACCCATGGGCGTTCAAGATGGGCTCTTTCAAGCAAATCCTCTTGGAAGAACATTTCAACTGGATCCCCGTTATAAATAATTGTCCCAGCTTCCATCACGATTATTTGATCAGCCCATTCATAGGCTAGCGGAATATCATGAGTAGCTAGTAAGATTGTTCGTTCACCGTTTTCTAACGTAGCTAAATACTGTAAAACTTGTGCACTATAATAATTATCTAGTCCAGCTGTCGGTTCATCTAATAATAAAACGGAAGGTTCCATTGCAAGTACTCCTGCCATTGCGACACGTTTTTTCTGTCCAACGCTTAAAAAATGGATCGGTTTATCTAGCAATGCTTCAACTTCGGTTTGAGCGACAGCCCACGCAATTTTCTCTTCGATTTTTTCAGTTGTCCAGCCAAGATTCAAAGGACCAAATGCAATATCTTGCTTAACTGTGCCAGAAAAAAGCTGGTTGTCTGCATCCTGAAAAACAATACCAACCTGTTGGCGTAATTCTTTTAATGCTTTTCTACTATAGTTCAGTTCATTGCCACAAAAGGTAATACTTCCAGCTGTAGGCTTCAAAATACCATTTAAATGCTGAAATAATGTTGATTTACCAGCTCCATTATGACCAAGTAAAGCAATTTTTTTCCCCTTTGGAATTTGAAGTGTAATATCTGTTAAGGCATGAGTTCCATCTGCATAAGCGTAGGATAAATGTGTTAAATCAAAGTATAAATCTGTCATCAGAAGTAACCTCCATAAATGATGAGGAGTATAAAAATAGCAGCGATACCAACCCAATTTTTCGTGTTATAGATAACATCATCCTGCCAATAGACTGTTTCGCCACCACGTGCTTCCATCGCATTGTTTAGCTCACGACTACGTTGGAACATCTCGACAAATAAAGCTGCAATCAGCATTGATACTGAGCGAAGCCATTGCATAGGGGAGCTGTATCCTAAACGAGCCTGCTGGGCAAGATGGATTTTTTGCATACTATCTAAAAAGATAAAAATAAAACGATATGTTAGCTCTACTAGCTCTACAAATAGAATTGGAAGTCGACATTGTCGTAGGACGTAACAAATAGACTGGACTGATGTTGTGAGAATTAAAAAATACAAACAGCTAATGCTTCCAAGGACGATGAAAAAAAGTTGTTGCGCTATCACGAGGCTAGCACTGCCAATAAAAATCGTCCAACTATTAAGTGAAAATGACCAAATGTGCGTTGGTAGTGTGCTAGTTGTTGGCGCTATAGAAATTAAAATTGACACTAAACTTGATAGTAAAAAAAATCCGGGTAGTAAGAGTAATTTAGCGTAATATTTAGCAGGGATCTTTGCGCCTATAATGATAAAAGCACTCATCACAATAAAAGTAATGAGTGAAATTCGTTCATCTTTCATGATAAGCGACAATATAAGTAGTCCAAGAGATAACGCCATTTTTTCTAGCGGATGAACAGACGCTAGTTTATTCAAATATGCATACTTATCAATGAGTAACATCGCTTAACCTTCTTTATGTTTGCCGCGCATTAAGCCGATGAAATAGCCGATAAATCCAGCGCCGATAGCAGCCTGTAGTGCGAATAATAAGCTTTCAATTTCACCACTTGGTGGCTCCCATAAGCTTTCGAACCATGGCTCGTAATTAGCATCTATTTCACTAATTGCTGCCTCTGCTTCGCCATCAGCTCCTCCGAATTCTGCACCTTTTTGAATAAATAGGGGAACGATTGCTAATAACACAACAATGGCTATGAGTAGTAAATTTTTTTTCATTTTAGTGTGCCTCCTTTGCTGAGAACACACGGAGAGCTTTTAATTCACTCACATTGTATTTCTTCAGGAAGTTCATAACAATTACTGTTAAAATTCCTTCACTAATAGCAAGAGGAATTTGTGTTAACGCAAAAATACCAGCAAATTTTGTGAATGAAGCCATAAAGCCTCCGACCTCAGAAGGGAAGGCAAGAGCTAATTGTACAGAAGTGACAACATATGTACCTAAATCACCAAGCATTGCTGCTAAAAAGACAGCGAGGGAAAATGATAGTCCCATTTTTTGTGAGCCCTTAAATACATAGTAAGCGATAATAGGGCCCATAATTGCCATAGAAAAGGTATTTGCACCTAATGTTGTAAGCCCACCATGTGCTAAAAGTAAAGCTTGGAATAATAACACGATTGTTCCGATAACACTCATTGCTAGTGGACCAAAAAGAACTGTTCCAAGCCCAACTCCAGTTGGATGCGAGCAACTCCCCGTTACAGAAGGAATTTTTAAGGCTGATAGCACAAAGGCAAAGGCACCTGATAGACCTAAAATCATTTTTGTTTCAGGATTTTCATCAATAGTTTTACGAATAGAACGTAATCCTAAAATAATAAATGGAATCGAAATGACCCACCAAAAAATCGCCCATTCGATTGGCAAAAAGCCCTCCATAATATGCATTGCAAATGCACGATTTGGCACGAATAAAAAGGCCAATAAAAAATAACTAAGCTTCCAACCTGAAAATTTCAAAAATCTCTCCTCCTAGCTTTAAAATTTTTCGAATTAGTATGCGAGCGATACAATTTCGCCATGGCGTAATTGCGTCCGGATTTAGAATTGTGCAAGCACAATTCATTCCTTTCAAAATCCGTGACATCCGCCGGAGGCTTTTTTTCATTCAGTGGTTTTTTGGCTCGGATGGAACCATATCTGTACTACCACTTTGAGAACTAATCTCTTCTGAATGAAAAAAAGCACTTTTCCGTAGTGGAAAAGTGCATAGCTAAAAAAAGCAAATAAAATTCTAATCTGCTAAGCCGCACACCCATCCTCGTAGGTTGAAACGATCACATATTTTTCGGCAGGTCTCCTGGCTTAAGTTCAATGTTTTATAGGCCTTCCCATCCTTTGGACAGTGACATTTTCTATAAAACTCCCTAGTACAGTGGCGGGACCGCGCCGGACTTGAACCGGCTTCCCTTTTAAGCGAAATGCTGAACAATTCGCACCGAAAAAAGTTGAAGTTGTGAGATTTCACGACAAAGTGTAACACGAATTTCCATATATATGCTATACTTTTTGTGAAAAAATTTTAAATTGATAGTCTATATCGAAAATTTAGATAAATATAAACTGGATATCGCGTTTTTTCTATGAAATTTTAAAAAAATTGTCACAAATTAAAAAAGAAATATTGAAATTTTAAAAAAATAAGCTATGATAGAAACAGTTTTTAATTACATAAATTCATATAAAACGTCCATAAGTGCTTGAATATTTTCAAGATAATAGGGAAATCGGTGAGAATCCGATACAGCCCCCGCTACTGTAATAGCTGATGAAATCGCGGATGCCACTAGTGAAAACTAGGAAGGCGCGAAAGTAAAAGGAAGCTTTAGTCAGGAAACCTGCTTATGTGATGATGCATGCAAACTTTTCGGAGGGAGAAGTTGAAGCGAGAGCGAGTACCTGTATATATTCGTTTTTATTTGGCTTCTACTAAACCTTTACTCTTCGTCTAGAGTAAAGGTTTTTCTTTTTCCTAAAAAGCAAATGAGGGGAGAAAAACTATGACAACTTGGAATTTAGAGGGGATGAAAACACATCTTTTTATTTGCAATGGTAGTAGCTGTATGAAAAAAGATGCTGAGGACATTACACAGGCAATCCGTGATGAAATACAGTTACTAGCGCTTGATAAAGAAATACATACGACAAGGACCCGCTGTAATGGCAGATGTAAGGATGCTTGTGTTGTCATTGCTTATCCTCAAGGGAATTGGTACCGAGTGCCGACAATGGAGCATGCGAGAGCACTCGTACAAGATTTGAATCATGAAGCGTTACATAATGAGCATGTTTTTACATTGCGTGAAGGTTCGTTACAGCGTACAGCGCAAACAACAGCCATTAAAGGCATTGAAAAGGTGAAAGAGGGGTAGCAAAATGGCGCAAAAAGGTAAGATTTTCGTAGTTGGCTTTGGCCCTGGAGACTTTAAACATATTACGACTCGTGCTGTGGAGGCACTACAACAAAGTGATATGATCATAGGCTATAAAACTTATGTTGAACTTATTCAGGATTTAGTTAATGCAAAGTCGATTATTAGTACTGGTATGACAGAGGAGGTTTCACGTGCACAGGAAGCGGTGCGTCAAGCAGAGGCTGGAAGTATCGTATCGGTCATTTCCAGTGGAGATGCCGGGGTTTATGGAATGGCTGGATTAGTGTATGAAGTATTAATCGAGCTAGGATGGACAGAAGCAACTGGTATCGAGGTAGAAATTGTTCCAGGTATTTCAGCTATTAATTCGTGTGCAAGTTTACTAGGTGCTCCGATCATGCATGACGCCTGTACCATCAGTTTAAGTGATCACCTAACACCTTGGAATTTAATTGCAAAACGAGTGGAAGCGGCAGCTATGGCGGATTTCGTTATTGCACTTTATAACCCAAAAAGTGGGCGTCGTACGAGACAAATAGTAGAGGCACAACGAATTTTATTGGAATATCGATCGCCAGATACGCCGGTTGGACTTGTGAAAAGCGCGTATCGTGACCGTCAGGAAATAACGATGACTACTTTAGCAGAAATGCTTGAACATGATATCGGCATGTTAACGACAGTTATTATCGGGAATTCAACAACATTCTTCTACGACAATAAAATGATTACGCCACGTGGTTATCAGCGTAAATATACACTTGGTGAGGAAAAACAACCGTTACGACCACACCAACGACTGAAGGAAGAAAATGAACCGTGGGCGATGAATCAAGAAACAGGAGCAGCGCGTAATGATTTTGCGACAGATCCTAATGCTAATCGTATTAAGCCCAGTTTAGCCATCAGACCAGAATCAAAGCCTAAAAAATCTTCACTTGAAATGGCGACAGCAGCTCTTGCAATGGTAAAGGGAACGAGCGCTCTTAAGGTAACGCCTAAGCTCGTTCAACAAAAAGTCGAATCTGTTTTTGAATTAGCTGTTAGCCCTGGGGTAGCCAATAAGTTTTTTACTCCTCAACAAATGATGACGTTGGCTGAAGTAGTAGGTGAGGAAGGAACGATGGAGTATACACCCGATCATCAAATTCATTTGAAGATCCCAACGTCTGAGCCTGAGGAGATTACAACAAAGCTTCGTGAGGTTGGCTTTTTACTAGCACCAATTGGTGACGTGCTATCGTTAAAGGCTTGTGACTTCTGTTATGGAGAAAAGTTCGATTCGATTCCATATGCAGAAGAAATTCAAGAAAAGCTTGGTGGTATGTCGTTACCGAAAACATTAAATATCGGCTTTAACGGCTGCGGTATGGCGTGTTATCGAGCAGTATTTGATGATATTGGCATTGTTTATCGTAAAAGTAAATTTGATGTTTTTATTGGTGCCAAGCCGGTTGGGCGGACAGCACATGCGGCCCAGCCAATTGTTGAGGGGCTAGAGCCTGAACAGCTCATACCACTTATTACAGACATTATCGAAGAATATAAAGCAAATGCACATCCAAATGAACGATTGTTTAAATACTTCAAGCGTGTGAAAAAGATCCTACATTTTACGTATCAGGATATGTCTTCAAAAATAAAAGTAGAGCCCGCTCCATGCGGCGACTAGTGAGGAGTAATGAGATGAAAGCAATTTTATTTGTCGGCCACGGGAGCCGTTTAGCTGCAGGAAATGATGAGGTACGCACGTTTATCGAGCAAATGACACCTCGTATTGATGATAGCTTTTTAGTAGAAACATGTTTTTTAGAGTTCGCTTCACCAAACATCGAAGAAGGTATTACGAACTGTGTGAAGAAGGGTGCTACAGAGGTGCATGTTATTCCGATTATTCTTCTTCATGCTGGACATTCAAAACTACATATTCCAGCAGAAATCGAGCATGCACGTGAACATTATCCAAATATAACGTTCACATATGGTCAAACAATTGGAATCCATGAAGAAATATTTGCTATTTTAGAAGACCGTTTAGCAGAAATCGGCTTTAATGCTGAAGAAGAACATCAAGATACTGCCGTTTTATTAATTGCACGAGGCGGTAGTGATCCAGCAGCAAATGGTGATTTTTATAAAATTACACGTTTATTATGGGAAAAACTCCCGGTCAAGTATGTGGAAAGTGCATTTATGGGAGTCACAGATCCCCGTGTAGAAGAAGGAATAGAACGTTGTGTAAAGCTTGGTGCTAAAAAAATCATTATGCTACCGTACTTTTTATTCACTGGTATCCTAATGGAACGTATGCATGATATGTGCAAGCAATTTAACGAAAAATATGCTGACTGTGATATTCAAATTGCCAACTATTTTGGCTATCATGAGCGTTTACAAAATGTGCTGTTAGAGCGTATTGAGCAAGCTGTAAATGGTACATCAACAGGTATGCAAGATTTAGAAAATTATCGTGCTTATGCGGCAGTGCATGGACATGCGCATCATCATCACCATCATGACCATGACCATCATCACCATCATCACCATCATGAAGAGGAGCCAGTGAAATGATTTTCATGCTAGCAGGGACGAGCGATGCCAGGGATTTAGCACTTGAAATACAGTCTGCGGGTCATGCAGTGACAGCAACGGTCGTTACTGAATCAGCCGCTTCAAGCCTTACTGAAGTCGGTCTTCCTAATTTAGTCGGTCGCTTAACGGCAGAGGAAATGGCGACGATTATTACAGAGCGAGGGTACCGATTAGTTGTAGATGCCTCTCATCCATTTGCTGAAGAAGCTTCAAAAAATGCCATGGCGGCAGCTGAGCAAGCAAATGTTCCGTATATTCGCTATGAACGTGCACATGAGCATTATGCAGATCCACTAATTACGGTTGTGAAAGATTATGACGAGGCTGCCCATTTAGCAGCGGAAAAACGTGGTGTCATTATGCTAACAACGGGCAGTAAAACGCTGGCAACCTTTACAAAGGTGTTACATGGTTTAGAAAATACACGAGTAATTGCGCGTATGCTTCCTCGACTCGATAATATGGAAAAATGCGAAGCACTTGGTGTGGCACAAAGGGATATAGTTGCCATACAAGGCCCTTTTTCAAAGGAATTAAATGAAGCTCTCTTTCGGCAATATGATGTGACGTTGATGATTACGAAAGAAAGCGGCAAGGTTGGCTCGGTGGATGAAAAGCTAGAGGCTGCTCTTGCCTGTGGCATCGAAACAATATTAATTGCAAGACCAAATATAAAATACGGACAGCAATATTCTACATTTGAAGATGTACTACAAGCTGTACAAAACACACTTTAGGAGGCAATTATGATGGATTTTAAAACAGATTTCAAACCATTAACAGTAGACCCGGATAAAATTTACGATTACAGTTTTTCAATTATTGCAGAGGAAATGGGCGAGCATAATTTCTCAGAAGACGAGTGGAAAATTGTACGCCGCATCATTCACGCTTCTGCTGACTTTGAACTAGGACGTAGCGTTATTATTACACCAGGAGCAATTGAAGCTGGTGTTAAATCAATTCTTGCTGGTCGCCATGTCATTGCTGATGTGCAAATGATCGAAAGTGGTTCAGGGAAAAAACGCTTCCAAAAGCATGGCGGAGATTTACACTGCTATATTGCAGATGAAGACGTTTCAATTGAAGCGAAAAAACAAAACACAACACGTGCGATCATCTCTATGCAAAAGGCATCTAAATTACATGAAGGTGGCATTTATGCAATTGGGAATGCACCTACAGCATTGCTTGAATTAATTCGTTTAATTAAAGAAGGCTTAGCGAAACCAGATTTAATTATCGGTATGCCAGTTGGCTTCGTTTCTGCTGCTGAATCGAAGGAAGAACTATTAAAACTAGAAGGTATTCCGTACATTACAAATGTTGGTCGTAAAGGCGGTAGTACAGTGACGGTTGCCGCATTGAATGCTGTCTCACTTTTAGCGGATGAACAGGCGAAAAAATAATGGAGCGGAAGCCTAAAAAGGATCCTAAAGACATGCGTCACGGTTATACAACGGGATCCTGTGCAACTGCAGTAACAAAGGCTGCATTACTTGCTTTAATTACAAATGAAGAGCAAGAAACGAGTACCATTCATTTACCGATTGGGCGAGATGCAACCTTCACGATAGAAAAATGTATATTTCAGAACGATGCTGTAAGCTGTGAAACGATTAAAGATGCTGGTGATGACCCAGACGCAACCCATAAAGCACTCATTGTTGGCACAGTAAGCTGGGCGGATATACCAGGTATTCATCTTGACGGTGGAAATGGTGTCGGGCGCGTAACAAAGCCCGGCTTACCTGTACCTGTCGGAGAAGCAGCCATAAATCCTGTGCCACGGAAGATGATTCATAGTACTGTACAAGGCGTACTTGATGAATTTCAAATTAAACGAGGCGTTAACGTAGTTATTTCCGTCCCTGAGGGTGAGGAAATTGCTAAAAAAACGTTAAATGGTCGCCTTGGTATTATTGGGGGTATCTCCATTTTAGGCACAAGGGGAACCGTCGTGCCTTTTTCGAGTTCCGCATATATGGCCAGTATCGTTCAAGCGATCAGTGTTGCAAAAGAGGCTGGTTGTGAGCATTTAGTTGTCACTACAGGTGGACGCAGTGAAAAGTATGCAATGGCACAATACCCTGAGTTGCCAGAGGAAGCGTTCATTGAGATGGGCGACTTTGTTGGCTTTACATTAAAGCATTGTAAGCGACTTGGTATGAAGAAAGTATCGCTTGTTGGGATGATGGGGAAATTTTCGAAGGTAGCACAAGGTGTCATGATGGTGCACTCCAAAAGTGCTCCAATTGATTTTAACTTTTTAGCTCAATTAGCAGTGGATATAGGTGCGGATGAAGAAACCGTTACGAACGTACGAGAGGCAAACACTGCTTCACAAGTCGGAGAAATTATGGCAGAAAAGGGCTATGATGCATTCTTCAACCATTTATGTGAAGCGTGCTGTTATTCATCATTACATCACATTAAGGGCGGTTTAACGCTTTCCACATCGATCTATTCGATGCAGGGACAATTATTAGGAAGGGCTGATGACATTGCATCGATCGATGAAATTGATTGGGATCGGGGATAACGGACAAGAAAGCTTGCTACCACAATATGTGCAGTGGATTGAAGACTGTGAAGTGCTTGTTGGTGGGGAGCGTGTCTTAGAATTTTTCCCGAATTTCACTGGTGAAACAATTTTGATTAAAGGTGGTCTTTCAGCGCTTGTCGAAAGATTATCTACAGAAACAAGAAGTACAGTTATTTTAGCGTCTGGTGATCCATTATTTTACGGAATCGGTGGTTATTTAGCGAAAAAGCTAGACATTGAAGTTTATCCGTATATGAGCTCGGTACAGCTTGCTTTTTCAAAGATGGGGGAAAGCTGGCAGGATGCTTATGTTACAAGTATTCATGGGCGCTCCATGAAAGGCTTAGCGCAACGAATTGATGGTAAAAAGAAAGTGGCATTGCTAACAGATGCAGATAATAACCCAAATGAGCTAGCACGTTATTTAAAGCATTTTGGCATGACAGAATACCGTGCATTTGTCGCAGAAAACTTACAGGGCACAAATGAAAAATTCGCTTGGTATTCGCTTGATGAATTAGAAATGACTGATTTTTCTCCATTAAATGTTGTCATTTTACAGCAAACTTCAGTACCGAAACGCTATGCACTCGGCATTGATGATGAAGAATTCTCGCAGCGTAAGCCAGACAAAGGACTTATTACAAAAAAAGAAATTCGTGTTTTAAGTTTACAAGCAATGCAGTTACAAAAGGATAGCATCATTTGGGATGTTGGTACATGTACTGGTTCTATGGCCATTGAGGCAGGCAAGCTTGCGCCGGAAGGTCAAATATTTGCCGTGGAGAAAAACGCTCCAGATTTAGAAAATTGCCTGCAAAATCAGCAAAAGTTTCGTGTAGATATTACAGCTATTCATAGTAAAGCTCCAGCAGGACTTGAAAACTTCCTTGATCCGGATGCGATTTTTATCGGCGGTACAGGAGGAGAAATGGTGGAGCTATTACAATTGTGCTGTACACGCTTAAAGCCAAATGGTCGTATTGTCTTGAATGCTGCAACAATTGAAAATTTATATAAAGCAGTCGAAGCGTTTAAGTCTTGTGGCTTCGCTGTAGACATTTTGCAGGCACAGCTTGCTCGCAGTAAACCAATATTAGATATGACACGTTTTGTCCCATTAAATCCGATTTACATTATTTCTGCATACCGAAAGGAAGAAAATCATGAGTAATCTAGGTATTTTATATGGCTTGGGCGTAGGTCCTGGCGATCCAGAGTTAATTACTGTTAAGGCATTCCGTATCATTCAGGAATCGCCTGTTATTGCCTATCCAAAAAAACTAAAAGGCAGTAAAAGCTATGCCCATCGTATTGTGGATGTCTATATTAACCCAGAAGAAAAAGATATGCTTGGACTAGTATTTCCAATGACAAAAGATGAGGCCGTATTAGAACGTGAATGGACGAAATCAGTGGAACTTGTCTATGGAAAATTAAAAGAAGGTAAGGACGTCGCATTCGTTACAGAAGGAGACCCATTATTATATAGTACGTTCATCCATATGATGAAGCTTATGCAGGACATGCACCCTGACGTTGAAATTCGAACAGTTCCTGGAATTTCTTCGTTCAATGGTTCAGCATCACGACTCGGAATCGCGCTAGCAGATGGCGATGACCGTGTTGCGATTGTCCCTGCCCATGATGACTATGATGCAATGCGTGAAGCGATTGAAAGTCATGATGCAGTGGTGTTCATTAAAGTGGCGAAGGTTATTGATTTAATGCTTGAGGTGCTACGTGATTTAGATTTACTTGATAAGGCATCAGTCGTAACAAAGGTAACGTCTGACGAGGAAATTATTTGGGATGTGCGCGAGCTAGATGGTGTAGATTTAGAATATTTAACGTTAATGGTGGTGCGTAAATAATGAAGAAAATATATATTGTCGGCGCTGGTCCTGGTGATCCAGATTTAATTACAGTTAAAGGTTTACATATGTTACAAACAGCGGACGTTGTTATGTATACAGATTCTTTAGTGAGTGAGGACCTTATTGCAAAGGCAAAACCAGATGCAGAGGTTATTCGTACGGCAGGTATGCATTTAGAGGAAATGGTAGCGGTTATGGTAGATCGCGTCAATGCAGGGAAAGTAGTAGCTCGTATGCATACAGGAGACCCTGCAATGTATGGAGCGATTATGGAGCAGGTGGCACTACTGAAAAAAGAAGGCATTGGTTACGAGGTTATTCCTGGTGTTAGCTCTGTCTTCGCTTCCGCAGCGGCAATCGGAGCAGAATTAACAATTCCTGATTTAACACAAACACTTATTTTAACGCGTGCCGAAGGACGTACTCCTGTACCGGAATTTGAAAAGCTACGCGATTTAGCGAGTCACCACTGTACAATTGCCTTATTCCTGAGCGCAACGTTAACAAAGAAAATAGTAAAAGAACTACAAAATGCTGGCTGGGCTGATGATACACCAGTAGCTGTTATTCAACGAGCTTCTTGGCCAGATCAAAAAATTGTACGTACAACATTAATTGAACTAGATGAAGCAATGCGTGTGAACGGTATTCGTAAGCATGCAATGATTTTAGCTGGCTGGGCACTAGATCCGAATATTCATGATAAGGATCAATATCGTTCGAAATTATATGATGCTACCTTCACACATGGCTTTAGAAAAGGTGTGAAGACAAGTGATTGAGTTACAAGAGGGCGTATTGCCAGAAGTTGATCAACGAAATCCTTATGCCGTTGTAGCAATTACAAAGCACGGTGTTCAAATCGGACGTCGCTTGCAGCAAACTTTTGCTGCGAGCGACTTATATTACATGAGTAAATTTGAGCAGGGTGATGAAGGAGAAAAGCATATTCAGATGTTTACAGGTACTGTACGTTTACTGCTACCAACTCTTTTTAAGCAATATAAAGGCTTAATTTTAATCATCTCACTCGGTGCAGTTGTACGCATGATAGCACCCATTTTAAAAGATAAAAAGACAGATCCAGGCGTTGTTGTCATTGACGATCGTGGTGAAAACGTAATTAGCGTGTTATCGGGACATTTAGGTGGCGCCAATGAACTGACACATGAAGTAGCTGCAGCACTTGGAGCAAATCCAATTATTACGACAGCGTCAGATGTGCAAAAGACTATTCCGGTTGATTTATTTGGAGCACGTTTTGGCTGGGTGTGGGATAGTGCCGATAAACTGACACCTGTCAGTGCCTCTGTTGTGAACGAGGAGCACGTTGCAATCGTTCAAGAAACGGGGGAACGTGACTGGTGGATGCGTGACACAGCGATGCCAGAACAAATTAAAATTTACCCGTCAACATATGCTGCGATTGAAGCGAAACCACATGCGACATTGCTGATAACTGACCGCATCATTGATCCAGAAGAAGAAGTACTTCTTGGAAATGGTGTCATTTATCGACCAAAGTCGGTCGTGCTTGGCATGGGCTGTAATCGTGGAACATCTTTGGAAGAAATTGAGCAAGTTATTGATGAAACTCTTGCAGAGCTAAAGCTTTCGAAAAAAAGTGTGAAAGCGCTATGCACGATTGATTTAAAGAAAGACGAGCAATGCTTCCTGGAAGTAACAAAGAAATACGATTGGGAATTTGTTACATATTCACCGGCGGAATTAAATGAAATTGATTTTCCATCACCTTCGGAAACCGTATTTAAATATACAGGAGCATACGGGGTGAGTGAACCTGCAGCGATGCGTTACGCACATGTCGAGTCGCTTGTGTTAGAAAAGAAAAAATCGGGCAATGCAACAATCTCTGTTGCTAGATTAACATTTTAAGGAGGAAGCCTATGCAAACGAATCGCTTTGTACTTGCTGGTACTGGCAGTGGAGTTGGTAAAACAACATTTACCATTGGACTCATGAAAGCGTTACAAGAAAAGGGCAAAATTGTGCAGGGCTTTAAATGTGGTCCCGATTATATTGACCCTACTTATCATACTGCTGTTACAGGACGGGTATCGCGTAATATCGATAGCTGGATGTTTTCACATGAAGCGGTGCGTGATATTGTCGCGCGCGCTAGTAAAGATGCTGATGTTTCCATTATTGAAGGGGTTATGGGCTTTTATGATGGCAAAAGTCCGCTTTCTGATACTGGCTCTGCAGCAGACATTAGTGTTGTGACTGAGAGCCCTGTTATTTTAATCGTCAATTGTGCGAGTATGGCACGAAGTGTAGCGGCAGTTGTGAAGGGGTTCCAAATGTTGTCGGATAAACCGAATATCGTTGGTGTCATTGCCAACCAAGTCGGAAGTGTCGGTCATTATGAGATTGCGAAGGCCGCTATTGAGCAGGAGTGTGATATTCCTGTGATCGGATATTTGAAGCGTGAGGAAGGGATTGATATTCCTAGTCGCCATTTAGGATTAGTTCCTGCCATCGAACGAGGAGAACTAGATACATTTTTTGATAAGCTAGGCTCACTAATGGCTGAGACGATTGACTTAGATCAATTGCTTGAATTAACAAAGGCCCCTGTGCTACAAGAATCAGGGCAACTATTTGCAGAAGAGCCATCTCAAAATATTTGCATTGCTATAGCAAAAGATGCCGCGTTTAACTTTTATTATGAAGAGAATTTGGATTTACTCCGTGCAAAAGGAGCTAAGTTGCAATTTTTCTCCCCACTTGCGAATGAACCTGTCCCAGCTGAAGCAGACGGATTGTATATAGGGGGAGGCTTCCCAGAGGAATTTGCGAATATTTTGGCGGAAAATTCGGATGCCAAACAGTCTATTCGTGAAGCAGTTGCCAAAGGTCTCCCAACTTTAGCTGAGTGTGGTGGTTTTATGTATTTGACGGAGGCTATCACGAATAGTAATAGTGACCGTTATGACATGGTTGGTGTTATTCCGGGAGAAGTAGCGATGCAAACAAAACTTGCGGCTCTCGGCTACCGTGAAATTTTTGGCACACCAAATAATTTTTTAATCGGTACAGATGAAGAAGCAAAGGGACATGAATTCCATTATTCAAAATATAGTGGATCACATAATACGCCAGCCTATGAAACGAAGGGGCGCTTTGGTAACAAACAAGAGGGCTACCAAGCTGGAAATTTAGTAGCTGGCTACACGCATTTTCATTTCGTATCAAACCCAAAGCTTGTTGACAATTGGTTAACAGCTTGTAAGAAGGTGAAAAATCATGACTAATTATTTTCCTATTCATATCAACATCGAATATAAAACTGTAGTAATTGTTGGAGGTGGGCACGTAGCAACACAGAAGGTAGCATCATTGCTTCCAGCTAAAGCTAATATTGTCGTTGTTAGTCCAACTCTAGACGCCTCATTATTACCGCTTGCTGAATCGGGGCAAATTACGTGGCGTGAAAAAGAATTTGAAGCACGTGATTTAGATGATGCATCACTCATTATTGCAGCAACAAATGATACGTCAGTAAATGAGGCCGTACAGGAAGCTGCACAGCATTGGCAGCTTATCAACCGCGCTGATGCCCAGGTAGAGAGCGACTTTATAACGCCAGCTACAGTGCGCCGTGGTCCTTTAGTGTTAACAGTTTCAACATCAGGGGCCAGTCCAGCATTAGCGCGTAAAATCAAAACGGATCTCGAAGAGCAATTTGATGAGGTTTATGATGATTACGTATGCTTTCTACAGCAGGCGCGTTTAATGATTGCTGCTAAGTATGAAAAAGGCCCACAAAGACGTACCGCTTTACATGCATTACTAGAACCAAACCTTCTAGAATGGACACGTAATGGAGAGATTGATAGACGTGAAGCATTTTTACAACAAATACTGATGGGAGAAGCGCAATGAAAGACGGAATAGTGTATTTAGTTGGAGCTGGACCAGGAGATCCAAAGCTCATTACAGTGTACGGGCTCGAATGTATTCAAAAGGCTGATGTCATTGCATACGACCGTCTTGTGAATCCAAAATTGCTAGATTATGCGAAAAAAGATGCTGAGCTTGTGTACTGTGGTAAATTACCTGGTAAGCATCACTTAATTCAAGATGAGATTCATACATTACTTGTCGAAAAAGCGCAAGAAGGCAAGGTTGTCACACGTTTAAAGGGCGGCGATCCATTTGTTTTTGGTCGCGGTGCAGAGGAAGCGGAAATCTTGAAAAATAATGGTATTGCATATGAAATTGTCCCTGGTATTACAGCAGGGATTGCTGCTCCGGCGTATGCTGGTATTCCTGTAACACACCGTGATTTTGCAACAAGCTTTGCTCTTGTAACAGGGCATGGTCGTGAGGAAAAAGGCCAGGACTTTTTAAATTGGCCAGCACTTGCAACAGGTATCGATACTGTCGCTTTTTATATGAGTGTTGGCAATATTGCTTATATTTCTAGTAAGCTCATCGAAAATGGTCGCAAAGCAACTACTCCAGTCGCCGTTATTGAGTGGGGAACAACAGATCAACAGCGTACCATTACAGGTCAGCTTGATGAAATTGCTAACATTATTGAACGAGAAGGCTATCATAATCCTTCCATGATTGTAGTTGGCGAAGTCGTCAATGTACGCGAGAAAATTCAATGGTTTGAAGAACAGGGACTAGCCCTTTCATAAATGAATAAGACTTATTTGAGCATAAGGAGGAAACACATTATGACAGTAATTGAGGCTTTAAAAAATCGTCGAGCGATTCGAAATTATACGACACAGCCTGTTGAAAAAGAAAAAATCGAGCAAATTTTACAAGCAGCTACTTATGCTCCAAATGACCGTATGCGTGAGCCTTGGCATTTTTATGTTATTCAAGACGATGCAATGAAACGCTATGAGGAAATGGCAAGTGCTTATTTACAAGAGCGATTCCCAACAAAACCAAATTTAGTAGAGAGCTCGTTAAAGGTTGTCCAAACAACGCCTGTTGCCATTGTTGTTACTGCAGATATTGTAGAAGACGACGCTGATGCGACAGCAGATAATGTCTTTGCTGTAAGTAGTGCCATTATGTCCATGTGGCTTGCCGCAGAGGAGCTAGGGCTTGGCTTTGTATGGCGTACACGTGGAGTAGGGCTTGTCCATGATCCACGTATGCACGCATTCATTGGTGCAGGTGACTCACAAAAGGTAGTAGGAACGATCTTTATTGGCTATCCAGAAGTGCAGGAGCTTAAGGACAAGAAACGTACCCCATTTGAAGAAAAAACAACATGGCTTTAAGGGAGGCTTAAAGAATGGCAAGAAAAGGCTTGTTTTTAGTTTATACAGGTGAAGGGAAGGGCAAAACAACAGCTTCTCTTGGTGTCACATTGCGCGCAGTTGGTCGAGGACTAAATGTACGTTATATGCAATTTATTAAATCACCAGAGCGTACATACGGAGAGCAAATTGCACTTCGTAAGCTTGGTGTAGAAATGGAGCAAATGGGAATCGGCTTTACTTGGACAAAAACACCCGAGGAACATCGTGCTGCTTTAGCAAAGGCATGGAAAAAAACAAAAGCCGCTCTACAAGACGACAGTATTGATTTACTCGTATTAGATGAGCTCAACAATGCGCTTGCTATTACAAAATTTCCAATCGATGATGTGCTCCCATTAGCCGAAGTCATTGAAGCTATCCAGCAGCGCCCATCTACAATGCACTTAGTCGTAACAGGACGTAGCGCCAATCCAGCGCTTATTGCCATGGCCGATTTAGTATCAACCATTGATGCGACAAAGCATTATTATGACGAAGGCATTCCAGCTGTTAAAGGCCTAGAATTTTAATTTGATGCCATCGTATCGGTGGGGATACCCGCACTTGGTTTTGGAGATACCCGCAGAAGCGAGGAGAATACTCGCGCTTGGGAGGGAGATACCCGCGGAAGCAAGGAGAATACCCGCGCTTTGGTGTGAAATACCCGCGAATCAGGCTGACCCCCTCGCATCGCTGGGAATACTTGCGTTCTCTGACTTTCTCCCGCGCTTCAACTATAAATAAAGGAGGGAAAAGACTATGCCAGCAAAATCTATCATGATTCAAGGGACGGCTTCTGATGTAGGGAAAAGTATGATTTGTACTGCGCTATGCCGTATTTTCTCTGATGATGGGTTAAAGGTAGTGCCGTTTAAATCGCAAAATATGGCCCTTAATTCGTTTGTAACTCAAGATGGCGGTGAAATTGGTCGTGCACAGGGTGTACAAGCAGAGGCAGCACGTGTTGTAGCAACTACGGATATGAACCCTATATTGTTAAAACCAAAGCAGGATATGGTATCGGAAGTGATTGTTCATGGCAAGCATTTTTTAAATATGGATGCTAAAAGCTATCGCAATCAATTCGTCCAAGAAGCGATGCCAATCGTTGAAAAGTCAGTTCGAACTTTACAAAATACATATGATGTTATTGTTCTTGAAGGTGCGGGAAGCCCAGCAGAAATCAATTTGAAAGACCGTGATATAGCAAATATGCGGATGGCTCATTTGGCAGATGCAGCGGTTGTGCTAGTTGCTGATATCGATCGAGGTGGAGTGTTTGCATCGATTGTTGGAACTCTCGCATTACTTGACGATGCAGAACGTGCACGTGTAAAAGGGTTGATTATTAATAAGTTTAGAGGGATGCGTGAACTACTCGATGATGGCATTGAATGGGTAGAGCGTGAGACGGGAATTCCTGTACTTGGAGTTGTACCGTATGTAGAAGTCAATATTGAGGCTGAGGATTCGCTAGCGCTATCTTCATTACGCTTTAAAAAGCCAAAGCAAGGGGAGTTTGCAGTGGATGTGGCAATGATTCGTTTGCCACGCATTTCAAACTTTACGGATGTTGATCCATTTTTCGATGAGCCAGAGGTTGGTGTACGTTTAATTGGCAATGTCAATGAGCTTGGTACGCCCGATTTACTAATACTACCTGGAACAAAAAGTACAATGGATGATTTAGCATGGTTAAAGGCACAAGGCTTCGATCATGCGATAACAAATTTACGCGCAAAAGGGACAAAAATTATTGGTATTTGTGGTGGCTTCCAAATGCTTGGCGAAACGTTACTAGACCCAGATGCAGTAGAAGGAAATGGTGATTCAGCGAAAGGTTTAGAATTATTACCAATGGAAACTGTTTTTGTTGGCGATAAAAAAACAGTTCAAATGACCGGATCAAGGGGACAGGATACGTTTACTGGCTATGAAATCCATCTTGGACGTACAAAAATTTTACGTAATGAAGTTTCTCCATTTTTACAGCTTGCAGATGGGCGAGTAGATGGTGCAGTAAGTGCTGATGAACAAGTAATCGGAACATATTTCCACGGTTTATTCCATAATCGCATCTTTACACGACAGCTTGTCAACGACATTCGCGTGAAAAAGGGGCTCGCTGCTTTACCAAGTGATGTAAAAAGTGACGCAGAACGTAGAGAGGACGCATACAATATGCTGGCAAAGCATGTGCGTGCCAATCTCGATATGAAAAAAGTATACGAAATTATGAATATTGAGGTACCTGTATGACAAGAAAAGGACCGTTAGCAATTAATTATGAGGCGTTATGGCAGGAAGGTATGAAGGACTGGCATGGCCAAATGCCTGAAAGAATGGTCAATGATCAATTAGAGGAGCAGTTTTGGGCGCAGTCAATCGCACGTAAAAAGATTGGACAAACAGATCCTTATGCTGCAAAAATTTTTCAAGAAATTAAAAAAAGTATTCAACCTGAGGACTCAGTATTGGAAATTGGTCCAGGCTGGGGTAATTATACGTTTCCACTAGCTGATCATGTGAGAAAGCTAACGTGTGTAGATAGCTCAGAAAGTATTCTTAGCTATTTAGAAAATTGCATGGAGGATAAGCAACATGCTTCTTATATTCATGCAAAATGGGAAAGCCTTGCTGAAGATGAAGTAGAAGCGCACGATATCGTCATTGGTGTTAATTGTTTTTATCGTATGTATGAAATCAAAGCAGCACTTTACCATATGAATCGCCTTGCTAAAAAGCGTGCAATTATTGGCATGACAACAGGGCCGATTCAACCTCACTATGAAATTTTATACGAAAAGTATGGCTACGATATTAAATTTCCACGAAGAGATTATATAGAATTTTTAAATTTGCTCTATGAAATGGATATTTATGCAGAGTGCAAAATCATCCCATTACAACGAGTGTATGAATATGAAAGTTATGAGCAACTTGTCACAACACAAAGTAAAAAAATATTAAATAATACTTTTAATAGAGAGCATGTTGAGGAATCGCTCTTGCCGTTTATTGAGGAAAAGAACGGGCGTTATTATTATCGTCATGATTTCCATGCGGCACTCGTATCATGGGAGCCGAAATAATTATGAAACCTTTGGACAAAACTAGTGACCAAAGGTTTTTTTTATTGGAAGCGATAGGGTACAATAAAGCGATATAGAAATAGAAGTGAGGTGGCATATGTGCAACTACATTTTTTAGGAACAGGCGCAGGAATGCCTTCAAAGGAACGAAATACAAGTGCTCTAATGGTAAAGCTATTAGATGAATTGGGGGAAATGTGGCTTTTTGATTGTGGTGAGGCGACCCAACATCAAATTTTGCATACATCGTTAAAGCCACGTAAAGTAACGAAAATATTTATTACACATTTACATGGTGACCATATTTTTGGATTACCTGGCTTTTTAAGCTCACGTTCATTTCAAGGCGGGGACGAACCATTAACGATATTTGGCCCACAAGGTTTACAGCAATGGATTGAGCAAACCTTAGCCTTGTCAAAAACGCATTTAACATATCCAGTACAATTTGTTGAAGTTCATGAAGGTATTATTTATGAAGATGAACATTTTACAGTAAGTGCAGGTGAATTGCGCCATGTAGTTCCATGCTTTGGCTACCGTATTGAGCAAAAGGATTTGCCTGGCGAACTATTAATGGAAAAAGCACAGGCTCTTGGTGTTCCAAAAGGTCCTTTGCTAGGACAATTAAAAGCTGGGAAAGATATTGAGCTTCCGGATGGCACCATTGTTTATGCGAAAGATGTTGTCGCTCCGCCGAAAAAAGGCTTTACGCTCACTATTTTAGGAGATACTAAATACTGTCCGGAGGCTCTTTCATTAGCTGATGGAGCAGATATCGTTATTCACGAAGCTACCTTCGATGGTACTACGACAGATTTAGCAGCGAACTACGGACACTCTACAAATGTTGAAGCGGCAAAGGTGGCACAACAGGCAGGAGTGCACTATTTACTGCTAAACCATTTAAGTGCCCGCTTTTTATCACATGATTTACCGAAATTTTTAGCAGATGCACAGGAAGTTTTCCCACAAACCTTTCTGACATCCGATCAATCCGTGTTTACATGGAATAACAATAAATTAATTTAACACATAAAGTACCCTTTCAATCATTTAAAGGGTACTTTTATCTTTATTCGGCGAATTTTTTCTGTGCGAAAGCGTAGCGACAGCAACAAATGATTTCTGTGCGAAAGCGTAGCGACAACAACAAATGATTTCTGTGCGAAAGCGCAGCGACAGCAACAAATGATTTCTGTGCGAAAGCGCAGCGACAGCAACAAATGATTTCTGTGCGAAAGCGTAGCGACAGCAACAAATGATTTCTGTGCGAAAGCGTAGCGACAGCAACAAATGATTTCTGTGCGAAAGCGTAGCGACAGCAACAGCAACAGCAACAAAATACTTTAATAGCGAGACAAACCTACATTTTGAAGTGAGCCCTAAGTAAGAAAGAGTATTTTATAAGGTAGTTACGAATAATTATCGATACAATTCAATAATTTGAGTGGCTATATATTCGGAACTAAACTGAACTCCATTTCTGAGCCACCACATGATGATCCCAAGTATTGAAGATGCGAGAATATCCATTGATAAAGTTGTACTATCAACGCCTTCACTTTTACGTTGTATGACAATCAAGTCCTTTAATGTCATATGCATCTTTTTATTGAAACCAGGGTGCTCAAATAGAACAGCTAAAATTTTTCTATGCTTATAAAAGTAATCTAAAAACGTAATTAATTGTTCTTGATTATTTAAATTATCTATTTGTAAAGTAGGGGACATTTTCGACAACAAGTCGTCGAAAATATCATAAACTACTTGCTTTAATAAATCGTTAATATCTAAAAAGTGTAAATAAAAAGTTGCTCGATTTAGTTCTGCACGTTTTGCTATTTTTTGTACTGTTAGTTTCGAAATATCAGGGTTTTCAATCAAAATCTCTACGACAGCTTCTTTAAATACCCGTTTAGAGCGAATAGATCGAGGGTCTTGCTTTTTTTGTGTAGTCAATTTAATTCTCCTTTATCTATTAAATACAAAGTTAATTAATAGTATTTTAAATTTTGTTGTTTAATTGACACTTCTTGAAAAATTGTAAATAGGAATCAAAAAATAAAAATGTTATTATCTATTTTATTGACATAGTGTTAATAAAACAAGTGGAAAGAGGAATAAATTAATGCCGGAATCAATAAATAAAAAAGTACTATTAACAGTACTAATTTTAGGGTGTTTTTTATCTACACTAAATCAAACATTGTTAAATGTTGCATTAAGCAATTTAATGGACGTATTTTCCGTTTCTGCTACAACCGTTCAGTGGTTATCTACTGGCTTTATGTTAGTAAACGGGGTGCTAATCCCTATCACAGCATACTTAATGAAACGTTTTTCAACACGCCAATTATTTATAAGTTCAATGCTGTTTTTATTAATAGGCTCTATTTTTTGTGCTGTAGCTCCGAACTTCGCAACTTTACTAATAGGTCGTATGATTCAAGCAATAGGAGCAGGAATTATTATGCCATTGCTAATGAGCATCGTGATGTTTATTTTCCCTCCTGAAAAAAGAGGCAGTATGATGGGCTTAATTGGGCTAGCTATTATTTTCGCTCCAGCCATTGCACCAACATTAGCAGGGTTCGTTATAGATTATTATTCATGGCGTTGGTTATTTATCGGAATAATTCCATTTGTCGTGATCATTATAATTATGGCGATGAAATATTTAATTAATGTTTCAGAAACAGCAAAACCGAAGTTAGATGTATTAAGCGTTATTTTATCAACTATTGGCTTTGGTTTTATTTTGTATGGATTTAGTAATGCAGGAAGCCATGGTTGGGATGATAAAGTAGTAATCGCTTCTATACTTGTGGGAATAGTGACTACGGCAATATTCTGTCTTCGCCAAATTAAATCTTCTGAGCCACTTCTTAACTTATCTGTTTTTACTAATAAATTATTTACGCTAACATCCATCATCAATATTATTGTCACAATGATGATGTATGCCGATATGATTCTATTACCAATATATTTGCAAAATGGCAGAGGGTTTACTGCTTTAGACGCTGGTTTATTATTATTACCGGGTGCACTTGTAAATGCCTTTATGTCTCCAGTGACAGGAAAAATGTATGACCGCTTTGGTGCAAAGCCGTTATTTATTATCGGTTTGATTTTTGTTATTCCTTCAATGTGGGTTGTAACAGATTTAACAGAAACAACAGCCTATAGCTTTTTAATAATACGTACCATTTTTCTACGTATAGGGTTGAGTTTTATCACAATGCCACTGAACACAGCTAGTTTGAATGCCTTACCTAAGACACTTGTCACACATGGTACAGCAGTGAATAATACATTACGTCAAATTGCAGGTGCAATTGGATCTGCTGTCGTTATTACAATTTTTACCGCGCAAACGACAAACCATGCGAAAACATTGCTAGCAGAAACGCCAAATGCTACGGCTGAAGGGATTCGCACACTTGCTTCAACTTTAGGTTCAAGTGATGCCTATTACTTCATGACAATATTAGCGATAATTGCATTTGTTTTAACTCTATTTGTCCCATCTAAAAATAAGCTTCAACAACAATCATAATTTTTAAGCATTCAATGTTTTGGCTGAATTAACTTTTGAATGCATACGCTTCAAAATAAGAGTGAAACAACTTTAAAGAGCCTTAACTACAATAAAGTGTAGCAAGGCTCTTATTTTTTTAACAAATACAAAGAAGTAAAGTTGTAGAACAGAAATTTGGAATATAAAAGAATTATAATGCAGTTAATAGTATATTTTTGTATAATTTAGTAAAGGGGAGTGGTTTATATGAATCAGCAAAAGATGCCACCAGCACTATTGCGTTTAATTGTTATTTTTCCAAATGTGCTAAGCTATTTATTACTTGTTGGTCTAATTGTGTTTGTTATCTCAAATTATGACACATTAAAAGCTACGGACAACTTAACGGTTTGGCTTATTTTTATTGTAGTACTTGCACCAGCCGCTGCCTATACGACATTCAGTATTGTCAAGAAAATTCGCGCTGGACAAATGTAAGCTAAAACAAAAAGTGTATTCATTGCATAAACTAATGAATACACTTTTTAGACTTTTTAGTTTTGAAAAATATAACTCCGATTATCATTAGCGCTATTATTACAACAATTGATATAAAATAGATGTTAGAAATTATATTCATTATGTGAAAAGGTGCTTTATGAACAAAGTCTGCCTTTACCCACCGGTTATTTTCTTTTACAGCAATTGCAATGGAAGTCGATGTCCGTTTAATTGCATAATATTTTGTTCCTTTTGAGTAATAGTTTGAGGCATCTCCGTAAAATTTCCCGGTCATATCATTTGGCTTTGTCTTTACTTCTCCTATAACTTTATCGATCTCACTATGTTCAATAAATTCTTCTTGTTTAACTTCATAAACTTTTCCTTTCCAAACGACAAAAGGATATGCCCAAGAGAGTGCTTGAGTAGAGGATGAAATCATAAATATAAATAAAAGCGATAACAACGATATTCTTTTCATAAAGCACCTCCAATAGGTAACCATTTTATCTTATTATAAAAGGAAAAATTGGAGATGTTAAAGAGCTATATTTTTGGAAAAAATGGTTTTTAAATATCTGATCTATAAGCAAAGAAGTTTAATAAACAAATCCAAGACGAATAAAATAATTCCATATAGGGAAACTAAAAATAAATTGTTTCATAAAAAAATTGAAAAGCGGGTGTTTTTGTGGATCCAACAAATTGCGATTTTTCACCAATGAAACAAACTTTAAAGGAAGAGCTTCTGCAGGTCATTCATTCATTACAGCAAAGTGTAGAAGCTATGGATACTGATACAAACTGTCTTCTTGGGAATTTTGAAAAAATAAAAGAGAAATTTGTAACAATTGAAATGAAGGCTGCTACGTTTTATTTGAATTGCTATCTTTCGCCGTTTACAGAAAAATATCCTGAGCTTTCGCATAGCGTCCAAAATATGTCTAAAAGAAGACACGGTGGACTAATTGTTATTGAACGGGAGGATTCTGTAGCATCGATTATACAGCCTGGTATCCATATTGGAGCAGAAGTAACGCATTCCTTATTAGAATCTATTTTTTTTCCTGGAAATCCGCTGCATGATGGAGCAGTATTAATAAGCCAAAATTTAATTAAGTCAGCAGCAAATGTACTGCCTCTGTCAGAGAGATATACCGGGGAAAAGAAATTAGGCACAAGACATCGAGCAGCATTAGGGTTAAGTGAAGTAAGTGATGCGCTTGTCATGATAGTGTCTGAAGAAACAGGGAGAATTTCGTTTGCCTTTAAAGGAAACTTATATCCAATTACGACGCATGGCATTATATAGTGTGAGCTTCACACTGAAAAAAATCTTGAATTCGAGATATTTTTCTTGCTTATTTATCATTTGCGTTGTAAAGTGATGAATAAGAGGAGGAGGAAGCAATGCGAAAACACACGCTCGGATCATTGACGTGGATTCGGATGATGCGCTTTACAAATCAAAGTAACCAGCTTTCCAATGAGTTTTTAAAGCGTTTTGACTTAACGACTGCACAATTTGATGTCCTAGTACAAATAAAGACATATGCACCGTTAACGCAATCCCAATTAGCAGAGAAAGTGATAGTGACGCAAGGTGGTATGTCTCGGATGCTTGCTCGTCTTGAAAAAGAGGGACTTATTGAACGTAAGCAAAATTGGAAGACTAAAACAATCTCACTAACAGCTAAAGGCGAGCAAATGATTGATGCGGCAACTCCAAGTCAGCTACAATTTCAATCTTCATTGTTTGAAGAAATATTAACAGAAGAAGAAATGAAGACTTTAAATACATTAATGTCGAAATTAGAGAAGCATAGTCGTGAAAAAAAATTACCGCCAGCATGACTTTTTTTACAACATCACTTGCTTAGTCAAGTGAAAACGAGGAGGAAACATTCATGAACAAATTAAGTGGACATCATCATATATCAATGCTAACAAAAAACGGCAAACGTAATAATGATTTTTATACAAAAATTCTCGGCTTACGTCGTGTAAAGAAATCAGTAAACCAAGATTCGCCCTCCATGTATCACTTGTTTTATGGAGACTTAACAGGAGCACCGGGTACAGAATTAACATTTTTTGAAATGCCTGTAGCAGGACGGACAGTTCGAGGAACAAATGCAATTACACGTATTGGACTACTAGTGCCAAGCTATGACAGTCTGCAATATTGGAAAAGTCGTTTTCAAGAATTAGAGGTTGAACATAGTGGAATTACAACTTATGCAGGGAAAGATGCTTTATTTTTTGAGGATCATGAAGGATTACGAATGGTGCTTTTAAACAATCATAATCACGAAACACCAGCTCATTGGCAACCGTGGGCCGGCTCTGATATCCCTGCAGAACATCGTATTTTAGGGATGGGTACTGTTGAAATGACAGTGCGTTACTTGCAACGGACAGTAAACTTATTAAAAGAATTATTTAACTACACAGCTGTTGAAGAAAGTGAAAAAGAAGTAATATTGCAATCCATTCCTGGTGAAGTACTTGGGGAAATCGTCATTAAAGAATTAGAAGGGCCAAGTGAGAAACCAGGTCGTGGTAGTATTCATCATCTTGCATTACGTGTCGAAACAGTGGAGGAATTACAACAGTGGGATATCAAAATTAAGGAACAGGGCTTTGATAGTACTGGCATTGTGGATCGTTATTATTTCCAAAGTCTTTATTTCAGAGATCGTAATGGAATTTTATTTGAAATGGCAACAGATGGCCCCGGATTTACAGTTGATTCGGCAGTAGAGGATCTTGGTAAAGAACTTGATCTCCCACCATTTTTAGAAGATAGACGTGCAGAAATCGAAGCTATTTTAGAGCCACTAGATTAAGGAGAGATTAAAATCATGGAAAAATATCGCATTGATCAGTCAAAAGGCATTGAATTTGGCTTGTATTCATTAGGGGATCATATTCCAAATCCATTAACAGGTGAACGTATTTCAGCTCAGCAACGCATCCAAGAGCTAATTGAAGCAAGTCAGCTAGCAGAACAAGCAGGTATTGATGTCTTTGCTGTTGGCGAAAGTCATCAATCGTACTTTACTACACAGGCACACACGGTTGTTTTAGGAGCCATCGCACAAGCTACATCAAAAATCAAATTAGCAAGCTCTGCGACGGTACTAAGCGTCTCTGACCCAGTGCGTGTATATGAAGATTTTGCGACGATTGATTTAATTTCAGATGGACGTGCAGAAATAGTCGCTGGCCGTGGCTCTCGAGTTGGTGCATATGATTTACTAGGCGTTGATTTAAAGGATTATGAAGAAATTTTTGAAGAAAAATTAGAGTTACTGAAAAAAATAAATGACGACGACCTTGTCACTTGGGAAGGACAATTCCGTGCACCACTTCGCAATGCGCAAATTTTGCCACAACCTAAAAATGGATCGTTGCCAATTTGGCGAGCTGTCGGTGGACCACCTGCTAGTGCCATAAAAGCAGGTTATATGGGCATTCCGATGATGCTAACGACTTTAGGTGGTCCTGCAGTTAACTTTAAGCCATCAGTAGATGCTTACAGAGAAGCAGCAGAGCGAAGTGGCTTTGATCCGCAAGAGTTACCGATTGCTACAACTAGCCTTTTCTATGTTGCTGATACGACTCAAGAGGCACTACAAGGGATGTATCCCCATTTAAATGGTGGATTCCAAGCTATTCGTGGCGCGGGTTATCCAAAGCAACAATTTGCACAAGCTCCAGATACGCGAGACTCCCTAATGGTGGGAAGTAAGGAACAAATTATTGAAAAATTACTGTACCAATACGAGCTCTATGGCATGCAGCGTTTTATGGCACAAATTGACTTTGGCGGTGTGCCATTCGATAAATTAATGAAGAACATAGAAATTATAGGGAACGATATTCTACCTGCAATCAAAAAATATACAGCAAAATAAGGAGTGTACAGCATGAAAATTGTTGCACTAGCTGGTTCAATTGTTGGCTCAAAAACAAAAACAGCCATCAGTAAAGTAGTTGAAATTTTACAAAATAAATATCCAGAGCATGAAGTTACGTTACTAGATCTTGCTGAGTTCAAGATGGAATTTAGTGATGGACGAAATTATTTTGAATATGATGGGGATACAAAATATGTGACGGAAACAATTATGGCTGCAGATGCGATTGTCATTGGAACGCCCACATTTCAGGCTTCGATTCCGGCAACACTGAAAAATATTTTTGACTTACTACCTGTTAATGCCTTTCGCGATAAAGTGGTAAGTACGGTTGTCACAGCTGGTACATCGAAGCACTATTTAATGATTGAGCAGCAGTTAAAACCAATTCTCGCTTACATGAAGGCCCACATCGTTCCAACATATGTTTTTATAGAAGAAAAGGATTTTTTACGGAAGGAAATTGTGAATGATGATGTTCTGTTTCGCCTTGACCGTTTAGCTGAAGATACGGTGATGGTAGCTGATGCGTTTGCAGAAATTCGTGCTAAAAAAGATGCAGAATATGATTTTTAGAGATTACTAATTTAAATAATGGGCGCTGCGTAAGAGGGAAATCTTACGCAGCGTTTTTCATGTTTTTTATTTATTGTTCGACCACTTGAACCATCGAGCATGACCATCAGGGCGCTCCATTATACGAATAGATTCTATTTGTCCTTGATCAATAAAATCTTGATGCAGTTGCATATCAAATAAATTGTTATAGCAATGGTAGAGAGGTCGTTCCAGACTGATCTCTTTCAATTGTTCAATTAGTTCAAGGCGTAATTCCATGGGGATTTGATTGGCCACATGTGTATGATAAACAACTAACATCGCGTCTTGATTAATATCTCTACTAATTTCTTTTATAAGTTTAATAGCATCTCCTTTTATCAGCTCTAAATCGAGTTCTTTTAAAATAGGGAGTGCTTGATTTAATAAAAGTCTACGTTCTTCATGCTCTGGCCAAATTAATGCTTGGAGCCATAGAAGCTCTTCCCCAGTCTGAATATCAATAGGATTTAAATCGATACCAACTCTTTTACAAACAACTGGAGTATTTGAAATGGAAGCTGGAAGCCGTTCCCCTTGATTTTCTGAGGGCAAAACGAAAGCGCTATTTGAATTGTTTATATGAAGCTGTTGATTATAGCAATAATTATATCGATCCATCCCAAGTTGAAGTCCTGCACTTGCCCCGATTTCTATTAAAGCTAATGGTTTTTGATGGCGTTCATAAATTTCTGTCATCATCGGATAAAGGTAAGAACAACGGCGAATTTCATTTGTCTGAACAAGTTTTTCTTGAAATAAAGTCTTCAACTCTTCTGAATGGGATAAGAAGAATGATTTAAAAACGGGATACACTTCATTTATAGATTTGGGTGTTGTCGTTAAGGATGGATAAAAATTAACTAAATCGTCTTTTGATGATGATAGCAAATATTGAACCCCAGCTAATAATAAATTAGGTACAGGTTGTCCTTGAGGTATAAATGCGGCAATTTTTAATACTTCTTCATCAGCGGCAATCTTATTGGCTAAATGCTCATACAGTGGACTTGAGTTTTCACATTCATCTTTTGCAAAAGTACGAAATTGTTTACTTAATTTAGCTAACATACGATTCTCCCCTTTGTATAAAAGTGATCGATCTACTTTTGAGTTTATTATTATTGGATAATTTAGTAAATTAAATATAGTTAATGAAGTTGATTAGAAATATTAATTAAAGAGGTGAGAGTTTGGATTATAAATGGATACAGTCTTTTGTTGTAGCCGCTAAATCCTGTAATTTTCGAGTGGCAGCAGAAGAGTTACATTTATCTTCCTTCAGTTGAAGACCCCTACCTTTAATGGTGGATAGATGAATGCAGATGTGGTTCCCTTTCAGTGGGTGTCAAAGACCTACTGGATGAAGATAAAGCCTCCGGCGGATGTCACGGATTTTCAAAGGAAAGAATTGTGCTGGCACAATTCAAAATCCGGACGCAATTTCGCCAAGGCGAAATTGATCTTAGCCAAGTATCACAGTTCATATTCATCAATTAGAACAATTTTTGAATGTAAAATTATTCAAACGTGAAAAAAATTGTGTGCAATTGACAGAGGCAGGGCAGCTTTTTCTAATGGAGGCTCAGCAAATCATCTATCAATGGGATAAAAGCATTGAACGTTTTCAGTTAGCAACAAAGGGAATCGAAGAAAAGCTAATTATTGCAATGACCCCTTTAATGGTGGAAACGATATTGCCCCATGTTATCTATCAGTTTATCAATGATAATCCAACCATTGAAATATCTATTCTAGTAGAGGATTCAGCAAAAATTGAGGATTTAATAAATAGTGATAAGGCGCATATTGGTATTTCTTTATTGCCAACACGTTATCGTCATTGGCATCAAGAGCTCCTTGTAGAGAGTCCTCTAGAATTGGTTATTCCCTTGGATGCTTTTGATGATGAGACGGGAGCTTATATTGATTATGAGGAATTATTTCAAACCTACACTTTATTTACACATCATCATCCAACTATTTGGGATGATTTATTACATAAACTTCAGGAAAAATATGTAGTGACCAAGCAAGTATCCATATCCCAATCCTATGTGGTAAAGCGCTTAATAAAAGATGGATTAGGCATGTCATTTTTGCCACGGATGATAGTGAGAAAAGAGCGCATGGAAGGGAGGTTTAATATCATTCCTTTCGATGAATTAGCTTTGCCAAGTGTTCCTGTATATCTTTTTTATAAGGATTCAGTAAAAATTCCAGAAGAGCTATTAAGTTTATTTCAGACGAGGGATTATTTGTAAAATCATAGTCAACCATTCCGAGAATTACTTATCGATTTCATAGCTATATTAATGGTTCATATTAAAAGTAGGGAAGTCGTTAGTAAAACCTATGCCATGTAAGTTGAATTCCGTTATGGTGATAGCTATTAAATATTTAATGTTGAACGACATAAAGTTTCGTATAATATCAATAGGGATATTTTAACAAAGGTGTGATTGTATTGAGAATATTATTGGTTGAGGATCATGAGGATGTAAATGCAATGTTAACCGAATTGTTTGAACAAGCGGATTATCAGGTAACAAGTGTGATGGATGGTATAGAAGGTCACCGGGCATTTCTGCAACATGAGTTTGATATAGTGCTTCTTGATATTATGCTTCCCTATAAAAGTGGGGATGAATTACTAAAAGAAATTCGCGCTAATTCGGATGTACCAGTTGTTATGATTTCAGCAAAAGATTTAGTGTCTACAAAAATCGATTTGCTTCGTTTAGGAGCGGATGATTATATTACGAAACCTTTTGACCTTGGGGAGGTACTTGCCCGTATTGAATCGATATTACGTCGTGTTAAAAAACAAGCTACACCTTTGAAGCAACTGCAATACAAGGATATAGTACTGGATGATGTCGCAAAGCGAGTTAAAGTGAGTGGTGAAGAGGTCTTGCTAACTGCAAAGGAATATTTATTGCTCGAATTGTTTATGACAAACCAAGAGAAAGTATTTACGAAAGCAAATTTATATGAATCCATTTGGCAGGAAGAATATTTAGGAGATGAACATATTATTAAAATCCATATTAGTAATCTTCGACATAAATTAAAGACAAAAAATCCTCAAGCGGATTATATAGAGACGCTTCGAGGGCTTGGTTATCGTTTACGTCCATAAATTATCCGTAATCTATACGCCATCTTTACTTTATCTATACCTTTCATGAGTAATCTATGAATATGAAAGGGAGGTGCTTAGTATGGGAGAAACCATATTAAAAACGAATCAATTAACGAAAAGATATAAAAAGCATAAAGTACTTCACGACGTATCAATCGAATTAAAAGAAGGACGTATTTATGGGCTTATTGGTGAAAATGGTGCGGGAAAATCAACTTTAATGAAGATTATTTCAGGGATTAGTTTTCAAACAGAAGGTTCATTTGAGTTATTTGGAAAATCATCTGACAAGGAAATACAGCAACAACGAAAACGTATTGCAAGCATGATTGAACAGCCAGCGATAAGCCCTGATATGACTGCAAAAGGTAACCTTAAATATCATCGTTTAATGCGGGGGATTCCAAATGAGGAACTAGAGGATGAAATACTGCAATTGGTTGGATTGACGAGTACCAACAATAAGAAGGCTAAGCATTTTTCACTAGGTATGAAACAACGTTTAGGGATTGCTATTGCGTTATTAACTAACCCAGAGCTATTGATTTTAGATGAGCCAGTGAATGGGTTAGATCCTATAGGTGTTGTTGAAATTCGTCAGCTTTTAACACGTCTTTGCGAAGAACGACAGATGACGATTTTAATTTCGAGTCATAATTTACCTGAACTTTATCAAACAACAACTGATTATATCATTATTCATAAAGGGAAAATTATGAAACAAATGACGCAACAACAGCTCGACGAAGAATGTAGACATTATATTCGCATTGGATGTACAGCCCCCGAACAATGTGCACATGTATTAGAAACAATTCTTAAAACACAAAATTTTCAAGTCATGCCAAATAGAACGATTAAATTGTATGATTTCTTAGAGGATCTTGGGGACGTATCAACCGCCTTGTTTGAAAATGGGGTAACACTTACAGAATTTAGTCTACAAGGTGATACATTAGAGAACTACTTCCTTACGTTAATTGGAGGTGAGCACGATGTTTAATTTAGTACGTGCCTACCTCTATAAAACGACTAAATCCAAAATATTTTGGGTCTTATTGGCTCTTACCACATGTTCTGCAACAGCGATGTTTAGTATTGCCTATGGGATTGGCAATAACTCAATAAATGAAAGTGTCAGCAACGTTGGTTTTTTACTATCTGATATGAATACGATGTCAATAGTAGGCGCAGTACTTGCCACTATACTTATTTGTTCAGATTTTGATACAAAAAATATTCATCATCCAATTATTAGTGGCTTTGCAAGAATACAAATTGTTATAAGTAAAGCGATTGTTTTCTGGATATTACTTATTGTTCTTGTAAGCCCGTTTATCATCGTGACAATAATTGGCTTATCAATGGACAGCGCGTTTAGTATGAGCGGGAAAGCAGCAGGTTTTTTAAGCATTCTAACTTCGACTACTGGTGGTAGCTTTGGCGAATACGTAACAATAATGATCACCATGACAATGGTTTATCTTGCCCAGTTAACGATTTGTATTTTACTGGCGTTTGCCTTAAGAAAATCGGTACTTGTAGTAGCTGCGTATTACATGATGTCCATGTTCTTTGGGCAGGTCGCTAGTTTTCAGGATTCATTTGAGATGATAGATAAAGTATTATCCTTCACACCGTATTCAGCGGAGTATCTTACGATTAATTTAGGCATGAGTAAAGGTGATATAATTTCGGCCGTATCCATTTGTGTCATCTTTATAGTAGCAATTATATTTTTAACATTTATGACATTTAGAAAAGCAGAAATCAAGTAAGGGGATGTAGGGAATGTGGATTGTGGCAATTGTAGTCATTGTAGGATTACTGTTTTATATTTTTTATATACAAAGACAAATACAATTGATGAACATACAATTGTCACAACGTCTAAATGAGCAATATACGCAGCCAATTAGTGTAGAGCTATTAAACAAAGAGATCAATCAACTAGTGGCAAATATAAATCGCATATTGATAGAATCGCAGAAATCAAGGTCGTATATTAAACGGGAAGAAAAATACTACAAGGAAATGATTTCAAACATTTCTCATGATTTTCGTACGCCACTAACTGCGATAAAGGGCTATCAACAAATGATTTTAAAAGAACCCTTAACAGAAAAGCAGCTTGCAAAGCTTGAAGTCGCACAAAAACATGTTGGAAGACTAGAGCAATTATTAGCAACATTTTTTGAATATTCCTATTTGCATAGTAATGAAGATCAACCCAAAAAGGATCGTATTAATATATCAAAGATAGTATTTGAAGAGATTGCTGGTACCTTTGCACAATTTGAACAAAAAGGAATAGCCGTCAACTTACCTAATTTTGAACCGCTCATTATTAACTCAGATGAAGAAATGCTTTTACGCATTGTGCAAAACTTAGTACGAAATTGCATCATGCATGCGCAAGGTGATGTAACAATCAAGATGTGGTTAGAAGAAGAACATGCATATATCTGTTTTCAAAATCCGATTGACGAAAATATTCAACTAAATCCTAACCAGCTCTTTGATCGATTTTATACAACAGACAATTCCAGACGTAAAAACACGGGTCTAGGACTATCTATTGTCAGGCTGCTAGCAGAAAAATTAGGTGGAAGTGCAACAGCCAAAATAGAAAATGGCATGATTGAGTTTTTAGTGTGTTTAAAGAAGAATATGTAATATTAGAAGCCAAGAAGCTTAGTGCATCTTGGCTTCTAGTATTACATATAACGTTTACAACAATGTTATAACGATTTGTGAATATAAAACTATTTAAGGTAATTATAGTATATGTGGTAATGGTTATGTTGATGGCGAATTAATAATTATATTACACCTAAAACGGCCATTGTCATTCTTAGTATACATTTAAAAGAGTTAAGTGATATTCAGTAATCATGATTATAAAGTGTCGTAGTATCGTTAATAACCAATTAGGAAATAGCATCTAATGGTGTAAGAAACGAAAAAACGGTATTTGTAAAAGCGTTCTTAATCTATGCAAAAGAGAAAGTCTGGAAAGGTGATGTTGAGTTTTATCGGATAATGGACGGGCCGGGAATAAATTTAAAAATAAAAATATATAAAATTTGAAAAGAGCTGTCTGTAATGAATAAGTATTTATAGATGAAATGTAAAATTATTCCCATTCAGTATATTAAGTTCTTGAAACTGACAACTCTGTCATTTTATAATAATGACAGAGTTGTTGATTTTACTATTTTTTCTAATACCGGAGGAAAAAGGATGAATGGTGGTTCTGATTCAAAACGTCTGTATAAAAATAAGGCTTACTTGTATTTGATTGCTTCCCAAAGCATTTCAGCTATTGGGAATTGGCTGGATATTTTAGCTGTAATTACTTTGGTTGCTGTAAAGTGGAACGCTTCACCAATAGCAGTATCTGGAGTTATGCTAGTGTTTGTTAGTCCTATGGTTCTGTTTGGTCCTTTTAGCGGGGTGCTAAGTGATCGCTTTGAACGACGCTTAATTATGTTGATTTCCGATCTATTCTGTTTGGTCCTTGTTCTTGGAGTTGCATTTTCAACCCAACTATGGCAAATATATGTTTTGATATTTTTAAAAAGTTCGTTTGTAGCATTATTTATTCCTGCAAAAAATGGAAAATTAAAAGAGATTGTAGATGACGATCAAATTCAGACTGCTATGGGAATAAGTGGGATGATTGATAACGGTGCAAAAATTATTGGTCCAGTACTTAGCGGAATGTTTGTTGCTACTGCAGGCATCCAATTGGCATTTTATATCGATGCTCTTACTTTTGCTTTGTCAGCGCTCTTTTTACTTGGTGTTCCAAAGCACCATCGAAATATTAGAGTTGAAGAAAACGAAAAGCAAAAACTGAAAATCATTTCTAATTTCCTAGTAGAACTGAAAGAAGGATTCTCTTTCCTAAAAACAATTCCTGTCATTTTAGTTAGTTTAATTATTACCACATTGTTGCTTCTCGTTTTACAAATCGCCGATACTCAATTCATGGTCCTTTTAAGGGGGATCTTTAAAGACCCTGTAACTGTTGCAGGATATTGTATGGCCGCTAGTGGCGGTGGTATGTTTATAGCGTCAGCTATATATACAAAAAAACATATTCGTTCGACACTAGGTTGTATGTTTTTCGGTTCTTTAGGACTTGGAATTTCACTTGCAGCGCTTGCTCTTATGTCTCAACTTTCTCCTACACTTCTTTTAATTGCATATCCCATTCTATTTTTTCTAACTGGTTTTTCTTTTGGATCGGCGATTATACCTTTAAACATTATTGCACAAAAAAGTACTCCAGTAGATAAAACTGGCCGTGTCTTCGGAATGATTAACAGTATGACTACACTTGGGACATTGATTGGAATGGTTTCAGGTGGAATTCTTTCCGAAATGTTTGGTGTTGTTACGACATTTATTGTGTCAGGCACATCTATTATTGCAGTCAGCTTGCTAACAATCATAATTAAATCTCCTATTGAAAGAAGGTTCGGAATATCACCTAAAGTGTCGAAACAGTATAAAGAAAAACGCAAGCGTGAAATATTGAAGGCTGCAGAAACTGTGTTCTGTCAAAAGGGTTTCGAACCTACAACTATGAAAGACGTTGTTAAAGTATCTGGGATGAGTCGAGGTGGAGTATATCAATATTTTTCTAGCACAGAAGAGATGTTTAAGGGCATCCTGAATGAAAGGGAAGAACAGTTTGAAAAGAAAATTCATAATCTTATTCAAGGTAATCAAACTGTTTGGGAAACTATAGAGTCTATTTTAGATGAGTACAATAAAGATTCATTTAATAAAATTGGTGCAGTTACTTATGAATATTTCGTCACAGGATGGCGTAGCGAAGGAATGGAACGTATTCCGTATTTACTTACACGTTTCAATCGTGCAAGGGAGAACTATATCAAAGTGCTTCAAAAAGGAGTAGACACAGGGGAATTTTATCCAAAACAGCCCCTTAGTACAATTGCCACCTTTATGATAAATGTTACTGATGGCATCTTATTGGAGGCAAATCTTGCTGGAAAAAAAGAAGCTGACACAGAGGGACAGATAAAAGCCTTAAAATTATACCTCAAAACTGTGCTGCAAGTTGAAACTAATCTCCTAGAAACGGGTGCATCTCCGAATTAGGAATAGCTTTTTTCATGAAATGGCCAGATTAACAGAACAATAACTTTAGAAAAGCGGCAGAATTTACAGTAGTTTAACTGACTTCTCCGTATAAGGAAGCCCTAAGTATAGTGAGATTGTGAAGGGTTCTACTTTAGGGAGAATTTTAATAAACAAGAGCAAATTAATTCCGACAGCTAAAAAGAAATTCTTTTAAAATAATTTCTTTCATACGTCCTTGGGCTTAATAGGCATGGAGTTACAGGGAGTATTCACCGGCACTTTAAAAAGAACTGGGTTTATAAAGCAAAATCAGATTTAATATTAAGGGAAATTCGACATTTTTTCTATAAATATGGAATTGATGTCGGATTTTTTATCGTTCAACTTTACTTCTCTTTTAATTTTATAAAAATTTTCTAATGTAGTAAATTTTTATTGTACACACTATGTCTTTAATTAACTGAATATACAGAATATCGATCGGAATAAATCTTAATAATTTAAATTAGTTGAATTTTTATGTTAAATATGAAAAAATAGATAAAAATTGATTTTTATCCATTATATGGTTAGTTATCTTGGTATTGGAAGGTGATTGTTATCTGATATAAGCTAATTTTAAATTCTGCAACTATTCTTATACTAACTGATTTGTAAAAAACACATTACAAAATAATATTTCAGAAAATTTTATTTAATCAAAAAGTACGCTTTATCTTTGAGTAAAATTATTTTCTACTACAAGTTGGAAACTAATAAAAGTTTTTATTGAATAATCATATAAACGTTTATTATGTGCTGCTGTTACATATTTTTAGTTTACCTACAATGATGAAAGGGGCAAGTGGAAATGCCTGTTAACACAATACCAGAGAATATTTTAAAAACGCTTAAATTCATTCCAGTTGAGAATATCTGCTTCCATGAAAAATACAATCATCGTCATATAGAAAATATACGTTCATCACTCGAAATGGATGGAGTTCTAAAAAATCCACCATTGGCTTTATATATCGATAATGGGAAGTATTTGATTTTAGATGGGGCGCACAGAACATCAGCTTTGAAAGAACTAGGTTGTAAAAATATATTAGCTCAAGTTGTATCTACTGAAAATCTTGACTCTTTAAAAGTTGAGACATGGTATCACTTAGTGCCTTTAGGTGACTGGATTCAGAGATTAAAAGAAAGTTTGAAATTAAAATTCGGCAATGAAAGTGAAGATAGACAATCTATTGCTAAACTGTACTTTAGCAAAAATAAGCAAGAGAATATATATGGGGATAAAAAAGATATCTCATTAAAGAAAAAAATAGAATTATGGAACTTAGTAGTAGAGTCATATAGCAAAGATTGTGAGGTTCAAAGGCTAAAATCCTTAAACAACCTAAATTTACAAAACGATAATATGGTCGTTGTAAGCTTTCCAAAAGTAGACATAAATTTTATGAAGACTGTTGGTCTAGAGAACCTTCTTTTACCACCAGGTGTTACTAGATGTATATTAAGCGGGAGAATTCTCAACTTAAATATTCCCATAGAACTTCTAAAGAAAGCGGAACCTCTCGATAGAGATTGGGATATGCTTATTAGCAGATGGTCAAATAGTCTGAGGTTTTATGAAGAGCCTGTTTTTATTCAAGAACTCTAAAGCTTAGTTTCCCTTAAAATTATTTTCACTATAAATAAAATGAGGAGATATAGAATGATGAGTAATCTAAATGGAAGAGGAACATCAGAAGCCCCAATAAAACAAGAAAATAAAGAGTTTTGGAGAGGACAATTAGAGGGTGTTTCACCAGGAAAAAAATTACCTGAACAAGAAGTGTTTTTTAATGAACCAAAAGATAGCCTTACATTTAATATACCTGAAAATATACTTCAAAGTCTGTTGAACATGTCAGATAAATATCAAACTAAAATGGATCATATTTTACTATCATCTTATGTAATTCTACTTTGTCGCAAAAGTAATCAGGAATGTATAGTAATTGAATCAACCCTATCACCCTTAATACTTCGAATAGAAGTAAATGAAGATTTATCTTTTTTGGAATTCTTGTCATTAATAGAGAAAAAACAATGTGAAATAATGCAACATAGTCAAATAGATTCAAATGAGCTTTTTAATGAGCATTTTTCAGAGACCCATAATCAATACAAGAAAATAAAGTTTAGTCACGCAATTAATCCCATACACAATAAAGAGAGTGAATATTTTGAGATTTTGTTTGGTTTATCATCGGAGGAAGGACGGATAACTGTTCAGCTTTATTATAATGCAGAGATGTTTGATGAAAGAATTATTGAGAGTATAAAGATGCAATATTTAGATATTTTAGAAGATGTTTCAAATAACCCTGAACAAAATGTTTCTGGCATTCAATTATTAAATAAAAAAGAAGATATATTTTCAACTTTTAATAATAATATTCCTGACAAGTTTGTTTTAGACAATAACTGTGTGCATCAGCTATTTGAAAAACAAGTAAATGCAACTCCTTTTAATATAGCAGTTGATTTTGAGGGAGAAGTTCTATCGTATCAACAATTGAATGAAAGAGCAAATCAATTAGCACACTTTCTTAAAGAACAAGGAATTGGCCCAGATACACTAGTTGGCATTTATGTAGAACGATCTTTGGAAATGATCATAGGCCTTTTAGGAATTTTAAAGGCGGGTGGTGCCTATGTGCCAATTGATCCTTCGTATCCAGAAAAAAGAATAGAATATTTACTTGAGGAAACAAACGTTTCGATAGTTTTAACGCAAGAACATCTTAAAGCCAGAATAATTAAAGACGGTGTTCAAGTAATTTGCCTTACTTCACAATCTAACTGTTTTAGGTATAGCTGTGAGAATTTAGATAATGATGTCACTCTAAAAAACTTAATATATGTGATATATACTTCTGGTTCTACTGGAAATCCCAAAGGGGTTATGGTGCAACATGAAGGTATTGTTAATTATCTTACATGGATGCAAAAAAACTTTGAATTAACTCATGAGGATAAAGTCATTCAAAAGGCACCTTTTAGTTTTGATGCCTCAATAAGAGAGATATTTTGGCCATTAATATCAGGGGCACAACTAATAATTGCCAAGCCAAATGGTCATAAAGATACAGATTATCTATTAGAGCTAGTAATTAATAAAGAAATCACCACCATTGTTTTTGTACCTTCGATGCTTAAAGTCTTTTTGCAACATGATGGAATAAAAAGATGCACTTCTTTAAAAAGAGTGTTTTCGTCAGGAGAGGCTTTATCTATCAGTTTACAACAATCTTTTCATAACGTTATAAAAGCGGATTTAATTAATTTATACGGACCTACTGAAGCTTCTGTTACAGCAACTGCTTGGAAAAGTAAAAGGGATAAACAGCTTAGTTTCATCCCTATTGGAAAATCAATTGATAATGTAAAAGTATATGTTCTAGATAACAAATTAATACCTGTACCTACTGGAGTTCCTGGTGAAATGTATATAAGTAGTGTTGGTTTAGCAAGGGGCTATCTTAACCAATCTGATTTAACTAAGCAGGCTTTCGTTCATAATCCATTTAATGATGGCTTGTCACCATATTTATATAAAACCGGCGATATAGGACGTCTGCATTTGGATGGAACCATAGAGTATTTAGGAAGAAAAGACTTTCAAGTGAAAGTAAGGGGTTTTCGTATAGAACTTAGTGAAATCGATTATGCTTTATCACAGTATCCTACTATATATGAAGCTGTTGTTGTAACACAAAAATTTAATGAGGATGATAATCGTCTTGTGGCATACATAGTACCGAGGAGTAAAACATCTGATTTAAAAATAATAGACATTAAAAAATACCTTAAAGGGAAGCTTCCGGAGTATATGATTCCATCGAGTTTCGTTTTTTTGGATGAATTGCCTCTTTCTCATAACGGAAAACTCGATCGTAAGGCTTTACCTAAACCTGAATATATATCGGATCAAGAATATATTGAACCTAGAACAGAGTCTGAAAAAATTCTGTCAAAGGTATGGGGTGAAGTTCTCCAAACTAGTGATATTGGAATTGATGATAACTTCTTTGAGCTCGGTGGAGATTCTATACTGGGAATGCAGATAATAACAAAATGTAGAAAGTTAGGTCTGTATTTTACTTTTAACCATCTTTTTAACCAACCTACTATAAGAGAACTCTCTAAACATATTCAAACTTCTTTCTTATCAGAGTTAATTCAGAAGCAAACTAAAGTAATAGGTACGAATATATTGACGCCTATACAGCGATTATTTTTTGAAAAAAAATTACTTAATTTTTCTCATTACAATATGTCTCTATCATTAGATTTACACGAGGAATTAGATATTGAATTGTTACAAAAAGCTCTTAATTATTTAGTAGATCACCATGATATCCTACGGTCAAAATTCATATATAATGCAGCGAATTGGGAACATTATTATGATGAAGGCATTAATGACATTCCACTTTCAGTTCATAACTTTTCTGATTTAGCCATACCTGTTCAAAATCAAATGGTAATTGAAACAGCAAATAGTAAACAAAAATCGTTAAATATAATAGAAGGTCCATTAATAACTGCCGAATATTTTAAATTACATCCTACACAGGGGGATAAGTTATTAATAGTTATTCACCATTTAATTATGGATGGAGTGTCTTGGAGAATTTTAATTGAGGACTTAGAAAGCCTCTATCTACAATTGAAGACAGGTAGTGAAATTAATTTACCTTATAAAACGACTTCGTTCCAAGAATGGGCATTCGAGCTCAAAAAGTTAGTCGTCTCACGTAAACTGGATAAAGATTATCAATATTGGAGGAGCTTTAATCCAAAGCGAGTACCATTTCCTAGAGATTTTACTACTGGAGAGAATTCACTAGTTTCAGCAAGAAATATAAGCGTTTCTTTATTAGAAAATGAAACTGAAGAATTACTGAGATTGGTACCTAAAACCTTTGGATGCCAAATTAACGATATACTTTTAGCTGCCTTATTAATGACCTTTAAAAATGAGATAGCACATCAGAACTTGTATATAGATTTAGAGGGACATGGTCGAGAAGAAATAATTGATAAAGTAGACCTATCAAGAACTATAGGTTGGTTCACTAGTATATATCCAGTCTTTATAGACGCAAACGAAGTTAGAGAAGACCAGGACTTAAAGGAATTGGTAAAGATTGTTAATGAAAATTTACAATCTATTCCTAACAGAGGAATCGGATTTGGGTTGCTTCGATATCTAAATGATTCTCAAGATGAGAGTGATAGACTAAGAGATTTACCAGCAGCAGAAGTTAAATTCAATTATTTAGGTCAATTTGATCAAACTTTTAATAGTTCTATCTTTACGATGAATCAAAGATATAAAGGGAGAGAAATAGATGAACGAGGGATTAGAAGTTATATCTTAGATATTCTTGCTATGGTGACGGACAAAAGATTAAAGATAAATTGGGAATATAGTTGTAACATCAATCAACAAATCACCATTCAAAAACTTGCCGATAATTATATAGATAATTTAAGAGAAATGATAGGTTATTGTAAAAAAAATAAAGAGCTAACATTTTCTAATCCTGAAGAATTTCCAGAGGCTAAAATTAGTCAAAAGGATTTGAATAAATTGATGGGTATATTATCAAATAAAGGAGCGTCTAAAAATGGATAATATTGAAACTTTATATGAACTATCTCCTTGTCAGCAAGGCATTCTATTCCATTCAGAATTTGAACCGGAACAAGGGTTATATATCGTGCAATACTCCTGCGAGCTAAATGGGAATTTAAAAGTATCACTATTATTAGAAAGTATTCAACAAGTAGTGAAGCGCCATCAAGCACTACGAACTGATTTTTTCTGGAAGGGACTTGAAAAGCCAGTTCAGGTAGTTTATTCAGATATAAAAATACCATATGAATTTCATGATTGGTCTAATCTTTCTAATGAGAACTATGAGAATAAACTACAAAAGTATCTAGAAATAGATAGAGGAAAGGGATTTACAGAAGTACCTTTATTTCGATTTACTTTAATAAAAAAAGGTGAACAAATTCATCAATTAATAATTACACGTCACCATCTCTTGTTAGATGGATGGAGTCTATCTTTATTATTAGAAGAGATTGGTCAAGGTTATAAGAATTTAATTAATGATACACCTATTAGATATAGGATTAATAGTCAATACAAGGATTTTATCCAATGGCTTCAACTGAGGGATTCGTCATATGATAGTAATTTCTGGGAGAATGAGCTTAAAGATTTTAAGGCGGCTACAAATATCAAATTTGCGAAAAAAACAAATTACGGTAAATATACTTACGAATATAATGAAACAGAACTAAAGTTATCTCTTGATTTATCTGAAAAAATACGCCAGGTTGGACGATTGAATCATTACACAATAAATTGCTTACTACAGAGTATTTGGGCACTTCTTTTACATCGATATAGTTTGGAAGAAGAAGTCGTTTTTGGAACAACTTTTTCTGGAAGACCTGCAGAGCTTGAAGGCGCTGAATCGATTTTAGGAATGTTTATTAACACTCTCCCTTTTAAAGTGAAAATTAAACATACAGAAACATTCTCAAATTGGGTAAGAGAAGTTCAAAAGCAATTTCTTAAGATAAGAGAATTTGAACATACTCCACTAATCAAGCTTAGAGAATGGGCTGATATTCCGAATGACCAAGCTTTGTTTAATAGTATATTTGTATTTGAAAGCTACCCAGAAACAACGAATAAAAATGAATGGGGAAATGTTAAGATTCAAAATCCTTTTATAATAGAGAGAACAAATTACCCTGTTTCATTTATAGTAAAGCCAGGCAAGGATATTACTTTACAAATAAAGTATAAAACTGATGAAATTTCAGATGAAACAGCTAATTTAATATTAAGCCATTTCGAGAAAGCATTAAAATGTATTGTTGAAAATCCTGATCAACAAGTACAGGATATATCTATTTTGTCAGAGATGGAAAAGGAGAGAATATTAAAATACTCAAGAGGTAAAAAAGTCTCTATTAAGAAAAATTTACTCGTTCATAATTTATTTGAAGAACAGGTTCAAAAAACACCGGATGTTATTGCAGTTGTTGATGATCAAGACAAGATAACCTATAGGGAATTAAATGAAAAGGCCAACCTACTAGCATATTATCTAAGGGATAAAGGAATAGGACCTAATTGCTTGGTGGGGGTGTGTTTTAATCATTCAATAGATTTAGTTGTTGGAATATTAGCAATATTGAAGGTGAGAGGAGCATATGTCCCTCTTGACCCTAGCTATCCCTTAGAACGCCTAAAATTCATTGTAAAAGATGCAAAGCTAGAAATTATATTAAGTCATAGTGACCTCTCAGTTTTAATAAAAGAGAATCAGGCAGAAATCATTTATCTTGACTCGCACGAGTGGAAACAAGACTTAAGAAATTTAGGGAATTTACCTTGTAAAGCTGGCACTGAGGATAATGCTTATGTAATTTATACTTCTGGTTCTACAGGTACACCTAAAGGAGTTGTTATTTCGAATAAAGGACTTGTAAATTATTTAACGTGGGCTTTGGAGGCTTACAAGACATCGGAAGGTAATGGTGCTCCTGTACACTCTCCTATTGGTTTTGATTTAACCATTACTAGTTTGTTTTTACCGTTGTTAGCTGGTAAAACGGTCAGTCTTGTATCAAATGATCTAGGATTCGATTCACTAAGCGAAGCATTGAAAAAAACTAAAAACTTTAGCCTAATAAAAATTACACCTGCTCATCTTCAAATGCTTAGCCAGCAGCTACCCAAAAATGAGTTAAAAGAGGTAGCAAAGCGAATTGTTATCGGGGGAGAAGCTCTTTACCAAGAACATATAAAAGTATGGCAGGAACATGCACCAGAAACCATCTTAATCAACGAGTACGGGCCAACCGAAACTGTTGTTGGTTGCTGTATCTATGAAGTTCCTAACGACTATAAGGAATCCTCATCGTTCCCGATTGGTCGTCCTATAAATAATACTAATATATATGTTTTAGATAAATTATTAAGATTAGTTCCTTCTGGAATAACAGGTGAAATCTATATTGGGGGAGACGGAGTTGCAAAGGGCTATCTTAATCGCCCAGAGCTCACACAAGAAAAATTTATAGATAATCCTTTTCTACCAGGGGAACGACTATTTAAAACAGGTGATTTAGGAAGGTTCTTACTTGATGGGAATTTGGAGTATTTAGGGAGAATGGATACACAGGTAAAAGTTAGAGGGTATAGGATAGAGCTTGGTGAGATTGAAGCGGTACTGAATCAACATCCGAGAATCAATAAATCAGTAGTAATACTAGATGATGATAATTCGAAAAATAAAAAAATAGTTTCATATATAGTTTTAGAACAAGGTTTAAAAGTTGAAACAAAGGCAATTTATGATTGGCTTAGTAGTATCTTGCCTAGTTATATGATTCCGGCTCATATGATTCAGATGAAAGAATTACCTATCACCACTAATGGAAAGGTAGATAAAAAATCTTTACCTAAACCGCAAGCAGTAGCTAGTAAACAAATAGAGGAGACTCCGAAAACAGAAGTAGAAATATTAGTTGCTGATGTATGGTCTAACGTCCTAGAGTTTGACCAATTCAGTAAAAAAGATAATTTCTTTAGTTTAGGGGGGCATTCATTACTTGCTATGCGTATTGTTTCCGAAATAAATGAGTTACTAAATATAAATTTACCTATTCGTTCTATTTTCGAGACACCAACAATTGAAAGCTTTTCGAAAGTAGTTGAAAAAATATTGCTAGAGGATGAAGAAAAACAGGTAGATAACTTAGGGATTTATTAACGGAAAATAACAGAACAAAGGGGGAAAACTAGTTGAAAAAGGAAGATGAAAATATAAATAAACTTATTGAAAAAAGGTTAAAAAGATTGGGAGCACAAAAAAAAAATAAAATTGGTAGAAGGCCTGATAATATTGATGCTCCACTTTCTTATGCACAACACGGGGTGTGGTTTGCTAATCAAATGAATCCGGGAGATTCAACTTACAATGTTTCAAGGGTTTTTAAAGTAGAAGGCCAGCTTAATATTAAAGTGTTGGAATCATCGATACAAGAAGTTATAGATCGCCATGAAGTTCTTCGTACCTCTTTTTCTAAGGGAGAAGAACAAGAAGCTGTACAAGTAATTTCTCCTAATCTATTAATAAAAGTGAATCATCTTGATGTAAGTCATATTCATGAGGAAGAAAAGAAAATTGCTTATGCGCAAAATATATTAAAGGAAGAAGCAGATAAACCTTTTGATATAGAAAAGGGTATGCTATTTCGAGTTAATCTTCTAAAGATCAATCATTTTGAGCATTGGCTACAATTCATCGTACATCATATTATTTTTGATGGAACATCGGCTGAATTATTAGTAAAGGAAATTAGTGCTTTATATACTGAAATTCTAAATAATAAACCTTCGCCTCTTAAGCCTCTTGGAATTCAATATGGGGATTACTCTTATTGGCAGCATAATGAATTTGACAAGGCATCTTTAGAAAGACAATTGACCTACTGGGAAAAGAAATTAGAAAATGTTGAGCCTTTATTAGAACTTCCAACTGATTATAAACGACCTATGATCCGAACTTCAAATGGAGCTTTATTGAATATTAATATACCTAACACTATATATAGGTCGCTTAAAGATATAAGTATTAAAAAACAAACAAGTTTATTTATTATAATGTTGGCTGCCTTTAAGACACTTCTTTTTAGATATACATCAAGGGAGGATATCGCATTAGGGTGTCCTATTTCAAATCGTAACAGCCAGACAGATGACCTTATTGGTTTTTTCATTAACACCGTTGTCTTACGTACTAATTTTTCAAAGAATATGTCATATCAAGAGCTTCTTGATTTAGTAAAGGAAAATATGTTTGAAGCATTCTCAAATATTGAGGCGCCTTTTGAAAAAGTGGTGAAGCGTGTACAGCCAAAAAGAGATTTAAGTTATACTCCACTATTTCAAATTGAATTTCAAACGGAGGTTCCGCTCAAGTTCGAAATTTCAGATTTAACAATAAATGAATTGAAAGTAGATTTTGGTAAATCTGAATATGATATGACAATCTCAATTATTGAGGAAAATGAAAATTTAGATATTTCTTTTAGATATAACAAAGACCTCTATAGTTTAGAAACTATAAAAAGTATGGCAAACAATTTTAAAGTATTGTTAGAGGCTATTGGGAAAGATCCGAATAAAAGGTTAACTGAATATCCTTTACTAACAGAGCTGGAGAGCAAACAGCTTTTAAGAGATTGGAACGAAACAACTTTTGATTATCCAGAGGAAAAACCTCTTCATGTGCTAATAGAAGAACAGGTTGCACATTCACCAAATAATGAAGCTGTTATTTATAAAGATAAACGCCTTACCTATCATGAACTTAATCAAAAAGCTAATCAGGTGGCCCATTATTTGCGTTTAAAGGGTGTGGGGCCTGATACACCTGTAGTGGTATACATGGATAGATCATTGGAATTGGTTATCTCCCTGTTAGGAGTTTTAAAAGCTGGTGGAGCCTATTTACCAGTAGATACAGAGGCACCTAAAGAAAGGGTTTTAAAGCTTATAGAGAATTCTCGAGCGGTTGCATGTTTAACTCAAGAAAATTTAAGCGGAAATCTATCAAATATAAAAATCCCTTATATTTCAGTTGAAACTAGTTGGGGTGAATTGGGGGAATTTCCTACTAACAATCCTGAGATAAACGTGAAATCAGACAATTTAGTATCCATCTACTATACATCTGGATCTACTGGAGAACCTAAAGGGGTGGCTAATTTACACAAAGGTTGGGTAAATAGGATTTGTTGGATGCAAGACTATCATAAATTAAGTCCATCAGATACAGTTTTACAAAAAACTATATTAACTTTCGATGATTCTGCTATTGAGTTTTTCTGGCCTTTAATGATTGGTGCGCGGATCGCAGTCTTGGAGCCGGGACTTCACAGTGATGCTGAAGCAATACTAGAGGCTGCAATTCGATATAATGTTTCATTTATACAATTTGTACCAAGTGTATTAAAGTTTTTCCTAGATAGTATTAATGATCAAAATTATGAGGAATTACTACGTTTAAGGACAGTGATATCTAGTGGGGAAGCTCTGAAATCAGAACTTATTCAACTACACTTTGAGAAATTACCACATGTTAATTTATACAATCAATGGGGACCAACGGAAGTCTCTATTGATGCAACTGTTTATAAATGTTCTAAGGAGGATATTGGTAGGGATAACCTCCCTATTGGTAAACCAATCCATAATACAAAATTATATATTTTAGATGAGGAATTGCAACCTGTTCCTGTCGGAGTCATTGGAGAGATTTATTTATCTGGGGTGGGGCTTGCTAAGGGATACTTAAATGATGCTGAACGAACAAAGGAAGCATTTATCCCTGATTTATTTGATGAAGAAGATGCTTTTATGTATAAAACAGGTGATAGAGGCTATTATCAAACTGATGGAAATATAGTCTTTATAGGAAGAAAAGATGATCAAGTCAAGATAAGGGGTGTACGTATAGAGCTTGCAGAAATTGAGACAGCTCTAAATGAACATTCTTCTATTAAAGAGTCAATTGTAATTGCTCATGAAATAGCAACAGGAGATAAACGCTTAATTGCTTTTTTAGTCTCTAATGACAAGATTGAAATTTCTTTAGAAGAAATACAGAAGTTTTTAAAAGATAAACTTCCTCTGTATATGATTCCTAACCATGTATTTATGGTCGAAAAGATTCCGTTAACATCTAATGGGAAAGTTAATCGGAAGAAATTAAAAGCATCAATCGCCAATATTGTTACAGATGAAGGAAAGGGATATTTAGAACCAGTTACACCTACACAGATTAAATTAAGCCAAATTTGGTCACTTGTACTTAATAAAGAAAAAGTCGGTCTTAAAGATAACTTCTTTGAAATTGGTGGTCATTCGTTAGTAGCAGTTAAAGTTATAAATCGTATAAAACAAGTATTTAATGTAAAAATTGATCTTAAGGATATATTTACAAACGGTACTTTAGATCAATTAGCCTTACATATTGAACAATTGTATAACGAGGCGAATATCAATAATGAAGAATCAAAGATTAAGAAGTTACCGACTAAAAAGAACTATGAGTTGTCCCATGCACAAAAAAGGTTATGGTTTTTATATATTCTCAATCCGTTAAATGAATTTTATAATGTTCCTACAATAAAGGGGATTAATGGTTACTTAAACATTCAGATGTTTAGAAGATCGTTAGATAAATTAATAGCACGCCATGAAATATTAAGAACTATTTTTGTTGAAGAAGAAGGTATACCAAGACAAATTGTTAAAGAAAATAGTCCATTCCAACTTCATTATATCGATTTAACTTTAGATAACTTTGAGGTTCAAAACAGGAAAATTAGTAGTTTAATAGATAAAAATAATAAAGTTGCTTTTGACTTGTTTAAAGAACCTCCTATAAGAGCAATTCTATTTAAATGTGCTGAGAAAGAATATAGATTTTATGTTAACATGCATCATATTATTACAGACGCATGGAGTTATGATATTTTCTTCCGTGATCTGTCAGAAATCTACGAGGCGCTAATAAGAAATGAAGAGCCAAGCCTAACTCCTCTCCCTATCCGCTATGTCGATTATGCAGATTGGCAGAATCAAGAGATCAAAAAAGGGATGTGGGGGAAACAAGAAGACTATTGGTTGGATAAGCTGAAAAAGCCTTTGCCAGTTTTAGAACTGCCAACTGACAAAGTACGTCCTGAAGAAATGAGTCTTAGCGGGTCAGTAATACGTTCTAAAGTCTCCGAAGATTTGACTAAACAGCTTCAGGCTCTGGCGAACAAAGAAAATGGTTCACTATATATGCTCCTGTTTGCTGCTTATAATATGTTACTGCATGTATTGACGGAAGATCAGGATATTATTGTGGGATCTCCGGTTACCGGTCGATCTGTAGAGACACTAGAAGATATGATTGGATTTTTTGTAAATACACTTCCAATTCGAGTTCGATTTGATAAAGTGAACACACTTAGGGATCTTCTGCAGGAGGTAAAACAAGAAATCTTCAGCGCGTATGAATATCAAGATTACCCATTTGACTTATTGGTGGAGAAGGTAAACCCTCAGCGAGATTCTAGTCGATCCCCGTTGTTTGCAACTATATTCTCCTACAACGATAAAAATGGAAGAGAGGATAAACAGTCGGGGTTAAATTTCGAAGCCGTGAATGAAGAAGTTTCCCATACTACTTCAAAAATGGATCTTACCCTGTTTGCAACGAATACTCCAGAGGGAATTAAGCTTTCTTATGAATACAGTACGGACTTGTTTTTAGAGAAGACCATCGAACGATTCGACGAAATGTATCAGAAGATATTGGTGGCCTTAGTAAACCAATTTGATGAGCCGATTAGGAATCTTGATTTACTACCAGAGGTAGACCAGCTGTTGCATAGGCAGTTAAATGATACAACGATTCCATTTGATTTAGAAAAAACCATTCCGGAACTGTTTTACAAACAGGCCGATAGCTGTGCCAATCGGATAGCATTATCTGATGTGCAGAACAGCTTTACGTATAGAGAGCTTAACGAACGAAGCAATCAGCTTGCCCATTTCTTACGGGAAAAGGGTGTGGGACCTAACCAGCCAGTGGGTATTATGATGGATCGAGGGGCAGAAGTTATTGTTACCATGCTTGGAATACTGAAAGCGGGTGGGGCATATGTGCCGATTGATCCTGTTTATCCGGAAGAACGTATCCAATATATGTTGAAGGACAGTGGCATAAGATTATTGCTCACTCAAAAACATTTAAAGAGCAATTTAGTTCACAATCTTGAGGCCGTCACATTGGGAGATATCCCGGATAAAACAAGTATTGATAATCTTCCAATTTACAATACTTCGGATGATTTAGCCTATGTAATCTATACGTCGGGTTCCACAGGCCAGCCAAAAGGTGCAATGTTAAGGCATATGGGTGTCGTGAATCTGGTAGAAGATTGGAAATTCAGATATAACGATTTTGTGGACCAGGAAATAGTTTTACAGTTTTCTTCTCACAGTTTTGATGGTTCCGTATGGGAAATCTGGCAGACTATCTTATGCGGATCCCATCTGCATATCTTATCTGATGAAGAGAGGCAATCCATTGATAAATTTGCGGATGTTGTTCAGCAAATGAATGCTTCGATAATTTTCATGCCGACGGCACTCTTCCATCAATTTGCGAAATTATTGCCAGAAAGTGACTTAGGCAAATTGTCAACGATGAAGCGAATGGTGGTAGGAGGAGAGGCATTAAACTCAGAGTTAGTACGCGAATGGTGGCGCCGAGGAGGGCATATCGAAATCGTTAATATGTACGGGCCGACTGAAGCCACTGTCTTTGTAGCTACACAGTTAGTAAATGAACTTGGGGATAGCCAATCTAACATTCCAATTGGAAAAGCGATAAGCAATGTAAAACTTCATATTTTAAATCAGTATATGAATCCTTGTCCAATAAATACACCGGGGGAATTATACATCGAAAGTGAAGCAAACCTGGGGAGGGGCTATCTAAACAAGCCAGAGAAAACAAAGGAATCGTTTATTCAGCATCCGTATTATCCAGAAAAGCAACTGTATAAAACAGGTGACATTGTCCGTTTAACATCTGCGGGGACCATTGAATATGTAGGAAGAAAAGATGGCCAAGTCAAGGTACGGGGATATCGAATTGAGATTGGTGAAATTGAGTCACACCTTCTGGAACATCAGGATATTCATATGGTAGCTGTGATACCTAAAAAAGAAAACGAAATTGTAACATTAATTGCTTACTATACAACAACAGGAGAGGACTTTAGTGAAAAAGATATCCGCTCTTACTTTGTAGACAAGTTACCTACTTATATGTTACCTGCAAAATTTATAAAATTAGAAAAAATGCCGCTTTCAGGAAGTGGGAAAGTGGACCGAAAGATGTTGGAGAAGTATGAATCCCAAAATAAGAAGATAAATCAGGAAGTTACAAAACCTTTAACTTCTACTCAATCTAAATTAGTGAAAATTTGGGAGGATATTCTCCAAAGAAACACAATTGAACTTTCCGATTCCTTCTTTGATTTAGGAGGGCACTCTTTATTAGGAATACAGCTACTTAATCGTGTAAATAACACATTTAAAATAATTTTTAGTATGAAAGACGTATACCAATATCCTACTTTAAAGGAAATGTCCGAACGGATAGAACAATTACTCAGTAAGTTATCCATATATGGATATGGTGAGAGGAAAATCAACAGGTTATTAGAACAAGATAGATATGAGCTATCACACTCACAAAAACGTTTATGGTTCCTTTATAAATTGTTTGCGGATAACAGAAGCTATGACGTAGCTGCCATGTACACATTTAAAGGAACTCTTGATGTACCAAAATTTGAGCAAGCTTTTAAACAAGTTATAAATCGTCATGATTCTTTACGAACTTCTTTTACTGATGTGGATGGACAACCATACCAATCAATTAAGTTAAGGATAGATTTTTCATTAGAATATCGGGATTTAAGTGGAATGGCTTCTAATGATCAGAAAGAATATATAAATTTAAAAACTCGAGATGTTAACGCAGAACCATTTGATTTAGCAAAAGCTCCTTTACTTCGTGCAATTCTTTATAAATGTAGTAAAGAGGATTACAAACTTTACCTTAACATGCATCATATTATTACAGACGCATGGAGTTATAATATTTTCTTCCGTGATCTGTCAGAAATCTACGAGGCGCTAATAAGAAATGAAGCGCCAAGCCTAGCTCCTCTCCCTATCCGCTATGTCGATTATGCAGATTGGCAGAATCAAGAGATCAAAAAAGGGTTGTGGGGGAAACAAGAAGACTATTGGTTGGATAAGCTGAAAAAGCCTTTGCCAGTTTTAGAACTGCCAACTGACAAAGTTCGTCCTGAAGAAATGAGTCTTAGCGGGTCAGTAGTACGTTCCAAAGTCTCCAAAGATTTGACTAAACAGCTTCGGGCTCTGGCGAACAAAGAAGATGGATCACTATATATGCTCCTGTTTGCTGCTTATAATATGTTACTGCATGTATTGACGGAAGATCAGGATATTATTGTGGGATCACCGGTTACCGGTCGATCTGTAGAGACACTAGAAGATATGATTGGATTTTTTGTAAATACACTTCCAATTCGAGTTCGATTTGATAAAGTGAACACACTTAGGGATCTTCTGCAGGAGGTAAAACAAGAAATCTTCAGCGCGTATGAACATCAAGATTACCCATTTGACTTATTGGTGGAGAAGGTAAACCCTCAGCGTGATTCTAGTCGATCTCCTTTGTTTGCAACTTTATTCTCCTATCACGATAAAAATGGAAGAGAGGATAAACAGTCGGGGTTAAATTTCGAAGCCGTGGATGAAGAAGTTTCCCATACTACTTCAAAAATGGATCTTAGCCTATTCGCAACGAATACTCCAGAAGGAATTAAGCTTTCTTATGAATACAGTACGGACTTGTTTTTAGAGAAGACCATCGAACGATTCGACGAAATGTATCAGAATATATTGATGGCCTTAGTAAACCAATTTGATGAGCCGATTAGGAATCTTGATTTACTACCAGAGGTAGACCAGCTGTTGCATAGGCAGTTAAATGATACAACGATTCCATTTGATTTAGAAAAAACCATCCCGGAACTGTTTTACAAACAGGCCGATAGCTGTGCCAATCGGATAGCATTATCTGATGTGCAGAACAGCTTTACGTATAGAGAGCTTAACGAACGAAGCAATCAGCTTGCCCATTTCTTACGGGAAAAGGGTGTGGGACCTAACCAGCCAGTGGGTATTATGATGGATCGAGGGGCAGAAGTTATTGTTACCATGCTTGGAATACTGAAAGCGGGTGGGGCATATGTGCCGATTGATCCTGTTTATCCGAAAGAACGTATCCAATATATGTTGAAGGACAGTGGCATAAGATTATTGCTCACTCAAAAACATTTAAAGAGCAATTTAGTTCACAATCTTGAGGCTGTCACATTGGGAGATATTCCGGATAAAACAAGTATTGATAATCTTCCAATTTACAATACTTCGGATGATTTAGCCTATGTAATCTATACGTCGGGTTCCACAGGCCAGCCAAAAGGTGCAATGTTAAGGCATATGGGTGTTGTGAATCTGGTAGAAGATTGGAAATACAGATATAACGATTTTGTGGACCAAGAAATAGTTTTACAGTTTTCTTCTCACAGTTTTGATGTTTCCGTATGGGAAATCTGGCAGACTATCTTATGCGGATCCCATCTGCATATCTTGTCTGATGAAGAAAGGCAATCCATTGATAAATTTGCGGATGTTGTCCAGCAATTGAAAGCTACCATGACTTTGATGCCGACGTCACTCTTCCATCAATTTGCGAAATTACTGCCAGAAAGTGACTTAGGCAAATTGTCAACGATGAAGCGAATTGTTGTCGGAGGAGAGGCGTTAAAATCAGAGTTTGTACGCGAATGGTGGCGTCGAGGAGGGCATATCGAAATCGTTAATGTGTACGGGCCGACTGAAGCTACTGTCTTTGTAGCTACACAGTTAGTAAATGAACTTGAGGATAGCCAATCTAACATTCCAATTGGAAAAGCGATAAGCAATGTAAAACTTCATGTTTTAAATCAGTATATGAATCCTTGTCCAATAAATACACCGGGGGAATTATATATCGAAAGTGAAGCAAATCTGGGAAGGGGCTATCTAAACAAGCCAGAGAAAACAAAGGAAGCGTTTATTCAGCATCCGTATTATCCAGAAAAGCAACTGTATAAAACAGGCGACATTGTCCGTTTAACATCTGCGGGGACCATTGAATATGTAGGAAGAAAAGATGGCCAAATCAAGGTACGGGGATATCGAATTGAGATTGGTGAAATTGAGTCTCATCTTCTGGAACATCAAGATATTCATATGGTAGCTGTTGTTGTTACACAAGACTCCATAGGTAATAACAAGTTAGTTGCCTATTACACAAGCACCGGCAATTATATAGATGGGAAGGAAATGCGTCAATTTATAAAAAGAAAGGTACCGGCTTATTTAATACCATCTGATTTTATACCATTGAATAAAATGCCATTTTTACCAAGTGGGAAAATTGATCGCCATAAGCTTATTAAACAGGAATTTGAAAGAAAAGCTCCTATTCAATTAAATAATGGCAATTCCACTTTAAATCAATTAGAGGAGATATTACTTAATATTTGGGCTGAAGTCCTAGGAATAGACCCTGAAGGGATTAATATAAATGACAACTTCTTTGATTTAGGTGGCAATTCTTTATTATTAATGAAAATGAAAGAATCTATTAAAAAGAAGATGGAAGTTAATGTATTAGTAACTGATCTTTTTAAATACACAACTATTTCATCTATAGCTCAAGCTATTGGACAAATTACTAATACAAAAATTGCTCTATCTAGCCAAAAAGAACAAAAACCAACTTCTAAAACTGAGTCAATTGCAATCATTGGTATTGGATTGCGCTTCCCAGAGTCTAAAAACACTTATGAGTTTTGGTCAAATTTAACTAAAGGCAATGAGCTAGTTAAGGATATTCCTTTAGAAGAGCTCCCATACTCATTAGAGTCTCTTGATTCAGATATTTTAGAACGTTTAGTACTTAGGGGTGGATATTTAGAAGAAATAGATATGTTTGATCCTGATTTCTTCCAAATGTCGCATAAAGAAGCCAGTGATCTAGATCCACAACAGCGCTTTTTCTTACTTTGTGCGTGGGAGGCTATCGAAAATGCTGGATACAATTTAGAAGAAATTGGCGCGGGGACTTCTGTCTATGCAGGAATTTCAGAGACTAAATATTCGCCACGGGGTTCGAGAAATAGTGACGAAGAGGCATCTAATGAATTTCAATCGGATATTTCAACACTAAAAAAATTCGTTGCAACACGTACTTCATACAAGCTAAACCTAAAAGGAGAGAGTGTTGTAGTTGATACAGCTTGTTCTACTTCATTAGTAGCGGTTCATATGGCATGTCAAAGCCTCTTAAGCGGACAATCTGATTATGCACTTGCTGGTGGAGCTTGTGTACAGGTACCAGAAAAAGAAGGATATGTTTATGAGCCAGGATTTATTCTTTCACCTGATGGTAAGTGTAGACCTTTTGATGAATCCGCAAACGGAACAGTTGGTGGAAATGGAGTTGGTGTAATTTTATTAAAACGTCTTTCTGATGCTCAAAGAGATAATGATCCAATCTATGCAATAATTAAAGGCTCAGCAATCAATAACGATGGGAATGAAAAGATAGGGTATACAGCTCCAAGCCCTCAAGGAGTTGCAGATGTAATTCGAAAGGCACAAGCAGCATCGAATGTTGACCCCTCTTCAATTAGCTATATAGAAGCGCATGGAACGGGAACATATCTTGGTGACCCTATTGAAGTTTCAGCTTTAAAAGAAGCTTTTTCTAATGTACAGGAAACAGCTTCCTGTGCTCTTGGTTCTGTTAAAGGAAATATTGGTCACACTGATTCAGCTGCGGGGATTGCGGGTTTAATAAAAACAGCCCTTTGCTTGAAATATGACAAGCTAGTTCCAAGTATTAACTTCGAAAAGCCAAATCCTGACTGTGGCCTTAAAGATAGTCCGTTTTATGTAAATACAGAATTAAAAGCTTGGGATCGTAAGAACGGTATCCCACGTCGTGCTGGAGTTAGTTCCTTAGGAATTGGAGGTACAAATGCGCACGTTATTTTAGAAGAACCTCCATTAACTGATTCCTAAATTTATTTAAGAGATTACCATGCCAAAAGTAAAATCTTTTGGCATGGTAAAGTTTACAAAAAAACATTTAAGGATGATTTTATGAATCAAAAAAATTCTATTGGGATCGAAGAACGTTCACATCATCTGTTTACTTTATCTGCTAAAAGTCAAAAAGCACTACAAAATGCTGTAATGAACCTTGGTAGGCATTTAGATTTAGAACCAAAACAAAATTTGGGGGATCTAGCTTTTACACTTCACGTTGGTCGAGTAACTTTTGATCATTGTCTCACAATTGTTGCTGAAAATAAGGAGAGATTAAAGGAAATTTGTCATCAATTAGGTAATAGCTCAACATCAGATTTCCAGTATTATGCTAATTATGGACAAAAAATGAATAAGAAACACAAAATAGTATTTCTTTTCAGTGGGCAAGGTTCACACTATAGTGGGATGGGATATGAACTCTATAAAAGTTCTCCTTTCATAAGAGAGATATTTGAAGAATGTTTTGATATTTTAAAACCTTACTATCCAATCCATTTCTCAGAGTACATGTTCAATTCTGATTACAAATCAAACTTAGACCATATTAACATCAGCTCATTAGCTATGTTTATAGTCGAATATGCTTTAGCAAAAAGTTGGATATCTTGGGGAGTTAGACCCGATTATGTTATAGGTCATAGTCTTGGCGAATACACGGCAGCTTGTATAGCAGGTGGCCTATCTCTTAAAGACGCACTCCTAATGTTAGTTAAACGAGGATATTTAATGGAAGAAAAGACTGAGAGTGGTGCATTACTATCTGTAAATAGTCCATTAGAGATTATAAATAACTATTTGCTTCAATATAATAGTGAACTTACTATCGCAACAATTAATGGTCCTCAACAATTTGTAATCGGTGGTAAGAGACCATTAATTGAAGAGTTAAAGCAACAATTAGAAAATGATGGAATAATAAATAAACTACTGCCAATATCTACAGCATCACATTCCATATTAATGGAACCAATCTTAGATACCTATCATAAATATATGAATGATAATATAACTTTTACACCTCTGCAAATACCTTTAGTATCGAACCTTACAGGAAACATTATGATGAATCAAGTGCTTGACGCAGACTATTGGTGTAAACATTTAAGGGAGACTGTTCATTTCGCTTCCGGAATTGAAACTCTGATCTCAGAAGAAATGGATATCTTTTTAGAAATTGGTCCTCATCCAGTGTTAAAAACTTTTGTAGAATCTATGGTTACGGATGACAGCCAAATTATATTATCTTCAATGAATCGTAAAGAGCCAGCATGGAAAACTGTTCAGGAAAGCTTGGGAAAAATATGGAGTACTGGTGTAATTGTAAACTGGAGAGAATTCGATAAGCAATTTGCACGTAAACGTGTACATGCCCCAACCTATTCTTTTGATTTAGTTTCTTGTTGGAGTAATTGTGATCAAGCTTCCATGTTTAGTAGAGAAGGGGGATCAACAAATAATCAAGCAGATAACAATGATAAGAAAAATTCTAATAGGATTACAACGGTTAGTGTAGATAGTAAAACAACTGAAGAGTGGTTAAAGATTATTTGGAGGGAAGTACTTGGAGTCGAAAACGTCTCTTTTGATAACGATTTCTTACAACTGGGTGGAGAATCATTACATCTTATTCAAGTACAATCACGCATTAGGAAAATATTTAAAGTAACTATTCACCTAAAGGACTTATTCAAAAATACGAGATTTAAAGATTTAACTGAACATATTAATATGTTATTAAAGCAAAGTGAAAAAGATTCAACACAAAGTAATTCAATCTCTAATACCAATACTTTCACGTCCGGTAACGTTCCGATTTCTCACATCCAAAAAATGGCGTTTGGAATGTCAGAATATGATCCGGAATTCTTTTTCTTACCTATTTGTCTACAAACAAGTAAGCAAATCAATCCTAATTTGCTTCAAAAAACTATAGAGATACTCCATAAACATCATGACATGTTACGTGCTACCTATCTAAATAAAGACAATGAATTTATACAAGTAATTAAACCGTCTGAAAACATAAAGATCAATTTTGAGCAATACGATTTAACAGCATATAAAAATGAGGAAGAAAAGAAAACTGCTTTTAAGGATATACAATTAAGTTTAGCGAAAAAGACTAAGTTTACAAATGGATTAATGAACAGAGCTGCATTAATTAGATGGGAACACAACACTTATAAAGTACTATGGATTGTATCTCATCTTTATTCTGATAACATTAGTAACCGCATATTACAGCAAGACTTAATTGAAACATACGAGCTTTTAGAAAAAGGATTAGAGCCTAACTTTGATAAAGGAACAACATACAAAGAATGGGTAGAAAATTGCCGGGATTTTATCAAATCAGAAAAAGTATCGAGTGCTCGGGGATATTGGGCTAATACTTTAAATGAAATTAGTGGATATAGAATAAATGTTGATAAATCATCATGTAGTAACACTTATAAAGACATTAAAACAGTTAGTCTTACTTTAAGTAGAGAAGTTACACGAAGTTTGCGTACATCTTTAACTACTTTCTATAAAACAAATTTAAAGGAGATCCTATTTACGTTCGTTTCACGTTCTTTAGCTAAATGGCTGAGGAAAGAGAAGGTAATCTTCAGCGTCAATGGCCATGGACGAGATTTATTAGATTCTGATTTAGATTTAAGTCGAACAATCGGCTACTTTGTGAATAATTTCCCTTTTGTTGTGGAAGTTACAGAAGAGGAATCTTTTGGTACAACCAATAATTTAATAAAAAATCATCTTAATAGTATGCCTCATAGAGGTAATTCATTTAATATACTTCGGTATTTAGATGAAAATCAAGATAGCCGTGAAGCGTTTCACAACTATCAAACACCAGAGATTCTATTAAATTATCATGGTGTATTAGACAATGATATAAATGAATGGACAGATTGGCATCCAGTCAAAACAACTTTTCTAGAACAACCGATAACCAGAGAAGTACCATATAAGCTTATTATATTAAGCTATATTAAAGATGGTCAGTTATCTCTTTACTTCAATTATGCTGGGAATTATTTTGATGATACTAGTATAAACAGACTTAAAAACACATTCTATAAAGAAATTAATACCGTTACCAGAGGTCTTGTAAATCTACAAACAACTTAGCTATGAGAGCTTTATTGTATGGTTTTTATTTTCCCATTATAGCTTCAAAATTTAACTACCCATCTTCATTATTATTCAAGGGTCGTTTGCTGCTCTTGATAAATTTGTATTTTAATCGTTTACAATCATAAAGAAAGGTGTCTTGAGACATGCTAAAAAAATTAAAAGAATTAGAACCTTATATCGGGAACACCCCTATTGTAAAACTTGAAAATGATTACATTAATTTATTTGCTAAGTTAGAGTACCATAATTTAATGAATAATATCAAAGCGCGAACAGCCTATAATATACTGAAATCTGCTATTGAAAGGGGAGATATTACTGAGCAATCAACTGTAATTGAATCATCCTCAGGTAACCTAGCAGTATCCCTAGCTATATTATGTAAAAAAATAGGGATAAGGTTTATCCCGGTGATTGATTCTAATATAAATCCAGCATATGAAAATATTTTAAGAATACTTTCACATCAAGTAGTAAAGATTACAAATCGAGATGAGACTGGGGGGTTTTTGATTTCTAGACTTGAAAAAGTCCAGGAGTTATGTAAGGAAATCTCCACTTCATATTGGACTAACCAATATGAAAATGATGATAACTTTTTGGCTCACTACGAAGGTACAGGTAAGGAGTTAGCTGATTATTTTAATAGACTTGACTATGCCTTTATCGGTGTAGGCACTGGTGGAACAATATCTGGTATTTCTCAACGCTTAAAAAAGACTTTTCCTCAAATTAAAGTAATAGCTGTTGATAGTGAAGGGTCCTTGATATTTCAGAATGTTCCGAGGAAAAGATATTTACCGGGAATTGGTTCAAGTATAAAACCTTCCATACTTAAACATGCATTAATTGATGATGTTATACATGTAGAAGAAGTTAGAGCAATTGAAGGTTGCCACGAATTATTAAACAAACACTCTATATTTGCAGGAGCCTCATCGGGAAGTGTATATTTTGCAGTTCAAGAATATTTCCAAAAGGTTCATTTTTCAACGAAACCAAATGTAGTCTTTCTTTGTCCAGATAGTGGTATGCCATATACAGATACAGTTTATAATCAGGAGTGGGTCAATTGGTTAAAAATACAACTTCAACATTTATAATAGAGTCTTTCATGGTAAAGCTATAAGAGCAACTATATATAAAGGATGTGGATAAAAATGTTGTACTTAAATACGCAAGACATTGAAACTTTGGGCATTGACTGGAACAAAACAATAGAAGTAATTGAGCAAGCAGTGCATGCTTTGCAAGTAGGAGATTTCGATCAACCCATTAAACCTTATTTACGTTACAATGATTTCAATAATAGAATTATAGCTATGCCAGCCTATATTGGTGGTACTACAAATTTTGCCGGTATTAAATGGATCTCAAGTTTTCCGAATAATATACATCAAGGTATGAAGCGTGCTCATTCTGTTACAATTTTAAACCACTCCGAAACGGGAAAGCCTTTGGCATTCTTTAACACCGCTTTGATAAGTGGTGTAAGAACAGCTTCTGTATCGGGACTAATGATTAAATATTTCGATAAATCACGACTTCTTCAAGATATTACTGTAGGAATCATAGGTTTTGGTCCAATAGGTCAACTACACTTAAACATGATCAATTCACTTTTAGGGGATAGGATTTCCGAAATTATTCTATATGATATTGGGGGTATAAAATCTGAATTAATTCCAGGCGAACTCAAAGATCGCGTAATTATTGCTGAATCATGGGAGGAAGCCTATTCTAATGCCGATATCTTTATTACTTGTACAGTCTCTTCAAGTAGATATGTAGACAAAGAACCAAAGAGAAACTCTCTTTTACTGAATGTATCTCTACGTGACTTTCAACCTAGTATACTAAATTACACAAATTCTATAATAGTAGATGAATGGGAAGAAGTATGTAGAGAAAATACAGATATAGAATTAATGTATAAAACAAGAGGATTACAAAAGGAGAATACTTATTCTATTATAGATGTAGTTTGTAACAATCAGATGGAGAGGTTACCTTTAAAAGAAGCTATTATGTTTAACCCAATGGGAATGGCAATTTTTGATATAGCAATAGCTGCTTTTTATTATAAAGATGCTATGTCTAATGGGGTTGGAACTATTCTTGAGGAAGATAGCTTAACTCTTTTGCCTTAAACGATAGTACTTTGAATTCAATTAAAATGTTTAAACGTTATAATTTGACCAAGTAAATAAATTTATTAGGTATAGAGATATAAAGGAGAACCTTTCATAAAATGATTGAAACATTAAAATTGCTTAAAGCTACCCAAGGAACTAAAACACTAATTTGCTTTCCGTTTGCTGGAGGATATTCTCCATCTTATCGCCCACTTTCTCAAGCCATTGAATCTAATTGGGATATTTTTGCCGTTGAACCTCCGGGACATGGAACTAATACTTCTCCATTGATTAATAATATTATTAAGCAAGTTGAACTGTACGAAGAGATTTTATTAGAGCGTTTCAGCAACCAATCCTTTGCATTATTCGGTCACAGTATGGGGGGAATAATTGTTTATGAACTAACCCAAAGGCTAGAGAAGAGAGGAGTATATCCTGAAGTCATATTTATTTCAGGCATAGCACCTCCACATTATAAAAAAAGAAAGGTTTCACACTTAAATGATGACGAATTGCTAGAGTACATCGAATCACTTGGTGGCCTTAGTCAAGAGATACTACAAGAAAAAGAATTATTAGAATATTTTTTGCCAGTTTTTCGTAATGATTTTTTTGCAGTGGAAAGTCATGTATATGATTGCTCTAGAACTATTGAAACACCTACCCATATCTTTAGTGGAGAGAACGATTCATTTGCTACCCCTAAGATAATGAAGGAATGGGGAAAGTATTTCGAAAATTCAACTTTCCATGACTTTGACGGTGGACATATGTTTCCTCTTACTAATACCACTAGGGTAGGAAGTATTCTAAACAAGTGTCTAATGTAAGTCACATTTAATTCTGGTGAACAGTATGGACATGATTAAAGTATATTGGCTCTCAATACCCAAAAGTCTAAAGCTAGAGGACATTAGCTCTTGTGTAAAATTTTTAGATTTAGAAGAGCAGACAACCTATAAAAGTTACAAAGTAGATTTTAAAAAAAAGGAATTTCTAATTGGCCGTCTTTTGTTAAAATATATTATTAGTAAACATTTAAACCTGGATTTGTCAGATATAGCATTTCAAAAAAAACAATATGGAAAGCTGTATTTAAAAAATGTGAGAGGAGAAGAAACTACCAACTTAGATTTTAATTTAACACATTCAGAAGGGATTGTTGCTTGCGCTCTAGCTAATCGAGTAGTTGGGATAGATGTAGAATATATGAAAGAGATTCATCTTGATATAATAAAACAAGTACTTAGTAATGACGAAATGCTATTTTTACAAGCTTATCCAAAAGAAATGTGGAAAAAGCTCTTTTATCAAATATGGACAAGGAAAGAAGCATATTTAAAGGCTATAGGAACTGGTTTTATTTTGGAACCTAATACGCTTAATATTCCAATTAATGATAACTTAGATAGCGCAGGTTGGGGATATTCTACAACAATTATAAGAGATAATTACCTTTTATCTGTTGTAACAACTGAGAATCAGGGGGCGTACTCTAGTCTAGAAGTTCAAGAATTAAACATATATGACTTGCTAACAAGTATAGAGTAGTAAATTAGGAACAAATTTTTCAACAAAAGATAATTTAATACTAAAAAGAAGCCATCTCAAAAATAAAGTGTATCCTTTATAAAGGACATGTTGAAAAAAGCTTGGCCACTTGTAGAAGCTGCTGTCTGTATTTTGCAGGCGGCAGTTTTTTTAAACCCCATTGCACTCGAAAATGGTTGTAGTAAATTATATAACTCTTCACTTCTCGTATTACATCTTGGAACGTTTCATATTTATGGAATTTGTTTCATCTTTAAAATGCCAAAAAAGGCTTCTTGAGGTGGCATTATCTCAACAGTTTCCTCTGCGAGACATCGATTGCCCTAATCTTTTGGAACTGCGGAATCGTATACCTAATATGCTTTAAAACCAATGGTTTTTCCTTTGTAATGTGTGCAAGTTGCTTTTTTATACTGAACCTTAATCGTTTTGTAGTAAAGATATGCCAATACGGGCTAACGAGAATATTAATTTTAACAGTGTTTTTAGTGAAGCTGGAGTGTCGAAAGTAACACTATACAACCAAAAAATATTCGTGAAAGAATTGAAACTTAAAGGCAGCATCAAGCACAAGTATCCACACCTAAACAAGTGAAGCGAGAAAAGAATGAAAAAATAAAGACGCCCTTATTGGATCTCTAAAAAGAAAAGTTAGGAAATTGGAGAGTGAAAATAAAGAACTGAGAGAGCAATTGAAATTTTCTTATGCAGAGGTGTATAAAAAGTTATGATGGAGAACAACAATTGTTGGTTTAAAATAAAGATTAATGATTTAAAACAAGGTCCGATCATTTATAAAAAAGATTGATTATTATGTCATAAAAAGATTGATTAAAAATTGCCGAAATCCTCAGTTTTGAGATAAAAATAAACCTCGTATTTGAACAAAGTTTGATCAAAATACGAGGTTTTACCTGTTTATCGGGCATTCTTTTTTAGAGCCACTATACCGTTATTTTTACCAACCTCGCACGTATTGCACTGGAGGTTTAATTTCTTCTCCCAATTCCTTGGCAGCATGAAGTGGCCAGTATGGCTCGCGCAGAAGGACACGCGCTAGGAAGATTAAGTCAGCACGATTATTTTGCAAAATTTCTTCTGCTTGAATGGCTGTCGTAATAAGGCCGACCGCTCCTGTTGGAAGATCAGCACCATGCTTAATCGCTTCAGCATGAGTCACTTGGTAGCCTGGGAAAACATTAATATGTGCTTGCACGACACCACCTGTAGAAACATCCACTAAATCGATACCTTGTGATTTCATCCAACGACTGAAGACGATAAAATCATCCATTGTTGTACCATCTTCTGCATAGTCTTCAGCGGAAACACGCACAAGTAAAGGGCCTTCCCAAACACTACGAATAGCATCGATGACTTGACGTAATAATCGATAACGATTTTCTTGAGAGCCACCGTATTGGTCATTGCGTTTATTCGTGGCTGGTGATAAAAATTCGCTAATTAAATAGCCATGTGCTCCGTGGATTTCAAGAACATCAAAGCCTGCTTTAGCTGCACGAACAGCGGCTTGTTTAAATGCTTCTACAACATATTCAATATCTTCTAATGTCATTTCAGTTGGCGTTTTATAAGCATCGCTAAAGGCAATTGCTGATGGCGCAAATATTTCTCCATCTACAGTTGCTTTACGTCCAGCGTGTGCCAGCTGTATCCCGGTTTTTGCTCCGTATGCTTTCATTCCTTGAACTAATTGACTTAAACCTTCGATATGAGCGTCATCCCAAATGCCAAGATCGTTACTAGATATACGACCCTCTGGTACGACACCTGTAGCTTCGACAATGATTAAGCCAACTTGACCAGCAGCTCGCGTTGCATAATGAACTTGGTGGAATGGGGTAACAAGCCCATCATCCTGCGCTGAGTACATACACATCGGTGCCATCACAACACGATTTTTTAAAGTAATATTTTGTAATTGATAAGGTTCAAATAATTTAGCCAATTTAAAGCCCCCTAATCCCTAGTGATACACTTTATTTTGCACACATTATTTACTATTTGCAAGTGATCGAGATCGAGCTTCAGCTTCTTTAATGCATGCTTCAATGGCTTCATTAAATTGATATTGTTCAAGAGCCTTAATTCCAGCTTCTGTTGTACCACCAGGACTTGTGACTTTACGGCGCAATACATCAGGTTCGTCAACGGACTGCTTCAACATTTCCGCAGTACCAGCAAGTGTTTGCGTCATTAATAGTCGTACTGTATCCTTCGAGAGGCCGACCTTTGTACCAACCCGTTCAAAAGCCTCCATTAAATAATAAATATAAGCTGGCCCACTCCCTGAAAGAGCCGTTACAGCATGTAATTGATCCTCATCCACCTCAATAACTGAACCAACCGCCTCTAAAAGCTGTAAGAAAATGGAGCGCTGCTCTGCTGTCACTTTATCATTAAAGGCAATCCCACTTGCTGACATCCCAATAGTGGCAGAAGTGTTAGGCATAACGCGTGCAACTGGACGAGCACCTAAATGTTCTGTAATAGTGGAAATAGCAATACCAGCTAAAATAGAAAGAACGGCTGATTGCTCTGTAATTTTAGGCTTTAGCTCATTCATGGCTACAATCGCATCCTTAGGTTTCATAGCTAAAATGATTAAATCAGCATGCTGATAAATATCATCATCAAAATTGCCATTTACACCATATGTGTTGTGTAAAAAATGTAAGCGTTCTTTGTCTGAGCGATTGGTGACGTAAATTTCTTGTGCTGTAAATACCTTTTGTTTAATCCAGCCCTGAATCAATGCCTCTGCCATCGAGCCTGCACCAATAAATAGTATTTTTTTCATGATAAAACCTCCAGTTCAAATTCAATTTCGCTTGCCGTAATCGTAGCTGACGTTTCGCTTTCGCTACAGAAAACATTTGTAGCTGACGCTTCGCTTTCGCTACAGAAAACATTTGTAGCTGACGCTACAGAAAACATTTGTAGCTGACGCTACAGAAAGCATTTGCTGAATGAAGATAAAAAAAGCGCTCTCGTCCTTATAAAGAAGGACGAAAACGCTGTTGTTTCCGCGGTACCACCTTTGTTTGCCAATTGGCACAACTCATAGCCCTTTTATCGCAAGGGGAACGGTTATGTTTTCATAACTGCTCTGAAGTAGGTTCTGTAATGGGAGCGGGTGATGTCACTTTCAGCAAATGTAACACTCTCTAAGACACCTTCACCAATTACGTACTTGGTTTCATCGACGCATGTTAATAATTAGATTATTCAAAATTATATTAATAATACTTCAACCTGTCAACAGGAGGGTGACGAAGAGAAGAAAAACTTGTAAAATAGAATGAATCGGTATTCACTTGCATAAAAGGGGGAAACAGCTTTTGTCTATATACAAAATAGAAATACCAACACCCTATGAAGTAGGAGATGTGAATGCATTTGTAGTAAAAGGCGATGCATTGACAATTTTTGATGTTGGTCCAAAAACAATGGAAGCCTATGATGCTCTAAAATGGGGTATTCGAGCTGCGGGCTTTGACATGCGAGATATTGAACAGGTTGTGTTAACCCATCATCATCCAGATCATGCAGGTTGGGTGGATGCCTTTCCAAACGCAGAAATTTTAGGGCATGCCTATAACGATAAATGGCTTCGTCATGACGAAGATTTTTTACGTTACCATGTACAGTTTTACAGTGAGCGCTTATTTGAGCACGGAGTTCCTCAAGAATATATCCAGCCGAGTGTACATGTTCGCCATGAAATAGAGCTTGTAGGGGAACGACCATTAACACAAATTCTTAACGATGGGGATGAAGTACCAGGACATCCAGGATTAAAGGCAATTGAAACATTAGGACACGCACAAAGCCATTTAATCTACTGGGATGAAAAAACGCATCATGTAATAGGTGGAGATTTATTGCTTGAAAAAATAACACCAAACCCATTAATTGAGCCACCGCTAGACCGTACTTTAGGACGTACTAAATCGTTACTACAATATAATGAATCGCTAGAAATTTTACGTCGATTACCTGTGAAAAAGATGTATACAGGACATGGTGCTGAGCTAGAGAATATTCCTGATTTAATTAATAAAAGACTAGAACGCCAACATCAGCAATCTTTGAAGGTTTGCGAATTATTTGGTGACGAATCATTAACCGCTGTACAAGTAACGAAGCGCTTTTATCCAGCGATTTTTCAGCGTCAGCTTGGTCTGACGTTGTCTAAAACGCTCGGTTATTTAGATTACTTAGAGGCCAACAATTTCATTACATCTACAAAAACGGAAGAAGGTATCTATTTATTTCAAAGGAAGTAGGTTTTAAGTATGAGCATGAATAAAAAGACTATCTTCGTGACAGGTGCAACAAGTGGTGTTGGACTGAAAATTACAGAATTATTAGTAGCACAAGGCCATATAGTATATGCGACAGGACGCAATGCGGTGGCATTGAAAGCATTAGAACGCGTTGGTGCAAACGTGATCCAAGCAGATTTAACTAACTTAGCTACAATCGATGATGTATGCGCACAGCTACCGCCTCTTGATGTAGCTATTTTATCTGCCGGGGTAGGTAAATTCGGCATTGCGACTGACTTATCAGATGAAGCTGTTAGACAAATGGTAGAGCTAAATGTCAGTGTACCGATGTATTTAGCAAAGCGTCTAGCAGCACCTATGATACAACGTCAGCAAGGTCAATTAATCTTCATCGGCTCACAAGCAGGAAAGGTAGCGACACCTAAGGCGAGTGTTTATGCTGCTACAAAGCATGCAATTGTCGGTTTTACGAATGGATTTCGTATGGAACTGGCTCCGTATAATGTTAAAGTCACTGCGATACATCCAGGTCCAATCGATACACCATTTTTAGATAAGGCTAGTGATGAAAGTGGCTATCGCGAGTCTTTAGGGAGATTTTTATTATCAGCTGAAGAAGTTGCACAAGCTACTGTAAAAACAATTGAACGCCCTGTCCGAGAGGTTAATTTACCAAGGATAATGGGATTAACAAGCAAGCTGTATGCAATGGCACCTGCAACCGTTGAATTTTTAGGTAAATCATTTTTCAATAAAAAATAGGCAATCAATTATGCCTTGACATAATTGCGTCCGGAATCGGTTTTGTGCTTAGGCCTGCAAATGTTTTTTGTGCGAAAGCGCAGTGCTAACGTAGCGGCAGCAACAAATGTTTTTTGTGCGAAAGCGCAGTGCTAACGTAGCGGCAGCGCATGTCTTTGTCTGTGCGAATGCGAAGCGACAGCAACAGGGTTTTATCTGCGCGAAAGCGTAGCGGCAGCGGCAACACAGCACCGATGCAGTTAAGTTAGCCGTTATCGCATGAATGCGATGATTTTAGGCTAACATCCTTTATTGAACTCCTTTCCGATTCTGTAATACCCGCTGAAAGAAATTAAACTGTAAATATGCTCGAGTATAAATCGAGTGCGTTTACAGTTTTTTTAATCCCATTTTATTGACAAAATAATTTATGTTGATTAACATTTAAGTTAACTAAAATATTTAGGCTGGTTAAGATGACTAAAAATATAAAACAAATTGTCGATGACATAAATCAATATTCTTATGAAATGAATGTAAAATTAGCGAAGGCTCAAGAAGCTCTATTTAAAGATGATTTATCGATGAAACAAACGATGGTAATCGATTTTGTATACAAGCATAAAAAGTGCACAATGGGCGAAATTGCGCACTTTATGGAAATCTCCCCAAGTGCGGTGAGTCAAATAGTAGCGAGACTTGAAAAAGAAAACTACCTTAAACGTGATATTAACCCTAATAATCGTAGGGAAGTGGTTGTTATGTTGGCTGAAAATGGAGAGGCGTATTATCATCGCGATGAACAAATAAATAAGCTAATTCTTGATAAGATTTATAGCAAAATGCCTGAAGCAGATTTAGAACAATTGCGTAGTTTAATCCAACGCTTATATCAAATTGTTGAGGAGGAGATTTCAAATGGATTGGAATAAAGTAAAAGAACAGCTTGAAAATACATTTAATGGTACAGTTTTGCTTGCGCAGGAAGAGACAGTTTTATTGCAAGGTGCCTATGGTGAAGCTTCGATAGAAACACACACGTCTATGGATCTTCATCAACGTTTTAACTTAGCTTCTGTATCAAAGCCGATTACATCATTGGGAATTTTACTTTTAGTACAAGATAAGAAAATAACATTCGATGATGATATTAGCCAATGGTTCGATAATTTACCTTACACAAATATTACTGTGCGCCACTTATTACATCATACATCAGGTTTGCCGGATTATATGGCATTGTTTTCAAATTGGGATGAAACAACAGCTGCCACAAATGAAGATGTTCTGCAGCTATTAATTCAATATGCGCCACCTCGACTTTTTAAAGCAGGTGAGAGAATGGAATACTGTAATACAGGTTATGTCCTGTTAGCTCTTATAATCGAGCGTGTAGCGAATAAAAGTTTTACTGAATTTATGAATGAAGCTATATTTACACCTTTAAATATGATGAATACAACTGTGACGTCAACTACTTTTACTAAACAATATAAAAATGAAATTGCACATGGCTACGTGTTTGATGTGTATACCGGGCAATATGTGGACCCTTCAGAATTTGAAGAAACGAAAAGTACTACTTGTTTGAATTATATTACTGGCGATGGCGGAATCTATTCAACGGTAGAGGACTTATGGAAATTAGGGCGTGCTGTTATTCAAGCACAGCTTTGGGATGAAGCTTTACTTGAGCAAGCCTTTACTCCCTCAACTCTTACAGCAGAGCAACCTTTTTCTTATGGTATGGGCTGGATTATTTACGAGGATGAACAACTGGGGAAATGTGTATCGCACAACGGTGGATGGCCTGGGTATGCAACTACATTTAAAATTTACCCACAATCTAAGACAATCTTTGTATTTTTACGCAGTAAAGAGCAAGAGGTGGATTATGAAATAGCTATTGGTGAAGCGATTGAAAAAGCAGTAACGACACATGAATTCCATTTACCAAAAAAGCCCGAACAATATAAAGCTGTGCATTTACCAGTCGAAATTTTACAGAGCTATGAAGGTAAATACCAACTCCAAGAACACCCTGAACATGCAGTGGAAATAGCGTTACAAGAGGGTAATCGCTTATATATTTTCCTACCTGCTACAATGCCACTTGAGTTACATGCGATAAAAGAAGATGAATTTTTCTTACGTGGTTTAGGCGTTCTAGTTACAATAAAGCAAGATATATTAACAGTTAATAATGATGGTCAAAAAACGATTGCTAAAAAAATAACCGACCACGTGCTTAAAGGATAATAACATATTAGTTTTACAATTTGAGATCAATCAAAATCTGTTTGCATAATGTATTCTCAGATCGTAGACTAAATCTTCTTTATTTGCATAAAGTTAATAGTATTTCAAATCGCTAGATTCCCACAAATAGCATTTTGTAAAGGGTTTTGGAACTATCATGTTTTCGTTTTCTTGGTGCAATTCAAACTTTGTTTATTGATTGATACACAATAAATTAATATTTACCTTTTTGTCGACATGAGAACTCATTTTAAACAATGGGTTCTTTTTTAATAGTGTTTATAAATTCAAAGAACATGAAAATGTACATATTTAAATTAACCCCTCGTTTTGCCAAAGAACCAGGTACTTTTCTGAAACTTATATTATATACATTCATGTAGCGAGTAAAAATTCGTTTATCCGAGTGAAAATATTCATAGTTGATATAAAGACTTAAAGTATTGTAATGACTCACTTTTTATAATAAACATAAAAGTCTATAAATTTATAAAAATACACTTGCGCTTATTTTTATAACGTGATACTATTCGTGTATAAACTTTTAAGTGGATGTATAAACATACATATCTTATAGATTAATTGGAGGCGCATTTTTCATGGCGAATAAAAAAGTAGTATTAGCATATTCAGGAGGTCTTGATACTTCTGTAGCAATTCCGTGGTTAAAAGAACAAGGTTGGGACGTTATTGCAGTTTGTCTTGACGTTGGTGAAGGTAAGGACCTTGAGTTTGTAAAAAATAAAGCTCTTCAAGTAGGAGCAATTGAATCATATATGGTAGATGCGAAGGATGAATTCGCTGAAGAATATGCATTAATCTCATTACAAGCTCATACTTGGTATGAGCAAAAATATCCACTAGTATCGGCACTTTCTCGTCCATTAATTTCTAAAAAATTAGTAGAGATTGCGAACCAAGTAGGAGCGGACGCAGTAGCTCATGGTTGCACAGGTAAAGGTAATGACCAAGTTCGTTTCGAAGTTTCCATCAAAGCGTTAAATCCAGACTTAGAAGTGTTAGCACCTGTACGTGAGTGGGGCTGGAGCCGTGATGAGGAAATCGAATATGCAATGAAACATAATGTACCTATTCCTGCAACGTTAGATTCACCATTCTCTATCGATCAAAACTTATGGGGCCGTGCGAATGAAGCTGGCGTAATGGAAGATCCATGGGTATCTCCACCAGAAGAAGCTTACGGTTTAACAGTTTCTGTGGAAAATGCCCCAGATGAAGCGGAATATGTAGAAATTGAATTCGTTGCTGGTAAGCCAGTATCGTTAAACGGTAAAGAAATGAAGCTTGCTGATTTAATCCAAGAGCTAAATGCAGTAGCTGGAGCACACGGCGTTGGTCGTATCGATCACGTAGAAAACCGATTAGTTGGTATTAAATCTCGTGAAGTTTATGAAATTCCAGGAGCAAAAGTACTATTAATGGCTCATAAAGAGCTTGAAGACTTAACGCTTGTAAAAGAGTTGGCTCACTTCAAGCCAGTCATTGAGAAAAAATTATCTGAATTAATTTATGATGGTTTATGGTTCTCTCCATTACGTGTTGCACTAGAGTCATTCCTTGCTGAATCACAAAAATTTGTGAACGGAACTGTGCGCGTGAAGCTTTACAAAGGTCATGCAATTGTAGAAGGACGTAAATCTCCAAATTCACTTTATAGTGAGAAGTTAGCAACTTATTCTAAAGAAGATCAATTCAACCATGCTTCAGCAGTAGGCTTCATCGAATTATGGGGTCTGCCAACAGTGGTTAACTCTTCAGTAAATAAAAAATAATCTTTTTTGACAGCAGGGTGTAGTGTAGCATTAAACGCTGTACTACACCTTTTTCAAAAAGAATTTAAGGAAAAGGTGAGCTGTTATGACAAAACTTTGGGGCGGACGTTTCCAAAAATCGGCAGAAGCATGGGTGGACGAGTTCGGCGCATCGATTGGATTTGACCAACAGCTTGTTCTAGAAGATCTTGAAGGTAGCGTAGCACACGTTACAATGCTTGGCACGACAAGAATTTTACCAGCTGCTGACGTGGAGGCAATTCTTGGTGGCCTTTCACAATTACAAGAGAAAGCAATCGCAGGGGAGCTTGAATTTTCAGTTGCCAATGAAGATATTCATTTAAATTTGGAAAAAATGCTCATTGATTTAATTGGCCCCGTAGGTGGTAAGCTCCACACAGGACGTAGCCGCAATGACCAAGTAGCAACGGATATGCATATTTTCTTGAAAAAACGTGTGAAGGAAGCAATCGGTTTAATTGAGACATTCCAAAAGACATTGCTTGAAAAGGCTGAGGAGCATGTAGAAACAATTGCGCCAGGCTATACACATTTACAACGTGCTCAACCAATCTCATTTGCGCATCATTTAATGGCCTATTTCTGGATGTTAGAACGTGATAAACAACGCTTTACGGAGTCGCTTAAACGTATCGATATTCTGCCTTTAGGTGCAGGTGCGATGGCGGGCACAACTTTCCCAATCGACCGCTTAAAATCCGCGGAGCTTTTAGGTTTTAGCGAGGTTTATGCGAATTCTATGGATGCTGTAAGTGACCGTGATTTTATCGTTGAATTTTTAAGCAATTCATCATTATTAATGGCGCATCTATCTCGTTTTGCAGAGGAAATTATATTGTGGTCGACAGATGAATTCAAATTTATCGAATTAGATGATGCCTTTTCAACAGGTTCTTCTATTATGCCACAAAAGAAAAATCCTGATATGGCGGAATTAATTCGTGGGAAAACAGGGCGTGTTTATGGTAACTTAATGGGCTTATTAACTGTTCTTAAAGGAACACCGTTAACATACAACAAAGATATGCAGGAAGATAAAGAAGGTATGTTCGATACAGTCCATACAATTCTAGGTTCTCTAAAAATCTTTGAAGGTATGATTCGCACGATGACTGTCAATACAGAGCGTTTGCACCAGGCAGTACACTCTGACTTCTCCAATGCTACGGAGCTTGCAGATTATCTAGCTACAAAAGGCATGCCTTTCCGTGAAGCACATGAAGTGACAGGAAAACTTGTATTCACATGTATTCAAAAGGGTATCTACCTACTAGATTTACCGCTTGAAGACATGAAAAAAGAAAGTGAGCTTATCGAAGCGGATATTTACGATGTATTAGCGCCTGAAGCAGCCGTTCGTCGTCGCCATTCTTTAGGTGGTACAGGATTTGATCAAGTAAACATCCAAATCAAAAAGGCAAAAGCTTTTTTTGCATAACTATTTCCTTAGCGTGCATGTCCTTGTGACTTTTGCATAGATATTCATTAAAGCTGTCCAGTGAGGCACTATGAAAAACCATTTTCCTTTTTCGTTAGAGCCAGAGGGTGAAACGAAAAAGAGCCCCTTACATAGGTGAAGGACAATCCCCAATTCTGGAGACGCGGAATTGGGGTTTTTGTGTAAAGAAATATTAAAGGGAGGGATATCAATGAATGAGCGTTTTACAAAGGGGTACGAAACAATTAAACAGTATGTGACAAAGGATGAGGCGGCAAGAATGATTGAGGCAGATGCACTAGCTGATATAGCACCGGATTTACGTAAAATGATTATTGAATTTGCCTATGGTGAAGTGTATTCTCGACCAGGGCTAGATGCAAAAAAACGTGCGCTTGTTGTCATCACAGCAGTAGTAACTCAAGGTGCTGCCCCACAAACAAAAACACATATTAAGCGTGGTTTACATGCAGGTTTGACACAAACAGAAATTGTGGAAGCATTATTACAATTAGTGCCATATATAGGTTTTCCGCGTGTGCAAAATGCTTTAACGATTGCGCAACAAGTCTTTAAAGAAGGCACCTAAAATAAAAACTCTGTATTTTCGCGGAGTTTTATTCTTGAACAATCCACTTTTGATAAAAATGCTTTTCACATGAATAAACACTTGCGAAGCGGTTCATATTAAGTGAGGAATCACTTATTAATCTAATATGATGAGGAGGATGTAGAATGAGTAGTCAAACACCCAAAGACCAGGAATCTCAGGAAAGTCCGCCACAACTGTATAGGGTGAGCTTCTAAAATCTTAATGAATCGGTGAGGCAGAGGATATTCTGTTTTGCTGTATCTTAAGAAGAAGCAAGAACCGATACAGATCAAATCAAATAGAAATAAGTGTTCTTGGGATCCAGAATTTTTCTGGGTCCTTTTTTATTTTGCATTAAATGACCTCAAGGGGAAGATCCTAATTGATTAATTGCTACTTTAGAGAGAATTTGACTTTTTTAGAAAACTGTATTACTCTTTGTATGACAGATTTCTGTTTGGTGATAAGCAATACAGATAGGAGGGGTAAAATGAATATTCATTTAGATCCAAGCAGCGAATTACAGCTTTACAAACAGTTAGCGAATCAGTTAATTGAGTTAATTGCAAAGGGAAAGCTAAAAAATGGTGACACATTACCTTCAGTTCGTTCAATGGCTTCTGATTTAGGTATTAATGTCAGCACGGTTAGTAAGAGCTATCATGAACTTGAAGAAAAAGGTTTGATCGAATTAAAGCAGAAAGCAAAGGCGATCATTATCGGTGGTCAAAAAAAAGAACTGGAAGAGACGGAAGTTGAAAAAGTAGAAAATGCATTAAAGCCAATTATGGCAGAGGCCTTTGCACGTGGTCTCGAAAAAGATCAGATGACAAGTTTGTTTCATCGAATTTTAAAACAATGGAAGTAGGGGAAATATGCTTTTTATATTAAGCATTTTTATCTTTGTAGGGGTAATGGAAACTTTAACACCATATTTAACGAGAAAAACAACAGTGTTTGGTGTTTCAATTCCAGAGCCCTATGTGCAACATCAGCAATTACAAATATTTAAAAAACACTACAGCATGATGGTCGGGAGCATAGCAGTTGCATTTCTTTTAGGCCAAATTTCACTTCTATTTACATTCATTCAAGAAGAGCAATTTGTTTTATTATCCTTTATCTTGCTATATCTCATGCTTCTTATTTCAGCAGGACTTTATATGTTTTATCATATAAAAACAAAAAAATTAAAAAAGCAAGAAAATTGGGAAGTGCATGTAAAAACTGTTTATGTGATGGATTTATCTTTACGAGATCGAGATGAGGTACTTTCACCTACGGTTTTTATATTACCAATTATTATGACCATAGCATTGATTACCTTTACCTATATGAATTACAATGCCATCCCAGATGTATTTGCTACACATTGGAATGCAGCAGGTGAGGTAGACGGTTGGACTGAAAAAACATGGCTATCAGTTATTGTACTGCCGCTTATTTTACTAGGGACACAGATTAGCTTTTTCATCATCAGTATAGGTATGAAAAGTGCCAAAATACAGTTGAGTGCACAAGTGAAAGAAGCTTCAGCAAATAGAGAGCTTAAACAACGTAAATATGGCAGCTGGTATCTCGCAGCAATTAATTATAGTATAACTATTCTTCTTGTTGTTTTACATTACACGTCAGTGATTTTAAAAAATCAAACGGCTCCTTACTTCTTCCCGCTTTTTGCGGTTTTTATGATCGTTTCTTTAGGGGGACTTACCCTCTTAATTTGGAAGTTAAGTAAAAGTAATGAGCGCTTTGATGATTTACATACAAACGAAACAGCTGCAGCCGATGATCGATATTGGAAATGGGGTATTATTTACATCAATAAAAATGATCCTTCACTATTAGTACAAAAGAAATACGGTGTTGGTTGGACTGTGAATTTAGCGAATAAATGGAGTTATATCATTTTACTTGTAATATTTTTGCCAATCTTATTAGTCATCATCATATAGAAGGAGAGATTTTATGAAAAAACTTTTGTTTTTATGTTGTGCACTTTTATTATTAGCAGCATGCGCTCAAAAGGAAGACAATACAAAAGGTAAAGAGTCAAAGGAGGACAATAAAATGACTGAACAGTTAGTAGGTAAATGGGAAGGGAATATTGAAACGCCAAACGGAGCACTTCCAATTATCGTTGATTTGCAGAAAGATAGTGGGACATTATCAGTACCGGCACAAGGATTATCCAATTATCCATTTAAAAGCATAAAATACGATGCTGATCAAGTGAATGTTTCAATCAATTTAAATGGCTCGGCAGTTGAAATTAACGGAACATTAAAAGATGGGCAAATTGAAGCAACGTTTCAACAAAATGGTGGCAAATTCCCACTTGTCTTAAAACCATTCAAAGAACAGGCAGAACAACCAATTACGTATGAAACGTTAAAGATTCCTGTTAAAGATGGTGAGTTAACAGTGGCTCTTCAAAAGGCTAGCAAGGAGCCATCTCCAGTGGCACTTATTATAGCAGGCTCTGGACCAACTGATAAAGATGGAAATTCAGCAATAGCTGGTAAAAATAATAGCTTAAAAATGATTGCGGAAGGGTTAGCAAATGAGGGCATTGCTACTGTCCGCTATGATAAACGTGGACTTGGCGATAATCAATCCCTTTTGACTAAGGAAGAGGATATCACGATTGACCAATACGTAGATGACGCAGTACAAGTGATTAATGCTCTTTTAGCAGATAAAGCGTATTCGAGTGTTCATATAATTGGACATAGCGAAGGCTCATTGATTGGTTTGCTAGCAGCACAAAAAGCACATGTAGACTCCTTTGTTTCCATAGCAGGTGCTGGAAGACCAGCAGATGAAATTTTGTTAGAGCAATTAAAAGGTCAATTATCGCCAGAGCTTCTAAAAGAATCAACAGATGCTCTTGCAACCTTGAAAAAAGGAGAGCTAGTGAAGAACGTTTCTCCAGATTTACAATCACTCTTCCGTTCTTCCGTTCAACCGTATATGATGTCATGGTTAAAATATAACCCGGCAAGTGAGTTAGCAAAAATGAATAGCCGAGTTTTAATTCTTCAAGGAACAACTGACTTACAAGTAGTTGCAACGGATGCGGAAGCGTTAAAGAAAGGCAAACCAGATGCAAAGCTTGTATATATGGACGGAATGAATCATGTGCTAAAAAATGCTCCAGCAGATCGTACGAAGAATTTAGCAACATATTCAGACCCTTCATTACCACTTCATAAAGAATTACTACCAACCATTCAGCAGTTTATTATGAATGAAAAGTAGAGACTAAGCATTATGGATGCTATTGTTTGGTTTGTCATTATGATTCCGATCCTAATCTTTGCGATTGTTTTATCACAAGGCAAAGGTGCATTTTTACTAGCGGGCTACAATTCGATGTCCGATAGTGAAAAAGAAAAATATAACGAAAAAGCACTCGCAAAATTTGTAGGTAAAGTAATGTATGGCTACTGTTTTTGTTTACTTTTGTGGGGACTGAACGACCTATTCAAAACGGAATGGCTATTTATCATTGGGCTCGTTCTCTTTATAGCTCTTACAATTTTCGTAATTGTCTATGCCAACACACGTAATCGCTTTAAAAAATAAGTTTATATAAGATGAGTCGAGTGAAATAGGTAAATACCCGCGGAAGCAAGGGAAATTCAACTAACAGTGCAATCATTCATTGCAGTAAGTATTAGAACTGTTTATAAATAATATTTAACAAAAAGAGTATGCTCAAATCAGAGTATACTCTTTTTGGGCTTGGGAGGGCACTCGTTAAAATGTTTGCCATGTTATGATAATGAACATTAAATTTGAAACATTTACCACATTTCTATATTACGATATAGTAATAACTAAGTGGTTAATCGATTTCGATATTATTTGAAAAGAAGGTTTTATTATGTATAGCATTGGAAAGTTTTCGAATCTGTGCAATGTTCCTGTAAAAACCATTCGTTATTATAACGATATAGGGTTACTCGAACCATCCTTTATAGATCAAGTGACAGGCTATCGGTATTATGATTACGATAAAATGAAAGAGCTGAATACTATACAGGTTCTAAAACATTGCCATTTTTCATTAAAAGAAATTGAACAGATCATTAACGGAAATAATGATAGACAAGATTTAGAGAAAAGATTAAATAAAAAAGTTCAGGAATTAGAGCGCCAACAAGAATTAATCGCTGAACAAATTCAAACTATTGTCCAAGTGAAAAATTCTATTTGGAACACTGAGACATTTCATCCAAAGCCAATATTATCAAGTTGTTACATAGAAGAACGACCAAAAACACAGATGCTCGCCATCCGTGAAAAGATACATATTATTGAAATGGATAAGCTAGTACAAAAATTATTTGAACGAGTGTATGCGTATCAATTTGAGATTGATGGTGAGCTTGTTGCAATTCTCCACCAACAGGACAGGAACCAAAATATAGCAGATGTCGAACTGCTGTTACCAGTAAAAGGAACTCAACAGGGGGAGCATATTAAAGTAATACCAGAAGGCAAGTATGCTTGTATAAATCTAAAGGGACCGTATTCAGAGCTACATTTTGGCTATAGTCGTTTGCAGGAATGGCTTACTGAGCAAACACTTCAGGTAGAAGGGATGTTTATGGAGCAATACATAGAGGGGTTAATACCAACGGAAGTCGTAAATCCAATTAATATTAAACCAAATATTGAGCTACATCCAAATGATTTTTTGACGAAAGTTTTTGTGAAAGTAAGAAACTAGCTAAACTCTCCAGTAGATGGAGACTTTATTCTGTATTTAGCAAGGTAAGAAATATCTTGCTAGTAATATATAGAATGGGGTATATCGATGAAAACAAATACAGGACAGTTTGCATTTCTTAAAGGTAGTTCGTACGAGATTGGACAACAACAAGCGCGAGAATATCAAAAAAACCCTTTTGCGAAATCGCTATTCTTTAAGGAAAATTTAACCTCTGACAACGCTTATTTTGAAATGAAAGCACAAATTGAGCAATATTGTCCAGGTTTAAATAAAGAATTAGAAGGCTTTGCTGAAGGCTTTGGCTATGAGCCCGAACAATTAAATTATTATCAAAATGCATGGTTAATTCCTGGGGGATGTAGTTTAGGGGCTATATTACCTGGAAAAATGGCAGATGGTAAAACATATGTTTTAAGAAATTATGATCTATCACCTGATATTTCAGATATGCGTTTGTGTACAACAGATGTCGAAGGGAAATTTACTCATACAGGATTTTCTGTTTCTACATTCGGTCGAAGTGAAGGCTTAAATGAGAAGGGGCTATGTGTTGCATATGCGTCATGTGGTATGCCCATTGGCAAATATCCTGGTATGAGACCACCAGTAGTACCTGGGTTACAGTTTATGGTTATTGTTAGAGCCCTATTAGAAAACTGTAAAAATGTAGAAGAAGCAATATATATGGTTAACAATATGCCAGTAGGAACGAATATGAATTTACTTATTGCTGATGCAACTGGTGACGCGGCTTTGATTGGAACTTACGACGGAATAAAAGAAGTTAAAAGTGCTGAACTAGATTATCTTATTGCGACTAATCATGGACTATTTTCCGCAATACAAGAAATGGAGCATGGCAAGCTCGAGCATTCTCAATTAAGATATGATATTTTAGAGGCGAAATTTAAGGAAAGTGGAAAAAGATCTATTGATGAAATCCAAGAACTTCTTTTAACAGAGTTCCCTAAAGGGTTATCCGTCCATAATTACAAAGAAAGCTTTGGAACAGTACATTCAATTTTATTTAACCTTACTGATTTGCAAATGGAGTTTTCATTTGGCTCACCATTACAAAATAAGGTAAACAAAATAGACGTTGGCGAGAACTTTGCGAAAACACAAACACTTGTTGAATTTAATAATAAAAGCTATGGAACAGAATTTTGGAAAATAATAAAATCTTAAACAACAAAAAGACCTTTCCCTGGTGAGAGGTCTTTTTGTATATACAAACAACCATGCTGTGTCCAATAGGAAGAAGAGAAAGAATTAGCACTCGCCATATTCGTTCCTCATTAACGCTCGGAGCTGACATTTACACTAAAGCAAAAAGTCCGAATATCATTTCTTATTAATAAGTTGAAAAATCACTATTAATTGAAGTTATACTTTATGGCTCGAATATATTGTGGGGGCTGAACGAGTTATATAGTGGCTATTATATGTAGTTAATTTCTTTATAGGACATACTTGTTTATTAACTTAATTCGTTAGTTACTACTTGGATAAATTCATCTCGATATTGTGATTCTAAAAAATTAACACCTTTTTTACTGGAAAGTTGTAGTACATATTGAATCTTAGCATCATCTTGCTCCATAAAGGCTTTTTCTACATATTGTAAATCTTGCAAGATATGATGTATAAATGTGTCCCCTTCTCTTTTGATATCTATAGCAATAAAATCAAAAGATAATAATGTTTTAGTAGGGATTATAATTTTATCAAACAGATAGTTTAAAGCTTTAAACGGAACATAAGGGATACCTTTTTTATACTCATATTTCTCAATAATAGGTAGAACTTCATCAATAAATCTTTGTATTGTTTCTATATCGTAAAGCTTTGTATCTTCTAAATCATGCTTCTCAATAATATGTTGTAATTTGTCATATTGATTTTGTTCTAAAAGTTGCTTCATATAAAGGAGCTCTTCTTTGAATTTAGATCGTACTTTTTTACTTAATTGTCGATGATCAATAACAGCGTATTCGATTAGCTTCCAGTCTATCTCTGGACCAAAATGTGGTCCTAAAAAATACTTAAGTTCTTCAAAATCGCTCACTTCGGTAACTCCCTTAATTAGTATTCTATTAATCGTAAAGTAAAAACAATAAAAAATTAGGCCTAACCATTCATTGTGTTGAAATACCTTTATTTTTACTTAATTTACAATAATTATATATTTTACATAAAAAATTATTTTATAGAAACATATATTTTTATTTCATTTTTTTAAAAATAAAATGAACCATTTGCAATCCCCGTTTGTATAGTCAGTGAACATATAAAAAGGGAGTGTTATTTTGGAGCTTATTGTGAAGGATATTGTGAAAAAATATAATGGTGTGAACGTTTTGGATGGTGTGTCGGCCACATTTAAAAAGGGTTATTGTTATTTAATATTAGGTCAGAATGGAGCAGGTAAATCTACATTATCAAAATGTATAGCTGGAGATGTAAAACCTGATGGTGGTTCCATTCTATTCAATGATTCATCCCAATATGTGCATGAGCAAGTTGCGCTGCAGTACCAATTTTTTTCGAGTTATCAGCATCTTAAAATTCGTGAAGTGTTGGCTTTTTTTACTACATTGACGAACAATAAAAATGATTTGGGGGAGCTCTATGAAATATTAGGATTACCAACTTATGACCACATCTTGTTGAAAAATGCATCAGGCGGTCAACGAAAAGCAGTATCCATCTTCCTTTCTTTTTTATTAAATAAACCAATCATCATATTAGATGAGCCATTTGCTGATTTAGATTTAACAAAGAAAAAGCAATTGATGTTTTACTTACAGCAAGAAATTCGTCAACGTAATAAAATGATCATCATTATTAGTCATGAGGTGGCAGGGTTAGAACCGTTATTTGATTATGTAGTGATCTTAAAAGACGGGAAGCTTATTGAAAATAGCACACAGGATGAACTCTATAAAAAATACACAGATGCGAAATTACCAGGAATCGAAGGTCTCTACTATGAAGTGACAGGACAAATTTTAGGAGGAAAAGCGGGATGATTAAACAAATTGCACGCATGTATATGTTAGAAAATGTTCGTAGCCTAGGGATGGCTATTGGAAATTTGCTACCAGCTTATATCTTTTTGGGTATATCATTTTTTGCTAAAAGCGCAATGACTGAAGAATCATTTAATTTTTTGATTAAAGGTCAGTTTTTACCGATTTCTATAATAATGCTAATCTTCTTCTTTTGTTTTTCTAGTGCTACAATCTATTTAACAGATATGAAAGCCAATAAAACCCTTCAATGGGTGCAACGTACAGGCATTAAGCCTCACACTTACTTTATAGGAATGGGAGTCGGTGTTTTTACTTTATTAAATCTATTCTTAGTGTTACTACTCTTTGGCTACTCTTTTATTATTGATATTTCATTATCTTCATTTTTGCTAATTATTTTAATGAGTAACTTTGTGTTACTGGCATTATATCCATTGAGTTTTATATTGGCTGGTCTATTTAAAAATGAAAGAGTGGCAACAAGTATGTTGCAACCGATTATGTTGATATTTATGTTTTCAATACAAATGTCAACGATGTTTTTAACATTAGCGAAAAAAAACCCCCAAGATTATTTTGTTTTTTTAATTTGGAATCCGATGCTATATTTATTTGACAGCTTACAAGTGTCTTTAAATTTAATGGACGAAACATGGCTTCCACAATATCAGTATTTTATGATTTTAACAGTTCTTAGCCTGATGCTAGCAACTATCGCAAAAAAAGTATATAACAGTAGGTGATCTAATGGGAATTGGATGGATTGTGTCTCTTATTATTGGTGGCATCATGATGGTAGTAATCATAGTGATTGCTATTTCCATGGAGCGAAAATATATTGTACGTGAGAATGGGAAAATTAACTATAAAAAATCAACGGTTTATTTACGCTGGAATGTGTTTGATACATTAACGCTTGTCTTAGCTATTTATACGATATTTTGTGTGCAGGCATTAAATATGCTCGTGTCTAAGGGACAAACAATCGAAAATCCATATGTGCAGTTTTTTACAAACCAATCGCAAGTATGGGTCATTGTAACAGTCGCATACTTAGTTTCACGTGTGTCCATGACATTGAAGTCCATTAAGGCTCATTGGGGGGATGAGCTGGATGATGAGTAATGAGGAGTGGATGGAGGCCTATAAAAACGGTGATGTCGAGGGCTTTGAACAGCTCTATAGTCGTTTGTATGAGCCATTGTACTGCTTTTTATTTCGCTATACTCGAGAAGATCAGCTAAGCATTGATATTGTGCAAGATACCTTTGAGCGTTTACAATATATAAAAGAAGATTTTGACCAGCAAAAGGGAACGGTTAAGGCGTTTTTATTTCAAATCGCTTATCGCTTAATGATTAATAAATTGAATCGGCGTAAAAAATGGCGCACGCTCTTCCCGTTTTTAGTACCGACGTCAAGCCATCGAATGTCTGCTGACGAGAAATTGACGATACAAGAGGCGATACTTCAATTACCCGAAAAGCAACGAGCAGTTATTTTGCTTGTTTATTATCATGATTTGCCACAGGAGGAAATTGCACAAATTTTGTCCATTCCCCTTGGTACCGTTAAATCGAGGCTACATAATGCGATAAGGACTTTAAAGGAAGAGCTAAAGGAGGATTTCGATGCTTAAGGATGAATTTCAAAAGGAACAATGGTTAAAAGACAGCTTAGATAACGATAAAGTGGAGATCCCCCAGCAACTGATAACCTACAAGAAAAGTCGCTGGCAACGTTTTCTTCAATATTTAGCTTCACCAACAAAGGATCCATTAGAGTCAATATGCACATCTTCAGTTGGCTACACCTCTTTGAAAGTAGTGCCCATTGTTGCGGCCGTATTTATTACAATTCTCCAAATTTTAATGCAATAAATTTTATCAACTAATCAATTATGCCTCGGCATAATTGCGTCCGGAATCGGCTTTGTGCTTGCACAAAGAACTCCTTTCCGATTTTCGTGACATCCGCCGGAGGCTTTAACTTCTTTCAGCGGACGTTTCACTTCAGTACAATTTGCTGAAAGAAGTTAAATTTCTCACTGCCACAATCACTCGGTTGTGGTATTTTTAATGAGTAAAATACTATTTATTGCCCATTTTAAGGAAATATTTAGATTAATTTGGAGGTAAATGCTTTGAGGGTTTTAAAAATGATTCCACAGCCAAACACAATAAAAGGTCAGCTTCATCGAACGCTTGTATGGATTACGTTTATTATTGGCCTATGTATTTTTATTCCAACGCTTTATATTGAATATCGACAAACCATTCAACATCAAAATGAAGAGATGGCACATTATTTGGATGCTCAAACATATTTTTTTGAAAGCTGGTTATCAGAACGATCCAGTGATATACATACAATAGCTAATTTAGATTTTATAAAAGACTATAATTTTGAAAAATCGCAAGTTTTTTTTCAAGAATATAAAGAAAAAACAAATTTCACAGACTTAATATTCGTCAATAAAGAGGGTATCGTGCAAGTTGATACAGTTACTGAACACAGTAAAAATGGTGTAAGTATGGATGTAAATGATCGTAAGTACTTTCAAGTTGCTAAAAAAACGAAACAACCATATATTACAGATATTTTAATAAGTAAAGTTACAAAGCAGCCTATTATTGCATTTGCTTCACCGATTCTTAATGCACAGCAACAGTTCAATGGTGTAGTTTTTGGAACAGTAAATTTAGAGACCATCGATCAACTGCTACAAGAATCGAGAGTGGGCTTTTTAGGTCATGCTTATATTATAGATCAAGAAGGTACTATGCTCTCGGAATTTAACAATAAACAACAACTGTCTTCTTCTGGAAATTATTTAGTTGATAAGCATATCCTAAACGCAGCGTTAAAAAATAAAACAAGCGGGCTCGACCTTTATAAAGACGCGAATAATAAGTGGGTTCTTGCTAAAAGCAAGCCTATAAATGGAGGGAAATGGTTTATCATATCTGAAATTGGTCTGTTTGAGGCCTACAAACCATTAATCAATAGATTTTTATGGATAACCCTTTGTTTAGTAGTAGGGTCATTTTTTATGATTAAAATGATGTTACATCTTTCAAAAAAAATTGAAGAACCTATCCAGCAGCTTCTTACAGGTGTTAGGAAGGTAGAACAAGGTTTTTATGAATATCAAATAAATGACCATCAGTTGACTCCATATGCACAAGAATTTCAGGAGCTTTGCGCTTCCTTCAATGAAATGAACGACAAGGTGAGAAAAGATACTATTTTACTGAAAGAATTATCGATTACCTGTCAGTTGACGAAGCTGTATAATCGTCGTTATTTAATTGAGCAGGGGGAGCTTGTTTTTCAGAAATGTTTAGTAGAACAAAACCATTGTTCATGTATAGCGATTGACATTGATTTTTTCAAAAAGGTCAATGATTCATATGGACATTTAATTGGTGATGAAGTACTAAAGCACGTCGCAAACATCATTACAAATTCTGTGCGAAGAATCGACATTGTTACAAGGTATGGGGGAGAGGAGTTTGTCATTTTATCCCCAAATACTACTCTAGAGAGTGCAGTGAAAATTGCGGAAAGAGTTCGGCAACATGTTGAAGATAATTCTTATATTGTGGATGATTTTGAGATCAATGTGACAGTGAGTATTGGCATTGCAGGATACGGTCATTCTGAAAATATTTCAACATTTTACGAGCTGCTTGACAAGGCGGATCAAGCACTTTATATTGCAAAGGACAGCGGTCGAAACCAACTTAGAGTTTGTGATAATACAGGCATAGTTGATGTAGGGCAAATGTTTTAACTTCTTTCAGCATTGTTTTTTGTACCGAAAGCATCCGCTGAAATAATGGAACTCAGTCTAAGAGCGCCACGTCCTGTGGCAACGACTGAGTGACCAACATCGTATTGGCCTAAAGCCTCCGGCGGATGTCAAGAAATCGGCAAGGAGGTCAATATATGATGATGTTAGCCTAAGATCATCGCATCCATGCGATAACCGCTAACTGACCTGCATCGGTGCTTTGTTGCTGTCGCTTCGCTTTCGCGCAATAAACATTTGCAGGCCTAAGCACAAAGCCGATTTCGGGTGCAATTATGCCGAGGCATAATTGATAAAACTAAATTTGGAAAGTGGTATTTATATGAAGGAAATCATACTAAGTAAATTAAAAGAAATTGAAAATGAGTATCAAGTAAAAATTTTATATGCAGTAGAATCGGGTAGTCGTGCTTGGGGATTTCCTTCTAAGGATAGTGATTATGATGTTCGTTTCATATATATTCATCAACCTCAATGGTATCTTTCAATCGACCCTCAAGGGATTGGGGCAAAGAGGGATGTAATTGAAGTGCCTATCAATGATTTGTTGGATATTAGTGGTTGGGAAATAACAAAAGCATTAAGGTTATTTCGTAAAAGCAATCCACCTCTTTTAGAATGGTTACGAAGTAATATTATTTATGACCAACAATATTCATTTATTGACAATGTACGATCTTTAGAAAGAGAAGTATTTTATCCAAATGCAAGCTTATATCACTATTTAAATATGGCAAAAAACAATTATCGTGAGTATTTACAGGGCACAGAAGTAAAAATAAAAAAATATTTCTATGTCCTCAGACCAATTTTAGCATGTAAATGGATCGAAAAAAACAATACGGTTCCACCAATTGATTTTCAGGAATTGTTAAATGAAATCATTTCTGAGGGCCCTTTAAAAACGGAAATTCAGCAACTTTTGCAGAGAAAGATGGCTGGTGATGAACTAAATATGGAGCCGCGAATTGAAAGCATTAATGAGTATTTAGATAAAGAAATAAAACATATTGAGACATATTGCAAAAATCTTCATGTTAATGTCGATGACCCTACACAAAAATTAGATGCGTTATTTAGAAGTACATTGCAAGAAGTGTGGGGTTAATGAATATAGAAAACTGAATAAATTTTTATTGCAAGGTCATACTAAAAAAGGTTTCACTTATGAAATCTATATTGATGAGGAGGATGGCAAATGAGTAGGTTTGAAAATTTAGACCCAAAATCTCAAAAAATCCACCGCAACTGGTCAAGGATTAAGCGCTCAAAATCTCAAGTAAATGGTGAAACGGAGATTACCCTTCATAACCGTATCTTGAGAAGTGAAGCAAAAGCCCGTCAGTTTTAATCAGCTAGAAAAGTAAGTGTCATCAAGCCCAGAAAATATTCTGGGTTTTTTTATTTTTTTAGAAATATGAAATGACCAATTATTATTTTATCTTCAATTATTTGTAATTTATCCGATATAGTCTTTAACACAAATAAAGGGGGAGACATTTTTATTATGAAGATAACAACTAATACTAATACGGTAAATTTTCTTCAATCGACGAATGTTCAAACTAAGGGGGAAAATTTTCAAACAGTAAAAAAAGAACAGGATGCTGTAACAATCGGAGCGGAAGCACGAAAATTATTCGATAATAAAATTCAATTACAAGATGTACCAGATGAAATAGCTCAAAAAATAGCTTCAATTTTTAAGGATGGTGGGAAATTAAATTTTGTTGAAAGTGAGGAGCAACAAGCTATTCGTGCGGAACAGCAGGCGCGATTTGACGAAGAGATTGAACATAATGTTCTTGCTTTAATTATTCCACATATTCAAACAAATGAAAAGCTTGTAAATAGTTTGAAGGGAGCGAGCCAGCAAGTATTTGATGCTACATACACAACAATTTCTCAAAACTTTTTAGTGCATGATGTTGGCAACATGACTGAAGAACAACGTCAAGCTATGATTTCACTTGGTTTAGAAAAAGCCCAATATATTGCAGATAACTATTTATCAGGGCAACAGGCAAAAGATTATATGGATGCCATGACAACGATTGCAAAATTTGCCGTCAATGGTGTGAAAAATGACGATGGCACAGTAAATTATGCGATCGAAAAGGGTCCTTTAGTACATGCACCTGATGATTATATTCATATAGATGACCTTGTGAAAGAAGCCTTCCCTGAAAAATGGCAGAGCTTTAAAGATAAAATATTAGCAGCTACTGAAAAACAGGATCAAGACGCGCTTCTTGAAGCATTCAAGGAATATAACCAACTAGTTAAATCAATTTATACAAATCAATCACATCTTGTACAAAAGAAAATTGAGAATTATAATGACTGGCAAGAAACAATCAAAAATACATTGATTCCAAATCATTTTAGTCAGTTAGATAAAACTTCTCTTTCTAATTTTGTTGAAGATATTATGACAAAAAATTCTTGGTTATCAAATGATTTTTTAGCGAAGGATTTAAAATATTTCCAAAGATATTTGACTAGAAATCAATAATTAAAAACTGAGAGGCTTCAGCATGTCGACAATAGAAACCTTATGAATATTTGAAAGGAGTAAAGATTTTGACGCAAAAAATCAAAATAAGAGTTGCCAGTGAAGAAGATGCTCAAGCCTTATTGGAAATTCAGAAAGAAGTTTTAGCAGAAGAAACTTATTTAATCACTACATAGATGAATTTCAAAAGCTACTAGAATGGGCAGAGCGCAACCCTTATATTGAAAAGATTAATCTTGGCGTATTTTCAACAAACGAAAGGGCTATCACGCTTTGTAAAAAAATGGGGTTTATTGAAGAAGGAAGAAAAATCAATGAAATTAAACTACATGACAATGAATATATAGACGATGTTCTAATGTACAGGATGGTTGAAAAAATTTGAAGGGGATGCTGACATGATAAAATATAATTTCACACAAGAATTGGCCAATCAAATTAATAATTATCAATCGATAGATGCTTTTTATACGAAAATCATGAAAACAGTGGAGCCTACAAATATCGGCTTCATTTATATAGAGCCTGGTGGTGTTGTTGGGATGCATGAGGCGCCTGTACCACAGTTATTTATTGTGATTCAGGGTGATGGATGGGTTTGCAGTGAGGATCGAGAGAAAGTATTTATAAAAACTGGAGAAGGTGTTCTTTGGCAAACAGGAGAAGCACATGAATCTGGGAGTAGTTCAGGGTTAACAGCACTAGTCATCCAATCCGAGCAAATCAATCTTTCATAGATTACATATAAAATGTGAAACGGAGTGAGTTATAGCTTCGTTACACTAAGTAGTTATTTTTAAGCTAAGTTTAACTGTTTTCAATAAATGACCATCAAATAACTCATCAAACTCCTCCAATTTCTTGAAGCACTTCGCTCCTCTAATCGCTTCGCTGGAGGGTCCCATTTGTGATGCTAATCTCCGAGAAGTCGCCCAGTCTTCACTCCAATCAGCTAGCTCTTTTTGGCAAGTTCTTGCACAAAAATGATGTCATAATTTTGCAAATGTCGTATAATTGATATCAAATACTTTTCACCTATAGTTCCAATTTTTCTATTTATTGTAACAATAAATCGCGCGAAGGGGGATGACTTCATGCAAGTTGTTGAAAAGGCATTTGGTTATATTACGAGGGAGCATGATGGTCAGTTACAAGTGCTAGTATTTGAGCAAAATACAGAAGGAGCAGGGATTCAAATTCCTAAAGGCACGGTAGAGGAAGGGGAAACACCGCTAGAGGCAGTAACACGGGAGATGTTTGAGGAGACAGGTTTATCCTGTTTAGAAGTAAAGGGGTTAATTGCTCAGGATTATTTTAATCATCATTCAGGACTATTACAAAAACGCTATTTTTATCATTTAACGACAAATGAACAACGAGATTCATGGAAGCATTGTCCGACAGGTGTAAATGAGACAGGATTTGAATTTTCATTTTACTGGATAAAAGATGAACAAGAAGTAACTTTGGCAAAGGGACATGGAGATTATTTATATAGAGTGTTAGCTCGTGTGAACAACTGATTGTTAAGCATAAACATTTAGAAGGTACATTTAATGAACAAAACCGCGTTTTTCGTAAATCGAAAACGCGGTTGTTTTGTTGTTTATATAGCCTTTGCGGCAATTACTTCTAATGCCTGAGCGAAATCGGCAATCAGATCGTCAACATGCTCTAGTCCTACTGAAAATCGTAATAGTCCATCAGTAATACCACGTTTTTCACGCTCCTCAGGCTCCATTGCTGCATGACTCATTTTAGCAGGGTAGGATAAAATTGATTCAACTCCACCAAGAGAGACAGCGAAAACTGGAATTTTCATTGCCTCTACTAGCGCTTTTGCAGCTTCATAGCTTGATAGGCGGAAGGATAGTACTGCTCCTGCACTTGTGGACTGACTATGATGAATCTCATAACCAGGATGTGTTGCAAGCCCCGGGTAGTAAACTTGCTCGACAAGGGAATTTGCAGCTAAAAACTCTGCAATCTTTTGTGCCGATTCAGCAGAACGAGTAAAACGCACATCTGTTGTTTTTATATTTTGCAATAGAGTAAAGCAGTCTTGTACACCTAATATATTACCGAATGAATTTTGGATAAAGTACAGATCCTGACCAAGCTTTTCGTCAGCTGTTACTGTCAAACCTGCGATAATATCGGAATGCCCAGATAAAAACTTTGTAGCACTATGAATAACAACATCGACGCCTAGCTCAAGTGGACGTTGGTATAAAGGTGTCATAAAAGTATTGTCTAAAAACGTTAAGCAATCATGATGCTTGGCAAGTGCTACTACACCACGAATATCTGTAATGCCAAGTGTTGGATTTGACGGTGTTTCCATATAAAGTAGCTTTGTAGCTGGTGTAATAGCTGCTTCTACCGCTGCTAAATCTGTGAAATCAACGAAAGTATGGGAAATACCGAAGCGTGGTAAAACCTTGGAGATGAAGCGGTATGTTCCACCATAAACATCTTCCGTAATGACAATATGGTCCCCTTGAGATAGTAGCATTAATGCCGCAGATACAGCAGCAATCCCAGAAGAAAATGCATGGGCTCGTACTCCGCCTTCAAGCTCTGCTACTGCTTTTTCTAATGCATCACGCGTAGGGTTGCCAGAACGTGCATAATCATATTCGCCAAATTCATCGATACTCTCCTGATGGAAAGTAGATGATAAATACATAGGAACGTTGACTGCACCTTTTTTATTTTCAAAGCCATCACGTACACCTGCGTGAATTAAGCTTGTTTCAATATGCTGCTTCATTTTTAACCTCTTTTCTAAGTATATTGAATACTTGTTTTAAATCTGCAATTAAATCTTCAGCCTCCTCAACCCCAACAGAGAAGCGCAGTAATCGGTCACATACTCCACGTTCAATACGCTCCTCATACGGCATATCTGCATGTGTTTGAGTAGCAGGATACGTAATAAAGCTTTCAACCCCACCAAGGCTTTCAGCAAAAATAATTAGCTTCAAATTTCGAAGGAATGGGTCAATCCACTCAGCTTTTTCTAAGCGGAATGAAAGCATGCCACCTTTTCCTGTGTATAGCACGTCAGTTACAAGCTCTTCTTCCTCTAAATATGCGGCAATTGCTTTGGCGTTCGCATCGTGCTGCTTTAATCGAAGATGCATTGTTTTTAATCCACGAATAAGTAACCAGGAATCCATCGCACCTAATACCATACCGCTACCATTATGAATAAAGCCAATACGTTCTGCTAATTCAGCACCTTTTGCGACAACTAAACCAGCTAACACATCATTATGTCCACCAATATATTTAGTAGCCGAATGAATGACAATGTCTGCACCTAACTCGATTGGACGTTGGAAATATGGTGTATAAAACGTATTATCGACAATTAACCAAGCCCCATGCTTGTGAGCTAATTGTGCATATACTTGCAAATCAAATTCCTGCATAAGCGGATTTGTTGGCGTTTCAATGAATAGTGCGCGCGTATTGTCGTTGATTAATGCTTCTACTTGTTCAACTGATTCAAATTTTGAGTAGACAGGCTTAATATTGTATGTTTCTTCAAAGAAATTAAAAAGTCGATATGTACCACCATATAAATCATCAGGTACCACTAATTCATCACCAGGCTTAAACAATGATAGAACTAGTTGAATGGCTGCCATCCCAGAACTACAGGCAAAGCCTGCATCTCCGCCCTCTAAATCGGCAATTCCTGCTTCTAATAGAGCACGAGTTGGATTTTTTGTACGTGTATAATCAAAACCAGTGGATTCACCGATACCTGTATGTTTGTAAGCTGTCGATAAATGGATAGGTGGGCTGACAGCGCCAGTTCTAGGATCACTTAAATTACCAAGTTGTACAAGTTTTGTTTCAATACTTCTGCTGTTTGTCATGTCGTCACTCTTTTCTTCATCATAATAAAAAGGGGGGCTATTAAACCTTCTTTTCCCCATATTCTCAATAATTGTTACCAATTTAACATGTATACTAAAGAAGAACAAGATAATTTCAGAAAATTAGCTAGATTATTTATATCAAATCATCTAGGAATAGTAGGGAAAGAAAAGTAAATGAAACATTGGTTAGTGATAGGTGGAACAGGAATGCTAAAGGATGTTTCTGTGTGGCTTATAAAGGAAGGTAATCATGTAACCGTTATCAGGAGACAACAAAAGAAAATGCAAAAATTGATAAACGAAGCTAAAAATGCTTCAAATTTGACGCCTTTATTGGTTGATTATACGAATTACAATAGCTTTAAAGTTAATAGAGTCTCAAGAAATACAAGGGCCGTTTGATTATATTATTGCTTGGATTCATGGTTCTGATACAAGAGTTTGGAAGTCGTTTTTGCAAGTAATTCCTAACTCTAAAAGTGTAGTTTTATACCATATAAAAGGAAGTAGCTCTTACTTAATTAATGACCGTACAAAAAGTTATTTCCCTTTTAATATAACTTATAGAGTGGTGAAACTGGAATTTATACTAGAAGACAACAACTCTTCAAGATGGCTAACAAATAGTGAAATTGCACAAGGAATAATAGATGCAATAGAACAAGAAATACCAGAAAAACATGTAGGCGTTTTTGAACCATGGAGTTTACGTCCTTAAACTAAAAGAATCTGCCTATTACCTCGTATAAGTCGAGATAATTAGCAGATTCTCTTTTTAACTTTAATTTAAGCTTGTTCTTTCTTTAATAAATCTCGTATTTCTTTTAGAAGTTCTTCTTTAGCATCCAATTCTGGTGTTGGTTCTTCCACAGCAGCCTCTTCTTTTTTACTAGTTAGCTTAGTCATAATTCGTAATGCCATGAAAATTGCAAATGCGATAATAAAAAAGTCAAGAATTGACTGTAAAAATACGCCTAATTTTACTTGAGCCTCGCCTGAGCCATACATAAAGCTTTTTGTTAAATCAATACCACCAGTTAAGACACCGACTAATGGCATAATGATATTTTCAACTAAAGAGGTAACAATTTTACCGAAAGCACCGCCAATTACTACTGCTACTGCTAGATCGACAATATTACCTTTCATAGCAAATTCTTTAAAGTCTTTCCACAAAACAAATTCCTCCTATTATTATCCATATAAAATAATCGAATTATATTCTACTATATTTTTCCCTCTCTTTTCAACTATTATAGTAGTGGTAATTATATACTGAAAAATCTGCTATATAATCGAAAATTTTGGTAATATAGAAATAGAATAAAAGATTAGGTGTGACATATGACGAAAAAAAAGAAGAAAAAGCCGATGCTATCGCCTTCCGCTCAATTAGGCATGATAGCTTTATTAATACCAATAGCGATAACTGTTTGTGTTTTCGCTTTTTTTGCATGGAAGGAGCTACAAACGTTACCTATATTTGAAAAATTAGCACGGGAAAAAGCACTAGAAGAAATTCAACAAAATTTCGATATGAAAATTCCTGAGCAATATATTTCGATTTATGTAGCAGCAGAAGAGAAATACGGCGTGCCTTGGACTTTGCTTGCAGCCCATCATCGAATTGAAACACGATTTTCCTCAATGAAATCGCTCGTTTCACCAGCTGGCGCAGAAGGCCCAATGCAGTTTATGCCTTGTACTTTTGTCGGTTGGAAACATCCTTCCTGTTCAGGGTTAGGAAAAGGGGATATATCTAAAGCTGAATTAATGGATCCAGAAAGCATTAAAAAATATGGTGGATATGGCGTAGATGCTAATGGAGACGGCATAGCAGATCCTTATGATATCGAGGACGCTATATTTAGTGCCGCGAATTATTTATCGAAAAATGGCGCAGCAGATGGTCATATAAAGCAAGCTGTTTTTAAGTACAATCATAGTGATGAATATGTTAAAAAGGTATTACATTATTTTAATTTGTATAATGACTATCATGATGAGCTAAAGGAAGCAGTCGTTTATAAAGAAAAGTAAATGCCGCTTAAAACACTTTTCTAACAAAAACACTCGTTTTGCCAAGAGCCATTTTATTCTGATGGACACATTTTTTTCAACAACATATAAAGAGCCATCAAAATGATGGCTCTTTATTACATATTTAGGTTGCTTTTCGCATACCTTTTAAAATAAGGCTTACGATGAAGATCAGCACGACAGCACCAATTAATGCTGGGAATACGTAAAAATTACTAACTCGCCAACCCCAGTTGCCAAGAACCATACTACCGATCCACGAACCGACAACCCCAGCAACAATATTTCCAATTATGCCGCCAGGTACATCTTTACCTAAAATTACGCCAGCTAACCAACCTAATACTCCGCCGATGATTAAATACCAAATGAAGCTAATCATTTTTTTCATCTCCTTAAACTAAGATATAATGGCGATTGCTTAGTTATGCCCTGAATGGAGTATATTAAACGCGCCTCGCTTCTTTAGTAATTATTACAAATTCACAAAAAGGTTTTATCTATATTTAGCTTATGCTGATACCTCACTTTTGTGAAAAAAACATCTGTAAGTGTTTTCAGTAGCGAAGAAACTACATTACGCCAACGCGAAATGGATTACTTAATAACAGTTGCGCCTAATGTATGTTCAAAATGACGTAATGCCCATTCATGACCTGCAGCATCAAAACTTGCAACTCCATCTGCATAAACAACGGTTGAAATGCCCAAATTATAAGCATCAACTGCTGTATGTAAAATACAAATATCAGTACAAACGCCAACTAAATGAATTTCTTTGATACCTCGTTCATTCAATAAAATCGATAAATTGGTTCCGGCAAATGCGCTATAGCGAGTTTTATCGAGCCACAAAACTTTATCCTTGTGAAGGTTATAAATTTCGCCAACTTGCCCAAATAAATGACGTCCTTTTGTACCGCGAATATTATGAGGGGGGAATAGCTTTGTTTCAGGATGGAATGGATCATCTTCCTCATGTAAATCATTTGCAAAAACGACAAATTCGTTTTCAGTAATAAATTTTTGAATTAAAGATGAGATTTTATTATCTAGTACTTGACCGGGCTCTCCACATGTTAGTTTTCCGTCAGTAGCTACAAAATCATACGTATAATCAATTACCAATAAAGCCTTTTTCAATGTTTACACTCTCCTTATAGGCATAATTTCACTTTTTATCATGCCATATTTGGGCCTGTTTGTCAGAAAAATGATTCTAATTTAATATTACGAATAGTTTGAAAATTGTGTTTTCTGAGAGTATAATGTGAAAAAAGGAGAGTGGTCTTTATGAATATGACAGCTATGAAACGTTTAAATCGCCAAGGATTGCTTATTGCAGGCTTACATCTGCTAGTATTGTTAAATTTAGCAGCAGATTTTATATTCTCCTCGTAATCTTTTAATAAAATAGAAAGGTGAGTTTAATGCTTGTCCATAATTAAAACAACCGTGAAGGCAAATTTGTTTATATGTCCACGGTTGTTTTTTATTGTCCTAATAGAATTTGCATAGAAAAAACTTCTAAAAGGAAATTCTCTGAAATATCAAAGACAAAGTACAAACAAAGGAGTGATAGGATGACCACTAGATTTGATCGAGCGTTCCATGAACTAGAACGTCCATTTGCTTGGGTGGACCTTGATGCACTGGATCATAATATTTCAACTGTACACAACGCTTGTGGGGAGAAAAATATACGTATTGCGACGAAATCAGTTCGTTCTGTGGAGATATTACGATATTTACAAAAAAATCTACCCAATGTGACGGGATTTATGACGTTTACAGCGGCAGAAACGTTATTTTTACTGCAACAGCATTTTAACGATTTATTGCTAGGATATCCGGTGATGGAAGAAGCTACTGTTCGTCAGTTATTGCACTTTGTGAAAGCTGGGAAAACTATCACTTTTATGGTGGATAAGCAAGAGCATGTCAAATTTTTGGCGGAGCTCGGGCAAGAGCTAGGTGTTCGTGTGCAGGTATGTATTGATATTAATGTATCCAATGATTTTAAGCTGCTTTATTTTGGTACAAAACGCTCTTCGCTTCATTCACTTGAGTCACTAACGCCATTCCTCGAATTTATTAAAAATCAAGTATTTATTGAGGTAGTTGGAGCAATGGGCTATGAGGCTCAAATTGCAGGAGTCGGTAATCGTCCAGTTAATGCTGTGAAAGGAAAACTGATTGAAGTAATGCAATTGCAAGCTAAAAAGCAAGTTACCCAGTTTCGTAGATTAGCCATTGCACATATAAAAGCGTATTTTCCAAGCTTACACTTTGTAAATGGTGGAGGTTCAGGAAGTATGGCGTACACGGCACAACAGAAAGAGATAACGGAAATTACAGTTGGCTCTGCATTTTATGCACCAGCTTTATTTGACCAATTTACGCATCTACGGCTGGAAAAGGCAGCTGGATTTGCTTTAAGTGTAACAAGAAAGCCTGAAAAAAATATTGTTGTTTGTCATGGTGGAGGTTATACAGCATCTGGAGCAATCAGTGCTGATCGATTACCCGTATTCTATGAACCCACTTTTTTTTCATATCTTAATCTAGAAGGAGCAGGAGAAGTTCAGACACCCGTTAAGGTAAAGCGTAAAAAAGTTAACATAGGAGACACGCTATATTTTCGACATGCGAAAGCTGGTGAACTGTGTGAAAGATTTCAAAAACTACATGGAATTAAAGGAGACAAGTATGTAGGAGCTTATACAACCTATAGGGGGGATGAACAATGTTTTCTATAGATAAGTGGAAAAATGGTGAGAAATGGACAAACTGGGCTGGTAATGTCATCTCTTATCCGTCTGAGATGTATTTACCTCGATCTATTGAAGAGGTTACAAAGATTGTGAAGCATGCACGTGAATCAGAAAAAACGATTCGTGTCACAGGTGCAGCTCACTCCTTTAGCGCTGTTGCGATGCCTGAGCATATAGCACTTTCGTTACATAATATGCGTGGGCTCATAGCTGTGAACGAAGAGAAGCAAGAAGCGACACTTTGGGGTGGAACGTATTTGTATGAAATTGGACCATTACTTGCGAAGCATGGATTTGCCCTTATAAACATGGGGGATATTCAAGAGCAAACGATTGCAGGAGCAGTGTCAACGGGTACCCATGGAACTGGTGTAACACTCGGTTCATTATCCTCAGCTGTAACAAGATGGGGGTTTGTTGATGGTACAGGTATTTATAGGGAGCATATGAGAGGAATGGACGATTTATCTGAAGCTTCACATCTTTCACTAGGGATGTTGGGTGTGCTTGTGAAAGTAACGATTAAGGTGATACCACTATATAGCTTACATTATGTTAGCACAAAAGATACGTTAGAAAATGGGCTGGCGATATTTGCTGAAGATATTCGACAAAATCGACATGTTGAGTGGTTTTATTTCCCGGGCAGCGAAACAATTCAAGTGAAACGTATGAATGCTATAGCGCCTGTTTATCAGAGTAATTGGAATAAGAGAATCGAAACATTGAAGCTTCAAATAGTAGAGAACGGTGCTTTTTTTGCTATGTCCGAGCTCTGTAAATGGAAGCCTTCGTTTAGTGGAGCTATGAGTATATTAGCAGCAGCCAATGTTATGGAAGGGGAGAAAACGGGGATAAGCTATGAAATTTTTCCGTCTCCACGTAGCGTCAAGTTCCAAGAAAGTGAATACGCTATTCCATTAACGCAATTTGATGCATGTATGGAAGAGGTTCACGCAACTTTTAATAGTGGAATTTTTAATGTGCATTTCCCGATAGAATGTCGAACAACAGCGGGAGAAGCAGGTTTTTTAAGTCCTACCCAAGGACAAGAATCGGCGTTTATTGCTTTTCACATGTATAAAGGAATGCAGGAAGGACCGTATTTTGAATGGGTCCATACGATGATGAAGAAATATAAAGGACGACCACATTGGGGCAAACTAAGTCATTTGAATGCTAAATATGTATATGAGCTATACCCTAATATCGAAAAATTTTTAGCAATTCGAAGTCAATATGATCCCTATAATGTGTTTTTAACAGGGTACTTAAGAAAATTATTTACAATGTAAGCGCTATATCATTAAATAACTAATCATTCACTTTTGAAGGATTCGGAAACATCTTTGAAAGATTATTGAAAAAATTAAAATTTGAACGAAATGTCAAAATATTTATCAAAGCGAGATAAAAGTGATGCTTAATCAGCATGAAAACGATTTCAAATTTTACTGATTTTTTAAATTGTTTGAACAATTCGAAAAATACTGTTGACGAGACCTTTTTTTCGTACTATGATTACAACAATTTAACACGTTCGTTACAGGAGTTAGTCGTCTTCTAGGCGATTGACATATACGTAAAAACGGAATAGACAGAACATTTTGTATATAGCAACGAACATAGCAATAAATGAGGGGTGTTTAAAATGAGAAGTGACATGATTAAAGTAGGCGTAGATCGTGCGCCACATCGAAGTCTTTTATATGCAACAGGCAAAGTAAAAGCGAAAGATTTAGGCAAGCCATTTATTGGGGTTTGTAATTCTTATATCGACATTATACCAGGTCACGTTCATTTACGTACATTTGCGGATGTTGTCAAAGAGGCCATTATTGAAGCAGGTGGTATACCATTTGAATTTAATACAATCGGTGTAGATGATGGTATTGCAATGGGGCACATTGGAATGCGTTATTCTTTACCAAGCCGTGAAATTATCGCAGACTCAGCTGAAACGGTTATTAATGCACACTGGTTTGATGGAGTATTTTATATTCCTAACTGTGACAAGATTACACCAGGAATGTTAATGGCAGCAGTTCGTACAAATGTACCATCAATTTTCGTATCTGGTGGTCCAATGGAAGCTGGTACTTCTGCTACTGGCAAGCAGCTTTCATTAACTTCAGTTTTTGAAGGTGTAGGGGCTCATAAATCAGGCAATATGTCAGCTGAAGAGCTGTTAGATATTGAAAACAACGCATGCCCAACATGCGGTTCATGTTCAGGTATGTTTACAGCAAACTCTATGAACTGCTTAATGGAAATGCTAGGAGTAGCTTTACCGGGTAATGGAACAATCGTAGCTACTTCTGAAGAGCGCCATAAGCTTATTAAAGAGGCTGCCAAACAATTAGTCCGTATGATTAAAGAGGATATCAAGCCTCGTGACATTATTACTAAAGAAGCAATTGATGATGCATTTGCACTTGATATGGCGATGGGTGGTTCGACAAATACAGTCCTCCATACATTAGCAATCGCCAATGAAGCTGAAATCGATTATAACATTGAAGATATTAATAAAGTTGCAGAACGTGTTCCATATCTAGCGAAAATTATGCCTGCTTCAGATATTTCAATGGATGATATTAATAAAGCGGGTGGCGTTAGTGCCATTATTAACGAATTAACATCTATTCCAGGTGCCATTCACCCAGATCGACTAACAGTTGCTGGAGTGACAATGGGTGAACTTGTAAAGGATTATCATATTACAAATGATGAAGTTATTCGTACGAAAGACAATCCGTATAGCCCAGTTGGTGGTTTATCGGTGTTATTTGGTAATATCGCGCCAGATGGTTCAGTCATTAAAGTAGGAGCTGTAGACCCTTCTATCAAAGTATTCAGAGGCGAAGCAATCGTCTTTGATTCACAAGAAGCGGCACAGGAAAATATCGATAACGGTACTGTCCAAGAGGGCCATGTAGTCGTCATTCGTTACGAAGGACCAAAAGGTGGCCCGGGGATGCCCGAAATGCTTGCACCAACGTCTGCGATTCAAGGTCGCGGTCTTGGCACAAAAGTTGCGTTAATCACAGATGGACGTTTCTCAGGTGCATCTCGTGGTATTTCAATCGGACATATTTCACCAGAGGCTGCAGAAGGCGGTCCAATCGCTTTAGTAGAGAACGGTGATATTATCACTATTGATCTACCAAATCGTACAATCAATTTAGAAGTTTCAGATGAAGTATTAGCTGAACGTCGCGCAAAACTACCGGTATTTGAACCGAAAATTAAGCGCGGATGGCTAGCAAGATATTCAAAATTAGTAACAAGCGCCTCTACAGGTGGCGTTATGAAAATTTAACTTCTTTCAGAAGTTAAAGCCTCCGGCGGATGTCATGGAATCGGAAAGGAGTTCTTTGTGCAAGCACAAAGCCGATTCCAGACGCAATTATGCCAAGGCACAATTGAAAAAGATAAAGCGTTGATGAGGTTAAAGGTTCTAGAGCCTTGTATTTACCAGAGAGCCGGTCGTGCTGGAAGCCGGCGATACAACTAGATCCGACATCCCCTCTGAGTGGGCTATTAAACGCGTGTTCGCCATTAGATAGCTCCGGGCATAATCGAAAGTGCTCGTTATTAATGAATAAATAATTTATGACACCGTATTGGATGCGAATGATTTCGCATTGGTGCATAAATGTTAATATTTATTCACGAGGTAGCAATTATTTGCTATAAAAAAGGGTGGTACCATGGAAAGTCTTTTTCATCCCTACGTAAGGTAATTCTTTGCGTGTGGAGAAAAGGGCTTTTTATTTTTTTACGGCATAAGAAAGAGTCTGTCATCTCTTTTCAAGGAGATAACCAGCTTGTAACACTTCAATGATGCGCATTACTGATGTGAAATTGAATGATAAGAAGGAGGCATATTTGATGAGTACGAATGTTTCTATCAATGAAAAAGAAGAATTAGCAACAGCAGCAAAAGCTGAGCAAACCTATCAAGCGAAAGATGGTGCTGACGTATTAGTTCAAGCACTGCATGAACAAGGTGTTGAAATTGTTTTTGGTTACCCAGGTGGAGCAGTACTGCCAATCTATGATGCAATGTATAAAAATCCGATTCGTCATATTTTAACTAGACATGAACAAGGTGCAATCCATGCAGCGGAAGGTTATGCACGTGTTTCCAATAAAACTGGTGTTGTTATTGCAACAAGCGGCCCAGGGGCAACAAATTTAGTAACTGGTATTGCAGATGCGATGATTGATTCCATCCCATTAGTTATATTCACAGGTCAAGTTTCAACATCAGTGATTGGTACTGATGCTTTCCAAGAAGCGGACATTATGGGAATTACGACACCAATTACGAAGCACAATTATCAGGTGCAGGACGTTAATGATATCCCACGTATTGTTAAAGAGGCTTTTCATATTGCAAGCACTGGTCGAAAAGGCCCTGTTGTAGTGGATTTCCCGAAGAACGTTTCTCAAATGTTATTTGATGTGGAGAACCCACCACAGGCTCCTGACGAAATATATTTACCAGGTTATCAGCCAACTTACAAACCAAATTATTTACAAATTCAAAAGGCAATTCAGGCGATTTCATTGGCCAAAAATCCAGTCATTTTAGCTGGAGCTGGTGTCCTCTTTGCAGATGGCAAAGAAGAGTTAACAGCATTCGCTGAAAAATACCAAATTCCCGTAGCAAACACTCTACTAGGACTTGGTTCAATCCATGGTGAGCATGAATTATTCATCGGTATGGCAGGAATGCATGGAACTGCAACAGCGAACACAGCTATTACAAAATCAGATTTATTGTTGAATATCGGAGCTCGCTTTGATGACCGTTTAACGGGTAACTTAGCAACATTTGCTCCAAATGCAACAATCGTACACATCGATATTGATCCAGCAGAAATTGGAAAAAACGTTCCGACAGATATTCCGATCGTTGCAGATGCCAAAGAAGCATTAAAAGCATTATTGAAAAAAGACTTTGATGGTCCAGATACAACAGAATGGCTAGCATTCTTAAATAATCATGCAAGGGAATATCCATTATGGTACAGCAAGGAGCCAGGGGACAAAGAAATTTTACCGCAGGAAGCATTAGAGCTTGTGCATAAAATTACTGAAGGTGACGCAATTGTCACTACAGATGTTGGTCAGCATCAAATGTGGGCTGCACAATATTATCGCTTAAACAATGATCACGGATGGGTAACGTCTGGTGGACTTGGTACGATGGGCTTCGGCTTCCCAGCTGCAATTGGCGCCCAGTTTGCGAAGCCAGACAAAAAAGTTGTTTCCATTGTAGGTGATGCAGGATTCCAAATGACTGCGCAAGAGCTTTCTATACTACAAGAATTCAACTTACCGGTAAAAATAGTGATTTTAAATAATAGCTGTCTAGGAATGGTGCGCCAATGGCAAGAAACATTCTATGAGGAGCGTTATTCATCTTCATTAATGCCGATCCAACCAGATTTTGTTAAATTAGCGGATGCATATGGTCTTAAGGGCTACCGAATTAACACAATCGATGAAGCGGAGAGTATTTTCCGTGAGGCACTACTTTCTGATGAGCCAGTGTTAATTGATTGTCGTGTAAAACAGAGCCAATGTGTTTATCCAATGGTAGCACCAGGTAAAGGCCTACATGAAATGATTGGGGTGAAAAAGAATTGAAACGAGTAATTACAGTAACAGTGATTAACCAAAGCGGTGTGTTAAATCGTGTAACAGGCTTACTGATGAAGCGTCAATTTAATATTGAATCAATCACAGTTGGTCATACAGAACAGCCAAACTTTTCGAAAATGACTTTTGTTGTAAACGTTGAGGATGAGCGTAAAATTGAACAGCTAGTGAAGCAATTATCAAAGCAAATTGATGTGTTAAAGGTCAATGACATTACAGATAAATCAATCGTGCTACGCGAGTTAGCGCTTGTAAAGGTAATTTCACCACCAAATTTACGACTGGAAATGAATTCAATTGTTGAACCATTTCGTCCACAAATTATTGATACAGCGAAAAACGTTGTCACCTATCAAGTAGTAGGAGATCCAGATAAGATTGATGCCTTTATTGAACTAATTCGACCTTATGGTATTAAAGAATTAACGCGCACAGGTGCTACTGCATCTGTTCGTGAAACACAAAAAATCTCAAATACGCAGCTCTCTATTTTAAAATAGTTTGCATATAAAAATTCATAGCTTTGGATCCATAGCCTTTAGGCTTAATGGCATCCGAAGCTGAAAAAACAAACCCAAAATTAGGAGGAAACAAACTATGGCTACAATGTACTATGAACAAAACATCAACGAGGAAGTATTAAAAGGGAAAAAAATCGCAATCATCGGTTATGGTTCACAAGGTCACGCACATGCATTAAATCTTAAAGAATCAGGGTTCGATGTAGTAGTAGGAGTTCGTCCAGGCGGATCTTTCGATGCAGCAAAAGCGGATGGATTAGATGTAAAAACTGTTGCTGAAGCAGCACAAGAAGCAGATGTTATCCAAATTTTACTTCCAGATGAGCGTCAAAAAGCTGTATATGAGGTTGAAATAGCTCCACATCTTGAAGCGGGTAAAGCAGTTATGTTTGCACACGGCTTCAACATTCACTTCGGTCAAATTACACCGCCAGCAGATGTGGACGTATTCCTAGTTGCACCGAAAGGACCAGGACACTTAGTTCGTCGTCAATTCCAAGAAGGTGCTGGTGTTCCAGGATTATTCGCAATTCATCAAGATGCAACTGGCCAAGCAAAAGATTTAGCTCTTGCATACGGTAAAGGTATTGGTGCAGCTCGTGGTGGTTTACTTGAAACAACATTCAAAGAAGAAACTGAAACTGATTTATTCGGTGAGCAAGCTGTACTTTGTGGTGGTGCTACACAATTAGTAAGAGCAGGTTTCGAAACTTTAGTAGAAGCAGGCTACCAACCAGAATTAGCATACTTTGAAACACTTCACGAACTAAAATTAATTGTTGACCTAATGTTTGAAGGTGGTATGGCAACAATGCGTTACTCAGTATCAGATACAGCAGAGTGGGGTGACTATGTTGCAGGACCACGCATTATCGATGAATCAGTTAAAGCCCGTATGAAAGATGTATTAACAGATATCCAAGATGGTACATTCGCTCGCCGTTGGATTCAAGAAAATGAAAACGGTCGTCCAGAATATACAAAATTCAAAGAAGCTGGTGCAAACCACCAAATCGAAGAAGTTGGTGCTAAATTACGTGCTATGATGCCATTCATCAACGAAGGTAAAGAAAAAGTTGTGAGAGAAGTGGCTGCAAGTGCGAAAAATTGATATTTTCGATACAACCCTTCGCGACGGCGAACAATCTGCTGGTATTAATCTAAACACCGCAGAGAAGATTGAAATCGCCAAGCAACTGGAGCGCCTAGGAGTGACAATTATTGAAGCAGGTTTTCCTGCTTCGTCACCCGGTGACTTTGAGGCGGTAAACCGTATTGCTGGAACAGTGAAAAACACGATCGTAACAGGTTTAGCTCGCTGTGTACAAAAAGATATCGACACAACTTGGGAAGCCATTAAAGTGGCTGAACAACCACACATTCATATTTTCCTAGCAACTTCTCCAATTCATATGGAATACAAGCTAAAAAAATCACCCGATCAAGTGGTAGAACAAGCGGTTGAAGCCGTTAAATATGCAAAAAAATTCTTTCCACTTGTACAATGGTCTGCTGAAGATGCATTCCGCTCAGATCATGAATTTTTAGTACGTATTATGAATGAAGTTGTTGCGGCAGGTGCGACAACCATTAATGTACCTGACACAGTAGGTTATGCATCGCCACAAGAATATGGTGCATTATTTAAATTCCTGCTTGAAAACGTAAAAGGTGCTGAACAGGTGAAATTCTCTGCACATTGCCATGATGATTTAGGTATGGCAACCGCTAACACGATTGCTGCCATTGAAAATGGTGCCTCACAAGTAGAGGGTACGATTAACGGTATCGGCGAGCGGGCTGGGAATGTTGCACTTGAAGAAATCGCAGTTGCCCTTCATATCCGTAAAGATATTTACCCTGTAGAAACAGGTATTCATTTACAAGAAATTAAGCGTACTTCTCAATTAGTCAGTAAGCTCACGAATGTGGTTATTCAGCCAAACAAAGCTATTGTTGGTAAAAACGCATTTGCACATGAATCAGGTATTCACCAAGATGGTGTATTAAAAAATCCTGAAACATATGAAATTATTTCACCGGCCCTTATTGGTGAAGGGGAGGTACCTCTCGTTCTAGGTAAACACTCAGGTCGTGCTGCATTCCGTGACCGAGCAGACACAATGGGCTTCAACCTTTCGGATGAAAAACTAAATAAAGCATTTACAGAATTTAAAAAGCTTGCTGATCGTAAAAAAGAAATTACAGAAGAAGACTTACTAACGCTTCTTACTGAGCAACAAGTTCAAATAGAAGATGTTCCACTTTACGAACTAAAGATGGTACAGGTGCAATATGGTACAGAAAATATACCAACAGCAACAGCGATTGTTTTAACACCAGAAGGTTTGGAAAAGACAGTTGTGGCAACAGGTTCAGGATCGGTGGAAGCTATTTTTAATACGCTTGAGCAACTTGTTCAAGGAGATATTCATGTGATTGATTATCGAGTTAAGTCCGTTGGCAAGGGACGAGATGCATTAGGAGAAGCTGTAATTAATATTCGATATGATGGTATTTCAACAACCGGGCGAAACTCATCACAGGATGTTTTAGAAGCATCGGCAAAAGCTTATTTAAATGCCATTAACCGTCATTTAATACAAGCAAGCCTTCGTACACAGCCTGTCAGTTAATCAATCATCAAGCTTTTTGTGAAGGTCGCGCAGATTTTAATGGTAGTGAATTGAGTCAGCATCATTCACATCCCAAACGCAATTTGGCCAATTAGGTGTAGTCGTAATATTGATGACCTCACCTATTAAATAGGAGAGAGTCTAACTAAAATAGCGTAGTTCAACGCTATACAAAGAAAGGTGTTTTGACGATGGAGAAAAAAATTACAGTACTTCCTGGTGACGGAATAGGGCCAGAGGTTGTTGCTTCTGCTGTACGTGTATTACAGGTGATTGGTAAGCGATTCAACCATACATTCCATTTAGGTTATGCAACAATCGGAGGCGCTGCCATCGACCAACACAATAATCCACTACCAGACGAGACGATTGAGATGTGTGAAAATAGTGACGCAGTTTTACTAGGAGCCGTTGGTGGTCCAAAATGGGATAATAATCCACCTGAATTACGTCCAGAAAAAGGATTGCTACGTATTCGTAAACACTTTGACTTATTCGCAAACCTACGTCCAGTAAAGGCGTTCCCGAGTTTACTAGAGGCTTCACCATTAAAGCGTGAAGTAGCCGAAAACGTCGATTTAATGATTGTACGTGAATTAACAGGCGGCGTATACTTCGGGGAACCACGTATGCGTACTGAGAATGGCGCGATTGATACAACTGTTTACTCAACTGCTGAAGTTGAACGTATCGTTGAAAATGCCTTTGAATTAGCACGTTTACGTGGAGGCAAATTATGCTCTGTTGATAAAGCCAATGTACTTGAAACGAGTCGTCTATGGCGCGAAGTTGTAGAAGCGAAGAAAAAAGAGTATCCAGATGTCCAAGTGGAGCACAATTTAGTAGACTCAGTTGCTATGAAATTAATTACAAATCCTAGTCATTATGATGTAGTCGTTACTGAAAATATGTTTGGGGATATTTTAAGTGATGAAGCATCTGTTATTACAGGCTCTTTAGGTGTACTTCCATCTGCATCTATTCGCGGGGATAATTTCGGTCTATATGAACCAGTACATGGCTCAGCACCAGAAATTGCAGGCCAAGGTGTTGCAAATCCAGCCGCAACAATACTTTCAGTTGCCATGATGCTACAATATTCATTTGGCTTAAGAGAAGAGGCTGCAGAAATTGAACGTGCAGTAAGTGCAGTATTTGATGATGGCTATTTCACGGCAGATCTTGCACGTGATGGCAGTCGTATACTATCAACGAATGAATGGACAGATAAAGTCATTAACGAGATAGATACAAGCTTTGTTTCAGAAAGCATTATGACAACATACATTTAAGAAATAGGTGAAGATAATGGGCAAAAATATAATTGAAAAGATTTGGGATAAACATGTTGTTTATCAGGAAGAGGGCAAACCGGACCTGTTATATATTGATCTCCATTTAATTCATGAAGTAACTTCTCCGCAAGCCTTTGAAGGTCTACGAATGAACGGACGTCAAGTGCGTCGTCCAGATTTAAGCTTTGCAACAATGGATCATAATGTACCTACAAAAAATCTACCAACGATTCATGATCCAATTGCACGCAACCAAATTGAAACGTTAGCTAAAAATGCTGAAGAATTTGGCGTTGAGCTTGCAGGAATGGGGCATCCTGATCAAGGGATTGTTCACGTAATTGGACCAGAGCTAGGTTTAACTCAGCCTGGTAAAACGATTGTCTGTGGTGACTCCCATACGTCTACCCATGGTGCGTTCGGAGCGATTGCCTTCGGGATTGGTACATCTGAGGTAGAACATGTATTGTCAACACAAACTCTGTGGCAAAATAAGCCGAAAACAATGGAAATTCGTGTAGAGGGTGAGCTACCTGTAGGGGTCGCTGCAAAAGATATTATTCTAGCGATTATCTCTAAATTCGGTATCGCGGTCGGTACAGGACATATTATGGAATTCACTGGAGAGGCTATCCATAAGCTTTCAATGGAAGAACGGATGACAATTTGTAACATGTCAATCGAGGCGGGAGCAAAGGCAGGGCTAATTTCTCCTGACCAAACGACTGTTGACTATATCCGTGGTCGCAAACATGCTCCACAAGGAGAAAAGTTTGAGGAAGCAGCAGATTATTGGCTAAGCTTAGCATCCGATGAAGATGCAACATATGATACAGTTCGAATCATTCAAGCAGAAGAAATTGAGCCAATTATCACTTGGGGAACAAATCCGTCAATGGGTTCAGGTGTTTCAAGTAACGTTCCAACACAGGCAGATTATGAGGATGAGTCAGATAAAGCTGCTCTTCACAAAGCACTTACCTATATGGGCTTAGAGGAAGGTCAACCATTAACTTCAATCGATATCCAACACGTATTTATCGGTTCCTGCACAAACTCACGCATCAGTGATTTACGTGCAGCGGCAGATGTTATTAAAGGACGTAAGGTGCATGAAAATGTAACAGCGATCGTTGTGCCTGGCTCATATTCGACGAAAATACAAGCAGAAGCAGAAGGATTAGATAAAATCTTTACAGCTGCTGGATTTGAATGGCGTGAGACAGGTTGCTCTATGTGTCTGGCAATGAATGATGATGTAGTACCAGCTGGTGAACGCTGTGCATCAACATCAAACCGTAACTTTGAAGGACGTCAAGGAGCTGGTTCTCGTACACATTTAGTATCACCACCAATGGCAGCAGCAGCTGCAATTGCTGGTCACTTTGTGGATGTTCGTGAATTCGTAAAGGAAACTGTGTAATTTCCATTTACACGGAAAGGATGAATGAAAATGGAACCAATTAATATCGTAAATAGTGTAATAACACCACTCGATCGTAAAAATGTCGATACAGACCAAATTATTTCAAAAGAGTTTTTAAAGCGTATTGAGCGTACAGGTTTTGGGCAATTTTTATTTTACCATTGGCGCTTCGATGCAGATGGTAATGAAATAAAGGACTTTGTGTTAAACAAATCTGAATTTAAAGACTCTAAAATTTTAGTAGCTCAAGATAACTTCGGCTGTGGTTCATCTCGTGAACATGCACCGTGGGCCATCTTAGATTACGGTTTCAATGTAGTGATTGCACCATCATTCGCAGATATTTTCCATAATAACTGCTTCAAAAATGGAATTTTACCAATCAAACTAACTGAAGCAGAGTGTGACGAAATTTTAGCGAAAGGCTTAGAAAAACCGTACACGATGGAAGTCAATCTTGAAGCACAAACGGTAACGGGTGAAGATGGTACAGTTTATAATTTTAGCATCGATCCTTACTATAAAGAAACATTGCTGAATGGTTTGGATGAAATCGCCCTAACCTTTAAATACGAAGAACAAATCGCTGCTTACGAAGCAGAACGTATTGCATTCTAATAGATGAAGAGAGTTCATTTTGACTGAAGACATATTAAGTTGTCTTCAGTTTTTTTATTGCAGAGAAAAGGAATTGCATTGAATTAAGGGGGAAATGCTCGGGTAGCGGGGAGAAGTGATCGGGTGGAGAGAAGAAGTGATCGGGTAAAGGCCGAAACTGCTCAGGTAGCGAGAAAAAGTGATCGGGTGAGGGCCGAAACTGCTCGGGTAGAGAGAAAAATGATCGGGTAAAGGCCGAAACTGCTCGGGTAGAGAGAAGAAGTGATCGGGTAAAGGCCGAACTGCTCAGGTAGAGAGAAGAAGTGATCGGGTAAAGGCCGAAACTGCTCGGGTAGCGAGAAAAGTGATCGGGTAAAGGCCGAAACTGCTCAGGTAGCGAGAAAAGTGATCGGGTAAAGGCCGAAACTGCTCAGGTAGCGAGAAAAGTGATCGGGTGAGGGCCGAAACTGCTCAGGTAGAGAGAAAAAGTGATCAGGTAAAGGACGAAATTGCTCGGGTTTGAATGTAAACTACTCAGGAGTGGAGAATATTAGCAAATGACTAATCCTTACCACTTTACATAATAAAAATACAGCTTTAGTTATTTTAATGTTTATTTTTGTAAAAAAAGCATAACTAATTGATGCAATATTTTGATAATATAGAGGTATAGCTAATAAATGGAATGTTATCCAGCTTGTTGCTGGAAGTTAGGCATGACAATTGTTAAAAGCTATGTCATGTATATAAGTTGATTTCTGTTTCGACTGAATGCCCTTAGGAAATCTCCCAGCCGGAATGGAATTCAACCCCACGTAATGGTAATTAGTTATTTATTACCAAAAATGTTTTTGGAAAGAGAAAGGAGGGAGCTTGAATGATAATCCTTCGAAAATACAGTTTATTAATTGGGGGTTTAGGGTTTTCCAATTTAGGGAACTGGATCTACCTTGTAGCGCTAAATTTATTTATATGGCATTTAACACAATCGCCTGCTGCGATGGCAGGAATCTTTATTGTCGGACCAATAGCAAGAGTTTTAACAAGTTTGGTAGCTGGCTCTTTCATTGATCGTATGAATAAACGCAGGCTGATGATTGCAACTGATATTATACGAGGTTTCATTGTTTTTTGTATGCCATTTATGGAATCTATTTGGCTCATCTATACGCTGTTATTTTTAGCGAATATAGCGAGTAGTTTCTTTGGGCCTAGCAGTACATATTATATTACAAAGCTTGTTCCTTCAGAAGATAGACAACGATTCAACGCAATACTTGGCACGTTCAATTCAGGCTCATTTTTAGTAGGTCCAGCACTTGCGGGACTCCTCATCATGCTTTTTAATACAACAATTACGATTTGGTTTAACAGCCTTACATTTTTTGTTTGTGCTATGATCATTTACTTATTACCTGACGTAGATGATGTAAAGGAAACTTCACAGCAGCGCATTACTTGGCAACTATTAAAAAGTGATTATCTAGTGGTACTAAACTTCATTCGACGAAATTCATTATTTATTACGATTTATTTTCTGTTTCAAAGTACGTTAATGATTGCATTTGCGCTTGATTCTCAGGAAACAACATTTATAAAACAAGATTTGGCTTTATCCGATAGCTTATATGGTGCCTTTGTCAGTAGTGCAGGAGCCGGAGCAATTGTAGGCGGAATGGTTGCTGCAAGCTTCGCCAAAAAATCATCGACCCGATCATATATGGCTTTTGGTTTGTTCTTGACAATGTTGTTTTATACAGCTTTTTATGCTTCGACATCAAGTATATTGGCATTTGTAAGTTTAGTTTTTCTAGGTTTTTTTATGGCATTTAGTAATACTGGTTATGAAACGTTTTATCAGCAAAATGTACCACCTGAAATGATGGGGAGATTCGGTAGTATTTCTAGTATATTTCAAAATATTTTACAAATTTCTTTTACATTATTATTAGGTCTGTTTGCAGAGTTATTTACACTTCAAATGACTTCAATTATTTTCGGTATTATAAGTATTTTATTGTCGGTCTTATTATATTTTGTGCTATATTCCAAAAAAAACTACATTGGCTTAAAGGAGGAAATATCATGATTAGCTATAAGGTTCATTGTATTTTTTGTAAGCAAATATTTGAAGTTGTAGAAGGAACAAGGAAATATAAACTATATAAAGAAAATATGAACGGGAAGTTTTCCTGTGAAGATTGTGATAGAAAAATTGAGCTAGAGGCAAGGAAAGGTTTATTGGGAAAACTTAATTGAACATAACCCCATAATTTTCAAATGTAAATGACCTGTCTTTCTATTGTTTTCTCAGTTAAAATGGAAAATAAAATGGAAGGTAGGTCAAATGATGATTACAGTAATAGGTAGCATAAATATGGATTTAGTTGTTCAAATGGGAGTTTTTCCAAAGCAGGGAGAGACAATTTTAGGTAAAGATTTTCAAACGATTCCAGGAGGAAAAGGGGCTAATCAGGCAATTGCAGCGGCACGTCTTGGAAGTGAAGTTACAATGATAGGTTGTGTAGGCTCCGATAGTTTTGGAGAAACATTGCGCACTGTTTTACAGCAAGAGTATATTCAAACTGAAGCTATTACAAACGTATCTGCACCTACTGGTATTGCTAATATTTTAATCTACAATAACGATAACCGTATCATAGTAGTGCCTGGGGCAAATTATGAACTAAAGCCTGCGCATATAGATGCAGTGAAGGAAATCATTCAAAAAAGTCAAATGGTCATTATGCAGCTAGAAATCCCAGTGGAAACGACTGCTTATGCAATAAAACTTTGTAAAGAAGCGAATGTACCTGTTTTATTAAATCCAGCACCAGCGGCTAATTTTGATGTGCAATGGATGGAGAATATTACTTATATTACTCCAAATGAAACGGAGTGTGCGGAAATTTTTGGAGATGATGTTGAACAAATATTAGAAAAATATCCTAATAAAATGATTGTTACGTTAGGTAGTGACGGCGCACGCTATTTTGATGGTGAATATCCTATTCATGTTCCGGGCTATTTGACTAAAGCGGTAGATACAACAGGTGCAGGAGATACGTTTAACGGTGCACTTGCTTATGCATTAGTAGAAGGGCAAACATTGGATCAGGCAGTGTATTTTGCAAATATTGCAGCTTCATTATCAGTAGAGAAATTCGGTGCACAAGGTGGAATGCCAACTCTTGGGGCGGTTTACGCACGTATGGCGGGTGTTGAATAAAGAGAAGACTAGCTCTATTATTATTTCTTTTAGTCTAAAATGGGTAATGATATCTGAGATAGTAGGTATTAAAGTGTAAGATTTATTACCTATTTGTGACGGCTTGATTTAAGTATATTGTCCTTTTTTGTCGCTATTTCTTAGTACTATGTATTAAAAAGAGAATAAATTCCTTTATAATAACTTTAGATACATATGAAAAGAGGTTTTTGGGGATGACAAATATTGATAATGTACCGATCGAATATACTGCCTCAGCGAATAATATTTTGCCACAGCTTGTTGATCATTTGCGCCAATTACATGGCATTATTATACAAAATACATATGTAAAAGATACAGCTAAACACTTAAATCGTATCATTCAAGATGCTAACAACGAAACGATGATTCTTATTGTTGGGAAAGAGCGTGTTGGAAAAACAACACTCGTAAATGGATTGCTAGGACGTCAGGTTTTGCCTGTTAATGATCAGCATCCAACAGGGGTAAATACGTTTTTGCGATACGGTGAACATGAAGAAATAAAGGCGTATTTTTTAGATGGTGTTGTAGCAATATTTGATATGAGTAAGTTAGAATTATTGACAACTGGCGATACTTTTGCATCTCAAATATTACGAGAACATTTAGATTACCTAGAAGTATATTTGAAAAATGATTTATTAAAATCAGTGACAATTATAGATTCTGTTTCATTGGAAGCAGGGGGAGGAGAAATGGCCTACTTCCCAGAAGCATTGATGAATCGTGTTGACGAAATCTTTTGGGTATTACGCTCAGGTTCGATGGCTATTTATCCTGAAATATTATTGATGGAAACGTTAAAAAACAAAGGTGTTGAGCCTCTTTGTGTCGTCAATGCCATAGATTCAAATGAAAATACGAAGGCGTTTATCAATACTGAGAGAGAACGATTGGGACATTTAATCAGTGATTTTGTAGCTATCTCTGCAAGGGAAGCGATTGAGGCTAAACAGACTGATAGTGATGAGCTTTGGCAAAAAAGTCAGTACGAGCAATTAATTTCAGAAATCCACAGAGTTGCAGAAAATAGTGATAAGAAAACGTATGGCATATTAATTCGCTTCTTGCAATGGCTTGAACGATTCCACTTCGAATTAGCTGTTATTCCACAAAGAGATCCATTCCAATCTGCTGTTGAGAACATTGAAAAGTATGCAGGCGATACACAATACGAATTTTCACGCTATCAACGTGATTTAGCGATTGTGACTGAATATGAGCAAGAATACGAACAGGTTGCCGGTGTATTTAAAAATGTTCAAACATTATATCAACTTTTACAAACTATTTCACAAAACGATTATTTTCAGGATGAAATTGTGGAAAGCTTTTCAGAAAAGGCTGTTTTTTACCAACAAATGTTACGAGAATATCGTAATATGCATAGTGAATATTTGCGTGAATATGATCGATTGGATGCTCAGCATAATAAAATTCACGGAAAAGGCCTTATGAAAGCTATTTTTGGTCAGCATACACAAAATGGATTTTTTAAAGAACGTGTCAACAAGTTAAACGAGCAGCAAGTTGTTTGTATTGCACAATTTGAAAAAGTGCAAGAAGCGGAGGCAATAATGCTTCAGTCTATTCATTCGATACAAAGTTATCTTATGGAGTTAACGAAAAAGCGTTTGGAACGTATTGAGCAAAAAGTCCAAGAGTTAAATCAACAACGTTTAAAAGAAAAGCGCCAATTAAAGTTGTACTCAAGTAAATTAAACGAATTTTCTTGTTTAGTTGAGGCGCAGGGCTATATTAAAGACAACATTCAACCATTTTTAATGGACGAACAAATGCCGTTGAAAGAAAAAGATATTGAAATGCTAAAAGAAACGATTAACAGTATCATAAGCATTGACCTGACGAATAATGGTTTACTTGCACGTAGTCAGATGAACAATAAAATGGAGAACACAGAGATTCCTTTCGATGTTCAGAAAAAATATCCATTACATACGTTAGCTTTAGCAGAAAAAGATGTAAAATCAAATGATATACCAGAAATTCCGAAAAAGTTAGATATTCAATATGAAGAATAGACGCTAAGGAAAAATGTTCTAAAAGTAATTTAAACTTTTAGGGCATTTTTTTAGTATTTTGTGATCTTTTATAAAGATAACAAGAGGGTTTTTACATTTGAGGGGTCAATCATTTTTAAAGAAACGAGCAAGATATTTGGACAACATCCGTAAACGAAGAAACATTGGATGAAGCTCCAATGGCATATAAGCCGATGTCAGAAATTACAACTATTCTCGAGGAAACTGCGGCCATATTACAAGTGATTACACCCGTTAAGCCTTATGCGCGGAAAAAATAAAAATAATTCCTAATACTAGAAACTACTTGCACACACCCTTAACTATTAACAATATATTTGTAATGGTATAAAATAGGCTTACAAAGATGAAGTGGGTGGTTTTTTGGTATCCTCAAAAGATGTAGCAAAGTATGCGGGTGTTTCTCAAACAACGGTTTCGAGAGTGTTAAATACTCCTGAACTCGTAAAGCCGAAAACAATTGAAAAAGTGATGAAGGCGATTGATGAATTAAACTATGTTCCAAATGATATTGCAAGATCGCTTGTTCAGAAGAAAACAGGCATTATTACATTGATTTCTGGCCCGTTACATAATCCTTTTTTTGTTGATACAACAACTGCAATCGTTAATTATGTTAACGCTAGGGGCTATAAAGTAAATGTCTATTTTGGGACTGAAGATAATTTAGAGTCAATTTATAATTCTGTTTTGGAAACGAGGGCTGACGCGATTATTTTATCGTCTATGTTATATGAAGATGACTTATTTTATAAGCTTGAAAAATTAGGCATCCCATTTATTATGTATAATCGCAAGCATCAGGAAAATAGGCATTTTGTAGAGATTGATAATGTGGAAGCGGGTTATATAGCGACGAATCATATTTTATCTTTAGGTCATCAAGATATATGTTGGGTTGGTGGTCCTCATGAAATAAGTACTTTTTATGGAAGATACAAAGGCTTTAAAAATGCATTAAATGATAGCGCTATAGATATAAAAACAGCGACATCATTTTTTACAAATACTAACAAAGATGATATTGAGCGAGTATTTGAAGAAATGCTAAAACTTCCTACGAGACCTACTGCTATTTGTGCCGCAACAGATGCAATTGCCATTGAAATATTAAACCTTTGCTTAGAGAGGGGCTTTCAAGTTCCTAAAGATTTTAATGTTATTGGCATCGATAATGTGGAGCTTAGTAAACACCATTCGATTGCCTTAACAACAGTAGGTTTAGAATCCGAAAAAAGCCTCGGATTTATTGCTATTGAAAAATTATTTGAGGTAATGGAGAGAAAAAGTACTTGCATCCAACTAACAGAATCTGTTAGACTCTTTCCAAGAAATACAACGTGTGAAAAATGAACTGATGAACATCAGTTTGTTTTTTACACCATAATGGTTACGTATTCATTTTTTATTTTCAAAAATGAATACGTAACCATTTAATGAGAGGAGTGAGTTAGGTCTTGAAAAGAGGTTTATTTATTAATGGGCAATGGCAAATGACAGATGAATATATGGAGGTTCATGCTCCCTACTCAAATGAGGTCGTAGCACAATTTGCTATGGCAACTCATGACGATGTACAGCATGCAATTGAAAGTGCTCATGCAGCAGAATCCAAAATGGCAGCCTTAACAGCATTTCAAAGAGCAGAGATTTTAGAACAATTATCTGATCTTTTTGCCGATAATCGAGATGAGGCAGCTAGAATTATTTCACTAGAATCAGCTAAGCCATTAAAATATGCCAATGCTGAAATTGATCGAACGATTGAAACTTATAAATTTGCAGCAGAAGAAGCTAAGCGACTATCTGGCGAAATGATTCCAATGGATGCATCTAAAAGTGGAGAGGGAAGATTTGGTTATACAATTCGCGAACCTTTGGGCGTTATTGCGGCCATTACACCATTTAATTTTCCGCAAAATTTAGTTGCTCATAAAGTTGGACCGGCATTAGCAGCTGGAAATACGATTGTTTTGAAACCTGCAACACAAACAGCTTTATCTGCTCATTTTCTAGCAAATCTATTTGCACAAACAAATTTGCCAGCAGGTGCGTTTAACTTAGTAACTGGGCAAGGGAAACTAGTAGGGGATGCATTTTTAGCACATCCAAAAGTGAAAATGATAACATTTACCGGGAGCCCAGCTGTAGGTATTTCTCTTCGCAATCGCGCGGGCTTAAAGAAAGTCACATTAGAACTTGGTTCGAATGCTGGTGTTATTGTTGATGAAGGGGTTCAACTCGATAAAATAATGGACCGAATTGTTATGGGGGCTTTTTCAAATCAAGGTCAAGTTTGCATCTCCCTACAGCGTATATATGTAATAGAAAAAATAATGGATGATTTTTTAGGGCAACTAAAAGCAAAAGTAGAACGGTTAACAATAGGGGACCCACTTGATGCAACAACAGATTTAGCGATGATGATTTCAGAAACTGAGCAACAACGTGCAGTCACATGGATAGAAGAAGCGGTAGCAGAAGGTGCAAAGCTACTCACGGGTGGTCGTATTGAAAACAATATTTTACTGCCAACAGTGTTATTAAACGTATCTTCTAATAGCCGAGTATCTTGTGAGGAAATATTTGCACCTGTAGTTATTGTCAATACTGTTTCATCAGTAGAAGAAGCCATTGATGCTGTTAATGATTCAAATTATGGCTTACAGGCAGGAATATTTACACCCTCAATTGAGACGGCCTTTAAAGCTTCAAAGAAACTACAAGTCGGAGGTGTCATCATAAATGACGTTCCGACATACCGTGTGGATCAAATGCCATATGGGGGCGTTAAAGAAAGCGGAACTGGTCGTGAAGGAATCAAATATGCCATTGAGGAAATGACAGAAATGAAGCTAGTGATTTGGAATAACAATTAACTTCTTTCCAAACACCGGCTGAAAAAGAAGAACGGCCTATGCACAAAGACTATTACGGATGCAATTATGCCGAGACATAATTGATTCATGAATGGAGATGGTTGTAAATGAAAACAATCAAACAACACCCGAAATTGTATGTTATGGATAATGGGACAATGAGAATGGATAAAAACTTTATGATTGCCATGCATAACCCTGCAACGATTGATCATCCAAACCAGCCAAATGAATTTGTAGAGTTTCCGATTTATACAGTATTAATTGATCATCCGGAAGGAAAAATATTGTTTGATACAGCATGTAACCCAAATTCAATGGGACCTGAAGGACGCTGGGGTGAATTTACTCAGAAAGCATTTCCAATTAATATGCCAGAAGAATGCTATTTACATCATCGATTAGAAGAGTTAAATGTGCGTCCAGAAGATATTAAATATGTTGTAGCTTCACATTTACATTTAGATCATGCAGGTTGTTTAGAGCTTTTTACGAATGCAACGATCATTGTACAAGAAGATGAATTCAATGGAACTTTACAAACTTACGCAAGAAATGTAAAAGAAGGCGCCTATATTTGGGGTGACGTTGATATGTGGATAAAAAACAATTTACACTGGCGCTTAATAAAACGTGGTGAGGATAATGTGAAACTTGCAGAAGGAATCCAAGTTTTGAATTTTGGTAGTGGTCATGCTTGGGGAATGCTAGGTTTGCATATTAATATGCCTGAAACGGGAGGGATTATTTTAGCTTCGGATGCCATTTACACCGCTGAAAGCTTTGGTCCACCTGTCAAGCCACCTGGAATACTATATGATTCTGTTGGCTATAATTCTACAGTTGAACGAATTAGAAGGTTAGCAAATGAAACAAACTCACAAGTTTGGTTTGGTCATGATTCTGTCCAGTTTAAATCATTTAGAAAATCGACAGAAGGCTATTATGAATAGATAGGAGTAAAACAATTATGCAAAAATTAACCTTTACACCTGTAAATTATACAGGCTGGGGTTGTTTGAATCAGCTACTACTAGAAGTAGAAAAGCTCAAAGTAAATAATATTTTAATTATCACGGACCCATTTTTAAAAGATTTAGGTTTAACAGATAGTATTGAAAAGCCTTTACTAGAAAAAGGGTACTCTACAACTATTTACACCGATATTGCCCCTGAGCCACCGCTCGCAATTGGTGAAAAACTAGTTGAATTTACAAGAATGCATCATTTTGATTTAGTGATTGGTTTAGGGGGTGGAAGTGCATTAGACTTAACCAAACTTGCTGCGGTTTTAGCAACACATGAAGGAAAAGTGGCAGATTACTTAAATTTAACGGGAACAAAAACTCTTGAAAATAAAGGATTACCAAAAATTTTAATTCCAACTACATCTGGAACAGGCTCAGAAGTGACAAATATTTCAGTACTGTCACTTGAAACGACGAAGGATGTTGTTACACATGATTACTTATTAGCAGATGTCGCAATTGTAGATCCTGCGTTAACGATTTCCTTACCACCAAAAGTGACTGCTGCTACAGGTGTAGATGCTTTAACACATGCAATAGAGGCCTATGTTTCTGTATATGCCAATGAAGTAACTGATGCACTTGCACTACAAGCCATAAAGTTAATTAGTGGCTCTATCCGAACTGCTGTGCATGACGGTCAAAATAAGCAGGCACGTTCGGATATGAGTTATGGCAGTTATTTGGCAGGCTTAGCCTTTTTCAATGCTGGTGTTGCAGGAGTACATGCTTTAGCATATCCTCTTGGTGGCCAATTCCATATTGCTCATGGAGATTCCAACGCAGTATTATTACCTTATGTCATGGGCTATATTCGCCAAAGTTGCGAAAAACGAATGAAAGATATTTTAGATGCGATGGGTATTTCATCTGCGTATATTTCGCAAGAAGAGGCTTCCTATAAATGTGTAGATGCATTAAAGCAACTTGTGCAGGACGTTAATATTCCGTCAACATTAAAAGGATTTAATATACCAGAATTAGCACTGGAACAACTAACAGATGATGCGACAAAGCAAACTAGAATCTTAGCACGTAGTCCGATGCCGCTTAAGCGAGAAGATATTTATACAATTTATCGTGCTGCATTTGATGGAGAGATTCGAGAACCGCTGTTACTATAAAGAAGTAAAGAGTAACGTTTACTCTGATGTATTATAAAACAATAATAAGTAGGAAAAAGAGACAGCGATTGCTGTCTCTTTTTCTCTTTTTTTATCTTAAAAAAATCTAATCCTCTTAATGTGAAGGGGAACATCAAAAAGAAGCCTCCCTACTAAAGAGTGGCTTCAGAAAAAATGGAATAACGAAATTACTTTATTTATTTTCAACCGAAACCTTTTTCATTAATCGCTTTAATTTATTTTCTGTATCTGTCTCCTCTACTGGTGTATAGATACTGCACCGTAAATCCATTTCACCTTGAACCTGAAGAGAAGTTAAATTAAACAGCATTTTACCTGCTTTAGCATGTCTAAATTCAATTATCATTTCTGGAGCCTTACTTACTTGACTCTCTTGCCATAAATCTTGAAATTCTGGATGTGAATGACTCATTTCTTTTATAAATTGGTTGTACCACTCATCGCCTAAATAGTGACCATAATAGGTACGGAATATGGCAAGAAAACCTTTCGCAAAGTGTTCCCAATTAGCGGCTAAAGCTTTTAATTCTTTTCTGGTGAAAACTATACGAATCAAATTTCTTTGATCATTTGGTATTTGGTCAAAATCTAAAAAAATATGAGCAGCTGCAGGATTCCAGCCCACAATATGGCAATGTCGGTCTGTAATAATGGTAGGACAATATGTTAATTCAGCTAGTATTCGTTTTAAAGAAGGGCTAAGCTCTGCTTGATCCTTTTTTGGATTATCAATTTCCGTTTTTGTTTCTAAAGCCAGGTCATATAAATAGTCTCTTTCATCATTATTTAATTGCAATGCTGTAGAAATACAATCAAGTACGATAGAAGAAACTTTTATATCTCTCCCTTGTTCTAGCCATGTGTACCAAGTAGTACTTACACCTGCTAAATGTGCAACCTCTTCTCTTCGTAGCCCAGGTGTCCTTCTCCGGGTTCCGGCAGGTAAACCAATTGACTCTGGTTTGATTTGGGCACGCTTAGCTTTTAGAAATGTCGACAAAGCCTCAAGCCTAGTTTTATCATTCATTTTTAAAACTCCTCATGAAACCAATTTTTCCTAGTGGAAATTATACCATGATAAACAATCACTTGTAATAGGATAAAAAGATTATAAAATACAATTATATTATTGATTTGGAGTGATGAAGAGTGGAAAGAGTAGTGATTACCGGTATGGGAGTGGTCTCTCCTATAGGCAATAACCTAAAAACATTTTGGAACAATCTAATTAACGGCAAGTCTGGTATATCTCTTATTGATACATTTGATATTACTAATCATAAGTCAAAAATTGCAGGTATCATACGGGATTTTGATGCAGATGAAATTTTAGGAAAGATAGAAGCAAGACGTTTAGATCGCTTTTCCCAATTTGCTTTGGCCGCAGCTGACCAAGCTTGGAAAGATTCTAAGTTAGATCTCGATTGTATAGATTCCGAAAGATTAGGTGTGTACGTAGGTTCAGGCATCGGGGGAATTGAAACCTTAATTGAAAATATAGATACGCTCAGACAGAAAGGGCCAAGACGAGTCAGCCCTGCTCTAGTACCAGCTATGATTTCCAATGCTGCTGCAGCGCAAATTAGTATTAAATGGAATGCAATGGGACCTTCTATGTCGCCAGTTTCTGCTTGCGCAATTGGAAATACAGCTATTGGAGAAGCCTTTAGACTAATTCGTTCTGGAGAAGTTGACGTTGTGTTTGCTGGTGGAACAGAGGCAGCTGTAACAGACTTATCAATAGCAAGCTTTGGGAATGCTACAGCATTATCAACAAGAAACAATGACCCAACGAAAGCTAGTCGTCCGTTTGATAAAAACCGAGATGGATTTGTCATGTCAGAAGGAGCTGGAATTCTAATCTTAGAATCCTTATCGCATGCTTTACGTAGAGAGGCAAAAATTTATGCAGAAGTTATTGGATATGGTGCAAGTTCAGATGCACATCATATGGTAGCTACACATCCAGAAGGTAAAGGGGCGCATCTTGCAATGAGATTAGCTTTAAAAAATGCAAACATAGCTCCTGAAGAAGTAGATGTTATTAGTGCCCATGCTACAAGTACACAAGTGGGTGACATATCTGAAACATTAGCTATTAAGCAGCTGTTTGGAAAACAGGCTTATCAAATTCCAGTAACAGCAAATAAATCTATGTTTGGTCACATGTTAGGGGCAGCTGGTGGTGTGGAAGCCATTGCTTTGGCCATGAGCATAAAAGAAGGAATAGTTCCTCCAACAATTAACTTAGAAAATCCTGATCCATTATGCGATCTTGATTATGTACCATCTGTTGCTCGTAAAGTGAAAATAAATACAGGTCTATCTAACTCATTCGGATTTGGAGGTCATAACGCGTCAATTGTTTTAAAGAAGTACGAGTGAATAAACTTTCTCTCCTTAAATCTAACCGTTTCTTAAGGAAACGGTTAGATTTATTCCAATAAATAGTTTAATTTTTGAATAAAAGCTAATTACGATTGTTTAACTAAACTGCTGCGCCGTTAGCTCAATAAGAAAAGCTCCTTTGACTTCGGTAGTTTATCTTAAGTAGAATATTTCATAAACTCTAGCTTTTCTCACGCAACTTATCATTTCCTTTTGATTTTCTGTGTTTTAGCAAATACATAACCTGATAATCTAAGTGACGCACTAATAACATAACATTTATAATTATTTTTTTTGTAAGTATTGTTCGAGTTCATTCGTATCATCGTACCAAATCGGCCAAGCATATAATTTATGTGATTCAAATTGTTCTCTGTTCTCTACGAAAAATGTATTCAAATTTATTTCTTCAATATCGAATAAAATACTTCCCGCCATTACATGATCGAAATAATGTGCTAAGTAATTCTCGAATGTAACAGTTACAATTTCATCTGCCGCCGTTTCGATATCTAATAGCAATTCATTTTCTAGAAAATTTACTGAGTATCCTACTAACACACCATCGTGAATAGATATTGTCATACACTTCCTCCTTAAAACTGTTGGGTTGTTTGAAAAAGAAATTAGAATTAGGCAATCCCAAGCCTCTGATAGTTGAATAAGCGTTAATTGTACTTATCATTCGCTATGAAAAGAATCCTACATCATTTCCATTCGTTTAGATCGAAGTTTAAAATTGCCTGAAGTATCTTCTCCGAAATTCCAAGAAAAGCCCTCGAAAGTCTGTTCGAAAAATGATTTATTTTTTTCTTTTATATCTTTAGTAACAATAGTAAAGTAATTAATTAACCTTAAAAACGGAATTGGAAAATACTTACAATCCATATCGTAGTCTCTAAATTGTTTTTGGATTTGTGGAAGTCATAAAAAACTAATACTGCTTCATTCGTTCCCATACAGTGTCAAAAGGGTTAAGAGGGTGTTCTTTCGCAATTAAGAGATCCTCAAAAGTTAAGTGAAGATTATTATTTTCAACTTTAACTTTTTCTATATAAACGGACTGCCAGGCGATATTCCTAAAACAAATTCTTGATGTATATTTTGACATATCTTTCAGTCCTTTTATCGTTAAAAAACAACAATGTTTTAAATAACAACCTCTATCTTTTATTACATAGAGAGGTTTGAAAATAGGCTTTAATGTACATTTAACTACTTTCAGCAAGTGTTTTTGTACCGAAAGTTAGCAACGGGTACAGAAGTCTCCTCTCTCTGTACAATTTTATGAAAATGAGATTTGTTACAATTGATCCAATAGTAGAAAATAAATCGAACGAAAATGTCAGCTCGACTGTCTAATAAGTGAAGGGAGTGAATGTCATGGATGAACAAGCGTTGGTGAAGCGGGCGATAGCTGGGGACGAAGATGCTTTTTTACATCTAATAAAACAATATGAACAGACGATGTACCGTATGGCATTTGCCTATTTAAAAAATGAACATGATGCCATTGAAGCAGTACAAGAAGCTACTTATCGAAGCCTAAAAAAGATACATACCGTAAAAGAACCAGGTTATTTTGGTACGTGGCTTGTCCGAATTTTACTCAATATTTGCCATGATATGCGTGATAGAAGCAGACGTCTTGATTTACAGGAAGACATAGAAATCGGTGAGAACGCCCCCAATAACGAGCGCTTTGAAATGACAGATATCATTACAAAGCTACCGAAAGAGCAGCAAGAGCTTATTTTTCTAAAATATTTTCAAGACTATAAAAACCGAGACATCGCTATGCTCCAAAATATTCCGGAAGGGACTGTGAAGTCAAGGTTACATGCGGCATTGAAAAAGCTAAAACTATATTTTACCGAGAAGGGAGAGCTGTAGATGAAACAGGTAGAAAAGCATGACTATGATATTTTTGTCAAAGAACTTGCGAAAATTGACATTCCACATGAGCAATTAGAAGAATCGCGTAGGAAGAGTACAATACGCTTCCAGAATGAAAAGCGTAATCGACAACGTACATGGAAAAGCATTGTTGTTACTTGTGTATTGCTGTTACTTTTTGTAACGTCCATCCGTGTTTCTCCAGTTTTTGCTAGTGCCATCGCAAAAATCCCAGGCTTTGCTCCACTAGTTCAAATGATTACCTATGATAAAGGGGTCAAAGATATACTCCATAATAACTATTATGAAGAACTAGGATTGTCACAAACGAAAAATGGTTTATCATTTACACTTCAAGGAGTTATTGCTGATGAAACAGGTATGATTTTACCTTATACATTTTCAGCGCCTTTCGATGTTCATAATTTAGAAACTAAAAAAATGGAGCTCCGTCTAAATGGTAAAGCTTTACCCGCTGGAGTAAGTTATAGCTGGTATAGCTCAAAAGAAACACCTTTAATTGAAGATAAATTTGTGGTTTCATTTCAAAATCCTATAAATTATGACAATGCTAATTTTGAATTATATATCCAATTTGCAGATGAAAAACAAACAGAGTTTATGATACCATTTTCACTTAAAAAGCCAATAGCGAAAACGAAGACCTATGTATTGAACGAAAAAATGAGCTTTGAAGGTCAGCAAATCACCATCAAGTCGGTCTCTATTTCACCGCTTCGTACAGGTATTACAATTGCTCTCAATCCACATAATGATAAGCGTATTTTAGGATTTGATGATATTCGTCTATTGGATGAAAAAGGGGAGGAGTGGACGACAATAAGTAATGGTTTGGTAGCTACAGGGACATTAAAGGATGGCGAAGAAACGTTCTTTATGCAAAGTAATTATTTTCGGGAGCCTAAAAAGTTAACATTATCCATTGGAAAAGTAAAAGCATTGCCGAAAGGGCAGGATTTTATAGACGTAGATTTTAGCCAAAACAAAGTACTATTCAAACCATCTCTTCCAGGTTTAAAAGTACAAGTTAATAAACACACGATAACAATAAATATACCAACTTCTTATAAAAATAAAAATATCGGTTTACTTGGCACGGCCATAGATGCAAATGGCGAGAGTGTTATCAGTAATTCAGTAAGTCACTATAGACCTGATGAATACGTAATCGAACAAACAGAAACATATGACCTTAATGAAGTAGTCAACCCAGTTCGCATCTATTTCTCACATTATGAAAACTTTTTAGATGGAACTCAAACGGTTAAAATTCCACTAAAATAGAGAGGAAATTCAAGAGCCGGAGTTCTTATAAGTAGTAAAAAGAGAAACGTTAGTTTTTAGCGTTTCTCTTTTTTATAAAAAAACAAGTACAAACTTTAATAATGAATAAAGTACTAGGTGAAAATTGTGAATATTCTCCCTGGAAGTATTCTAAAGTGCGTAGTAAACATTAGGTAATTAGTATATAATAGATGTTATTTCAAAATATTGAGGATTAATGGTGAAATTAGTACTACAGATAACAAGTGTGATATTAATTGTTTCCGCTATAATTTTTGCTTTATCACAAATTCCAAGTTTAAAAGATGAAAGGGAGGATATGAAATATTGGGAAGAAGCGACTCATAAACATTATGATAATAACCTTATAGAAGAAAAATATTTTGTATTAAAAGATGCTTATACCTCTCATCTTACTACAACTTTAGTTTCGGCAATATCTATTGTATTAACAGGAATATTCTTTTTAGCAATTGCGAAGATTATTACATTGCTCCAAGAAATAAGTTTAAAAGTTAATAGGAAGCCTCAAGAAGAGGAATTTGAGTTGTTAAATTAATCGGAGGAATTGTATGTTAGTTAATATAAATTGTCCAATTGAAGTGCTTGATTATCAGCTTTATAGAAGTAAAGAAACTGGTAAGGTATATTGTTCTTTTAGATTTAATAATATTTCAGAAAATAGAATTAAAGGCTTTAATGCTACCATTTATTGTTTTGATCAATTTGGTGAGCCAGTTGGTTGGGAATCAAATAACTTTAAATATAAACTTCAGCTTACTGACTCAATAGGTCCTAACCAAGTATTTGGTGACAATGAAAAAATTTCATTAGAAAGTTTTCCACATGCAAGAAACATTGATATAGTCATTGAGAAAGTACTTTTTAGTGATGAAACTACATGGACTAAAACTGAAACAGAGTTAGAGAAAGTAGAACTAAACGAAATTAAAAACCCGAGGCAATTAACGTTTGTAAAAGCACATGAAGGAAATGATGCAAAATACTATTCACAAATATTGAATGATAAATGGACATGTGTATGTGGAAGACTTAACGTAGAGAATATGAAAACATGTAAGCGGTGCAAAAGAGAAAAAGATCATGTTCTTTCTATCTATAATAATGAAGAAACGATAAATGAACAAATTAAATTATATGAAAAACAGTTGGAAGAGAAAAAAAAGAAAGAGCTATTAGAAAAAGAACGTCAACATGAAATATTTAAGAAAAAAGTAAAGCAAACTATTAAATATAGCTCTGTGTTAATCAGTCTTTTTTTGCTTATTGGTATTGTAACTTATGGCTTTATAACAAAGTTTACATTTTCATGGGAAAATTATCTTTTATTAAAAGATAAAGATAACTCTTTAATTGAAGCAGTAAAAAGCCAAAATATGAATGAAATAAATTTTTTGATTGAAAACGGGGCCAATGTTAATTTTGTAAATAGGGATGGTGAAAATTCAATAAGTGAAGCTATCAGGTTACCTAATAAAAAATTAGCTATTTCCTTAATGAATAAAGGAATGGGAAATATCAAAGTTGGAAAAGAGAAGGATACCCTTGCGCATGTTGCAGTTAACAATGAACAATATGAAATTTTAAAAGAACTTCATAAATTCGGAGTTGATATGAACGTAAAGGACGAAATGGGGAATACCGTTCTATTATATGCAATGAAAACCGGGAATAGAGAAATGATTGAATACCTTATTAATGAAACGAAAGTAGGTCTTCAAGATGTAGATAATGAGGGAAACAATATTGTACAAGTTGCCTTATTACAGCAGTTAAACAATACAGCATTAATCAAGGAATTATTAAACCAGGACATTGATTTAAAGAGAGTGAATATAGATGGTAAAAATACATACGAAACGGCTATTCTTACTCAAAATAAAGAGGCAGTTCAAATATTTATAGATAAAGGACTAGACCTTAATAAGGTTGATCAATTTGGAAATAATGCAATCCATGTTCTCCTAAATCATAAAAAAGATAATTTGACTTTTTTAGCAGGATTAATAAAAAAGGGAACAGATGTAAATGGATTCAATGGACAAGGGCAAACACCATTATATTTAGCGATAATAAATGGGGATAAAAAAGTTGTTGAAGAACTAATTAAAAATAAGGCAGATATAAAAACTGTTAATAGTAATGGGGACTCAGCACAAGAGGTAGCTGGAAAGTATAATAAATCATTGGTGGAATTATTTGAACAAGATAGATTTATTATTAAGATTGATAAACAAAAGAATGTTTTTATGGTAAATGGAATTACTTTAGGTAATTCGAGAAAAGATGTAGTTAATAAGTTAGGAAACCCAGTTAAGAGAGAACAGTACATTACTATAGATGGTGAAACAGACTGTAATATTTATTACTTGAAAGATAATACAGGAAAAGATATTGAGACGCAATATTGTTCTTATATAGGCATGAGCGATAAAATTGATAACATTTCGTTTGAATTTTATCCTAATCAGCAGAATGAAAAATGGTATAAGGATTTAGGAGAACCGTATGTCAATGATGAAGCGCCTTTATTTTACTTAAAGGGTACAGAACAACAATTGCTTTTAAAACCAAACGAAGAAGTAGGGTTTCTTAATTATAGTGGCGGCTTTGAATAAGTCCATATAACTATGTTAAAGAAAAGAGTCATTTTTATTCTTCCTGGGTAAATGTTAAGTACGACTAAAACATTGAGGAGGAATAAAAAATGACTCAATTTAATATTAAATTTTAAGCTTCAGCATCTGGTGTAAATGAACGAGTTGCTAATTCAGCGTCTAACATAAAGATAGCGTTAGAATCATTTTCTATACGTTCAATTTTACGGATTAACGTGTCGAATGTTGATTCTTCTTCCACTTGCTCGTCAATGAACCATTTTAAGAAAGCCATTGTTGCATGCTCGCGTTCATCTAAAGCGATATCAGATAAATTATAAATACGGCGAGTCACTTCTTTCTCGTGTGAAAGAGCAGTTTTGAATGCATGTAAAATAGACTCAAAATGATTATCTGGGCTATCGAAGCCATGGATTGTTGCACGGTAGCCCATATCACTTAGGAAATTGTAAAATTTCATTGCATGGAAGCGCTCTTCTTCAGCCTGTACTAAAAAGAAGTTAGCAAAGCCATCGTAATCTTGATCTGTGCAATATGCCGCCATCGCCATATAAGCATGCGCAGAGTAAAATTCAAAATTCATTTGTTCGTTTAGTGCTGTGTGTAGTTTTTCAGATAACATAAAAGATTTCCTCCCTGTGCAGTAATTACCTCCTGCATCTCTTATAGTATACAGCGGAAAAAGGTTATGATGCAAAGATTAATTGATGTTCATTCTCAATTATAAAAATTTAATCAAATAATTTTTTAAAACGCCAAATTACTTCTAAAAGGTTGACAAATAAATTAATGAAATCTAAATAAAGATTTAAAGCCATACCAACAACTTCAGCATCTGAAATGTAATTATGTCGGATTTTGTTAAAGTCATATACAGTATAGAGACTAAAAAGTAGTACAGTAATTCCCGCAATAATCAAACCGACTATGTTGCTAACAGGGATAAACATAAAGATTAGAGAAAATACAATTACGACGATTAATACTGTGAATAAATAGCTTCCCCAATTGGAAATGTCTTTATTCATCGCCATACCAATCAGTGCTAACACAATGAAAATAGCTACGGTCGCTACGAAAACAAGTAAAACAAGCTGTTGCCCTAGCTCGGCAATGTAAAATTGTGTTGTCCAAAATAGTAAAATTCCCATTAAAAAGGGGATTGTATACATAATGGAATTAGCAAGTTTCAGACTTCGCACAAAGAAGGCAATGATTAGAAGTACCAAAGCAATGATAGACAGCGGCATGACAATTGAAGGAGGTAGTAATGTTGCGATGTACATTCCGACAACTGTCAATACCCACATGAAGGCAAAGTGTTTTAAAATTTTATTTAAGTTTTGATTTTTAGCATACGCCATATAGAAGAATCCTTTCTTATGAAAAAATTTTTATATAGTAACATACGAGTCGAATTAGAAAAAGATTCAAAGCGTAGAATAAATTGTATTATTATAATAATATAGGTTATTATTCCTTGGATTAAGTCCCAAGCAACTCGAGATGATGATACAAATATACCTGGTCTTTGCTAAGACCAGGTAATATTTTTTGTGTTATTTTACATTTTTTCTATGGTTTTTCACACCAACTAAATAACCACCAAGGGCAATTCCCACTAAGACAATCCAGAAAATAGCCTTCCATATTGTTGAGTGTGGAAATTCATGTGGAATTATACCAAGTTTTTCGTGTGCTAGTGTTAGAACAGCCAACTTTACACCAACCCAACCAACAATTAAGAAGGCTGCTGTTTCAAGCGATGGAAATTTATCGAGAATTTTTACGAACCAACGGGCAGCAAACCGCATCATAATAACACCGATAATACCACCTAAAAACATCACTGCGAATTGTCCAGCATTAATGCCACCAACATCAAAATTTCCGATATGAGGTAGTGTAACTGCAATGGCAACAGCTGCTAATATTGAATCTATGGCAAAGGCAATGTCAGCAAACTCAACCTTTAGTACGGTCATCCAGAAACCAGATTGCTTTTTATTCTCATTAATTTCCTCGGGATTTTGTGCGGCTTTTCGCGAATCATAAATATGCTTCGTTGACATAAATAATAAATAGGCCGCACCTAAAGCTTGAATTTGCCAGAAATTAACGAGCGTTGTAATAAGAAATAGTGCGGCGAAGCGGAAAATAAATGCTCCCACTAAACCGTATAATAGTGCTTTCTGCTGTTGATTTTTTGGTAAATGCTTTACCATAACTGCCATAACGACGGCATTATCGGCAGCTAATAAACCTTCTAGAACAATTAATACGACGAGTACCCATGCATATTCTAGTAAAATTGCCTCCAAATTTGTTTCCTCCTTTATACTTAGAACAGAAATGAATATAACTGCTTCTAACGTATTCTTTGCTTTTTTAGGCAAAATAAAAAGACCCCTGCCTAAAAAATAGGCAAAGGTCTTGCTAAGCTAATTAACGGTTTGTTGCACAAAATATCTGTACGTTAAAATATGCCTTCACACCCGATGGTAAATAACCATGTAATGACGAATGTGAAATCAGATGTTTTTTCACATCTGCTAGCTACTCCCCTTTGACATAATTGTCAAAAGCTATTCAATTCTTTATACATGAATTATAACATGCTGATCATCAATTGCAAATAAAAGTGTGACGCTTTGTTAAAAGTTTTGATGATTGTTGTCAGGAAAAGCTATTCTACAGCTACACTACTCAAATAAATTTTTGAGGGTTGGATAAATGTAATTCCCTATAAAAATAAATATCAGGTCAACAGCACAGAATATTTCAAATGGGGAATATAAACAAAAGGTGGATATTTATAATGACATTTGTTAAAACGTATTCCATTTGGAAGTCGGAACGGTAATCAACTACACGTTAAGATAAGCACAACTCTTTTGGTGAATAGCCGATACATTGGAATGAATAAATAAAATCTTATCCAGATATAAAATTAAAATATCCTTTCAAATAGATATGTACATTTGAGAGGATATTTTTAGATTATTTATTTAATTGTTCTTATGAATGTTTTTCTACCAGAACTTATCTGATTAAGGTCTATTTCTAATTTACTAATAGAACTGGTTGTTAATGGGATCTTCCCATCCTTCTCTAGCTTTTTCCATACTTTCACGTTTTTTCGATATAGATGTTCAGAAAGGCGATAAATATCAATATCTTTCGCTAATGCTTCTTCATACGTTGTTCTAATTTCTTTCTTTACTTCTTTTATAATCTTTTTTCTTATTTTATCTTCTGAAACATTAGTTTTGAAACCATTTATAGTTGCATTTAATTTTACAACTACCTCAAATGAAACTTGATCATTTTTAACAATTGGTTTGATATCTACCTTTATTTTATCTAATGTTGTCGTTAAATTATCTGTGTCATTTTCATCTAACTTAAATGTGATTTCACCTCTATGCGTTCTATTATGCATCCATTGCGTTCCTCTTGCAGCATCATTCTTAATAAAGCCTTTAAACCCATTTTTGGAAAGAACACCGACTCCTATTAAGGCAGTATCTTTACCTGGTTCAACTGCCGTTTCCCAGTTTTGGTTAATGGATATATAAGGGATACCAATTTCGTGATTTGGTTCATTTAAGCCAATAACTAAATTTCGGAAATTAACGGGCTCAACGAATGTTTCTTGATCTTCTGTATCTAAAGGAGTACTAAGCTTTGACGATATAAGAGGTTTATTCAATATCGGCGTTATTAGAAGGATGTCTTTTATAGGATCTTGTGTACAATAGGTCCATATTTGATACCTTGTCTCTCTATACCGCAACAAACTGTCTATAACGGAGATGGCATTTTTGTTTTTCATTGCTTCTTCAGAGAAAATAACGTAAGTCATATGTCCCCAAAACACTTTTTGGTCGATGGATCGAAATAATTTAAAAAGTGCTTCTTCCAACGTTTTTCCCTTAGATTGTCCAACCTCTGCCGGTACAGCTAGAGGATTAGGAATTTCGGATTTCGCAACATTGGTGAAGTTAATTAATTGCAAGTATATTTCATACTGGCCATCTTTATAATCAATACCAAGGCCATCAACATAATACATTCTTTGTGGTTCAGTAACATCCCAACATCCTGAAAGAAGGAGTGAAGAAGCTAAGCTTGAAAGTAAAATAATTTTTTTCTTCATTGCTTCTTCCTGCTTTTAGAGGTACGAGTGTTATCTTGGGGTGCAAGTGCTTTGTTGCGCTCAGTGTAGCCCTTTGGTGATAAGCGGAAGATCGATTTTTTAATAGTTGTCCAATTTAAATCTGTTGCAAGATTCATGTAAGAGTAACCATAGATTCGGATATTACATAAGTAAAGAAGTGTAAAGTAAAGTGAGATGAAAAAGCCAAATAAACCAAAGAAAGCGCTGGCAAGAATGAACGCAATACGCAATATACTGATGGTTGTTACAAGAGATTGGTTCACGAGAGTAAATGATGCAATGGTAGAGATTGCAATAACCACAATCATTTCTGGACTTGTCACACCTGCGCGAATGGCTGCATCACCAATAATTAAACCTCCAACTACACTTATCGTACCACCAATAACAGAAGGTAGACGTAAGCCCGCTTCTCGAAACAATTCAAACATAAGTAACATTATTAGCATTTCGAGAGAGGAGGGGAGAGGTAAACCTGTTTTTGCTTGGACGACTGTTGCTAAAAGCTGGAATGGTAGCTGATTTTGATGATAGGTCGTCAAAGAGAGCCAAAATGCAGGCAATAGCAAACCGATTAAAATGCCAAAGATCCTCAAAAGTCGTTCTATAGAACTGAAAATGATGGGATATTCATTATCCTCAGCGGATTTTAATAATAAAAATAAATTTACAGGTGTGATGACGCCATATGCTACACCATCGACGAGAATAATAAAGCGTCCTCTAACTAGAGCCTGAATAGCATAATCGGGTCGTCCCGTGTAATCGAATTTTGGGAAAAGCCTGGAATTTTTATTAATCCGCTCCATTAATATATCCCCGCTAAAGACAATATCTGTATCTACAGCTGCCAGCTGCTTTTTAATTCCGTGTAAAATATCCATGTCGACAATATCATCAAAATAAAGAATGGCCACGCTAGTTTTTGAACGTTTGCCTAACTCCATTTTTTCTACACAAAAAGAATTCGTAGGTAAACGTTTTCGTAATAGTGCAATGTTGACACGGATGTCTTCAATAAAGTTATCCCTTGGTCCCTTAACGAGAACCTCCATCCGCGTTTCTTCAGGATTTCGATTAGGCTTTTTAGCAATACAACTAGCGTATAAAAGTCCATCTTCTTCAAAATAAAGCAGTAAGAAACCAGTATATGCAAAGTTAAGGGCTTGTTCTATATCATTGACTTTTTCAAGCGTTGGAATATGAAGTTGATTTGTAATATTTTCTTCTAAGGTTGTATCAGCTAAATTGTCATAAAGATATTGAACACGCCGAATAATGACTTCATTGAGCATTTGCTGGTCTACCATCGCATCACAGGTAATGAATTGAACCTTTTTTTGATTAAATGTATATTCTTGAAATTGAATATCTGCTGATTTTTGAAATAGTTTTTTTAAGGTGTTTAGATCTATCGCCTTCTCCTGCTGAGGCATTATGATTCACCACTTTCCATCTCTTGTTTTTCAGATTTCTTTTTTTGAGAAGACTTCCCTGAAAAGAACGCTACTATTACGAAAAAAATTGACAGAAGAAAAAAGAAAATAAAAGTCACTGTTAATATATAGTTCCCTTTCACCTTCAAAAATATGTTTTCATTTAAAATAATTAGCGGTAGACAAAGTAGAAAGAAGGGTGGAGCTATCATTCTCCATATTTGCTTCGGGGCCCCAGTCATTTTCAATAAATCCGCTATTACATATAAGATAAAGCTAACTCTTATAAATGTACCAGTAAGCCATTGGTATATTGAGAAAAAGTCAAGATGCTCAATATAGCGACCAATCGAGACTAGTCCCCATTCCTCGTATGCAGGATATCTTTGCTTTGCAGCTTCGGTTGGACCGAATTCTGCAACTGCGGCCATTAGTGGTCCTAAAGTAAGCCCCATTAAAATGAAAAGTATGATGGCAAAATGATACCAACGAAGGCGCTCCTTAAATTGATGCTGTAAAAATATAAGCATTACTAATTCAATGAAACCTGATGCCGGGTAAATCATCCCTTTTATAACGGGCTGGAACCCATGCTCAAAAAATGGACGTAATAACTCGTATTCTTTTACCTGTATATTTGTAAATGCTACAAAAAAACCAAAGACTACTACACCAAATAATACAAAGACATTTAAAATAACAATGGTTTGTAAGCTTGTTGTAACAAGAAAAAGACAAAGAATCGTATAAATGAGTAATAATATAATGACCGGTGTTTGAGGTAAAAACGTTGTGTTTACCCATTGCAATGTTTCAACCATCGTAAATGCAGCTAGAATGAGTAAATAAATAACTATAATATAAATGACAATTGTAGAGCCTGTTTTCCCAATTTTCCCATCTAGCCAGTCTCTAATAGGTTCCTGATTCGTCTTTTTTTGAATATAAACTAAAAGAAATAGCCAAAAGAATATAATAAATGCGGCCATTATTACAGATATCCAACCATCTCTCCCTACAACGTCTAGTAGCGGAGGAATAATTGTCACGTGATTTTTTAAGCCAATGACAGTCATAGATAAGAAGATGACATGTAAAATACTTATTGATCCTACACCTTTCATATGAAAACCCTCTAACGTTAATTGATACACTTTAGCTTAGACAAAAAATAAGAGGATTATAAGCGTGAAAAACTACTCTGTAAAGTAGAATCTAAAAAATACAACTGTCATGAGCTTCGTATTCCCACCTTGTTTATAAACAGTTTTTTACAGAAAAAAAGCGAGGTATTTGACGATTGAATTGTCAAATACCTCGTATTTAGGAAATATATTTTAACTTCTTTTAGCGGAAGTGTATGATTAATGAATATACTTAGAGCTTACAAGTTCGTTTTTTAGGACATCCGTTGGGATTTCGAATTCCACGACACCCATATAGCCAGGTGCTACTTCATACTTATCGAAGGAAATAACAAGTTTACCTTTATCAGAAATATAAAATTGCTGGTCTGCTTTAATAGCTGTAAAGTTGTCCGTAACCTCTTCATCTGGAATCCCTGCACCTTTTACCCAATATACTTTATCTGAGTCGGATGCAGCTTGTTTACGCATCTGTTCAATAATGTTTTCACTGATAGTTTTAATATAACTATCGTCTTTAAATAGCATTGGTAGTGTAATTAAAATTTCATTTTGTTTATCAATTGTATCGTAGTGCATAGTTGTAGAAGATGATGCAACTGTATTGACAGTGTAACGACCAATCGACAAGATTTGGTCATTATCTGTTTTTACGTCGTAGCCACTATCTACGCCTAAGTGGCCGCCACCGTTAGCCTTTAAATCACCAACTTCGGCAATAAAGTCATTATAAAGAGCTTTACCTTCTGAACGGTATTTCTCATTTAAAGCATTTGCAAGATCTTTATTTTCTAGGTTTTCAATAGAAGGTACTTTAATGTCTGCATCATATGTCTCTTCTTTTACTTCATATTCAGTCCAAGTTAAGACTTTTACAACGCTACCAACAACAGGGATTTCTGAAAGTGTTTTAGCCATTGCAGGACTGACATTTAAACCAGCTGTAAAAAGCATTGCAGCAGCTGCAGATCCCAATAACCATTGTGGTGCTCGTTTTTTTCTCTTCTTTTTACCTTGTTTTAGTGCATTTTCAACCACAAAATCAAGCTCCTTTGGAATAGATACCTCATTATATTGCTTTTCTAGTTCTTTTAATTTTTCATCCATGTGCAGTTTCTCCCTTCACATCTTCCAATTGTATTTTCAATAGTTTTAACGCTTTATAAAGACGAGATTTAGCGGTACTCAGTTTAATGTTAAGGATATTTGCAACATCAGCGAGTTTTAAATCTTCAAAATAATGTAAAATAACAACTTCACGATACATTACTGGTAAGTCATCTAACGCATGCTCTAAATCAACGTTTTCGTAGACATCCTCTTGTGCAGGTGTTAAATATTGCAATGTATCATCGTCTGTTACTTGTAAGCGTTTATGCTTACGTAAAAAATCTATAGATGTTCGTACGACGATTTTGTAAAACCAGCTTTTCATATACTCGACATTTTCTAGTCGATCTAGAGAAAGCATTGCTTTTTGAATACTGTCTTGTACAACATCAAGTGCGTCCTGTTCATTTTTCGTATAGCTATACGCGAGCAAATAAAAACGTTCTTTCTGTTCACGAATTAACTGGACAAACACCTCTTCATGTTGAAATGCATTTCTTGTTTTCATGTCCAAAGAAGCTCCTTTTTAACATTTTCAAATTGTATACAACTACTAGACGTGTGAAAGGGGAAAAAAAGTTTATAGCATAAAATAACTTATCTTATTTTGTTAACATCAAAGTTAAATAATTGGTAATTTATCCTGCATTAACTATCCGTATAAACCCAAATAGTGAAGATTAACAATCAGTGGGAATGAAGAAAACATCCGCAGATTAGAGTTTCACTTTAAAGTCCATTTTATTTTGGTGAAAAATCATAGCAAATTATAAACCTTTTGTTATTGCTTAGAAAGGGGAAAGAGTAAAATGGATTTAATTGGAAATTATATTGCGCGATTGTTATTTGGAGCAGGAAGAAGAGCTTCTGAAATTATTGAAATAACTGTTGGATAACGTTGGAATTTCCGGGGGAACAAAATCGTTTTGACAGTATATTAATCTAGTGTTATTATTTACCTAAAATTAAGTAAGTAAAGGTGAAATGATGAATAAAAGTTTGGATAATAATTATACGTTATTAAATTTTTCCAAAACCGATAAAGTGATCTTGTGGCTTGGTTTCCCACTTCTTGGTTTAGTGCTTGGATGGTTTCTTCCGAGTATTGCTAAATGGACTAGTACTTTACCATGGGTACCTTTCCAAGGGCCTTTAAATCTAATTGCATCTTATAATGGAGCATGGGTAGGTTTTATCACAATGGTTCTCGGATTGCTTGTGGGAATTATGGTGACATTATTTTCTTTTCATGAAAGCTTAGAAATAACTATTTACGATGAGAAAGTTAAGTTAAAACTAAGAGATGATGAAACCATCTTAAAAAAGGAAGATATTTCAATAGTATTTATAGATGGGAAACAATTGGTATTATTAGGTAACGATGAGAAAGAGCTGTTTCGTTATAAACAAGAGCTTAATAGAAATACAGTGGGTGCTGCATTTTTAAAACATAATTATCTTTGGAGTGATACAGCACCTTTTATAGAAGAATATAAAAAATGGGTACTGGATTGTCCTGATTTATCACCTTCTGCAAATGCTCTATTAAAAGCAAGAAAAGTAGCGATTGAAGATGGGAATGATGAAGAAGTATTTCAGTTAGCTAAAGAGCTTTGGAAGTTAAGAGTATCCGTAAAAGAAAAAAATAAAAGTCAATATTATCGATAAACGACAAAGAAAAGTGAAGAGTAGATGGTATATTCGTTGAGGATTGACCATTGTAATTGTAAAGTAGTGTCACTTAAAACAATATATATACAAAACCAATAAAGCGGTGCAATTAATAAAATTGCACCGCTTTATTTTGTTTTTAAAGATATAACGAATTAATCATGAAAAATAGTCATATGTATTTTTCAAAAGTAATAGAATTGTCACAACGATAAATAAATTACGTACATACCCGCTACCACGTTTAATGGCAAATCTAGAACCAACGATAGCTCCAGCAATTTGTGCAAGTCCCATTGGTAAACCATAGGCATAATTTATTTGCCCTAAGTATATAAACATAAGAAGGGCGGCGATATTACTTCCGAAATTCAAAAACTTGGCATTTCCCGCAGATTTTAAAAAGTCAAAGCCAACAATTAAAAAGGCAAACAGTAGAAACGAGCCTGTCCCTGGCCCTAAAAAGCCATCATAGAAGCCGATTAAGGTAATGATCACCACAAAAAATGCGTAACGCTTCGGTGTCAATTTTTTATATGTAGAAATGCTACCCCAGTCTTTTTTGAAAACAGTATAAATTGCTACAGCTGCTAGCATGACAAGCATAAGTGGCTTTAATACGCTGGGATCCATAAGATGGACAATCCATGCACCAATCATGGAACCTATAAAAACAAAAGGGAACAATTTATAAACGGCTTTAATATCCAATTTTCCAGAGCGATAAAATGTAATAGTGCTCGTTAATGACCCCATAGTGCCCGCTAACTTATTTGTAGCCACGGCTGCAGATGGTGGAAGACCAATAAACATAAGAGCTGGTAATGAAATAAGTCCGCCTCCTCCTACAACAGAATCGATAAATGCGGCTAGAAAGCCAAAAAAGATAAGAATGAGTAAAATGTTTACATCTAAACCAAAAGGCACGGTGGTCATCTCTTTTCTATAATAATATTCTGATAGTAGCGAAATGAAACATGACTGTAAATAGCATAAATAGTATTTCTCTATTAATTTTGAGAATTAAATAATTTTAGATATTTTGTAATTCTGCAAAAATCAAAAATATTCTACTTTATGTGTATATTTTAATGTATTATGTAGGTGATGATGTTTTTTGCGTAAAGGGGACGTGATAGCATTTGAGTTTAGGGAATCATATAAGAGTATTTATTTGTGTTGTGTTTATGGGGCTACTTGTCGGATTTGTATATAATGCCAAAAAAGATATAACTGATAATGAATATATAGATACAGTAAAAGAAGGATATTTAGGGGATTTTTCAGATGTATCTGTTCGTAATGCATTTAATTATGCATTTTTTGAACCATATTGGCGATATTACCAAGCAAAAACAGGTGAGCATGTTGTCGAATTATCAGGTGATATTACATTTGAAGGTGTTAAAGGACATGCCATTTTACAGTTTGTAGTGGATGAACAAACAAAGGAATTTACTGCTTATGCGATGAAATTTAATGATGTCGTATTGAGTCCCGTTCAAAACCGAGTGCTTATAGGCACGGTTTATGAAACATGGCATTCAAAGCGGCTCGCCTATGAGTAAGGTCTTTTGCTTTGTAAAAGTAACTTCCTATATTACAGTAGAGAGGAGTGCTAAGAGACAGAGAGGGTGTTTTCAATGAGATTAAGTATTTTAGATCAAATGCCTATACCAAAAGGTCATACAGCTGAGGAATCCTTTCAGCGTACAGAACAAATAGCGCTTTTAGGTGAAGAGCTTGGCTATCATCGTATGTGGTTAGCAGAGCACCATAATAGTCATTCACTGGCTAGTTCAGCTCCCGAAGTTACAGCAGCTTTCTTAGTGGCGAAAACAAAACGTCTTCGTATCGGTACTGGAGGCGTTATGATGATGCACTATTCTCCATATAAGCTGGCAGAGGTTTTTAAAACATTAAGTGGCTTGGCACCGAATCGTATTGATTTTGGCGTGGGTAGAGCCCCTGGTGGGGATCATGCTTCTATTTATGCGCTAGCAGAGGGAAGAAGACAACGTTTTACAGAGCAATACGATAAGCTCGAAATAACTTTGAAACTGATGAATAATCAAAAAACAGGCGAAGATGTCTATGATCAAGTGATAGCGGCCCCAGTTAATATCCAATTACCTGAGGCTTGGTTACTGGGGTCTAGTGGTCAAAGTGCTATGCAGGCAGGACGACTAGGTGTGGGCTACTCATATGCGCAATTTTTCCCTGGCAACATGTCAAAGGATATATTTGATACGTATAGAGATTACTTTATACCTTCCTATTACATGGAGAAACCACAAATTATCGTTACTTATGCGGCGACAGTTGCAGATACGCTAGAGGAAGCGGAATATTTGGCAAAGCCGATTGATATTACACGCCTCCATCTCATGAAGGGGCAGATCATTCAAGCAATGTCGCCTGAGGAAGCAAAAGATTTTCCACTTACAGAGTTGGATAAAATGACAATCGCTAATAATCGAAAAGCCAATCTTGTCGGAACTCCTGAGGAAATTGCTAAATTTTTAGTAGCAGAGCAAGAGCATTATGGATTTGACGAGGTAATGCTAAACTGTAATCAATACGCACTAGAAAGTCGCATGAATACTTACAAGCTAATTGCAAAGGAATTATTATGAACCGCCTAGCTTTTGCGGCGGAGTACTTACACAGAACCTACTAATTAACAAGAAAAGCACCTAATTTGCTAGTGAAAAAAATCTATGAATCATGTAAATGGAAGTACAGCAAAGAAAAATCGAGTTGTATTCATGTGGTGGTAGAAATATAGGAAGTTTTGAGGAAAATAACAAAAAAGAAGCGATGTTTAGTTCGGAAACATCGCTTTTTTGATATAAACTTATTTGCTTTCGAAGATTTTGTGTAGGTCCTTAAAGTAATTCATGTTTTTATAAATAACAAAATCAAGGCTAATGCCAGAAGATGTGCTGGAAATTCACTTTATAGAAATGAACAAGTTTATTACGCTCTGGCATGAAGAGAAGTTGGATGCCCTTAATGATATATTAATTCGATGGTTGTTATTACTCGGTATGGTCGATGGTCGCAAAAAGAAAGTATATGCAGAGATCTATCGTGAATTGGAGGAGTTAGCGATGAAAGATGAAAACTTACGTGCAGCATTTGATACATGGGAAGAAATTAGCCAATCGCCTGAAACAATTCTTGCTTATCAGTCACGGTTAAAGTATATCCTAGATGAAGAAGCCCGCTACATTGATGGAATCAATAAGGGAAGAGAACAGGGGATTGCAGAGGGAATGAAAGAAGGACTGGAACAAGGACTGGAACAAGGGCGTAAACAAGAGCAAATAGAGTTAGTGAAAAAATTACTTAAACGTCATGAACCAATTGAAGAAATAATGGATTTAATAGGCTTATCGAGTGAAGAAATTGAAAGAATAAAAAGTCTAAATTTACCTCATGAATAAATACTGAAATTAAAAGAGAAATAGCGAGTTTAAATGATTCCTACCGATCAAATGGTGTGAGAATTAGCTATAGGAAATTATCTCACATACTAAAGTAGTAAAGGTATAGATAATTTTTCTATCTTTCACTTTTTCAAAAAATTGAAGCTACCTGATGCTCGGACATTTGGTAGTTTTTATTGTTGAAGCAAAAGTATCATAGCTCCTAAAAAAATGTCCAATGCAAATCTATGCATTGGACATTTTCTCTTTTACACTCTAGCAGAGCCACTAACAAACTTCGTATCTTTATAATACATATTTTGAACAAGAACGTTAGGACCTAAGCATTTTACTGCTGGACAGTGACAGTTTAGTGATTTTGCTAAATCTGTTGCCATCCATTTATCGAAAATTGCTGGTAATTCGTCGTTCACAATATTGCCAAGCGCAGGTGTGTCGCCAAAGTCTGTTACAATGACATCACCCGTAAAGATATTGACATTTAAGCGAGAGCGACCATCTGGATCATTACGCATCGTCACGTTTTTCTCTTCTCTTAGTCGTTTTAGAAGCTTTTGATCTTCTTCATTCATGCTACATGGATAGAAAGGTAGCGTACCAAATAGCATCCAAGTGTTTTCGTCTCTAGTATCAAGTAGATGATGAATCGCCTCACGAGTTTCTTCAAGTGATAAAGACGTAAGGGCACTAGCAAAATCTGAAGGGTACATCGGATGTACCTCGTGACGTGCACATTTCATTTCGTTGATGATTTGGTTATGGATATGCTCTAAGTACGGTAAAGTTTTTTTATTTAACATTGTTTCCGCCGATACCATTACACCATGTTCTGTAAGCATTTTTGAGTTATCAATCATGCGTTGGAACAAAGCTGCACGCTGTTCATAAGTCGGTTTTCGCTCCATCATGGCAAAGCCCGTTTCGACGAATTCATCGATAGTACCCCAGTTATGTGAAATATGTAGTACATCTAAATACGGTGCAATCAGTAAATAACGTTCTGGTTCCAATGTTAGGTTAGAGTTGATTTGTGTTCGTACGCCACGTTCATGCGCGTATTTCAATAAAGGCAATACATAGTTTTGAACGGATTTCTTAGACATCATCGGTTCTCCACCAGTAATAGAAATTGTTTTAAGGTGCGGAATTTCCTCGAGACGCTTTATGATTAGCTCAATTGGTAAAGCATCAGGATCTTTAGTTTGTAATGTATAGCCAACAGCGCAGTGTGCACAGCGCATATTACAAAGAGTTGTTGTGGTGAACTCTATATTAGATAGGGTCATATGCCCATGTTGTTCAACATCTAAATACGCTTCCCATGGATCAAAGGTAGGCGTAATTTTTTGTAGGGTCTTCATAATTGATACATCTTCCTTTCTAGCATTCTATTGTCTCATATTCGCAGTTATTTTCAAATATGAATTTGTCGAAAGGGCTATTTTTAGGCAAGATGATCATTTTTAATACGCAATGAAGGAATATCTTTAACCCCTTTCCTTAAACGATATTTCCTAAAATTCAGTAAAGTGGATGAATGGGTAAATTTACTGTTATTTTTCTCAAAAAACGTTATGATAGAAGGAGTGAAATGGTAATACAGCACCAAAGAAAGTAGGAAATGACATGACTAAGTATGAAACATTATTGTTTGACGTAGATGACACATTATTAGATTTTGACTTAGCTGAAAATGCAGCACTTGACCGTTTATTTAAACAGGTAAATATTGCAGTAACTGGAACGATGATTACACGTTATAAGGAGATTAATGAATCCATGTGGCGTGCTTTTGAACGTGGTGAGGTGTCTAAAGATGCATTACATAACACTCGATTTTCGATTGCTTTTAAGGAATTCGGCATAGATGTAGATGGAAAGTACTTTGAAGCAGTTTTCCAAAAATATTTGAAAGAGGCGCATCACTATGTTGACGGTGCTTACGAAGTAATCGAACAGCTTGCAGATAACTATGATTTATATGTCGTTTCAAATGGTAAAACAATTACCCAAAATAAACGACTAGAGGATGCAAATTTAGCACAATTTTTCAAAGGAATTTTTGTCTCGGAGCAAACAGGCTATCAAAAACCAATGCCAGCTTTTTTCGATTATGTTTTTGAGCGTATCGATAATATCAATAAGGATAAAACCTTGATTATTGGCGATTCCTTAACATCTGATGTTAAAGGTGGACTACAAGCCGGAATTGATACATGCTGGTTTAATATACGTAATATTGAAAATACAAGCGATATTCAACCACATTTTGAAATTAAAAAGCTTCATGATTTACATTTATTGTTAGATAACAAAGTAACAATTTTATAAGTACATGTTTGAACTATGCTTCAACTGTTCGTAAGTCTGAACAATTGAAGTGTAGTTTTTTGGATAGAATAATTCTTTAAAAACACTATATTTTGGATAGTGAAATCCAGTATGATAGTGTTAGATGAAAAGAAGGGAGAAATAAGATGAAAGGGAAAATCTCAAAGAGTGTATTGGTAGGATTATTAAGCATATCATTGATCGTCCCAATGCAGGCGCATGCCTATCAAGAACCAACTAGCTATGTACATATGAAAACACCAAATATGACGGTGTACTCTGCATATGGTGCCACAATTAATGTATCAGAAAAAGGAGATATTTTTAGTATTAAAGCTAATATTGTCAATAACCGTCAGCCCTTAGAAGTGGAAATTTTTAAAAATGGTCAGAACGGGGTCTTAAAGCAAGTTGTTAAAAAGGGCGTATTGGAGCCAGTTGCTTATCAAGACTTAAAGGATCGAGTAATTGCCACTATTCACAGTAATGCAGAATTAAAATTTGATAATTCACCGCCTAATTATTTTCGTGATATAGGAAGATCATCGTATAGTTCGTATATTACCACTTTATCGAAGAGGGGCATCGTTCAAGGTAAAACAGCTGATAATTTTGGTGTTAATGATTCGTTAACACGTGCTCAAGTTAGTGCATTATTAACTCGTGCATTCAGCTTTCAGCAAGTACAAACAAAACAATTTAAAGACGTTGATGCCAAAAAATCTTGGTATGGTGGTTATGTTGGTGCCTTGCATTCATTAGGAATCATAAACGGAAAAACGCCAACTATATTTGATCCAAATGGAAAAATCACACGCCAGCAGGCAATTTTAATGCTTGGTCGAACATTAGATGCTGTAGATTTTGTCCAAGAAGAATATGCGATTTTACCTTATCAGGATAGCTACTATCTTCAGGGGGAAACATTGCGTCATACCGAGACTTTGTATGCAATCGATGCTCTAAACTACAATACAAATCTATTGCCAAATCAATTTATTACCCGTGGAGAGTTTGCTAAAATGTTAGCAGTAACTTTGAGTGCAGCTGGGAGATTATAATGTTAACATTTACGCCGAGCATAACAACGTCTCGGCTTTTTTTGTGGGGTAAATAAACATCCAGTGATGGTTAGAAGAAATAGAGCAACGGAGCGAACGTCAGAGCAGACTATACAATGTGCACTCATGTATAAAAATCTATAGAACGGGCAAAACCTTTTATGAGACTTAGTTTCCATGAAAGGGGAAAATGCGATGAATACTGTTTTAACTGTAAAAAAACGCAATAAAGGGCGTCAATCATCATTAACTCAACTTAGACAGAACGGTGCTATTCCGGGTGTTGTTTATGGCTATCAAATGGAATCGACAGCGGTATCACTAGATGCTAGACAATTTGCGAAGATATTAGCTCAATTCGGCAATAAAAATGTCTTTCAATTAGATGTAGACGGTAAACGGATCAATGCAGTATTAACAGAAGTACAACGCTGTGCGTTAAAGGGCAATGTAAAGCATGTAGATTTTAAGTCCATTAATATGGCAGAAGAACTAGAGGTTGATATTCCAGTAACGGTTAGCGGTCATGCCATTGGGGTTGCGGATGGTGGATTCCTATTACAGCCTAATCGTGAAGTTCGCATAAAAGTAAATCCAACAGAAATCCCTGAAACAATAGAGGTTGATGTAACGGATGTAGCCATCGGGACATCACTTTATGTAGGAGATATTCGCGAAAAGTTTTCTTTTGAAATTTTACAAGAAGACGATTATACATTAGTAACGATCACACCACCTGCCGCTGAAAATGTGCAGGAAGACACAGTAGATGGAACTCCTGAAGTAATCGAGGCTACTGGGAAAAACCCATCTGATGCAGAAAAATAGAAACAAAAGAGGAGCCATCTTACACTCGGTAAGTGGCTCCTTGCAGTTTATTCTATAAGCTTCTGTATGGATTGGCGATAACGGAAATACATCACTACGTACATACTGCAAGTTGCTAAAAATAGCCAAGGCGGGATAAAACGCATGATGGCAAAGGGGGTTTCAAATAAAAAAGAAAAAAGGAAAGAAAAACCTTCTGCATCCCATAAACCAGGAGTAAAATAAGCATCTTTTATATTGAAAAAGTAAAAGTTATCATTGGAGTAACAAAACAATAACCATATAAAAGAGATTATTATCCCATTGCTAGCGTGTTTAATTAATCGTTTATATTTAGCAATTTGGGAATCATTATCAGAAAATAGTTCATCGTTGCCATCTTTTCTTTTTAACCAATAATAGGTACCGTCATACGATTTTTCTTTTAATGCTTGCCATCCAAAATCCTCATATAATTGTTTATAATTAGTTCTCTCTTCTTTCTTAAGATCCTGCTGATAATCAATACGGATAACTTGTTCAAGATCAGCCGTATTTTTAAATGTATAAAAACCACCAGAAATCACATTTGTACAAATCCATCCGTTGGACAACATATAATTTAACCATTGCTCTTCCTTTTCAATATCAACAAAGATTTTAAACTTTATCATGTCCATCAGCTCCCTCATATAAAGATAAAATTCGCTGCAATCTTTGTTGCTCGTCCGCTAGTATTTCTAGTCCCTCAGCTGTTGTTTGATAAACCTTGCGCCTCGGATCCTGTGTCTCTACAGGCGAAATCCAATTATATTTCAACAAATTTTCGATTGCCCCATACATAGTGCCAGCAGCGATCCTTACACTTCCAGCGCTCATTTCCTCGATTTTTTGCATCATTGCATAGCCATGTAACGGCTCACGTAAGGCGAGTAGAATATAATGCATGGTCTCGGATAAAGGTAGTAATTTATGTTTTTTCACAAGTTCACCTCATATACAGTTCAACTATATAGTGTAATTATATATAGTTCAACTGTATATTTCAACTGAATAAAAAAGACAATGCATTATTTGCATTGTCTTGTAAGCTTATATCACAGCGCTTTTCACGCCAGTCCATTTCGTAAATAATTTCTCGTTGTATGTGAGTGCGAATTGTATAATTGGCCCAAGACCAAATGCCATTAGAGCTGTACCAACTCCAATTGGCCCGCCAAGTAAAAAACCGAGTATAGCAACTGATACTTCCAGAGTTGTTCGTGCACGTGTGACACTCCAGCCCAGCTTATTAACCAATAGAAGCATCAATGTATCTCGAGGACCAATGCCTAAATTTGCCACCATATACATACCGCAACCCCAGCCAAGTAATATTAAGCCAGATATATAAGAAAAAAGCTGCATCCAAAAACCATCTATATCTGGTATCCAATAGTTAAATATATCAATAAAAATACCTGCTAAAAACATATCTATAAATGTGCCTGGCAGTGGAAACCTCTTCGTGATAACCATATCAAATGCTAAAATGGCTAGTCCGACGAGAATTGACCAAGTACCAATGGTTAATCCTAATGTTTTAGTTAGCCCAATATGTAACACATCCCACGAACCAACACCAAAAACCTGACCTTTAATCGTTAACGTTATACCTAAGGATAAAACTAAAATGCCTGTTATAAAGAACAGACACCGTGTGAAAAAAGCTTGCTTCATCATTATAACCCTCATTCTAAAAATTCGTGTTGTCCAACAAGTTATTATAGCAATAGATTATAAAATAAGCCGAAGATTGTCATTTCAAACTTTTCAAAAAATACGGTTAAGTTTGCTAAATAAGGACAAAATATAAAGAAATCAGAAAGGATGAGATGACATGACCTCTGTACGAGATGAAATATTAGAAGTTTTAAATCGGGAAAAAATAGGAACGATGGCAACAGTTGCGAATGGTAAACCGTTCTCACGCTATATGACATTCCAACATGAAGATTTTGTATTGTACACAGTAACGAATAAACATTCTGAAAAAATGGAGGAGCTTCGTAAAAATCCATATACACATATATTGTATGGATACGAAAATAGAGGCTTTGGTGATACGTATGTTGAAATTGAAGGAAAGCTAACAGAAATTCTAGAGGACGGACTAAAAAATAAGTTAGCTGAATTTTTTACAAGCATTTTCGTTGGTAATCATGATGAAATGATTACACTAAAAATCGAACCAATTCGTATGCGTTTGATGAATAAAAAAGGGGAGCCACCTAAAGAACTCGAATTTACAAACGACCATTAAAATGTGGTCGTTTTTTGATGATTTATTGAAAATGGAGAAAATATTCTTTGTTAAATGATAAATCTTTACTTGAAATTAGGTAAGTGTTCATGCATGATAATTCAAAAAGAAAGCAGGGGTGCAGAGAATGACAAACAAACTACAACAGCTTGCACAAAATATTTTAACATCGCAAGGAAAAATTGAGGCGGATTTTATTTTACGGAATGCGCAAATTGCCGATGTTTTTACATTGACGTGGAAAAAAGCAGATATAGTTGTTAACAATGGGCAAATTGTGGCACTCGATACAATGAATAGATTTAAAGCTAAAAAAGAAGAGGATGCCGCAGGGAAATATGTTGTACCTGGTCTAATTGATGGACATATACATATTGAGTCGTCGATGTTAACACCTGCAGAATTTAGCCGTATATTGATTCCGCACGGCATCACTACAGTCATTACAGACCCTCATGAAATTGCAAATGTTGCGGGTGCGGAGGGCATTCAGTTTATGCTAGACGATGCCCAAAAAGCAGATATGGATATCTTCGTTATGCTACCTTCTAGTGTACCTGGTACTCATTTTGAAAATGCAGGAGCGACGCTGACAGTGGCAGATTTAGAGCCTTTTTTAAAACACGAAGATGTACGAGGCTTAGCGGAGGTCATGGATTTTCCTGCTGTTTTAAATGGAGAAGCAGGTATGCTTGAAAAAATTCTCCTTTCACAACAGGCTAATCTAGTGGTTGATGGGCATTGTGCGGGCTTAAATAGCCATCAAATTACGGGCTATCGTGCTGCTGGTATCCATACAGATCATGAATGTGTAACGGCACAGGAGGCTACTGATCGAGTAGAGCAAGGGATGTATGTACTAATTCGTGAAGGCTCAGCAGCAAAAAATTTACGTGATTTATTGCCTGCTGTCAATGCAACAAATGCTCGCCGTTTTGGCTTTTGTACCGATGACAAATACGTTGACGAGCTAATGGATGTGGGTAGTATTAACTTCGATGTGGCAATGGCCATTGAGGAAGGAATGAAGCCGTTGCAAGCCATTCAACTTGCAACTATTAATACAGCTGAATGTTATCGTTTATATGACCGAGGCGTTTTAGCACCAGGCTATAAAGCGGATTTTGTGTTAATCGAAAGCATCGACAGTATGCGTGCAAAGGCAGTTTGGAAAAATGGGATAAAGGTTGCTGAAAACGGTGAAATGTTAACGAATCGCATTGAGCCTAATGTACCTGCACATATCCATCGCTCTGTACATTTACCGCATATAACGAAGGATAAGCTCAGCATTCCATTCCGTAAAGGTACGAAGGCAAATGTAATAGAAATTATACCGAATCAGCTTATTACGAACCAATTAGTAATTGATGTACCTGTGAAAGATGGTGTATTTATACCGTCTGTTGAACAGGATTTACTAAAGCTAGCAGTTATTGAGCGCCATCACAATTTGCATACGATAGGTCTTGGAATTGTGAAGGGCTTTGGTTTACGAAAAGGGGCAGTGGCCACTACTGTAGCCCATGATTCTCATAATGCATTAGTAGTGGGCACGAATGATGAAGATATGCTACTTGCACTGTCACGTATTCAAGAAATTCAAGGTGGTTTTGTCATAGTAGCTGATGGTGAGATTTTAGCGGAAATGCCATTAACAATTGGAGGCCTAATGACTGATGCACCTGCTGATGAGGCAAAGAAGCAATTAGCTAATCTGCATAACGCTCTACGCGAGCTTAACCCAACACTAGATTTCCATTTTTTATTGACTTTTTCATTTGTTGCTTTACCTGTTATTCCTGCCTTAAAGTTAACAGATACAGGGCTATTTGATGTTACAACATTCCAACATATCCCTGTAGAAGCGGAAATTTAACATTAGATTATATTAATGATATTAAGATGCCCTATTATATAATAGTATGCCCCTTCGGCAAAACGAGGGGTTGATTTCCGTTCCGACTGGGCAGCGAAAGCGAGTAATCTGGAACAGAAATCACCTTCAATTTAATGCGCTGAAACATTCACCATGATTTCCTCGCCATTTTGTTTTCAACATAATAAAACGACCTAAAAGCATAGTCGCTTTTAGGTCGTTTTTTAAATAGGATAAATACGCGCTTTTAATTTCTTATTTAATATGGATGCCTGCGCTAATGCCTGTTCATCGTGAAAAATCTCACCAGGTTTGTTTGCTTTTCCAATAATGTACGAGGAGAACGGCATCTTTAGGAAGTCAAAGATATATTGGAATTGCTGAATCATTGGTAGGCCTTTTATATATGGGTCGTCACCACCAACAGCAAGAACTATGGCCTCAGTAGTTTGTAGTTTTTCCTTAAGCTGTGGAAATCGCTCATCTCGAATAGCTTGACTGAGTCGATCTACCATGTTCTTCATGATTCCCGACATGCTATACCAATAAATCGGTGTTGCAAAAATAACGATATCACTTGTTAAAAATGCATGGATAATTTGATCATAATCATCATCTACAGACTGAAAGCCATTGTCATCATGACGTAAATCGTTGATAGGTTCGATCGTTAAATTTTTTAGATCTATTTTTTTATAATTAATGCCCTCTAATACATAATCAACTAGTTGTTCACTATTACTACCGGCTCTAGAGCTTCCGATAAATGTGGTAATGTTCATATGAATCCTCCTCTGTCATTCCATTTATAACTAGTGTAAACTTATTTTTATTATCGATAAAGACGAATGTTTCGATGAAATGTATCGAAAAAAACGATTTAGAGGTGAAGTAGATGGATATGAAACAGCTGAAAACGTTTTTAACAGCTTCAGAAACGTTAAGTTTTACGCAGACTGCACAGCTACTGGAATATGCACAGTCGAGTATAACAGCGCAAATTAAATCGCTTGAAGATGAGCTTGGCGTTGTTCTTTTTGAAAGGCTGGGAAAACGTATAACCCTTACGGATGAGGGAAAACGATTACAACAGTATGCTCAAAAAATGCTAGATTTAAATATGGATATGAAGAAAGCTGTATTAAATGAACAAGCACAAGCGGTGTTAAAAATAGGTGCACAGGAAAGTCAATGTGTGTACCGTCTTCCGAGTATTTTACAACAATTTCAGAAAGCCCATCCACAAGTAAAAATCATTTTTAAGCCTGTTCACACAACCGAAATCGCCAAAGATTTATTGCAGTCAGGCAATCTGGATATCGCGTTTATAACAGATGCCTATAAGGAAACACCTATGTTACATCGTGAGCGACTTATTCAAGAGCAGCTAGTATTTGTCAGTGCACCTACTGATAGCAACGTGGAAAGAGATGTATTTTCTTTACAGCAACTATCAAATGAAACGATGCTTTTGACGGAGAGTGGTTGCTCCTACCGTAATCAATTGGAAGTACAGCTACAGCAGGAAGGTACCCAACCAATACAAATGATTGAATTTGCAAGTATTGAAGCCATTAAGCAATGTGTGATGGCAGGCTTAGGTATTTCATTCTTACCCAAAATGGTGGTGAAGAAGGAATTAGAAAACCATAGTTTAAAAGAACTGACTACATCGATGAATTTAGCAGATATTTTTACGGATATCGCTTGGCATAAGGATAAACACATATCTCCGTATCTCGCTGATTTTATAGAGATTGCCATGAAGATGTATAAAAAGTTTTAAGAGCGTATTTGTTCTATAATAAAAACTGAACGATATTAATCTTTTATTAAAATGGATTCATTTTGTTTGCCGTTTTTTTACAAAACGCATTGTTGTATAGACGGTATACTTTCATATATAGAATGGAGAAAAATTGATAGGGGAAGACATTAGTTCAAAATAAGTAAAAAAGTGCGAATGATTATTTTTAATCCATTTCGCACTTTTTAGTTCTTTTCACTATGGAAGAGTATTATGGTGACATATAAAAGTACCTCAAAGGTGTTCCTTTATTTTCAGTTGGTCTATGGAAAACTTATTGTTTTTTTAAAGTCCCAGAAAAATTAGTTCCTTCATCATGCTCTGTGCGACAATCTACTTCAGTAATTTTTAGCGCATTATTAAGGCGCTCAAATTCTAATACACAACGATTACCGTTTGAGGATTTGTTCATCACTGCCTTAGTGCTAGAAGTAATCGTTGCTGTCCCATCGACACTCCCAGCAGCTGTCCCATCATTGGCAGTAATAAAAATATTAAAGCTTTTGCTTGTTGCGTTTGAAATATAGGCATCACGGCGATTAAAATCAGTTGAGCCTGTCCCCCATTTATAGTAATACGAATAGTTACCATCCCAAGCACTTTTAGAAGGTGTTGTCAGCTGCATTGTTTTATCTAGCTGATTCTGACCATTTTTCGCTCGTGTATTTAAAGATGCATTACTCGTATTTTCTTGAATTGCCTGTGCGTCCTCTGAAATTTCATAAAAATTTCTTTCATCCATACGGTGTAGCATTGTAACGACTTGAGCTCGTGTCATATTGTTAGTTACGCCAAAAAACTTCTGTAAATTGCGGTTTTCATACTGAAAGTTTTGACCAGTGGAAATGTAATAATCGATTAAAAACTTTATGGATTGATCTAATCCACTTTTACCATTAGATAAATGTGTAATTGCCTGTGCCACTACACCGCGCTTCACATTAGCTGCGCGAATAGTGTTATCGAAATATCCGTTTAATGGAACACCGTAGCTTGCAAGACGATTGTAATATTCGTCAGACCAGTTTGCAGCAGGGGTCTGTTTTTTTAACTCATCATACGGTGATTCAAGCTCATAAAAATTAGCAAGTAGTTTTGCGAATTGTTGCTCTGTGATTGTTGCATTGGGCTTAAATGTACCATCTGCATAGCCATTAACGATATCATATTCCTCTGCCCACATGATAGCTTCATAAGCATAGTGATCTTCTGGCACATCTTTAAAGCCAGCAGCTTGTGCAGTGTATCCACTTACCACAACAAGTATGGGAAGCAAAAAAGCGCACACTAATTTTTTCATTAGTCTCAGTCATCCTTTCTTTCTAGTCATGTTAACAGTTTGAAGGAAATGGATAAAAACTGCAAATTTTTCTAGTTTATTTTACTATAAGACTAAAGAAAATTATTCTTTTATGAAAGAAGGAATAAAAAGAGATGTTGAATAGTTTAAATAAATACCTCCAAAAATGGATGCCTATTTTAACACCGCTTAGCTTAGTCGTTGGTGTGTTGTTTGAGAACGTAGGGCATCAGCTATTATTCTTAGTGCCGTGGCTGTTTGCTTTTATGACATTTGCAGGTAGCTTAAGTATGAATTTTGAAGGAATAAAAAATCTTAAAAAATACCCCAAAGTTATATTAATTGTTATCGCATTTTTACACCTACTCATGCCAATTTGGGCTTATTTGGTATCAAACATCATCTTTCACGATCATCTACTGACAATTGGTTTTGTTTTAGCAGTCGCTATACCAACCGGGGTAACGAGCTTTATTTGGGTCAGTATTTGTAGGGGGCATCTAGCATTATGTCTTGCAATTATTTTAATCGATACACTCATTTCGCCCATTGTCATTCCTGCATTACTTCATATTGTTGTAGGGCAAACAATTGAAATTGATACTGTTGGTCTCATTCTAGATTTACTTTGGATGATTGTTGTACCTTCTCTTATAGGTATAGCGTTAAATGAGTTTACTAAAGGAAAAATTGAGCTGACATTAGGAAAGAAATTAGCCCCTTTTTCAAAACTTAGCTTATTTAGTATTGTAATGATAAATAGTAGTGCAATTGCCCCGTATATTAAAAATATTAACTTGGAGCTTGTTAGTGTTATTTTGGTCGTATTTCTACTAGCTGTATCAGGATATGCTTTTTGTTTAGTCTTAGGGCATATACTTTGGAAGGATAAAAGCATTGTTACGATGTTCGTTTTTACAGGAGGGATGCATAATATTGCTGTAGGGGTTGTAATAGCGACTACATACTTTCCTGCAAAAACAGTCATGCCTGTAGTGTTTGGCATGCTATTTCAGCAAGTTCTAGCATCGTTCTTTAGCCGAGTAATCGAAAAGTATCAGCTGAAATATGCGGAAGTTTAAAAGTATGTAAAATGAGAAATTTTTCGTAATACTTACAGATCCGCTACCGTCGATATTTAAATATTCTAAAATAATGAGATCAATGTGCTTTTATAAAAAGAAGGAGAGGCACAAAAATGTTGATCCAATATCACAAATTGACAATAGCTCAATATGAGGTTCCATTATGCTGTCTTCAGAATATGATGAAGATAAACAATATCATGTTAAAGGGTGGAGTGGGGGAGATACTGTCTATTAAAAGTTCTGTAAAAATCGGGAGTAAATACCAGAGATTTTTATATAAGAAATTTTAGTGTTTTGTGCTTGTTGGAAGTATTTTAGAGTACTAATTATGTCACTTAAGAAAGAAGAGTGCATGAATGAAAGAGTTAGATGATTTGAAGTTGACGATTCTTCCGTTAATTATTTTGCTGGTTCTTATACTTTTGTGGAAGCTCACTGAGTCTGTTGGGGCGGGAATGATGGTCATTATTTTCTGGATAGGCTGGCGCCATCTAATAAGAAAATCAAAATAAATTGATTGAGGAGTCTTTCTAATTTAGCATATTGTCAGTTTTAAGCCTCCTCACAAAATGCTAAATGATGGGTCTGTCGATTAAAATTACTAAACAGCTTATACAAACAAAGTAGCATTTGTATATAATCAGACATCGTTTGATAATGGAATCAAACGGTGTTTTTTATCGCTTTCTTTATGATGACTATATTTTTTGAAGTGATACGAATAGGCGATATTACATAATTATAAAATGGTGAATATTTACAAGGCATTTTAAAAGTGAAATTATTGTAAAACGACTATGTACTAATATTTGTAATTTTGTTACTATTTATTAATTAATATAGAACAACAAGGAGATACAGCATGTGGCATAATCGGAATGTATGGATTATTTTATTGGGTGAATTTGTTGTAGGTCTTGGCTTGTGGGCTGGGATTATAGGGAATCTAGCTTTTATGCAAGAGGTCGTTCCCTCTGACTTTCACAAATCATTAATTATTTCTAGCGGTATATTGGCGGGTTTAGTCGTAGGTCCGTTGGCAGGGCGTATTATTGACAGGTCAATGAAGAAAACAGTTGTACAGTGGGCTAGTGTAGGGCGAATTATAAGTGTTTTATTTATGTTTATGGCACTTTATACAAATTCGGTTATTTGGATGATTCTTTTTTTAATTACGTTGCAAATAGCAGCCGCCTTTTATATGCCTGCCCTACAATCTATTATTCCAATGATCGTTAAGGATAAGGATTTAATAACATTAAATGCTTGGCAAATGAATGCTCGAACGATTTCAAGAATTATTGGTACTGCTGCAGCGGGATTCATGCTAAGCTTCTTTGAGCTGAAATGGTTGTACATCATTTCATTTATTGTCTATATGATGATGTATGTTATTACGAACTTCCTACAATTAGATGAAACGGCAAATCAATCGTCAGCAGCCAAAGAAAAGGGAGACTTTAAAGAAGTATTACCGATGGTGAGGGAGCACCCTGTTGTATTAATGACACTTGTCTTAATGTTAATTCCAACATTATTTTTAGGTTCCTTTAATTTAGTTATTATGAAAATTTCTGAGATGCATCATTCAACGACAATATCAGGATTATTATATACAGTTGAGGGCATAGGTTTTATGCTAGGGGCAGCTGGTTTGAAATTGATTACAGAACGGCTTAACACTAGAACACTACTTTTTATATTAGCATTTATCATCGGTTCGATGGAGCTAATGCTAATATTCTCGGAAATTAAAATTTTGGCATTAGTTGCTTTTGGAGTTTTTGGTTTTTCAGTAGGCTGTTTTTTCCCAACGACAATGGTGATTTTTCAAAAGCAAGTGCCAAAAGATTTTCATGGGCGATTTTTCTCATTTCGTAATATGATTGATTCTGTCATCTTTCAGGTCGTCTTATTGTCAACGGGCATGATGCTGGATTTAGTTGGTTTAAGTGGATTGGGGCTTGTTTTTGGAATTATTAGCTTAAGTTTGACCATTACTTTTTTACTATATTCAAAGAAAAAGAATGTTGTTATGCATGCTCATTAAATATAACCAGAAAAAGAACTGTCAAATCTGAAAACGGTCTTTGACAGTTCTTATTTCTTAGTTAAGTCTACTTTTTTATTGATTTTCCGAACGGGAAAGCCCAATTCTACAGTTGTGGGATATAGGGAGTGCCACTAAAACTAGAAAGGTTTGTGGTGCTTCAAGTATCCGAAGACGCCACTTTTTTTGTATGTATGTTGCAGTTTATAAAAAAACTGATACATTGTAATATAAACGAACAATCACAACCATATCATTAATTACTATCATTTGTCCCCGGTACAGAAGGAATGTTGTTCTCCGTACAAATGTAGAGGAAAGTAGAAAGAAGGTGTTGCAACATGCTTGGAAAAGCACAAGAAACCATGGATACATATATTGATTCACCCGAAAAGCTAAAGAACTTATATAAGCGAGTTCTAATCGTTGTTTGTCTCTCACAAGTTTTTGGTGGGGCAGGGCTAGCAGCAGGTATTACGGTAGGGGCACTTTTAGCTCAGCAAATGCTAGGAACGGATGCTTATGCAGGAGTACCGTCCGCTTTATTTACTTTAGGGTCGGCAGGTGCGGCTTTAATTGTAGGAAAACTATCACAACGTTATGGGCGTCGTACAGGTTTATCGACAGGCTTTTTTGTAGGTGGGCTTGGTGCAATCGGTGTTGTGATTGCTGCTATTATGAATAGTGTCATTTTATTATTCGCATCTCTATTAATCTATGGTGCAGGGACAGCTTCAAACTTACAGGCACGCTATGCAGGGACAGATTTAGCCAATAATAAACAACGAGCAAAGGCTATCAGCACAACAATGGTGATGACAACATTCGGAGCTGTCGCAGGGCCGAATTTAGTAGAAATTATGGGTAAATTTGCTGTATCCATTGGAGTTCCGTCGCTTGCGGGTCCATTTATTTTATCAGCCACAGCATTTATCTTAGCAGGTCTTGTCCTTTTTATTATGTTACGTCCCGATCCATTAGAAATTGCAAAAATGATAGAAGCGGACAGACGAGAGAATGCATTCCGAAATAAGACGGAATCCTTTAGTGAAAAAGCTATCAATAAAAGAGGTCTGACAGTCGGAGCAACAGTTATGGTACTTACTCAAATCGTAATGGTTGCTATAATGACGATGACACCAGTACATATGAAACATCATGGTCATGGATTATCGGAAGTAGGAATTGTTATAGGATTCCATGTAGGTTCCATGTATCTTCCTTCGCTCGTAACAGGGGTACTTGTTGATAAAATCGGAAGAACAGTTATGAGTATTGCTTCAGGAGTGACTTTGTTATGTGCAGGTTTATTGGCGGCATTTGCACCGAGCGATTCTATGGTTCTATTGATCGTTGCTCTTTCTTTACTTGGATTGGGTTGGAACTTTGGTTTAATTAGTGGTACTGCTCAAATAGTTGACTCGACAGAGCCTTCCACTCGTGCGAAGACGCAAGGGAAAATTGATGTTTTAGTTGCATTAGCAGGGGCTTCTGGTGGTGCTCTTTCGGGGATGGTAGTGGCTAATGCGAGTTATGCGACATTATCTTTAGCGGGGGGGCTTTTATCCTTAATTCTTATACCAGTTGTTATTTGGTCTAGGAAAGCTTGAGATAAATTATATGATAATAAATTTTTTAATATTTACTAAAATATTTTCAAAGTAACAAATGCAATCTTTTTTAACAGACAGTGAAATTAAGGATTAAAATTGAATATAAATAAAACTTTATTAAAAACAATTTAATTTTAGGTTCCTTTGTTGGCATTCGGTATTCCGAAATGTAAATCAAAAGAACCTTTTCTTCTTAATAAAAACAAATAACTATGTGATCTAATTTGTTCATATGTTCATTTCTTGATAATTGTTAAATCTAATTAGTCGTTATAAAATTGTAAGCATTGATTTTCTTAAAGCATTTAAAAAGCGTAAAAGCCTAAGGCCTTACGCTTTTTGTATGAATAATTATTTACTTTCTTCTGTTAATGTATCTGCATCTTTAGTCGTTGTATCTTTTTTAGCAGCAGGTAAAAATTTATCTAACGCTGTTTTTAAATCTTCATCTTTAATCTTGATATCAGCATCTTTCATCATTTTCGCTATTTTTGTTAATAGCGTTGAAGTATCCGCTTTTGCAAGCTTTAATTGCTTTTCGAGCTCGGCTTTTTTATCTTCGTATGATTCTTTAATCTCACGCTTGTCCGTCACTTCGATGATATGATAGCCAAAGCTAGATTGAATTGGATCGCTGATAACATTTTTTTTCAATGCGAATGCACCTTCTAAAAACTTTCGATCCATATTAGTTGCTTTGTTAAACCAACCTAAATCCCCACCAGTTGTTTGTGCTGCTTGTTCAATAGAATACTCTTTTGCAACTTCTGCAAAAGCTTTTCCAGATTCAAGTTCCGCTTTCACCTTTTTAGCAGTCTTTTCATCTTCTACTACTATATGACGAGCTTGGATTTCATTTTTGATATTTTCGTATCCAGCTTTAATTTCATCTTCTGTTACTTCTACATCTTCAACTAACGCCTTTTCTTCCAATAATTTAAATTTTAGAGATTCTTTATACGAAGATTCTGTTTGTCCTTGTTGTGCAATGAAGGTTTCGAAGTTATCGCCATATTGCTTTTTGTCAGCTTCTAATTGAGCGTTTACTTCATCTTCTGTCACTTTATATTTCGCTGATAGTACTTTTTTTATCATTAGAAATTGAAATGCTTGATCTCCTATAGATGCTTTCATTTCTTCATATAAATCATTATGAGTGATATCTCCAACTTTAGAAGAAGCGATTACTTCGTCATTAGTTGCTGAATCATTACTACAAGCACCTAATGCTAGAACTGATGCTGCAAGTGTGAATGTTAATACTGTTTTTTTCATGGAATTCTCTCCTAACTTCTTGTTGTTGCAGTTGTAAAACAAAGTCTATTTCTATAATTATTTTTACAGAGAAAGATTATCTCCATATAAACTGTACCTTACGAAAACCTTAATATTTCATTATGAATTTGGCCAGAAAGCTAAGTCATATAACATCAAACAATATCACCTAAAACAAGTCTCTTACTGTGCTCCAATTGTTAGATGGTGTATCCAACAGTTGAGGTTCACTTCATGATAGGTGGTTTTATTTTTGTATATTGTTACATTGTACGGAGACCAAAATAGGTAGATGAAAAGATTAGGACTCAAAATCACTCCGTTGAGTAGGAATGAAAAGATTCTAGAATAAAAGGTGCTTGTCCTAAAGTTTATTAGCTAAATTTCGAGTCAAAGTGACAATAATGTTAGATTAAACTCTTTAATGTCATCTTAAGCGATGGTTCATTGATATCTCTATTCTTATCATAGACATATAAAGGTCAAAGGAGAGAGCATATTGAATATATCGGAAATAAATAATAACTTATTCAGAATGATTAATGATCTGGGGAAAGAATTCCCATTCACCAATTTACCAATGATAATTATTGCTGAATATACAGTTGTTTTCTTAGCTATTTTTGTTTTACTATTCTGGTTTACTAAAAATAAAGAAAATAAAATGATGCTTATATGCGCAGGCATTACATTCATTTTAGCTGAGAGTATTGGGAAATTTGCTGGATTATTGCATTTTAATCAACAACCATTTGCTGTACTTTCAAATACAAATCAGTTAATAGAAAAATCAATAAATAATTCTTTCCCTAGCGATCATACCATACTATTTTTTTCATTCTGTATGTCATTTTGGTTATTTAAAAAAGGAAAATGGATTGTCTGGATTTTACTAGCGATATTAGTCGGTGTTTCACGTATTTGGGTTGGTGTTCATTATCCATTAGATGTTCTTGTAGGTGCTTTTATTGGTATTACATCAGCAATAATAATTTACTTTACAGTTCCAAAATTAACAATAATAACAACCGTAATTACTAAATACGAATCCATTGAAAAAGTAATCACTAGAAAATATCATGAAGCTAAAAAATCTAAAGTTTAGATAAAATAAAGTCACTAGCGTGGCTTTTTATTATGCTTTTAAAGGTTGAAAGATAGAAAATAATAAAAAGGTCACCGGAGGATAGTGACCTTTAGTGAAGAATAGAAGGGAAAGGATAAGTTTGTATTATCCTACCTAGAAGGTATGAGCATTAGAGGCGGTGTTGGTTATTAATATCTCATGAAGCTAGCGCCGACAATAATTAAAAGAATGAATAGAACAACAATTAGCGCAAATGCTGATCCAGTACCATATCCACTACCATTACCATAGTATTCAGACATAGTAATTTCCCTCCTTTCTATATTTTATAATATGTAAAGTTTTCAATAGGGATTGCGATATTTATCTACTTACTAAATATAAATTAAATAATTATTTTCAAAATATTTTAATGAAAAAAGGGTCACTCTTGTAAAGTGACCATTAAATAAGGTGATATAAAAAGATATGGCATTAGGAAGAGAATGTTTTTTTTATAATTAGAGGTTTAAAAAAATAAAAGATGATAGGTTAAAAATTATATAAAGGGCATATCCAATCGGGTATGGCTTTATATCATGTAATAAGGGACAGCAATATATTAATAAAAGCAATGGGCGAGGTAAGAGTTTGCTATCCAGAATCCATTATATGTGAATAATCAAATGGAAATTTCAAAGTATTTATTGTGAATGGTTGAGAATGCAAACCATTTAATCACATCACCGAGTGTTAGCAGACATATAGGTAACTAAATAGGCGAGAGAATATCTAAAAATCTTCTATTTAAAATATGGTTACTAACCAACAACACTTGGAATAGTTTTCGGGTAACCAATGGCTATAAGGTGATGCTTCGAAGTAAAATGAACCCCATTCCCTACAGACATTTTGTTGATATAGAATACAAATCTCCAAAAATATTAAATTAAAAATGCCTACTAATTGTGAATAACAGACATTTTTTTCTATAGAGGATTTCTAATATGCGATAAAAATTCTTCAATAGCCGTTTTTAATGGACTTCTGGTTAATTCAAATCTTTTAAATACCAGGCATTCATAGTAGAGTGTTCAGAACCTGATAGCGGCTCATGTAAAAGTGTAAATCCAAATTTTTCATATAATATACATGCGGTTTTTAATTGATGCATTGTTTCTAAATAGCACTGTGCATAATGTTTAGATGCAAATGACAAAGCTGTTTCCATTAGCATCTTTCCAAATCCTAAACCTTGTGTTTTTGTACTTAAGTATAGCTTTTGCAATTCACAAACTTTATCATGTTCGTTAAGCGGTGCTATACCAATTCCACCAACTACCTCTCCTTCCATTTCTACTACCCAATAGTTTGCATGTTTTAAATTATTATAATATTGGTGAAGGTCGTTAAGTTGAGGATCAAAATAAGCTGTCCCAGGAATCGCTAATCCAAGTGATTTTAGTGAATCTTGTATTATTTCCTTTACTATTGCATTGTCTTCTTTTCTAATTTTTCGAATAATCATATTATATAATCTCCTTTAAATTGGTAATAATAAAGATAAGATTGCGAAAGTGTCCCTAAAAAGTGGACAAAGTCCACATATTGAGGATATAGTTATATTAATGTTAAAAGTGGACAAAGTCAACTAAAGGAGAATATATGGATAAAGAGATTATTTATGATATCAGACAATTCAATAGATTTTACACAAAGGTACTTGGTTTATTTAATAACCAAATTCTTGATACAGATTATTCACTGACTGAAGCACGAATACTATTTGAAATAAGCGAGAGAACTGAGTGTATTGCGAATATTCTCGTACAAGAACTTAATATTGATAGAAGCTATATGAGCAGAATTTTACGTAAGTTAGAGAAGGAAGAATTAATAGAGAAAAAAAGCTCAACAATTGACAGTAGAAAAAACCTTCTATTATTGACAAAAAAAGGAGAAGAATTGCTAGAGAAAATTAATATTCAGTCAGATCAACAAATAATTCAATTGTTTAGTGGACTAACGGATAGTGAAATTAATGAAATCCGTAATTCAATGATGGTAATAAAAGGAAAATTTCATAAAAATAGATTTTAAAAGTGTTTAAATATTCAACGGATTTTGGAAGAGATGTTTAACTATTCGTATTCGTTTTTTTAAATGAAACAAGAACTGATCAAATAGTCGATTCAACTGAGCCTTCCATTTGCACAGAAACATAAGGGAGAATAGATGTTTTAGTTGCACTAGTAGGAGGCTTAGGCGGTGCTCTCTCAGGTTGTCTTGTGGTCAAGAAAAGCTTGAGATAAGTTAAATGAACTAAAGCTTTGAATGGTTACTAAACATTTGGAATAATAGTTTCAAAATAATAAATGAGTTACAAGAGCTTAAGATATAGCCAACATTTTTGGTGGCTGGCAAGTTAATTACTTTAAACTCAACATATGTTTATGTTTTAAACTTTACATAGGGGAATCTTTATGATATGGTACTTATTACTAATATTGACAGGGAAGAGGTGAAAGCAATGATAACAGTTTTTAGAATTTTGTATGGTAAAAATGCAAAAATTGGAAATCGCTTGGTGGACAAAGGGAGTAGTCTGTCCTTTTTTAAGCCAAATAACCATACAAAATCAGTTGTCGGAGCTTTTTCTCTATGGCAAATAAACAATGACATAATGTCCTTGTTTATTTGCGTATGATTTTATTTAAGCTAACACCGATAATTGTGTCGGTGTTTTTTTTGTGCCTATTTTTATAAAAAGGTTAGATGAAAACTCCCTTCTATTTACTCAAACAAACGAGAGTTTTATGGAAGGATGGAGAAACATGCAACAAAAAAACAAATATATAAGAATTCAAGAGTTCTTGAAGCAGAATAAATTTCCTAATTTTAGAATGAATCAAATCACAAATGCTATATTCCAAGGGAGAATAAATAATTTCGATGAAATAACGGTTCTACCTAACTCCCTTAGAAAAATGTTAATTAAGGAGTTTGGAGAGTCGATTTTAAATATTGCTGCTTTAAAAGCACAACATTCCGAACAAGTTACAAAAGTCTTGTTTGAAATTTCAGGAGACGAAAAAATAGAAACGGTAAATATGAAATATAAAGCTGGTTGGGAGTCATTTTGTATATCCTCGCAGTGCGGTTGTAATTTTGGTTGTAAATTTTGTGCAACAGGGGATATTGGTTTAAAACGTAACTTAACATCTGATGAAATTACTGACCAAATTTTGTACTTTCACTTAAAAGGACATTCAATTGATAGTATTTCTTTTATGGGAATGGGAGAAGCGTTAGCTAATGTACAAGTTTTTGATGCTTTAAATGTACTTACAAATCCGGAGTTGTTTGCTTTAAGTCCTCGCAGATTATCTATTTCGACTATAGGTATTATTCCGGGCATTAAAAAAATGACTCAAAACTATCCGCAAGTCAATCTGACGTTTTCATTACATTCTCCTTTTAATGAACAGCGAAGCAAGTTAATGCCAATTAATGAACGATACCCATTATTGGATGTTATGGACACATTGGATGAGCATATACGTGTGACCTCAAGAAAAGTTTATATAGCTTATATAATGTTGCCTGGAGTCAATGATTCCATTGACCATGCGAATGAAGTAATAAATCTTTTAAGAGGTAGATATAAAAGAGGGAACTTGTTCCATGTAAACATCATTAGATATAACCCAACTGTTAGTTCACCTATGAGATTTGAAGAAGTAAATGAGAATCAAGTTGTTAACTTCTATAAAAAATTAAAGTCAGCAGGAATTAACGTTACGATTAGAAGTCAATTTGGCATTGATATAGATGCTGCATGCGGGCAATTGTATGGAAGCTATCAAAAACAAACTAATAAATAAAGGTGAGAGTAATGTTTAGAACGTGGGAAGTACCCTAAGATCTTATTACTAACAATAAATATTAAAATTAATAGGAGGATATTTATGATAAAAGGAATCTTAGGAAGAAAAATAGGCATGTCTCAAGTGTTTAGTGATAGTGGAGATCCCATAGTTGTGACAGTTGTTGAAGTGGAAGAGAATGTTGTGTTACAGAATAAAACTTTGGAAAGGGACGGATACGAAGCAATTCAAATTGGATTTTCTGATAAAAAAAATCCTAATAAAGCGGAAATCGGAAGAAGTCAAAAGGCAAATACCAAACCTAAAAGATATGTTAAAGAAATTCGTGGAGCATCATTAGATGTTGGAACACGTATTAGTGCAGATATATTCCAAGAAGGTGACATAGTAGATGTTACTGGTATATCTAAAGGAAAAGGATTTCAAGGTGTCATTAAAAGACATGGATTAAGTGGAGGTCCTGCATCTCACGGTTCTAGATTCCATCGAGCTCCAGGTTCCATCGGTGTAATCGCCAAAAACGATAGCATGAAAGTGGTAAAAGGAAAAAAAATGCCCGGCCGTATGGGTGGAAAACAGACCACAATTCAAAATCTTACTATCATAAAGGTTGATCGTGAACGCAACTTGTTGTTAATTAAAGGAAATGTTCCAGGAGCTAAAAAGTCATTTGTAATAATAGAAACTGCAATTAAAAAATTGAATGAAAAAGGTGATGATTAATGTTAAACAAAAAGAATAATTCTAGCCAAAGTATTACTGATTTTTTGATGTTAACTGACAATAATACAATTCAACTACCATCCATCGTGGCAAGAGTTAACGATTATGATATAAGTTTAAACTATTTAAATATTGAGCTGATTAACGACATGAAATTGGGTATCATACCTTCTGAAATGTCTTCATCAGATCTTCACGAGAGTTATTATTGTGCTCTTGAATCAGTCATTGAACATGAGCTTATTGTACAAAAAATGAATGAGGATAGAAGCATTTCTGAATGGGAACCTGATAAAGAACAAATTACTGATTGTATGCAAGAATTATTTGACGAGTTTGGAATTGATGTATCAGAAGAATACTCTAAACAGGAGATTGAAGAATTAGTATTGCAAGAATTACGTTTGCAACGATTTATTGATAATCAGTTGGGTGACTGTAGTGTGTCTAATGAAGAGATTGAACATGAATACCAATATTCACCTGAAAAAGGGGAAATGCAAAAGGAATATATTCGTATTATCCTTGAATATGAAAAGCGAGAAGAGAAATATAAAGCCTTTGTTCTCGAATTGAAAAAAATAGCGTCAATTGCAACTTATTTATAATTTCTTTTCTATAATAGAGTATATTTCCAAACCTCACCTACATTCTAATGAAGTAGGGACGAAATGGATATACCAAAGCTTTTATAAGAATGTTTTGTATAAATTTTAATTTAAAACTAATAAATACTAACTTGATAGGAATAAGGATTGATAAACTACTTTACTATCATTAGACGATTTCAAATCAAGCATACACAATAATAGAAAGATTGAAAGGCTTAGGAGAAATTCCTAAGCCTTTTTGGAGGTTTTTAATGATAGAAATGTTATGTATATAGCATTGGTTTTATGTATTCAAAAAGATTTCATTTTTGGCGTTCGATATACCGAATACTGGCAGACATGTAGGTAACTCAACAGTAAAGAGACTACCTAAAAGTGCCACCGTAGAAGATATTATTTCTATTTAAAAAATAGTTACTAACCAACAACAATTGGGTTGTCGCAGGTCCAAATTTAGTAGAAATTATGGGTAAATTTGCTATATCCATTGATGTTCCGTCGCTTACAGGTCCATTTATCTTATTAGCAACAGCTTTTATCTTAGTAGCTCTATCTGCTATATGCTATATGCACTGGATTAGGGAGGGGAATGGGAGCAGCAGCAGCTTCAAAAAGTTGCCTAGTTTTTTACAAGTTTTTCACAAAAGGTGCATTATATTTCTCGACAGCTTTTTATTAGATAACCAGAAAAAAATGAATTATTTGCAGAGATTTTACCTGATGTGAAGATTAAATAAAGATATAGCAAAAGAATTGGCAACTGGGAAATCGGCTGTAGAAAATGCATCATCTAAGAATGTATCTACACAAGGAGTGATTGAGATCATTGCGAATGCACAAAAAGAGGTGCAGTTTAAAGGAGAAGAAACGAAAGAAACGATAGAAGAATATTCTAAATGTATCAAATTAAAGTATTACAAGTAATTGAGTACAAATAAGCGGTAATAATTATTCTTACCACTTTAAAAATATTTCAAATTTGAATCATTATTTATAGAATTAGTAAGAATACAGATCATACAAATGGTTTTGTTAACCATTCGTATGATCTGTTCTTTTTTATAAAGTTACATGAACTCATGAAATTTTATCTGGCAAGAATTCAAAAGTGCCATTAAAGATGGATATTACACTTTTCTTTAGGAAATATTAGAAAAAAGTACTTTTCGTCTCCCTATTGATGTAAAGCCTAGCTCTAGTATTACATCTGAAGCAGAAAAGTGTGCTTAAGAGCAAAATTATCACTGTCTCTTCCATTATTTTCTTTCGGTCGTTTCAATCGGCTGAAAGAGAATGACTGCAAGTAATGAAAACTATGGAACTATGTGGAGGAGAAACAGAAGTAACCGGTGATTACGGATTAGCATTACAAGCCTTTATAATAAATCCATTAATAGGGAATATCTCAAATCAATCACTAGCAGAAAAAGTGGATGAAAACAATATAATGTTATGATTGCATCGAATGAACAAAAAATAGAAAATATCGTTCAATTCCATAAATATTTATTTAAGAAGAAAAAAATTGGGTATTACAATTGACTCCATACAATCTACTGAAAAACTCCTTACGAACTCCTTAATAACTTCATATAAACTCCAGATAGCATATTTAGAATAATAACTATCAAGGAGGTTAGGAAAAATGAATTTTACAAAACGTGCAATTCTTAGTATGAAAAAAAGAATAGGAACATCATTAATTTTGATGGCTGTATTTCTAATTGTTACAAATTTGGTGCTTGGAGGATTCGCAATCCAAAATGCATCACAAAAAGCTGCTGATTCAGCAAGAAAAAAACTGGGCGCAGATGTTACTTTAGGTCTTGATTTTGATAAATTAGGAAAGCAAGCAAGGGAAACTGGCGAAATGCCTATTTTGCCAGATCTCAACATAAAAGAAACAGAGCAGTTAGCGAAGTCCCAGTATGTAAAAGACTATAATTATATAACCAGTACTTTCGGAATTTCGGATGGGCTTAAATTAGTAGGAGCTCCAGAAGGAGAAGAAGACGAAGGAGCAGGAGCAGGCAGAGTGGGAATGGCGGGTGTACGAGGAGGATCAGGTTCAGCTACAGCAATAGATATGAATTCTTCTTTTATGATAGAAGGAGTTCGGAAGACTTTATTACAAGAAAGCTTTAAAAATGGAAAGAGTAAAATCATTGATGGGAAGCCAATTACAGAAAAGATGGAAGATCAGAATGTAGCTTTAATGGAAAAAAGATTAGTGGAACAAAACAAATTAAAAGTAGGAGATAAGGTTAAAATTCAATCAGGGGATAAGAAGAAAACTCTTGAAGTTGAAATTATCGGTATTTACGAAACGGAAGACCAAGGACTGGGTCAAAATCCCCCTCCTATAATGGATCCAGCTAATAAGCTATATATGCCTTACTCTTCTTTAAAAAAATTAGAAGCAGATGAAGGTAATATGAGTAGCATTCAAGTCGTGTACTTCTTGAACGATCCGCTAGACATTGATGCATTTAAAAAAGAAGCAAAACAATCTGATATTGATTTTAATTATTATAAATTAGATGCACATGATTCATTGTACAAACAAATGATTGGTCCTATCGAAAATATCTCTTCTACTTCTCAAATGATTATCTATATTGTATCTATTGCAGGTGCTATTATCTTAGGATTAATCATTATGTTATCGATTAAAGCACGTCGTAAGGAAATGGGGGTTTTACTGTCTATTGGAGAGAAAAAATGGAAATTGATGGCGCAGTTCGTAGTAGAAGTAGTATGTATTGCTATTTTAGCATTTGGAGTATCTCTAACAACAGGAGCTAAAGTTTCTCAATATATAGGGAATAATTTACTTTCAAATGAAATTGCTTCAGCAAGCGAAGAAGAAGACAATTCACAAAATGGTAGTGTAGTTATGGTGTCTGGATCTGGTAGTACTCTACAAAATGAAACAGAGGATCCAATTGATAAAATTGATGTAAGTATAACAGGTGAGGATTTAGGAAAAATGGGGGGAATTGGACTAGCTATTGCTATATTAGCAACTCTTCTTCCGGCATTATCTATTCTACGGTTAAATCCAAAACAAATCCTTTTAAAAGATGAATAAGGAGGCTCGATATGGAGACGATTTTACAATTTAAAAACTTAGATTATTATTATGAAAGTAATGGAAAAAAAGTAACGATACTAGATAATGTTAATTTTTCTTTTCAAAAAGGGCTTTTCTACACGATTTTAGGGCCATCTGGATCTGGTAAAACTACAACTCTTAGCTTAGGTTGTGGGTTGGATTTACCTAAGCAGGGTCATGTACTTTATAATGGCAAGGATATTCGAAAAATTGGTTTGGTTCGATACCGTAATCAGTATGTATCCGTGATTTTCCAAGCCTATAATTTGATTACCTATATGACTGCTCTTCAGAATGTACTAACGGCAATGGAAATTACAGGTGTGAAGGTACAAAATAAAAAAGCAAGAGCATTAGAATTATTAGAGAAGGTAGGACTCACAGAAGTAGAAGCGAAACGCAACGTCTTGCAATTAAGTGGTGGGCAACAACAACGTGTAGCAATTGCTCGAGCACTATCTTGCAATGTAGATTTACTTATTGCTGATGAACCAACAGGTAACCTTGATGGAGAAACAGCAAAAGAGATTATTGAGTTGTTTCAGGATCTCGCCTATCAAGAGAATAAATGTGTAATTGTTGTTACGCATTCACAAGAAGTTGCAAAAAAATCGGATCAAGCAATTTATTTAAGCAATAAAAAATTAGAAGTAAAAGATATGACTAATACTCCTAAAAAAAAATCGAAAAATATTAATTGCAACCCTATTATAAAATAACATTTAAGTGACCCTGAAAAGTTAGAAATGGTTATTTCATATGAAGTTTGCACAATATGAGCCAGGTATTACGGACTCTTTCAGTAGATTTGAAATAAAGAAGTACCGTTTAGAAAAAAGATGTGCTGTTTCATATTTATCAAGACCTAAATTGTAAAAGTCATAATATATAAAGGGTGATACATATTAGTCAAATATAATATGTATCACCCTTTTACTTTTTGCTCAGTAATCGCGCCCAATTGGGATAATTATGTTAATGTTGATGTTTTTTATCTTGTGAAAAATTTTACTTAAACTAACGGCGCAAGTTAGTTCAATAAGAAAATCATAAAATTGTAAGAGGAAAAGGAATGAACCATCATTTTATTACTGATTGGTTAATGTATTTCTACCATGGAGTTTCAGTTTTATGCTCGATGACTTGTATTACTATTGGTTCAATATTTTTTAACATTTGCTCGTATAGTCTACTATCACCATTATTTTCACCCTGAAGTTGTACATCAGTCTGTGTTTTTGTAATGACATTAATTACTTGTTGTTTAGTAACGTTTTTAGAAGCTGCAATCTCCACTACAGATTTTCCTGTTGCCAATTCTTGTTTTAATTCTTGTGCATTTATTTTTAATAAAGACAATAAAATTTCATCGTTCAAATAAAAGTCTGCAGTATAATCAGGTTTACCATTTAAAGAAAATAAACCTTCGACTTTAATATTTGAAGGTGTAGGTTTTCCTTCTAATACAGTTTGAATTTCTTCCGGGGTTGGTGCTTTAATAGAATTTACAGTTTCTACCGACTCGTTTATTTCTTTTTGAGTAGCATAGGCACTGCCAGCTCCTACTAATAATACTGTTGAAATTCCAAGTGCAGTGAATAATTTTGTCTTAGGATTTAACATTTTAAAACGTCTTTTCATTGTTTTATTTGGTGTTACAAGGACAAATATAAACGTAGCATGTAAAGATGAAGTGAAGATGAAATAAAGTTGAAATGAAACTTTATTTTTCACTAACCGGTGCTTCTTTTTTGTTATGTATTTTAAATTGTTTAAGTAGTTATGAAATTAGAGGAAATATTAATTCCAAAGGAACAAAAATTATCATAAGCCAGGACAAGTGATTATGCGAATTATTAGCGGATGGATTTATTAAATTCATTGACTGTCGCGAGACCGCATAGTATCATTTTCATTCTTACTTGTTGCAAGAAGGGGAAATTGACTTTGTTAATTGAAAATGTAATAGACCACATATCTATCCTTAAAGAGTACTCTCTAAAAAAAGTCAAAATAGGATCCTCAACAAATGAAAAATACATATTACCGTCGGCCGGAATCAATACTTTTTCACGAAAAACGAATCATCGAATTTTTATTGCTTCAAGCATTAGAAAAACAAGGTGTACAAACGCATAAAATCATAGAATGTAGGTATTCACTCCCCAAAAATAAATAGTGCCCACTTCTGTTGAGAGTTCTTCCAGGAGCAATCTAAAATAGACATGTTTGGAATCGGAAACAAGCAGTGTAGATTCGTTTTCCATAATTATGTTTACTGATATTCCAAAAGTATTAGGGCGATGATCTTTTTATTTTATAAACATTTATTGTAAATTAGTTCAAATTTATCCTGATAAGTTGTTATAATAGTTTTTAAGAAATTTAAGATTTATAAATCCAATATTCTTTTTTGGATAAATTTTATGTAATGAAGTAGAGGTGAACCATAGGTGAAACAAGCGTTGGTAATTAAGAATGAACGATCTTTAGCAAAGAAAATCGTAAGCGGTCTAAAGCAAGAAGGCTATTTCATTATAACACTTCACAATGAAAACAAAGGTTTAAATATAGTATATGAGCAAGATTGGGATATTATCGTATTGGATTGGGATTCGTTAAGTATATCTGGACCGGAAATTTGCAGACAAATACGGGCTGTTAAAACGACACCGATAATCATTGTGACCGACAATGTGTCCAGCAAGGATTGTATAGCAGGATTACAAGCAGGAGCAGATGATTATATAAGAAAACCATTTGTGAAAGAAGAATTAGTAGCAAGGATAAAAGTTATTTTAAGAAGAGGGGACTGTATCCAGCCAATCGTTACAGATTACTTTAGGCTTAAAGATCTCTTTGTTGATGCATCCAGTAATATTGTGACAAAAGGTGGGGAAAATCTCCAGCTTACTAAACGTGAGTATGACTTACTTGTATTTTTAATCAAGAATAAAAATACAATATTGAGCCGTGAAATGCTTTTGAATCAGGTTTGGGGATATGACGTAGCAGTCAATCCAAATGTAGTGGATTTATATATTGGGTATTTAAGAAAAAAGCTAAAGTGCGAGAAGAATGAACGATATATTCAAACTATCCATGGTAGGGGCTATTCAATGATTGAATAGTAAAAATAAGATAATAGGTAAAGAACAATTTGTCACAGTAATCAGTATCTAACATTATCGAGAAAACACGAGTATAAACAGTTTCATCCTGTTTTGCTCGTGTTTTTGTTCTATTAAATCGATAATCAAACAGAATTTTAAAGAGACGGAAACTATAAAAAGAATACTTCACGTATTACTTTTTGTAGCTAATCTATGCTTGAAAGCAACTTTCTTTATAAACTTATATCTTTCACAAGATTTTCACAGAATTAAAAATTATACTAATTCACAGAACGATCAAATGAAAATGATTATCAATAGCAATTGAGATGGTTAGCAAATACAATCCAATTCAATCTATAGACTTCATCATTTTCAAAATAAATTTCATAAGGAGTATATGTATGAAGAAATCTATGTTTTTAAAATTAGTTGGAATTATGGCAGTTTTGACTTTGATGTTAGCAGCTTGCTCAAGTAATAAAACTAATGAAGAGTCAAAATCCAATGAAGATAAAGGAAGTGCAGAGGTTGCTAAGTCTACGACTGTTGAAATCACCGATGCCCATGGAACTGTTACTGTTCCTGTAAATCCAAAGAATGTAGTTGCTTTGGATAATAGAACTTTTGAAACTTTAGCTGATTGGAGCATTGACTTAGTAGCTGTACCAAAGGATGTAATGCCTGCGGATTCACCATATGTAAAGGACGATTCAGTTAAAAATATTGGAAATCACCGCGAACCAAATCTTGAAATTATTGCAGCTGCAGACCCTGAACTTGTAATCGTCGGTCAACGATTTGCTGACTATTATGAAGAGATCAAAAAATTAGTGCCAAATGCAGTTGTTATTGACCTAAATGTAGATGTTTCTGAGGAAGCTGCTACACCTGGAGAAAACTTAGTAAATGGACTTAAAAATTCTACAATTGCTTTAGGGAAAATTTTCGATAAAAATGAAGAAGCTAAACAAGTGGTAGCTGATTTTGATAAAGTTATCGAAGATGCTAAATCTGCTTATAATGGAAAAGATAAAGTTATGAGTGTTATCGTTGGTGGTGGGGATATTGGTTTCTCAGCTCCTCATTCTGGACGTGTTTGGGGACCGATGTATGAAATTTTCGATTGGGCTCCAGCATTAGAAGTTGCTGATTCTACATCGGATCATAAAGGTGATGAAGTTTCTGTTGAAGCTATTGCACAAAGTAATCCTGATTGGCTTTTCGTATTAGATCGTGATGCTGCAATATCTGGTGAAGAAGATTCAGTTCCTGCTCAGGATGTTATTGCTAACGCTCCTGCTCTTCAAAAAACAACTGCTGTTTCTAAAAAACATATTGTTTATGCACCAGCAGATACTTACACAAATGAATCGATTCAGACTTATATAGAGTTGTTTGAAAACCTTGCAAATACTTTAGCTAAAGCTAAGTAGTGTAAAGGAGTAAAAAAAGTGCTGAAAAATGTAAATTCTAGGGTTGAGATAAATTCTCAACCCCACTTTTATAACTACAATAAGATATGGACAAAACCTTTTATATTAGCGATTATAGTTGTTATTATTTTAGGCATTATATCACTGTTTACTGGTGTTTATGATATACGTGGACAAGAGGATGGAATGGAGATGTTTTTCATAACTCGTGTTCCGAGAACAGTTGCATTAATGCTTACTGGAGCTGCAATGTCAATGGCAGGACTTGTAATGCAACTGATCACACAGAATCGTTTTGTTGAACCTACTACAACAGGGACTATTGAATGGTCAGGTTTAGGGCTGCTTTTCGTTTATTTATTATTTCCTGCCCCGACTTTAGTGCTAAGAATGACTGGAGCAATCATTTTTTCTTTTATAGGAACTATGATTTTCTTTTTATTTTTAAGAAGAGTTAAACTTCGCTCGTCTTTAATTGTCCCAATTATTGGATTGATGCTTGGAGCTGTTATTTCTGCAGTGTCCACTTTTATGGGACTTCTTTTTCAAATGACACAAAGTATTGAAACTTGGTTTGTAGGTTCTTTTGCGCCTGTTCAGGTGGGAAGATATGAATATTTGTGGCTAATTGTTATCGTTACTTTGTTTATTTTTATTTATGCTAATAGATTGACTTTAGCTGGATTAGGAGAAGATGTCGCAACAAGCCTTGGAGTTAATTACAATAAGATTGTTCTTGTGGGGACTGCACTTATTTCTCTTGCAGTTGGAATTGTTGCGGCTGTTATTGGAAACTTACCTTTCCTGGGTTTAATTGTCCCAAACATTGTTTCAATGTATAGAGGTGATGATCTTAGGAGTAATTTACCTTGGGTATGTTTGATAGGAATGGGGACTATAACTGCATGTGACATAATTTCTCGAACAATTATAATGCCTTTTGAAGTACCAGTTTCTTTAATACTGGGAACAGTGGGGTCAGTCGTGTTTATTATTATCTTATTGAGACAAAGAAAACCAAGGAGGCTACGATGAGCACATTGGAATATAGAAATAAAGAAAATGTCGAAATCGATTCTAGCCTTCATAATAAAAATAGATCAGCTAGGGCTTTTCGTTCTAAGAAGGAAGAAAGGCGTTATTGGATATTGCTGATAACATTGATTGCTTTGGGCATCCTTTCTTCATATGGACTTTTAGTTTATAACAATCCAGTTCCGATTGATTCACCTTCTTTTATCCCAGTTGTTAAGAGAAGGATAGTAGCTCTTGTTGCAATGATTATTGCTGCAGTTTGCCAGAGCTTGTCGACTGTTGCTTTCCAATCCATTACGCATAATAGAATTATAACTCCTTCGCTTTTAGGTTTCGAATCACTTTACTCAACAATTCAAACTAGTACTATATTTTTCTTTGGGGCTAGTGCATTGATAAATTTTACTGGGATTGGATCATTTTTATTTCAAGTTGTTGTTATGGTCTTAATGAGCTTGATACTTTATGGATGGCTACTTTCTGGTAAATACGGGAATTTACAACTTATGCTTTTAGTTGGAATTATTATTGGCACTGGGCTAAATTCTGTGTCAACTTTCATGAGAAGACTACTTGCGCCTTCTGAATTTGATATTTTACAGGCAAGATTGTTTGGTTCTGTTAATAATGCAGATTCTGCATATTTTCCTATTGTAATTCCTATAGTAATAATTGTAGCAATATTACTTCTTGCTCATTCTAAGAATCTAAATATATTGTCACTAGGGAAGGATGTTTCTACTTCTTTTGGAGTTAAATATCAATCTAATGTAATTTATACGCTTGTATTAGTTGCTATTTTGATGTCAATTTCGACAGCTTTGATTGGACCACTTACTTTCTATGGCTTTTTAGTAGCAACTTTGAGCTATCAGGCGGCGTCAACTTATGATCATAGATATATTTTTCCAATGGCTCTTGCTATAGGATTTTTGATAATAACGAGTGCTTACTTTTTGATGTATCATGTATTCCATGCTCAAGGTGTAGTTTCAGTTATTATCGAATTATTTGGTGGAATAATATTTTTAACTGTAGTTTTAAGGAAGAGGGCTTTATGATAAAAATTGATAATGTTAAAAAGTTCTATACTGATAAGGTAAAAATAGGACCTTTGGATATTGAAATACCAAAAGCTGGTTTTACTTCTTTGATTGGACCAAATGGCGCTGGAAAGTCTACGACACTTTTGATGATTGGAAGACTCTTGGATATGGAGGAAGGTCAAATTCAGGTGGCAGATATGGATGTTTCTGAAACCAAATCAAAAGACTTGTCAAAAATTTTGACTATATTACGCCAAGAAAATCATTTTGTAACTAGGCTTACTATTAGACAACTAGTTGGATTTGGACGGTTTCCTTATTCAAAGGGAAGGTTAACTATAGAAGATGAGGTTATTATTTCTAAATATATCGATTTTTTAGACTTAACTGATTTAGAGAATAGATATTTAGATGAGCTTTCTGGTGGTCAAAGACAAAGGGCATATGTAGCGATGGTTTTGTGCCAAGAGACTGAATATGTACTTTTGGACGAGCCTCTAAACAACCTTGATGTTGCTCGTTCTGTTCAAATGATGGAGCATTTAAGACGTGCAGCTAATGAATTTGGAAGAACAATTCTGACTGTTATGCATGATATAAATTTTGCAGCCAAATATTCTGATAGAATTTGTGCTATGAAAGATGGACAAATTGCCGCTTTTGGAACAGTAGAAGAGGTTATGGACTCGAAAATTTTGACAGATATTTTTGAAACAAAAATAGAAATTATCGAAGGTCCTTATGGGCCACTCGCTGTTTATTAGTTACAAATATATTAAAAATTATGCATCTCAAAAAATGAGTATGCCAAAAAACTAATAGAAAATTTAATTATTTATTGTAGCTTGCACGGATCATAATAGCTACTCTAGTTGAAGTTGCTGTCTGTATTTTACAGGCGGCGCTTTTTCAAATGCACTTGCTCACGATAATAAATTGAAGTATGTCATAACGAGAAGTTAAGTGATCTTAATATACTCTGACGTTTTTCAAGGAATAATTCAAAAAAGGATTACAAAACCAAAATAATATAACATTGACAGTCGTTGGACCGTATGGTATCATTTTCATTCTTATTCGTTGCGAGAAAGGTGGATTGACTTTGTTAATTGAAAGTGTAATAGACCACATATCGAGCCTAAAAGGGTATACATCTATAAAAAAAGTCGAGAAAGGATACTCACCAGATAAAAAATACATAGTTACCGTCGGCCAAAATCAATACTTTATACGATTATCTGACATACAATATCACGAAAAACGAACCATCGAATTTTCATTGCTTCGAGCATTAGAAAAACAAGGTGTACAAACATATAAAGCCATAGAATGTATTTTATTGATTGAGGCTAATCTTTCTGTCATGGTATTAAGCTATATTGAAGGATACCCTGCTGATGAATTCATTTCGAATCTTTCTGATGTGGAGCAATTTAATATAGGACTTGCTGCTGGGAAAGAATTAAGAAAAATTCATCAACTATATGCCCATGCTCCACAAACGATACACTGGGAAGAAGCTCAAAGAAAGAAATTCAGCTTTTACTTAAATGAATATAAAAAAGGTAGCTATCAATTGCCAAAAGAGCATGAAATATTAAACTTTATCGAAAACAATTTCCACCTTCTTAAAGGTCGACCTATAACCTTACTCCATGATGATTTTCATCTGGTCCATATCATCGTTCTAAATAACACGTACAATGGCGTAATTGATTTTAATGGCTATGATTTTGGTGACCCCTATCATGATTTTTATAATCTTTCTTTATTTAGCACAAGACATAGTATCCCATTTTGTATTGGACAAATAGATGGTTATTTTACAGAATCTCCAGACGATACATTTTGGCGAATATATGCCCTTTATGCAGCTATGAATATCGTCTCTACGATTGTGTGGACGAAAAAATATGATGAACAATCTTTTGATGATGCATTGGAAAGAATCCATCTCATTTTAGCAGATCATGATTATTTTAATTTAGATCAACCATTATGGTATAAGTCCATACCTATGGATAATGTTACAGGTTTATAAACGGCGATATTCTACTATTGGATATTTTTTAACTGAAATAATACTTATTAAATTTAGTTCAGTTTATGAACAAAATCTACTCTTAAATTATTCAACTTACATGTGCAGTTTAATGCGAGAGGGGACGTGTTTTATGAAAGAAATTAAATCGACATTTATTCAACCGAATGTAAGAGAACTTTTATCCTTTGCAACCTCTGAAAAGAATGTTGCGAAAGAATATGAATTATATATGGAGTCTCCAGTAAGAGAGTTATATGGATATGACCTTGAAAATGAGGTTGTTGGTTGTATTGGAATAGAATTTTCAAGTCCAAAACGTTGTGAAATAAAACATATCGCAGTATCTCCAGATTATAGAGGAGTAGGTATTGGGAGTAAAATGATTAGCTTTACTTTGAAAAAATATTCTTTGTCTTTTATGTTTGCTGAGACCGATAAAGATGCTGTGGATTTTTATAAAAATTATGGATTTAAAGTAACAAGTTTAGGTGAAAAATATCCGGGTGTGGAACGATTTCAATGTATTTTAAAAAGTTAATATGACTAAGTGTTTTAAAACAGTAGCGAAAGAAGGTATTGATCATTCAATGGTAAGGCGTTAGATTTTAGACAAGAGACTACTAAAGTGCCACAGTTGAAGAAATATTGCTCTCTATAATATGATTACTAACTAACAACACTTAGGGCTGTCGCAGGCCCAAGTTTAGTAGAAATTATAGGGGGAGTTGCTCTTTCAATGGGTGTTTGTTGGCCTTGGTATTCCTAACACATGAATATAAAGAAGCTTTTTTATTTTGCATGTATACAGAAAGTCAATAGAAAACCTTGCAAGGAAATTACTATTTGGAGTTACTATACTGTAACAAGGGGTGTTCCGAAGTGAAAAGAAACCATTCTTTAAAGTCATTTAGAAGGTAAAGAGATATAAATATCTCAAACAAAGTATAATTAATATAAAAAAATGTCTGCTTATGGGGAAGAAAAGCAGACATTTTTGTGTGGAAATTTTGGACATAACGTTGTAACTCTAATAGTTGAAATAAAAGACAGAAAAATTGTAATTAGATGTCTTATTATCAATTATAATTCAAAATCAATTTTAAAATAGATTTTACCGTTAGATAGCCTTGCTTGAACTGAATATCCTAATTGTTCAGTAAAGCTTTTAACTGTTGCAAGTCCAAGTCCAGTACCTGAAAAATTCTTGTCACGTGAACTTTCGCCAACATAAAAAGGTTGCCATATTCTAGAAATGTCTGCGATCGTGGTATCATTACTAATTTCAAATACACTGTTTTGTCCAAAGACTATGTGAATTTCATTTCCAGAAGCGTATTTGATGGCATTATTATCAAATTTTCAAATATGAAATGTACTTTATCTTGTTCAGCTGTCAGTATAAATTCAGTAACTTCAGTTTTAAAATAAATTTGTTTTTCTTCTTGAATATGTCGATAGTTATCCAATATCTCATTAATCAACATAATTAAATCAAAGCTTGTTTTATTAGAATCGTTTTCTTCTGTTTTGGCGAAATAAAGCATATCTGTAATTATTTTTTCCATTCTATCAACTTGTTTGTTAATGGTTGCAAGATAAGTTCCATCATCCATACCATCTTCAATTCCACTGGAATATACTCTAACTAATGCTAACGGAGTTTTAAGCTCATGTGTTAAACCTATCATAAATTGCTTTAAGTCAATGTTCCGTCTAGATAAATCCTGCTGCGCTTTTTCTAGTGCTTTACTGGCAGATGATCCCGGCTTATTTGTCCCCAATTATTTTGACAATGTACTATCTATTGGCAGGGAGAAGAAAGAGTGCCGGAAGCTGGATTTCAATTGCATTTAAGACATCGTTGCTGGTCATTTATTTGTCTGTAGCAGTTGCTCTGTCTTCACTCTTGCCGGTGATTTCATTTGAAAAACCGACTGGTCCCTTAACGGTTGGCACGGCGCTATATCATTGGGTCGACCAAAAACGGGATGAACCTATTACTAAAGATCCGAATGATCGGTGAGAGCTAATGGTGCAGATTTGGTATCCTGCTGAGGAAAAAGGCGAAGGGAAACGCGCACCTTATATAAGCGAATGGCGGCGTAAAAATCCGAATCAAGTAAGCTTAGAGCAGCTAGATGAATATTTTCATACATTAGTGAATGGCAATATTTTTGAGATTAAGGAAAAGGAATGAAATAGCCTGCTTATTAATAATGAGGAACTATAATACTCACAATAATTAGAACCACTATTTTCTATTTTTTGATGCGAGTACTGCTGATGAAATCTTCACACGTACACAAATGAATGCTAATTTAAGTGGCTATCCCAAAAGGAGGATTTTCCTCTGAAATATGAATAACACAAAATGCCGAAACGTCGATTTAACAGCGTTTCGGCATTTTTGAATTCAAGTAATTTTGTTGTAAAAGGGACTTATTAGACAGCCCCTTTTTTGACTGATTTCCCCATTTTATAAATATAAAAAGTTGAAACTATACACTTGTGTCGGTATAATCTGTAATATAAACGACAATAGTGTATAGTTTGTTATGTGCATTTTGTCATTCATTAAGGAGAGTGGCTTATGACACCAAAAGTTAGTGAAGAATATAAAAAAGAGAGAGAAAGAGACTTGATAGAAGCAGCAAAGAAGGTGTTTATCGAGAAAGGTTATGTTCACACATCTATGCAAGATATTATGGACAAAGCCGGAATATCTAGAGGTGCATTCTACAGTTATTTCAATAATATCAATCACGTTTTTATCGAAGTTTTAAAATATGATGACCAAAAAGATGTTCAATATTTTGTGCCATCTGATGAATCCCTACTTTGGCCGCAATTAAAAAACTGGATTGAAGAACAGCAAATTTATATAGAGGAAATTGACCAAACATTGCTCTATGCAAAGGCGGAATTCTTTTTATCATATAATTACAAAAATAATAAAGATAATTTCCCTTACATTTCTGAACGCTACAATCGAATTACTGAAGCTATAGAAGAAGTATTAAATGAAGGTATGCGTAAAGGAGAATTTAGACCTCAACAATCTACTCATTCTATTGCAAGGTATATCCTATCATTTATAAACGGTTTAATGTTGGACACATTTCAACTGGGACATGAACAAACAAAAGTAAAGGATCAATTATCCGTCTTACTTTTCTCTTTAGAAAAATTAATTAATCCAAAATCCGAAAAATGAGGAGTGAACTTTATGTTGTTTGAATCATCAAGATTGAGACTAAGAAAAATGACAAAGGAAGATACAGAATTATATCATAAATGGAGAAATGATGTGGAAGTTATGCATTCTACTAATCCATCTTTAGATGTTTATCCAATGGAAGAAACTCAAGAATTTGTAGATCATGTTATTTTGGTAACTAATGCAGCGAAAAGCTACATTATGGTTGAAAAAGGAGATGGAATACCAATTGGCATTGTGTCATTAATCAACATTGATTATAAAAATAGAAATGCTGAATGTATTATTGACATCGGGGAAAAAGAATATTGGGGAAAAGGATACGGTTCAGAGGGATTGAAATTATTGCTGGATTATGTTTTTTACGAAATGAATCTTCATCGAGTTTACCTTAAAGTATTTTCATTTAATGATAAAGCAATTCATTTGTACACTAAGATTGGTTTTCAACAGGAAGGGAACAGTAGACAAAGTCTATTTAGAGATGGTGAATGGCATGACATTATTCATATGGGAATTCTGCAAAATGAATACTTTGAGAAACAAGTAAAGATTTTATAAAAACAGGGAAGTATTTCAAAAATATACTACTCTAATTAATATGAATTAACTTATTGTATGTTTTATAAAATGAAGTTGAGTAGGGGGAATAATAATGGAAAAAGAAAAATTACCAAAAGTCGGAGTTGGAGCAGTTATATTAGATGAGAATAACCGGATTTTACTTGTATTACGTAAAAAATCGCCTGAATCGGGTTATTGGAGTTTACCTGGTGGCAAAGTTGACTATATGGAAACAATAGAAAATGCCGTAATACGTGAGATTAAGGAAGAGCTCGGAGTTGACATCGAAATTGAACGATTAGTATGTGTTACAAATCATATTGTTCAATCCGAAGATGTTCATTATGTTGCTCCTACATTCATCGCACATATTACTAAGGGCATAGTGCAAAATAAAGAGCCTCATGCTTTAGAGAAAGTACAATGGTTCCCAATAAATGATATACCGGAAAACATTACGATTACAACAGACTATGCACTTAAACAGTTGAAGTGAAAAAGCTAAGGAGAAAATATGGATACTATTTTATTTGATTTAGACGGTACACTGCATGATAGCGAGAAAATGTATATTCAAGCATGTTGTGACTGTATAGAAACAATTAGGAAGAGTCAACTTACTGATGAAGAAAAAAGTTATTTAATAGGAAAACCGATTACTAGAATTATTGATGAGTGGTTTAGCGGGCAAGAAAAAGAGGTATTGGAATCATTCTTTAGACACTACGAAATGATAAATAATCAAGTTAAGGAATATAACGGTATATATGAGGTGTTAACTGAATTAAAAAGTAGAGGGGTTACGATGGGGATTGTCTCCTCTAAGTATAAAAAATATGTTATCCAGGAATTGCACAAAACAAAACTCTATCCTTTTTTCAATGTTATTGTAGGATTAGATGATTGTAAAGAGCACAAACCACATCCTGCACCGTTGTTAAAAGCAGTTAACGAACTACAAATTGAACCAAAGAATTGTATTTATATTGGAGATCAACCGACAGATATTTTGTCTGCTAACGCAGCTGGTATTAAGAGTTTTGGGGCACTGTGGGGAGAAGGAAAAAGAGAAAAGTTAGAAAGTGCTTCGCCTACTGGTTTATTACAAATACCAAAAGATATATTAGTCATTAATCGTATTAACAGTGTTTGTTGAAAATATTTCTGAATACAAGCTATTGAGTTATATTATTTAAACAATAGTGTTAAAAACAAATGTCCAGGCGCTCATTAAATGGTGAATACCTGGGCTTTTTTGTGTTTTAAAATATTAAGCCCGAGGAAGCTGAACAGTACCATTAGGTAAATCGCGAACAATTATGAATATGACAAATTCAGTGGAGACTGATTGCCTTACAACAAAGTCTTGGGATTCTAAAGGGGATGAGCGCAATGTACTTTTAACCCTGGCTCGAATGTGGCAGACAGTGTCTATCGCTGAAATTTCTCCAAAAGATGTAGCTGCAAAATGGGCTTTATCCCGTTTGCCGAAAGAATACTCGACTTTACTTGACTTAGCCAGAAAAGCTTATCGTGGAGAGCACGTTGATAAGTGGGAAGGACTGGATTCCGAAGTGACAGCACTCATTAATCATATGAAAAACTCTATAGAATCTTTTAGCCAAACCAAGGATGAGCAATAAGTAAATCTAATATTTGTGTTAAAATACGGTAATATATGTGGAAGTTTGAGCTTAAACTAAGAGCTGGATTACTGAATAAAATTCTAATTATTTGCTTTAAAGAAAAAAAGGGGTGATTCAATGAAAATCTCTAAATTAGATCATTTGGTTTTGACTATAAAAAATATTAATAAAACATGTGAAACCTTCTTCAATATGAGCGCCGTAACTATCTAAATGGTCTATCACATCTAAAATAGGAACATCTGTGATAAAACATAAATCAGCAGTACCAGACATGGGTTTTTTCCTTTTGGTTCGAATTCTTTGCCTACTTCATGTAGATTTATTTTCTGCTCTCCAAAGTGTAATGCCTTTCTTCCTTCTCCAAATGTAATAACTTCCATTCCTAAAACTTGACTATAAAACCAGTAAAAAGAACAGGAGCATTAGGATCGATAACCTCTATTTATACAAGGGATCCAGATGAGAGTTTGATAGAGATTTCTAACTATTTATTAAATTTTCAACCAATTTAACTTCCTTAGTTAATAAACGGACGCATTATGAAAATAGGCTTTTTTTAAATACTTACCCCATCAGCAACTGATGATAAAATTCTCTTGTTGGTCAAAGTGGGGTTAGAAAACCACTAAAATATAAAGACAGAAGTAGGTAAAGAGAAAAAATACAAATTATTATTTTAGTAGTGGAAGTAAAGTTTTGTTACTATCTGAGATTATAAAAAGCGTACCTGTAATAAACAGGAACGCTTTTATAGTAGGTAATAGCGGAAAAAGCTCAATCTATATACTCTAACCGCAAACCTAATTCGTTAATAAGCCTATATGATTACCATCAACAAACAGCGTGGTGGAAAGACACTTATCACAACTGTAAAAATTGTTTCAAATGGTTGTCTATCACGAGAGAATCCTGTTCATGTTGACCGATTCCAAAGCAATGTCCCCACTTGGATTCGATTGGTTGAAAAACAGCATTTGGCATATGTTTCACGTCATATGCATTATCTTCCGGAGGGAAAAACAGATCGGTCGAGCCTGGCATAACAAGGGCAGGAGCGGTAATACGGTTTAATGCCTGCTCAAAATTTCTATTGTCTAGAGGATTGGCGCTAATATCTCCGCTAATCCCAGTACGGAGCATGGTAATTAAGTCGTTGGCATCGAAGGAAAGGAACACTTGATCCCAATAATCTTCTAGATATCCCTTTAACGTCGAGTATCCTTCCACCTGATAGAGCTGTTCTAAATAATAAGTCTGAGAGAACCCCCAAGGAGCATAAGCACGTCCCATCGCGGCAAGTCCTCTTGTAGGCTGATGGATATAGAAACCTTCCTTCCAGTTGGAATCCGCTTGCAATGCTGCGATAAGCCCTTCAAAAACAAGCTGTGCATGTGGCCTAGTCTTTGCTGTTCCGCCAAACGGTGCAATCCGCTCGACCATTTCAGGGTAATTTGTCCCCCATTGAAAGGTTTGTAGCGCACCGAGTGACCAGCCAACGACTAGAGCAATTTTTTTAATACCAAATTCTTCGGTTACTAGCCGATGTTGTAGCTGAACATTATCATAAATCGTGATGAGCGGGAAATTTGCTCTGTCGAAAGGGGCTGGTGTGTTGCTAGGGGAGGAAGAAAGACCATTCCCAAACATATTAGGTACAATAATAAAGTATTTGTCTGGATCGAGAGCTTTACCAGGTCCAATCAACCACTCATTATCAGTGTGCTGACCAGCAAACCAAGTAGGGTAGACAATTACGTTTGACTTGGTGGAATTTAAAGTTCCATAGGTTTTATAGGCAAGAAAGGCTTGAGGCAACTTTTGGCCCGATTGTAGCACGACATCCCCTAATGAATAAATTTTATAATCTTTCATATGTGATTCTCCTTCGTTATACAAGATTTGGTGTTGAAGCTTGATTTTTACTTTACGGTACTGTTACCATCAAATCAACGAAACGTTTTTGATCGTAATGTTCAATTTTTTTGAATTAAGAGGTGCTGTCACAATGGAAATTCGCCAACTTAAAACATTTTGGACGCTTGCTTCCACACGCAGTTTTAGCCGCACTGCGGAAGTATTGAACTATGTTCCGTCTACTGTAACCATGCAAATTAAGGCTTTAGAGGAAGAATTGGGGGTCAAGTTGCTGGATCGCTTAGGCAAAAGTGTCGTATTAACAGAAGCAGGCCAACAATTATTACCCTATGCCAACAAAATTTTAAATGATATAGAGGAGGCTCGGCATGTCTCGAGTCAAAGCGGAGAATTAACGGGTACGGTTACAATCGGTGCAGACGAAGTGCTCTGTACATACCGGCTACCTGCATTACTCCGGCTTTTTCGTGAAAGGTATCCGCACGTTCGTCTTTTGTTTAGGCCCTTGTCTAGTCAAAATCTGAAACAGAGTCTAAGGAAAGGGGATGTCGATGTGGTCTTTATGCTGGATGAACCTATCACCTCTGCGGATATTCATACAGAGTTTTTAATGGATGAACCTTTTCTTATGGTAGCATCCCCCAACCATCCATTAGCTAAATGTTCTACATTAAGCATAGAAGATTTTAACAGAGAGCATATTCTATTAAGTGAAAAGGGTTGCTCTTATCGAACTTTCTTCTATCGCACGTTATTGAGAAAAGGGGCCGACAGCTTGACCGAACTAGAGTTTAATAGTGTAGAGGCTATTAAACAATGTACAATGGTTGGACTCGGTATTGCCTTACTTCCTGAAATGTCGCTTAAGGAAGAGTTAGAGCGGGGAGAACTAATCACTTTACCTTGGGATTTATCTGAAATACGGTTTGCCACTCAAATGCTGTGGCATCAAGAGAAATGGATTTCACCATCAATGAAGGAATTTATCGAATTGACGAGATGTATACTAAAATGAACAATTTAAATGTCTCATCTAATAGTTATATTTAAGTCGAACAAGAAAAGGTCGAACTCAGAGGTTATTAAAAATCTGAATAGACCTTTTTTTCTATAGACACGCTTAATCATTAATCGGAAAATTCGAATTAATTATTCGGTTTTTTTTTACTCTTTTTTTAGCTTTCCGATTGTAGATTTTATAAAAATCGATACACATTGATTCAATGAGCATTTTATTTACTTAGTAGCAATGAGAGCTTTAAATTGGTGTAGCAATTGAAACTGTAGATACAGGGATTAGTATAGATACAGCTTGTTCCATGGGTTTTTTTGCAGAGCATGCAGTGGTTGCAGATATGTTGAAAAATGGTGAATATCAAATAAAAGGTTATTTTTGCAGCTAGGACAACCACTAGATTTAAGCTGAGTAATCGTAGTGTATTGATTGCCAGCGCCGACTATAAATGAGTATTTACAATGATTACACTGATAAACGACTGATTTCTGCTCAACCTTTCCTGTATAAATTAGTCGTGTAAATTTACGCTCATTAGGGATGTAGGGAATCATTTGATCTGTTGTTTGTAAAATAAATAACTGACTTGTTGCGTCTAAATCTGCGCATCTTCATAAGTATTTATGTCGTATTTAATACTATTGATCACGAAGCCCATAGCTTGTAAGCTTTGCTGCAGTTCCCACATCTTTTGAGCTTCTGGCTTTAGTACATTAATTGACGTGATAAAAAAAGCTGTGCGCAAATCAAGCTATATGGTGTAACTGTGTATACGAATTTTCTTACTCTTTTTAATTTGGTTACTAACCAACAACATTTGGTGATGTAGCAGGTCCAAATTTAGTAGAAATTATGGGGAAGTTGCTCGGGTGTTCATTAACCTATTGAACTAAGGATAAATAATGGGACATTAAGTATGAATATTAACTAGGGCCATCAATAAAAAATATAAATAGTAAAAAATTGGTGATATAAAATTGGATGTAATAACGCTATAAATTTTTTTGATGGGTATGTATTTATGAACATAAAGAATTCCTTTGTGACATTCGGTACTTGGAGTGTAGGAAAAAAACCGGCAAAAAAGGTTGCCGGTTAAGGATGATAATTTAACTTATTTTGTACCGTTTTCGTTTCCATATCGACCAGAAGCTTGTTTTTTGTTAGCTTCTGCTTGTTGGATTTGTTGTTTAATTTGATTAACATCAGTTTCATTCCCGAATTCTTGGTTCATCGAGTGCATTGCACCAGAAGCTTGTTTTTTGTTAGCTTCTGCTTGTTGGATTTGTTGTTTAATTTGATTAACATCAGTCTCATTTCCGAATTCTTGGTTCATCGAGTTCATTGCATTTGGAGTTTTTTTGTTAAAGTTGTTGTTGTTATTCATGAATTTCACCTCCTGAAATTAGTTTGTACAGAAGATGATTTATTATCCGTAGATTAGCTCTAATAATGAAGTAGTATTCACCAGACATATTTAATAGCGGTATCATCTTTGATTGATATATAAATTTCAACCATTTTGGAATTCTTTAATTTGTCAGTGAATGTAAAAGGAAAGATTGTTTGCTGTACTCTCACTGGTGTAATTGTTGCGACTATAGTAGTTAAAATTGGGAATTAAAGCATGTCATATTTACTGTGAATATATTCTTAAAATATCTGAACATAAAACCAAACTACTATATTTGAACGAACCATTTTTGTGGTATAATTTCCTAAAAAAGGAGTGGTTTTTTTGGGAAATCGAAATTATTTTAAAGTAATAAAATTTCTATTATGTTTATCTGTTAGTTTATGCATTATAAATTATCCGATTATTTCCTTTGCTGAAACATTTGATACTACTTTAGTTAATGAAAAAAGCCAATCTAATGACATTGATACTGGTATAGCAAACTTAAACTACAATAACAGCGAAGTTTTAGCAGTGAAAGGTGACAAGATTGATCGTTTTATTCCAAAAGAAGGAATTAACTCAGTTGATAAATTTATAGTGGTTGAACGTAACAAAAAATCACTTACAACTTCACCAGTAGATATTTCAATTATCGACTCTATGGCTAATCGTACATATCCAGGAGCATTACAACTTGCCAACAAAGCATTTGTAGACAATCAACCTAGTTTATTGGTGGCCAAAAGAAAACCGCTAAATATTAGCATAGATTTACCTGGTATGAAAAGGGAAAATACTATGACTGTAGACAATCCAACATATGGTAATGTGTCTGGGGCAGTAGATGAATTAGTATCTACTTGGAGTGAAAAATATTCAACAACCCATACTTTACCTGCAAGACTGCAATATTCAGAATCTATGGTTTATAGCAAATCTCAAATAGCAAGTGCTCTGAATGTTAACGCCCAAGTTCTTGATAATTCATTAGGAATTGACTTTAATGCAATTGCGAGTGGAGAGAAAAAAGTGATGGTTGCGGCATATAAACAAATATTTTATACCGTAAGTGCAGAACTACCTAACAATCCATCAGACCTTTTTGATGATAGTGTTCAATTTGAAGAGTTAACCCGTAAAGGGGTAAGTAATGATGCTCCTCCAGTTATGGTGTCAAATGTAGCTTATGGGAGAACAATTTATGTGAAATTGGAAACAAACTCTAAGAGTAAGGATGTACAAGCTGCTTTTAAAGCCTTACTGAAGGATGTCAATACTAATGTAGAAACTAGTGGGCAGTATAAAGATATTTTTGAAGAAAGTTCCTTTACTGCTGTCGTATTAGGTGGAGATTCACAAAAGCATAATCAGGTTGTCTCAAAAGACTTTAATGATATTAGAAAAATAATTCAAGATAACGGAGAATTCAGTCTTAAAAATCCAGCATACCCAATTTCCTATACAAGTGTTTTCTTAAAGGATAATTCAATTGCTGCTGTTCATAACAATACAGATTATATTGAGACGACAGCTACAGAATATTCTAAAGGCAAAATCATCCTCGATCATTATGGTGCATATGTTGCTCAATTTGAAGTAGCTTGGGATGAATTTTCATATGATGAAAATGGAAATGAAGTACTATCCCATAAAACTTGGGATGGAAACTGGAAAGACAAAACAGCTCATTTCTCTACTGTAATACCACTGCCACCTAATTCAAAAAATATAAGAATTTATGCAAGAGAATGTACAGGTCTAGCATGGGATTGGTGGAGAACAATTATTGATGAATACAATGTTCCATTATCTAATGAAATAAAAGTTTCAATTGGAGGAACTACATTATACCCAACAGGAAATATTAATTAGGTATAAGCTTCCACCTTGAAAAAACGGTAATCGTATTCGTTTCCTTGAAAACCTTTATTTCTCGTCAACAAAATAACGATGATAAAAATGCAGCCTTTTCTCGATAGAGTAGGGCTGCATTTTTATCATCCGAATTTATTCTCTGGCTAATTATCTACACCTTGTTTCTTTATTTCGGAATCTAAATGCCTACTATACTTTTCTACGAAGCTAAGCATACTGTCCAATTGTTCCTCGCTCATCTGAATTAAATCCGTCTTTATTTCGCTCTAGAATTTCTTGGTGCATGATCAGTAAGTCTGTCTTGTTTCTGGTAATTTTCAATTAAGCTTATTTTTACTTTTACCATTTATCGATTTATTATCAAAAGATTTACTCCAGCATTTATTTAATCTTAAATGGTCAAGAACACTTGTTTATATAAATATTGAAACTAAAACTTACAAAATTATAAGTTTCATGTCACCAAAATTTTATTGTTAAAACTTGAAATGTGGTTTAAAATTGCTATTGTTGAAAACTCATATGCGAAGTGTTTTTATGAAAGGTGACTCACAATAATAGGAAGAAGTGTGCTAACTGTCTTCAAATATATTGAACAACTTGACAGAAGTCTATATGGGGAGTAGTATACAATAGCTACGAAAAAGCTACTGTGAAATAACATATTCATAGAAGCAATGTGTACTTATAATCTAGTTAATATACATCTAGATTTTAAATAAGTAAGTAAAAGGTAGGTGCAAGAATGAAAAATTTAATAAGTAAAAAAGATAACCTATTAAATAAATTTTTAGGGATATATTTAATAGCTGTTTTAATGTTATGGATAAAAACATACATCACTCAAACAACACAATTTAAACTAGGAGTAGAAGGATTCCTTCAACAATTCCTTTTACTAATAAATCCACTAGGTTCAGCAATGCTATTTCTAGGAATTGCCTTTTTATTTAGAGGAACGAGAAAATATACATCACTAGTTGTTGTTTACACTCTGATGTCTATTGTTTTATATGCCAATATTGTTTATTACCGATTTTTTAGTGATTTCATTACATTACCAACAGTTAGCCAAACGCAGAACTTCGGAGATTTAGGCGGTAGTGTTCTTTCTTTATTAAAGCCATATGATATCTTGTTCTTTGTGGATGTATTTGTAATGTTTTACCTACGATTCTCAAGAAAGATACAAAAAGATACCAATCGTTTTGGATCTAAAAAAGCAATGGCAATCATTGTATTTGCATTAGCAGTATCAGTCCTAAATTTAGGACTAGCTGAATCTGACCGTCCGCAACTATTAACTCGAGGTTTTGATAGAAACTATATTGTGAAATATCTAGGAATGTATAACTATACGATTTATGATTCAGTAGAAACTATGAAAGCATCTTCACAGAGAGCTTTGGCGGATAGTAGTGATATTACAGAAGTGATGAACTTTACAAAATCTAACTACGCCAAACCTGATGCAAACTATTTTGGTGCAGCAAAAGGAATGAACGTCATCTATTTACATTTAGAATCATTCCAAAACTTCCTTATCAACTATAAATTAAACGGTGAAGAAGTTACACCATTTTTAAATTCATTAACAAAAGATAAAAATACAATGTATTTTGATAATTTCTTCCATCAAACGGGTCAAGGTAAAACTTCCGATGCAGAATTTATGCTGGAAAATTCTTTATTTGGGTTACCACAAGGTTCTGCTTATATTACAAAAGCACAAAATACGTACCAAGCAGCTCCTAGTATTTTAAAAGATTATGGTTATACATCGGCTGTATTCCACGGTAATAAAGGAAGTTTCTGGAACCGAAGTGAGATTTATAAATCATTTGGATATGAGCATTTCTATGATGCTAGTTATTATGACACGAACTCTTCAGATAACATGGCTGAATATGGTTTGTTAGATAAACCATTCTTTAAACAATCTGAAAGTCTTTTAAGTTCGTTACCGCAACCTTTTTATACGAAATTGATTACGGTAGGGAATCACTTCCCATATAAAATGGATCAAAACTTAGTAACAATTAATAAAGCTAATACTGGAGATGCAAGTGTAGATAATTATTTCCAAACAGCACGTTATGCAGATGAAGCGATCGAACAAGTCTTCAATCAACTAAAAGAATTAGGCTTATATGATAATTCGATGATTGTTCTTTATGGTGACCATTACGGTATTTCAGATAATCATAATGATGCGATGGAACAAATTATAGGAAAAGAAATTACACCATACGAAAGTGCTAATTTACAACGCGTACCATTATTTATACATGTTCCAGGAATGCAAGGTGGAACGAACCATACTTATGGTGGCCAAACAGACCTTCTTCCAACATTATTACATTTACTAGGAATTGATACGCAAAAATATGTTCAATTTGGTTCAGACTTATTATCAAAAGAGCATGATGAAGTTGTACCATTTAGAAATGGCGGTTTTGTCAGTCCAACGATTTATTCAATTAATGGGAAATTTTACGATAATAAAACAGGCTTACTACTAGATGATAGTCAATTAGAGTCGGCAAAAACTATGAAAAATAAAGCAGATCTTAAATTGGAGTTATCTGACAAAGTTGTGAATGGTGACTTATTGAGATTCTATACACCAACAGGCTATACTCCAGTTGATCGTTCTAAGTATAATTACGCCAAAGATGCGAATGAAGGATCTAATTAATTAATGCAATTTGCTGGGCAGTTCAAGAAGATGGGTTTGATATCAAAAAGTTTATTATCCGATTGCTTTCTGATATCTTACCGTTATCTTGAATTGTCTTTTTATATGTTATATTAATTTTTTTTATAGTGTAAAGTAGGCGATTTCCCGATATTGGGAAAATCGCCTACTTTACTTTTTGCTTTTGATTTCAAGTAATTTTCAGTTATACATAAGGATACTGTAAGTTAGATTTAATCTAACTTACGATCATAATCTTTTATACAATGTTAATTCCTGCACTTGCATTACCAGTAATAGTAGCAACAATCCCTGAGGAAGTAACAGAGAACACCATTAATAAACGATCACCAGCAGCTACTGGAACTGGTGCAACGTTTGCAGTACCAAATGTAATAGTACCTATTGCTATTGTTGAGAGAGCTGGTGCTAAATCAACAAATGCTGTTGTAGGACTGAAAATATTACTTCCCGCAACCGCGCGGTAAATTTGTGCTCTGACTGTTGCTGTTCCTGTAAGAGTTAAAGCAACTGTTGAAGACAAGGACGCAGAAATAGATGTAATAGTACCTGCACGTGGAACTGAAAAGGCTTCCGTTCCAACAGCAGCTGATAAGTCTATATTTGTACCAGTAAGAGTTACCCCTGGAATAGACGTGCCGAATCCTACCATACTTACTGTACCGATCGCGCCACCAAGAACTGATGTTAAAATAACAGGAACTGTTCCTGATGCGAATGGGATGATCGAACCTGTCGCTGGTGGAGTAGTAATACATGCAGCATCGATAGCTTCAAAAGGACCAAGTGCATTACACTGATTATTTTGATTTGCGCAGCCGCCACACGTTGAATTCATACAATTCATACACATTTTTACACCCCCTTTCTTCATTATTCTATTCAGCTAAGATTAAAGGGTAAGGGCAATTATCTAGGTGGTAATTTTTATATGTGGAACTCTCAGTGGCTTCTTTTGAGGAACTATTGCCATTTTGCGGGTACTAATTAATGGACTTACTTTTCCAATTTAACAAAAAAAGTCCAATATGTATTTTCATACTTATTGGACGTATCTATTGTAAATAAACTTTGTACACCATAATTTTAAACTAACTCCATTTTCGAAAGAAATTAAAAAGCAAAGAGTTCTTTTCTTTTTTTTGCCCTTCTTCAGTTGTTTCTTCTTTTAGCTCAGGTTGCTTGTTTACCTCTTCAATTTGTATATGGGTTTCATTTTCCACTATTTGAGCTTCAAAGACTTCAAATTCGTCACTTTTTAAAGTAGGGGATGTATTTGATTTGTCTTGCTCATTAATCATTTTAGAATTTTCAAGAATTGTAGGTTCATTAACTACTTTAGATGCTTCGGGTATGACAAGCTCATTTGATATTACAGAGCTCATTTCATCTATAGTGATAGTATTATTAATTTTTTCGAGTTCTTCGTTATTAACTAAATTTTCGGCTTTAAGATCATTGTCAGCAGATTCATAAACTCTAATTGGAATTTCCTGTGCGTTCGTAGCGTTTTTAAAATGGAAGGTGGATTCGGTGGTGGTATTTCTATATAAACCATTATATATTTGGCTTGGATGAGTGTTTATTGATTGAAAGTACTGTTGATTAAAATGGCGTTCTTCGGGTACATTTTTTTGATTTTCGTTGCGAGTAGAAGGTACATCATTGTTGGTATCTAAGTGCCCATTTGTTGCTTTACCTGCTAGACTTTGTAGCATTTTATAAGATGGCTGAGTTGACGTATTCATCGATTGGTTTGTTGTCTGTGTAATTATCGGATCTCTTTGAACACCGTTAGCCAAAAATTTAGGTGTGTTTTCAGTTTTGGGTATAGTGGCTTGAGCTTGAGTATTTTCACTCGTGAGTAATTTGTTTAAAACGCTTAGTATTTCTTGGTTCATTTTCTCAATCATTTGATTCAGAGACTCAATTTGTATCGCTAGAAGTTGTATCTGCTCCTCATAGCCTTTAATTTGTGAATTTTGCTGATCATCTATTGTTTCAGTTAGCCCTTCTAAAAGTGTCACTTGTGTTTTAATCCCATCAAAATCCTTTTTCATAAATAGGTAATCATCAATTGAAGTTTCCATTTTCAATGAAGTTAACGTATTCTTGTAGCCATCTAACTTCTGCTTCAATTTTTCAATGTCTTGAGTGGAGTACAATTTTGAATCTTCCATTGCATTTCACCCCTTTCAGTCCATTATTATTTTATTAAAAATATTTACTTTCTGTTACAAATATCCAGATCTTTTCAAATATTTTAGTTTCTACATTAGAAGAGGAGATGTAAGCAAAAAAGATACATCTGTTACTAAGTATTTTAATAAAAATCAAAACTAATTATTTATTAGCCCATGCACTTATAGCTAAAAAACATATGATACAAACGAAAGATAAAAAATTTATGGAGGTGTCAAAAGGATGCTAGAGAATATGCCATCCCAGGCACAGGAACTAATTTGTATAAACGTCGACAAGGTTTTTGACTGGATTGTAAAGGAAATGTCATTTGATATTTCCCCAACCGGACCAATTACTTTTCCAGGAGTAACACCAACTACTGATTTAACAGGTGCAGTAGTTACATGTAAGGTAGTTCCAGCAACAACTAACCCTATTGTTATCTTGAATCGTGAGAATCGCCAATTCTCTATCGATGGTGCAACTGTATGTCTTCAAAATTTAACTATTCAAAAGAACTTTATTCTTACAATAGTTGTTTGTTTACCAAATGGCACAATGTTCACAAGCAATACTATTCCAGTTTCCCGTTGTGAACAAGTAACATTATGTGCACCAACAGGGACAGATGTAGAAATTTTATTCACAGATTTAGATTGTTTCGTATGTACAACAGGAACATTAACAGCTGGAACAGGTACAATTACGTTTTCTGCATTAACAATTACTGTATCTGTATGCCAAAGTATTCAATCAACATTCCCAGTTACTGTGGAATTCTTAGCGACATTCTGCGAACCAAGAGCAGAATTACCATTCACATGTCCGGGTGTAGTTGTCCCTCAGCAATGTCCTGCTGTTTTCCCAACTTTCGGCTAATGGTACTAACACATAGAAGAGAATCATATTGTAAAGAGAGGGTAATCCTCTCTTTTTTTTTATGAAAGTATTTCAGACAGTAGCTATCGCCTAAAGTGTGAATTCTTTGGTTAATTTAATACTATTGGCAAGGAGGTACTAATTATGATTACTCGTATCGATCATGTGGAAGAAAAGATAAATGAACTAAAAAAACAAACGGATTTTTATGTTCACGAAATTAAAAAAACGGTTGAGGAGCTTATTATTCCGGATAGTGTCAACATCATTAGTTATTTCACATCTTCGTTTAATATCTCTTATAATCCCGATGAGGAGAGCTTATGCTTGGGCTCTTATCATATTCGCAATATAGGTAATCAGCCTATAACAAATCCGTATCTATGTATAAAACTACCAGAGGACTCACCATTCTCTTTCTCTGGAAGGTATGTCTATGAACATTTTGCACCGAATTTAAAAGGAAACAGTAGCTGGGAGCGAATCAATGATCAATCAAGCAAGGAGGAGTTCTGGCTTAGACCTATAGGAAAAACAACGTTAGAGCCAAACGAAACATTATCATTTCCTAACTTTCAAATCAAATGGGGTCATAATTTCTCTTATTCAGGAAGTATCATGGGTTTTACATATTGTGATCAGCTAAAAGATGGTGTAGTTGTCTTAAATCCTATTAATCTCAATGGAATTAGTCATACACAGGAGGATGAAAATGAGTGAGTCTGAAAATATAAATCAAAAAATAGATAGTGTTGTCCATCAACTAATAAAGGAACAGCTTACGAATCTATCTAACTATAGTAATACGAAAAATAATAGCTTTGCTTATCTCGAAAAAGGCACATTGAATCTACTTCTTGCCTATTTAATGTCAGGAGAAAAGAGCAAAACTGAAGAAATTGGTGATGAGGAAATAGAAATTAAGATTATTAAGCAGCTGGATGAGATTTTAGAGGATAGTAAGGAGCAATTTGAAGAGGTGATTAGTTTACTTAGAAAAATGTCGTGATAGGAGGTGCAAGTGTGGATAATGATATTGTTAAAAACAATGATCCTATTCAGCTGCAGCAAATGATCATTTTTTTAAGAGCCGAATTAGCGAAATATAAAAATGAAGTTAAAAGGCTTAGAGATAGTGATTATTATTCACTAGTACTGAGATTAGAGCGAGAAAATGTTCAATTAACGAAACAGAAAAAGGAGCTTTCGATGGAGCTTTTAAAGCAGAAGAGAGACCACGAAAAAAAAATAAAAACTTACTATGAAGATATACAAGCAAGAGAAATCCAGAAGAAAAAACAACTTTCTTCGATAGAGGGGTTATTAAAAGAACTGGAAGAACTGCGTGCAGAAAATAAATTAATAAAGGAATCTTTAAAATTCACTAAAGATGAATTACTTTCTATGACTTCAGATGCTAATTATAAGAGTGCAGTGGATGGCCTTGAAAATAAGTTGAATGTTTTTATAAGGGATATAAGCCAACAAATGAAGACTGTGATTGAAGCCGTTGAAAAATCTCAATTAGAACAAGCAGATTTAAACATTCTTAATAAGCATTTAGTCTTAGAAATAGAGGAGAAAAGTACTGAAATAGAAAAATTATCGGAAGAATTAGCGGATGTAAAACAACATAGCTTTTCTTTGGGTCGAAAAACAATGATGAACCCAGAGTACCTTGTACACTTGGATGCTCGAGTAAATAAAGTATTGGTTCAATCAATGGATTTTGAAAAGCAGTTGAATCATAAATTACGTTTGCTTGATGACTTAGACCACAAATTGAACGAACTTGCTATAGAAATAAATACTGAAAAAAATGTATAAAGTATGTTGTTGATGGCTGTTTCAAAAGTAAAACAAGGCACACTTTTGAAACAGCTATTTTTATGTTATTAGGATTCTACTTATCGTTTCGTATTTAACCAATCGTTCTTTTACAGGTAGTTAATGCGAAATAAACAAAGGAGATTTCGACTAATTTATAACATTAAGGACAAGTAATGGCACAAGGTATTGATATCACCTTTAATATGTTTCACATAGACAAGCTCTATATGCTGGAACAGACTTAGCTAATGAAAAACAGCGGGACCTGCTATCAGCACGGATGTTATAAGTGATCGCTTTTTCTCACTAACTTCATTCGCACTCGAATTACATTTGTGCTGTTTTTTTCATTTTTTTCGTAAAATATCTTTTGATATCATTTCACTCTAACACAACATCTTTTTTCTCATTATAAACAAAAATACCCTATAAGATAGACTTTTTTCAAAGTGTCTATCTTATAGGGTACAGTTTAAAGAAAAGGAAGATATTTTCTTTAAATTCTTTGCCGGGATTCATTAATTGGAGTTGAACAGAAAATGAATTTTCGACAATTTTAATAGTAACATCCTTACTAAAATTCCGTTAAATGCAATTCTGCATTAGGGATAGGGCAATCACTTCGCTCGGTTTTGGGTGTTTGGTCACTACGATTATACTGAGACTGAAGAGGTACCTGTTTTTTATTTGTTTGAAACCCTTGAGCCCCAAGGACCTGGATTAAGAAGTTTGGCAGATTGTCCCGGTTTTTATACCAGTAGGTCCGTTAAATCCTGGAATTGTATCGATTACTGTATTTGTTGCTATATCGATGACAGACACAGTTTGGTCAAGTTGATTTGTGACATAAGCACGTGTTCCATCCGGCAAGATGGTTACTTGGTCAGGAGATAATCCTACAGGGATTGTAGCAATTACTGTATTTGTTGCTGTACTTATGACAGATACAGTATTATCACCTTTATTTACAATGTAAACAAGTGTTCCATCAGGTGTAATAGCTGTTCCAACAGGTCCTGTTCCCACAGGAATTGTAGCAATTACCGTATTTGTTGTTGCATCAATTACAGATACTGTGTTACTAGCTTCATTTGTAACATAAGCAAATTGTCCGTGTGGTGTGAAAACGATTGATCTTGGGCGAATTCCAACAGGGATTGTAGCAACCACGGAATTTGTTGCTGTATTTATAACTGATACTGAATTTGAGTTTTCGTTTGCAACATAAGCAAACGCACTATTCGGAGTAAAAGCAATGCCTTGAGGTTGGAGCCCTACTGGGATAGTAGCGATTACGGTATTTGTAGCTGTATCAATGACAGATACAGTGTTAGACCCGTGATTGGATACATAAGTAACTGTTCCATTTGGTGAAACCGCTATACCAAGCGGGTTAACTCCTACTGGAATGGTAGCGACTGGAGTGTTTGTTGCTGTTTCAAAAACAGTTACGTTATTTGATAAGAAATTTGCAGTATAACCGAGCGTTCCATCAGGTGAAATCGCTACTTCTAGAGGACCACTTCCTACTGGAATGGTAGCGACTATAGTATTTGTCGCAGTATCAATCACTGATACTCTATTATCAGGAGCTTCTAACTGACCAGCGTCCGTAACGTAGACTAAAAAGTCACAGACTGGAGTTGGTGGTTCAGGTATAAATGGTGGCTTACAATGACAAGGACAACAAAAACCACAACAATGACAACGACAACTTGGATTTGATTTAAACTTGAACCTGAACTTTTTAAAATTGTTATGTTCTTTTTCCACATTGCACACCCTTTCTATCATATAGTAATACTATATGCAAACGGAATTATGTCTCTTGTACGTTTTACCTAAACCAAATACTTCTGAAAAAGTATCGAGTGGTTGTTAATATTAGTGTTTGTTAGTCATTCAATAACGACAAAGGACAAGTACGGCCAGAAACTTTGTTCAATAGGCCTCTTTGGGAGCGAAATGGCCGACTCCTTTTAATTCAAAGTCAAAAAATTTAAGAATTAATTTATTTTCAGTTTCAATACAGTAATATTTATCAATATCGGCCTTTCCTCCTTGTAGAATATTTGCCAGTATAGGAGAGAATAGCGGTAAATCGGTTAAGCTTAAATGTTTGGCCCCTTTAAAATGAGTAGTATATGCTCCTTCAAACTGTTTATTATTGAGTTTGTTCGCTACATAAACGGGAGTGCTATCCAGTTGACTCCAAACATCGTCCGAATAAATGTTAAAAAGAGGGGTTGTGTAGGCATTGTTGCTTGCATCAAAATTATCAGCTGATTTGTTATAAACAAGTTCACTAAAGAAAGGGGCATCGATATTTACTACTGCACTTACATCATCGCGTGTTCTACCTAGTAACACACTTGCAGCACCTCCCATTGAGTGCCCAAACACACCGATTTTCTCTGTATTGATATGTTGATAAATAGGCTCATTGTCACTTTTAGCTTTTGTAAGTATTGTATCAATAACAAAATTCATATCGTCTGTTCTTAGGTTCATCCATTTTTGAATGATTTTGTACCGTTCTTCATTCGAATAAGTACCTCTATTCGAATTTTCGACTTCATTTTTAAAATCTGAACTGATCATAGTTACTGTTCCATCCTCTGAACGAGTATAGAAGGAATGATAAGGATGGTCGATGGAAACGACTATATAACCGTGGCTTGCCAGCTCAGTAAAAGTAGAACTGTTGCTTGACTTGATACCATATGCTCCATGGGAAAACACTAATAGGGGATATGTTCCATCTGCGTTTTTTGGATACCAAAATTCCACATTAACAAATCTGTTGTCCCCCTTGTCAGAAAACTCCTCAATACGATTCTTGTCAATATATGTGTCAGTAGAGCTTGCGACTTCAAATTCTCCTGTCACTTTTGGTGATTGATGCTGTGGAAAAATAATGACAGGTGAAAGTACAAAGACAAATATCAATATCATCAAAATGGACTTCCACACAATGTTAGAGGTTTTGTATTGTTTGATATTCGATTTCTTAAGGATAAGAGATACTGTCCCTTTTACGGCTAATAAGAAAAGCAGGATAGCAAGCATTACCCAGCAAAAACTCCAAACAATCACCGATGAAACAGTAAGTATTGCAAAAACAATAAATGCAGCAATCCTAATCCAATTCTTTAATTTTTTATGGTTTTGCTTGGTTGCTATGCAGTAGGTTGCAAAAGTAATCTCGAAAATCAAAGCCATTAATAATAGTAAAGTTCCCATAAGTTGCTTCCTCCTCATTAGAAAAATTTTTATGAAATCATCATAATAAACAGATGGAAGGATGTATATGGAAAAACAGTAAGTTGTAATTATAAGCCATTAAGATGCAAAAAAACGGTAAGATCAAATGCTTACCGTTAAATAATCTGTTACAGCTATCTACTGTACTGCTTATTGATTTTCTGACTACTCACCAACGTCTTTCTTAAATGTCTTTAGTTTTTCATTGATTTTTTTTGCATCTTTTTTATCATTTTGCCATGTCAGTAGATGAACAATGATATATACTACCGCAATTTGCAGTGCAAGAATGATTACACCCGAACCAGTTACAAGATTCATAGCGCAGCCAAGGACAATCAATAAAATCTCCAAAGTAAAGAAATGAATAATTATCCTTATACGCATTTTCTTCTCACTTAGATCATTAGGAGAATATAAAATAAATCCTGTTAATGCACCTAAAAATGAAAATGCCATAATGATATAAATCGACTTCAAATCAAAGGCCATTTCAGGATAAAACATTTGTCGCAACAAAGTAATTATCATGATTATGGATGCGAAGATGATAAAGAAATTCTTAATTGTCTTTTGTACAAATTCTAAAAAATTCATATGTATCCCTCTTTACAAACCAAGCATATTTTTAAGCACAGGTACATACTGCCTTGATATAACTGTACGTTCTTTGTTATCTAGGACAGCTTCGAATCGACCACTTATAGTCGGATAAACAGATGAAATTTTGGTGATGTTCAAAATAGTTGATTTTGATGCGCGAAAACAGTTTTTTCCTTTGCATAATTCCTCTAACTCATATAGTTTTTGTTTTACCTCAAAAACGTTGTCCTTGCAGTAAATAAACACTTTCCCCTCAACTGCCTCGAAATAATAGATATCACTAAGCTTAATACGGTGAATACTATCATTTTGATGTCCAAGTAAAATAGGGTTTTCAGTTTTCAGCTTATTTATGATTGCATTTATTTCTTCATCAACTTTATGACACCTAATAATAATCTCTTCTTCTAATTCTTGGCTTATTTCTTCTGTTGAAATTTTCAAATAATCACCCACGGAAATTCAAATTATTTCAGTTTTACTCGAATGCTGTATAAACTTGCAAATGAAGCACCGCTAAAAAGATTGTTTATCCTAATGATATTACATTCGTTTTGATTTTATTTTATGGTAGTATCCAGAATCTGCTAAGTCAAGTGCGGGGGAAAGGGCTCATTAATAGTTATAACTATAATAAGGATAAAGAAACTTTCACTCGTTATGATTAGTATCTTTTCTCTCCAAGTTCTCCACTTTTCGTTTTAATTGCTCTATATCCCTTATTTTATTTATTATGAATTTAATTGATAAATAAATAGCAAATATTAATAAAATCAGTATAATTGCGATAATAATTGACTCCAACATTAACATCACATACCTTTCTTATTTTTCCACTTTTCTAAAAACAAATTAAGTAATGACTCCTCACAGTTCAATATTACTAAACAAAATCATTCTAGTAAAATGAATATACTGATTGTTCTGTATTTGTTATTTGTTTAATAAATTCAATAAAGTAAATGAGCGAAGGGGAGAGGAAGATATGCATTTTTTGCGGAAGGGAAACTAAACAACAACATTTGGAATAAATTAAAAAGTAACGGCTGTCTTTATGAAAAAATAGAGAACATAAATAGAGAAATTGATACATTCTCGAATGATATTGGTCATTACGCTGAAAAAGAGATAGCAAAAAGTTTTACTGATTTATATAAAGTGAGTGTACCAATTATTTTGCTCTGTAGTTTAGTCGCTTTTATGTTTCGTAATAGAAAATTTGAAGTTGATAAAAGAAAAAGACTAAATGTATAGTAAAATTCTTATTCTTTCAGATAACCAGGCGCTCGAACAATCGAGTTCCTGGTCTTTTAAGTTGAAAATTGAAAGGTTGAATTTTATATCAATATGTAATCAGATTCAATCAAGAAAATACATAATCGAGGTGAATATTGTTTTTGAATTTTTATTTAATCCATATCGAAAAACCCCAGTTTTTAACTGGGGAGACGGTTTGTCAGATTTAATAAATATTATTTTTCTGGATAATCTACGTGTAATGGCGGTGGAACTAACCAACCTTTTGTCTTATTAAGACGTAACAGTTTAGCTCCAATTTGGGCTTTTGCTGTATGGAATTGGCCATACATTAATGCGATATCTTCACGAGTAGAAATGCCCATTGCTTGACTGCAAGCAACTAATCCAGCAGCTAGGTCCGCACTAAGCGCAGCACTAATTTCTGGATCATTAAACTTAGCACCTGCAGGGATATCTTCCATTCTTGCTACTGGTCTTTCTGGTGAAGCAGGAGGTAAACCAATACCATTTGTTTTTAGGATTTTTTCTAATTGTTTTACTTCTTCCCTGCAAAGTTCAACTATATCTTCAATTATTTTTTTTAGATCTTCATCACCAGCATGATTATAAAAAGTTTGATAGCCAGAAATCATACCATAATCTGCAATTAAATTTGACCATACACTAAAAACTTCACCGTAATGCAATGGTTCGTCTTTTGGATTTCCACCAAGAATACCCATACTTTCACTTCCTTTTCTTATTTTAGCTAAAGCAAGGATAGTATGGATGAAATTAAAAAAATAATTCATATGAAAAATAAGTTACTTCACAATTTGAGTAAAGAAACTATAAAGGGTCACTAGGTTGGAAGTGACCCTAAACAGAAATATTATTTGAATTTTTTAGGGTTATCAACTTTGATTGAAGCAACCTCTCCACAGTTTTTACAAAAAGTCATAAGAAATGGTGACCCAAATGCCATTATTGATCCTATTGGTCTTATATTACCATGACTACTATTACCACCAACTTGTCCAGTTGTAAATGAATCACTACCACAAGCCTTACAAACTAATTTATCGCTTTCCACATCTTCACCTCTTTATGTAATTTATGTAAATTATATCATAAAAAAAGCACAGCGTTTGCAGAAGCTACAGCTAACTACTGAACAATATGAGGATCCAGTGGTATTATACCAAGTATAAAAAAATGACTTTGAATTATCCGTAAGTCAATTGAGCAATTTGAGCTGAAGGTGATACTTGAATTGTATTTCAGGAAAAAATTTGTTATTATAAAATTACAATGACGAGAGGACTGATGGATGGACAATGATTAACTAATCTGTATTTTTATTTGAAATGAAAAACTTCAAACTACAAAATATAGGATTAGTCTGTCCATTTTTATAAATCAGTTTACCTTTTATTTGTCATGGTTCCAAGGGCGAATAAAGAGCTTATTTAATATAAGTAAAAGACTAATCCTTCCAATTTTCAAATTGGGAGGATTTTTTATTCTCTCATGGTTAAGATCCATGTTTTATATTCTCTACCTATCATTTTATAAATAAAGGGGGAGTGAAAAATGAGCGATTCAGACACTATTGTTACGCATGTATTACTCCGTACAAGTCGTTAATATCCATCAAACTTATACGGAGAATTTAGAATGGATGGATATGCCGACTTTGTATAAAAAGTAAAAAGTATTGATATACAAAGGAGGAATTATCATGTCAATGATACAAGTTCAAAATTTAACTTTTTCTTATCCAAGTAGCTTTGACAATATTTTTGAAAATGTAAGCTTTCAAATAGATACTGATTGGAAACTTGGATTTATCGGTAGAAATGGACGAGGAAAAACAACATTCTTTAATTTATTATTAGGGAATTATGAGTATAGTGGGAAAATCAATTCTTCGGTGGAATTTAATTATTTCCCTTATCCAGTTTCGGATAAAAATAAGTATACGCATGAAATTATGGAAGAAATTTGCTCACAAGCGGAAGATTGGGAAATTCTTCGTGAAATATCCTATCTAGACGTTGATGCCGAGGTCATGTATCGACCTTTTAAAACATTGTCAAATGGAGAACAAACAAAGGTGTTGCTTGCTGCACTTTTTTTAACGGAAGGTCAATTTCTATTAATTGATGAGCCAACCAATCATTTAGACACGGAAGCACGAAAGATTGTCTCTGAATATTTAAGGAAGAAAAAAGGGTTTATATTAATTTCACATGACCGAAACTTTTTAGATGGATGCGTTGACCATATCCTATCTATAAATAGAGCCAATATTGAAGTTCAAAGTGGTAACTATTCTTCTTGGAAATTGAATTTTGATAGACAGCAAGAACACGAAGAGGCAACTAATGAGCGTCTACAAAAAGACATAGGGAGATTAAAACAGTCTTCAAAGCGTACATCAGGTTGGTCAAATCAAGTGGAGGCTTCCAAAAATGGAACAACGAATTCAGGTTCTAAGTTAGACAAAGGTTTTGTAGGACATAAAGCAGCAAAGATGATGAAGAGAGCGAAGAACCTTGAGTCAAGGCAACAAAAAGCTATTGAGGAAAAGTCAAAGCTGCTAAAAAATGTGGAAAAAACCGAGTCATTAAAATTAGAATCATTGGCGTTTCATTCAAATGAATTGATTGCTTTGGCTGATGTTTCTGTTCAGTACGATAACCAAATAGTGAATAAGCCAATTAGCTTTAAACTGGAACAAGGTGACCGAATTGTGCTTGATGGGAAGAATGGAAGCGGAAAAAGTAGTATCCTCAAACTAATTAAAGGAGATCCGATACAGCATACAGGCTCGATGTATGTAAGTTCAGGTCTCGTTATTTCCTATGTCCAACAAGATACTTCTCATTTGAAGGGAATGTTATCGGACTTTATTGAAGAGCATGGGATTGATGAAACGTTATTTAAATCTATCCTACGTAAGATGGACTTTGACCGAATTCAATTTGAGAAAGATATATCTCATTATTCTGGTGGACAAAAGAAAAAGCTACTTATAGCCAAAAGTTTATGTGAAAAAGCGCATATCTATATTTGGGATGAACCGTTGAATTTTATTGATATTTATTCGCGCATGCAGATTGAAGAGCTAATTCAAAACTTTAATCCTACAATGGTTTTTGTTGAGCATGATCAAGCATTTCAAGAAACAGTTGCAACAAAGACTATATCTATGTAGTTAAATTTGAAAAATTAATATGTAAAAGAAGAATCCATTTTGAACAATTTTTTTCAAAATGGATTCTTTTATTTATTGTTTCTTAGGAAAAATAATACTAATGAACATTTATAAAAAGATAAATGTCATTTTGGCAGGGCATAAATTATTTAAAGATAAAGGCTAGATACCTCAATTGTTGATATTGTGAAAAAAGTAAAATATAAAGGTACATTTTACAATAATTTTTCCCAATACTAACTGTGAAAAGTTAAATCTTGCTGTTGTGAACAGGAGAATATATATGTATATTGATTTACAATTAGGAAGGATTAGTAAGTTAAAACTTGGCTGACCTTGAAAAATAATATTTCTTAGAAAAAGGAGGTCGTACATGGAGCTCTTAATATCGATATTAATTCTACTTGTATTATTATTAGCGACAAATGTCTTGGCACATTATATTTCTTTCATCCCGATTGCTTTAATTCAAATTGCAGTTGGAATAATAGTTGCTTTAGTATCAAAAAATTTCACCATTGAAATTGAAGCGGAATGGTTTTTGCTACTGTTTATTGCACCGTTACTTTATCATGATGGCGCACATTTTCCTCGTGAACAATTATGGAAAATGCGATTACCGATTTTAGGCAACGCTATTGTTTTAGTATTATTAACGACTATCGTTGGTGGTCTGTTTGTGCATTGGATGATTCCGTCGATTCCTTTAGCTGCTGCCTTTGCTTTAATGGCTATTTTATCACCTACTGACCCAGTGGCAGTCAATGGCATCGCTAAAAGAGTTCATATTCCGGATCGTATAATGAATTTAGTTCGTGGGGAATCTTTAATCAATGATGCATCGGGGTTAATCGCGTTTAAATATTCAGTTGCGGCGATTGTAACGGGTTATTTTTCATTGAAATCAGCAACAAGTGATTTTCTTTATATGTTTTTTGTTGGTTTACTTATAGGGATTATCGGTGCATTAGCAATATTTTGGATACGCCTTCATCTTCGCCGTATTGGAATAGTGGATTCAACATTTTACGTCTTGCTACAAGTTCTAACACCATTTATTTTATATTTGATAGCAGAAGAAGTATTTCATGCATCGGGGGTAATTACAGTTGTAACAGGTGGAATTATTGCGGCAATTGTTAAAGAAAAGACCGAAAGTTTCATTGCACAGGAGCAGGTGGTAACAGAACATGTTTGGTCAATTGTGACTTTTACATTAAATGGGGTTATTTTCCTTCTGCTAGGGCTAATGTTACCTTCTGCCACAAATTCTATATTAGTAAGCGAGGAAATTCACAATAGTATCCTTATTTTATATGTGCTAGCAATTGGCTTGATGGTGTTAGTCATCCGTTTTGTTTGGGTGATGTTCTTTCATGTAGTAGATAAAAAAGTATTTAAGAACGAAGAAACTGTGACCATTAAAGATCATATTGTGACAACACTTGTTGGTGTTCGTGGTACGATCACGATGGTAGGTATATTATCATTACCTCTAGTAACAGATCTGGGAGAATTATTTCCAGATCGTCAATTACTTATCTTTTTAGCTGCAGGTGTTATTTTATTCACCTTAGTAATGGCAACTATATTCTTACCTTTATTAAATGATCAAGAAAAAGCCCAACAGCCAAATATAATGAATGAAAAAAGAGAAATGTTAAAACATGCGATTCGTAGTATTCAACGTGAAACAGTTGAAGAAAATGCTGCTATAGCTCTAAAGTTAATGAATCAATATAATGCAATGTTAATGAATGTTGAGCGAAAACAGTCAGAAGAAGCGTTTCAAGCATACAGACAACAAATGTTGGAAGCTAGAAAAATTGGAATGGAATTAGAAATATTTTATACGAAGCAATATATGGCTGAGCGTGGATTAAATGAATCAATCCAACAGGAAATTGATTATATGCTTAAAGAAAGAAAAGATTTGTTAAATAATCGAACTGTTACTTTGTTAAAACGTCGTTTACGTTATTTTTTACGTGAACGGAAAATGAGTAAACTACCAGCCAATGTTGTAGAACAAATTAATAAAGTAAAAAAAGATTTAAAAGATTATGTGACATCATCAATTATTAAGCATGTTCAAGAAACGAATGAATATTCTTCTAATATTGCACAAAAAGTGGAAATCTATTATCGTCACTTCCAATATTCATCTTATAAAATGAATTCTTCAGAGCAGGAAGAACAAAAAGAATACTTAGCTTTAATTGCTATTGAAGCACAAAGAAATCTTATAAATGAATGGTATCAGGTTGGTGATATAAATAATGAATTAGCAAAAGAATTAAGGAGATTTGTCAATAATTTGGAAAGTGTTATTTTACTTGAAGAGGAAGAATAAATGATGGCTGCCTAGCATAACTTGCTAGGCTTTTGTGTGTTTTGGTACTTTGAGTTAGCTGCTAAATATTGGAATAATCAGTCGATCAATTGGCAATAGCTGCTAGTTCAGAGGTGTTTTGTTGAAAGAGACATACTAACTTCAGTTACCTGGATAGGCGCATAATAATATGCTTAAATTCGTGGCATTGTGTGTAATTCTAGATGAGAAAACATCAGATGAAATAGTAAAATTATTTAAAGAACTAGCACATAAAGAAAATAAATGTATCATCGTTGTCACTCATTCCCAGGAAGTAGCTAAACAGTCTGATAAGGTAGTTTATCTTGAACAACGAAATTTGGTTTGTAAGAATTTGAAGAAAAACTAGCCATGGAATTTTACTTTAGTTAAATATTAAATTGGCGTGAAGAAAATGTGGATAAAAGTAGCAGCTTCCATTGGCTTAGTATCTATCGGAATAGCAATTGGTTTATTTGCGAATTTGGTGAAATTAGGTGGTGACTCGGATCAGAATGCAACCAATATGTACCAAAGTTATTAGACGTATTCAGAAGAAGATTCCTGATCAGCGGCAATGGGAATCTCCGAATCCAAGAGGAGAAATGACACCAGAACAGTGGGAGGAGTTCACATCAAAACCAGGTGAAAAGAAACCAAAAGGATCCTTTCTCATCTAATTCAGAAGAAGAATATGATACAGGATTCTACATCTCCTAATTGATGTATAGCCCGATAGATTTACCTTCAGGCAGAAAAGAAATTCCCTTTAAATAACATACGTCCCCCTAGGATAAATCTTAGGGGGAACTTTGTGTCTTAATCAAAATTTTTCTTGAAATCTATCGGTAGAGATTATTAGAATTGAAGCTCTATATCCTTAAATTTTATACATTTATCTTGAAACGACAAAATAAGAATCCAGCTTTTTTCAAAATGGATTCTTATTATAATCATATTAATAACGCTTTTAAGAGAATTTTATCATTATCATATTAATAAGTGACTTCATACACTTAAAGAAGATATCCTCTGCACCTAATGCTTTAAGAGATATGTATGTTAAACACGAACACAATAATAACGTAAATACGACCAATATCATCAATGGACGTAGATTAATTTTATACATAAAAGCTTCTCCTTAGTAGAATAAGTTGAAAGAAAACTGTTGAAAAGGCATATAAATCTAGACTGCCCATCCTATTGAAAGTACAAATATAATAGAATCAATTTTCTTTCTAACAACTAATGTACATGACCAATATGGTATCTGTGTGGAGATATTGAGGTGTTTATGTAGAGAAGTTAAAACCAAGAGCTCTTCTTCCAGTCGATTTTGCTAATCTCATTGATGTTACAAAACAAAGTTCGTAAAGGACCTCCATTTTTGTAAATGAGATTTTCTAATATAATTTTAAAAGGTGAGGTATCTTCACATAAACTACAAATTGAACGGTTATAATGGCAACGAGGGGGATCTATCAATGAACTATCGCATTCTTGTAGTAGAAGATGATTTAGAAATTCAAGAATTAATTAAACAATTTTTAATGACACAAAATTATTCTATCGAGGTTGCATCAGATGGGTTAGAGGGAATGAAACGATTTAATACTCAAGCCTTTGATTTAATACTTCTTGATGTAATGATGCCAAATCTTAACGGATTTGAAGTTGCCAAAATGATTCGCAGTGAATCAAGTATACCGATTATTTTGTTAACCGCTTTAGAAGAGGAACAAGATCAAATGAAAGGTTTTGATCTAGGGATTGACGATTATATAACAAAACCATTTTCATTTCATGTGTTGATTAGACGAGTACAAGCGGTTCTAAGAAGAAGTTATTGTAATAATAAGGAGAATCATTTAAGTTTTAATGAACTAAATGTCGATCGTGATGGATATAAAGCTTATGTAAATAAAATTGAAGTACCATTAACAACAAAAGAATTCGAAATTCTACAACTACTACTTCAGAATGAAAAAAAAGTGCTTACTAGAGAAATCATCATTGAAAAAATTTGGGGATATGATTATGCAGGAGAAACACGAATGATTGATACACATATAAAAAATTTAAGAAAAAAATTAAATATACCCTACATTAAAACAGTAAAGGGTATTGGATACAAAATCGATGAGTAGGATTGTCAACATCATGAAGATGAAAAAAATAACCTATAAACTCTTTATGATCACTTCTCTAATATTGTTATCTTTTGCAGTCTTGATTTATTTAACTTTATACTTTTTCCTTCCAACATTTTATGAACAATATAAAACCAATCAGCTACAATCAGGAATCGAGGAAATAATCCATAATTCTAAGAATATAACATTAAAAAATGCGATACCGCTTTTTGACGACTATAGCAAAAATAACAATGCCTTCATTTACCTACAAACTAAAGAAGGAACTATTATCTATTCGCCTAATTTTTTGCAAGGAATTACGCAACCAGCGAATACTTCTGCAAAAATTGCAATACAGTATGAAGAAACTCTTAGGAATTCATATTTTGTTACTTTGCCGATTCAATTTCTAGATGAAGATAATTTAACGGTTACTGTATTCGCGACATTTCAACCTATTGATGAAGCATCGCAGGTTTTAGTACGTTTTCTACCTTTTATAAGTATTATTGTAGTAGTTATTGGATTGGGGAGTGCCTATTTATATTCAAGGTTCATTACAAAACCTCTCATATACATTAATGAGGGCGCGCAAAAGATGGCGAACCTGGATTTTTCCGAAAACATTATAGTTCGTTCAAATGACGAATTAGAGGAACTATCCAATAGCTTGAATGAAATGTCGAATAATTTGCAACAAACAATGCAAGATCTACAAAAAGCAAATGAGCAATTAAAAGGTGATATTGAAAGAGAGAGAAAAATCGAAACGAAACGTAGAGAATTTTTCGCAACTGCTGCACATGAATTGAAAACTCCTCTCACTGTAATGAAGGGATATTTAGAAGGGATGATTTATAATATCGGTCCTTATCAAAATCGTGACTTCTATTTAGAGAAAAACCACGAAATAATCGAAAGAATGGAGCAATTGGTTCGAGAAATTTTGAGTATGTCTAAACTAGAACAAGATACCTTTAAACTACAATTGGAAGAAGTGAATCTTTTTGAATTATTTGATGCAATAACGAAAGATCTCGGTTTTTTTGCATCTCAAAAGGACATTCAGATAATTGCACAAATTTCTCATTACTTGAATGTACGTACTGATCGTGATTTATTAGAAAAGGCCTTTAAAAACATAATTCATAATGCAATTACGTATTCACCACAAGGAGAAACAGTCATTATAGAGGTAACTGATCTTTCCAAAGAAAGTCAGATTGAAATAAAAGTGATTAATACAGGTGTAAAAATTAAAGAAGAAGAAATCCAACAATTATTCGAGCCATTTTATCGAATCGAAAAGTCAAGAAATCGAAATACAGGTGGAAGTGGGCTAGGTTTATTTATTGTAAAACAAATTTTTGAATCCCTATCTATTACCTATTCAATAAGTAATATCGAAAATGGCGTTCAATTTTTAGTTCATATACCTCGTTTAGATTGTAATGGTTAAAATGTAAAAAAGAGGAATTTTATGTCAACATAATTAGGTGCTGAACTACTTCATTAGACAATGGAAACAATAAAAATGTTTTAAAAGGCTTGAGCCCTAATTCTAATGGACTTAAGCCTTTTAATCGTTTCCTGGTGGCGATAAGGAAGGCAAGTGGTGGTAGTTTATGTTAGAGCCTTAAGTAATTGATAACGAAATAGGGTATTCCATTTGTATTAGAGTGTAATTATATGGTAATGTAGGATAAATCTATTTGGATAGAAAGGATACAGGGAAACACGTATGCCAACATTTACTTTGTAATGATCAATAAATTGGATAGCATTGCCCTCAAAAAAACAATGTTTTTTTCAAGGGGGTAGTATGCCCATTTTTCTCATTACAAAGGATCCGAGCAACCCTGTAGTCTCAATGCTCAGGAGGTCCTTGTTTAGGATCTCCTTTTTTATTTATCCAATAAATTTTACATTGTACTACGAGATATCCAAATAGATGCTTGCGTACCTTTATCTTAAGAGGTGAAGGATTAATGTTAAATATTACATTCCGCTGGAAGCTTTCTCAAATACCTGAACGAGTTGTCAAGAAGCACTGTAAAATGTGTGGGAAATTATCTGATTTTACGGATACAAATGTACGAAGACATAACGCAAACGGAAAAAATATATACCAATATGCAATATATAAATGCGAGAAAAATCATACGTGGAACAAAAAGCTAGCTATTTATAAATCGTTCTCGGAGCATGTTGCTGAAGTTGAGGAACGGAAAGAAGAATCTTCAATATTATCAACGATTCCGATACTCAGTTTAGCAGAACAAGGAATAAAGGTGATACACATTGTATTAGATGATGTGATAGGACAACATCGAATGGATAAAGTGCTTGCAAACCAAATTGAGGGTTGGAGTCGATCACAGATCATAAAGAAAATTGAAAATGGAGCGATCCAATTAAATAATCAAGTCACTAAACCTGGTTTAAGATTGTCAAAGGGCGAACATATTTCTATTTTCATTGACTAAATAAATTACTTGCGAGGTCGTAACATGGTGAAGGGAAAAATTCCCTACATGTTTGCGACCTTTTTGTTTGAGGGAGGGAAAACTCAAATGATATCATTACGGGGGAGAACAGCCCCAACCACCTCAATAAAGGTAAGCCGTAATTCTCTATTCTTACGTAAAATTAAGAATAGAACAATAAATAGTAGTTAGACAATAGTCATTCACCTGTAAAGGGAAACCAGTCTATAATTCAGACATCAAGGTATAAGAGGGGAAATCAAATGAAAAAATTATTGGTTAAGCTTTAACTACTTTCAGTAACTAAAGAACTCCATAACTTTATGGTAGTATTGAATAACCTTAATTTGGATTTTTTTGAAAAACGATGAAACTTATGGTGGTTATTCTCGTCTACTAACCGAATCATAATTTTAGGAGGTAAATATGTGGATTAGAATAAAAACTAACAACTTTAGTTGATTAAGGATAAGAAAAAAATAAAGGGGTCCAATGCCATGAAAAAAATACTTTTCATCTTCATGCTTTTAAGTTTCAGTATAATAAGTGCATGCTCTGATAAAGAAGAACCTGTGCCGAACAAATCGCAAGAAGAACAACAATCTAATACACCGAATAAGTCACAAGAAGAACAATCTAACGTGCCAAACAAGCCAAATGAAGAAGAGCACCAATCACATGAAAATCAACAGGAACCGCCCGAAACAAATAAAGGAAACACAGTAGCATCTAATACACAGGCTGGGGCACTAAAAAATATTAAGGAACAGCTTAAAACTAATTTACCTATCATTTTACCAAAAGAGCTTCCGATAACAAAAGGTACATTTTTAACTGCAACAACAAAGGCAGAAGCTAACCAAGTTGAAGTATTATTTTATGAAAGTAAAGAGAATTTGCCAATCAATGATAGGAAGCTTAAAAATTCACAAACAGCTACGATTATTGCAAGACTAGTAGTAAAGCAATATCCGAATGTTAAAGAAGCAAATGAGCAAATTTCATATCAGAACTTTAGTCAAAATGGTGGTCAAAAGGTTGATCTTGGCTATAATATTAAAGGTTATCAGGATGCTGGAGCTGGTTCGTTATGGACTGGTTGGAATGAGGGAAGATGGGCATTAGCGACACATACACGAACAGACAATCCGGATGCAGGTTTGAAGCTTGCTAAACAGGCAGTCCAATTTTTAGAAGCACATATGCTTCCTATTCCAAAACAAAATGGTTTTGCGCGCTTAGATGTTTATAAATCAGGAAATATAATTGTTTGGCAGGACGAAAAACTTGTCTATACACTTGATTCAATCAAAGAGCCGCTAAAAGCACTTGAAATTGCCGCAACTTTTTACCATTAACGAATTCTAATTAGAAGGATGCTGTAATCCGCTTAATTATTCAGAAAACCCTGTTAATAAGAAATGAAGTCTATTTATAAAAATTTAATAAAACTCCATTTTGATAAATTTTTTTCAAAATGGAGTTTTTTCATTTACCGTTTGGTTATTAGTAATGCTTTGAAACCGCTTAAGGATGTTAGTATTCAATCTTAATTCCTCCTGTACAAAATAAATACATTTTCTAATATACATAGAAACTATTTATTCTCTATTCTTACTAATGAGTAAGAATAGAGAATAAATAGTTAGACAACAGTTATTCAAATATAAAAAATAACTAGTCTATAATTTAGACATCAAGTAATTAAGGAGAAATAAAGTGAAAAAAATTATAGGCTTAGTTTTAGTTATCGCCATTTTTATTGGTATAGGATTTGGAGTAAAACGTTTTATTGAAGGGCCACCACAATCAGCCAATGGAATTTTAGTGATCGGTACAGAAAAAGAAGTAAATACAGTTAAGCAGTTGTATAAAAATAAAACTAAACAAACAGTTGACTACAAAATGAAGTTTATAGTAACAAAAAAAGGTGAATCAAATTTAAAGTATGCAGTTATTAACAAAACTACTGCTGAACAATTAGTTAAGAAAGGCATTATTAGAGCAAGAAAAGATCCAAACAGTGTGTCTATCATTTCAGAACCGGTTCATGAAATTAAAGAATTATCCGGTTCACTGAATTTATTCTATTCTTTTAGCGATGGGGATTTGGAATTTCACCAATTAGATTTGAATGGACAAATGATACCTGTACATTATGTTAAACATCAAGCGTGGATCGGATATATTCCCATGGATCTTGTTATTCTAAATGAACATACTTATGATGAATTAGCTGATTCAGAGTCGATTCTCACATTGTTTCAGTTAAATAGTGGTAGTAAATTCGATTATAAAGATAAAGAAAAGACAAACCAAATGTTCAAAGAAATAGAGAACGTCTATCCAGATAGCGAAGACAAAGTAAATTTTGTAGACATAGAAGATTGAGTTTTAACTTCTTTCAGTAAGTGTTATTGGTAGCGACATTGCCGAGGCATAATTGATTGATGAGAGGATGGGTCATATGGAAGTTGTAAGAATGGAAAATGTAGTGAAAAGTTATGGTGAAGGTAATAATAGAGTAGATGCATTAAAAGGGATCGATCTTTCTATTCAGCAAGGTGAGTTTGTCTCAATTGTCGGTGCTTCTGGTTCTGGAAAAAGTACACTACTACATATTTTAGGTGGATTGGATCACCCTAGCTCTGGAAAGGTATTCATTGGGGGAAATGATATTTATAAATATACTGATGATGAGCTTTCCATTTTCAGAAGGAGAAAAGTCGGGTTTATTTTTCAATTCTTTAATTTGATACCAGTGTTAAATGTCCAGGAAAATATTGCTTTACCTACATTATTAGATAGTGAATCTATAGATATGGAGTATCTAAATGAAATTGTTAATATTCTAGGGCTTCAAGAACGTATGAATCACTTGCCTTCCGAACTATCTGGAGGGCAACAGCAACGGGTTTCAATTGGCAGGGCGCTTATTAATCGTCCGCATTTAATTCTTGCTGATGAGCCCACTGGTAATTTGGATACTCGAAATACGCAAGAAGTTATGGATTTATTAAGATTCACGGCAAAAAAATATAATCAAACTATTGTAATGATTACGCACGATCTCACGATAGCATCAGCTTCGGATCGGATCATCACTATACAAGACGGTAAAATCATTTCTGATCAGCGGTTGACTGAGAAAAAGTCACAGACTGGAGGACAATGATTTTGATTAATAGTTATCAGCAATTAGGTAGCAGGTATTTAAAAAAGAATATGAAACGTACCATTTTGACCTTGGTTGGAATCATACTCTCTGTAGCGTTAATTTCAACGATTGGCCTCTTTATGAAAGGATCACAACTTACCCAAATTGAGAATACCAAGAAGATAAGCGGAGTTTCTTTTCATGTTGGTATTTCAGATTACGATAAAGAGCTTTTAAATAAAATCAAATATAATCCCCAAATTGAATCGGTTGGTTTAATGACTCAGGGAGACATCGTTCCAATTGGAGATGTTTCTGTGCAAATGAATTTCGCCGATCATCACGCTATGAAATTTTTAACCTATAGCCTACTTGATGGCAAATTACCAACCAATGACCATGAGGCAGCTGTTGATTCCTGGGTACTTCCTTATATAAAAAAGGATCTTCAAATAGGTGATTCATTTGAACTGGATGGAACAACATATCAACTGGTTGGTTTGTTGAATAATAGTGAGTTTACACAGAAAAATAAAGAGGGCCGATTATTAACATATAAAAGTAAGTTTTCTATTGGAGAAGGAAGGATATTAATTGAAATTAACGAGAAAGCCAACTTTAACGAGGTTTTAGACGAACTAAAATCAATGACTGAAGACAATAACATTGATATTAATACTCATTTGATTCAAGCTTTGAAACCGGAATCGGATCAATCACTCCTGGCCATTCTTGTTATAGTTGTTAGTATAGTTGTCATTTCTACAATTGTTGTCATTTATAACGCTTTTCAAATCAGTGTCGTAGAGCGGATGAAGCAGTTTGGTTTGTTAAGAAGCATCGGTGCTACGCGAAAGCAAATTAGGCAAATTGTTATGAAAGAAGCTGTTGTACTGTCCGTCATTGCGATACCAATTGGGATTGTATGCAGCTTATTGGCACTTGCTATTCTTCAAACCACTTTCTTGATTGTATTAGAAGATGGTCAGGATATTTCGATATTCAATATCGATTGGAAGATCATATTAATCAGTTCTCTTCTTACCCTGATAGCTGTTTTAGCGTCTAGTTATTATCCTGCTTTTTTTGCAGGAAAAATATCTCCATTGCTAGCAATTAGCAGCAGACTGTCAATAAAAAAAGAGGCAATCAAAAAACAAAAAAATACCGTTTTGAGAAAGCCTGTATCTTTCCCATTGAGCATGGCTTTGAAAAATGTAAAAAGAAATAAAAATCGTTATATCGTTACTATTTTATCAATTATTATAAGCGGTGTATTGTTTATTACTTTTTCATCGTTGATGGATATCGCATTTTCATCAAAATTGATGAACGATTCTTCTACTAAATCGGATCTTACAATCTATTTGCAAAATGACAATCAAGATTCTTCTGAGAACTTTCAAATTATTGATCGGATAAAGTTGATTCAAAATATCTCCGAAGTTTACGAACAGGAGTCCAGTTTTAAAATTAAATTGGAGGATACTACCCAATCTCTCGTGACTGTTGAGGACATCCAGAAGACTATTGGACATAAACACTCCATTACAGTGGTTAATCACTTTGAAGAGAATAAAGTCAAAAAGGAATCCGTTCTCGTGACCAAAATTCTTGTCTATGCTTTTATTGTGGTCATTGCTTTAATTGGTAGTTTAAATATCCTCAATACGATTACTATAAGCATCATGATTAGACGAAAAGAACTGGCTGCATTAAAATCCATAGGCATGTCCCAAAGGGATTTGAAAAAAATGATTATCTATGAAGCACTGATTTACGGTTTTTTTGGCAGCTTGCAGGGCATTTTCTTCGGCTGTATACTTTCATATATTATTTATTTGGCTGCTTCCGGTGTCTTGAAGGTTGCATGGACGATTCCCTATGAGGCTTGTTTCATTACGTTTGCTGCTGCTTTGTTCATTAGTTATTTATCTGTTTTGCTACCGCTCCGAAGAATTCATCAGGAGAATATTATAGATACGATAAGAGAAGAATAATACTAAAGGCCTGTCTATTTATAGTCAGGCTATTCTGATTTGGGACTAACTGCTAATATAGAGTGAGAGGAAGGAGAGGATGTAATTGAATAAAATATTGCTGGTTGAAGATGATGAGGCTCTTGGTTTAGCCATTGAGTTTTCATTGAAAAATGAAGGTTATGAGGTGATTAGAGCCTCAAGTGTAAAAGAAGCAAAAAACCAGTTTGATCACAATATTTTTAAGTTGGCTATATTAGATATCAACCTTCCAGATGGCAATGGCTATGATCTATGTCTGCACTTTAAAAAACAAAACGATGCCATGTCTATCATTTTTTTAACCGCTCTTGATGAAGAAGCAAATGTAGTAATGGGGCTAGATATTGGTGGGGACGATTATATGACAAAACCTTTTCGAGTTAGAGAACTTATGTCGAGAGTAAGAGTGCAATTGCGTAAACAAACTAAGCTAGAAGAAGCTTCATTGATTTTAACATCTGAGAATATCAAAATTGATATGAACCAAGTCAAAGTTTATAAAAATCAAGAAATTGTCCCATTAACGAATTTAGAATATAAGCTTCTGTTAACTTTTATGCAAAATGCTTACAAAGTATTAAAACGGGATGAAATTCTTCAGAAAATCACAGAAGGTGATGAAGTTTTCTTTGATGAAAATACGTTATCTGTATATATAATGCGTTTAAGAGACAAAATTGAAGATAACCCAAAAAACCCACAATTTATCATCACCCAAAGAGGATTAGGATATCGTTGGGATAAGGATGTGTGCAGGCAGTAACATGATAAAAAATAACGAGATAAAAGGCTATATGATCGTATTGTCAGCATTGTTTTTTCTATTTATGATCTATCAGTATATGACTCATCAACTATTTTACGATCATTTAAAAAGGGATTCTATTACAACCTGGGGGGAAATTACCGCCAGATTGGTTGAACAAAACCCTGAGAATGAAGCAGAAATTATAAAAGTCTTAACAAGCAATTCTTCTGATGCCAATGAGTATCAGGAAAAAGGGAGAGAAATCTTTAGACAATACGGATTATATGAAGATTTGGAGACAGAGCTCTTTCCACTTTTAAATAACCATATTTACAGCCATAATCAATCAATTTTTTGGGGATTGATTTTTTTTGGATGTCTATTGTTTTTGGCAAACTACATACAATACACAATTTTCTTCAATAAAATCAAACAACTTATTTTGACTGCAAAAAAAATAATCGAAGGGGATTACTCGGTTACAATAAACGAAAATAAAGAAGGGAATATTGCTAAACTAGTGGTTTCATTACGTTCAATGAAAGACATTATTAGAAAAAGCATGAGTGATTTGCTTGAAGAAAAGAAGTTTTTAGGTCAAATATTACAAGACATATCGCATCAATTAAAAACACCACTTTCGACTATATCCATCTACAATGAATTGTTATTGAATGAAGACTTGCCCCGTCAGCAGCAAGTTCAATTATTGCAAAATAATGAAGTTCAAATTAGCAGAATGAATGTCTTGATTCAAAACTTGTTAAAAGTAGCGAAAATTGATGCGAGAGCTATTTCATTTGATAAAGAACCTTTAAACTTTGTGGACACCATTAATGAAGTTTTGAATCATTTGGAAACGATGATCAATGAAAAGGAATTGTCAATCGACTGGGACGAGCCGGAGGAAATAGTAGTTGTCCACGATAAATTATGGATGCAAGAAGCTCTGGTGAACTTGCTAAAGAATGCGATTGAGCATTCCAAACAGGGTGATAAAATTACACTTCAACTAAAAGATACACCCATTTTTACAGAACTTGTGATTCAAGACTTTGGAGAGGGAATTGCAGTTGAGGAATTGCCACATATCTTTAATCGATTCTACAAAAGTAGTTCTAAAAAACATGATTCTACAGGGATTGGCTTGGCGTTAACAAAAGCAATTATTGAAGCGCATCAAGCCTTAATAAAAGTTGAAAGTGAGAAAAATGTTTATACAAAATTTACGATTACCTTCATGAAATTTTAGCATGAATGAGTATACTTACAATAATCTCATAGGTAGTTTTCGTTTTTAGTACTATAGCTGGTATCTATGCTATTTATGCTATAATCAAAAACAATCACACTATGAAATATTTCTTATGGATTGCTATATTGTAGGCAGTCATAATTTACTTATACTTTTCTAGAAAGTGCAAAAATTAAAAAGACTTAAGGGGAGTATGACGATGCTTGAAAATATATTAGGTATCACAAACCATCTTGAATTGAATCGAACAGAGGAACGGTTTTCGAAGAAGAAAGCTAAAGAGTTATACGATTCAGGGAAAATAAATAGCTTAGAAGTAGGCACTTTCAAGGGGCTTTCTGAAATTCATCACCATCTATTTGAGGATATTTATTTCTTTGCTGGAAAGGTTCGAGACGTCAATATAGCAAAAGGGAATTTCCGATTTGCTCCAATCATTTATCTTAGAAATCTTTAGAGCATATTGAAACGATGCCACAAACAACTTTTGATGAAATCGTTGAAAAGTATGTTGAAATGAACATCGCTCACCCTTTCAGAGAGGGGAACGGTAGAGCTACTAGAATTTGGCTAGATTTAATCTTTAAAAAAGAACTTCACAGAGTTGTTGATTGGAATAAGATTGATAAGGAAGATTACATGTTGGCGATGGAACGTAGTAAGATTAGAGATGTTGAAATTAAACAATTGCTCCAACAAGCATTAGTAGATGAAATTAATAGCCGTGAAGTTTTCATGACGGGTATTGACATTAGCTACTATTATGAGGGATTTACTGAATATGATATAGAAGATTTATAAAAGAAAGGGCTGAAATTCAGTCCTTTTTTTACTTTTAATAGGGGCAAAAAAGGAGCTAACTAAATAGCTCCTTTTATTTATGTTTAATCGAATAGACACTGGCTTTTTTTACACGGGAACAACCTTGTATTTATTTTTCTTCACTTTCTTAAACACACTTTTAACTGTATCCGACCTCACTATCATCCCACACATGAAGGAATAGGCTTTCCCGTTCGGAAAATCTGTAATTTTACAATTTAGTAAGATTAAATGTCATATTGTAAGAGAACAGTCATTCATTAATCCAAAGAAAACCTTTATGTTTAAAGTAAGAAAAATAAGGAGCACACAAGATGAAAAAAACAGTAGCCTTTTTATGTATTAACGCTCAAAAATATAATTTTATACTAGGAGATTTTGAATGAATAAATTAAATACATATGCAAGAATAGACACTATGGATTATTTACGAGGTTTTGCCTTATTGGGGGTGCTCCTTGTGAATAGCTTTCAGGTTATGAATAATTTGTCCAATTATAATGAATTCCACAATGTATTATTTTCTATATTCAACAGGAAATTTTACCCTGTTTTATTCTTCTTATTTGGATTTGGGTGTTATCTTTTTATGAATCGATCCAAACAAAAAGTAAACAATAGATACCTTTTGTATTTCCGCAGAATCGGTTTTTTATTTGTACTAGGAATAATTCATACATTATATGCACCGCCAGGGATTTACGATGTATTAATGATGTATGCTGTACTTGGCTTGTTTATGGCCATATTTTTTAAACGAAGTAAATGGAACAACTTCATAGTAACAATTATACTAATAGCCTTATCTATCATTACAGCTTTTTATCAACCGTTTTATGGTGAGAGAATAATGTGGTTAGAATTATTATCCAATATAAGTAAATGGTTTGCGCTTATGATGCTTGGTTTTACGATGGGGCAATTTGAATTTTTTGAAAATATCCATGTGAAATTAAAATATATTTCGATCTTTTTAATAGTTAATATTTGTACATACGTATCTTTATTTTATATAAAGATGTCAATCGATATCACTCCTGCAGGAACTGAAATGCTAGAAGATTATATAGTTCCTTTTATGATGATTAGCAGTCTTCTTATTGTTTTACAATGGGATAGAGCAAAAATGATATTATCTCCATTAAAATTTTATGGGCAAATGTCTTTAACAAATTATCTTGCGCAGAGTGCCTTACTAATTGTATTTAGCTTCATAATTAGTATTACACCTATTCATTCATTGATAGTGTGCTTCATAATCCATGCTGTTTTAATTACTTTTAGTATAGTATGGTTAAAGTATTTTAATATGGGACCCGTTGAACTGTTATTACGATGCTTCACTTATTGGGTTAAAGTTCCGAATAAGAAAAAAATCATTAAAGAAAGTTTTAATGAAGCTTGATTTACCTAATAAATGAAAAATTTGATTTTACTTGGCTACCAACTAAATATATTCAATAGATTCTTTAAAATGATAGTATTAAAGGGTCACTAGATAAATGTGACCCTAAAGATTCAGTCTTTTGTTCTATTTGTATGAACCAATGCAACCATTTTAAAAATTTCTTTTCTGTATTAGTAAGGCATTCAGTTCATTCGCCTCTTTTTTAGTCTTAATAAGTGCTATGATCCAAGCAAACAAAATTAGAGTAATAAAAAATCACCAAGAATCTGCACTTAGAAAATGATCAGTCCACTTGTTATGTAAAGATATAGAAAAGACTACTAGAAACATCATGATAAAAATGGATTGCTAAAGAAAACAAATTGTTCATTTTTTTATGTCAAAAATGATTGTAAAAATACCTGCGCAAGCTGGGATTATTAACACATAATAATAATGGACAAGCAATTATCAATTACGTCAATGCGAAATTGAAAAACTTAAATCATCTTTTTCAGAACTGAATATAAAAACTCAGCATCTTTTCCAACTCCACAAATAAGCGCCGATCCTCTTTGATGTTGCCATGGTAATCCAATATAATATAACCCTTGTGTTGGACTTACACCTCTTTTATGAAGAGGAAAACCATTTGCATCTAAAATTCCCTTTATGTCTATCCATTTGTAGTCAGGAACAAATCCTGTTGACCAAATAATATTTTGCACATTTCTTTTACTATGATCGCTAAAAGTTATTTCTCTTCCTTGTGTTTGTATGACTCTTGGTTTAATATTAATTTTCTCCTTACGAATCAGATGCTTTAATTCAAGGCCAAAAATAGGGTCACTTTGTTTTCGGAACCATGATCCGCGCCTTGTATCAGTCCCTGCATATAAGAGACCAAGCTTTTCTAACCAGTAAAAAATGCTTTTGCCTATAATACTAAGTGGTAAAAATTTAAATGAATGGCTAATAGCAATGGTTACTTCACGATTTTCTGCAAGTTCAGTCGCAATTTGGGTACCAGAATTTCCTCCTCCAATCACTAGAACAGGACCATCTGGAATCATCTCCGGTGATTGATACTGGGAAGAATGAATTTGAAACACCTCTTGTGAAAGACTTTGGGAAATTGAAGGAATGAACGGTTTCTGAAAAGCACCAGATGCGATAATAACATGTTTGGAATGAAATATCCCCTTATCAGTAGTGACTTCAAATGTATTCTTTATTTTTTGTACTTTATGTACAGTTGTCTCCATTTTTATCGGTAACAAAAAACGGTTAGCATATGCTTCAAGATAATCCGCGATTTCATCTTTTGTAGGCAATGCGTTTTTATCTCCTTCTAATCTCATCCCTGGCAGTGAACTATATGATTTAGGTGTAAATAGAATCAAGGAATCATACCTTTTTCTCCATGTATCTCCGATTCTTTTTTCTCCATCAAGTATTACAAAATTACAGCCTCCTTGTTGCAAATAATACCCCATACTTAATCCAGCTTGCCCAGCACCAATCACAATAACATCTAACATCTCTTCATCTCCATTTCTTATTTTAAGGATAATATATGAATATATGAACAATTATTCATATATTATCGTTCATTATATCAATTCCTTCATGTACGTCAAGTAGTTTGTATCAATTGTTGTCGGAATTTTCAAGATGTTTTTTTCTGGCAGAGGAATCTGTCCGTAGAAATGGCTTTTTATTGTATGTAAAAATTTGTTTGAAAAATTCAGCCTTATATCATTTTTGAAACCTACAATGAAGTCAAAGGAAAGGAGTAGTGAAGATGAAGATGAAAAAAATTAGTCTTGTTGCAGTTCTCATATTGGCAGGTTTTATAACGAATGACGTAGTCGTACATGCAGATGATCACGAACATGAAGATAAAAAACATGAAAAGTATAAAGAATATAAGGACTATAAAGACGACGATCATGATGACGATGATGACGATGAGAAATATTACTATGACGATGAAGAGGAAGGTGAAACTTATTACTTTCAAGACGTTGTAAGTGCAAAAGGTACTTGGAATATTTGGACACGAACAATTGCTGCAGATAAAGAAGTTTTACCTTTTACAAGCTCTCAAAAAGTCACGTTAAAGGTAGAAGGTACAAATAAGGAGCTAAACTTTTTTATTGTACCAAAAGACGGGGAATTTTTTGTACCTGGAAAAGCTGTGGCACAGGTTCTAGGAGCAAAAGCAACCTTTTATAAAGAAAGTAAAATTTTAGATATCCAAGATCAAGCAAATGAATTGATTTACCGAGCTGGAACTAACGTTGTTTATGATAACAATGTGAAAACACCATCTCCTGCACAAGTATTTTACATGAATGAAGAATTATATGTACCGATTAGTACAATAACGAATGGCTTAGGCTATATAGCAGAGTGGCAAGAAAATAATCAAACATTTGTCTGCCAACCAATTACGAATTAGGGGGAAGCACTATGAAAGATCCGAAAAAGGCAAAATGGGTATTAGGGGCGTCAGGGATACTTTTATCTGCAACGATACTAACCCAAATTAACAGTCCAACAGAAGCCGAAACTACACGTACAAATAATATTCAGGAAGTAGATCAGAAAAATATGACGAAGAAAGAAAAAGAACTAGCTCAGCTGGATTGGACAAACTTTGAAATTACAAGTCAGCCTGCTGTCAAAAGCGAGCGCAAAACGAAAAGAACTTAATGGAGTTGGTCGTGTGGATACACTAACTGTGAAAATAATGAATACTGAATTTTATATAGCTATGCCAAAAGGTGTTCATTTCGTATGGAAAGAAAAAGCTGAGAAATGGCTACAATACGTAGCAAAAGAATGGTCAAGATTTCAATCAAATAATGAATTATCACAACTAAATGATTTAAAAGTTGGAGAAACGCTACGCATTAGTTCGTTACTATATGATTGTTTAATACAAGCGGATCAATATTATCAACTTTCTAATGGTTTGTTTTCACCGTATCTTAAACGCCAACTAGAACAGCATGGCTACAATCAATCTTTCCCATTTGCTGCAGCTAAAAGTAAGGCATTTCAAAACAAGCCTCTGATTGCAGAACAACCATTTCAATTTCTAGGCGATGAACAAGTAATGAAGGTAGCACAGCAGGAAATTGATTTAGGTGGATTTGCCAAAGGGTATGCCATTGAAAAATTGGCGAATTGGCTTGAAGAAGAAGTATCTTCCGATTACGGACTAATAGACGGGGGAGGGGATATGAAAATGTGGTCTTCGGGGGACAAGACTTGGACAATCGGTGTTGCAGATGCCTTCGATATCGATAAGGAAATTAGCTCGATTAAGATGAAAACTGGTGCCGTCGCTACATCCAATCGAGTTTATCGAAGCTGGATGCAAGGAACGATGAAGAAACATCATTTATTAGACGGACAAACAGGTGAAATTGCAAATACTGAAGTATTACAAGCTTCAGTCGTAACATCTTCTTTATGTGATGCAGAAGTTGGTGCAAAGCTGTGCTTTCTTATGGATGACCCTGAATTGCAGCAATGGTTCGAAAATAATTGTCAACAAAGTGCCCGCTTCATTGTTAAAGAAGGGCAAGCAGCAAAATGGAGAATGACGGGGGTGAAATAAATGATCATCAGTACGTGGGAATGGATTCGATTATTAGGGTTTTTAGCGTATTTCTACTTTACAATTTCCATTATATTTGGTTTGTTGAGAAAATCATCATTTGTAAAATCACATAAAAATTTAATTTATCATATACATCAAAATGCGGGATGGCTAGGGTTAATGACCGTAATCGCACATATGTTAGTGCTTTTAATCGATCATTATGAGCCTTATAGCATAGCAGAGATTTTAATTCCTTTCTCAGCAAAATATCAGTCTCTACCATCGGCACTTGGAATAATAGCATTTTATTTATTTTTAATGGTAATCATGACTTCGGATTTATGGATTCGAACAATGAATCGCAACTTATGGAAAAAACTTCACTTTCTTGTGTTACCAGCATGGGCATTATCACTTGCTCATGGAGTACTAATTGGAACGGATACAGAAAATACTTTGATCATCATGTTTTATGTAGTTTCTGCAGGGGTTACTATGTTAGTACTGATTGCGAGAACAATAAGCCAGTTCATGAAAAAAGTAACTATATCAACGTCACAACAATAATTAAGAAGAAGCGGGGCTGTTTTAAAAGCCCCGCTTTCTTTATGTTGAACACTATTTATATTGGGAATTCAATATGAAATGTAGTGCCGTTATCTACTTTACTAGTCGCATAAATTTTCCCCTCATGCTGCTCCACTATTGCTTTTGCTATGGCCAGGCCTAAGCCAGTGCCATTTCGTTGACGAGCAGCATCACTTCGGTAAAATCTCTCAAACACTAAAGGCAATTCCTGTGCAGTCATACCAATGCCACTATCAGCAACAGTAATTTTTATAGAGTCTTTATTTTTTAAAAGCTTCAGCGTTATTGAACCACTATTTGTATATCTTATCGCATTGTCTAAAAGAATATAGAGCATCTCTTGTATCTTTGAAGCATCACCAAGCAGCTCGATTTTTTCTTGGATTTCAGTAGAAAACTGGATTTCAGGAGGCATAATCCTTTGGAATTTCGAGCTCACTTTTTGGAGTAAAGTTGATAACGGTATGGTTTCTTTTTGAATGGAAACCTGCTGCTGATCGTGTCGTGCTAAGAACAGAAGTTTCTCTATGAGCTCTTTCATTATTTCAGCCTCATCTTTTAAATCCGTAATTAATTCCTTTCCAAAAGGGCTTAATTGCTTTGCTTCCTCTACTTCTAAAATTTCAAGTGAACTATAAAAAATACTTAATGGTGTTCGTAATTCATGAGATGCATCGGATACGAATTTTTTTTGTTTATCGAACGACCATTGAATAGGTACCATCGCTTTACCAGCCATATAATAAGCCAGTAGACCGATTAAGACCGTTGAAATACAAGTTAATAATGTTAGTAAATACTTTGTCATTTGGAAAAAATGATGCTGTGACGTCACAGATTTACCAACGAAAATATAGCCTGCTACAGTATCATCGTTGTAAATTGGCTTTTTCAAAATAAGAAAATGCTCTTCTTGCCATTCATAATGCTGTACGAGTTCCTCATTAGGATTCCTATTGCCAAACGCTTTTTCAATCTGATTCTTCAGATCCTTGTAAGATTCATCACCATGGACAAACTTATGATCCTTTGTGTAAATATAGTAAAAAAAACTACGATTTGGGTCATAACTTAAAGTTTTAGTGTCTGCATGAACATGTTCAAAGAAATCATGCTCCTGCTTACCATAAAAGTCTTCTAATTCGTTTATTTGTTGATTTTCCATTAATTTTACGAGGGAAAAGTATAGAACAATAACGAATAGTGAAAATAGCAAAAAGTAAAGCGTTGCATACAAAATAGATAATTTCTTTTTCGTTTTCTGAAACATTAGTCTTCCCTCAGTTTATAGCCAATCCCTCTAACATTTTGAATCCGTGATTTGGATTGACCATCATCAATTTTTTTTCGAACAAGCTTGACTAAAGCATCTAAAGAATTATTCGAAACATCGTAATCGTAGCCCCAAATATAAATACAAATTTGTTCTCTAGTTAATACACGACCTTTATTGATAAATAAATACTCCAAAAGTAAAAATTCATTTTTAGTTAGATCAATACTTTCATTATTGTACAAAAATACACGAGAATCTACATTCAGCTGTAATTGATCGATCTGAATGACCTGTTCTATCACCTTATCTTTTCTTCGTAGTAATGCGCGAACCCTTGCTAACAATTCTTCTATTTTAAATGGTTTCACTATGTAATCATCTGCGCCACTATCAAGTCCCTTAATAATTTCCTCTGTATCGTCCTTCGCGGTTAGCATTAAAATACTACCGTTAAATCCAGTGTTTCGTAGCTGCTGGCACACTTGAATTCCACTAAGATGCGGCATCATCCAATCTAAAATAACAAGATCGTATTGCTCTGTTAGCGTATGGTCTAGCGCTTCCTGGCCATTCTCAGCTTCTGTTACATTGTGATATTCCTTCTTTAAAATATGAACGATATTTCTTTTTAATCGTGCATCATCTTCTGCTAGTAATATTTTCAAGGCAGCTTCCTCCTAGTACCTATATTTAACTAAGTATACGCATTAAAAATGAAATGAAACTGAAAAACATTATATGTATTCCATACTTCGATAAGAGTTGAAGTTTTTCCTATCTATAATGTCCTTAAATATAGAAATAGGGGGACAAATAATGAATATTTATAAATTTTCAACATTGTTAGTTTTAACGACATTTTTAATGGGATCTTCATTTGCCATTGTTAAATTGGGTTTACCTTTTGCATCTCCACTGTTATTGGCGGCACTACGTTTTATACTAGCAGGGATATTGATGGCTGTCATTGTGATAGCGTTAAAAAGACCTCATCCAACTTCAAAAGAAGGCTGGATAAAAATTTTATCGATTGGAGCATTTCAAACTGCGGGTGTAATGGGCTGTATTTTTTTAAGCTTACGGACAATTACAGCAAGTGAATCCTCGATTCTAACATTTACGAATCCTTTGCTTGTAGTTATATTCGCTACAATATTTACTAAAGCGCGTTATCAATTGTATCAATGGTGTGGTGTTTTCTTAGGGTTAATTGGTGTTATTATTACAATGGGTATACATATTGAAGGGAGAATCGGTATTCTTTTTGGTATTCTTTCAGCTGTTTTTTGGGCAATTTCGACACTGCTGGCTAAAAAATGGGGTGTTTTATTTGATACATGGGTGCTATCAGCCTATCAAATGCTTTTTGGTGGTTTACTACTTTTATTGGCAAGTTTCATATTAGAACAACCATTTTTTACTGTAAATGTTCATTCGGTATTCATTTTATTATGGCTTAGCATTTTCTCGTCAATTGTTCAATTTGCCGGCTGGTATTATCTTTTACAAAATAGTGATCCTGGAAAAACGAGTGCCTTTTTGTTTTTAGCTCCTTTTTTCGGCGTGATAACAGGCTGGATACTATTAAATGAATCATTAAAACCATCGTTAGTCGTAGGAGGGTTGTTTATCATTGCTGGTATTTATTTAGTGAACCGTAACTTTACGGCTAGTGCAAAAAAAATATCCGCGGAGAGTCGAGTATAGACTGTCCGCGGAAAGAAGGCAGAGCCCTGTGTTAATTTATACATCTAATTGAAAAACTTCTTTAAAGCCAGCTCTTCCTTTTTCAGTCACTTTAATGGCACGAATAGACGGGACACGAGTCAGCCAACCCAAACTTAATAAATGTGTAAGTATCCCTTGACCAAGAGAACCGGCTAGATGATAACGTCGTTCACTCCAATCCAAACATGCATGGGAAAATGATCGACGCTTTCTTTTTAAATCATCTAAATCAAGACCGAAATCTGTAAAAAATTGTGCGCCTTTAGATGTTATGAGAAATTCTTTTTCCTCTAGTTGTAAATAACCAGCGTTAACCAATGATTCTGTTAATTGAACACCTAGTTTACCAGCTAAATGGTCATAGCAAGTTCTTGCACCTTGTAATAATTTCATTTGGCTAGATTGTTTTAAAGAGCGAACTTTAGGTGGTGGAGAAATCGCTAGGAAGGATTCTAGTAAATGAGCAATTTCTTCGTCTGCTAATTGAAAATATCGATGACGGCCTTGTTTCTCTACTTTCACAAGTTTGCCTTCTACTAACTTTGCAAGATGAAAGCTAGCAGTCTGAGGTTTTATGGCTGCCATATAAGCTAATTCACTGGCAGTATGAAAACGACCATCCATCATACTAGCAAGCATTGTAGCTCTTGACGTTTCTCCAAGAAGCGAAGCGATTTCAGCCATGTTTGGATTAATACTCATTTGTCACAATCCTTTCTGCATTCCACATTTCGATATTCGTAAAAGTATTTATCGTTTACAATAATACATATTAGGGAGGGAGTAAATAGATATGGACACATATTATGCCGTAATTTTTACATCGCAAAGAACAGACGAGGATGGAGAAGGCTATGCCAAGATGGCAGAAGTGATGGACGAACTAGCAAAAAATCAGCCTGGTTTTCTCCGTGTAGAAAGTGCTAGAAATGCTGAAGGGAAGGGCATCACTGTATCCTATTGGGAATCACTAGAGTCTATTCAAGCATGGAAAGAAAATTCAAAACATCTGGTCGCACAGCAATTCGGAAGAGAAAAATGGTACATGCAATATAATGTGGAAATTTGTACGGTCTTAAAAGAGTATTCTTTTAAAATGTAATTAAATCGATTATTTCAATTAGAAGGTGTTAAAATATGACTACGTTTATCTTAGAAGAATGGCATGAACAAAGAAGAAATTTCAATCCTTCTGATCCAGTTAGTATTAATAAAATGCATGAGTTCAAGGAAAAAATGAAACTTCAAGAGCATACTGAAGGAAATTTAAGGATAATTATAGACATCTACTGTATGCTTAGAATGTATTCAGAGGCATATAAAATTTTCACTTCAGTTATGGATTTAGAGAACAAGAAAGATCAGAAAAAATTTGGATCAATAAAATATTACGTAGATAATCCGAATTGTGTGAAGCCTTTATATCCTTGTGAAATAAAAGAGGATATAACAATTAAAACGGTAATACCTAAATTTAAATATTTGCCAGCTCCATTAAAATCTAAAATCTTTGAAGCGGGAGAAGTTGTAACATGTGATTGCTGCGAACAGGAAGTAGATGTTTATTATACTGGAGGTATTTACGCAATTGAAGAGGTTGAATATCTCTGTCCTACATGTATACATAGTGGTGCAGCTGCAAAAAAATACGACGGTTCTTTCCAGCAGGACTTACTTAATGATGAGAATGTTATAAATTCCAGTTTTACTAAGGAAGTAATGTGTAGAACACCTGGTTTTATTAGTTGGCAAGGTAATAATTGGATGGCTCATTGCTCAGATTATTGTGCATTTATTGGCTATGTTGGCTGGAGTGAATTAGTAGAGCTAGGCATTACAGAACAGTTTGGAAATTATACTGGTTTTTCTTCTGAGGAGTTGTCAAAAACATTAGTGAATAATGGGCATCATCAAGGGTATTTATTTCAATGCTTAGAATGTGGTCGTTATGTTCTTTACTCTGATTTTAGCTAATTGTGAAAACAGGTATATCTGAGGAGGAGGAGAATTGGACATTTTTTTTCAACGATATATTGATTCGTGGCGCTTTACTGGTTGGCTTGTCCACGATATCTTTTTAGGCATTGTCATCGGCGTTGGGCTTTTATTAGTATTGTATGTTTTGTTCAAACGCCGACTCAATCTAGCTCTTGTCATAGCTTTTATCCTGTACGCTTTTTTAGGTAATCTTTTGATGATTGCTTTTGGTTTAGCTGGTCGAAGCTTCCCAATCAATTCCGAATCTCCTATTTATACAGATGATGCACAGAAAATTGCTGTCCAAATGGTTGAAGGATCTGAAAATAATGGTACAGGTAATGGCATTACGCAAATTATTTCACATCATCAAATTATTGCAATTAATTTGCAAACAGGTGAAAAACAGTGGACGAAATCTTCTTCGAGTAAAGAGACATTAATTGGTTATTTTATGGGGGGACTTCTTGTTCATCATCGTGACGGTGAATACGGGAAACTTTCATTATTAGATATGACAACAGGAAAAGAAAAGCTCTCTGAAAAAGAATTTACGGAAAAGCATAGACAGTTAATAGATATTTTAGATATAGGTTCTCACAATATAGTTTTATTGGAGAATAATCTTTATTTAGAGGGTGTTGATGGGAAATTTTATCGCTTCGATGGCAAGAAATTAACTGAAGATAACAAAGCTGAAAAATATCTTTCTACAAAATTTTTTATAGAATCCGATATTCCAGGTTATTTTGCTTCGCACAATCAACCGTTGGATGATTATGATGAGGTTCGAGAATTTAGTAGCAATGTGTTAGCTGAACCTTCTATTCAAGCATATAAAAATCTTGAGCCAGCTGTATTAGATGTTGATTTGCAACAACAAACAGCCATTGTATCTTATCGACAAACGAAGCGAGAAAGTGCAAGCAGCATCGTATTATCATATGATATGAAAAACCATCGCATTATTTGGGAAGAAAATATAGGTGTTGTTAACGCTGAGCAAAAAAATCCTGGCCTTCGTACTTTAGAGAACTACTATGCGATTCAAGCAGGAGATGAGTTTCTGCTGTTAGATAAGGACACAAGAAAAGAAATGTTCAGATATCAGCTACGTTGGAATCGCCCAGTTCGGTGAAAATTAAAGGGCATTGTATTATTTATCCCCACCAAGTAACAACTTGGTGGGGATTTTTTATAGAGTTGCTCGATATATCATAAAATGATATATTATTTAATGATATATCGTTTCGTGATATATTGGAGGTGTAGACAATGAAATCATTAGAGCAGTTAACTGATTCTGTTTTTTATATTATGGCTGCCTTTACGGAGCCTCGACATGGTTATGCGGTCATGAGTTTAATAGAGGAGACAACAAAGGGTACTTTCGTAGTTGGTCCAGCATCCCTTTATACAATTATAAAAAAACTATTGGCTGAACAGCTTATTCAGCTACATGATGATTCGGATTCTCGCAGAAAGGTCTATGTCTTAACGGATAAAGGTCGAGAAGTATTGCTCAAAGATATTGAACGCAGAAAGATCATGATTCAGTTAGCAGAGCAAGGACTACAAAGGGGGTAAAAATAATGAGAAATAAGAGATATATGGCATCTTATGGTTTAGCTTTTTCTGAGGAACGCGATATGAAAAAATTAAGCGAAAAGGCGGCTAAAGGCTGGCATTTAAAAAAATTTCGATTTGCTGGCTATGGGCTAGAGAAGGGTGAACCAGAAGACGTCATTTTTAGTATTGATTATCGTAAATTAGGGAAGGATGAAGAAGAGGAGTATTTTGAGTTATTTGCTTTCGGTGGCTGGACACATGTTTGCTCAAGTGCAGATATGCATATTTTTAAGGCAGGACCAGAAACTACACCTATTTATAGTGACGCCGAGTCTACTGCTGATAAATTAGTGCGTCTTGCAAAGCCTGTAAATCTAGCAGCATCCATTGCTCTTGTTATAACGATGGTTTTGTGGGTATTTATGACATTTACAACTGGGACAATTCAACACATTGCAGAGCAAGGATTCATATATTCTTTTATTTTTACTGTTCCAGCAGTGATGACTTCTGGTGGAGTTTACTATCACATGTGGAAAAACATGAGATTAAAATCCAAACATATATAGAAAACGAGCAGCTGAGAGAATCTACTATTATTTCAAAAAGAAATAATAGTAGATTCTTTTTATTTTACCGATGAAAAGATTTCTAGTGGAACTTTCTACTAAATTTGTTATTATTTATTTCATAAGAGTCTGTCAATTTTTTGTGTAAATGACAATCCACCATTTTCTTTTAGCTCATCATTTTTGGTGTTGAAATAGCTTTGTTCGAAGGAATAATTTTGTTTTTTGAGTTAGTTAACCATTTATAATTTGTCAAACCATATTGATTTATTTGGGGAGGATATTATGATTCAAGGCTCTTGGAGAGCATTGGTATGGATTGGATTATCAGAATTATGTGCATTAAGCTTGTGGTTTAGTGCATCAGTGATTGCACCCGATTTAATTGAAATTTGGAACCTTAGCTCCAATTCAGAAGCTTGGCTTTCAGCTGCTATTCCTATAATACAGAGGATCATTGGTTGAGAGTGGGCCTTTACAATATTAGCGATTAGACCTATTCTTGGAATTGGATTTATGGTCAAATATGGACGTTACGAATCAACTAATGAGAAAGTGCAATTGTAACTTTTAAGTATTGACTCGATCTTAAAAATGAATAGCCCCAAATAAAAAAATCCAATCGTTTTGATTATTTCTTTCAAAACAATTGGATTATTTTAATGGTAAATCAATATCTTTTTAGTGATGAAGCTCAGGCTTTCTTTTCTTTCGGGTATCCGATGAGAATAGCGATGATTCCGCAAATTCCTATAAGGATTGGATAGAAAGAGTATTGCAGCATGCTCACTGGCGAAATTCCAGCTACGCTTGCGGCTGCCAGGAATTGGGCTCCGTATGGCAAAATGCCTTGGATCGTACAGGAGAAAATATCTAAAATACTTGCGGACTTTCTCGGCTCAATCTCATACTGTTCAGCAATATTTTTTGCAAGCGGACCAGCAATTAAAATAGCAATCGTATTATTGGCCGTAGATAAATTTGTTAGACCCACTAAGCCGGCAATACTAAACTCAGCACCTTTTTTCGATTTAATTCTTCGTGTCGCAAGGTGAAGCAGAAAGTCAATTCCTCCATTAAACTTTATAATCTCTACCATGCCAGCTATTAATATTGCAAGGAATGCCATTTCATACATGCCTGACATTCCTTCGCCGATCTTTTGAAAAAGGCCCATTAAATGATAGCTGCCATCTGCTAAGCCAACCGCCCCGGCGAGAACAATCCCAGATGTCAGAACAAGGAAAACATTCATTCCAGCTAACGCTAAAATAATAACCAAAACATAGGGAACAATTTTTATCCAACTATAGCTTAAATGCTCGACTTGTCCCGTTTCACCCATTGTGATAACCCCTAAAATAATACTCGTTACAATTGCTGCTGGCAGCACAATCCAAAAATTCACCTTAAATTTATCCTTCATTTGTGCGCCTTGTGAACGAACGGAAGTAATTGTTGTATCTGAAATAAAGGATAAATTATCGCCAAACATCGAACCGCCAACAATCGCTGCCATTACTAAAGCCATGGAAAGGTCGATGTGCTCGCTTATCCCAACTCCGATTGGCGCCAGTGCAACAATTGTTCCTACCGACGTACCCATTGACAGAGAGATAAAGCAGGCAATGATGAACAGGCCAACGACAAGCAAGTTTGGTGGAACGACCGATAATGCAAAGTTAACAGTGGATTCCACTGCCCCCATGCCTTTTGCTACTTCTGAAAAGGCCCCAGCCAAGAGAAAAATAACAACCATTAGCATGACATTTAAATTGCCTGCGCCTTTACAAAAAATATCAACTTTATGCGAAAATGATTCTTTTCGATTCATCGCCAGAGCCACTGCACCTGAAATGGAAATGGCTACAATGACAGGGAAGGCGTAAAAATCACCTGTAATAACCCCTGAACCAATAAATAAAATCAAAAAAACAACAAATGGGATCAGCGCCCATGGATTCCCTTTCTTCATTGTCCTACCTCCAAAAAATAAAATCGGACACGTTTTGTCCATTCTTTCCCACGAAAAAAGGCTTCTTCTTGAAATAACAAGAAGAGGCCTTATATATAAAACACTCCTCTTATCTATCAAGCCTTTGCCTGCTGGATTTGGCACAGTAACTTAATTCTAAGTTCCGCTGCCGAGATTTCATCGGGCCAGTCCCTCCATCTCTCTTGATAAGAAGCAAAAATTATTATTCTTTTTTCACAATAATAAATATTAAAATAAAAAATCAATATTTGCAACATATTTTTATTCAAACTTTACTTCAAAGTTTAATTCTGAAATATTTTTGATTAAAATTGGAATAAATGGTAGAGGTTGAGGGGATAAAACAACAATTCTTTGTACTGCTGTAGAAATTTAACAGGTTGAGGAGGAAATGAAAGGAGTGTTTAAATAAACTTTAAAAGGAGGCGCCCTTTAGACCGAGAGACGCCTAAAACATTTGTGGTAAAAATTCAGTCATAAAGCGTTGATTTTTACGCAGCCATATTTTTAAAATCATTCGATGTGTTAGGAGGCGTTGTCTTTTATGTGGTCTTGCTTTAGCCTCTATTAAACTTTGTAGTAGCGTACATGTTTCTGTTGCAAATGCTTGAGGATCCACGAGGACGTCAAGTTTATAATCAATTAACTGTGCAGCCTGGACCTTAGCAAGTAATTGTGCAAAGCGGGTATTCATTTCTGGAAAGTTCTCTTCTAGCTCTAGTTCGATTAAAGTATATAGTGTTTGTTCAATTTCAGCCTCGAGCGCTTGTAATTGTTCAATTGATGGCTGTGTCAAAAAATCACCTCTAGTTTCTCGTAAATGCTGCTACACAAAGAAAAAGCCAAGTGCAGCGAAAAATAAACCGAATAAAACGGTAGTGCTTATATAAACAATCGCTTGTCTCCATTTTTTCTGCTCCAAGAGCTGCAAACATTCAAAGCCGAATGTCGAAAAAGTCGTATAGGCCCCTAAAAAACCCAGTCCTAAAAAATGCCATATCCAATCACTTAGATGTAATGCAAAAAGAAAGCCAAGCGCAAAAGAACCCGTTATATTAATCAAAAATGTTGCCCATGGGTATGTGTGGACAATCAATTTTCCTAGATAAAATCTCGTTAGTGCACCCAAAAATCCACCGATTCCAATAACTATCATACGATGCGCTCCTTTGCTAGCTTAAATCCTAGCCATGCACAAGCTAAACCACCAAAAACACTCACTAAAATATAAAGAACGGCTTGTAGCCATTTACTATCCTGTAGAAGTAATAGCGTTTCTAAAGAAAATGTCGAAAAGGTTGTAAAGGCACCAAAAAAGCCAGTGCCAATTCCTAAAATAATAGGCGTACGCTTTGTAAACGTTGTAAATAGCCATGCTAAACAAAAGCAGCCAATTAAATTTATGATAAGTGTCGCAAATGGAAAACCACCGTTATTTGAAAGTGCTTGACCAAGGCTATATCGACAGATGGCACCCAAAAATCCGCCAATTCCAACAGCTAAAAATGATTTCAACGTAAAGACCCCTTACTAAATTGTCTATATGGAAAAGTGTATCATGTGATCACCATTTTAGATATAATTCTATAGTTATATGGATTCAAAAATATCACCATTTTACCAACTTTGGTTCAAATGTTTTCGTTCTATAGTTTATTTTGACTTTTTGAATACTATTTTATTATATTGTCGACTAAGATTCTTATATTTCCTGCTAAAATACTTCGTAGTTAATGTCCCTATATCATCTCTTAATATGTATATAACTAACAAGGATAAATAATTAAATTTTAGTAGTTCTAAATGAGAAACTCTTTAGTATTCAATTACATTGTTGACTGAAAATCCGATAACGGTTAATCCGTTGACGGAAAACCCGCTAACGGAAAAAACGACAATACTAATTAATAATAAATTACTAAATAATAAATTACTAAATAATAATAACAATAGAACTGGTTCCTTGAAAAGCGCACAGTAAAATTCAAAACAATAAATGATGTTTCAGTTTGGCGTTCGTGTCTCTTATATTCAACTTAAATTTAAAAATTAGGCGATATGTTAAAAATTTTGGGTGATAAATTAAAGTTAGGCGATAAAATTAGAAATTAGGGAGATAAACCTTGAATTTGTTCCGATAAATCTTGAAATTGTTCCGATAAATCAAAAATTTGTTCCGATAAATTGATTTGGACCCTATCGAACTAGCTTTGTTCGATAGGGTTTTCCAGAACTTTTCAGCGGGTGTCCAAACACTCAATGAAATAGGGGAATCTATAATTGATCTTTAACATTGTCAATGACAGTATCAAAGTCTTTATCGGAATCGACACTTTCCGTTATTGTGAAAATATAACCATCTGGATCTTCTATAGTTAACTCTTTTGCATTCCATGGTTGAACTGTCGGCTCCTGAATGATATTTGTTTTGTTTTCCAGTGCGGATTGATAAATACTATAAATATCACTAGAGAATAAATTAATAATGACTGAGTCAGAGGTGTTGACTTCTTCATCTTTTAATAACATCAAATCTTGATACTTTGCGCCTCTTAAATGTGTCATTGAAGTTGTTCCATTAGCATCTGGAAAATCAAATACTGAAATGAAATTTAGTACATTTCCATACCATTCTTTTGACTTTTCAATATCTCTTACTTTTAGCTTTACGAATAAGGGCATTTGATAAAATTTATTCATGTCTATTTCCTCCTTTAGGTTAATACAAACTAACCGTAAAGGTTTACGTCGCGTTAAAGTCAATACAAAAGAGTTGTAGTATTTAATTATGGATTTACTTCTTTTTCCAGTGTTGTAATTTTAGCAATATGCTGCTTTAAAGCGTTAATTTTTTCTGAAAAACAGAAAAAATAACAGCAAGTTAGTTGACAAATATTTCTAAAGTATGATAATCTTCAAGAACACTATAACAATCTTAAGTAAAGGAGGGCATGACGATGTTAATTTTATCAGTATCATATCAAAGCACAACTGCATACATTGTCCATGTCCTTTAATATTTTATTTTACATTGCAATAAAGGGCATGGGTAACTCCTGACCTTTTATGAAGAGACACATGCTCTTTTTTGGGTATGTGTCTTTTTTTGTTGCAAAAAAGGGTTGTAGTGAAAACAAAAAAGGAGTGCATGTGTATGCGAAACAAAGTAGAAAGAATGATTTTCATCAAGGTATTTCTGGATAGTGGGTAGCACAGCTTTAACAGCACTAGAGAAAGAAGGTTATAATGTATGTTTGATGTTTTAAGTAAATTAAGCTGGTTTTTTAAGAAATACTGGAAGCAATATACAGTAGCCGTTGCGCTATTAATAATTGCGAGTGGCTTAGAAGTTGTTCCGCCGTATTTACTTGGGTCAATTATTGATATATTGACTGCAGGAGAAATGACGCCAGCTCTTTTAACGAAGTATATTTTGATTTTTGTGTGTATCATGATTGGGGGTTATGCCCTTAATTTTGTGTGGCAATTCAGATTATTCGAAGGGGCTATTAACCTAGAGAAAATTTTACGCCGAAATCTTATGCAGCATTTTTTGCGCATGACACCAACATTTTATGAGAAAAACCGTACCGGAGATTTAATGGCACGTGCGACGAATGATTTAAACGCAGTATCGTTGACTGCTGGTTTCGGGATTATGACACTGATTGATTCCACAATCTACATGGGCTGTATTATTTTTGCCATGGGTTATATGATTTCATGGAAGCTTACTTTTTTTGCAATGCTACCGGTACCGATTATGGCCATCCTTATTCAATATTTAGGGAAAATTGTGCATGAACGCTATATGAAGGCGCAGGATGTTTTTGGAGAACTGAATGATAGTGTTCTAGAGTCGGTTGCAGGTGTGCGAGTTGTACGGGCATACGTACAAGAAAAAAAGGACGAAACAAATTTTGCGGAGATGAGCGAGATTGTATATGAAAAAAATATGCATACCGCAAAAATTAACGCCTTATTCGGGCCGATTACAAAGGTTGGTACTGGGATTAGTTATGTGGTAGCGCTTGGCTATGGTGCTCATTTAGTAGCAACTGAGGCTATGACAGTTGGGCAACTTGTAACGTTCAATGTTTACTTAGGGCTAGCAGTTTGGCCAATATTTGCAATTGGGGAACTTATAAACGTGATGCAGCAAGGTAACGCTTCTCTTGATCGTGTACAGGAGACGCTAAACTACGAGGCTGATGTTCGGAATATTGCGAATCCGCAAACGATTATGACACCAAATGCGATTGGCTTTGATGATTTAACATTCCAATATCCTATGAGTCAGGTGAAAAACCTCCAGCAAATTTCACTGTCGTTGAAAAAGGGGCAAACACTTGGGATTGTTGGTAAAACAGGAGCGGGTAAAACGACCTTCCTACGACAATTATTACGCGAGTATCCAATCGGTGAGGGTCAACTATCTATCGATGGAGTAGATATTACTGCACAAACGAAGGAGCAGTTACTCGACTGGATTGGTTATGTTCCACAAGATCATGTTCTATTCTCACGTACTATTCGTGAAAATATTTTATTTGGGAAAGAAGACGCTACACAGTCTGAATTGCAGCAGGCAGTTCGTGCAGCATACTTTGAAAAGGATTTAAAAAATTTACCAATGGGCTTAGAGACACTTGTTGGTGAAAAGGGTGTATCTCTTTCAGGAGGTCAAAAGCAACGTGTTTCAATTGCGCGTGCTCTTATTAAAGACCCTGAAATTTTAATGCTTGATGACTCGCTTTCTGCTGTAGACGCCAAAACAGAGGCAAGAATTATAGAAAATATACAGCGAGAACGACAAGACAAAACGACGATTATTACAACGCATCGTTTATCAGGAATTCAGCACGCTGATTTAATTATCGTGCTAGATGAAGGCCAAATTGTAGAGCAAGGGACACATGAGCAACTCCTTTCACAACAAGGATGGTATAAAGAGCAATTTGACCGTCAGCAGCTAGAAGGGGGTGCCTCATGAGTACGAGTCAACGTTTAACACGCTATGCAATGTATTTTAAAAAACCGATACTACTTGGACTATTTTTCTTAACAATCGCCGTCTTTACGGAACTTGTTGGGCCGTTTATTGCGAAGCATATTATTGATAATTACATGACAATCGGCCGTATTGAATTTAAACCAATCACTTGGCTATTACTTGTCTATTTACTTTTAGCAATAGCAACAGCTGTTTTACGCTATTTTATGTATATCTATTTACAAATGGGTGCCAACCGTGTTGTACAAAAATTACGTAAGGACGTATTTGAGCATATTCAAACATTGCCAATTCAATACTTCGATAATTTACCAGCAGGGAAAATCGTAGCCCGTGTAACGAATGATACCGAGGCTGTTCGTAATTTATATGTGCAAGTACTTTCAAATTTCGTTACGAGTTTAATTTCTATTGTGGGTGTTTATATTGCACTTTTCATTTTAAATTGGAAAATGGCTTTCCTAGCATTGACTATGGTACCAGTCGTTTATTTATGGATGATTTTATACCGTAAAGTTGCTTCGAAATATAATGATGTTATTAGAACGAAAATTGCCGATATTAACGCAATGATAAATGAATCGATTCAAGGGATGACGATTATTCAAGCATTCCGACGTGAGCAGCAAATGACGAAGGAATTTGATGACATGAATAATGAGCATTATGCATATGAACGCAAGTTGCTTTTCCTTGATTCTGCAACATCTTTCAACCTTGTTAATACATTGAGACTTCTTATGTTTACGATCTTTATCTTCTACTTTGGCACACAGTCATTTACGGCAACGGAAGTTATTTCTGCGGGGACATTATATGCCTTTGTCGATTATTTAACGCGATTATTTAATCCGATCACGAATATCGTCAATCAATTTTCTCAGCTTGAGCGTTCACTTGTTGCAGGAAAGCGTGTCTTTGAGGTGTTAGATATTAACGGGGAGCCAGTATCTGAAAAAAGTTTACCTAGATATAAAGGAAATGTGGTGTTCGAAGATGTTTCCTTTGCTTATAAAGATGATGAATACGTATTGAAGAACCTATCATTTGAGGCACACCAAGGTGAAACAATTGCCTTAGTAGGTCATACAGGATCTGGGAAAAGCTCTATTATGAACTTATTGTTCCGTTTCTATGATCCATCTAAAGGGAAAATTACGATAGATGGAATTGATATCACTTCGGTTCCTCGTCAAACAATGCGTGAACATATGGGTATTGTTCTACAGGACCCATACTTATTTACAGGCACTATAGCTTCGAACGTTAGCCTGAATAATCCTAAAATTTCACGTGAAAAAATAGAAACTTCATTAAAAGCTGTTGGTGGTGAACGTGTGTTAGCGAACTTGCCAAATGGCTATGATGAGCCTGTTATTGAGAAGGGGAGCACACTATCATCTGGGCAACGTCAGTTAATTTCCTTTGCGCGTGCGCTTGCCTTTGACCCGGCTATATTAATTTTAGATGAAGCTACTTCTAATATCGATACGGAAACAGAGGAGATTATTCAGCATGCGATGGATGTGCTGAAAAAAGGGCGTACAACATTCATTATCGCTCACCGACTTTCTACTATTAAAAATGCCGATCGTATTCTTGTCTTAGATCGAGGTAAGATTGTTGAGCGTGGCACACATGATGAGCTATTAACACAGGGCGGCATTTACGAAAAAATGTATCAAATGCAGGCGAATTCATTGCAATAATTTACATGGAGAATAATATAAATGAAGCCCCACTTTTTGAAAAAAGTGGGGCTTACTATTTAAGATTTTACATTTTTAAAGACATTGACAAAAAAGAACAGCACTGAAATTGCCACTGCTATGCCGCCACCAGATACAAAGAGCTCAAACAACCAGCGCGGTACATCTATATAAACCATCATCATTCCGACTAAGAGGAACGGCAATCCGATATTGTAAAACCAAAATTGTGCTTTGGCCAATCCTGTCTCGGCTGCATCCTTATATACGGAATAAATTAAACCGATAAAACCAGTTGTTAGCCAACCCATCACACCGATATGTGCATGTGTCGTCTTCCATTCGAGCTGAATTGTATAATGCATAAACAGTCCAAAGGCCAAAACAATCACTAAATATAAAACGGAAATCTTTATCCATTTAGCACCCATTTATAAACAACTCCTTTCCCGAAATGATTTAGCTAGCTATTACAGTTTATTCTTGTCGAATAAAAAAGATGACAAATATTATTCTTTGTAAAATAAAAAGTATTTTATTGTAAAATGTTAATTTTTTCCGTAGAATAAAATCATAATAAGTAGGAATTTGCCAATTGGAGGATCTATGAAAAAGAAAATTATTTCTTTAATAATGATATTAATGGTCTGTTACTCGACCATCATCTTTGTTGAAAAGGCAGGTGCTAGTGAGCAAACGATGACAACAAAAGTGAATAGCGTTATTGTGAAAAATTGGAAAAACAACGAGTACAGCATTACCGTACGAGATATAGAAACAGGGAATGTGCTTTACAATAATAATGGTGACAAAATGATACGCCCTGCTTCTACACATAAGCTTTTAGTTAGTGCAGCTGCATTGGATTTATTAGGACCCGATTATCGCTTTGCTACAAAGACATATATCGATGGATCAATTGAAGATGGTGTACTTTACGGTAATATTTATTTACAGGGTGAGGGAGATCCAACGCTTTTACCTATTCATTTAGAATCATTCGCCAATGGATTGAAAAAAATGGGTATCTCGAAAATTACGGGTTCCTTAATAGGGGATGATACTTGGTTTGATGCAGATCGTTTACCGAAGGGAATTGTAGCTCAAGAAGAGGATCAACCTTATGCTTCTCGTATTTCAGCGTTAACGATTTCGCCAAATGATCAATATGATATTGCAAATGTGCAAGTGAAAGTGACAGGTTCAAAGGTTGGCACTACCGCTAATGTTCAGCTTGTTCCGTTTGCAAGTACAATTCCCGTTGTCAACAAAACAAAAGTGGTTAAAAAAGGCGAGAAAAGTACTGTGAAAATTACAAGAGAATATGGTACAGATCGAATCATTGTAACTGGTAACTTACCAGCAGGTTCACAAAAAAGTACATATGTCACTGTCTATGATCCAACGCTGTATGCACTCGATGTATTTCGTGAAAAATTAGTAGCAAAAGGTATCCAAACAATGCCTCTTGAAACTGGGAAGGTACCTGAAAATGCACAACGAGTAGGTATTTCATATTCTAAGCCATTAACTGATATTAACTTTAAATATTTAAAACTAAGCCTTAATGGCATGGGAGACATGTTGACAAAACAACTTGGACGAGAGTTGCTTGGAGAAGGAAGCTGGTCGGCTGGTATCCAAGCAATTCGTACATACGGTAGTGATATTGGGCTTAATATCGAGCAGTGGTATTTTGAGGATGGATCAGGTTTAAGTCATCAAAATCGAGTAAGTAGTATGCAAGAAAGTCTATTATTATATAAAGTTCGAAGTAAATCTTGGTACTACTCATATTTAGATGCATTACCGCAAGCTGGTAAAAAGGGCAGCCTTGTTGGTGCGACTTTAGAAAATCGTATGAAGGGCTATAGTGTATCTGCTAAAACAGGCTATATTTCTGGAACATATGCTTTAAGTGGCTATGTAAAAGGAAAGAGTGGCAAGTGGTACATTTTTAGTATTTTGACACAGGCCAATAAAACTTCAGCTATCCCAACTATTGATGAAATTGTTAAACAGATTGCTAATGAGATGTAAGGAATAAATTACAATACTGAATGATGAAGAACTTGCACAATGCTCATTCAAGAAAAATTTGTGCAAGGCAGTAAAAGGTATAAGCAAAAAAGTCGTTTCAGTGTGAAACGGCTTTTTTAATGGAGAAAAAAATAATTTTCATTCAGAATAAAAAGCACCCCTTGTTACAGTAAAGATCTGAAAATAACGAATAATAGAAAAAGTTGAAATTATTGAAAAATATCTAGATTCATTTTATAATAATATTGCGGTTCTAATATAGAGACAAAGAGGTGCGAGATGACATTAAAAACTTTAGATAACTCATTAGAGGTTCTTAAATATTTTAGTAAACAAACTCCTACATGGGGTGTGCGTGAATTAGCGAAAGAAATGAATATTAGTCACTCCATTATTTATAGGATCTTGTCAACGTTTGAAAATCATGGCTTTTTAATTCAAAATCCTGAGACGAAAAAATATGAGTTGGGGCTTCGTTTTTTAGAATTTGGCCAAATGGTAAAAGAAAAATTGAATCTTTCAGATTTTGTTTTACCTATAATGAAAAATCTTTCAGAGGAAATAAAAGAATCCGTATTTTTAACGTGGCTGGACGGAACAGATGGTGTAACGGTGGAGATTGCAGAGAGTTCGCAAACTATTAAATTCTCGGTTTCAATTGGGACGAGAACACCACTTTACATAGGTGCATCTTGTAGGACAATCATGGCGTATCTCCCAGAGAATAGACAGATGGACATTATGAGTAAAGGGATGGAGCAATTTACTCCAGAAACCATCACAGACCCAGATGAGATGTTATTAGATTTAGAGAAGATACGAAATCAAGGCTGGTGTTTTACGACAGGTGAATATTCTCATTCTGTATTTGGGATAGGTGTACCACTTTTTAATAGCAAAGGTGAAATTATTGCCTCTTTAACCTTAGCAGGCCCTGTTTATCGGAAACCAACGGTGGAGAAACTCCCTGAAATAGTGAGAATTATCCAATATGCAGCGATGAGTATTCAACGATATTTCGATCAATATAGCTTTAAACTTTATAATGATTGAATCTATAATGACGTCTACTAAAAAGCTCAGAGCACTGTATAATTGTTGAGCTTTTTAGCGACGTCATTTATTAATTTTGTGAGGTTTCTCTTCTAGTAAAATTTCGTATATACATAGTGGAATTATGTAAGTTGCTTTTTCATAAATTTAGCTGACACTAATAAATGAGGGATCATTTACAAATCAAGGAATACTTTATCGTACATTTAGTAAATACTAGTGTACGTCTTTTTTTCGTCCAATATGCATATAATTAGACATATTAACTTTTTTCCAACTTAAAACGTCAAAAAGAGGGGTAAATTTTGCAAGAGAGGACTTATGTATGGAAAAAAATATGAAACGCTCTGAGGGAAAAAAGAGTAAGAAGAAAATTTTGCTTTGGATAGTAGGTAGCTTATTAACAATATTTTTAATTTTTATAGGTACTGCTTATTACACTATCCAAAAAACGATGAATAAAATAAATACACCACTAATTGAAACGACAGGTGATGACAATAAAGAACAAAAAATAGTTACAAAAAAAGACCCATTTTCTGTGTTATTGCTTGGAGTTGACCAACGTAAAAATGACAGTGGACGTTCAGACACGATGATTGTTATTACGGTGAACCCTGAAAAACACACGATGAAGATGCTCAGTATACCTCGAGATACTCGTACAGAAATTATTGGCCACAATTCTGTCGATAAAATCAACCATGCCTATGCATTTGGAGGCGTCCCAATGGCGGTGAATACGGTTGAGCATTTTTTAGATATCCCAATTAATTATTATGTGTTTATTAATATGGAGGGCTTCTTGCAAATTATCGACACGATTGGTGGGGTAACGATTGATAATGACATGGATTTAACCTATGACTCCTACCATTATCCGAAGGGGGAGGTAACTTTAGATGGTGATAAGGCACTAATTTTTTCGCGAATTCGTTATGAAGATCCCCGTGGTGATTTTGGTCGTCAAATTCGCCAACGACAAATTATTGAAGCGGTTCTGAAAAAAGCCTCGTCGACATCTTCTATATTATTAAAGGCTACAGATATGCTTGATGTAGTGGGAGATAATGTCCGTATGAATTTTACAATGAAGGACTTAATCCAACTACAAAGTATTTATAAAAAAATGAATGGTAACATTGAGCAGTTGTCGTTTAAAGAGGGAAATGGCAAAAGGATTGACCACATATGGTATTTCATCCCTGAAGAGACAGAGCTAGAGAACGTCAAATCGGAATTAAAAGCCCATTTGCAATAAATACTAATGAGTTAGTGATAGCTGTAAATATTTTGACAATGAAGGGAGGGAGAAAAATGAATGGGAGGACCCAGGTGCTTAGGTATACAGCTCTAAATAATTGCATGCAAAGCTATGTGCCTAAGCGTAAAGTTCAAAAAAAACCAGTCAGTTCAGCTATACGTCATTTACAACTATTGTGCTTAAAAATTTTCATGTAAAACATAAAAAAATCATTCAGGTAGGGTGCATGCCTAGTTGAATGGTTTTTTTTATTTCATCCAAATATTTGAAATATCAGAAAATTTAGTGTATAATTGCATTAGAAATGGTTGAAGGAGTGATTGTGATGATCATAGGCACATTTTTATTAGCAGTTGCATTACATACCGGTATTGTTTTAGCAGTAGACTTAATGGAGCAGCACCACTCTACTACGCAAAGTAACCATTCATAATCGAAAAATAAAAAATAGCATGCATATAGGCAAAGCGATTAAGTAGCTTTGTCTATTTTTTTATGCAAAATTTTGGATGACATTTGTTAAAATGTATGAGCGGATATTGTGATGACCTGATCAGATTACGCAAGGACATGAGCGAATATCGTGCTAACCTGTTCAGATAACGGAAGGACCTGAGCGGATATTGTGCTGAGCTGATCAGATAACGGAAGGACCTGAGCGGATCTCGAGCTAACCTGATCAGTTTTCCTTGAATCTATGCGTTTCTTTGATAACCGCGTTACAGATGAGACCCTGAGAGAAGCGAGTAAGGGGATCGCCTTCCTACCAGCATCCTTTTCAACAGAAATCAACCTCATATTATGGATGAGCTATTTTGGTAAACTTGAAACATTTTATGTGATTAATTCGTCAATTCACTGTAGAAAATGTTATACTATAAAAAAACAGTATCGGGGAATGAGCATGCAACAAGAGAGATCAAGTTTCAAAAAAGAATTAATATCCTATCTTAAAATTATTGTTATTACAGCTATTATTGTTTTAGGCTGTAAGCAATTTTTATTTGCACCGATTAAAGTGCAAGGGGCTTCTATGTACCCAACTTATCATGATAAGGATCTTATTATTGTAAGTAAAATAAGTAAAATTGAACGTTTTGATCAAATCGTCTTTCAATCACCAACAGAAGATGAATTATATATTAAACGAGTAATTGGTCTGCCAGGTGATACAGTTGAAATGAAAGACGATGTTTTGTATGTAAATGGCAAAGCTTATAAAGAAGATTATGTGAATCGCCAAACAGATGATCCTAATCAATTACGCATTACAGAAAATTTCACGTTAGAGCAATTACTAAATGAAAAAAAGGTTCCTGAAGGTAAGTATTTTGTGCTGGGGGACAACCGTTTAAAAAGTTCTGATAGCCGCCACTATGGCTTAATTTCTGAAGATGCCATCTATGGTGAAGCTAAATTAACACTATATCCGTTTAGTCGTTTCCATATTGGTCCAAAATAAAAGAATTAGGACTTTCAGTAAAAAAAGAGGCACTTGAGTGGCCTCTTTTTTATTTTTTTAGTTTGCTGACAATGCTTTGCAAACTTTATAAGTAGGGTAATAGACACAAACTTTTGAATTTTCAACAGTTTCTTTTATGGGGACTTGCTGTTTGCTCACACTAGGAGAAATGATTGCTTGATTATCGATTGAGAGCTCTTCTACTACTGGTTCTACACCATAAAATAACAATAAAAAATAGCATACTAAACCTATTATACGCAAACAATCACCTCGCAATGTTTCGTTATATTAGTATGTATGGTCAAACTTTAAAAAATATAAGCAAAATCTAAAATTTCTCTCTCTTGAAATGATTTTTTATTAGGTAAGCGTTTGCATTTCAATGATTGAAAGTGCTATAGTGAACTGATTTTATGGATGATAAGGAAGAGAGACTAATAAAAAATTGTTGTCATGCAAAATTCAATGTGCTAATATATCTAATAAATATTTAATCTGTATAACCTCAATGATATGGATTGAGGGTCTCTACCAGGAACCATAAAATCCTGACTACAAAAATTTTGCTTCATTTTTGTAGTCAGGATTTTTTTCTTTTAAATCGCCCTACAAAAATGAAAGTGTAATAGAAGGGTGATTATTATGAATTGGAGAGTGTATATTCTTGCCGTTACTACCTTTGCGGTAGGATTGGTGGAATTAATTGTAGGTGGTATATTGCCAACGATTGCAGAGGATTTAAACGTGTCCTTAGCAACAGCGGGACAATTAATTACATTATTTGCTCTTGTCTATGCAATATCTGCGCCTGTCCTTTTATCATTAACCGCAAAAGTGGAAAGGAAGCGCCTTTATCTTATTTCTTTATTTATTTTTACTTTAGGTAATCTGATGACGTATTTTAGCACGACATTCTTAATCGTCATGATTGCTAGAATTTTTACAGCGATGAGTACTGCATTGGTCATCGTTTTATCTTTAACGATTACTACAAAAATTGTTGAACCAAGACATCGTGCAAAAGCTTTAGGGCTTGTGTTCATGGGTGTCAGTTCTGCACTTGTCATTGGTGTGCCAATGGGGATATTTGTGGCAGAAGCATTTGGCTGGCGAGCTGTGTTCTTAGGAATAGCGCTTCTTTCAACTGTATCTATGATTCTTATTGCTTTACTACTTGAAAAAATGCCAGTTGTAGAAGTTGTCCCATTAAAGGCTCAAATGAAATCATTAGCTAATTTAAAAATCTTAAGTGCACAATTAATAACACTATTTATGCTGGCTGGTCATTATATGCTTTACGCATATTTAACACCATTTTTAGTAGAAGCATTTGATATGAGTGCCTCTTGGATTAGTATCTGTTATCTAATCTTCGGAATCGCGTCTGTCAGTGGGAATGCTCTAGGTGGCTGGCTAAGTGACAAAATTGGTACAGGTAAAGCTATTCTAATTGTTGTCTCTACATTTGCCGTTGTATTATTCAGCATTCCTTATACGATTGTTGCTTTACCACTCTTTTTAGTCGTAACAGTTTTATGGGGTGCGCTCAGCTGGGCACTTACACCACCATTACAAAGTTATTTAATTCAAACTGATCCAAAAACATCTGATATTCAACAAAGCTTAAATACAGCTGCATTACAAATTGGTATATCCATAGGTTCAGCGGTCGGTGGAGCTATGTTTACTGTTACAGGATCGGTTATGCATTTAGCTAGCTTTGGTGCCATTTTAGTTTTATGTGCTCTAGGTTGTGCTATCTTCTCTCTAAAAAGAGCGCCAAGTTCACATGGGGCTGAACTAGAGATGAAATCGGCTCACAACTCCTAGTTTAGAGTGAAGTTTTTGGATGTAATATCCAGAAAATACTATTGAAAAGAAGGACAATGATATAGAGAGATAGAATGTAAGTTTAGAGGAGGTTGGTAAATACATGCAGATAGATTTAACAGAATTTAAAGGCTCAAATGTGAAAGTTGTCGCAACGATTGACCAGACGCTTTACCGAAATGTGGGTGCTATTATTTTATATGAAGAGGATTCACACACTTTATCTGTACGAAAACTAAAACGAAAAATCGCTGATCAATATATACCAACAGACGAACTCGAAAACTTTATGTTTGACTCGCAGGCAGATGCTATAAAATTTACTCATAAGCTTACTAGAATGAGTGCACTTGATTATTTATTAGTCGCGAATAAAACAATAAAATAATTGCAAGGCTGGCCTGTAGGGAGTCTATGCATATGACGAAGGGCATTTGGAGTAGCCATATTCCAAATGTCTTTTTTTGTGCGCGCATCGCTAGCAAGAGAAGACGATTGTGCCCATTTGCCTTAAAGATCATTGCGATTTATCCCGCAGGAACTCCTCATTAATGTCCGATTGGCGAAGAACAGTGGGGATGAAGGAAACCCCACTGATTCAAGTTTCACTTTATTTTATATGTTCGATATTAAACAAATATTTAATTTCTATATCGATTATTATCATACTGGAATAGGGCAAGGAATAGATTGTTGTAGTTAAAGTATTTTAGGGGCTCAGTAGATAGGGAGTCTGATGATTCAATACTATTTTTAGGATATATAATTTTCTCTCTGCCTAAGATAGGTAATTCAAAGGGGTCTACTGATGGGAATCTAACTTATTAACTAATAATAACAGTTACTGAATTAGCATGATTGTCTAATAATTTCAAATGGAGGGGGAATCGAATGTCAGAATATCATCAACAATCATCAGCTGAAGTGATGAAAACTTTGAACGTGACAGATCAAGGACTGAGTGATTATGACGTTCAAAAGAGGCGAGAAGTATACGGCTATAATGTATTAGAAGAAGGAAAAAAAACAAGTGCATTCGCCGTTTTCTTTGGACAGTTTAAAGATTTATTAGTCATTATTTTAATCATAGCTGCTTTCGTTTCATTTTTATTAGGAGAAGTAGGAAGCACTGTCGTGATTATGATTGTCGTCATATTAAACGCTATCCTAGGTACTGTACAGCATGTTAAGGCAGAACAGTCTTTGGATAATTTAAAAGCCTTAACCTCCCCAATTGCCAAAGTAATGCGAAACAATCAACTAATAGAGATTTCTTCAGAAGATCTAGTCGTTGGAGATCTTCTTTATTTGGAGGCTGGCGATTATATTAATGCAGATGGGAGATTATTAGAAAGTCATAATTTGCATATTAATGAAAGTTCGCTGACGGGTGAATCAATTGCTGTAGCGAAAAGTATTGATGCTATTAAGGAAAGCAATGTAACGGTTGCTGATAAAAAGAATATGGTATACTCCGGAAGCTATGTGACAACTGGTCGTGGTATTGTCATGGTTACGGCTATCGGAATGCAGACTGAAATCGGCAAAATTGCAAATTTGCTAGATACTGCGAAAGATAAGAAAACACCGTTACAAGTAAGCTTAGATCATTTCGGAGAAAAATTAGCTTTAGGGATTACAATAATCTGTTTAGCTATTTTTACGATAGATCTTATTAGAGGCCGTGCGCTAGTAGAATCGTTTATGTTCGCCGTTTCACTTGCCGTTGCAGCAATTCCAGAAGCCTTAAGCTCGATTGTTACCATTGTGTTAGCTTTTGGGACACAAAAAATGGCAAAGCAAAATGCCATTATTCGAAAGCTTTATGCTGTTGAAAGTCTAGGAAGTGTATCTGTCATTTGTTCAGATAAAACAGGAACATTAACTGAAAATAAAATGGTTGTTCAAGAGGTCTATGTGGATGAAAAAGTGATTCCACATGATCAGCTATACACTGGAAATAAAGTTGAAAAAGATCTTATGTTAAAGGCAATATTATGTAATGATGCTGTAGGAAGAGATGATAAGGAAATCGGTGATCCTACTGAGATTGCACTCGTAAAACTAGGGAAGCAATATGGTTTTGACGAATTACAAGTAAGAGATCATTATCCAAGAGTGGCCGAGATCCCTTTTGATTCAGATAGAAAGCTCATGAGTACTGTAAATACTATCAATCGGCAATCTATTTTGATTACAAAAGGAGCACTAGATGTCCTTCTTCCTAAAATTATAAAAATTGAAACTTCACAAGGTATAGTTAATATTACAAAACAACAACGCCAAAAAATCGAAGCGGTAAATCGCGATTTTTCTATGAATGGATTGAGAGTGCTAGCAGTTGCCTACAAAGAGATAAAGGGAAATCAAGCAATCGATGTAAGGGCTGAAAAAGATTTAATCTTTGTTGGTTTAGTCGCCATGATGGATCCGCCAAGAAGAGAATCTAAAGATGCAGTTGAAAAATGTATAAAAGCTGGTATCAAACCGGTGATGATTACAGGGGATCATAAAATTACAGCAACGGCTATTGCCAATCAAATTGGAATTTTAAATGATCCCTCTGAAGCGATTGAAGGTCATGAAATAGAAGGCCTAACAGATCAGGAGCTTCAAGAAAAGGTTAAAGATTTTTCCGTTTATGCCCGAGTAACACCGGTTCAAAAAATTCGTATCGTCAAAGCGTGGCAGGAAAAAGGGCATGTCGTCGCCATGACAGGAGATGGTGTTAATGATGGCCCTGCCCTAAAACAATCTGATATTGGTGTGGCGATGGGCATCACCGGCACAGAGGTAGCAAAAGATGCCTCCTCTATGATATTAACGGATGATAATTTTTCAACGATTGTTAAGGCAATTGCAAACGGTAGGAGTATCTATACGAATATTAAAAACGCTATTTTGTTCTTATTATCGGGGAATGCAGGTGCCATTTTTGTTGTTTTATATGCAACAATATTAGGTTTACCAGTTCCTTTTGCGCCCGTGCATCTATTATTTATTAACTTACTAACAGATAGTTTACCGGCGATTGCAATCGGTTTAGAGCCGAATAATAAAAAAACAATGAAGGACAAGCCCCGAAATATTCATAAACCACTATTAAATAAAGCATTTACTACTCAAGTGGTACTCGAAGGATTACTTATTGCCATTTCTACAACTATTGCCTTTGAAATCGGATTGTCCACGGGAGATACTTTAACGGCGAGCACTATGGCATTTACAACATTATGCTTGTCACGATTAGTGCATGGCTTTAACTCAAGAGCTAAAGAATCTATCTTTGTCATTGGATTATTTTCGAATAAATATACTTGGCTTGCATTTTTAATCGGTTTTTTAAGTTTACACGCAGTATTGTTTATTCCAGTGCTTACAGGTGTGTTTGAAGTTGCTACATTAAGTATCGCACAATTAGGCTTTATTTATAGCTTGTCCGTGCTACCGTTCATCGTGAATCAATGGTACAAGCTATTGTTCGTAAGAAGCCGATAATGAGTAAAAAACATTGAAGCTCTCGTTTTATTGAAACGAGAGCTTCTTAACATTACCTTGTAGCAGGAGCTAGTAGCCAGCCTTTGTCATTACTAAGCCGTACTAGCTTTGCGCCAAGTATGGCATATCTCATATGAAGTTCTCCATATTTTGCAGTATGCTTCTTCTTAACAGATATTTCAAAGGCCTGACTGACTGAAATAAGTGAAGAAGCAATATTCATTGATAAAATGGTGCTGATTTCTGTATCATTAATAGCTTTTTTCCCTCGTATATGTTTCATTTCCAACTTTTTGTAGTCGATTGATGTAGTGGGAGCAAGCACCCCATTTTCCTTTAATACCGCTGTTAGGTGTTTATTTTCATCTTTTAAACATTGTACATAATCCACGATAATCGCCTTCAAATTTTTATTAACTGCGTGCTTGAAAAATGCATGATTTGAAGCTATATAGCCATTATTAGCGCCGATCTGTGTCCAAAGCTTAAAAATTTCCTTAAATCGTAATGTTGCTAGATTTTCATTTACCAATTCCATAGTTTCACATCCTAACTCTCGTTCATTAATTATGAGATTAGGATGTGCTAACAAATGAAATTCTAATCATTTTTTACAATAAAAGGGCCTTCCCGCTCAGGTCAGCCAAAAAACCACTCGGATTCAAGAGAAAAGATCAGGCCGGTGAAAAAAGTGATCAGGTAGCCTTCAAAAGTGATCGGGTCAACGGAAAAAGTGATCAGGTAACCCTCAAAAGTGATCGGGTCACCGTAAAAAGTGATCAGGTAGCCTTCAAAAGTGATCGGGTCAGTGGAAAAAGTGATCAGGTAACCCTCAAAAGTGATCGGGTCAGTGGAAAAAGTGATCAGGTAGCCCTCAAAAGTGATCGGGTCAGTGGAAAAAGTGATCAGGTAACCCTCAAAAGTGATCGGGTCAACGGAAAAAGTGATCAGGTAACCCTCAAAAGTGATCGGGTCGGTGGAAAAAGTGATCAGGTAACCCTCAAAAGTGATCGGGTCAGTGGAAAAAGTGATCAGGTAACCCTCAAAAGTGATCGGGTCACCGGAAAAATGATCAGGTCTGACTAAAAACCAATCAACGTTTAAAAAACCCCATCTCAAATCTCAATTATCGTGAGCTAATAAAGAGTTTATTCCTTTAATTTCTTGCTTTTAAAGCTATTAATGGTTGTTTTTAATGCAGCAAAGTTTCCAATAGCTGCGTAACCATAAAAAAAGCCCATAAATATTCCAGCAACAAGATTATGTCTATGGCTAATGAAGATAGAAATAACTAAGCCAATAGCAAGGGCAATCGCGGGAACATATTTAGGCTGAATATGCATGAACACCTTAATTAACTGCGTAATAATTAACACAGCTGGAACCGCTATTACAGCATCCCAAAAATTTGTATGGATCACTGGAAATAATTCCATTTTCTACACCTCTTTTAGTAATAACGAAGCTATGACTTAAACTATAGATTTTCCTTTTTATTTATTTTTATGCGATGAAAGGTGTAGAGCTTTTGATGTCGATTCATATTTTCCATTTTTTTACTATTGATTAATAATATGAGCCATAAGGATTCGTATAAGGATTCATATTTGGATAGTGATATGGATATGGCGGATAAGGGTTCATAAATCGTGAAGGTCTATACTTATTTTTATGTTTATGATGAGGATCTTTTTGCTCCTTTTGATCTTTTTGCTTTTCAGAAGTTGATTTCACACGGTTGCAGTCTTTAGGTGGACCGATATATGTTGATGGTACAATAGGCGCGATTGTTTTCTTCCACTGATTTTCATCTAAACAATACGTGTGAGCCATAACATTGGAAGGTGTAAATTTCAATATATCTGAACCTAAAATAACTTCAGGTGTAGGAGCATCAAAAATAGCCAGTAAATGCGTGTCATTTTCAGTAGCTATTTCATAATGCCACCATCCTCGCGGTACATTGGCGACTTGACCAGGCTCGATAGGATAGTTTTTAATCTCTTTTGTAAAGGGATTAAATATAGAAACAATGGCAGCACCAGAAATACAATAAACAAGTTCTGCTGCATTTTGATGATAATGAGGCTCTATCACTTTACTCTTACTTAGAAAAATATCGAGCAGGGATATATTTTCTAACGTATTTAATTGTTCTACACCTAGAATATTTATAAAATTCCGATCATCTTTTTTAAAAAGAGTGCTGTCATTTACATCAAAAGTGAACTGTGTTGATGTTGAAGTATAGTCAATATTCGAGCTAATAATTACATCCTTTCTAATTAATTTTTAACTTCTCTCAGCTGATTCCGGACGCAATTATGCCGAGACATAATTGATTACATGTCTTAAGCACAGAATATGTACAAAGCTATTTTAGGCCTACACGAACGCCCACTATCTTCATTCAGTAATGCTTTCTGTGCGAAAGCGAAGCGACAGCAACAATTACGCCAAAGCGAAATTGATTTATTTATCTTCTAAATACTCCTTAAAATTAGCTGAAATTTCCTCTTCTAATTAAGAATGTATGTGCGTATGATTAAAAATACAAACAATCGTTCTGTTTTTAAGAAAACAGCTCTGTTGTGCTCACTGCATATAACCGAGCTAGTGAAAAGGAGCAACCAGGATGAAAGAACATTTAATAAAAGTAATGCAGCGTCAACAGGTAGTTAGCATGATGTATGTAGCCAAGTCAGGTGTCATTACGAAAAGACGTGTGAAAATCATAAAGATTGTTGGTGATTCTTTTACAGCATTTTGCTTTACGAGGCAGGCAAAGCGTACGTTTATTATTAACAATGTTCTAGCAATAATGCCCGTTACACATCGAAAGCGTGGGGTGATATTGAATTACGACAATCTGTCGCACAAGGACATTCTCTGTATTGAATGAAATGCTTTTAATGCTAGAAGGTTTAGATGTCTTGAAAGATACTATTGCAGTTATCGGCAATTTTGAGCAACCCGGTAGTATCGTGCTCGCAGCCTCGCCGGTGATGAAGGGAAATTTTTAATTCAAAAAATATATGTTCGTGTTTTTTAAGTGATAAATCAAACAAGCCTCAATACTTATCTTAATTTTTCTCTAGAAATTGATTTTCCAATCCACTAAACTACCTATAAAAAATATTATATTATATGCGTTTAAACAAAAATGAGGCTGAGACATAACTAACAGGTTCTTTCATAAAGCCAAATAATATCTAAATTAACAAAACATGATAAATAGAAAAACCGAACTATTCCGAAACACTTCATGAGCGTTTTAGTGGATAGTTCGGTATTTTTGTTGGCTGAAACACTCTTGTCCAAGCCTCGGCTTTTGTTTAAATAGTTACTTTCATATAGCAGGGAGCGTTGAAATAGTATTAAAGGGTACCGCATATATTGAACTTTAATCCTCAAACATAGGAGTGAGGCAAGTTATGGATATAGATGTGTTTTTTAATAAATTACATTACTTTGATAAAAAATTTAAGTTATTTATCAATCAAAATAACAATCATTTAATAGTTGAGTATTCAGAGTTGTGTGGAATAATTGATGATTATTCTACCTTTATTATTAATCATGACAATCAAAAACAATGGAATAATTTAGATCAATCAATTGAAATAGTATCATTAGTCGAGAATCTAAGAAATAACTCTTCTATTTGCGTCCAAATCATGGAAAAATATAGAGCTTTATTATTAAGTCATGGACAAGAGGAAATCACTAATTATTTTCTTAACATAGAAAACTTCATTGAAAAAGAATTTGGAGGTTTTCAAATCACCAACCAGTCAAAGGTACTCTTGGTAGGATCCGGATCTTTTCCTATAACTTTATTAATGATTGCGGAACGAACAGGTGCAGAAGTTTTTGGAATTGATATTGATGATGAAGCGATTCAGTTGGGAAAACATGTAGTAAATAAAATAGGAAGTCATTTATCAATTCAAATTGACAATAAATCAGTACGGGAACTCGCAGTTATTAAACAGATTAGTCATATTATATTTAGTTCAACGGTTAGCTATAAATATGACATACTAGAACAATTATATGATTTAACAAATAAAGATGTGCTTATTGCTATGCGTTATGGAAATGGTTTAAAGTCTCTTTTTAATTATCCAATGCAAAAAGTAGACGAAACCAAATGGCATATAGTAGAGGAAATTATTCACCCTCAAAGTGTATTTGATGTTATTTTATATCGAAAAGTACAATGATAAATAGATGAGGAGAAGATTATGACCTATTTTAATAAGGTTTTATTGTTAGGAACAGGGCCCACGGTAATTCAATTAGCTGTGAATTTCAAGAATTATTATAATGGTAAAGTAGCTATTGCTGGTCGAGAATCTTTACGTTCCAAAATTTTCTTTGAGACTATCGTTCAGCATCAACTTGCACTTAAGGTATATATACAAAATATACAACATCAGTCTGTTGCAGGAAAATGTACTATTGATACATTTTTTAAGGGTTATCATACAATTTCCGGAAACTGGGATACCATTGTACTTAGTGTTACTACAGATTCGTATATATCAGTATTAGCACAAATCGATACCAAAGTGTTGGAGGAGGCTAGCTGCTTTATATTAATTTCGCCTACATTTGGCTCTAGTCATTTAATAACTAATTTCCTAAAGAATTTATCTCCCCAGGCTGAGGTAATTAGTTTTTCAACATATTATGGAGATACTAGATGGTTAGGGGAAATTCCATCAAATGAAGTATTGACGACAGGAGTAAAGAAAACAGTTTATATTGGTTCAACTTACTCAAAATCGGATAGATTAGATAAATTATCTGAATTGTTTAATCATTTAGGGATTCATTTGAAAAAAGTAGCATCTCCTCTTGAGGCAGAAACAAGAAATATTTCTTTATACGTGCACCCTCCCTTATTTATGAATGATTTTTCATTAAAAGCAATATTTGACGAAAAGAAAATAACAAAGTATGCGTATAAGCTTTATCCTGAGGGTCCCATTACTTATACAATGATTCGTCATTTATTAAATTATTGGAAAGAAATGATGGCGATTGTAAAACACTTCAATATTCAACCTCTAAATCTATTAAAATTTATGGTAGATGATAATTATCCATTACAGCCAGAAAGTATAGCTAGACAAGAAATAGAGGATTTTAACAAACTTGAGCCCATACATCAAGAGTATCTGCTCTATATTCGCTATGCATCCTTATTAATTGATCCATTTTCTATACCAAATCAAGAAGGACGATACTTTGATTTTTCAGCAGTTCCTCTTAGAAGGATTTTTAAAAATCATGACGGGGAATGGGATATTCCTAGAATGCCAAAAGAGGATTACTATCGTGTGAAAATCATTCAAGGGATTGCTAATTCCTTGAAATTGAAAAGTCCAACGCTGGATCATTTTGTACAAATCTATGAAGAAAAGTTACAACAAGTAGAAGCTTTATCTGAGAACAAATTATATTCAGAAGCCTTTCAAGTAAAATCCTTTTCACAAGAAATAGAGATGATATGTAAGGAATTAATAAGTGTTATATAAGGGCTGACGATTTAAAATCGAGATACAATGTGATGAAGAAATTAAACACTGGAAATTGTATGTGGGAAGTTAACAAGGCTCTTATAATATCGGCTAAATCATCATTCAATAAACTTGGATTAGATAATAGTGCATATAGCATTTGTGATTTGTGTATTGCATTTGTTGCAGTCCTTGCTAGACTATAGTTAGCAATGAGAATCATTATTAACTATAGTCTTCTAGGTAACATCAAATCAGAGTATTTTATGGGAGCAAAATAAAGAAAGGGGGCAATATTGACTGTAAATAGACAATTATCTATTGGTTACTTGTGTGTAGCCGGAGTGATCCCCAACAAATAATGGTTAGGCTGCTATCTCGAGAAATAGATTTGTTGTTTGGCATTAATGAAAGTAACCAAGATGTACAATGTTTGGATAGGGAGCAGGTGCATTATCATGATAGATTTGGATAAATTAGCCGAGATATTTGCTAGAGGTTTCTATGATATAGAAGGTGTTCACCGTTTAGTCATCCAGCCGAAAAGTATACTAAGTGAATTTAAGGCTGTCCGGTATGGATTTCTTTTTGTAATTCGTGGAGAAGCTAGAATGAGTGTGAATGGAACTGTCTATGAATTACAACCAGGCTCAGTAATTCACGTGGCCCCAGGTATGCTACTGGACGCGCAAGTTATAAGTCAATCAGAGTACGAGTACTATTTATTGTTTTATAGATTTGACAAGTTAGACGAAGTATATGGCGGTCGTGAATGTGACTCTCATTTCAAATTGGAAGCGGGAGCAAACCCGAGAGTGCTAGAATTACTTATCATGCTTCATCAGAATGCTAATGCACATAGCGGTATTGGAAAGCTTCGGGTTAAGGAGTTATTTTTAAGTGTCATGCATCAAGTTTTGGTAGGGTGTAAACATCGAGAGAGTGGTAGTTCTCCAAGTGAAAGGGTGATAGAGGAGGCTATTGCATACATACACCGATATTATATGAATCCGTTGACACTCGACGAATTGGCGGAGCTGCATGCAATGAGTCCCAAGCGCTTCTCCTATTTCTTTCACAAACATACTGGATTTCGCCCAATCGACTATCTTATCAATTATCGTATGGAAAGAGCGAGTGACTTACTTAAAGTAAGCAATTTTCCCATTCACGATATTGCTATTAGTGTTGGCTATACCAATCCGCTATATTTCAGTAGAGTGTTTAAAAAGAAATTTGGTGTGTCTCCCTCTGTATACTTACATAATTTAGATAATCATATAAATTGAGTTACTGATTTATATTTTACGCCTGCAACTGGTGATGAACCGGTAGTCAGGCTTTTTCCCTTTTGTCTCATTCTTTCCTTCCAATTCTATCTTGCATGTCGGCTAAATCATCATTCAGAAAACCTAGATTAGATAATAATGCATATAGTATTTGTGATTTGTGTATTTGCATTTGTTGCAGACCTTGCTACACTTTAATCGATAATGATAATCATTATTGATTAATAGCCTTCTAGAGGTAACATCTGATCAGAGTATTTCATGGGCGCAAAACTATTTTTCTATAGGAAGGATTGGTAATGTTGACTGTAAATAGACAATTATGTATTGGATTAGTCTTATCTGCTTGGTTGAAAGGAGGCGACTGGCGACGCCCGGACAGCGGTGTGGAAAAAATGGGTTCAATTGACCCTTACATTGATTTGGCAAAGATGGCGGAGAGGTCAAAGCTCGATTTTCTTTTCAGGGCGGATTATCTTTTTGTTAGTCCACAGATGCTTGGCGATTCCGCTAATTTCGGCAGTCCTGACCCTACTATGATATTTGCAGCGATTGCTCGTGAAACAGAGCGGATCGGGTTAGTTACGACTATTTCTACGACTTTTAATCCACCGTATGTTGTTGCTAGACAGCTTCAGTCTTTGCATTGGCTAAGTAACGGACGTGCTGGCTGGAATATTGTCACTTCTATTGAAGGTGCCGAAAATTTCGGTGAGTCACCTATGCCTTCATCACAAGAAAGATATGCGAAAGCAATTGAATTTACTGAGGTCGTACGCAAACTCTGGGGAAGCTTTCCGAATGAAGCCATCGTTATTGACCGTGAGTCAGGTATGTTTTCTGATATGGATAAGATTTCTCCAATTAATCATTCAGGGGAGTTTTTTAGTGTTAAGGGACCGCTTACTTTGCCTGCCCATAAGTCAGGACCGATTCCTTTATTTCAAGCAGGTGCGTCGGATACAGGACGAAATTTTGCCTCTTCAATAGCAGATGCTATTTTTGCAGCAATGCCAGACCTTGAATCGGGAGTGGAATTGCGAAATGATCTGAGAAGAAGAGCTATCGAGCATGGGCGCGATCCGGACGCCATAAAAGTTTTGCCAGGTTTATATTTTTTCTTGGCCGAAACTCGCGAGGAAGCTCATGAATTACATAAGGCCGCACATGCACATTTGACTGTTGAGCGCAGACATGCATCGCTTAAATCAGTACTGGGTCTTGATTTGAGTAGCTTTGCTTTGGATCATCAAGTAACTTCGGATATGCTACCTGATCCGAATAAGCCAGTTCGCAGTCGAACACATGCTGAGCTGTTGCGCCGGTATATTATAAATCATCAGCCTACAGTGGAAGAGATATTAACAAGACCAGAGGTTGTCGGGTCTGCTCACTGGGTTTCTGTTGGAACGGTTGAAGACGTATTGAACGATATAATTGAGCGATTTGAGGCTGGAGCTATTGACGGATTTATAGCTATTCCGGGTGGTTCAGAAAAATCTTTGAAAATGTTTTTTGAAAAGCTGATGCCGCAATTGGTTGAAAGAGGTTTGTTCAGAAGTGAATATACGGGTGTCACCTTGCGTGAGCATTTAGGGATTAATATTATTGATCATTATAATAGGGATACTGTTTTGAGAGGGGTTCAGGTGAAGAATGAATAAAAAGTTTATATTAGTTGGTTTGATAGCGTTATTCATGATTGTTTTGGCTGCATGTGGAGGAGGAGACAAACAGAACAAATCAAACTCAACCTCCAGCAGCAACGGAGATTCAGCGCAATCTCAGGTGGACAATACAGGAACAAGCGAAACAAGAACGATTGAGTATCTCGGTGAAAAGTATACCGTTCCACAAAAAGCAGAAAAAATTGTGATTACTGGTGCTATGGAAGCGATGGAAGATGCGGTAATGCTTGACGTTCATCCAGTAGGGGCAATATCGGTGGGCGGAAAGTTTCCAGAAATGTTTGCTTCGGTAACGGGCAAGGCGGAATCAATTGGTGAAAAAAGACAACCTAACTTTGAGAAGATATTGCAATTGGAGCCAGACGTTATTTTAGGTTCAACCAAGTTCCAAAAAGGCGTAGTGGAAAAATTACAAAAAATCGCTCCCACTATTTTGGTATCGCACGTTTCTACAAACTGGGAAGACAATTTGAAATTAATGGCTGAATTGACTGGAAAGCAAGGTGAGGCAGAAAAAATTCTATCCCAATATAAAACAGATACACAAGCAGTAAAAGCATCATTAAAAGAAAAGCTTCAAGGCAAAAAAGTAGCCGCTGTTCGTATTCGCGGAGGGCAAACTTACATTTTTGCGAAAAATGTAGATTTTAACCCCTTTTTATACAATGACATTGGTTTAGAAATGCCAGATCAGATAGGCATGGCTAAATTGCAAGATGCAGTCTCTGCCGAGCAATTGGCAGAAATGAATCCAGACTATTTGTTTGTGCAATTCTCTTCGAATGATAACAAAGATGCGGAAAATGCATTCGAAGACTTGAAGAAGAATCCAATTATCCAAAATATTAATGCCTTTAAACACGATCACGTATATGTCAATGTGGTTGATCCGCTTATGGAAGGAGGTCCTGTTTATAGTCGAATCAAGTTTTTAGAAAGTGTGCAAAAGCATCTGAACAAGTAATGAAATCGTTATTAAGTCTAAGTTTGTTCTAATGTCGTATTATGCATTCGGTTAAGTGTGATAATAATCGTAGCTCTTTTCTATGGTTCGAAATCTATGAGTTATGAAATGATGTGACAGGAGCTATTGGTTGACGCTTTCTTAAGTCCCGAGAAATTTACATTACCATTTGTGTTAGAAAGAATTAGAGCTGTAGGAATCCATTGAGAAACTTCCACGATATTGGGTAATTACAGGGCTTTAAATCAGCTTCAGAGTTAAAAAGACTGATCTAAAAATTACCACTTCTAAAACAGAACGTTTGTGCGTATAATATATACAAACAAACGTTCTGTTTTGCGTGGGGAGATTAAAAATAATGAAAGATCAGTTAATAAAAGGGATGCAACACAATCAGTTAGTAAATATGATGTGCAGTACAAAATCTGGAGTCATCACGTGTATCAAAATAATTAAGATAGTCAATAGCGCACTTTTATTTTCGATAATGTTCTTGTCTATTGTTCAGTTGTCTATAAAGAGTGAGGGATCGTTTAATGCATGAAAATCTACCTGAACGTTCCATTATATGTATAGATATGAAAAGCTTTTACGCTAGTTGTATGGCAATGCTTGAAGGTTTAGATGTCATGACAACTCCAATCGCCATCGTCGCTAATTTCACTCAACCTGGTAGCGTTGTCTTAGCTGCATCGCCACCTATGAAGGAGCGATTCAAGATAAAAACGGGAAATCGTCGTTTTGAAATACCAAAGCATCCAGACATAAAACTATTTGAACCGAAGATGAGTTTCTTCATCGATATGTCTATGGCTATTATTCGTCTTATTTCAAAGTATGTGCCGCCAGAGTGCATACATATTTATAGTGTCGATGAAAATTGGGTGGACTTAACTGAAACAGCAAAGCTTTGGGGACCTCCTGAAGATACAGCAAAGGAAATTCAAAAAGCGATATATGATCAGTTTCGTATCCCGAGTGCTATTGGGATGGGTCCTAACATGTTGATGGCAAAACTTGCTTTAGACCTTGAAGCTAAAAAGTCAGGTTTTGCAAAGTGGACCTATGAAGATGTGCCGAAGAAACTTTGGCCTGTGCGTCCTTTATCTGAGATGTGGGGTATTGGAAAACAGATGGAATCCAAATTAAATGCAATGGGAATATTAACAGTCGGTGGATTAGCAAATGCTAATTTAAATGAATTGGAGAAAAAATTTGGCATCATGGGTAATCAACTTTACCACCATGCGCATGGGATTGACCTTTCCACACTTGGAGAGCCTCTAGTTAAAAACTCAGCTCTAAGCTTTGGGAAAGGCCAGATGTTAATGCGCGACTACCATACAAGAAAAGAAATATCCGTGGCGTTACTTGAAATGTGTGAGGACGCTATGCGACGAACGCGCGAAGCAGGCTATGTCGGTCGGACAATTACACTAGGTTTGTCTTATAGCCGTAGTGCTATGACAAAAGGTTTCCAAAGATCAAAAACGATAAAAGTACCAACTAGTGAAACCCTTGTTATGTATAATGTTTGTCTTGAATTACTCGATGAGCATTTTGCTGGTGATCCAGCAAGGCAGCTCTCAGTACGTATATCTAATCTTGAGCCGGAACACAGCATTCAACTCGATCTGTTTGATGTCAAAAAAGAACAACGCCAAATCTTAGGGCACACAATGGACTCTATTAGGCGAAAGTTCGGTGCTACGGCATTGTTACGAGCGGTGTCATTTACTGATGCTGGCACAGCCTTAAAACGTAATAAATTAGTTGGCGGTCATTTAGCATAAGAGGAGTGGTTTTATGATAAAAGATAGAGGAACAATCAAATGGACGGCAATGATGCTTCCTGAACATATACAAAAAATAAAACAGTGGAAAAGGGAAGCGTATGCTGAAGCTCCACGAACTTTATCTGAATGGGAGCTAGAGGACTTGCAACAAACAATTAATCAAGCCTTTAAGCAGCATAAAATAGTAACAATTACTACGTGGCAAGAGGCTAAGTACGTACAATGGACTGGTGCAATCATTGCATTAGATATTGAATTACAACAACTCGTACTGGAGACTCTAACCGCTGTAAAATGCATTCTATTTCACACAATACACGCAGCACGATTAGATGATGAAAGTTATGATTAACGGTGAACAACGACAGCTCTTACACCAGTATCTTATTTTAGATTTAGCGATTCAGTCTTTACAATGTGATTATAAAACATTGGAGCAGTTGAAAATGAAAGCGATCTACTTACCTTTCGTGGAAAATTTAATGAAAAGTGTACGACAGGATTATTTCAATCTGAAGCGACAGTTAGCGAAACGAAAAATACGTGTTGTTGGATGGCACCGTATCGATGCTTATTTTAGTGATGTGCGTATAGCTACAGCAGGTGAAGATGAAGTACTTCGTTATGCGAATCAAGCACTTAAAACTGAAGTGGAGCAATTACTCAACCAGGCTCATTGTCACCTGTGTAAACAAATTAAATAAAACTTCGTCACGATTATTATTGAAGTGATTTCGTGCTGTGTAAAGTATATGCCGAAGTCTAGCTGAGCCATGCAGACTTACCAAAAGTTCCAGCAGCACTACGTATGGGCGTTGAAAACGACAACCGGCATGCATTAGAGCTATTCTAATATATAAATGCAAAAGTCATCTCAAAGTATTTTGGGGTGGCCTTTTTTATTGTGGATTGCTATTGTCTAGAACGGACGGCTTCTTACGCCCAAGAAATAGCCGGTTATCTAAAAAATTTCAGATAACCGGCTATTTTGCACATGTGACTTGGATATCGCGCCCGATTGCGGAATACTTTAAACCCAGTTTATTCTATCTCTCAATTATCGAGTAAACATCGCTTTATTTAGTAAAATCTTATTGTCTTTTAAAATTATCTTGAAAACGAATCTCCTGTTAAAGTGCGATTCTGTAAAAAGGATCAGCGCTCGTTTTCATTAAGGGGCCATTTAATTGAATAATGATTGATCTTAGGGTGTAGATTTGTTCAAGAAGGGTTGATGTTATAATCTAGCAATACCTTTTGTACAAAAGATTTTAAGTTTTTACTTACCTTAATATATTGGACCGGATTTAAGTTATTGGAAAGAAATACGAGGTAGCGAAGCTTGCAATTACAGCTCTACCCAGCAACAAAAAAGTGGGAGTTAAGTCTACTGCCCGTTCTCTTTACTAAGATGCAAGCCCTCCGCTTTTAACAGGAAAAATTAGAGGTTAATTGTGAAATAGATAGTTTAAAAAGTTTAATGACTAAACGATACATCTATTCATGCCACTTATATTAAGAGTGCTTACGAAATATTATCTTCGTAAGCATTTAATTATTGCACAAAATCAAATTGGCTATCCATTTTATTTGGAAAATTATTAGGTGGATCAATTCACTTGCTTTTACATTACGTTTTGAAAAGATCCTTTACATGTTTTGTTGGTCTCCACCAAGTTTAAAAAAATGTTATTACCGAAGTCCTCTTTTTTCATAGTTGAAGTATTTATTAAATGTTCTACTAATTTGTATGTCAATACTCTTATTAAATCTCCTCTCGCCCATTACATCTAGCTTAGTATTTCTATTGAAATGTTTTTTATGTTCAAGTAATAGGTAATGGTATTTCATAGGAAATAATTCCTAATTTATCGAAAATTCACAAATGTTAAACTATACCTACTTTACACTGAATAGGTAAATAATGTATAATTTACTTAATTTAGAATTCTTTGCGTTAATCGGAAAAGTTGTTAGCCGTTAGGACAACAAATGTCTGAACAATGCGTCTGTAGTGAATGTTCAAAGTTAATCAATGAATCTCTAAGTTATTAGTATCAGACTTTTAATGTTATTCAATTTGAATTTGATGGAGGTGTTTCTAGCTTGATCTTATCAGATAACTATATTATCGAACGGGAAAAAATAAGAAAGTTTGTTGATGAAGAAATTATTCCTCTTGCGGAATATCATGACCGAGAGGAGAAACTTCATCCGAAAGTAATTAGTGAAATGAAGGAGCGAGGTTATTTAGGATGCGTTATTCCAAATGAATACAACGGACTTGGAATGGACCAAATTAGTTTGGCGATTCTAAATGAAGAAATAGGTCGGGGCTGTTCATCAACAAGAAGTTTGTTAACTGTACATGGCATGGTTTCGCTAGCCATCTTAAAATGGGGGACTATTGCCCAAAAGGAGACTTGGTTGCCCAAACTTGCAATTGGCGAATTGATTGGAGCATTTGCATTAACGGAACCTAATGTGGGCAGCGATGCAAAAAATATTGAAATGACAGCGGTGGAAGAGTGGGATTCTTTTGTAATAAGTGGGAAGAAAAAATGGATTACGTTTGGACAAATTGCTGATCTCTTTCTTGTCTTTGCTCAGGTTGATGGGAAGCCATCGGCATTTCTTGTAGAACGGGATAGTCTAGGAGTAAGTGTGAAACCTATGTCAGGATTACTTGGTGCAAGAGCTTCAATGATCGCTGAGATAACCTTTGAGGATGTTCGTATACCTAAAGAAAATATTATTGGTAAGGTAGGTACAGGACTGTCCCATATTGCGTTAACTTGTCTTGATTATGGACGATATACGATTGCTTTAGGTTGTGTAGGCCTTGGACAAGCATGTTTGGAGAATTCCGTAAACTATTCAAGGGAGCGTATACAGTTTGGAGCTCCATTGCATAAAAATCAGTTGATTAAAAAAATGATTACAGAAATGACCGTTAATCTAAAGGCAGCTAGACTCTTATGTTATAATGCTGGCCACTTAAAAGAAATAGGCGATCCTGATAGTATTATGGAGACTTGGTCTGCTAAGTATTTTGCATCAAGAGCAGTTATGAAAATTGCAAGTGATGCTGTACAAATCCATGGAGCTAATGGTTGCTCGAATCAATATCCAGTGGAGCGGTATTATCGAGATGCAAAAATCAATGAAATTATCGAAGGTACAACTCAAATACATGAGTTATTAATCTCAGCAGATACAATTAGAACTGTTTAGATACCTTGGTTATTTTAGGATAAAAAACTAGTTTGCGGTAAAGGTGGTATCCGTTTGGTAAGCTTAAAGAAAAAAATCGTTAGCAGTATCCTCACTTTATTTGTTTTATTATTTGGAACGGTTCAATATGCTTTTGCTAATACTGAGATGAATCCCACAGCAAATAGTGTGAATTTCGATATCAGTCAATACGGCATTTTATTAATTATCATTAGTATCATTGTTGGTCTACTAACTGCACTCACTTTCTACTTTCTTGTGAAGTTAGTGATAGAGTTGATAAGGAAACAAAGAAATTTTATAAAAGCGGGCGCTGTTTACTACGTCACAAGGTTGCTTGGTTTGGTAGTGCTCTTAACATTTGTTGGTTATTCCTTTTATCGTGTTCCTGAAACATTTCTTGCTGGACTTACTTGGAGTGAATTTTACACGCAATTACCTGCTAGTGCATTATGGTCCGTCTATCTTATTTTAGCTTTCGTTGTTTTAATTTCTGGACTCATCGTATTGGAAGCATTCTCAGAGAAGGTAAATGATAAATCCTATTTTTCTATTATCATTCTGAGTTTGTTGAGTGGTGGCTCTTATGCATTTGTCATGTTTGTTGTAAATATGGCGCTTAAGAATCAAAATGAGCTGAAATTTACATTAGGCATATATTTTGTGTTGGGCTTGGTCCTCTACATTTTTTCTCAAAAGCGAGTTCGAAAGCAATTGACCATTATGACCAATAATTTGGTGTTCAATAAAAGACTTGAATTGATGAATAAATTATTAAATTCCCCCTATTATAAATTCGAAAAAGTAGGGAAAGAGAAGATCTTTACAAGTCTTAATAACGATACAGAAGTAATCAGTAACTCCATTGGGTTGATTGTTATAGGAGTTACTAGTACAGTAACAATCTTAATTAGTTTTATTTACCTCGGTATATCTAATATATATGCTTTGTTAACATCCGTATTTTTTGTAGTTATAGCTGGAATTATGTTAGTTCTGGTTAATCAATCTGCACATCGTTTGTATAGTAAAACTCGAGATATTCAGAATACCTTCTTTAAATTTATTAACGATTTAGTTAGTGGCTACAAAGAATTATACCTTCATAAAGGAAGAAAAGAAGAATTCAGAGCAGAAATGATTCAGAGCTGTGATAATTATCGGAAAAAACGTACGGATGCTGAGTTGGTAGGGACAAATGTATATTTTGTTGGAGAGTTAATGGCTTTTATTATATTAGGAGGTCTAATTTTTTTACTTCCTATTGTGTATAAATCGATAAGTAATGTGACCTTAACGGATTATGTATTAATCTTTCTATTTTTGAAAGGACCAATTGACAACGTATTAAATATGATTCCTGGTATCAATCGTGTAAAGGTTAGTTGGCAAAGAGTTCAAGAAATGTCAAAACAAGTTACATCATTTGAGCAATCTCACATAGAAACTACTTCTAAATTACAACCGAAGAAAGAAATTTCACTCACATTAAAAGACATCTCATATATGTATAAAAACAACGAAAATGAGCAATTCACTGTAGGACCAATTAATTACACATTTAATACTGGCGAAATTGTGTTTGTTACAGGTGGAAACGGAAGTGGTAAATCAACATTAGGAAAGTTGATTACAGGTTTATATGCTCCTGATCATGGAGTAATTCAATTAAATGGTGAGAATACGCAGCCAGAACAAATAGGGCAATATTTTTCAACTGTATTTAGTGATTATTATCTGTTTGATCGTATTTATGGCATTGATTTTACGAAAGAGAAAGATAGAATTGAAACGCTGATGGTCAATTTGGGTATTGATGAAAAATTAAAAATTAATAATGGTGAGTTTAGTACTACAAAGCTCTCTACAGGACAAAGGAAGAGACTTGCTTTGCTTATTAGCTGTATAGATGATCGGCCAATTTATTTATTTGATGAATGGGCTTCTGATCAGGATCCCGAATTTAGAAAATATTTTTACGAAACCCTAATTCCCGAGATGAAGCAACAAGGTAAGGGCGTAATAGCGATAACTCATGACGATCGTTATTTTCATATTGCAGATAAGGTTATTAAGATGGAAATAGGAAAATTAGTAGATGAAACAAAGCAGATGGAAGTGGGGGAAAGGAATTGAAAATGAAATAGGCTTTCAAGACTATGATCGGAGGTAATGGATGGAAACTATTAAATTGTTTTGTTTTCCCTATGCCGGTGCTTCTGCGATGGTATACAACAATTGGAGAAAGAGCTTGAATTCCCGTATTCAATTGGTTCCGATTGAATTAGCTGGAAGGGGAAAGCGATATACAGATAATCATTATCAAGATTTTAATGAAATGGTAGAAGATGTTTATAGTATTGTGAAGGATCAGATAGATGAGCGGTCGCCTTATGCGCTATTTGGTCACAGTATGGGAAGTTGGCTTGCATATGAGTTAACTTACAAAATCATATCTGAAGAACGTCATCCTCCAATGCATGTTTTTTTCTCAGCACGTAGAGCGCCTCATCTTACGAAAGATAAATTGGATATGAATGGGCTTTCAAAGGAGAACCTTAAGGAAACGATTTTTAAATTAGGAGGTACTCCGAAAGAAATATATGAAAATGATGAAATGATGAATACCTTTTTACCTATAATATACTCTGATTTTAAAGTGATGGGTACATTCAACTACGTGGATAGAGAAGAAAAATTGCCATGCGCTATTTCTGTGATGAGTGGAAAAGAGGATAAAGAAATATCTATATCCGATTTACTTCAGTGGAAAGAACATAGCCAGTTTGGATGTAAAATTTACAGACTGCCGGGAGGACATTTTTTTCAAAACGAAAATGTAGAACAGGTGACTACAATTATTAATGATCGATTAATTGGACAAACCCAAAGTTTATTTAACTAGGAGGTGGATTATGCATACAACACTGGTTCAGGCAATGATGGAAAGAAGTAATGAAAATATTGGAATTACATTCATCAAAAGTTCAACAAAAGAAACATTTTTTTCATATCAGGAGCTTCGAGAAAATGCACTGCAAATTCTTCACGATTTACAATCCGATGGGGTCAAACGAGGAGATTTACTGTTGTTTCAGATTGGCGATAATGAGATGTTCCTAAAAGTGTTTTGGGCATGTTTGTTAGGAGGAATTATTCCTGTACCGGTTACAGTGGGTGCTACTAGTGATCATAAGCTTAAAGTATTAAAAATTTGGGAATCCCTTGATCGTGCATACCTCATTACTGAAAAGCAACGTTTTGAAACACTTAAAAAAATGAAAGAAGACGAATCAAATGAACAGATAATAGAAGAAATGGAAGAAAAGCTATTGTTGGTTGAAAATTTCACTTACTCTAATAAAGGGATTTTACATGAAGCAAAACCGGAAGATATAGCTTTCATACAGTTTTCATCTGGTTCAACGAATGATCCAAAAGGTGTTGAACTAACTCATCAAAATCTTATTACCAACATTAATGCCATTAATTCTGCAGTTGAGATTAATGCTGTTGATTCTGGTTTAAGTTGGATGCCCCTTACTCATGATATGGGGATGATTGGGAATCATCTTCTTTTTGTGGTGACTAATAATAATCAATATAATATGCCTACAGAACTATTTATCAGAAATCCAATGCTTTGGTTAAAAAAGATCAATGAATATAGAATTACGATAACTTGTTCCCCTAACTTTGGATTTAGCTATTTCTTACGTCGCATGAAACCGAAGATTTGCGAAGAATGGGACTTATCCTGTATTAAAGTAATCGTAAACGGAGCTGAGCCGATTTCTTATAGTTTAATAGATGAGTTTCTAACGACGATGGAGCGTTATGGATTGAATAAACGAGTAATTACAAATTGCTATGGCTTGGCTGAAGCAAGTTTAGCGGTTACTTTTCCTAAACTAGGAGACGGCTTAGCGGGAGTTGTAGTAAATCGACAAACGTTGAATATTGGGCAAAAAGTAGAGTATTTGGATCAAAGTAATAATGGGAATGATTTAACAATCGTAGAGTTAGGAAAAGCAGTTAATGATTGTGAAATAAGAATATGCAATGAAAAAAATGAGGTACTTGGAGCTAAATATGTAGGATTTATACATATAAAAGGAAAAAACGTGACCAATGGATATTATAAAAACCCAGAAGCGAAACGTAAGGTATTTATAGAAAATCAGTGGTTAAATACTCAAGATTTAGGCTTTTTTAATGAAGATGGAAGATTGTTCATGGTTGGTAGGGCAAAAGAAGTTATTAAAATAAATGGACAAAATTATTATCCAAACGATATAGAAAGAGTTGTTGTAAATATAGCCAATATCTCCCTAGAGAATGTAGCAATTTGTGGTTATTACAACTATGAAACAGAAACAGAAGAAGTCCATTTATATATAGCTAATAGTGCTGTGTCACAAAAATTTGTTGAATTAGCTACCGTGATCGAAAGGAAAGTACAGCAAGAAATGGGGATAAAGATAAACAGGGTTATCCCATTAAAAAGGATTCCGAAAACAACGAGCGGTAAAACCCAAAGGTTCAAGCTTGTTGAACAATATCATGAAGGCGAATTCAACTCAGTCTTAACAGAAATGGACAACTTCCGAGCAGCGATGATGGTGAATATTGATTTGGAACAATCAAAAGTTACAGAAACGGAGGAAAGTATCTTAAAGATTTGTAGAGATATATTTGAAAATCGAACAATTGGTGTTAGTAGTAATTTAGTAGAATACGGTGGCGGGTCAATTCAACTTGTTCAAATTCACGAAAGACTTGATCAATTGTATCCTGGTAAAGTTACCGCCTCGGATATGTATTCATGTAAAACTGTATCTGATATTGCAAGGCTAATTGACAGAAAAAATGCTATTCATCTAGATATGATTACGCTTCCGGCTGATTATTTTAATACAGGTAACACTGGTAAAAAAGAAGGAATGTTTGAAAGCCGGTTAGATCCTAAAATAACGATGAACTTACTATCTATTGCTAGGGTAACTGGAATTAATACGATTGATATCTTCTCTGCAATGTACATGTATTTGTTTAATCAAGTTTCGAATGAAGCAAAAGTTACAATACAAACACTTGTACATAATCAAAGTACCGTAGTGCAGTTAAACGCTAATTTTGATCAGATAAATGATTTACATACTTTGTTCTTAAAAGTGAGTCAAAACAATCAAGATGAAAATATATCCACTTTTTCACTTGAGGAATTGGAGTATGTAGTAAATAGAAAAAATTCGAATGAAATCATACCAATGCTATCTAAAAAACATAATGGATTTCAGTATCATCAAACACTTTTTGTGTTTGATCTAGTCTTAGAAGTGTTTGAAGGCAAAGATTATATAGACTTGCTTTGCATATTTAATGAAGGAAGATTGAAAAAGCATAAAGTTAAGGAGCTTTTTAATCAGTTCATGCGATTAATAAATAACCTTTCTAATAAACTGGAGTTGTTTGTAGATTCAAATGCTACCTCTAACTCTAAGGAGGGGAGTAGAGCTTGAATAACTTTTCAATAGAACTAGATTCATTGTCTCTAAACGACAGTTTTAATAATAATGAGACCTATATCAAAGAAGTTAATAATAATGACATTGCTATTATTGGTATGGCGGTAAAATTTCCTATGGCAGATACACTCGACGAATATTGGAATAATATAGCGAATGGGATTAATTGCATTAGAGATTTGCCTGAGCAACGGGAACTAGATGCAAAGAATTATTTGAAATATAACGGAAAATCTGAAGATGCTAATTTTTTGATGAGTGCCTACCTAGAAGACATTGATAAATTTGACTATGATTTCTTTCGTATAACTCCAAAAGATGCTAGTTTAATGAATCCTGTTCAAAGGATCTTTTTAGAAGTCTCGTGGGCAGCAATAGAGAATGCTGGTTATGCTGGTGAAGAAATAGAGGGAAGTAAAACAGGGGTGTATTTAGGTTTTATCAGTGACTTGGAAGGATACAAGTACAAAGAAATGATACATGATCTTGATCCTCATTCACTTCCGATTTGTGTTGCTGGAAATCTATCTTCCATGGTACCAGCTAGAATTTCATATTTACTAAACTTAAAAGGTCCTAGTATGTTAATTGATACAGCATGTTCTTCCTCACTCGTTTCTGTCGATATTGCTTGTAAAGCTCTAAGGAATGGAGATTGCGATATGGCATTAGCTGGTGGAGCTAGACTCGGATTATTACCAATCGATAAAGAGTATTTTAAAATAGGAATCGAATCTTCGGATAGTTTTACTCGGAGCTTAGATGAGTATTCTGATGGTTCGGGATTAGGAGAAGGGATTGGCGCGGTTCTATTGAAACCCTTACGTAAAGCGATGCGAGACAATGATAACATCTATGCGGTAATTAAGGGAAGCACAACAAATCAAGATGGTCAATCCATGGGCATTACGGCCCCAAATCCTATTGCACACAAGGAATTGTTAACAGCGGGATGGAATGAAGCAGGTATTAATCCTGAGACACTAGATTATATTGAAGTTCACGGGTCTGGAACGAAACTCGGAGATGCTATTGAAATAGATGGTTTAAAAAATGCATTTGGTATGTACACAGATAAAAAACAATTTTGTGCGATTAGCTCTATTAAAAGTAATATTGGACATTTATACGAAGGAGCTGGTATAGCCGGACTGATTAAAGCTGTGCTTGCACTGAAAAATAAGAAGATTCCGCCTTCACTACACTTCAACGTTCCTAACAAAAACATTACCTTCAACGATTCACCATTGTATATCAATACTAAATTAAGAGACTGGGAACAGAAAGACTATCCAAGACGATGTGGAATAAGTTCATTTGGAATCAGTGGTACCAATTGTCATGTGGTTTTAGAGGAAGCACCTAAAGTAGAAACTACTTATGAAAAAGATGGATTACAAATACTAACATTATCCGCAAAAAAGCCAGAGTTAATTCTGAGGATGGTAGATAACTTATACCAACACTTGTTAAGTAACAGCAATATTAACTTTTCAGATGTCTGCTATACATTAAATACAGGAAGAAATCATTTTAAATGTAGGCTAGCCATTGTTGCTGATAGTACGTTTGAATTATTAAAGAAATTAAGACTATTATTACAATCGGGAATAAATGGACAAGTTAATTCAGGACATAAGGGTATTTATTATGGTGAACATCATATTGTATCCGAAGAAAATGCTGTCTCTAGATTAGGGACAATAACCGAATCTACAAAACGAAGAATGGATACTGAAATCAATGAATTCATGGAAAGACATCTTGATAATTTAAGTCATTCAAATATTGTAGATCAAGTATGCCGTTCTTACATTGTTGGAGCTAAGATAAATTGGAATTTATTTTATAGGGATGGAACTTATTTTAAAGTGAATTTACCAGGCTATACTTTTGATAAAAAAAGATGTTGGCTAGATATTCCTGATTGGAGTTCCATTTCGAAGGATGATACGAAAACCTACTATAAGATTAGTTGGGACAAGCGACGAAAGTTAGAGGCTAAAAACGATGAAGATGACGGGACTATAATTGTCATAAATCACTCAGAAACTTCTATGAATGAAATCATCTCCAATTATAAGAAAATGGGGAGAAACGTTGTTGAAGTTAGTTATGGAGACTCTAATTCAAATTTTGATGGTAACAGTTTTACGATTACAGGTTCAGAGGAAGAGTATACAAAACTATTTGAGCATTTGAGAAATAAGAGTCCAATAACAAAGATTATCCATGCTGCTTCCTGGAGTCAGAAATTTGAGAATACTATATCGATTCACGCAATAGATGATTCGATACACAAAAGTGTGGAGAGCTTACTCTATTTAACTAGAGCACTAGTAAACGGCGGATTTGAGCAAGTAATTGATCTGGTTATTATAACAGAAAATGCAAATGAGGTAGATGGGACAGAAGAAGTTATCAACCCTCTTCATGCGAGCTTAATTGGGTTTGGAAAAGTGTTAAGAAAAGAGCATCCGAATCTCAGAAGTCGATGTATTGATGTGGACAAGTTTACTAAGCTAGAAGACGTGATAAACGAGTTAGAATCAGACGTGTCATCATACCAGGTTGCCTATCGAAGAGGGGAACGGTATGTGGAAGTGTTTAAAGAGGTTAGCTTAGAAGAGCAACCGCATAGGGAGATACCATTTTATCAGCAAGGGGTATATATGATAACAGGTGGAACCGGAGGTATTGGTCTGGAGGTAGCCAATTTTTTAAGTAGTAAACTTCCAATAAATATTGCTTTGCTGAACAGAACACCAATGCCGGATAGAAGACAATGGGACCGCATCATTGAAGAAAATCAGGATCGTAAAACAATAGAAAAGATAACACATATTCAACAAATAGAAAGTTCGGGCGCAACAGTTCAATGCATAAGTGTTGATGTCAGTAATAAAGAAGAAATGTCCATAGCAGTAAGTCAATTAAGAGAGAAGTTTGGTCGAATAAATGGTGTCTTCCATTGTGCTGGCGTGGGTAACCCAGGTGAGATTCTTCAAAGAGATATAGACCAGTTTTTACATGTAATACGACCGAAAATTCATGGTACTAGAATACTGGATGAACTAACCGAACAAGATAAGCCTGACTTTTTCATTCTGTTCTCATCTATATCAACCCTGTTTCCTGCTCATGGACAATCAGATTATGTTGCTGCCAATGCATTTCTTGATGCTTATTCCCAGTATAGGAATAAAAATGGTAAGCCAACATTATCCATAAATTGGACAACCTGGAAGGAAACTGGCATGGCATTCAACCAAGGATTCGTAATTGATACTATGTTTAATACGATGACTAGTAAACAAGCGATGCGGTGTTTGGATGAGGTAATGTCTAGAGATATTAAAAATGTATTAATTGGGGAGATGAACGCTCAATGGGATTTAATGCAAGCGATTGAAAGCGGTTTATTCGAAGTATCTCCGGCAATTAAGCAGTGGGTACAGCGACGAACTCTTAACAAAAAACAGAAAAACATAAGAACACAGGAAAGTATCAGAAATACAGTTAAGTTGTTAGGAGAAGAAAATTTTAATTATTCCGATATCGAGGTAACGCTTGCTAATCTTTGTAAGGAAGTACTTGGGTTCGAAGAAATTGATATATATGATAGTTTTTTTGAATTAGGTGCTGATTCGATTCTATTAAAGCGAATGTATTCACGACTTGAGGAAATTTATCCTGGGAAACTATTAATAGCGGATTTATTCGAATACTCTAGTATATCTCGTTTAGCAGAGTATATTGCTGGAAAGGAAACTGAGATTGTGGAGACAGTGAGGATACCTAAGGAAAATGTGAATATGGAAGAAGCAGTAAGCAATATCCTAGATGCATTGGATGAAGGAGATTTATCTTTGGATGAAATGCTGAAAAGCCTTGAAAAACTGTAGTGCTAGTCTTAGTGAGTGAAGGGTACTACTTAGGGAGAGTGGGATAGTATTCATGAATAATGTATATAAATTTATTGTGGAAAATATTAAATCTGGAAAAATAGACAGAAAAATGGCAGTCCAGTTACTATCCATGATGAAAAGTCAAGAAAACAAATCTGATACAGAAATAGCTATTATTGGAATGTCTTTAAAGTTACCTTACTCCGAAACTTATGATGAGTATTGGCAGAATATTATTAACAGATATGATTTAATTAATCCTTTTCCTGAGTCCCGAAAACAAGATATAGACGATTACTTTAAAAGTATTGGTAAATGGTCAGAGGATATCAGATATTGTGAGGGCGCTTTTTTACAAAATATTGACGAGTTTGATAACGGTTTTTTCAAATTTTCACCAAAAGAAGCAAGTCTAATGGATCCGAACCAACGCCTTTTTATGGAAACAGCCATGAAAGCAATTGAAGACGCGGGATACGGTGGAGATAGGCTAGTCGGTGCGAATGTAGGGGTATTTGTCGGTTTTGCTAATACACTAAGAGATAGTTATGGACGAGTTATTTATGATAATGACCTGTCTGATCCTACAGCGATAATTGGTAATTTGTCAGCATTAATTCCAAGTCGCTTATCCTATTTTCTAGATTTAAAGGGTCCTAGTTTAACAGTTGATACAGCATGTTCCTCCTCTCTGGTATCTGTTGCTTTAGCCTGTCAAGCCATTCGAAGTGGTCAATGCGACATGGCATTGGCGGGGGGACTAAAGCTTAACATTATTCCATTGGATAAAGAAAACGAGAAAATAGGTTTGGAATCATCAGACTCTAGAACGAGGGCATTTGATGATCTGTCCGATGGAACAGGCATTGGAGAGGGCGTTGGCGTAGTCATGCTTAAACCATTACGGAAGGCGATTAGTGATGGTGACAACATACATGCTGTATTAAAGGGTTTTTCTGTCAATCAGGACGGTCAAAGTATGGGTATTACCGCCCCAAATCCAGCAGCACATACTGATGTCTTGGTTAATGCTTGGAAAGATGCCAATATTAACCCAGAAGATTTGGATTATATTGAGACTCATGGAACTGGCACGAACATCGGTGATCCTATTGAAATTAAAGGTATTCACGATGCGTTCCGCAAGTATACGAACAAATCTCAATTTTGTGGGATAACCTCTGTAAAGTCGAATATGGGCCATTTATATGAGGGGGCTGGGATAGCCAACTTAATTAAAGCGGTAATGGCATTGAAGCAGAAGCGAATACCGCCATCCGTTTATTTTAACAAACCTAATCAATCAATCAACTTTGTAAATTCACCTGTTTATGTCAATACACAAGGGAAGCCTTGGCATCCAACTTCAAGACCTAGACTTTGTGGCGTGAGTTCATTTGGAGTAGGTGGTACGAATTGCCATATGGTTCTCGAAGAAGCGCCTGAACAGGTAGATGATGAACACATAACAGAAAATGATCAAGAGTATGTCTTTACACTTTCAGCTAAAAGTAAAGAAGCGTTTAATAATTTGCTCGAGAGCTATAAACAATATCCTATAGAAGAACACTCATCGGATATTAGGGATATTTGCTACACTTCTTCGGTAGGAAGAGGTCATTATGAATATAGGCTTGCTCTAATAGTTAATAGTCTCGAAGACTTAAAAACGAAGTTGAATGCGATAAATCCAGAAAGCATTTCCAATCAACACAAGATGTATTCTGGTCATCATAAAGTTGTTTCCAAGCTATTAGATTCTAACGGATCCCAACAAAATTATATAACAAAGAAAGAGGTAGAATCTCTAAGTCGAACAGCCTCTCAGTTGATGATTGGGGCAGAAGTAAATGGAGGTTTGGATGTTCATAATATCAAGAGATTATGTGAACTCTATACCAATGGTGCAGTGATTGACTGGATGATGCTGTATCAGGACGACAGAAAGAGAATCGTAAATCTTCCCACATATTGCTTTGATAGACATCGGAATTGGGTAGTGTTGCCTGATGCAAATCATGTACCTGATTCTATCGATTCTGATTTATTTTACACCATGAATTGGATAAGTGAAGATATTAACCAACCTAATCAGGAGAATGAACATAAGGCGATACTAGTACTAAAAGATAGTAGAGGGATTGGGGACGCTCTAGTAAATAAGCTAAGACTGGATGGGAAAACCGTTGTAGAAGTTGTGTTAGGGCAAGAGTTTAAACGGGTAAATCAAGACCTCTATGTTATAGGAAATGGTGAAGCAAGCTATGATCAGCTCATCCAAGCAGTCAAAACTTATGAAATTACATCAATCGTTCATTTATTGACACTGCAAGAAAAATTTGAACAGCAACTAAGCCCTGATAATGTGGATGAAGAGTTATCACAAGGGGTGTACAGTTTATTTTATCTTACGAGGGCAATCGTAAGGCAAGGTCTTAGTCAGAATATCTGGATAAACCTTGTCTCCGAATATGCAAATGAAGTGACAGGTAATGAGCGTCTTTTAAAACCAGTCAATGTATCTTTATTCGGAATGGGGAAAGTAGTTTCGCAGGAATATCCCAACATAAAGTGTAAGTGTATTGATATTGACGTTGATTCGTCAGCCAGTGACATCATTTTAAAAGAAATGAATCACCAGTCGAAGGACTATCAAGTAGCTTATAGAGATGGCATAAGGTACCTTGAACAATTTACAGAAGTTAATGTAAACAATGTACCCAACAGAACCTTTAATATTAAGTCTGAAGGGGCTTATGTAATAACAGGTGGTACTGGCGGTATTGGTCTTGAAATTGCAAAGTATTTTGTAAAGAACCAAAACGTTAACCTTGCCTTAATTAATCGATCGGCTATGCCTGACCGTCAACAGTGGAAGGCAATACTGGCTGAAAGGAAAAATGGAAAGTTATGCCATAAAATTCAAATGATCCTAGATATAGAAGCATTAGGAGCAACTGTTTCCTGTTATCAAGCTGATGTATCAGATGTAATGGAAATGAGTGTAGTTACTGAGGAAATTCGAAGGGATTACGGGGTTATTAATGGGGTTATTCATAGTGCAGGAAATCCTGGAGATGGATATATCCTAAGGAAAGAAAAAGAAATATTTGATTCTGTCATTGCTCCGAAAATTAAAGGAACGTTAGTTTTGGATCAAGTAACGGCAAACGACCAATTAGACTTTTTTGTTGTCTTCTCGTCCGGTGTATCCATTATTGGGGAAGTTGGGCAAAGTGACTATGTAGCTGCAAATGCTTTTCTAGATTCTTATGCAGCATATCGGACCAAACTCGGTAAGCCGACCCTATCAATTGATTGGGTCTCATGGAAAACGGTAGGTATGTCTGTAGAATACGGGTTTAATGTTGATCTTATTTTTAAAGCAATTGATACAGATTTAGCAATAAGTGGATTTGATACCGCTTTGAAGAAAGATATCAATCGGGTGTTAATTGGTGAGTTAAACATAGATAGCGAATACTTGTCCATGCTTGAAAATTTATCCTTCAGACTATCTAAAAAAACTAGTGAGGTGTTAGACCGAAGTAAGAAATACATTCGAAGTAGAAGAGAAGATAAAGCTAAGAAGCCAAATTATTCTCTACCTACAGATATAAAATTAGTAGGGAAAGACTCCTCGGAATATTCTGAGACCGAGATGAAAATAGCAGCAGTTTATAGAGAGATTTTAGGTTTCAGTGAAATTGATGTAAATGATAGTTTTTTCGAACTTGGCGGGGATTCTGTGATGTTGACTCGTATGCACGCCATTATCGAAGAGCAATTTCCTAATAAGGTAAAAGTATCTGATTTGTTTGCCCATACATCTGTATACAAATTGGCTGAATTTATAGACGGGTCTGAAGAAGGAATCACAAAAACGGTTTACGTACAAACAGAAAAGGTTAATACTGATGATGATATTGCCATCATCGGAATGTCAGTGGAAATGCCTTTAGCTGAGGATCATCAGGAGTATTGGCAATTGTTGAGAAATGGCACAGAAAACATAAGGAGATTTCCGTCATCAAGAAGAAAGGATATTGATGGTTTTCTATATTATATCGATGGAACTGAGCCAGAAGACCTGAAGTATGTTGACGGAAGTTTTTTAGATCATATTGATAAGTTCGACTATAAGTTTTTTAAAATGACACCTGCGGAAGCTAAGTACACGGACCCATTTCAACGACTTTTGATGAAGACTATTTGGAGAGCAATCGAAGATGCAGGATACGGTGGTGGAAAACTAGCTCAAACAAATACCGGAATATATGTAGGGTTTGCTAGCAGTTTTAAAGATTCATATCAAAGGATGATTTATGAGACAAACCCAGAAATGTTAGCTACTTCTGCGATTGGAAACATTACAGCAATGATGCCGACTAGAATCTCGTATTTCCTAGATTTAAAAGGTCCTACAATGGTGATAGATACAGCCTGTTCATCGACACTTGTAGCACTTCACACAGCTTGTATGGCAATAAAAAATAATGAATGTGATAATGCAATCGTTGGTGGGGTTAGAATTTCCCTAATGCCGCTAGACAGACAATATACAAAAATAGGAATAGAGTCTTCAGATGGACGAACACTTACATTTGATAATCATGCTAATGGTTCTGGGTTTGGGGAAGGTTCATCTGCCGTCATAATAAAGCCTTTAAAGAAGGCTCTTGCAGATGGTGATCATATTTATTCTGTTATTAAGGGAAGTGCGATTAATCAAGATGGAGCTTCTATGGGTATTACTGCTCCGAACCCAGATGCTCAAACAGAGGTCATCTTAAAAGCTTGGGAAAAGGCAGGTATTAATCCAGAAGAACTTGCATTTGTTGAGGCACATGGAACGGGAACTGCACTCGGGGACCCAATTGAAATTGATGCGTTACAACGGGCATTTAAGCAGTATACGGAGAAAAAACAATTTTGTGCAATTGGGTCTGTTAAGTCAAATACAGGGCATTTATTTGAAGGAGCGGGCTTAGCGAGCCTTATCAAAGCGGCTCTTTCATTAAAAAACAAAGAAATTCCAGCGTCACTTAATTTTAACATACCAAATAACAAAATAAATTTTGCAGAATCCTCTGTTTATGTCAATACGAAATTGAAAAAATGGAACGGACAAGCAGAACGTATGAAAGGAGCTGTCAGTTCGTTTGGTTTTAGTGGCACGAACTGTCATGTCGTTTTAGAGGAACCACCTCTCAGAGAGGAATCACAGGAAAGTCCTGTACCAAATCTTCTAACGTTATCGGCTAGAAGTGAAGAAGCATTAAAACAACTAATCGTACAATACAAGAAGTTTTTCAACTCTACTCCATCATTGAATAAAACTAACATCTGCTTCACAAGTAACACTGGTAGAGACCATTTTAACTATCGATTAGCTTTAGTTGTGAACACTAGACGGGAATTGATCCAGCAATTTGAAAAGATTAATGTAAGTGATTTGAATAGTAATACGAATGAGGGTGTATTCTATGGTGTATTCCATGAAATCTCAAGTGGAATTGGTGAATCGAAGAGTGGTCAATTAACGGCAAGGAAGAAACAGGAACTAAATCGAAAAGTGAAGGAAAAACTAGCTGATTTAGAACTAGCTGATGTAAATACTGAATTATTAGGAGAAGTAGGTCAGCTTTATGTAAGTGGGGCTGATATTGATTGGGAAGTTTTATATGATCAATCCAGTGTCCAAAAGGCTAGTTTACCGACATATATCTTTGATCAAGTTCGCTGTTGGTTAGATATGCCAGATGGTAGAAAAGCAGGCAGTATAACAGAGGAACCTGACCAGTTCTATACGATGGCATGGCAAGTTGAAAAGCTTAAGGGCAACTTAAAAAGAACGGAAGATAACACTGTATTAATCTTTAGTGGAGAAGATGAAAGAAGTAAAAAGGTAGTAGATTATTACAAGGAATCTGGAGTAAAGGTAATCCAAGTAAAGCTAGGTTCAGACTTTGAAAAAATAAGTAATGAACAATTCATGATCACAGGCCATCAAGAGGACTATGTCAAACTGTTTGATGAGTTGAAGTCAATAAAAATTAATAAGATTATACACATGTTTACTGTCGAGCCTAGATATAGTATGACGAATATTAATCAATTAGAAGAATCACAGCATATAGGGGTATATAGTCTATTTTATTTAACAAAATCGATAGCTTTACATGATATTACGTGGGAAATAGATGTAGCTTTAGTTTCATCTTATGTACATGAAGTTAATGGATTTGAAGAAGAAATTATTCCAGAGCAAGCTACTTTAGAAGGTTTTGGAAAGGTCGTTCGTAAAGAGCACCCTAATTTAATTTGTCGCTTCATTGATATTGATCGACATACTTCTATGGAGAGTCTTAGTAATGAATTGGATTCAGAAATCGAATGGTACAATGTTGCGTTCAGAAAAGATGTCCGTTACGTTGAAGTGTTTAAAGAGATTAATGAGAATATTGCTGATGAAAGACCAATCGAGATATCAAGTGATGGTGTGTATGTCATTACTGGTGGTGCTGGTGGAATTGGTCTAGAAGTCAGCAAATACTTAGCTTCTAATCAGAAAGTAAATCTAGCTTTACTGAATAGATCAAGTTTCCCACCAAGAGAAGATTGGGATCGATTCAATCAGATGGAAGAAGACCAATCAATCATCCGAAAAATCTGCGAATTCCAAGAAATTGAACAAAATGGAAGTATCGTAGACTATTACAGTGTAAATGTTACAGATGAGATCGCAGTTGAACAAGTATTTTCTGAATTAAGGGAAAAGTATGGAAAAATAAATGGGATTGTACATGCTGCTGGGGTTGGAGGAGCCGAGCCGATTTCAACACGAACTATAGAGAATTTCAACCAGGTATTTACACCAAAAGTTCATGGGACATGGATACTGGATAAGGTTTCCCAATCGGATGATTTGGATTTCTTCCTATTATTTTCCTCCATTGCAACTATGTTTAGCATGCCAGGACAAGGGGATTATATTGCAGCGAATGCGTATCTCGATTCCTATACCGCATACCGCAACAAACAGGGGAAACGAACGATCACAATTAACTGGTCTACTTGGAAAGAAACCGGTATGTCAGTACATCATAACTTCAACATAGACACATTATTCAAAGCAATTCTTACCAAAGATGCAATTAATGGGCTACAAAAGATTTTGAATCTTGATGTCCCACGGACGTTAATTGGTGAACTCAATTATGAAAGTAAAATCATATTCTTGCTAGATAAGTTTTCTACCAAACTTTCCGAAAAAATTCATCACAAGTTTATAGAGGTGACTGGACAGAAGAATAAAAAACAACGAAAGAAAAACAAAATGGACGATCATTCAGTAGAATTGGTTCTGTCTGGTAGAGATGAAGATGAATATATGGAAACCGAAAAAATCATTGCCGGTATTTGTAAAGACGTACTAGGTTTTGATGAAATCAATATTTATGATAATTTCTTTGAATTGGGAGCTGATTCTATACTGCTAACTCGTATGCATCAGCATTTAGATGAGAAATTCCCAGGTGCTGTAGCTGTGACTGACATATTTGAGTATACTTCCATTTTCGCTTTAGCCGAATACATTAATGCCAATCAAAAGGAGCAGGATTCGGAGCCAAATGTGATTAAGAAGCAAAAAGATATTGATCATGATGTGCGAAATATTTTCGATAGTATTGAAGAGGAAAATTTGAGTATGGAGGATGCTATTAACCTGTTAAAGGATATATAGCATCCTGCAAGGGGGATGTCTGTGGATAAGCTACTAGAGTTTATTATTAATGATACAAAAGATGGGAAAATCGATAAGGAATCTGCTATTCATTTAGTAAAGTTGCTAAAACAGTCTGATATAAAGGAAAATCAGCATATTGCAATTATTGGTATATCAGGAAAGATGCCATTAGCAAATGATGTTGAAGAGTACTGGAGCAATATAAGTAATGGTTTAGATTGTGTGAGTCCGATGACTAAATCTAGGGAACAAGATCTTGTTGACTATCTTCGTTTTACCAATACACCTGAAGAACAAATTAAGTTCTGTGAGTATGGTTTTATGGAGGAAATAGACAAGTTTGACTATTCATTCTTTCGTCTTTCCTATAAAGAAGCTGGGCTTATGGATCCAAACCAACGAATGTTTCTCGAAACAGCTTGGCATGCGATAGAAGACGCTGGTTATGGAGGAAACAAACTTAAAGGTAGCAATACAGGAGTTTATGTTGGCTTTGCAAGTAGCTTACGAGATCTTTATTTGAAGCAAGTTTACGATGTTGACCCGACTTATATTCCTCTTTCAATGGTAGGTAACTTATCAGCCGTTTTACCAAGCAGAATTTCTTATTTACTAGATTTAAAGGGACCGAGCATGCTGATAGATACGGCATGTTCCTCTTCCCTTGTTGCTATAGCAACAGCATGTGACGCGATAAGAAACCAAAAATGTGATTTAGCCGTTGCTGGAGGTATCAAGATTAACTTGTTACCTCTAGAAAATGAGCTTTTCCAAGTAGGTATAGAATCCTCTGATAGTAGGACAAGAGCATTTAATCATATATCTGATGGTTCGGGAATTGGTGAAGGGGTAGCAGCTGTAGTCCTAAAACCATTAAAGCAGGCTTTGAAGGATGGTGACAATATTTACGGGGTCATAAAAGGCTACGCAACAAATCAAGATGGAAATTCTGTGGGTATAACAGCTCCAAATCCCGCAGCACAGAGCGATGTCTTGGTAAGTGCTTGGGAAGATTCAGGGGTAGATCCTGAAACAATCACATACATAGAAACACACGGTACTGGCACACCACTTGGAGATCCTATTGAGGTTAAAGGCATTACAAACGCATTTAAACAATTCACTGAAAAACCCCAATTTTGCGCGATAAGTTCGGTGAAATCTAATGTTGGCCATTCTTCGGAGGCTGCAGGAATACTAAGTGTATTAAAAGGAGTAATGGCACTCAAACATAAAATGTTACCGCCAAGCTTATTTTTCTCATATCCGAACCAGTCAATTAAGTTTAGTGACTCTGCAGTATATGTTAATTCAAGAATGAGAAAATGGGAGGTGGAAGATCATCCAAGACGATGTGGTGTAAGTTCTTTTGGAATTAGTGGAACCAACTGTCATATAGTACTGGAGGAAGCACCAAACATACAGATAGAGGAACGTTTTATTCCTTCATATGATGTGTTGGCACTCTCTGCCGGTCATGAAAACGGATTGAAATCTCTTATTCAGCAGTATGTGGAATTGTTAGAACAGGATAGTTTGATTAACCCGTGGGATGTCTCCTTCACCGCGAATACGGGTAGAGGTCATTATAATCATAGACTTGCAGTTGTATATAAAAATCGAGATGACCTACTAAGGCAATTAAAAGATGCGTGCAATAAAGATTTAAAAAGTAATAAATACTACTCTTATTTCAAGGTAGTTTCGTCCCATAAATTAAATAGGGAGAAAAACGATTTTGAGTTAACGGAAGAAGAACGTATTGGATTAGATAAGAAAGCAACTAAAGTAATAGAATCTATACTATCAACTGATTTTACTAATGGTGATGCCTTCTATCGACTTTGTAATCTTTATAAAGCAGGGGCTAACATCGATTGGGATTCCCTTTATAGAAATGTAAAACGATTAAAGGTAAGTTTGCCGGGATACCCTTTTGAACGAACGAGGTGTTGGATTGATATACCTCAGACTGAGGAAAATATATTAGAGCTAGAGGAAGATAAGTACTATTCCATCGTCTGGAACAACGAAGAGATTGACAATCACTATGAATCTAGTAATGAGGGTACTATTCTAATTTTCAAAGATAAGAAAGGATATTGGAGTAAATTCTCTTCAGCATTTAAGGAAAATGGCAATCGTGTCTGTTATATAGACTTTGGAGAAAGTTTCGAACGAGTGAATGAAGATAATTTTATCATTTCTGGAAATGAAAAGGACTATGAAAGTCTCATTGAATTGTTACAAGAAAAGAACCTTACTCGGATTATTCATTTGTCGTCCATATATGGTGAGGAAGAAGTATATACGTTAGACGACTTAAAAAATAACCAAAATCATGGTGTTTATTCTATGTTCTTTCTAGTTAAAGCGTTGGTAAAGGGTGGGCTAGATCAGAGCATTAATATTAATGTTATTTCCGAGTATGTAGCTGAAGTGACAGGGAAAGAAAATAAGATTTACCCAGAGAATGCACCACTTTTTGGGATCGGTAAGACGATAAATCAAGAACATCCAACGATAAAGATCAAATGTATGGACATCGATAATCAGGTGGAAGTTGAAAGTTTGATGGCAGAAATGGGCGTTCAAGATGAAATATACCAGGTTGCTTTCAGAAATGGAAGAAGGTATGTGGAAGAATTCAAGGAAATTCAGATGGATGATTTGGAAGATCGACCGGTAGAAATCAAAGACCAAGGGGTATATTTGATAACTGGCGGTAGTGGTGGTATTGGACTTGAAATGGCAGAATGGTTAGCCTCTCAGAGGCCAGTTCGCATTGCGTTGATAGGTAGAACCCTTTTACCTGAAAGAACAGAGTGGGACCAATTACTAGAACAAGGTGACAGTCATCGAGTTTCCAGAATGATCAACAGAATTAAAAAAATTGAAGAAATGGGCTCACATGTTCATTACTTTAGCGCAGATATTTCTAATGAGAAGGCAGTTCGATCGATCATTAATGAACTGAAACAGAAATACGGAAATATACAAGGTGTTATTCATGCGGCAGGTGTACCAGGTGATGGATTCTTGTTTAAGAAAGACCTTGATGTATTTGATACAGTTCTGTTTCCAAAAGTATATGGTACATGGGTCATCCATCATGTAACTAAGGATGAGAATCTCGATTTCTTTGTCATGTTTTCTTCAGGTCAATCCATCTTAAGTGAGCCGGGGCATGGTGACTATACAGCTGCAAATGCTTATTTGGATTCATTCTCGTCTTATAGGAAAAAGTTGGGGTTAAAAACGTTAACAATAAATTGGACAACATGGAAAGAGACAGGGATGGCTGTTAACTATGGGTTCAACTATGATGCGCTTTTCAAAGCAATTACTATTGATTATGCACTAGAAGGTTTCCAAGAGGTTCTTAACAAAAATATTAACCGTGTATTAATTGGAGAATTTAGTTATAATCCACAATTTTTGTATATGTTGAATAGACTCCCGTTTAAACTTTCTAGCAAGTTAAGAGAAAAATCACAGAAAGTGTTGGATTCTCATAGTAATGATGAAAAAACAAAACGTCAGAATAAATCAGCAAGAAAAGTGGACAAGGTTGAACTATCAGGAAGAGAAGATAAAGAATTTTCAGAGATAGAGGTAAAGGTAGCGACAATTTACAATGAAGTTCTGGGATATACGGAAATAGATATTCACGACAGCTTTTTTGAACTCGGCGGGGATTCAGTCATGTTAAATAGAATGCATGCGATCCTTGAGCAGGAATTTCCTAATGCAATAAAGTTAATTGATTTATTTAACTATACAACAATCGCTTCACTCTCAAAGTTTATTGCTGAAAAAACTGGAGTGTCAATACAGGAAGAAGGAAACGATGACATGGATGAGTTGAATAAAATGCTCGATGATCTAAGCGCAGGTGATCTAAGTATTGACGCAGCAATCGAAAAAATAAACCTATAGGAAAGTTGGTGAAATAAAATTTCAATGCAAAAACTACTCAGGATTATTTTAGAAAACACTCAAGCAGGTAATATTGATAAACAAACAGCGGCAAAAATGCTTCATACTTTACAAAATGAAATCTTGGCGACCTCCATTCAAGAAGATATTGCAATTGTTGGCATAGCAGGAGAATTACCTGTATGTAATAGTATCGATGAATATTGGGAGGGGATAAATAACAGTATTGATTTTATAGGGGATTTCCCTGAAACAAGAAGACAGGACATTGATAAGTATATTAACTATTCGGGACTTGAAGACTTAGACGAAGTTAAATATCTACAAGGTGCCTATATAAATGAAATTGATAAATTTGACTATCGGCTTTTTCGTTTGTCCCCAAATGAAGCTAGTTTAATGGATCCATATCAGCGATTATTCTTACAAGTAGCCTACAAGGCAATCGAAGATGGAGGGTATAACAAATCGTCTATAGCTGGGACTAGAACCGGGGTTTTTGTTGGATATGCAAGTAATGCTAAAGATAGCTATCAAAAAATGATTTATGATACAGACGTTTCTCTAATGGCTGCAGCTGCTGTCGGTAATGTAACAGCTATGATACCTAGTCGAATTTCATATTTGCTGGACTTGAAGGGTCCGTCCATGGTCATTGATACTGCCTGTTCTTCCTCATTAGTATCTGTACATTTAGCGTGTGAAGCTATTAAGAATCAGGATTGTGATATGGCTATAGCGGGTGGTATAAGAATGAGCTTGCTTCCATTAGATAAAGAATACATGAAATTCGGTATCGAATCTACTGATGGAAGAACAAGATCATTCGATGACCAATCTGATGGTTCTGGTATGGGAGAAGGGGTAGTGGCAGTTCTACTAAAACCACTACGTAAAGCAAAGCGAGATCGGGATAACATTTATGCGGTAATTAAGGGCAGTGCAATCAATCAAGATGGAACGTCCATCGGAATCACAGCACCAAACCCTGATTCTCAAATGGATGTGATTTTAAAAGCCTGGGAAAAAGCAGAGATTAATCCTGAAACTTTAAGCTATATTGAAGCGCATGGAACGGGAACTGCTTTAGGGGACCCAATTGAAATAGATGGATTAATAAAAGCTTTTAGAAATCATACGGATAAGCATCAATTTTGTGCGATAGGAACAGTGAAATCTAATGTAGGTCATTTATACGAGAGTGCAGGTCTAGTAGGATTATTGAAATGTATTATGATGCTAAAAAATAAAACCATTCCACCTAGCATTAATTTTAACAAACCAAACTCAAAAATTGATTTTAGCCAGTCACCTTTGTATGTAAATAGTAGAAATAGAGAATGGTTAGCTGGAGATAGTGCTAGAAGATGTGGGCTGAGCTCCTTTGGTTTTAGTGGAACGAATTGTCATCTTGTTCTAGAAGAAGCTCCTGAACTGCCTAGAGTGGGGGAAAATTCAAAAGTACATCTATTTTTGATATCTGCTCAAAGTAAACACCAATTGATCGAATTAATCGACAATTATCTTCAGTTTTTGGAGAAACCTCATAATGTTGAAATTGGAGATGTTTGTTATACCGCTAATGTTGGAAGAAATCATCAAAGTTATAGATGTGCTATTGTTATCGATACGTTAGAGGAATTAAAGGAAAAGCTTAAAATCATACGAGACGGGTTGAATTTAATCAATGATTTAAGTGGACAGTCTATATATGTAAATGAACATAGAGTGGTACCACAAAATAAAATGAATCGTACTAAAGTAGAAATTACGGAAAGGGAAAGGCTTGAACTTGGCAAACAATCAGCTACTATTATTCAGAATTTTATAAGTTCCGATAGGGAGGACCGTAAAAGCCTAACGGAATTAGCGGAGTTGTATTCACGAGGTGCCGAAGTACAGTGGGACAAATTGTATAGGGACGAAGCTGTGAGAAAAATTAGTGCACCAGGTTATCCTTATGAGAGAAATAGGTGTTGGTTTGAAGTACCAGAAGGTAAACAGTTAACACGTAACACAGATAAGCCTGACAAGTTTTTTACCATTGGGTGGGCTGTAGAGAAGTTACCAGAAGAGAAAAAGCAGGTCATGGATGGAACCATTATGGTATTTAAAGGAGAGTCGGAGCTGTGTCAAGAAATGCTCAATGAACTTTCAGCTTCTCCATGTGATGTGATTACCGTAGAAAAGGGTCCATCATTTAAACAAATCAATCCGAATGAGTACATTATTTCTGGATCAGAGGTGGACTACCTACACCTCGTACGTAATGTGAAGGATCGGCAGATTACGAGAATCATCCATATGATGACAATTCAAGATGGTAGATCAATCCGTTCAATTACTGATCTTGAAGAGAGCCAACAAAACGGAGTATTAAGCTTATTTTATTTGACAAAAGCGTTTGCGAAAATGGAGATCACTAATGAAATAGATATTTTATTAATCTCGGATTATACCACTCAAGTAAATGGCTTTGAAGAGCGTATTAAGCCTGAGAACATCACTTTGTTAGGTATTGGTAAAGTAGTAAGAAAAGAACATCAGAATTTATTGTGTCGTTGCATCGATGTAGATGATAGCACAACTGCAACAGAGATTATCGACGAAATAAATGCCAATACAGAATGGATGAATGTCGCATATCGAAGAGGGGTTAGATATGTAGAGGAGTTTAAGGAAATAGAACTGGATTTAGAACCATCTAAACCGTTAGAGATAAGAGAGAATGGTGTTTATGTAATTACAGGAGGAGCTAGTGGTATTGGTCTTGAAGTTTCAAAGTACCTTGCTTCTACCGAGCAAGTATCCCTTGTTTTAATTAATAAAACACCATTACCAGAACGTACAGAATGGGAGAGGATTTTAGAACAAGGGCAAGATCAGAACACAATTACAAGAATTAAAGGTATCCATGAAATAGAGGCTCTAGGTGCCGAAGTAACGTATTATAGTGCGGATATAGGCAATATGGATGAGGTCAGCCGAGTATTAGACAAGGTGAGGCAGCAATATGGACAAATCAATGGAGTCATTCATGGTGCTGGAGTTGGAGGAGCAGAACCTATTGTCACTAGAACCGATGAACGATTTAACCAAGTCTTTTCACCTAAAGTATATGGTACATGGATTCTTGACAAGTTAACAGAAACAGATCAACTCGATTTCTTTATTATGTTCTCCTCAGTAGCATCGTTGTTTAGTGCACCAGGACAAGGAGATTATATAGCTGCAAATGCTTATTTGGATGCTTACTCTTATTATCGAAATATGTTTAATAAACGCACCGTTGCAGTTAATTGGTCAACCTGGAAAGAAACTGGGATGTCAATAAAACATGATTTTAATATTGATACACTATTCAAAGCGTTGATGACAAAAGAGGGTATCCATGGTCTGGATCAATTAATAAACAAGGATGTGCCGAGAGCTTTAATCGGAGAAATTAATTATGAAAGTAGTCTGATTTCATTACTTGAACGGTTTATGTTTAAACTTTCACCTAAAATTAGAAAGACACTTTACTGCTATATTGGGCAAACCAAAGTGAAAGCAAAACCAAAAGTTGCTGGTTTTATAGAGGAGGTTAAACTTTCGGGTAAAGAAAGTGATCAATACTCCGCGATTGAACAAAAAATTGGTCAGATTTGGGGAGAAGTTTTAGGCTTCGATGAGATTAATATTTACGATAACTTTTTTGAACTTGGAGGAGACTCTATTTCAGGCTTAAAGATAGCAAATCTGATTAATCAAGAATTAGGTAAACAAATTGGAGTAGCCGATTTATTATCGTTTGTTACAGTTGCTGACTTCGTTGAATTTATGGAACAGCATACAGATGAATTTACTAATACGTCTACTAGTTGTTATGTCGATATTGAACCGTGTGAACCAATGGATGGTTATCCGGCTTCCTCTGCTCAAACGCGATTATTCATTATAAACGAAATGGAAGGATCGAATATTAATTACAACATTTATAGAGCTGTAACAATTGAGGGACCATTTGATACAACTAAATTTGAATACACGTTTAATGAAATCATTAAACGTCAAGCATCTCTTCGTACAAGCTTTAAACTAGCAGATGGAAAAGTTATGCAGTACATCAAAGATAACGTTATTTTCAATGTTGAATATAAGAAGACCATAGAAGAAGTTTTGGATGAACAAATAAATGCATTTATTAGACCATTCGAACTTTCTCAAGCTCCATTACTTCGTATTGGACTTTTTGAACTTGCGAAAGAAAAACATGTCATGGTATTTGATATGCATCATATGATTGCTGATGGTATATCCATTGATATACTGATTGAGGAGTTTCTAGCAATCTATGAAGAAAATAAGTTGGAAGAGCTTAAGATCCAATATAAGGATTATGCGGTTCATCAAGAACGCATTGCGGAAAGCGATAAGATGCTAGAGCAGAAAAAGTATTGGTTAGAACTCTTAGCTGGTGATTTGCCAGTACTTAATCTCCCGACGGATTATCCAAGACCTGATATAAAGAATTTTGAAGGACATACAGTTTCAGTGATACTAGATAAAGAAAAGTCTCAACATATGTATAGATTTGCTAAAGAATCAAATACGACACCTTATATGGTGATGCTATCAGCTTTTTACGTGTTACTTTACAAGTATACTGCACAAGATGACATTATCATTGGTACTCCAATTGCAGGACGACCAAGTGCTGATTTAGAAAAAATTGTTGGGATGTTTGTTAATACTCTTGTCATAAGAAATAGACCTAAGTGGGATAAAACAGTTAAAGATTTTCTGTTTGAAGTAAAGAACAATGTGTTAGATGCCTTTGATAATCAGGATTGTAATATTGAAGAATTGATTAGCCAGCTTAAAGTTGAACGAAGTTTAAGCAGGAATCCATTGTTTGATGTGATGTTTGTTCTTCAAAATGTTGGTAATAGCGAGATCAAAATGAATGACTTAACGATTAGTTCTTATCCTATAGAGGAGAAAATTTCAAAATTTGATCTAACTTTAGAAGTTATTGAGGCAGGAGATTTTGTCGATATTCATTTGAATTATTCAACAAAGCTATATAGAAATGAAACGGCTCAAAGAATATTAGAGGATTATATCGATCTATTGGAAAAAATTTGTTTTGAATTGGATACACCAATAGGTGACCTTCTACTAAAAAGTGAAGCAAACATGGAAGAACAGGACGATCAAGAGGATAGGGAAGAGGTAAAATTTAATTTTTAACAATATGAGGTGATTGTGTGGGAATGGTAGGTGTTATTGGGGCAGGTGTTATGGGAGCTGGTGTTGCACAGAACGCTGCAGAATCAGGACATGAAGTAATTTTAATAGATTTGACAGAGGATGTTTTACAAAAAGCAAAAGAAGAAATTAAAAAAAATATTAAGTTTCAAGGCCTTTTTAAGAAGAAAGATTCGAGAATACTAGATGAGGATATTTTAGGAAGGATAACGTTTACTACTGATTATGAAGCACTGAGAGAAGTTGAATTTGTCGTAGAAAATGTCCCAGAAGTTTGGGAAGTGAAAAAAAATGTATATACGAGATTGAATGAAGTTTGCGCTGAAGATTGTATTCTTCTAGTGAATACTTCGTGTATTTCCATCACGAAAATAGCGGCATTATGCAAACAAGCATCTAATGTAATCGGGGTTCATTTCATGAATCCAGTTCCGCTCAAATCAACGGTTGAGGCGATAAGAGGATTCCATACTTCTGAAACGACCATTCAACAAACGAAGGACTTTTTAGAGAGTATGGACAAGGAGATGATTCTTGTAAATGATTATCCTGGATTCGTGTCGAATCGATTATCTCATCTTCTAATGAATGAGGCTGCTTTTGTAGTGCAAGATCAGGTTGCTGAACCAAGAGATGTGGATGAAATTTTCAAAAAATGTTTTGGACATAAAATGGGGCCACTGGAGACAGCTGATCTTATAGGGTTGGATACAGTCGTTAATTCTTTAGACATTTTATATGAAAGTTATCAGGATCCTAAGTTTAGATGTGCTCCATTACTAAGGAAAATGGTTGAAGCAGGACAACACGGTAGGAAAAGTGGTAAAGGGTTTTATGACTATAACTATGGCTTTGTAGTTAACTAGATAAATTATTTAAATAAACTAGAGTAATAAGGAGGATTTATTATGGAAATAGCACAAAAGGTAAGCGGATTTTTGACACGTTTTTTTAGAAAATATGAACTTGGTAGAGATGAGGATATCTTTTCATTAGGTTTTGTTAATTCATTATTTGCAACCCAGCTTATTATGTTTTTAGAAAAGGAATTCGATATTACTGTTGAACCTGAAGAGATGGACCTTAATAACTTCAGAACAATTAATGCAATTGTTGAATTCGTTGAAAGAAAAAAGGTAGCTATTAATAATTGATAATATTAATTATCAATAGGAAAGGGATGTGAAAAGATGGGAAAGGAACAGAAAATAAAATGTGTTGTATGGGATTTGGATAATACATTGTGGGATGGGGTTATTCTTGAAGATTCGAATGTAGTGTTAAAACAGGATGTTGTAGAAATCATAAAGAAATTGGACGAGAGAGGAATTCTCCATTCCATTGCAAGTAAAAATGAACACTCCCTTGCGATGAGTAAGTTAGAAGAATTTGGTATTTCGGAATACTTTTTATATCCGCAAATTAATTGGAATCCAAAATCTGAATCTATCAAAAACATTGCAAAGTCTATAAATATTGGAATAGATACGCTTGCATTTGTTGATGATCAACCTTTTGAAAGGGAGGAAGTGAACTTTGTTCATCCTGAGGTACTTTGTATCGATGCTTTAAATCTTGAAGGGGTACTAGATATGCCCGAACTTAAACCGAAATTCATTACAGAAGATTCCAAGATTCGTAGACAAATGTACATGAATGATATTAAACGAAACAATATTGAAGAGAATTTTTCAGGGCCACATGAAGAGTTTCTTGCATCCCTAAATATGAAAGTTACTATTGCTCCTGTGCAAGAAAATGATTTACAACGGGTTGAGGAACTGACTGTGAGAACACATCAACTAAATACAACAGGCTATACTTACTCCTTTGAAGAGCTAGAGGTAATGAGACATTCAGACAGGCATAAGTTATTTGTTGTAGGCCTAGATGATAAATACGGAACATATGGAAAAATTGGTGTGGTAATGTTGGAATGTGTGGAGGATGTTTGGACAGTTAAATTGCTCCTGATGTCTTGCCGCGTCATGTCTAGAGGTATTGGTTCACTGTTAATTAACTACATTTTGAACTTGGCTAAAGAGAATAATGTTAAGTTGATGGCTGAATTTGTGAAAACGGATAGAAATAAAATGATGTATGCAACATATAAATTTGCAGGATTTACAGAATATAGCGTAGAAGGAGATAAAGTCGTTTTTGAACATAATTTATCTAATATTCAGGATTTCCCAGAATATGTTCATATCAAAACTCTAGAAACCGTATAGATTTTTATAATAACGAAATAGCGAGGTAAATAATATGGAAAAAATCGCATTTTTATTTACAGGCCAAGGTGCTCAATATGTTGGAATGGGTAAAACTTTTTATGATGAATATGAGGTTGCTAGACAGACATTTGAAGAAGCGAATGATGTACTGGGATTTGATCTTACTAAAATATGTTTCGAAGGATCATTAGGTGAGCTCTCAAAGCCAGAGAACATTCAGCCAGCACTGCTAACTGTTAGTGTAGCAGCATACAGAGTATATATGAAGGAAATTGGCATTGCACCACATTTTTATGCAGGGCATAGTCTTGGAGAGTATGCTGCTTTAACTTGCTCAGGGGCTTTACGTTTTTCGGATGCTGTAAAAATGGTAAGAGAAAGAGGTCTATTAACCAAACAGATTATGGAAAGTGATATCGGGGCTATGACTATCATTGACGGAATAGACTCCAAGCTTGTTGAAGAAGAGTGCAAGAAAATCTCAAATGAGCAACAATTCGTTTCCATTAACTGTTATAATTCGCCCCTTCAAGTTGCTGTTGCAGGTCACAAAGAAGCGGTTGAGTTACTTGAAGAAAAGGTACTTGAAATGGATGGAAATGTCACCCCATTATTTGGGAACGCTCCATTTCATAGCCCGTTAATGCAAGATACAGCGGAAAAATTGAAGGGATATTTGGATCAAATCACTTTCTTCCCTTTTCGAAATGCAGTAATTTCTAATCCAACTGCTTTGCCATTTGGGGATTTTGGGACTATAGCAGATAAATTGGCTGTTCAAATGGTTAAGCCAGTTAAATGGCAGGAGACGATGCAATTTTTGAAAAAGTATGGTGTAACTCTAGCAATAGAGATGGGACCTAAAAATGTTCTTTGTAATCTAGTTAAAGGTAATACTCCTGAAATAGATGCATTTTGTTTTGGACAGAGGGAGGATAGAAATATCTTATTTGACCGACTTAATCAAAACGAAATGCTTAAAAAGCATGTCCCTACCGTTATAACCAAATGTTTGGCGGTAGCTGTATCAACACCTAACAAAAATTGGGATAATGAAGAGTATAGAAGAAATGTCGTTGAACCTTACGCTAATATTCAAAAAATGCAAGAGGAATTGGATGAGCAAGGAGCACTGCCTACTAAAGAGCAGATGATAGAAGCACTTGAAATGTTACGGACCGTGCTTCAAACAAAAAAGGTTCCAATCCAAGAACAAATCGAGTGGTTCCACCATATTTTCGAGGAAACTGCAACGTATTATGAATTTAAAGATTTTGATATACTCCAAGAAAACAAATTTGAGAAGGTGACAAATTGACCAAAATAATCGAGGCCATACAAGTTTGCAAGTCCTTTAATATTGGCGAGGTAAAGACAGATGTGTTGAAAAATATAAATTTAGAAATAAATAAAGGGGAATTTGTCTCTATTATGGGGCCTTCAGGTTCAGGGAAAAGTACCCTCCTCTATTTGTTAGGTAGTTTAGATAAACCTACTTCAGGAAAAATCAAGGTAAACGGTAATGATACTTCCGAGATGTCGGATAAGGCTGAAAGTATATTGCGACGAAGAGATATAGGATTCGTGTTTCAATTTTATAATTTAATTCCTAATTTAACTGTTGAAGAAAATATTGTTCTTCCCATCTCATTAGATGGGAAGAACGTGAAACATTACAAAGAGGAACTTGATGAAATTCTAAATATTGTTGGGCTTTCTGAAAAACGGGAAAATACACCACGCCAATTATCAGGTGGACAGCAGCAAAGAGTCGCTATTGCGAGGGCTCTAATTAATGATCCCGCTATTATTCTCGCAGACGAACCAATTGGGAATTTAGATAGTAAGACAGGTATGGAAGTTATGAATCTGTTAAAAAGAATTAATGAAGAAAAAGGAAAGACGATTGTACAAGTCACACATTCTAAAGAGGCTGCCGAGTTTGGACAAAGACTGGTATATGTAAAAGATGGTCAAATTGATAACTCATTAAGCCATTCATTATCCTAACAATACTGTAAAAGTGGGTGGAAATATTGTCGACTATTTTTAAATATATCAGTCGAAATTTGTTAGAGAAGAAACTACGCTCTTTTATTGTGATCTTCTCGATTATGATTTCGACATCATTGTTTTTTGCTTCTACTAGTATCTCGGATGTTATGATAAACATTTCTATGGAACGAATGAAGCAATATGCAGGTACTTCAGATATCACAATAAAACCGACGGACAGCTCACCAAATAATTATATTACATTGGAGGATATTGAAGTACATGAGCATGATTTAGAGTATTCAATCACAGCAATTGAAAGTAGTGGGCAATTTAAGAACGATGACAACGAGATAGTCAATTTTAACGTTATGGGCTATAAATTAGATGAACTAGAAACAATGAATACGTTAAAAATCATCGAAGAAAAAGAACTCCATCCATTTGATGGTAATAAAATAATAATCAATCGAGACGTATCCGAAAAAATGAATTTAGCATTAGGCGATACGATGGAGATTAAAATAGGGAGTGAACATTATACATTTCTCGTATCGGGGATTGCTGAAAAGGTAGGGTTATTTAGAGGAGAAGGATTAAATCCCTTTGCGGTTGTACCAAAAGAGCATTTAGGTAAACTACTTAATTTAGAACACCCAAACGTTGTTTTCCTAAAAGTAAAGGATAAAGAAAATCTTTCTTCTATGATCAGTACATTATCAGAGTCCTATAAAGACTACATAGTGGAAGAATCTATTTCAGATGAAGCGATTGAACAACAAGTCAGTGGGATTGCAGTTACATTTTTATTAATGACTATTGTTGTTTCAATAATAAGTATGTTTATTATTTACTCTTCATTTAAAGTGATCACAATGGAACGACTTACTGTAATGGGAACATTTCGCAGTCTTGGTGCAACAAGAAAAATGACAAATTTAATACTGTTATTAGAAAGTGTTTTTTATGGACTTATTTCAGGTGTATTAGGATGTGTGCTTGGTGTAGGAATTTTATTTGCGATGTCAATGGTGTTGGCTGAATCAGAAGTGAGTACTAATATCTTCCTTGCGATTCAACCGTTAAAGCTTCTTTTCACCTTTTTGCTAGCACTAATTCTTTGTATTTTAAGTTCCATCATACCAATATTAAAAGTTTCGAAAATTTCAGTAAAAGATATTATTCTTAATAATTGGGATAATTCTACGCAACAGTCTAGTAAAATTGTACCTTTTGTTGGAGTATTATTTGTTTTATTTGCTCTGATTGCTCCGCCTTTATTAAGTCGAACTGTTGCTTTACCTCTTGGTATTATTAGTGCAATTTTATTAATTGTTGGGATAATCTTTTTAATTCCGTTTATCATGCGATGGTCTGTCAAAATATTTAGTAGACCTTTTAGCCATATCTTTGGCAATGAGGGACAACTAGCACTAAAAAATCTAAGGCAGGACAAAAATGTTATTACAAATATTTCTATTCTCAGTATTGCAATAGCTACAATTTTAATGATCAATATAATTGGTTATGGTGTAGTATTAGAGCTAAATAATTATTATGATAGAACACCGAAGTACGATGTCATGATGACAGCTACAAATATGGACGAAGAGTTCCTTCAATCTGTAAAAGAAGTAGAAGGTGTGGCAGATGTTTACGGTGTTTATTATAAGGAAAATGTTGCCGTTGTTGATAAGAATTCTTATATCGGTTTAATAGAGAGTGCGGATAAAGATCAATTTATGGAATTCTGGAATTTTGACATAGAGGGAGATAGTAAAGCACTGATAGAAGAGTTAGACGAAGGACACAATATTATTTTGAGTCTGTTGAAAAAAAATCAATTAGGTGTAGAAGTTGGAGACTCGATTTCGTTGAAAATTAAAGATGTTGAACAAGATTATAGGGTCATTGGTTTTATGAATACTTCAAGAAATAGTGCAAACTATGGTGTGGTTTCGGAAAAAAATCTTATAGAAGGAAACGATGATAGCTTTTACTCCATATTTTACATCAAAAGTGATATGGATTCCTATGAGCTTCAGAAAAAGCTAAATGAAAAGTATGTTGATGATAATGTATGGACGATGACCATGAAGGAAGCTGCAAGCAACGATATGAAAAATAGTGAGCAACAATTTACCATTTTAAAAAGTTTCTCTGTATTATCGCTTTTGATTGGTGGATTAAGTATTATTAACAACTTAGTGATTAGCTTCATTCAAAGAAGAAGGTCCACTGCGATACTTCGTTCAGTTGGAATGAGTAAAGGGCAATTTGTGAAAATAACATTTGTAGAATCATTGTTTGTGGGAATGATCGGTGGAATTGTCGGAATAATCGGAGGATTGCTATTGATTAATATTGTCCCGCATATTTTACAGGCAATAGACCAACGTGTTGTTATCCATTTCTCTACAAATATCATGTTAGTTTCATTCTTAGCAGCTATTGCAGTCACCGTAATTACTTCGATTAGCCCGGCATTAAAAGCTTCCAAGATAAGTGTTGTGGAAGTAATAAAAACAGAATAATAATCGCATAATCATTGGAGGTTTGTCATGAATAAACATTCAGTGCAAATGAGGATGGCCAGTAGTAAGTACGAAGGAGGAAAGCGCTATTGGTTAAATAAGCTGGAAGGGTTGACTGATTTCAGTAGTTTTCCATCAGATTGTATATATAGTCCGGATCAGGAATGGGTAACTGATACTCAAGTAATTTATCTATCTAAAGATGTTAGAAGTCGTATGACCCGGATGGCCGGAGGATCAAATCT
>NZ_JBHVUJ010000002.1:0-129568 GCF_042884205.1 Lysinibacillus sp. NPDC058147
TTATTTGCAGTGGCTCGAAGAGCGAGATAAGGAAATATCAGGAGGATATTGGGAAAATTATTTAGCTGGTTATGACCAACAGAGCAGCTTACCAAAGTCTATCGTCAGTAAAGAAAGCAATGTTCCTTATAATCGAGTAGAGGAAATGATTGTCTTAGATAGAGGGATGACCGACCGATTGCGTCAATTGGCTGAATCCAACCAAGTTACATTAAATATTGTGATCCAAAGTATTTGGGGAATACTATTACAAAGGTATAATAACACGGATGATGTCGTGTTTGGAGCTGTCGTCTCTGGGAGACCACCAGAAATTAAAGGAATTGAAGAGATGGTTGGCTTATTCATAAATACTATCCCGGTACGTATTAAGGGTAGTGGGAATAAAACTTTCCAAGAGTTATTGCATGATGTTCAGCAAGGAGCTATGGATTCGAAGCGTTATGACGATTATCCGCTAAGTGATATTCAAAGTAAGAGTGAGCTAGGAAGTAATTTACTGGATCATGTTATGGTATTTGAAAACTATCCGATTCAAAGCGAAGTAGGGGAAGGATTGCTTGGGGCATCGGAACTGATAATTAACAAGGTCGATGTTTTTGAACACACTAATTATGATTTTGATATGAGGGTCATTCCAGGAGAGCAATTGCTAATAAAGCTTAATTACAATCCAACCATATACGATCAAGAAACAATTGATAGAGTGGAAGAGCATCTTAAACAAGTGATAAATACAGTAATAGACCGTCCTCATATCATAATAAAAGAGATTGATATTTTAACTGCACAAGAAAGTGAGAAAATTCTATATGAATTCAACAACAGTTTTGTTGAAGTGGAGAATGGGGATACAATCCATCACTTATTTGAGGAGCAGGTCAAACAAACGCCAAATCATGTTGCTCTCGTGTCAAAGCATGGTGTTATGACTTATGATGAGCTGAATAGGAAGGCAAATCAATTGGCTAATACATTGCGTATGAAAGGTGTTTCGAACGAAAATACCGTAGCACTGTTCACCGATCGATCTATAGAAGTGGTTGTCGGAATACTTGCAATATTAAAAGCTGGAGGAGCTTATGTACCAATAGACCCTGATTACCCAGGAGAAAGAATTAAGTTCATGCTAGAAGACAGTAATCCAAAAGTAATTTTATCTATAAATAAATATCACGATCAGATTAACTCCTTACTAGATTCTAATAAGTATACTAATACTAATCCAGATTTAATTATACTAGATGATCAACAATCATATACAGGGTCTGAATTAGATACTAATCAAGATATTAAATCAAATCAATTAGCTTATTTAATCTATACTTCTGGAACGACAGGTCAACCTAAAGGGGTGATGGTTGAACACCATGGTCTTTGTAATTTGAAGAAAGTTTTCTTATACGATTTACAGATTGATAAGGACGATCGGATTTTGCAATTTTCTAGTTTATCATTTGATGCATCCGCTTATGAAATTTTAATGGCCTTTTTTTGTGGAGCTTCTCTGTATATTCCAGAGAAAAGCGATATATTGGACAATCATAAATTTGAGCAATTTATGAATAGTAATAAAATCACGGTAGCTACGTTACCTCCTACTTATGTGAACCACCTGAATCCTGAAAAGTTCTTACACTTAAGAAAACTTCTCACAGCTGGATCTTCGACGACACATGATACCATTCTAAGGTGGAAAGACAAAGTAGAGTATTACAATGCATATGGCCCTACTGAAGATTCTATCTGTTCATCGATTTGGAAATGTCCAAAGGATTTTACTAACGAATCAATAGTATCCATTGGTTTCCCCATAAGAAATCACAAAATTTATATCTTGGATAATCATCATCACAGTGTTCCAGTTGGTGTGGTAGGAGAATTATGTGTATCTGGAGTAGGGTTAACCCGAGGGTATCTTAATCGAAGAGATTTAACAAAAGAGAAGTATGTAGATCATCCGTATGAAAAAGGAGAAAGGATATATAAGACAGGGGATTTGGCAAGGTGGCTACCAGAAGGTTCAATAGAGTATTTAGGACGCATTGACGATCAAGTGAAAATTAGAGGGTATCGTATTGAATTGGGGGAAATTGAGACTACCTTATTGCGATTGAAACAATTGGATGAGGTTGTTGTTATGGCTCGAAAGGATTCTCAGAATAACTCAATCATCTGTGCCTACTATGTTACTAACGATGAAACATTGGATAGTCAAGGATTAAGGGCGTACTTGAACCAATTCCTCCCAGATTATATGGTACCTTCGTATTTCATTAAAATGGATCGATTGCCTTTATCGCTAAATGGGAAAGTAGATCGAAAGAAGTTGTCTAGCCCAATAGAGGTCATGAATGCTCGAACGGAAATTGTTGAACCACGAACTAAAATTGAATTTGACTTGGTTCAAGTTTGGAAAACAGCACTAGATATCGAACAAATTGGAATCAATGATGACTTCTTTGAATTAGGTGGAACTTCGATTAAAGCTATGCAAGTTATGTCGATTTTGTCAATAGACTATGATTTAAGAATAAACGATTTATTTGAACATAGAACGATTGCTAATTTGGCCAAATTCATTGAGGTTACGAGTGATAGCCTAAAAGATAAAGTTAATCAAGCCATTATGAACGAGAAGACATTTATTCGCCTCAATCAAGAACCATTAAATCGGGAAATAAAAGAGAAATTAGACCATTATGAACGAGAAGTTGAGGATTATAAAGCGTTGGATTATAGAGTGGAACGTAATTACAAAAATGTTCTTCTAACTGGAAGTACTGGATATTTAGGCGTTTATCTCCTACAACAGCTAATGGAGACTACAGATTACCATGTGAGTATTATCGTAAGAGGTAAAAATAGTGAGCATGGTATTTCTAGAATTACAAACAAACTTCTGTTTTATTTCGGAGAAGATTTTTATCCTAAACATAAGCATCGAATTTCTATTTTCATAGGGGACATAACAAAACCATATTTAGGACTAAACGAAGAGTTATATGAAAAATTGTCCAATGACATCGACTGTATTATAAATTCGGCAGCTAATGTTAAACACTACGGAGAATATAGTGACTTTTACGACACCAATGTCTTAGGTACACATCGTTTAATCCAGTTCGCATTCAATAATAAGATGAAAGATTTTAACCATATTTCAACAATAAGTGTAGCCTCTGGTATAGTTAAAGGTCATAATCATGTACTATTTACGGAGTTTGATTATGATGTTCAACAGACTATTGACAGCCATTATGTCATGACCAAAAGAGAAGCGGAGCAATTAGTTGTACAAGCAAGACAAAAGGGATTGAAAGCAAATATATTTAGAATAGGAAATATTGTATTTAATTCTAGTACAGGGCAGTTTCAAGAAAATATTGAAGACAGTAGATTCTACAATATTTTAAATTCAACCATTAAATCTGGTATTTTACCGAATTCGAAAAGTTATATTACTGACTTCTCTTATGTGAATGAAGTAAGTCAATCTATTATTCTCCTTTTTGATAGAGAAGTGCTACTCAATGAAAATTATCATATTTATAATTGGGAAACTCTTAATGTGGAGGATATACATTACTTGCTAAAAGAATCAGGTTATTCCATTCAATTATGGGAATTAGAGGAGTTTCTTTCGTATTTGATTGAGAATAAAGGAGATCCACATGTCAATCAAATATTGATGTATACGGGACTTCTAGAGCTTAGTGAAGAATACACATATTTTAGATTGACATCGGCTAAAACTCGAATGATTTTAGATCGATTAGGATTTGAGTGGTCACAAATGAATCAGGAACTTATGCAGAAAATGTTAAAACACTACAGGAATAAATTACCAGTAAATTAATTTTACTATTTAAATAGTGCTGCAACAGAAATGGATACAAATGGAAAAAGTGCAACTTGTTGAATAAAGTAATGGATACTGACAAGTTTTATATTAGCGTTTAATTTTCAACATAAAAGCCTATAAACTAACTATAATAGATGCTTTAACTACATTCTAATTATTGACATTCTATAGCAGCTTTTCCGTCCCTGAACAATAAGCGAACACGGCTGTTCGCTTATTTGTTACGACCAAGTATAGGATTTATAGAATTTTATTACGGAAAAAAGAAAGAGGAAGTTAATGATAACAATTAACTTCCTCACACATTAATATGTGTTAATAAAACTCTTAAATTCCTTTTTTAATATGATTCATTTTAAATAGAAATTCCACCATTATTATTGAAAGCATGAATGTATTTGTAGCTTCCAATATAATCCCTAATTGTGAATTGCCAAATGTATTGGCCTCTAGCAGAATTCTAAGTCTACAACTTCAGGTATATTTACAGATTGAGAGCACGTATAGTAGCCTTCAGCTTGAATTGTAGTTAATATTTTATCCTGCATTCTTACATATGTAGTAGATGATCACTACAGTCAGAGTTAAGTTGGCATTGGCTATCATATACTTCTTTCTGTTATCCGACTTTTTAAATCCTTTTACATATTATGCTAGTTTGAAATACTATAACTTATTTATGTTTGTAGATTAATGTGGTGGTATAGAATATCGATGGTAGGTTGGAAAGGATTGATTAAATTGTGTGAAATCATTGTACTGAGGATTCCTCAAACAGTGGATCGTCAAGAATATGACTTTTTAACATCATGTATTTCTAAAGAAAGAGGTAATAAACTTACTGGCTTTGTTCAAAAGGAAGACGCTTATCGTTCTCTATTCGCTGAACTGCTGGCTCGTTCAATGATTATCAAGAAAAAAGGTATACAAAACCGCGATATTCATTTTGCAACTAATCAATATGGTAAGCCATTTCTGATGGGGGAGCCAAATTTTAAATTTAATATTTCCCACTCAGGTCACTGGGTTGTCATGATTTTTGGGACTGAGGAAGTTGGAATCGATATTGAAGAAGTAAAGAATATTCAGTTGGATATTGCAAAGCGATACTTTGCAGAAAGCGAGTATTTGGATATTATGTCAAAATCAGAATTAGAACGTTTAGAATACTTCTTTCGTTTATGGTCGTTGAAAGAAAGCTTTATAAAAGCTATTGGTACTGGCCTATCTACTCCGTTAAACTCGTTTAGTATTAGAATTTTGAGTAAGGAGCAAATATTTCTATGTCCGGAACAATCTGAGTATTGTTTTAAAGAGTATAACATTGATTCTAGATACAAATTATCCGCATGTTCGTTTCGTAATCCTTTACCCAAGTCCGTTCAACATTATCATTACAGAAATTTGGTTGGTGACATCATGAGTAATATTGGGCCGATATAAAGAATAATGTCGACGAATATATAGAACTATCTATTGAATTCTTACATTAAAGACATTTAATTCGGTTAAGAATAAATTTTTGGCGTAAGTTTTTAGCAGATCCAGAATAGAAAAGGAAAGAAGGTTATTTAGCTAATGAACTAGCTCATGCTAGGAAGGGGCTACTAATATACCAAATTGTGTGGAACGTTTTGCCAATACCTTCTATCAGAAAAGGACGGGTACTATGAATAAAAATGATAATGCATTTAATAGAAGAAATGATATGGATTGGTTAAAAAATATGGCGATTCTATTATTAATTCCCTTTCATGCAGCAAGGGTTTTTGATTACTGGGAACCTTACTACGTTATGAATGCTGATCAGAGTTGGGTATTAAGTTGGATTATTGCCATATCTTCTTACTGGCCCATGCCTTTATTGTTTTTTTTGGCAGGTGCTGCCAGTCGATATGCATTATTTTTTAGAACAAATAGAGAGTATTTAAGAGAGAGGTTCAATAAATTATTTATTCCTTTAATTATTGGGATTGTTCTTATCGTTCCACCTCAATGTTATTACGCTCTAAAGTACCATCATAATTTTGATGGAAACTATTTTGATTCTCTCATCATTTTCTTTACTGATTACAGTAATGTAACTGGATATTTTGGATCATTTACACCTGCTCACCTTTGGTTTATTTTATATTTATTTATCATGTCATGTTTATTAATCATGTTGAAAAATAAACTTAATAAAATAATGAATAAAGGGTGGATAAAAAGTAAATGGCTTTTACTACTATTATTTGTTTCATTACCATTTTCTGAAGCATTACTAACTCTAGGTGATAAAGATTTATTTTATTTTTTCATTTTTTTTATCGTTGGTTACATTATTGGAACTGATGAAAAAATACGAGAAACAATAAAAAGATTAAGATTTAAGTGTTTGCTAATACTAATACTATACATCCCTGTTTGGTTTACTTTAGCTTATATAAATCAAAACGCAGCCGATTTCTCTGCAATCTCCATAATTCTTGCTTTCATAAGAAATTTCGCCTTATTGTTAACACTGGTAGTAATTTTAGGATATGGTCAAATGTTCGCTTCAATCAATAATAAATTTTTAAAATATATGAATGAGGCAGCATTTCATATATATATACTTCATCAATCCATAATAGTTGCCATCAGTTACTATATAGTAAAACTTGAAATTGGTATCTTTTTCAAATTTGTTCTAATTTCACTATTAACCTTGTTGATTTGTATTTGTTTATATGAAGTGATTAAAAGAATGTCTATAATACGATGGATGTTTGGCATGAAAACTTTAAAACGAGGGAAATTTGATTCAAATACCCCGGTAAAACTACATTAGTATTTGCAAGCAAAGTTTTGATAAAAATATATAATCATAGAGGCGGCGTAATGCTGTCTTTTTTTATTTATAATTAGACTTCATTCGTGCAAAGATAAATGTAAATGTCAAATTATGCATAATTTGCCAAACATAAAGTGTAAGATGAATAGAGAGAAAGTACTAGTTTAATAATGGGGTATTTAGCTGAGAACGAAATATTTATCTACCACAGCACTTTCAAAAAAGCTAGGTATGGCTACGAAAGACCACGGGGTTAAAAATCAAAGCATATAGCCGTTATGTAGGAAAGTTGGAAGTAAGAGAGGGTCTTCGTATTATTAAACCACTTAAAGCTAAGCAACAAGAACGAGCTTGCTTATCCATTGAAAATGTAAACGAGATATTACATTTAACTGCTCTTAAACCTAATAAGCGTGATCATGCGATTGTAAGCCTTTTATTATACACATCATTACGTCTAAGTGAAGTTGCGGGGCTTGACCGTAATGATGTGTATATTTATGAAGGTAAAGGGACAGTAAAAGTGCGTGGATATAAAAATGTTTACGAACGAATTGTTCCACTTAGCAGTGGAGCTTGCAAAGCAATCAAAGACTATTTAGATCAACGAAATGACAATCTCGAAGCATTGTTTTTATCATCTTTATACAAACGTTTAAGCGCTCGTTCGATTCAATCAATGTTAAAACAGTATGGAATAAATTCAAGTCAACTTCGTCATACATTTATGAGGACACTTTGTTATTTCTTCCAATGATGGATTCATTGCTAAAGGATCTAAGACAAGAATATTTTAACCTCAAACGAGAACTTGCACAAAAACGTATACGAGTAGTAGGCTGGCAGCCAGTAGATGAATACTTTAGTGACGTGCAAGTTGCCACTGCAGGTAATGATGTAGTACTTCGTTATGCAAATCAGGCTCTTAAATCACAAGTGGAAAAGTTGTTGATTAATCATATACGTGTAGCTTTAGAATAAAGATTGATTGAAAATTTCCTTCAACCTTTATTTATCAGCAAATGCAGAAACACTCCATTTTGAAAAATGATTGATCAAAATGGAGTTAATCTTTTTAACTAAGTATGAGATTTTTATAAAAAATTTGATCAATTAAATGAGTCTTATTCAGCTAAAGCCCCCGTTCGTATTATAAGGTCAGCCAGATTAATCTGGTTGACTATTTTTTATTCAATTTATAGATTGATAGTAGCCGGGGTCGAACGGAAGCACCCGTGGGACTAGATCCCGACAACTAAACTGTTCGCCCTCTACTTGTTAACACATGATTAGGCTGGTTGGGACATTACGATCTCGTATAACAAGCGAAGATATGAATAACAAGCTAGATAGAGGTTACCGGTCAATACCCTACCTTAGGAGGAGATAAACTATGAATCCAGTAGTTGGTCTGGATGTCGCAAAGGTGAAAGTCAGGTTCAAATGTTCTTGGATAAAAAAAATGCCCTATAAAAGCAGCGTGAAAGTTGATCATACGGTGGATGGATTGGAAGAGTTACACTCTTATTTATTAGATTTAGAGCGTCAAACACGAATGAAGCCACCTGTTGTTTTGGAATCAACGGGTCACTATCATGCCCCAGTTGTACAGTTTTTAGGAGCAAGAGAATACATTGTCATTATCGTAAATCCACTGGTATCTTACCGAGCAAAAAGTTCTAGCTTGCGAAAAACCAAAACAGATGCCAATGATGCTTATCACTTAGGCGAGCTGTATTACAAAGAGGATTTAGCGCCCCAGAAAAAGCGTGGTGTACAGTTATTAAACCTTCGGCATCTAACAAGGCAACATGAAAATATGACAGGAATTATGATTCAAACAAAGCTTCAATTTCAAGCCGTATTAGATCAAATATTCCCTGAGTACAAAGGGGTTTTTGGCGATTTATACGCTGAGATTTCCATAAAAACTTTACAAGCTTACCCTACTTCTGAATCAGTCAAAGAAGCAGGTGTAGAAGAGATCGCACAATTCATTGATACACATTGCAAAGCACGTTCGTTTAATTGGGCACTCGAAAGATCGGAAAAATTAATCGGAGCTGCAGAACGCAATCCATTTCAATCAATTCTTTATCAAAGTCTTCTAGTCAGCTTGAATATGTATATTGATTTACTTCAAGTGTACCACCAACAACTTTCTACGTTGGAGCGTGAGATTGATGAGTTAGCAGCACAACTTGAAGAATATGAATTACTCCAATCAATCCCCGGTATTGGTGAAAAAATCGCTGCAACGATTATTTCAGAAATCGGAGAAATTGATCGGTTTAATCATCCAAAAAAGTTAGTAGCATTTGCAGGACTAGATCCTAGTGTGTTTGAATCAAGGTCGCTTTAAAGGCACGAAAAATCACATTACTAAACGCAGCTAGGCTAGGCTTCGCCACATGCTTTATACAGCTGTTCGTTGTTCTATTCGAGATAGTCGGAAAAAGAAAACAACACCTGAAACTATAGCACGAAATAAGCGATTACGAGCTTTTTATGATTTAAAACGAGAAGAAGGCAAACCATACAAAGTAGCAATAATTGCTTGTGCTAATAAGCTTTTACACTGGATTTATGCCATGTTAAAAACGAAAAACACCATTCCAAGAAACTATAAAGTAACAGTATTTTCAAATACAACAAAAACCTTCCAAATCGAATTCGGAGGGTTATTTGAGTTGCGCTTTTTAGTATAGCATGAAGTGTTTTTTAATTTAAAAGATTTTTATTGACAATCTATTAGCTGGTTTAGTCTAAGTGTAATACGTCACAATCTTATTCAATTAAGGTTGTTTTAATCATTTAAATCATATAAATAAATTGGGTTTATACACTCCAAAATGGATACTATTGCGTTATTGTATCCGGATATTTTCTCAATTTCTTTTTCATCTTTAAATTCTTCGTTTTCGAATTGTACTTTAGCAGCAAGCTCTAAAACGTCGAAATTTTTTTGCCCTACGATTTCTATTAGGAAGAAGGAATAATAATAGAAAACCGTGTTCCCTTTCCCTTTTCACTTTTTATTTCTATATCTCCGTTTAATCCTTTTACAATACTGTATGCAATCATCGTACCTAGCCCGGTTCCCTTCTCTTTTATAGAATAAAACGGCATAGCGATTCGATTTATCTCCTCAGAAGACATTCCAATTCCTGTGTCAATAATATCAATCACAATACGATTCTTTACCTTTTTTACATTAATTCGGAGCATCCCTCCATTAGTCATGGCTTCAATCCCGTTCGTTGCAATGTTAATTAAACACATTTTTAGATTATCGGTGTTGGCATATATATAATAGGAACATTCATTATCGCTTTCAACTTTAACATTACATTGGATGGCGATCGGTAAAATAACCTCTATTACTTGCTCAACAATTGGTCTAATATCTAATAATTCTCTTGCAACATTTTGTGGTTTTATAAGGGACAAATAATCGTTAATAACGAGTTGCGCTTTTTCTAACTCCATAAGCATGACTTGCAAATAGTCATCCTTTTGTGTTTCAGAGATTTCGTTTTTACTAAACATCTGCATAAATCCATATACCGTAGTCAACGGGTTTCTTATTTCATGGGCTATAGACGCTGCTAATTCACAAGTCACCATAAATTTTTCTGCACGGTGAATTTTTTCTTTCATTTTAAACCTTTCTATCATTCCTTCAATTAAATAAAGAGACAATAAAACGGTCAGAATATTGATCACTATATAATTGAATAAAAAGTGAATAAAATCAGGTTGAACTTTATCGTTTATCCGTATTTGGTTCATTAAAGCGAATATAGAAAAGGAAATAGTGCAAAGAGACATAAGCAATAAGCTGAATAATATTTTTCTTTTTTTATAATAACCAGCAAGAAAATATTGGGATACCATAGTAATGGAAGTGGCCATAAAATATACAATAACTGCAGGGTAGACTCCGTCTCCGCCTAAGTAAAAACGGTAAGAAACAAATATAACAGTAATAAAAATAAAACTCCTAAAACCACCATAGAGAACAGCTAAAAGGATTGGGATAAGCCGTAAATCATATATGTATCCATAATTAAACTTAAACGGGAATGTCATACAAAGAACAACCGCAATGGATGAAAGAAAGGAAATTAATATAGTATTACGCGCTTTTTTTCCATCTTTATCTAACCAAAATATTTGATAGAAAAAAATACAAATGATAATAATGAATGCATTTAATAATAATGTCGTTATCCCCATGATCAGCGCCCCTAAATTGAGTAATAAATGTTAGAAAAGTGATAAAACACAAAAGATTAAGATAATTATAAACATTTTTTCAAAAAAAGAAAGATGTTGAAAAAAGTGTAAAAAAAAAATTTGACTAACCTGCTCCGTTAGTTTAAGTACAATTCTTCACAAAGTAAAATTCAATCATGACATCAAGTATTAAAAAATCACCTTAAAAATAACTAAAGAAATGATTTTTATCAAACTTTATTACAAATTATCAATCTTAATTATAATCGCAATCTTTTTTACAAAGCTACAATAAGAAATAACAAATGACAGGTATTAAGCCTGTACGAGAAGCAACGACAAATAATTGGCCATGTTATGGATGCCATCCGCAGAAAATATGGAGCTGTAGCCTTATTAAGGGCGGCTTCTTATACAAAGGCTGGCACCGCTATTACAATCATCTAGTAGGCGGGCATTTAGCGTAAGGAGTGAATGAGAGAAGCCAAATTAGAAGAACGATTAAGAATTCGAGGAGTGTTTAGATGATACGTGACCGTGGAACAATGAAGTGGACGGCGATGACGCTTCCCGAGCATCTTGCCCTCATTAGAGTATGGAAGCAAGAGCAATTTTACGATAAAAAGCGAGAATTAACCGAGTGGGAGTTAGAGGAAATAGAACAGACTATACAACGTGCTATTAAAATGCAAAAACTGATTATGTTAACGCTGTGGAGCAACAATAATTTGCAGGGCTAGTTACAGGAACTGATACAATCAAAAAGGAATTGTTACTTGAGACGGATGTAGCTATCAAACGTATTGCATTTAATACAATTCAAGACGCAAAGATGGTGGACGTTGATGATTAATGGTGAGGATCGTAGTGTTTTGTATGAGTTTATAAAATTAGATATGGCTATCAGGTCATTACAACAAGACTATTCATCGCTTGAAAAGTTAAAAATGTCCAAAATCTACATCCATATTGTAGAAGATTTATTAAAAGATATAAGACATGATTTCTACAATAAAAGGCGAGTTCTGGCTACGAAAAATATTGCCGTTGTAAAGTGGGTCAAAATTGATGAATATTTCAGCGATGTAATCATCAAAACAGCAGGCGAAGATGAAGTGCTACGTTATGCCAATCAAGCACTAAAAGCACAGGTAGAGGAGCTCATTCATAACCGTTTGAATAAATGCGTGTAGAACATCAAACTTGCAATGTAAAGAATCTTATGGATTTGAGTGATCAGCACCGTACATTCTTCTTAGTAAAAATTAGTACACATAGGAACAACTAAATTAGCCAACCTAAATTTATGTCAAAACTTTAGGAGGTTACCATGGCTAATTCAAGACACTCAAAACCAGATGATAGATCCAATAACGTTGAACGAATCCGTGATATCGTTAAAAACACTGAAGAAAAACTTCATGAAGCGGAAATTAGTTTGGAGTTTGCAGACCCTATGCAAAGTGAAATGATTAAAGAAAAAAATAAGCGACGTCAAAGGTCAATTGAAGGATTAAAAGAAGAAATGAAAGATGAAATGGCGGCTCGTAAAAAAGGAGAAGTGTAGAATTGGAGACTAGGAAGAGGAACTAACATATCTCCATTCTTTTTAATGATAAAAAAGTGCTTGCTTATAAAAGCAGATGGTTTAGAAGTTCTGTAATGGACCTCTACATGCATCTGCTTTTATTATGAGGTTGTAAATGACTTATTTCATTCCATTTTGGACTAACTCTTTTTTAATCGGCTGGGCACATTGCGGAATTGGTGACAACCATCAAAAATCATACTTATCGTAGAACTAAGTTTTTAAAGGGAGCGATTGTTGAAGATAAAAGTCTAATTCCACCGTTAGAAAAGGGAATGCGATATGGGGTTGACGCTCCATTTTGGGTTGCCTTTTTAATTATTATCGGGCTGGTATTTATGAGGGATATTAATTTTTTTGTTGAAAGCTTAAAGGCATTTTGATTATAAAAGTTGAATATTGAATTATAAAAAAACAAGAAACACTCTTTATAATTTTACGTCAATAATCGACATGTTGATGTACTCATAGGAAAAAACTTTGTAAATTAATAGTGCATATTGTTACTATTTTGTGAATATAATAGCCACATGCAATTTAAGCTTTTAATTGATTTATTAAGGAATTAGGATGAAATAAAGGAGTGTAAAATTGTCGATTTCAAATCCTCAATACGCATTTTTAGAGGTTGATTTTCATAATCCTAATTTAACTAAAGCAGAACTGAAGGTTGAGAATATTTCTGAAGGGGTACGGGAAAATAATGAACTCGTAGGAAATACAAAAATAGCATCGAAAATAATACCACCTAATGTATATATAAAATTAAACTGGATAATAGGATTGCTCTTATTGATACCAATAGATATTTATTGTATTACGGCTTTGGTGGTATCTGAATTCTTATCAAAATAAAAAGTTAAAACCACCATTATAAGGGTTAGCCCGATGAGTACGATAGATCGTTTACTCTGAATAACAAACAATTGTAAGCTAAAGTGTCTTAGGTTATTTTTAAGATCGAATGCGAAAGCGAGACAGTGTGTCATGAAGAAAAAAAGTAAGTGATAATCAGCCCGGAATTATTTCCGGTTTTTTTGTGCTTTAAGAAACCGAAAGAGATGGATCTATGTGATGTTTACACAATAAGAAAAGCCCCAATACACACCTTTTTCTAAGGTGAATATTGGGAGTTAGTTTATCACTATTAACGTTTATTTTCATTTTGAATACTACTAAAATCTACTTCTTCAGCGAACTCTTCTCTGTTTTCATTTTTACGTTCTCTGTTAGCATTTTGATTTTGATTCTGCTGTTTTTTGTTGTCTTGAGTTTTATTATTTTTATGTTTATTATTACCCATGATCATCTCACCTCCACCATTAGTGTGAGAGAAAGATGATTTTTTATCCGCATAACTTACAATTAATTAAAGAAATATATGTGATGAAACAAAAAGTATGGATATAGTAACATTTTCACTTCCACTTTCTGAGAACGCAGCTGGTAATGTTAATTCACTTGTTAGTGGTTACTTGTCTCATCCTAGAAAGTTCCGTTTATTCTAAGATTCTAATGGAACTGCAAATTCATTTACGCTCAAGCAGAAAAAGACTTCTAATCGTGTATATACTCGTAAGAAGAGAACACAACAATGTTTGATGATGAATATTCAGGGATTGCTATGTTCGTTTGTTTAGGCATATTTATAATAGGAACAGCATTTTTCGTAAACACCAAACAGTTAAAAAATTAGGATGCGTAAATCGAGCTGCTAAGCTAACGTGAATTTTACTTCAAGATGGGATTTTACACAGTGGATCCCATCTTTTTCTTCTCCAACTAACAGCAAGGCGGGGCAGAAGGATGCAACTATTCTTAGAAGATTTAATGCGAGGAGATGATTTTTTGGTTAATCTATTAGAAAACATATTCCAAGCAACGGCAATAATATTAACGCTATGTTCAGTCTATTACTATAGACACTTTAAGAAAATTAGGAGAGAAAGAAAATTAACTTTGCTTGAATCTTCGGTCTACGTCATAACTCAAGTTGCACTTTATCTTTGCATAGGTAGTTTTTTCCTTCTGTTTTTAGATAGGAATTTTGGATAGAAATATTAGACTAAAGAGAAAGTGGTAGTTGTTAAGAAGGAAATGTTGTTTTACCCGTTATGCAATAAACTTGATGCTTAAGTTGAATAATGCTCATTGATCAAACTTTTTTATAAAAACCTCATACTCAGTTATTAAATTCCTGAATTTTCTAATATTAATACAGAGGACACTTTTTAGAGGTGGATGAGTCTATTGCAGCTTAACTGAAAAAACGGTAAGTATTTGGCTGTTCGTTGCGATTATAGTTGTAATTAACTTGTTTGTTGCTCTATTTGAACGGCCATACTTATAGGGTCTATTCCTGCGAGTATAATTTTGTTTTTTGGAGTTATCCGATATATTACAATGCAATCTATACCTTTTGTAGATTAAATCTGCCTTTCAGTTCAACAGCAACATTTTTTTAGAAAACAGCCTTTCTAAAAGATTGTTGCTGTTAAAACATAAAACAGAAATAATCTATAAAATGCGTAGGATCAACTCTGTTTTTATGTTTGATATTTAAAACGAATATTTAATGAAAGCCCTGTTATTCACTATTTGGTTTTATTATTGGTTTTCCATCCTTATCCAATAACGGGGTGATTCCCCCTGCATATCCACTCCAACTAAATAAATAATGAACTCCTGTTTCATTATCCATTAGTATTCTGTTCCCATTAGCCAAACCAGTTTTTGTAAGGATTTCTTCAAATCTTTTCTTTGATCCGTACTCTTCTCTGACATTTTATCGCCTTTATATGGTAACGCTATTACTGAAATTCCAAGTAACATATACTACACTCTTACCTTGGCTTGAAGACCCGCACAGGATAGAACTGATTTAGCAACAATCATTACGAAAGAGCCAACAATAAAAAATGGTTGCCCTGTTCCCTATAACCAAGAGATTAATAATGGCAACTAAAGTCGTAGAAGTGGTTGGAGTTAGTTTAATAATAAAGAAATGATAAAAGAACAGATTCCTAGTAATGGATTTTTTTGTTACACAAAGGATTGAAGATATTTTCGAAGAAATTATATAATAAAGCATGTGTTAAAATTTTTTATGGAGGCGGACTATGAAGACGGAAATGATTATAACCGTAGTTTTAATTATAGGAATGGTAATTTTAATAGAAAAAATATACAACAAAATTAATATAGAAAATTATTCTCCTATTTGGGAGTATTTTTCTAAAGCAATTCTCTATGGGTTTATTGCTAGCATTACATTACTCTATGGAAAGGAAACGCTAAGAGATGTTAATCCACTAGAATGGGCCATCATTGCAGTTTCAGCAATAGAAGGAACAGGGAACTATATTAATTATGTAAAAGAATCAAAAAGAAGAAAAAAGAAAGACTTGAGGTAATCAAACTTAGATACATAATAAAATACAGTAAGTTGGTATTTCGCTAAAGTAGAGCAGAGTCATTTATAATTTAATTTAACCCACCAGCACAATTGTGTTGCCACATACACTCCACACATGTAAAATGTGTCTCGCAACAGAGGGCAACTAACATAGTTAGTTGCCTTCTATAAAGTGTTTCAGTTTACCACAAACCTCCTCTAACAATACCCCACATCCTTCTTCGATGAGCTGAGTTTAGAGGATCAACTCCACAATTCATAAGCTATTGTGCTGCATTATCTCTCTGATCTCTTGTTATAGGTACTCCTTAGCAATCAGATAGACGATCAATAATCTCTGCAATTTTCTCGTTTGAAAAAGGTGTTTACAAATCTGTGAATATTAGGTCGATTATTTTAATATTAAACTTATAATTAGTTTAGCTATAGTTTGAATATAGTTCTATAAAAGGGAGGAATAGCTTTGTATTTATACCACATAGTGTTTGAACAAGATGATGATAGATATGTAGATCCACAAATTGCTTTAAATAATGGGCTAAGCAAAAATACAGTAGCAAGATTTTGTTCCAATGGTGGTCGATTGTTTCCTGAATTGACAGACCTCACTAGACCTATAAATGCCGAACAATGGATTGACTTTAGCATTGCATTTGGTGCTGACTTTGCTCCTATCTCCAAACATTATATAAAATTCCCGATAGTTAGTGAAAAAGTTTTGATTTTTAATCGAGATATAACAAGTGATTTATTTGCTTATGTAGAAGATGAATATATGAAAGTGGAGACTGGTGAAGAAGGCTATTTTACTAAAGGACTTCCTTCTAAAGAAGATTTAGTGAAGCAATATTGGGAAAGTATGATTACGGTAGAGGAATATTTAAAACGAAAACCTTATAAGAAACCTGAGATTTTAGTTTTTGAAACAATACCAAAAAAATTTCTTGAGTATATAAATTAATTCTCATTTAGCTGATGACAGGTAGGGGACAGCGATGTTCCCAACCAGTTTAAACGTCTTACAGTGTGGAAGAAAGAGAGCTACCATGAGAACTTACTAAATTGAGGAACACTTTATTTTCGAATAAAATTATTATGTAAACTATTGGGGCAACTTGAAAATTTGATATGAAGTGGAATAATTTAATTAGGACATCCAAAAGAGTATAATTCTTACTCATATCGTTAGCGTTTGTGTAGGCTCCATCAGTAAAGGGGAGAACAGAAAAAATCACCCATGACGAGTGATTTTTGAGAATCTATATCTACAATTATTAAATGTTTAGATTCATAATAATTTGCTCGCCAATAGGACCCATTCTTCTTTCCCCGTTATCGACAAAGCCAACTTTTAAATATAAATTTTGAGCAGGAATATTTTTATGATTAACGACTAAAACAACTTCATTACAAAGTTTAAATTCTCTTTTAATAAACTCAGGTAGTACTAGCATCCCTTTTTTGGCATATCCATTTCCTTGTTGTTTATGGTCAATAGATAATGCAGTAAGCAGCATAGCATTTGGATTATTAGAGTATTCTTTTACTCTTTCCGTTGCGTGCAGGACAAAAAATCCTACAGGCATACTGTTGCTCAGAATAACAATCGGATATTGTCCAACCATCTCTATAGAAATCTCTTTAGGAAGAGCAGTAAATTGACTTTGTTCTTCCGGAAGCTCAAAGTCATTCAATATATCTACATAATTTTTTGAGAAGTGTACTAATTCAATGGCGTTCGTTTTTTGCATAAAATAGCCTCCTTTGTTTATTATTCTAATACCAGAACAAATGTTCGTCAAGAGGCTTGATTTATGAATGATGGTTAAATAAAGTTAATCAACATGCCCGATAGATTATATTAGTATTAAAAGAATTAAAAAACTAGGGGGAATGAAAAAGGGTGTTACTTAAATATGAAGTAGATGAAAACGAGCTAACGATGTTAAAAGATGTATATCAATCAGTAGGTTGGATGAAACATGACGAACGTATAATAAAAAAAGTGTTCAATGCAAGTACACACCAAGTTTTCGCAGTAAAAGATCATAAAATTATAGGCTTTGCGAGAGCGCTTTCAGATGGTGTATTTAATGCTGCGATTTATGATGTTGTCGTACATAAAGATTATCAAGGAAGAGGGATTGCTAGAACTCTTTTAGAGGACATTATTCACCAATTACAGGATGTTTCTTGTATTCAGCTAATTGCAACAACAGGAAATGAACCTTTTTACGAAAAGATTGGCTTTAAAAAATTAAAAACTGGTATGGCCATATACAAAAATCCGCAACTAGCCGAGGAGTATTTGGAAAGTATTACTTCTTGAGAAGGAGAATACAAAAAAAGCTGTAGCGTACGGTATCGCTACAGCTCAATTTGACTTGCTTAGGTTAGTCAGTAAAGCGATTATATCATACAATAGGACAAACTAAAAATAACAACAGCAGATTTGATGAAGTATTTAAATACAAAAAAATCACACTTTCAAACAATGCCTGAGAGTAAGAAATAATAATGAATTTGATGACTTAGAGCTACAGTTGTTAATATATTTCCATATACCAAAAGGAGGAAATTAGCCATGCAAAATATAAAGGGGGTGATGGGGATTCTTTTGATTTCGGTATTAATTCTGATTGGCTGTTCGCCTGCTTCATCGCCAGATTGGGTAAATAGCTTTGTTGTTTGGGATGACTATATGTATGTAGTCAGTGACGAATATACTGAAAATGTTAGGGATGTGTTAGGTGAAGTAACTAAATATTCTGATCAAGAAGCTAAATATGATGGGAACTTTTCAAATCATTATAGAGAAGGAACGAAATATTACGAAATTAAGGGGGTAAGTCCCTCTGAAGCGATTGCTATTCAAGAAGGAGATAGCTATCGCATTGCGAATCGTAAAGGGAAATATGGATTAGAATAACAAATCAACTTCATTACGTACAATTTAACGTTAAATGAAAGGGAGTTTAGTGTTGAGAACTGCAGACTCACTTTAATATTTACTAAAATTCAGTTTACTGGCACAACATAATCGAATTTCATCCTAAACAATTCATTTGGCATTTGAAAATCAGGTAGAGCAAATGCTTATTTCGCTTGTCAAAAATCTAACTAACCTCAAATTCACCACATGCTTTGACGAACCCTTTTAATATTCTCTTGTACATATCTATACCCCAAATACCCCAAGTACTCAGTAAAAAAAGTGAATCACATAAGAATACGATTCAAGACATATAAATAAAGATGGCTTAAAAAAAATCTAAAAAATTAAGAAAATCTTCAGTTTTTCCTAAGAAAAAGATTAACTTTTTTATTTATACTTATAAAAAAAGGGAATTAATGAAACTATTTGAATATTTAAAACGTATTGCTAGTAGGAAAGAATATTGAAGTAGGTGAGGAAATGGCATACACCATTTACATAGTATTAACGAAAACAGGTACATTATTATCTAAAGCTATAGGCATGTATACTGGAAAAGAGATGAATCATGCGTCTATTGCTTTTGATGAGGAACTTTTTGAAATGTATAGCTTTGGGCGTAAACAACTAAACAATCCTTTAAGTGGGGGATTTCTGCAAGAGGATGCAGAAAGAGGGCTTTTTGAAACAGCTGATTGTGTAATTTATCGTTGTAAAATATCTCATTATCAATACTTAGAGATGATGAAAATCGTACGTTATATGTATTGGAATCGTGATCGCTATAAATATAATTTTATTGGGCTTTTTGGTGTTATGATGCAAAAGGAGGTACGCAGAGAACGTGCTTATTTTTGTTCACAATTTGTAGCAACTCTTTTAAAGGTTGGAGGGCTGAGAGTTTATCAAAACCCAGCATTAATGACACCCCATTGTGTCGCACAATTACCTTATTTAGAAAAAGTATATGCTGGGAAGCTAGCAGACTATTTACAAAGTGTACGTTCACCAGCAATGTTATACGGTTAAGGCGAAACCTCGAATCATGCTAATTATTTTTTACCCTCGCTATCATAAAGCCTCGGCGCAACTAGATATCCACTGAGGCTTCATACTTTATGGTCGCTCTAGGCTGCTGTCGCTACTGGGGCGTGGGAGCTTAAGTCCTGTTAATTTACTCGATATCCATCACCAATTAATGCAAATAAATCTATTCTGTTATAAAATTAGAGATAGTTAAATTGGATATTATTCTCTTTAGAGTAAGTTACAAACTTTATAGTAGAGTTCTAGATTATCTATACATGCAGAGGGGGCGTTATTGATGAGCGAAGAAGTAAATGCATCTGGTTGGGAAGCGATTGATCAGGAATTATTAAAAGTTTATGGAGAACAAGAGCCGAAACATTATGGAACTGTTATTCCATATTTATTAGGGGGCGAAGATCCGCTTGAAGGAATCAGTGCTTATAAGAGTGAGACACCAGTTCCACACTGGCATTTTGTAACTTATGGATTTTCTGAATTATATGAGAAAGAGCTAGAAGATGCTGAATACAGCGGATATGGGTTTGAGTTAACATTTCGTCTTGCCCGAAAGGAAGATGAGGAGGAGCCACCAGCGTGGGCGTTAAACTTGTTACAAAACATGGGAAGATATGTTTTTGACAGTGGCAATGTTTTCAGATCAGGCGATTATTTGGATGCTAATGGGCCAATTTGCCAAGGGGCTGATACGTTTTTAACGGCGCTTGCATTTACGTTAGATCCCGAGTTTCCTGCTATCGATACACCAAATGGACAATTGGAGTTTATTCAAATGGTAGGGATTACAGGCGATGAGCTTGAGGCGATGCAAACTTGGAATACTATTGGTGTACTAAATGCAGGTCTTGAGTATATCCCGAGCTATGTTACTGATTTATCTCGTGCATCTCTTTTACAGATTGCATCCATTTCCGAAGCGGTAGAAAAAGGAATGGCGGAAGAAGGTTCAAACACCGGCTATTTATTTGTGGACCAACTAGCTTGGGAGCAGGGGAAAAAGGGATTGTTCAGCAAACAGCCTAATACGTTAACGCTAGGCGCAAAGCAAGCAGGAATTATCGGTAAACTATTACGAGGACGAATATTAAAAGGGAAAAGCTTGACGCTAGTTGGTCGAGAAACCCGAGTAGTATTTGAGCCAGGAGAAAAATGTGGCTATAACGTAGATGAGGCGGATGTTACCATAACTTTAAATGAAAAGGCTGTTATGGAGCTAAATCTAAGCTTGATGCCGCAAGAAAAAGAGTTTGGATTGTCTTCTATACAGGGGCTTTCAATCTTAATTGAAAAAACGTATATTAAAGATCAGCAAGGAAACATTGTGGAAACAATCGGATGATAGAATATAGTCTCCCGCTAAGACGAACAGTAATCCAAATGATGTGACTTTGGGTTCTTATAAAAGTGGGGGATTTTTTTATTAGTTTGGCACGTAATGTTCAACCTGATAGTTCAACCTTTTCTGCTATAATTATAAGGACTGTAGAGATTGGGGTGATAAAAAATGCATATCGTTACAATTGAAGGCGTGCCATATGATTGGTTGAAGCAATTACAGGAGATTCATGCACATGTATTTGATGGAGCAATGCTACCACTAGAAAAACTTGAAAGTAAAGAAGGACTCATTTGTTTATTAGCAGTAGAAAATGAAGATATATTAGGTTTTAAACTAGGCTACATACATCCGGATAGCATTTTTTATAGCTGGTTAGGTGGTGTCCATGAAAAGAATCGTGGTCAAGGAATTGCCAGTCAATTAATGATGCGACAGCATGAACATCTGAAGGCACTTGGATTTAAAAAAGTTCGTACATATGGTAGAAATGAGCGAAAAGCAATGCTTATCACAAATCTTAAACACGGATTTGATATTATTTCAACTTTTGTAGATAAAAAAGATCGACATAAAATAGTGTTTGAAAAAACATTGGAATAGGAGTTTTATTATGAAGGCATACTTAGCAAATGGATTATTTTCATTAGGAGATCGTTTAGTAAACGAGCAGCTCGCTGCGGCAATTAGAGAGGCAGTACCAGGTATCGAATTATATGTCCCACAGGAAAATGATGCGATAAATGATAAAACGGCATATGCAGATAGCTTGGCGATTGCGCAAGCAGATTTAGAAATGCTGCAAAATAGTGATGTATTAGTAGCCGTTTTAGATGGTGTTGAAATTGATTCTGGTGTGGCAGCAGAGATTGGTGCATTTGCGATGCTGAATCGACCAATTGTAGGCGTATTTACAGATGTTCGTCAACAAGGCCGGGACAATATGATGAAAATAGAGGCACTTGTACGAGACGGAATTGAAAACCAATTTGTTTATCGCAATTTATTTGTTATTGGCTTGATTAAGCGCACGGGAGTAATTACGACTTCCATTACTGAAGCTGTAAAAGCCGTAGAAAAATATAAAAAATAGGAGGAGTTTTGGATGTTACTATCAACAACAGATATTGTAGTGGGAAAAGAAATTGTAGAAACTATAGGTTTAGTAAAAGGTAATTCAGTACAATCGAGAAATATTGGTCGAGATATGATGGCTGGACTTCGCAATATTGTCGGAGGCGAGATGAAGGAGTATGCAGAAATGCTCACTCGCTCTCGAGAAATTGCCACACAAGCTATGGAAGAAGAGGCAAGACATTTAGGGGCTAATGCAATTGTTGCGATAAGATTTTCAACATCATCTGTCATGGATGGAACATCAGAAGTATTAGCATACGGAACTGCAGTGAGAGTAAAGGAATAATCTAATAAGGGCTTCAATCAACAAGATTGAAGTCCTTACTAATGTTGAAAAAATAAAATGATTTTTTTACTTACTTATAAAGGAAACTTGTTCCGCTGAAATAATAAAGTCGATTAAGCCCATCTTTCCATTTTGAAGCAAGACGTGAAACTCATATTTGTCGTTTACTTTATATACTTCCTCATACAGCCACCATGCATCTTCCAATAAATCATCTTGCTTTATTATATTAAAATTTTCAAAAGTAACTTCATCTATATCTGTAAATCCGCCTGTATTATTAAGATGTAATGTTAAGGACGTGTCATTCTGAACAGATTTTATAATCGTACAATCGTGAAATCCAAATTTCTCAATAATCTCTTTATCAAGTGTATTAGAGACTTTTTCCATATGTCTTCTATAATTCTTACTTGTGGCTCTTACAGACTTTTCATTATCCTCACAAAATTTAGTTACAGCATTTATAACAGTATGAGTTGCTTTATTTAAAGCGAATACCCTTACATCAGCTATCTGTTTTAATATAGCTTCTGGTAACTCCTTTTTCAAACGCTCTTGATTATAGATGAAACCATTATGAAAATGTTCTATTGCCTGTTCTCTATTAAAAGGTTCATATTCGTTATTACCGTCTTTATTTTCTATTTCGGTGGTTTCCATTATAGAAGAAATTTCTTCTTGTAAATTAAGCCAACTATCTAACTCGGTGTTATAAAGTTGTTGAAAATATTCTTCTGAGAATGTTTCAGTTTGCTTTTCTTCCTCTAAAGGTAGGTGGAAACTTGTTTTTTGACATAATTCATACCATTCTTTGGTAAAATATTTCATTTTATTATCCTCGTCTCTCTAATGGTTTAAGGCTAGCATCCTCTTTGGCTCTTGTACTTTAAAAATCGATTATTGGAGTCTTCCCTTTAATTTAGAACTTGTACCAACCTTCACCTGATAAACCAATGAAAGGCAATGATCGAAAATATTATATAATAATCATTACCCTCCAAAATTCCCAGCTATCATGCAGAATTAACTGTAAAAATAAAGTTAATTATAACAAAAGTATAGAATGTAGTGCCAATTATACCAATAAAATAGAAATTTTGTAGTTAAAAGGACTAATAGTGTCCAACTCTTTTTGTATAATAGAAATGTAACTTTGAAGAGAGAGTGGGATATATGGTAGATTCACAACAAAACAAAGGCTATCGCGTCATTTCGATGTTTGACAGACTGATGGATGGTCAAGGAATTAACAAAAAGCAAGAAGCATTTACACATAATGTTGGTGAAAAAACCATACAACGGGATTTGAATGAAATTCGAGCGTATCTAGAAAAAGCTAAATTGGATTGCCATTTAGAATATGTGCGGACAGAAAATGTGTACAGGCTGACAAATAAAGGGGAAAGTATTTTATCGAAGGAGCAAGTTTTAGCGATTGTTAAAATTCTCATCGAATCAAGAGCGCTGCTAAAATCAGAAATGAGCGATATTATCGATAAACTTATTTCAATTGTTGCGGCCGATAAGCAGGAGTTTATTCACAATATTATTTTAAACGAAAAGCATTTGTACGTAGATTTAAATCATAAAAAGTCTCTTTTGCATTTAATTTGGGCTCTTTCAGAGGCGGTTCAAAAAAAGAAAATCATTAAAATTGATTATTTGCGGGAAGGCGAAACAATTCCTACAGAAAAGATTTTGAAACCACTCGCCGTCATTTTCGCAGAATACTACTTTTATTTAATTGCTTATGATAATAAGCACGAAAAGGATTTGCCCATTGTCTATAGAGTAGACCGGATACAACATTTTCTTGAGCTTGATAAAAAATTTCAAATACCATATGCCGAACGTTTTCAAGAAGGAGAATTTCGCAGACGTATTCAATTTATGCACGCTGGCGAGCTGATGCGAATGAAATTTATCTTTAAAGGAACATCTCCGCAAGCTATATTAGATCGTTTACCAACAGCAAAAATAGTATCCAAAAAAGATGGGCAATATTTATTTGAAGCAGAAGTTTTTGGACATGGTATTAAAATGTGGCTACTAAGCCAAGGAGCAAACATTGAAGTGCTAGAGCCAATTGAGCTTAGAGAAGAGATCATTGAAACGATTGAATCGATGCAGCAAAATTATCGTTACATATAAAAGAGCTTTCCATCAATATAACGTAAAAATCCGCGTAGAATCGAAGCGGATTTTTACCGTTTAGGAATGATTTATATCTTTAAAAAAAAGTCCTCAAAAGGCCAAATTAATATCATATGAAGGAATCTTTCAAATGCTTTCCTCATATAAATAAATGTTTTAAGTCCTCTAATCGTATGCCTATAAATCGCTCGTTAACGAATAATATCTTTTATATCATCATTTTATCTTAAACTCCTCGAATTCTAAAAATTCTCACATATACATTCTTTTCCACGTTATAATTGAGCCTATACTGAATAGATAAAGGGTGGCAATCAAATGACATATAATCATGAAGAAAAAGAGATATTGTATCCAGATGGTACATTAATGTATCGTGGCGGTGTGAAGAAAAATGACTTTGGTCATGACATTTATGATGGAAAGGGCACGCTATTTGACCAGGAAGGCGAGCTGTTATTCGAGGGAGAATTCGTCAATCATATGAAGCAAGGTAATGGCATCATGTACTTAAAAGGCCAAATGATTTATCAGGGCGAATTTATTCAAAATAAAAAACAAGGTAATGGTATTTTATATAAGGATGGTCAGGTATATTACGAAGGGCATTTTCGTAATGATTTAATGGAAGGTTACGGGATTTTGTATTTTGAGGAAGATGTTATTGTTCCATTTCAAGAACTTCGTGTACAGTATCCGCATTTAAATCAGCCACAATATGAAGGTGATTTTGTCCATGGCATGAAGAAAGGCAAGGGAAAACAATACTTTCCAAGTGGTTTTTTACAATATGAAGGTGATTTTATATGGAATCATATGCAAGGTGCTGGAAAGCTTTACTATGCACCAGAATCGCCAAATACTGAGGAGCTTGCAAATGGTGTAACATCCATTCAGTATGAAGGTTATTTCTTTGAGGATATGAAACATGGAAAAGGTAGGAACTATTCTAGTCAAGGTGTGCTAGTATCGGAAGGTCAGTTTAAAGAGGATGTTTTGACAGGACATGGCACTCTTTATTATGCAAATGGACAGGCCTCCTATATCGGAGACCTTGTAAATGGAGAAAAGCACGGTCGAGGAGATTATTTTAATGAAGAAGGAAAGATTATTTATAGCGGTGAATTTATTAACGGTGAACGTTTACGAATAACACCAGAAATAGAGCGAGAGATTGAAAAGTTACAGAAGCAGCTTGATGGACTTGTAGGACTTCCAAATGCCAAGAAGGAACTACATAATCTAATTAATTTCATTAAAATTCAAAGCTTGCGTGTCGACCATGGTTTAACAAGCTTCCCTATAACATATCATTTAGTGTTCTCTGGAAATCCAGGTACAGGAAAAACAACAGTGGCGCGTATCATAGGCCAAATATATAAGCATCTTGGTGTACTTTCAAGCGGGCATTTTGTGGAAACAGATCGTGCAGGCTTAGTAGCAGGATATGTTGGTCAGACGGCTTTAAAGGTTCAGGAAGTTGTGAATAAAGCAAAAGGCGGCGTACTTTTTATAGATGAAGCTTATTCACTAATCAATGATAAACAGGACGCATTTGGTAAAGAGGCGATTGATAGCCTTTTAAAAGCGATGGAGGATTTACGCGATGATTTAGTTGTAATTGTTGCAGGTTATACAGAGCTCATGGAGGAATTTTTGCTTGCCAACCCTGGTTTTAAATCACGCTTCAATCATTTTGTGCAGTTTGATAATTTTAGCACGGATGAGCTTTATGATATTTTTGCCATGCTATGTAAAAATAATGATTACCAGTATGATGACGTATTTGCACAACATATGAAGGAGCAATTGCATCAAATTCCAGTCGAATCAATTCCAAACTTTTCGAATGGTCGTTATATCCGAAACTTATTTGAAAAGCTCGTGACCATTCAATCAAACCGTCTAATTCAACAGAAAGACATTACGAGAGAAGAATTAATGGAGTTTACAGAGAAAGATATTTTATTAGGCATTGCAGAAAGTCTATTTGATAATACATTTTAACTTCTTTAAGTAAGATGTCTTTAGTAGCGAAAGCAACAACAATAAACGACTGAGTGATCAACTTCGTGCTAGCCTAAAGCCCCCGCCGCAATTATGCCGAGGCATAATTGATAAGTTGCCATTGAGGTCAAGGGATTAATAAAACTTGGCCTCAGCTGTAGATTAAATATGTTCAATAGACAAAGGTGATTTTCACTCTTAGTCACCATTGTCCGCTAATATCAACGGTTCCTCGTTTACTGTCAATAGTGATCTTTTCGAAATAAAATGAAAAAAGGAGAGAAAGATGAAAAAACTTTTAGCTATTATATTAGTAGGCGCATGTATTTTACCAAGGGTAATGACTATAAATGTAACGATTAGCAATAACATTAAAGTTCCTAAAAATAACAGATTGAATAATTGACAAAAAAGAAAGTAGTAGTAATCTAACACAAAAACATACGCTACCGTATCTAAGTGGAGAGATGAAATGCAATTAACGAGAGAAGATTGGATAAAAGCAGGATTACAACAATTAGCTGATGAAGGAATACATAAAGTCCGTATCGAAGCACTTGCTCGACTACTAAAAATAAGTAAAGGGAGCTTTTATCACTATTTTCGTGACCATCAAGAGCTGTTAGATTCTATGGTCGACTATTGGGAAATACATGCTACAAAACTGATTGTTCAAAGTATGGAGCAACAGGATGCTTCATTGGAACAGCTATTACAGATTAGTTTTAATCGAGATAAAAAAATGGAAAATGGTATTTATACTTGGGCTAAATACGATCCTGTTGTTGCAACACGTTTAGTGGATATTGAAGAACAAAGAATTTCTTGTGTTGCGAAATTGTATCAAAAAAAGGGTTTAGACAATGCTGAATCGATTGACAGAGCGAGACTAGCCTATTTAACGTATGTAGGATGGATGACAAGGTTTGAAGAAAATCCTAATTTTGATATTGATAAAATGGTTGAGCTTTTAACTTCTTTCAGCAGTTGACCAAACATCCGTGGCTGCCGATACGTTAGTACTACTCTTTCTCACAAAAAACATCCGCTGAAATAGAGGAACTCAATCTATGAACTTCACCCCTTGTGAGAAAAGCCTGATGTGCAAGCACAAAGCCGAATCCGGACGCAGTTATGCCGAGGCATAATTGACTACACGATTATAAATGTCCCTAATATGGTTATAGAACCTGAAGGGACAAAATTATTACCATAACATACGGTAGTGTATGTTTTGGGATTACGATATTGGAGGTAACTATATGAAATCAATTTTACCATTAGTAGCTGTGGGATTACTGTGGTTTATCAGTTTTTTGCATATGTATTGGGCATTTGGAGGTCGATGGGGTTCTACCGCTGTGATTCCTGTAAGAGAGAGAGATCATAAACCTGCATTTACTCCGAGAATATGGGGAACATTATTCGTAGCCATTCTTATTCTATTTGCTAGTATCATTATCGTTGTTCAAGGTGATTATTTGCAAAGTCTCCAAGCAAATAGTTTATCAAAAATAGGAAGTATTGTCTGTGCTATAGTTTTTATTGTTCGGGCGATTGGTGATTTTAATTATGTTGGGTTTTTAAAAAAAATAAAACATTCACAGTTTGCTAAATACGATACTTGGGTCTACAGCCCATTATGTTTGTTCTTTGGATTTGTCTATATCATTCTACTGTTTTAAAATGAATAATAGCAAGGGGGAAACAAAATTGAACCAAACAATATACTTACTTCGTCATGGCGAAACTGAGTTAAATACACAAGGACGATACCAAGGAGAGCTCGATTCTCCATTAACAGAAATGGGTGTATATCAAGTACAGCAAAATGCACAAATGCTGAAAAGTTTAATTGGAGATCCTAATGAATGGAAAATTTTTTCGAGTCCATTAGGCAGAGCCATGCAGAGCACTGAAATAATTTGTGAAACAATTGGATATGCTTTGAAGAATGTTGAAAAAGATAATCGTTTAACTGAGGTTGCAGTGGGACAGTGGGCTGGGTTAACGATGAAAGAAATCGAAAATTCTTGGCCAAATCTTCTTCATAATACAGATGTGTATAATTGGTATTTTAATGCGCCTAATGGAGAAGCTTATGACGCGGTAGTGAACAGACTAAGTACTTGGCTAGAAGATATTCAACATATACCGAAAGTGATTGCTATTTCACATGGACTTACAGGTCGTATTTTACGAGGGATATATGCAGATTTAAAAAAGGAAGATGCACTGAAGTTAGAAGTATCTCAGGATGTATTTTTTAAATTAGCGAATAAAGACATAACGAGAATTTGTTCGGATTTCGATGATTTTTATTAAAAAAAATCAATCTTAAGAATTTCTTCATAAATTTCCAACAGGAATATTCAGAAATGCCTCCTATTATAATGTGTGGGGGGCGTTTTTTTTATGAAAAAATTTGTCTTATTTTGTTTTATATGTGCGGCTGCATTCTTTTTTTATTATATGAAAAACACAACAACGGAACAAACGCCAGTAGAGCTACCTTCGTTGCATAGTAAAAATGCTTTGTTGCTGAATGAAAAAGGAGATGTATTATACGAAAAAAATGCAGATGACATTATTTATCCTGCATCATTAACGAAAATTATGACAGCGATAGTTGCCATTGAAATGACTTCGGATCTGCAGAAGCAAACAATCGTTACACCACAAACGATTTCTAAATTCACTGCTCAAAATGCTTCCATGGCAGGCTTTAAGGCGGGAGATTTTGTAACGATAGAAGATTTATTATATGGCACACTGCTTGCTTCTGGGGCGGATGCTACAGGAACACTTACGGATGCACTGGCGGGTAGTGAAGAAGCATTTGTGACATTAATGAATAATAAAGCGCATGAATTAGGGATGAATGATACCCATTTTGTCAATGCCAGCGGATTACATGATCCTGCTCATGTCTCCAGTGTCCGTGATATAAGTAAGCTTTTTCGTTATGCCATTAAAAATCCTACTTTTTATCAAATCTTGACTTCGAAAAGTTATTTGACACATGTCCCAAATGAATTAACGATAACAAGCTCACTTTTAACGAAAATACCAGGTGGGGAAGGTACAATATTGGGAGGGAAAACGGGTTATACACCTGAAGCTGGTCTTTGTTTAGCCTCTATAATCGAAAAAGATGGTAAACAATATATTTTCGTGACGACGAATGCGAATGGGCAGGCTTGGACACCACCATTCCATATTGAGGATGCTCTTACAGCGTACGATGCGCTGTGAAGAGGAAAAAATATGAAAAAATTATAACTTTTTATCGTTTCAATCGTCATCTTAATACTGTAGAACCAATATAAGTAACCAATTGGTCTGAATTTATTAAGCCAGCTCAACTACATTTAACCTATGAAATAAAATTGATCAACAAGCACCTGGTACAACGGTTGTTTCGTGATAATAAAGTAATAAAGTCGTTTACATTATAATATAATTGTTTGAAAAATAATAAAGTCATTTAAAATTAAATTGTCGATGATGCTATTCAACAAACGGGGAAAGAACTGTTGGGGAACTGAATCTGATAAACTTTGGGAGGTATGAAATTGTCCATCGAGAAAATTCTGTCGATTGTGGCCGTATTGTTCTTTTTGAGTTATTTCATTTTTTTTCTCATACTTCACTTTAAGAAAACAGGCTATCATCCTATTCGACATGCTGTTAGTGATTACGGTGTAGGTGCTACAAAAAATTTATTTTTATTTTACGCTTGGTTCAGCAATTTAGGGGCATTGTCACTTTCTATCGTGTTGTTGAATGTAAAAGATCGCTTCTCCATATCCGCGTCCATTCCGATTTTAATCATTCTAATGGTCATCTCCCGTATCCTCATGTTATTCTTTCCAACTGACCTAGAAGGAGAGAAACTTACGGTTCAAGGAAAACTCCATTACTTATTTGCTATTCTTGCGTTCGCTTTTTCCTATATGGTCATTGATCGTGGAGGAAGTCATTTAAAATTACTAGAAGGCTTTCAAAATCTAAATCTGTTTTTTTACATCATAACCATGATTTCTTCTATATCGCTTGCGGCTGTTATTGTAACGATGTTCAAGCCGTTGAGATTTATCTTTGGGATTTGTGAGCGAGTGTTCCTGTTGTCAATCAACATTTGGTTTATTGTCGTAAGTATCTGGTTCGTTTACCTTCTATGAATGATTGGGTTTTAAACGACTTTATTGTTATTTCTAGGAGTTCTTATTCAGTAATTGTTCAAAGAATTAAAACATCTTTACTTTTACACCGTCCACATTTAAGGACGGTGTAATGCGTTTTTCTACTATAAGATTAAACATCTGTATTCTCTACATAACTTTATTTAAAATCAACATTTGGTCTATTTTTCACTCATAAATAAAAACCAAGACAATTATCATGCCTCGGTCTAGACAGGCTTTAAAATCGTATAGTTTGTTCTTTTAGGTGACGGATTAATTACACGTGCGTTTTGTGTTGTATTAAGCCGACCAAAACGGCTAACTGAAATTTTCTCAACTATATCTATGATATTACTGAAAACGAAATTGTTAATAAAATCGAAAAGAACATAATCATATTATGGGTCAAATATTGAATTAAGGAAATGTGTTCATCAGAGGTATTACGTGCCAATTGTTTTCATCATCTAATGCCAGCTCTACCATGGGTGATTTTTGATGAAGAAAAGCGAAAATGATTTTAGAAAAATATCGATAAACAATTTGATAATATGCCGTTCATCCTAACTATAAAAACCGTAATACAAAAATTATAAATTACAAAAACTAGTTGATTCCTACTATTTCCTGGAATAATTTATTAATCTATAATTAGAGTCGAATCCTATACTTTTATGGAAAAAACATATGAGAAAAGACATCTGTGATGAAAAGGGCGGTGTAGAACAATGAAAAAACTTTTACCCTATGCTATTATTTTGACTTTTTTAATCAGTTTTGTGTTTGTTGGTAATACTTCTGCAAATGCTGGGGGAACATCAGTTATTCAATCAGTAGCAAATGACACAACAGTTTATGTAGAACCTTCCGTAGAAAGTGCCGTAATCGGTCAAATAGCGAAGGGTAGTTATGTAACAGCTACACTAGTAAATGAGGAATGGACTCAAATTAAGGTTCAACAGCTAGAGGGATATGTAGAAACGGCAGCATTAGTAAGCCTTATATCTGAAAAATATGTAGTGACGAAAAAAGATGGAACAACTTTATTTACATATCCAAGTCCAAGTGCACAAAAAGTGGGACAGATTTACGAAAATAGTATTATCTTTGTATATGGATCAGCACCTGGAGGTTGGTCATTTGCCCAATATGGTCATCAAACAGGTTATGTTGCAACGAATTCTTTAAAGAAACCTGTTGCGACAAAGAAACGAGTAAATGCTGCTAATGGCGCTGTGCTTCGTTTAACTGCTAGCCCAAGTGGCGAGGTTATCGGTACGCTTGCCAATAAAACAGAGGTTCAGCAATATACAACGCTAGCAGGCTGGGCCTATGTAGAAGCAGGTGAACAAAAGGGCTATGTTAAAGCTTCAGACCTGGCAAATATCCAAATAACAGATAACAAAGTATACAATAAAGGTGTACCAGTAGCGAAAGGGAAAAAGAAGCGTGTGGCTCTAACATTTGATGATGGGCCAGATGCAAAAGTTACCCCACAAGTTTTAGCGATTTTAAAGAAATATGATGCAAAGGCTACATTTTTTATGGTTGGGCAAAATGTCTCTAAAAATTCAGCAGTCGTAAAGCAAATTTATGATGCTGGTCATGAAATTGGCAATCATACATGGGACCATGCAAAGTTAACAGCCTTATCGGCAGCAAATGTTAAACAAGAGGTTGATAAAACTAACAATGCAATTTATGCAGCGATTGGACAGTATCCAACGGTTTTCCGCCCGCCATATGGTGCAACGAATGATAAAGTTCGTTCTGGCATGACGATGCCTTCAATTCTATGGTCAATCGATACGCTAGATTGGAAGCATCGCAATGCTGAGAAAATATTAACGTATGTGAAAGCGTCAGTGAAAGATGGCAGCATTATTTTAATGCATGATATTCATCAAAATACAGCAAATGGTTTGGAAAACGTAATGCTTTACTTGCAAAAGCAAGGCTACGAATTTGTAACTGTTAGTGAAATATTACAATAAACTATAAGGCAATAAAATAAGGCCGTGCAACTGTCTAATCATGACAATTGCACGGCATCTTTATTATTTAAATAAATTGATAGTCGTAATAATAATTGGAATACCGAATACGTCGATTAAAAACGCCCCGACAATGGGTACTACAAGAAATGCTTTTTTAGATGGACCAAAGCGTTGCACAACTGCTGACATATTGGCCATCGCATTTGGCGTTGCTCCTAAACCGTGTCCGGCAAAACCGGCAACCATAACCGCAGCATCGTAATTTTTTCCAAGAATCTTAAACAATACAAAAGTACTAAATAAGACAATGAAGAATACTTGTGCGAAAACAATGATGAATAGTGGAAGTGCTAAATCAGCAATTTCCCATAATTTAATACTCATAAGTGCCATTGATAGGAAAACACCTAAAGTCACATCGCCGATTAAAGAAATGCTTTTCATGTTAATCGCTTCAGGTTTTACTTTATCCATAATATTGCGCACTAGTACAGCGACAAACATTGAACCAACATAGCCAGGTAGTACGAAGCCAGTCGCTTCTGAAAATAATGTTCCAACATATGTACCTACAGCCATACAGAATGTAATTAATAATACTTGTGTAAAGAAGGAGTCGGATGTAATTTGTTCATGTTTATTTTCAAAATCAACTTCATCCGTTTCTTGTTCATCTGGCGTTAAATTATATTTGCCAACTAAGTACTTTACAATAGGACCACCGATTAAGCCACCAGCTACTAAACCACATGTAGCCGCAGCCGCACCGATTGTCATGGCTGATGAAATACCCAAGTCTTCTAAAGTTTGTCCAAATGCTGCAGCGGCACCATGGCCACCTTCCATAGAAACAGCACCAGCCATCATACCGATTAATGGATGAATCCCCATTAGCGATGCAAGAGATACACCAATAACATTTTGCATTAATGCTAGGAAACCACAAGCCAACCAATAAATAATTAATAATTTTCCACCAAGCTTCACAAGTTTAAAGCTTGCTCCTAAACCAATTGTTGTAAAGAAAGTGATCATAAATAAGCTTTGTAATGACGTATCTAGCGAAATTTCTAATACGCCAGTTGTCTTTAGAATAGTCGCCAATGCGGCGAATAGTAAGCCACCAACAACAGGTGCTGGTATACAAAAACGCTTTAAAAAACCGATTTTATTGATGAGCCAACCGCCCAATGCGAATAGTGCAACTGCTAGAAATACTGTTGTAATTTGATTAATTTCGATCATGTACCTTGTCTCCTAAGTAAGTGATTTAGTGCTTCATAAACAAAATAAGCTCCTAGTTTAACTGTGCGCCCATTCTCATCTAGTGAAGGATTTACCTCACAAATATCAAAAGAATGTGTATTTGGATGCGAAGTTACTTGTTGAATTATCATGCGTACAGTTTTGGGATCTAGTCCAAACGGTGATGGGGCACTAACACCCGGTGCAAATGCAGCATTTAGTACATCCATACAGAGCGTTAAGAGAATATAATCATGATTATCCATAAATTGCTGAAGATCCTGCATAATTTGCGCATTATTTTCTGGCGTCATATTGTCTTCTAACACATAATTCACGTGCAACTCATCGGCTTTATCAAAAAGCTCTTTTGTATTGCCGAAACGTTGTATGCCTAAAACAAAATAATCGGCATGTGCATCCTGTTCTAAAATCTGACGGAACATTGTACCAGATGATGGTTGCTCATCGTATGGTCGTAAATCAAAATGAGCGTCAATATTGACGATCCCGATTTTCGCATCTTTAGGTAACGCTGAACGAACGCCTAAATAGTGTCCGTATAGTGTTTCATGGCCACCTCCAAGAACGACACATTGTATTTTTTTATTTAGCAATGTTTTGACAATTTCGCCGAGTTCACGCTGTGCCTCTTCTAAAGCGTGATTAAGACAAAGAACGTTACCAACATCTATAATTTGCTGTTCATCATTAAATGTCCAAGGTAAGCTAGATAATGATTCACGTAGAGCATTAGGAGCACTTGCTGCCCCTATACGCCCCTGATTACGACGTACACCTTCATCACATATAAAGCCCACAATCCCGGCAAGTTGATTATCTGAAGCGCTTACATCATTAATAGGAATTCTTTTCACTTTTTGATGTAAACGGAAACTACTCGTATTAGTAGTTGAATCTATACGGCCTTTCCATTGTTTTTGATCTGTCATTGTATACATATCTTCATCAACTCCATTTCCAATATTATTCTAGTGAAAATATTGTTATGAATAAATTATATATTCACATAATTATTATTGCTAATATATAATTAATATTAATCTATAGCTTAAAACTATAAATGTGGAGGGATGTTGCTGTGGATTTTAAACAATTACAATATTTTTTAGCAGTTGTGGAGCAAATGAATTTCTCGAAGGCAGCTGAAAAACTGCATATTTCTCAGCCGTCTCTAAGTAATGCTATTAAAAAATTAGAGCAAGAAATTGGCTCACCTTTACTTGAAAGGAATACAAGAAATCTTCAATTAACAGAAGCAGGCGAGCTTTTATATGAACGAGCAAACGTTATATTGAAAAACATGGAAGTTTTAAAAATAGAAATGGATGAGGTAATTGTGCGTGGCACAAGCGAAATAACGATAGGCGTGATGGAATCGATTAAGCATTGGCTCCCAAAAGTCATTACGGAGTATAAAAAAGAGTATCCACAAATGATGATTCATCTAGTAGATATTTTAGGAAGTAAGCGTGTCGAAAAATCGCTCAAGGGCTATAAAACACATTTAATTATTACAAATCAGATAATGGATGATGAAGATCTCGAAGTTAAATGCTTATATGAAGAGCGACTTGTAGCCGTTTTACCAATAAATCACCCATTAGCGAAGAAAGAGAAGCTAACGATCGCTGATTTAAGTGAAGAGCCTTTTATTATTAGTACGGAGGGCTTTCAAACGAGACATGACATTCTAGATGCATTTGAAAAGGCTGGAAAGGACATTAATATCCAATTTGAAATTGAACGTTTTGAGACGGCTGTGTCTCTCGTGCGTGAAAATTTAGGGGTTACCATTCTACCTGAAAACTATTTAAAAGGTCCTACAGCTAAAACTATTGTGCAAAAAGAAATAGATTGCCCCAATTTACGTCGAAATGTTTATTTGGTGTACTTAAAAAATCGTCATTTACCTTTAGCTATTCACGAATTGCTTACTGATATTATGGAGATAGGCAAAATACTTTAGAATATGTAAAGCAAGCTTAAACGAACAAAATTGAAAAAAGCAATCGCATTATAGGGGTATGTTAAAAATTCGACTGTCCAAGTTTTTTACGTAAATTATCAATATACAAGAGAGGAGACAATATGAGAAAAATAGTAATTGGTATTCTAATCGTTTGTATATACAGTTTTCCTTTTGTTTATTTTTCGATGTACCAAGATTTTGCTAACCGATCAATGCTCGGCTACTTAATGATGCTTGTAGTGACTTCACTTCTTGCTTTTTTGGAGAAAATTCTGTGCAACTCATTTCCTTTTATTATCGGTAATATTATATCGGTTGTTAGTTCTTTTCACTTTATCGGTAGGATGGAAGATAAGCTAGGAATAGGATGGGATGCCGGATATTTTAAACCCTTTTCACCTTCTCAACTATTAGTAATTGTGAGTGTCTTAAATTTAATTCCTCAGTTCTTCGCTATGAAGTTAGCTAATGGATACAAAAATAAAATTAAAGATTAATTTGATTGAGTAGAGTAACTTCTTTGAATTAGAAGTTACTCTTTTTTATGCTACGAATTGTTTCTTTACCTAATTTACCAATTCTAATGAAGTGGTTCATTACCCAAAATTTTGGATGACTTTTGTTAAAACGTATACCATTTATAAAAGTTGATTTCCGTTTCGACTGGACGCCCCCAGGAAGCTTTGCTCTGTGCGAAAGCGTAGTGCTAACGTAGCGGTAGCAAATGTTTTATCTGTGCGAAAGTGAAGCGACAGCAACAACAAATGTTTTCTGCGCGAAAGCGAAGCGGCAGCGATAAAAGCGCTCAGTCGGAACGGAAATCAACCACACATTATGAAAAAGACGCTATTCTGATTTGAAGATACATATTATGGCAAAATAGTGTTTTGATTTGTATTTTTTTATCGTCATGAGATTTTCTATCAGCTAAAACACTGTCTTAAGTATGAATTTTCTCTATAATTCAAATTTTTGTTTAATAGACATTGATTTACAAGAAATATAGCGGTAACATTTAATGTAAGAATAAAAATGAATATTCATTCATTTGTCATTTTGGTGTTCAAATAAAGGGGGGCTTTTTTATGAATTTTTCTTATAGTGAAAAAGTAGTCGAACTACAAGAGAAGCTGACAAATTTTATGGAGCAATACATTTATCCAAATGAGGCAGTGTTTGCTGCACAGGTGGAGGCAATGGAAGATCGTTGGGGAGCGATCCCGCCAATTATGGAGGAATTAAAGCACAAGGCAAAAGAAGCGGGCTTGTGGAATTTATTTTTGCCAGATAGCGAATATGGTGCAGGTTTGACGAATTTAGAATATGCGCCTTTATGTGAAATCATGGGACGCTCTTTACTTGCTCCTGAAGTGTTTAATTGTAATGCACCAGATACAGGAAATATGGAGGTGCTTGTGCGTTACGGCTCAGAACAGCAGAAAAAACAGTGGCTAGAGCCGTTATTACGTGGAGAGATACGTTCTTGCTTTGCAATGACTGAACCTGCAGTCGCGTCAAGTGATGCAACAAATATCGAGGCAAGTATTGAACGGGATGGCGATTATTATATTTTAAATGGACATAAGTGGTGGACGACAGGAGCGGGTGATCCTCGCTGTAAAATTGCTATTTTTATGGGGAAACATAAAGATTCTACAGCACCTATCCACGAGCAACAGTCGATGATTTTAGTGCCGATGGATACACCTGGAGTGAAAATAGAGCGTATGCTTACGGCATTTGGTTATGATCACGCACCAGAAGGACACGGTGAGGTGACGTTTACTAATGTTCGAGTACCAGTTGAAAATATTTTGTGGGGAGAAGGAAAAGGCTTCGCGATTGCGCAAGGTCGTTTAGGACCAGGTCGTATCCATCATTGTATGCGTCTTATTGGAGCAGCTGAACGTGCCTTAGAGGAAATGTGTGTGCGTGTTCAGGAGCGACACGCTTTCCATCGACCACTCGCAGATCAAGGTGTCATGCGTGAGCGTATTGCGGAGTCCCGGATCGATATTGAGCAGGCAAGACTATTAACGCTAAAGGCAGCGTACATGATGGACACAGTAGGAAATAAAGAGGCAAAAGCAGAAATTGCGATGATTAAAGTAGTAGCGCCAAATATGGCATTGCGAGTTATTGACCGAGCTATTCAAGCATTCGGCGCTGCTGGGGTAGGGCCTGATACGACGCTTGCGGCACAATGGGCAAATTCTCGAACATTACGATTAGCTGATGGACCGGATGAAGTGCATCGTAACACGGTTGCCAAGTTGGAGCTGAAAAAGCATGCTAAAAAACAAGAGGAGCTGGTGAAATGACGGTACTTGATTTATTTAGCTTAAAAGGGAAAACTGCCATCGTAACAGGTGGAGGGCGCGGTCTTGGAGCCCAAATTGCGCAAGGCTTTGCTGAAGCAGGTGCCAACATTGTCCTGTGCTCAAGAAAGGTCGAGGCATGCGAAGAAGTAGCCGCAGAATTAGCTAAATTAGGCGTGCAAACATTAGCTCTTGCCTGTGATGTGACAAAGCCAGAGGATATAGCAAACGTAGTATCAAAAACGCTTGAAACATTCGGCAAGATTGATATTTTAGTCAATAACAGTGGGGCGTCTTGGGGTACTCCTGCTGTTGAAATGCCATATGAGGCTTGGCAAAAAGTCTTCGATGTTAACGTCAATGGTACATTTTTAATGACGCAAGCTGTTGGTAAAATAATGCTAGAACAAAAGAGCGGAAAAATTATCAACATCGCTTCGGTTGCAGGACTTGGTGGTACATTACCTGAGTTCATGGATACAATTGGCTATAACGCTAGTAAAGGTGCGGTTATCACTTTAACAAAAGATTTAGCTGTAAAATGGGGGCCACATGGTGTCAACGTGAATGCGATTGCCCCAGGATTTTTCCCAACAAAAATGTCAAAAGTTTTAATTGAGCGCGGACAAGATTATTTGATGGGAGCGACGCCGTTAAAACGGTTAGGAACTGAAAATGACCTAAAAGGTGTTGCATTATTTTTAGCCGCAGCTGCCTCAGATTATATTACGGGGGATGTCATCGTTGTAGATGGCGGTATGAGCTCAATCGTTTAAGGGAGGGGTACAATGGATACGATACAAGTAAGGGCAAGTGAACGTATTGATGAAGTGAAATTACAGTCATTTTTAAAGAGCCAATTTCCGGAATTACCAGAGGGGAAGCTAGAGATTTCACAGTTTAGTGCTGGACATTCAAATTTGACTTATTGCCTAAAAGTAGGCGATTTTGAAGTTGTTCTTCGTCGACCTCCACATGGACCAGTCGCTAAGAAAGCGCATGATATGAAACGTGAGTTTACGATTATATCTGCATTACATCCATTTTTAAATGCTGTACCTAAACCTTATGTGTACGTTGACAATCGAGATATTATCGGCAGTGATTTCTTCTTAATGGAACGCAAAAAGGGGATCGTACTTGATACTCATTTCCCATCTGGCACTGAAAATACGGAAGAGTTAGGACGTCTCATTTCTGAAAAGATGGTTGATTCACTTGTAGCTCTTCATGCAATACCATATAAGGAAACGCAACTAAAGGATATGGTGAAGCCAGAAGGATTTATGGAACGGCAAGTACATGGGTGGATTGAGCGCTATGACAAAGCAAAAACGGCAGAGCATGCTGAAGTAGCCGCGTTGACAAAATGGTTAAAGGATCATGTACCTTCTAATGGCGAAGCAGCTATCATCCATTACGACTACAAGCTTAATAACGCTATGTTTTCAAGCGATTATTCTGAGATGATTGGTCTTTTTGATTTGGAGATGACAACTGTAGGGGACCCATTAGCGGATTTAGGGGTAGCTATGAGCTATTGGATGCATGCAGATGATCCCAAAATGCTGCTCTACGCATTTGGAGAACCACCAATAACGACTTTACCAGGGTTTTATACACGGCAGGAATTCATTAACCGCTATGCAGAGAAAAGTGGGCGTGATGTTTCAACTATCGATTATTATATTACATTTGCCTACTTTAAATTAGCAGTAATATGTCAGCAAATCTATTATCGATACGTCAATGGTCAAACAAAAGACGATCGTTTTGCACAAATGGATAAAATGGTAGCTGCACTAATTCATCAGGCGTCCAAGGCACTATAAACCATGTTAAAAATAACGGTTGCTTGTAAAGCAGCCGTTATTTCACGTTGTTAAAAACTTTGCTGTCAACGAAATTAAGATGTCAAATAGCATGCAGCTCATTGAGTTTTTCTACTTAAACGAACGTAGAAAGTACAACTAGTTTTCTTTTTTTGGATACAGGGATTTATTTCCATGTATTTGATTGACATAAAAAGTGTATTAAGCATATAATACATTACGAAGAGTGTATTGTGTGCTTAATACACTTTTGCTTTTTTTTAAGAAAGGTGTATGAAGTTGTTAATACACCAAGACCGATTAGCGGAGTAATGGCTAAATAATAAATTGGGTGGTTCATTTTTTAAAGTACTTAGCCCACCATTATGCTCAATCTGTATTAAGTGCTTAATACACGAAAATATGATTCTCTGGGAGTTGAGTTAATTGACTGTAAAGTTTAATAATCGGGATCCAGTTTATGTCCAGGTTATCCGACATTTTAAAGAGCAAATCGCCAAGGGGTATTTTGAACCTGGTCAGGAGATTCCGTCAAGAAGAGAACTAGCTAATCAACTGAAGATTAACCCAAATACCGCACAACGGGCTTATAAGGAAATGGAGGAACAAGGATTGATTTTTACTGAGGGGAATATGCCTAGCTGCATTACTAAAGATGAAGCGGTCCTTAAAAGTGTCCGCGAGGAATTGATTATCGAAGCAGTTGACTTATTTTTAGGTTCTATTAAATCCATCGATGTGCCGTTATCTGAAGTGTTGGAACTAGTGAAGAAAAAGCATGATGCCGACAGCGGAGAAGCGGAGGAATCGAAATGATCGAAGTAAAGAATGTCATGAAAAAATACGGCAGGAAACAGGTATTAAAAGGACTTTCTTTTACTGCTGAAAAAGGTGAAATTACTTGTTTAATCGGTATAAACGGAGTAGGTAAGACGACAATCATGAAAGCTATTATGGCACTCACTCCTATAAATAGCGGTGAAATTTTGATTGATGGAGAAAAAATCCGGAAAGAAAGCTTTGAAAAAGTTACCTTTATTCCAGATACAATTACGATGTTGCCGCAAATGAAAATTTGTGATGCCTTTGAGTTCATGGCCGATTTTTATAAAAACTGGGATTCTCAAAGGGCAGAGGAGTTGCTGCAATTTTTTAAACTAGACCCTACTGAACGAATTGCCAATTTATCAAAGGGGAATATGGCTAAAGTCAATATGATATTAGGTTTGGCACTGAATGTGGATTACTTACTGATGGATGAACCATTTTCTGGTATTGATATTTTCTCTCGTGAACAGATTTCCGAAGTGTTTACAAGCCACTTAATTGAAGATCGTGGTGTGATTATCACAACCCATGAAATTAGTGATATTGAACACTTGATTGATAGAGCGGTGCTTATTGATAACGGAGAAGTAATAAAGGAGTTTAGCGTAGAGGAAGTACGTGAAAAGGAAAGGAAATCAGTCGTTGATGTCATGAGAGAGGTGTATCGTGGATGAAAAACTTTTTCAAACTTCTTAATTTCGAAGTAAATCGATTTTTCAAATTGTACCTAACTTTAATAGGATTGATAATCGTCAGTCAGTTCATTGGGGCGATTGTTGTGTCAAAAGAATATATGAATAACGCAGATCAAGTGATGTATAAAAATCAACTATCAATGAGCCAATATATTAAGGAATACGGGGTTTCTCCTTATTATCATTTCATTGAGTCTGGTTGGTTTCTGATGCCAATCTTTTTTAGCATCGCCATGTTGGTGATTTATGTTTTCTTTATTTGGTATCGAGATTGGTTTGGAAAAAATACGTTTATTTACAGATTATTAATGTTGCCAACTGAAAGAATTACTATTTATCTCGCAAAATTGACGACTATTATGCTGTTGGTACTTGGTTTGGTAACTTTGCAAATATTGTTATTCCCGATCGAAATACAAATTTTTAATAGTATTATACCAACAGATTTACAATCGCATTTTTCATTTTATGATATTTATAGTTTAAAAATGTGGCGCTGGCTGTATCCGAAAACTTTTACAGAATTTATCCTGATTTATGGAGTCGGGCTAATCCTTGTAGCAGTTCTATTCACAGCCATTTTAATTGAACGAAGTTACGGTTTAAAAGGCATTTTTTTCGCAATCGTTTATGGAATGCTTTCGTTCGGAGTCCTTTTTGTACCAATACTAGTGAATGAATTTGATAGTGGCTATTTTTACGCACTTGAAGTCTTTCTAATGGAACTGGTAATGAGCATCATCGTATTAGGCAGTGCTATTTGGATCGCGAATCATTTGCTAAAATATAAAATCAGGGTCTAAGGGGGGAATGACAATGAAAAAATATTGGAAAACGATATTGATTAGTTTAATCATCGTGATGACAATTGGTACTTATTATATTCAACAGGCAATGGCAAAGGGTGTATCCTTTAAAATAGAAACAACTAGCGGAAATAAGGGAGAAATCGAAAATCTTATTATTCAAGCAAATTATCAGAGCGGTGATATTATTCGAGGGTTGCATATATCAAAGGATAGTTCGACTAATCAGAGCAGGTCTTTCATTGGAGAGTTGATAGGACGAAATAACCCTTTGATGTTTCAAAAATATATTGAAGAACACCGTAGTTTTATGCGTGGAAAAGAATTAAATCCTGGTCAGTATTTTGAAGACGAAGACCGTTTGATTTACACCACTTTTCAAAGTAATGGTCGAAAAGAGGGCCGAGGAAATTTGTTCACTCTTCAAATCGAAACACTTGATAAACATACAAAGGACAGTTCTTCATTTGAAATCAATATGCCAGACCAAGTGAGATATGACTGGATCAATGAGAGAGATGTCTATGTAGAGAATGGAAAAATAAAGATTTTAGGAACTAGCTATCTCAATGGTGAGGAAGAGCTGCATATATATACGGTTGATGAAAACAAAAAGGAATTAGAACATGACTCCATACTTACAAAAAAAGAGTCAGAAGAGATAGGCAAGGCCAGCATCCATATATTTAATGACTTTAAAAATGTACAAAATGAAAATTATTTATTATATATGATTGAAAAATACAATCAACTAGAAAATGGTGAGCGTGAAACGATCTTTAGTAAAATGTATCTTTATAACTATCTCAATAATGAAGTGAAGGAATGGACAATTCCAGCCGAATTAAAACCATATATGAAGTCAATTTTTCTAAATGGAACAGATATATTCATTCCTGTTCATTCAGCTAATAGATTAGAGCTGAACCGTTATAATATTGAAATGAAACAGTGGGAGGAGCCTTTAAACTTTAAATATCCAAACATTACAAATGATGAAGAAAAACCTTTTTTACAGATTACAGATGGTAAACTATATTTAGTCGATCGTGTTTCTGACGGTCATTTGTTCATTATCGGTGATTTACGTACAGGTGAATCATTATATGAAGGTAAAATCATCGTCGAAAACAAAGAAAATCTAGATGCAGATTACTCACTATTTATCGAGCAATTTTATAACATTAATTAAAGAACATAAAATTTAAAATACTTTTGAGATGCTTTACTAAAAGAACATTGAGTTGCTTTGGCAGCTCTTTTTTTATTGGACTAACTGTGCAATTTATATCAATAAGAAAAGATAAAAAATAGGGTAAATATATATGTGAAGGTGATATTATGGACCAAATTTGGATGCTGGGTTATTGAAATAGATGTTAATCGAACAAAGAAATTTTTATGATAAGTATCATAAAATCAGCGAATATACTTCATTTAAAGTATTAACAAATTGCTGTTGTGTTAAATTTTCACCAGAAAATTCATAAATTTTATTTTCGTGACCATCAGCTACCAAAACATTCGCAGCTGCCTCAGCTAAATCTGGGCGATATACCCAACCGATTTTTCCTTCACCAGCAGAAGTTACCCAAGGAGCACAGCCATACAGCCTCGAATTGTGACAAGTTCATTTTCTACATACCAATGAGAGAGATTAAACAAATAGTATATTAAACTAACGGAGTGCGTTAATTAAAATCATGGAGTTGCATATGTAGCTCTTTTTTCTTTACTCGAACGAGGTAGTTAAGTAGAGAGGAAAAAATTACATATATAAAATAAGTCAATACATTGTTAAGATTTAATAGGTAATGTATTCTATGGAAAGAAATTAGAGCGGGGCGTTTCTCCAACAAGTGAAGACGTTTTTTTACGAACAACCAAGCAAGAGGATTGGATTAAAATCAATTTCCAATATTACTGGTATTGATGAAACTTCAATTGGAATAATAAAGAAAAAATATTGTTGAACTAAAGGTGCGAGAGTTAAACAAGGTGTTGCAGCAGCAGCATCTTTTTTCTTGCTGTGCTAACGGTACAGGGTAGGTGAAGAAAGTATATTGAGGGGGTACAAGGGTAATGTATCAATTCCAACACGAGAGACGAAGAAAAGTTATATAAGGTATATGTCATTATATTTATTATAGTTGTATTGATAAATGCAGTTTTACTATTTGTAGATGGTAGTACCCTTAGTGGAATAATCAGTCTTTTATTTTTTTCTATTGTTCTTCACTATGGTTTACGAAAGATAGTTTGGCGGCATCATTCATAAAATGTATAGCGTGGATACATATAGTTTTCTTGTTTATTATATTTCTCATTATGTTAATTAATATTATAAAGTAAGTACCTTATTCAACTAAATGGTAACGTTAATTAAAGATCATTGAATTGCATATGCAGCTCTTTTTTCTATATTGAACAAACGACGCTTAGTAGAGAAAGGTGGAATTGATAAAATACTCAGAAAATAGTTAGGGTGAATATGATGGAGGGTAAAAAAGAACGTTTAAAAGAGTTGCTAGACAAGCAAAAACAAAAACGAATAAAAGAAGAGGAAAAAAGAGAATACGAAACTGTTTTAGAGGAATTTAATGAGTTATTTCCGAATACTGATTCTGAGGTAGAGATATTATCAAAAGAAGATTCAAAAAAAATCACGGATGAATTATTTGAAGAATTTCCATTTTGTAGTAGCGGGGTTGAATGGACATTGATGTTTTACAAAACTATATTTTCTCACTTTGTTGACTATGAAGGTGCATTAGCAGAGCTAGTAATTAAAAATCATAAAATAAATAATGAAATATGCTATATTATTGACCTTAATTATCAGCATGTTATTAAAACAAAACTGATTAAAATTATACATAGAGTTGAAGAAGTTAGAAAATGGGACAGATATATTTATTCACCCCAAATTAAATTGGTAATTGATTTCCCATCCAACGATATAGCCGTAGGTTGGAAGAAATAAGTATCTAAGAATGTGAAGCTTTACACTGAAAATTTTGAAGGAGAGAAATGAAATATGTGAGGTATATTACGAAAACGATGTACCTGCTTCATGGATTTGGGGGAAAGATGTTCTTACTGGTGGGAGTAAAGAAGACTTAGAGTGGACATTAAGCACAGTTTTAAAAGCATTTGAAAAGCCTGTGCTTGAAATAGTTGGTGATGATGAAGGCTTAATTGAAGTAAAGGAATAGTAAAAAGTCTGGTGCAACTAAAGGGGACGATCGCTTAAAAATCTATGGGAGGGATTCATATGGAAAACTTTGAAGATCTTTTGCCAAGACATAAGCATGATCATGATAGAGTAGAAATGATTAAAAAAATGGATAGAGATAAAATATTGCCTTTATTGCCTAACCTCCTCGAATGGATTCAAGATATGAATTGGCCGGTGGCACCAAGCATATTAGAATTACTTTTAACTTTTCCAGAAGATATTGTCCCACATGTGCAAGATGTTTTATCTTTAGATGATGATAACTGGAAGTGGTTTATTTTACATTTTTTAGTTACAAAATTGCCAGTAGAGTCAAAAGTTCAGTTTAGAGAGTATTTAACAAGAGTGGCTGAAACACCTACAAATAATGAACTCGCAGAAGAACTTGATGAAATCGCAAAAGAGATTTTGGAAACAATCTAAAAAAATATCTCTTATTCAATTAAAAGGTGCGATTAATTAATTAATTAATTAATTAATTAAAGCAATCACTTTAGTTGAATAAGGAGCAGAATAGTTCAAGAAAAAGAACAAAAAATATTAGTGAGTATGTTTGTTGTGAAAGGAAATGTAATGGATAAGGTAACACTTTATTTAAATATCGAAAAAAATCATATCTTTTAAATACTGCGCTTTATATTGCAGGTTTCATTGTTGTTATTTTTATATTTGGACCTCCGAAGTACTATGTTGTCCCTATTTTATCAATGATAATAACTTATGGTTTTTTAGAGTTAGTAGAATATAAACGTTGGAAAAAGAAAGTTATTGAGTTTAGTATCCTCAAATAACGGGGGATTTCCGTTCCGACTGAGTGTTTTCCTTGGGCGGTCGATGAGCCTTCTGTTTCTCTACTCGTTTCTAAGGCTCAACTATGACGCTGATCCTAAGGAGTAGCTCATTCTACACTCCAATCAATCTCATACCAATTTGTTTTTCAATGCTGTAAAAACAACAGATTATCCGACATTAGAATATATATTGCAATATATATTCTCGCACCCAATTTATTATCAGAACAAAAAATTCCCGTTAAGAAAATCAAGAGAGAGGGAATGCATGTTCTTATTTTATCATAGATTCTTTCAAAATAAAATCTTCACAGCATAAATAGCTTGGAATATATAAGGTCATTTCAATGATGACCTTTTTTTACAAAATTGAATTTATCAAGAAACTCAAAGTTATATAGTTTAATGGGGTTTTAGATTTATTTAGAAATATGAAAAGATCAGGTTCAAAAATAGGAGCCTGATCTTTTATAGTGTTATTCCCAAGTTTGATCTAGCTTATCACTGTAAAACTTAATGGCTTTGCTATAATTTTTTATGCCTTTATGATTAGTAGTGTGAATTACTGTATTTAATAAAGTTTCCATAGCCTTTGAGTGTTCCCTAAGATTGTAAAGAGTCATCGCATAAAAAACCTTTACATGTTCGGCTTCTGGAAACTCACTTAGAGCTTGTTCAAGAATACGTTTCGACTGTTCATATTGCCCTAATGTACGATAGGTGCTACCTAATCCTAAATAAGCATCTACTAAAAATTCTGGTTTAAGCCCTAATTGAATCGCTTTTTCATAGTGGGGGACAGCCTCTTGTTCTTTTCCTAATGAATCATATGTCCAGGCACATTGAAATTGGTAGTATCCATTTTCAGGCTCTTCATTAACTAGAGCCACCATTAATTGATTCGCTTCTTCCAATCGACCATTCTCTCTTAATGTGATGATGTGTTGTAATCGCTTATCCATTTTCCTGTATCCTCTATCTTTCTGTTTTTTTCTAATATTTAATAATTTTAAACTTTTGAATTAATGTTGTATACTTGATTCGAGTTTTAAAAATTTAACTTTTCTATATTATCAGGCATATTGAATGGAAAAATATAGAGTTATTATCATGTACGAAATCGACAACAATGAAGCGGCTCAGCGCTCGTTTTTTAATTAATAAAATAATAATGGGGTGAATTAGAATGCTTGAGCGTTCTATGGAGAAAACACGGGAATGTAAAAAAGAAAGGGAGTGATAAGAAAGAAGAGCATAATATGAAGCTCTTCTATATAAAAAGAAAAGAGGACGATTATTATGAATAATTATCAAAGCATCTTTAGTGAAGGATTTGATTTAAAATATTGTGTGAAGGGACAAGGTAAGCCGATATTGGTAGTGGGTAGCAGTGTATATTATCCACGCTTGTTCTCGGAAAATTTATATAAACATTTTCAATTTATCTTCTTAGATCATAGAGGTTTTGTGAAGCCTCCACGTTCTTTAAAGAAAGAAGATTATACTTTGGATAAAATTGTCGAGGATATTGAAACAGCAAGACAATGGCTAAAGCTTGAGGATTTCATCATTTTAGGCCATTCTGGGCACGCATTTATGGCTTTGGCATATGCCGAAAAATATCCCCAGTATGTTCAGAAGGTTATATTATTAAATTCAGCACCGACAAACAGTCAAGAGAGACAGCAGCAAAGTTTTTCATTTTTTAATGAGACTGCCAGTGCTGAGCGTACAAAGCAATTCGAGCATGATATTGCCTTCTTAGAGAATGATATTCACAATGATCCTGAAAGACGATTTGTGCATATGTGTATCCGCATGGGAGCGCATAGCTTTTATGATTATACGTTCGATGCTGCTTATATGTGGGATGGCGTCTATACAAATATGGAAGTTATTGATTACCTTTGGGGTGTAGTTTTTGCTGAACGAAATCTAATCCAATCTATGGCACACATAGATAAACCTATTTTTGTAGGGTTAGGAAGGTATGATTATTTAGTCGCTCCTGTTTTGCTCTGGGATGTCATTGATTATTCATATGAAAATGTAAAGAAGGTCATTTTTGGAAAAAGCGGCCATAACCCAATGTTTGAAGAACCGGATTATTTTGATAGGGAATTAATCAACTGGATTAATGAATAGAATAATGACATAAGGTTTATTAATTTATAACCCTAAATACAAAAATCGCTTGAGAAATTAAAAAAATTCTCTAGCGATTTTTCGTTTAATTGTATATTTAACCTCGAGAAGTGAACTTAAGTGCCACCTTATCTAGTATAGTAGCAATTATAATACCTACTGTATAACGAACTAAATCCACTACAAGAAAACCTTTGCCAAGTATCAAAGCACCGAGCGTTGTTCCACGAATTTGATTAATCCAGTCTTCCTGATATAACTGGCTAAATTCAATGCTGAAGCTAAACAAAAAACTGAGCCACATGGCTGTAAAGGTGCTCTTACGCACTAGCAACAATCGGAATCCGAAATAGACCATCATAGCCCATAGCATGTCCCCAGCGTTCTGCGCTACAAATGACGGAAGTAGAAGACTCCATTTTCTAGAAGCTAGGCCTAAAAAAATGGTGATAATAATAACTATCAAATAAGTTATTTGCATGTTACGGTATTGCAAGTTAATAGGCTTATGCTTATTAATCAATAGAATCACTCTTTCGGTTGTTAATATTAGTTCATTATCTCATAATTAATGTTCGAAAGAATTATATGTCTATGCACTTTGACGAAAGAGTACCTAATTATTTAGTTAACCTTGTACTCTTCTTTAAGCAATCCGTATATTTCTAAATCTATAACTCCTTTACCAGACCATAAAGTAGCTTGTCTTAAAAGCCCTTCTTTAAAAAAACCATTTTTCAGGAGAACCTTTTTAGATGCTTCATTTAATGGCATAACCTCAGCTTGTATTCGGTTTATATTAACTTCCTCAATTAAAAATTTGACAAGTATTTTAACTGCTTCCGTTGCAAGGCCCTTACCCCAATAATCCTCTGCGAAAAAGTAACCAATCGTCACCATATTCACTTTTTGATTAAAATCCATTGCTTCTATAATGCCTACTAATTTATCGCTATGCGACTTTTGAAAAATGCCCCATTTAACTCTGTTTTTCTTCTGATAATCCCTGTCAAAATGACCAATCATTTTACCTACTGTTTGGATATTATGTTTTGGGATGATCCCACAATATTTAAAGATTTTTTCATTATCGTAGATCGCAAATACTTCCGGTAAATGTGCATCTTCAATTTTTTTTAGCACAATATTTTCGGAGCTTAATAATGGGAACTCTGTAAACACTTTTTCGATATTCATAGCATATTCTCCTTATTTTTTATTAAGTATTCTTCACTTGATCGGAATATAAATTTTCATTTTCATTGTATTTGGAAATATAGAATTTATTACGTCTGTAATTTCAAAGTCAGGGCCGTTATTTCTCTCGTAATTTGAATTTGGTAACCAAACCCCGTAAATATAACGTCGAGTATTTTGAACGGATTCTACAGAGCCATCAATTTTAAATTCCGCATATTTACCTTCGGGAATCAGAGTATTGACAAAGTTGTCATTTATAGAAATATCATATTTCTCTACTTCTTCGCCAACAATAAAGGAAAATCGTCCATCATCTTTAAATTGAGTAGAGACACCATAAGCCATATTCGGTGTAATTTTGTTAGAAATACGCTCATAGTACTGGTTATTACCGAAATCAAAATAAAATTCAGGAATATCTATAAAATACTTTTCGTCTTGTAAAGTAGTTTTATATACATATCCTGTAATAAGCTTTTTTTTGAGATAAACAATTTCAGGCTTGTTCATTGTTAATTCCCCCTTAATTTTATAATCCAAAAAGTTTATTTTTGTTTGAAGGGGAGTGGTATTTTTAACTTTCCGGTATTTCGAGGGAGTTACCCCGAAATAGTTTGTAAAAGCACGTGTAAAAGCCTCTTGGGAACCGTATTGAAAACTAATAGCGATTTCTAATATGTTTTTTGAGGTTGTTTCTAATAAAAGGGCAGCTTCACATAGCCTTCGATTTTTAATATATTGTTGAACTGAAAATCCAGTAATTGCTTGAAAAAGCCTTTGGAAATGAAAAGCTGAAAAATAAGATGCTGTTGATACATTTTTAATTAATAATTCATTCTGTAAGTGCTCTTCAATATATTCGATTGAGTTTTGAATCCTTTCATAATAATTCATACCATAGCCCCTTTCTATAGATAATATTAAAGATAAACTATAAATGTTTTTTGATAATTTGTGCTAATTTTATCTGTGCGAAAGCGAAGCGACAGCAACGAGAAAGAGCTTAGGCGGAACGCAAATCACCCCACGCTATGTGATAATTGATAATATAAATACATTGCGGTAATTTTTTTGGATATGTATAATTTTACTATATTATACAGAAAGCGAGTGATTTGTGATGAAAGTCAGCTCTATTTTTCCAACAAATAAATATAAGGTGTGGAAGAAATAAATAATAGATTCTTCTGCACAAAATCGGAGGAATTGACATGTATAGTAATTACGGACCTTTATGTACAGAACTTTATGATTTGACAAAACCAGTAGGATATTCTATTGGTGGAGATATTGAATATTATCTTGAACGCTTAAAAGGAACTAAGGGAAGGGTACTTGAAGCAGGAGTGGGCTCTGGACGCTTCTTAATCCCTTTACTAGAAAATGGATATGATGTTGAGGGGATCGACTACTCACCAGAAATGTTAGATACATGCCGAAAACACTGCAAAGAAAGAGGATTCAAGCCAAATCTATATGAAGGTAACTTAAGCAATTTTTCATTAGACTCAAAATATGAAGCGATTGTTATGCCGACAGGTTCGTTCTGTTTAATTGAGAATTCAAAAGATACGAAGGATTCTTTAACATGTATGTATAATCATTTGATACCTGGAGGCCGCCTAATTGTAGACATGCTTTTACCTACAGACTGGCTAACAGGGGAAATTACTTCATCCTACTATGAAATCTCGCAAGAAGAAGGAATTGCAATAGAAAGAAAAGCAGTTGAAATGAACTGGATCGAACAATATACGCTAACCGTATTAAAATATGAAAAATGGCGAAATGGTAAATTAATAGATACAGAGTTACAAAGATTTCCTGTAAGATGGTACGGAATAGAAGAATTCAAGCTTATATTAACAAATATAGGTTTTTCTGAAATTACTTGCTCCGCTGACTATGTTTATAACAAGAAGCCTTCAAAAGAGCATTCACTAATTACATTTGAAGCTGTTCGTAAATAAATAAACCTGCTAGATTTTAGCTAAGGAAGTAGCTAAATATCTAGCAGGTTTTTAGATTTAATCATAATTCTTTTTTCTCATACCTTGTCCATTGTACAGCTACGTATACTGTGGATCGCTTAATGTTAAATTCATTCCAAATTGAGTCCTTTTCAACCACCAATTCTTTCGCTTTCCAAATGATATCATTATGGTCTAATATTGGATTTACTAATGAAATATTACATGATATTTAAAATTCAGAATCTCAGTCTTTGAACTATGAACTCGTTGTTGAAAAACTTGATGGATATTTTGATGAACTTAGGAAAATATTCTACACGTCAAGAAATGAATAAGCGGTTGCGGTTTGGAAATGTGCATTCAACACGAAAAAAACGGTTGACTGTACTTATCAGTATCGTACTTCGAGCACTAGTCATTTTCAATAATGTAGGTAAAGAATCGACGGGGGAGGGATATGAAATGATTGATGCTCGTGAGCCGATAATTGTAGAGTTTCCTTTGAGAGGAGAATGGCACTCTCCTAACACTCCAGGTACAAAAATTCCGAGTCACGGCACAAACAAATTAGGATCAAGATATGCTTACGACTTTATACAAGTGGATTGGGAAAGAAAGGGCTGGCCCGCTTATCGTGTTAGTTTGGCGCAATATCTACTTTTTGGGGTTCCCTTAGATGAATATTATTGTTGGGGGCAAGAAATATATGCTCCTTGCGAAGGAATCATTATCCAAGCAGAGGATGGTTATAAAGAACGAACACGAACAAAATTGCTTTCAGATATGTCTAACGCTTATAAAAATGCTCATTATTTCGACCCGAAGAAAGACGACATACAATCAATCGCTGGCAACTACATCATTATAGAACGTGACGACAATGTATATGCTGCATTAGTCCATCTTCAAACAGGATCAATTCAGGTTTCAGTTGGTCAGCGTGTAAAAAAAGGTGAAGTTATTGGTAGAGTTGGTCATTCAGGTAACTCCTTTGCTCCGCATTTACATTTACAACTTATGGATAGTAGTGACATAGCTACAGCAAACGGGTTGCCACTCGCTTTTGAACAATACGAATTATTTAAAAATGGCAAATGGGAAATAGTATATAATGGAATTCCAAGAAATAAGGATCGAATAAGATTTCAAAAAGCTGATGAATGAGATTAAATTAAAACTTCATAAAGGAGTATAGTCAGGAAAATGGGTTTAGCGTTTGAACAATATAACTAAAAGATTTAGGCTATACCAAAGTCGCTAGTTTTGAATTACAATCCATTTTTTTCTTGCTTTATTTTTACTGAAAAAAGGAAAAATATGATTGTCTAAAATTCAATGACGGAAGAAGGGTTTTCCATGCATAAAGATATGAATTATGGTAGCGACTTTAAATACATTCCAGCGACATCAATTTGGAGTGGAGATGGTGTAGAAGTATTGCCTGATTTATACCAGCATACAATTCAAATTGTTAATATCGTACTCTGCGGTGAACCTCATAAGAAAGAGTTCGTATTAGTTGATGCAGGCATGCCAAAAAGTGCAAAGGAAATTATTTCAATAGTCGAGAAGAGGTTTGGATCAAATAGTCGGCCTAAAGCATTAATTTTAACGCACGGGCACTTTGATCATGTTGGAGCAGTAATTGATTTAATTGAACATTGGGGTATGCCGGTTTATGCCCATCCTTTAGAATTACCTTATTTAACTGGTAAAAAAAATTATCCTGAACCTGATCCTATTGTAGATGGAGGCTTAATAGCAAAAGTGTCATCCATTTTCCCGAATGAAGCTATTAACTTAGGAAACAACGTTGAAGCGCTTCCGTCTGATGGCAGTGTTCCATTTATGCAAGGTTTTCGCTGGATTCATACTCCGGGTCATACGCCAGGGCATATATCTTTATTCCGAGAAGAGGACCGGGCGTTAATTGCTGGAGATGCATTTGTTACGGTTAAACAAGAATCGCTCTACAAAGTGTTGCTACAAAAAAAGGAAATCAGCGGACCGCCACGATATTTCACGACGGATTGGCAGGCTGCTTGGGATTCCGTAAAAAAAATAGAATCATTAAAACCTTCCGTTGCTATTACAGGACATGGATTACCAATGAAAGGGGAAGAGCTTGCTAGAAATTTGCATAAGTTAGCGACTGAATTTGAGCAGATTGCTTTACCTAATCATAGCAAATTCCTCAATTAACATTTTTAAATAATTTTCATGAAAAAACTGCATCTCCAATTGTTAGATGTGTCTAACCATTGGAGTGCAGCTTAGTTTGAGTCTGTCTTATGAACTTGGTGCTTTATATAAATATTTACTTATAAATTGTCGTATTTTCCTTATTCACCTCAATGTTATTTTCGGGAATAATAAGGGTGAAACCTACAATAACGATGAATCCAGTAATTAAGCCATAAATAATTGGTTGAGTAGAAGCAATTCCAAAAATAATAAATGAAATAAAGATAACTAGTGAACTAGCAATAATAGAATAAAAAGCAGCTTTGCTTGTTACACGCTTCCAATAAAGGCCAATGATGAGAGGTACGAAGATAGCACCTGATAAAATTGCGTAGGCCATGTCTAATGCCACCAGTATGTTTTGAATCCATACTGAGAAAATAATTGCTAACACACCTAAGCAAAGTATGGCAATTCGAGATGTTTTGATGACATCTTTATCAGTCATATCTTTTTTTACATATACCTTTATGATATCGTTAGTAATTAGGGTCGCAGAGGCAAAGATAGCACCTGAAGCATTTGACATAAGTGCAGAACAAACACTAGCAAGAACAAGCCCCAACAAGCCTGGTGGGAGAATTTCTAATGCAAGACTAGTAAACGCAGATTGAGAGTCTAGATTTGGAAGTAGCACAAGTGCGCACATTCCCACTATACTTAGTACTAAACCATAGAAAACACTGTATATACCGGCTGATATGGCACTTCTTTTGGCTACCTTTTGGTTTCTCGCTGTAAATACGCGCTGCCAGATGTCTTGAGAAACCATTAAACCAAAGAAGTACAATAAAAAGTATTGGAAGATACGATCCCAGCCGATATTTGTAAGGCTTAGATGCGTTTCTGGTACACTACTAAATAGAGCTGTTAAACCTCCGACGCTGTTTACGCTAAACGGGAACATAATAAAAAATACACCGATCGTCATTACTATAAACTGTATGATATCAGTTAAGGTAATACTCCACATTCCTCCTAAGATTGTATAAAAGAGCACGATCCCTCCGCCAATAATCATTGAAGGAATAAGGGACCAGCCTAGTAACACATGAATAACATTTCCCATACCAATTACTTGTGTTACTACAACCATAAGAGTATAGATGGCTGTAACAATTGCACTAATAAGCTGAGTTCCTTCTCCAAAGCGCTTTCCCAGTAGCTGACTAATAGTAAATACTTCATATCCGCTAATTTTATTTACGACGAAAAGACCCAAGGCAGCTATACCAAAGCCCATCATTGAAACAAACCAAAGGCCAGAAACTCCGAAATTATAGCCTAATGTCGTTGAACCCATGGTAGCAGCACCACCTATAATAACAGCTGCTAAACAACCGACATGGCTGTAATACCCTAAACGACTTCCTGCGAGGACAAAATCTTTTTCAGATTTCGCTTTTTTGATTCCGATTATTCCTACAATTATCAATACACCGAAATAGAGAAGAAGAACAAAAGTATCCAGTATATTCATTTATACACCCCCCGAACTTAATTCTAATTCGTATTCTGTAATTGCTTCGTCAAGTAAGGATAGTCCTAAGTCTAAATGTTCCTTATCTATACTTAATGGAGGCATCATGCGAATTACCTCGCCCTTATTACCACTTAAATAGTAAATAACTCCTTTATGCAGACACTTCTCTAGGATGTTTAGCAGACCCTTACCATTTGGTTCTCGGGTCTCAGGATGAATAATTTCAATTCCTATCATCAAGCCAATACCACGAACATTGCCAATCGTGTGATGTTTCTCTTTTAAGTGTATTAATTTATTTAATGCATAGTCACCTAATATTCTAGCATTTTCCACTAAACCTTCATCTTCTAAAACGTCTATCGTAGCGCATGCGGCTGCACATGCGACAGGATTTCCGCCAAATGTAGTACTATGACTGCCAATTGTCCATTGTTCCATTAACTCCCGTGAAGCTACTGTTGCGCTAAGGGGCAAGCCACTGGCAATTCCCTTTGCAATTGCCATAATATCAGGTATCACACCAAATCGACTTGCCGCAAACCAACCACCAGTTCGTCCAAAACCAGTCTGAACTTCATCAAAGATTAATAAAATTCCGTTTCTATCACAGATTTCTCTTATTTTTTGTAACCACGCCTTTGGAGGGATAACATAACCACCTTCTCCTAGAACAGGTTCTAAAATAACAGCTGCCACTTCATCTGGAGACACTAGATGATTAAATAAACGTTCAAAATCTTTTTCAACGTGTTCTGACCAATAGTCATCATGATTTAAACCCTCTGGTGTTTCCGATAATTGAGCATAAGGTAATTGATAGGTCATGTTTGCTCCAACCGGTAAATTCCTTCTGTATTTACTTTTTGATGTAGTAAGACTTAAGGCGCCCATCGTTCTTCCGTGGAATCCTCCGAGGAAAGAAACAACATAAGGTCTCTTGGTTACATGTCTTGCTAATTTTACTGCACCTTCAATTGCTTCAGCACCGCTATTTCCAAAGAAAAAACAATCCAATGGATCTGGTAAAATCTTTTTCAATTTCTTAGCTAATAGAATAATTGAATCATAATTAATAATACCGATAGGACCATGGACTAAATGATCAACTTGATCTTTAATAGCTGCAATTACCTTTGGATGTCTATGACCTGTATTTTCTGTAGCAATACCAGAAGTAAAGTCTAAATACTTTTTACCATCGACTCCTATATAAAATAAGCCCTCAGATTTTACTACTCGCAGATTTGGAAAATCCTTCGCCATTGTGGGCGCTAATAAACCTTCTTCATTATTGTTTTTCAAATCAATCATAAACTCATCCCCATTTCATTAATGTTGAAAGAATTTTCCCTTAATTCAGAATAAACGTCAAATGCCTACCATAAGAAATTTTAATGGTTAAAAAATAGTTGATAAAGCAGGGTAGAAATAAAAAACATCTAATTCAACCTGGCATTACACTCATAATTTCTTACATGGAAGACGGGTAATTATTACTTTATAATGGAAATACAGATTTATTATGTGGGAATAAGGGGAAAGTAGATGGTGATTAGATGGAACTAAGGAATTTAAAAACCTTTCAAGTAGTCGCAGAGGAATTAAATATCACAAAGGCTGCTAAAAGATTAGGTTATACACAGCCAACTATTACATTACAAATACAGTCTTTAGAAAAAGAACTGAATCACACTCTATTATCAAGAGTTGGTAAAAAGACTCTTCTAACAGCTGCTGGAAAAAAGCTAAAAGACCATGTCGACAGCTTATTCATTTTTATAGATAAGATTGAAAAAGACATGGAAGAACTACATGTACCGTCTGGCATTCTAACTATTGCTGCCTCGGAATATTATTGTACGCAACATCTTTCACCGATTGTCAAAGCTTATATGGAAATATACCCGAGTGTGAAAATAAGTCTTCTACCACTAAATAGTGTACATGCAATTAAAAGTGTGAGAGACCACGTTGCGGATATTGCTATTATTGCGAATGAGTGTAATGCTATCGATATTAATAAAACTTTTTTAGAAGAAGAAAAGGCTTTATTAGTTGCTTCGTCTGAAACTAGCAAAGAAAGAAGTTTTCATGAGATTATAAGAGAAGATACCTTTATCTCCTATGACTATCATTGTAGTTTTAGTAATATCATAGAACAATACTTCAAAAAAGCTGAATTTCAACCGCAGTCCACAATTATGCTTGGAGGAAGCGATGAGATGATAAAGCGTGCCGTATTGAATGGAATAGGCTATGCGATTTTAGGTCAAAATGCTATTGCAAATGAAATACAGGACGGTTCGATTACCATCCTTCAACATATTTCAGAATCTATCATTACATCAGCCATTAATTTAAAAGTTCGCTCAGATGAACCAAATATTCTAACGTTTAATGAATTTTTACAAAACGCCTGGCAAGTTAATAATTAGTAATTAGAAAATGAGGAATACAAGAGGGCATTCCCATTTTTTATTTTATGTTGGATATATTTAAAAGTAAAAAGACTGTAGCAAAATAAATTTGCTACAGTCTAAATTGGTTCATGCCCCTTGATGGCGCAATATCATATATTTTATCATAAAATACTTTATTGTAATATATTTTGTTTATTACAACATTTCAATCAAAAATAAAAGCCTATTGACAAAAAAATGCAGAACCGTTATATTCAACTTATTCAACGTTGAATATAAAAAGGTGATTATTATGACAAGGCTATTAGTTCTTGCTATGTTAGGACTAAAACCAATGACTGGCTATGATATTAAAGTAATGCTTGAATTAAGTGACGCTGAACGATGGGGTGGTGTGCTAATCGGCTCGATCTATAATGCTTTAAAGAAGCTTGAAAAAGATGGCTATATAGAGGTGGCTAGTATTGAATCCACGGGTCATAGACAAAAAGCAATTTACCAAATTACTGAAAAGGGCAGGGCGCATGAGCAAGAATTAATTATCGAAGCTCTTGAAAAATCCTCTGTAGTTTATCCTACAACTTTATATTCTGGTGTCTCTTTTGCATTTAAACTACCAAAAGTTAAAGCGGTGGATGCATTAGAAAAGCAGAAAATAATTTTGGAACAAGAAGAAAAGGCGATCAATGCTGGCTATGAGGCGAAATTGATTGCTATGCAAGGAGAACTACCAGCATTAACACAACTAGCATTTGATAATATGTTAGAAATTGTGAAAGTACAATCCAAGTTTGTACATCAAGCTATTGAAATTATGAAAAAAAGTAACTCTCTCGAATGAGGGAGTTAAAAAATAGCTGTATATTCAACGTTGAATATACAATATTAAATAAGGGGTGGAAATATGTTATGAAAGAACTCATTAGCGCTAGTCAATTAACGAAAAGTTATAAAGATAGATGTGTCGTTGATCATATAAATGTTGCCATTAAAGAGGGGGAGGTAATAGCTTTAGTGGGCACAAATGGTGCTGGGAAAACTACAACGATCGGTATGCTTCTTGGCATCATCCCTCAGGACAGTGGAACGATAAAATACTGGACATCTGATTACAAAAAGGAAATAGGTACGCAGCTTCAATCAACACCTTTTTTCGAAGGTTACTCTGTAGAGGATAATGTGAAATTATTTGGGGCATTCTATGGAATTTCGCTAACAAAAAATGAAATTGATGAAAAACTTGCGGCTTTTGATTTATTACAGGTCAAAAAAACTCCTGCTATCAAATTGTCATTAGGACAGCAAAAACGGCTAGCAATTATCGTGACAACTTTGCATCAACCTAAATTAGTAATTTTGGATGAACCTTCTGCCGGATTGGATCCTAGAGGCCAAAGAGAAATTCAACAGATCATTAAACATTTAAAAGATACCGGCGTTACAGTTTTATTTTCTTCCCACGATATGTTGGAGGTAATGAATGTAGCTGATAGAGTGTTGATTATGCATCACGGAAAAATAGTGGCAAATGGCTCACCTGATGCTTTAATGGAGCACTATCAAACGCAAAATTTAGAAGAATTATTTTTTGAATTAACGAAGTGAGGAGAGAGAAGATGAAGGCTATTTTCGTATTAAATTTGAAATCTAGCATAAAGGATATGTATTTACTCTTTTGGTCAATATTAATGCCATTTGCTGCAATCATTGCGCTAAGGATATTTTTACCGAGCTATTCAGGAAATTATGTAGAAGGCATCATTGCCGTTAGTGTATTTTTCTATTCATTTATGACCACTGCTTTTATAGCGCTATCGCAAAGAAAAAGAGGCGTTTATAATTTACTTCACGCTACACCACTGCCTTTATGGAAATATATCGTCAGTATTTCTAGTGCTTGGGCTATAGTAGCGATTATTTTATCTTATATAGTGCTTTTATTCTCTATCGTTATCAATCAACTGAATTTTTCTTTTAATGTCCTCTTACTTATGACACCGATTATTCTTATAGCTTCATTAAGTTTTGTCTTTCTAAGCTTTTTTATTTCAAGTCTAGTGAAAAACGAAGGACATCTAAGTATGACTGCAAACGTTTTAATGATACCACTAATACTTTGTAGTAATGCATTTTTTACAATGGAAAAGGCGCCAAATCTTATACAATACATTAGTCTAGCAAATCCATTTGAATGGTTTTTAAATGGAATTAAAGCTGCATTTCTAAATAATTTTAGTACATGGGGAGAATCTTTACTTCTTTTAATGGGTTGCTTATCTATGACACTTATCGTTTCCATAAAAACATTCAAATATAATGACCAATAAATGTAAAAGTAAAAATGCAAATGACCAGAAACTAAAATTGAGACTAGTCATTTCAGACTGAAGACAAATGCAACTTTGCAGATCATTTAGCTAGTCTGAAGGGATATAAAAGTTAAAAATAGAATAATTCATTAAAGACTTTGGAGAGGGTGTTTGGATGAGTGAGACTTTAATTAGAATAGGAACTACTTATATTCCACTTAGCAATGTAGAACAAGCGTGTGAATGGTATGTAAGTAAGTTAGGAGCAGAATCTAGTTACCAAGATCTTGATAAGGCTATTCTTAATGTTGCCAATCAAAGTATTTTTCTTGTTAGAGCATTGAAAAATCAAAGCTCAAATTTCATTGATTGTTATGGCGAAGAACATTTTTCGATAACCTTTGAGGTTGATGGAATAAATGCATTAGAGACGATTCGTAAAGTTTTTTTCGATAAAGGAATTAGAGTTGGAGAAGTTGAAGATAGGGGACATGCGGGGAGAAATTTTGTTTTTTATGATTTAGACGGAAATAAATTTGATGTGTGGAGTGAGCTAAGTCCTAAATTTAAAGAAAAAGAAAATAAGGTTTGAAAGGAGTAATTCGATTCCATTAAATTTCCCAGACAATTATTTGGGTGTCGGGAAATTCTTTTATTTTGTGTGATCCAGATGGAAATACATTAGGGGTTTGTCCAATAAACTATATAGATACAATATTTTCTGAATAGTGAATATATAGAGGGTCACTTAGTATTATAAGTGACCCTTAGTAACAAGCCTCGGAGGTGTAAGACTAAACCATCTTACATTACTAAAATATGATACGATGTTATTTTTGCATAGTTAATTGCCTGAGAAATAGTTTGAAAATATTAATACGTCATTTTATAGGCATAAAAGTTGCTGGATTTAATTGCTCAGATTCTATGACGATTCCTGTCAATCCTTTATCCGTTTTTGTTTCATGCCATTCATCTTTTTCCCAAAAAACTGCATCTCCAGGCTGTACTTGAAAATATTGCTCCTGTTCATTTCTTACATATCCTTCGCCTTCTAAAATTAAGAGAAGCTGGGGAACTACAGCTTGATGAAAGCCAATAACACCGTTTTCTTCTAAATACATGCACCCGATACTTGCTGCTGCTTCAGTGTTGATAATCCGAGACATAATGAAATTCGATTTAACTTCTTTCATCAGAAGTCTCCCACCTCAATATGTGGTGAGATGAATGCGAATTTGTGTTACTTTTCAGCGGCTGTCCAAACACCAGCTGAAAGAAGTTAAGGCCTCCGGCGGATGTCACGGAATCGGAAAGGAGTGCTTTGTGCAAGCACAAAGCCGATTCCGGACACAATTATGCCGAGGCATAATTGATACTATGTTATGTTTTTCCCATTTTCTTTAGACAATTGATAAAATTTCATTAGATTCCTCCGAACTTAACTTATTTTTTTACAGCATGAACGTAATGAATCGTTTCAAAGGCTGTTAAATAATCTTCCCGATTGTCAAAATAAAGCTCATTAATTGTATTTGGCGATAGATGTTCGTAAATAAGAAGGCCTGAGTTTTCTAACATTTTTTCTAGTTCCTCATAAGTAAAGCAAGATTTCATCGGTTCACCACTTGCTGCAGCCATTTTCACCATGTTATCTACACGATTTGAAATTCCACTTTCTTTAAATAGTTTTTCATCTGCATAATCAAATACGATGGAACTTCCTGATGGTACATTGGCAAACAAATGATCAATTAAGCTTGAAGTTTGCTCTTTCGTTAAATAATAGGAAACACCTAGTAGGCTAAAGAAAGTTTTTTTATTATCAAAGCCGCTATCCATTAGATTTTGATATGAAAACTTTTTTGTGAAATCCATCGAAACGAAATGTACATTACTCGGTCGTTTTAAATCAACTTCATTCAATCTTTTCTTTTTAAATTCCTGTGTTGCAGGGTGATCAATTTCAAAGATTTCTAAAATCTTTTCAAGTTCTGGGTGTCTTAAGCTGAATGTATCTAACCCTGCTCCAAGTATGACGTATTGCTGTAAACCTAGCAAAACTTCATTCAGTAAAACTTTTTCACAATATGCTGCACGTGCCAAGGGTGTAGGGGAGAGTTGAGTTTGCACAATCCATTTTAATAGCTCTTCGGTTTGACCATTTAGTTTTTCTGCGATTTCTTTGTTAAAAAAATGAATGCCTTGAATCATATTTGTTTGGATGTCATTGAACTCTTGTTGTGTGATTAATTCTTGAGCTAGGTAGTCATCGAAAATTTTAGGGGCATCGAATTGACTATGATATGCTCTACTAAAAGCTGAGATTAATGAAGTTAAACTAGATTCACCTTTGTTCATGCAAATACACTCCTTCAAAAAATAAAAATAGGATCCCCCTGGCCAGGAGAATCCTATTGTACATATAAATATCGCAAAAGTAAATTATTGCATAAATAACTTTTTTTGTCAAGTTTTAAGTACCGAAAAGCAACAAGATATAGAAATTTCCTTAGTCAAATTTTTGGATAAATATTTTACCGTTTGGTTGAATTTCTGCATAGAAAACTTCTTCGATTGATTGTATATTTGCCTTTATTAATTCGTTATCTAACCATTCTCTACTTTTTCCAACTTCCAAAAAATTTCGTTTCAATAGCTTCCCATCAGTGATTATTTCAATAGGGATAAATGCCGGAGATGAAGGATAGATGCTTACATCGATTTTTTGGGTGCTTTGAAATTCAGGCTTTTTCAGAATACTAAGCATGCCATTCGGTTCTAAAATAGCATAGTCAATTTCTGTAATTGAAAAAACTTGATACTGTCTAATCATCATTGTTAAATCATCAATATTAATTTTAGTGTTTGCTAAAGCTTTTCTATCGATTTTGCCTTTTTTAATAACGATTGTCGGTTGTCCATCAAGTAATGTTCTTGCTTTTCCGGATTTTAGAGCGATGTAACTAATTAAAGTAGTAAGCGCACACCAAACAATTAAGCTTACTAAAAATTTTGTGTATACAATTGTTTTTAAAACTACCATATTGGCTGCCATTGAACCAATTGTAATACCAGTTACGTAGTTAAAGAAGGTTAAGTGACTTAGTTGTTTTTTACCTAGAAACCTCGTAAGTGTCAGAAGAACAAAAAAACTAATAATCGTTTGAACAACTACTTGTATATAACCTGTGTACAAATTCTCCCACTCCTTATCTAATCCCTAGAATACCCAATGAATTTTTAAAAGATACTCCAATACAACAACAGAGATTTATAAAAACTTACATTTAATTGAAAATCAAAAGTTGAAATGTATACTATGTAAATAAGTTGATTGGAATGGAGACTGGGCGACTCCTTGGGGATCAGCGATATAGAGGAACAAAGGCTAAAACCATCACATCCTGTGATAACGCCTTCGTGACCAACATCGTGTTGGCCCGAGACCCTGGAGCGAGCAACGCGAGTGAAGCGGCTCATCGGACGCCCCCAGGAAGCTCTGCTCTGTGCGAAAGCGAAGCGTCAGCAACAAATGTTTTCTGCGCGAAAGCGAAGCGTCAGCGATAAAAGCGCCCAGTCGGAACGGAAATCAACCCTACGTTATGATGAAGAGGCAATAAAGTCAAATTGTATTTCTTAATTTCGGGAATGAACTTATTATAAATAATGGAAAATACAGTAGGTGGTTTGGTAAGATAAGTATTATTATTTATGAGTATTAATCAGATAAAAGGAGTGTTTTTATGGATTCTAGAGTTCCTATTCCAGCTCAAAAAATTTTAAATGACTATATAGCCCTTTTTCAAAATAAACTACCGAATACACTTGAAGGGTTCTATTTACATGGTTCAATTGCTCTGAACGCTTACATATTCGGTTCTAGTGATATCGACTTTATGACAGTTGTAAACAGATCCTTAACCGAAGAAGATATGGAAGTCATATCAGATCTTCACAAAGAATTAAATCGAAAATATAAGAATATAGGGATGGACGGATGCTATTTATTAGTTGAAGATGTTGGGAAGAAACAGTGTGAGGTAAAAGGATGTTTAAACGTAAATGAAGGCCAAACAAATTGGGGTAATGATGATATTAACCCCATTACTTGGTGGATATTGAAAAATAAAGGGATTACCATTTTAGGACCGGATGTAGCTACATATAACTTCAGTATAGATGAACGGGTGCTAAGTGATTATGTTTTAGAAAATATGAACAATTATTGGTCGAATAGATTGAAAAAAATAAAAAAATATAAAGCATTTTTAATACCAAATAAATTAGTCGATTCAGAAGTAGAGTGGTCAATTACAGGGATGTTACGACAATTTTACACACTGCAAGAACATAAGATCGTTTCAAAAGTAGATGCTTGTAAATATGCAATACATCATTTACCAGAGGAATTTCACAATATTATTAACGAAGCCATCAGTATTCGAGAAGGTTCCAATATAAGATACTGTAATTCGAAAAAGCAACGCATTGATGACACTATTCAATGTATGGATTATATACTTAAAGATTGTAATAGTATCAAAAATTAACGAATTATTTCATTTTAACTGCTATTACATTTATAGGAAAATATGATAAAATTAATTAGTCTTAAATGACAATTTCATTTAGGGGGAGATATTATGAATAAAAATTATGTTAGCGTGATAAACAAAAAGGGGAATTCGTCTAACTAAAATTTTATATAGCGTTTCCTCAAAATGAAAGGGGAAAATTATTTGAATCAAGCATTACTTATTATTGATGCTCAGCAAGAATTAATGGATGGCAATGAGAAAGAAAAAGCAGTTTTTAATAAAGAACATCTTATTAGAAATATCAATTTAGTCATTGACAAAGCAAATAAATCCGATATACCAGTCATCTTTGTAAGGGATCTCGATGTTGCTGAAGGTGTAGGGGCCGGGTTCGATATTCATAATGGCATTCGTGTACCTAAGGAAGCAAGGATTTTCGATAAAAAAGCAACGAATTGTTTCCATGGGACTGAACTGCTAAATCATTTACAATCTCAAGATATTAAACATATTGTTGTGATGGGCTGCTCGACGCAGCACTGTATAGATAGTGCAGTAAGAACTGCAACTATATGTGGTTTGGATGTCACGTTAGTAGGTGATGGGCATTCAACAGCGGATAGTGATGTTATAAGTGCAGAACAAATTATCAAGCATCATAATCATACACTTCATGGTCATTACAATGTCGAACACTTTTCTGTTGTTAGAAATACTGAAGAAGACTTATTTCAACCTACACATGATTCGTATAGATAAAAAATGTATAAGGGCACTCATATTTATGGGTGTCTTTTCTTCTTTATTGAAATTATTATCGATTTTCTAGAGGATAAACCTTTGAAGCAATATAAGGATGTAGCTATTTTTAGTGAATAAAGTTTAATAAAAAGGCGGGATAGTATGACCATATATATTGCATTACTAAGAGGAATTAATGTAGGCGGGCATAATAAAATCATCATGGCAGAATTAAGAAGTTCTCTTGAGAAATTAGGCTTACATAATGTGAAGACTTATATCCAAAGTGGAAACATCCTTTTTGAATCAGACGAAGCTGAGGAGATTTTGCAAACGAAAATTTACAAGAAAATTAAAGAGGATTTTGGGATTTCAAGTGTTGTTGTTATAAGGACAGCAGAGGAAATACAGCAGATTGTTAGTCAATCCCCTTTTTCAGATCAGGAGATTTCAGAAGCTGAACAATCATGTAAAGGGGAATGTTTGCATGTTGCTTTGTTACCAGCAGCGCCTTCGATGGCCAATAGTGAACAATTTTTATCTTTTACTAATGAAAGAGAACTTAGTGTCATAAGTGGGAGAGATGTGTATCTTTTATTTTATGACAGCATTCGAAATTCTAAACTTAATAATCATCTGAAAAAGCTTGAGATTCCAGCAACTGTCCGTAATTGGAAAACGCTAGTGAAGCTTTCAAGTATAGTTGAAGAATTCAGAGATTGATACCCAGTTCGAAAATTTATTTCATGGTTTATTTGGAATTTATTAGAATTATATGTTAAACTAGTAATGTCAAGGTTAACAAATGAACACGCATAAAAGAGGCTAGGTATTCACAATTCTTTGTGAGCCTAGCTTTTTTGTTTAGATGAAGGAAGCTATATATAAGCTATAATTAATGTAAACTTTTCAATGACATAAGGTAAACTTATCTAAAGATACCAGGTACTCATCAATTTGAGCTTGGTATTTTTTTATTAAATAAAGCTATATTTTGAGCTGCACTTCGATTATAAGTAAGTTTCTCACAATAGGGCTGTAGATTATTTTGATGATACATACAAGAAGCCTTTAAATTAATAAATTTGTAAGGGATGAGAAAGAAAAAAGAGATGATCGGTTCGTACAATTAAGTACATGAAAGGGGCATTTCGCGTGTAAATATAACGTGTGAGAAAGGGTGAAATTCCATTGCTTGTTTGGATTGAGAGTGCTGGAAGTTCAATTCATGTTAGTTACTCTGGATTAAAAATATCAATAAATACATAGCTTTTTAGAGGAGTAAGGCTTAATTAAACGAACGGAGAGAGAATCCATGTTTAAACCGATGGAACTAGGATGGAAAAAATATCATTTATCTAAATATATTACAGGAATAATCATTTTTATAGAGGCAACCCATCTTCCGGTTAATCTTGCACCGTTTGGATTTAAAGTTGTAAGTGGACTGATGTTTTACAAATGACATTAGCGAATATTCTTTTTAAAACAATAGTGACGACTATCTCAGCTATTATTTTATTACGTTTAATAATTGATGAATATAAGAATAGTTATAGGCTTCCAATATTCAATGTAATGAGTATTGTTTATATTATTATCAAGTACTTAGCTATTCGTAGTATTGAAAAAGTGGATGCAATGTAAGTTGAAGTACGGCAAAATTGAATCGAAAGACTAAGTGAAACGGAAGAGATTTAGGTAATATTTGGTTTGCAAAAAAGAAAGAGGGCAAGAAGAAATGGGAATGATTATAGGCAATATAACAGGTACAGCTTTGGGTGTCATTTTATTATTAATTAGCGTCATACTAATTTGGATTAGCAAGAGAAAACAACAAGAGAATCGATATGCAATATGGTTCATTGTTGCAGGTTTTATAGCGTTATTTACATCTGGAAGCAATGCTTTAAGGTATTTCTTATAAGAAATTATTTTTTTGCTCAAGGCAGGAATTTTGCAAGAATTTACCGGTTTGGCTGATGAATTATTGATAAGAAATAATTATGGATTTACATAAAAAAACATAACTTTTCTTTATGTTATCTGTTTGATAATGTAAAAGAGAGGAGGCGGAAATATGAGAATTTTTGATGCACACTTTCACATTATTGATTTTGATTACCCTATTACTGAAAATCAAGGATATGTACCACCTAGCTATGTTGTAGAAAATTACCAAAAAGAAACAGTGACTTATAATATTGTTGGTGGTGCAATTGTTTCAGGTTCTTTCCAAGGATTTGACCAAGCTTATTTAGTGAATGCATTAGAAAAAATGGGGTCTGCATATTGTGGTGTTACACAGCTACCATTTGCGGTGACAGATGAAAAGATTATGGATTTACATAAAAAAGGTGTGCGAGCATTACGATTCAATGTGAAGCGGGGTGGTTCCGAGGATTTAACTAAGCTCGATTACTTTGCGAGACGTGTTTATGATTTAGCTGGTTGGCATAGTGAAATGTATATCGACGCAAAAGATTTGCCTGAAATTGCACCAACGATTGAAAAATTACCAGCGATTTCAATTGATCATTTGGGGTTATCCGAGGAAGGCTTACCTCATTTGTTGCGCCTTGTAGAAAAAGGTGTACGGGTTAAGGCAACAGGTTTTGGTCGTGTGGAGCTCGAAGTTGAACAAGCTTTGAAATCTATTCATGCTGTTAATCCAGAGGCGTTAATGTTCGGCACAGATTTACCGTCCACACGAGCAAAAAGACCTTTTGCTTATGCAGATATTGAGCTTATTCAAGAATTGTTTGATGCAATGTCAGCTGAGAAAATTCTTTATCAAAACGCGGTGGATTTTTATTTCAAGTGAGTTTTTTAGTAGAAGTACCCTTATTCCGCATAATTGCTACTGCCTTTCATATCAATGAACTGCACCCAAATTGTTAGATACAATTGTGGGGGGGGTTTTATGATGCGCTGGGAGAGCATAGGGATATGCAATAAGATCACTTTATACGATACCGCAATTATTAATCTAAAGTAATTTAAAAAAGCTTTTATCAAAATAAGATCAAAATAAAGCAATGGTTGACTTTGAATCATTTTGCGAAGACTCAGTAATTTTCACTACTAGAGAATGTAAGAGAGCTACTTGACGAACAAGTTTACCAATTTCAATTGTAGATTGATGTAGGAGAGTTTATTCATATAGATGTTCTCGTTCTGGTATTGGGGTCACTCTTTATCAGAATAGAGAAGCTATTGAACAGCATTGCAGGTGAAAAACGAACTAAACTAAAATGAAACCGAGTTACTCATAAATATTTGAGTACTCGGTTCTTTTATTTGTAGCTACCCAGCGATTAAACCCACAGATATTAGCACGAGATTACGCAGCTCGCATTGCTATATGACGTAATTTTGCGATTATTCCAATCCAGTAAATTCAATGTGATAGATTTTCTTTGGCCTTCCTCGCAACTTCTCTTGTTTTTTATAAAGGATACGTGCGACTCCTTTTTCCTCCAACCGATTTAAAATACGGTTAGCACTGCGTATAGTGACATCGAGATGATAGGCAAGTTCCTCAGCGGTCATTTCATTGCTACTGGTCTTTTTCATTACAGCCATGATTTTTTGAAGCTGCAGCGTAGAAATTTCCACATCTTTGCTAATACGTTGGATTGACTTGTTTATTCCTTTGAAATTTTCAAGATTATCTCCTTCATTCAATGGCCCAATCACCTTATTTGAATCTGTCACAACAAAAGTGCCATGAGGTCGGCTTGTAATAGATAAACGGTTTGCATACTGCGCATTTATACGCGCTTTATAAATTGTATTATTGACACCCCAACCAAGGTGAACCTGAAATGGTAATACTTTTGAGAGATAAGACATTAACAAGCATTGCGAAAGATTATTAGTAAGTGACTTCAATTCTTTATATGAACTGATGAGTTCAAAACTGCCATTCGATATTTGAATGAGGAAGGGGACCTCTTGCTCCGTATTGAATTCTAAAAGCGATTTATGCAATAACATTTGCTGAAACTCCCACTCATTTATGTTTTGTTTGGTGGTGTCCGAATATCCAATGGAGACATGACCAATAGCAATTTGGTTCTCAGCTAGTTTAATCACTGATAGTTCATTTATGATTTGTTCGAATTGCTGGATAACAGAATCAGTCGATGGAAACAGAAAAATATGGGGAATTCCATGTCGAGTTAAATCATCAACGATATTACTCAAACGGGTTAAAGACAAATCAATTTTTCCTTCTTGCCATAACTGAATATGTTCATTTAGTACTTGTTCGTAGCCATCATCCGTCACCTTAGAAAAGGAAACCAAATGTGGCATGTCCTTTTTAGACAATACGTCTTTTAATCCGAGGAAATTGTTTTGACTCGCTACAAAATCGATGTAAATCCTTGAAAATTCAAGCGTACGGTTAGACAAACTGATTTGTAATAGCTTTTCATAAAATTCCTCTTTTGTAAATTGAAAGTAATAAGTTGGAATGGGAAAGCTATCCCATTGGTCTGTTAAATAATGGTACGCTAGCTCGGTTAGTACGAACCCATCTACATCGTGCATATTTTGTTGGTATAGATCAATTGTTTCCTGTAAGCGTTGATAAGGAATCATGATGATCTCACAGCTCTCACGGAGACGATCAGGTACCGTTTTTATTTCTTTGAGAGAATGCTGAGCAATTAAGACACCCAACCGGATCATTCTCAATCCCTCCTTTTATTCACTGATAACAATTATAAGCCATTCCTTTTGACAATGGAAATGAATAAAAAAAGCCTTGAAAAAGGACATTAATAAATTTATACTTATTTTCAGACAATTTGTCTTATTTATGTCTAAAAATCAATAGTCTTATACAAGGGGGAGATATGGCGAATTTTTTTCATACAAGAATAATTGTCAGGAAAATTAACAAAGGGGGAATCAAAGATGAACACAACTGCTACAAATAGAAAAACAAAAACAGTAATTCTTGTATTTCTTATTTTTGGAGAGCTGCTCAGTACTTTTGACAAGGTTGCCATTAATGTGGCTGTTATCCCTATCTCTAAAGAGTTCGGTTTAACAGAAACACAAATGGGTTTAGTTATCAGTAGCTTTTTTTTAAGTTATGCGATTATGCAGCCAATTGGTGGTAGTCTAGCAGATCGATTTGGCACGCGAAAAGTGATTGTTATTTCTTTAATTACATGGTCCGTGATTACGATTTTTACTGGGCTTGCTTGGTCCTTAGCATCATTAATTACTATTCGTTTTTTATTTGGTATTGGGGAAGGAAGCTACCCAGCAGCAAGTGTAGCAGCCATTGGAGAAACATTCCCCTTTGAAGAACGTTCGCGAGCTAAATCCACTCTTTCAGCTGGAGGAAAGATTGGTGGTGCGCTAGGTTCTTTATTTGTGGCTGGTTTAATAACTGGATTCGGATGGAAGTTAATGTTTGTTATTTTAGGTTGTGTTGGTTTACTTCTTTCTCCACTATACATCAAGTACTACCATCCTGGAGGCACCGATGTTCAAAAGCATAGTACTAATGAAAAAATTACATTGATTGAGTTATTCAAAAAACCTTTATTGTGGAAATTGATGGTTGTTTATTTTGGTTTTTCCATTGTATCTTGGGGCAGTCAGTCATGGTTACCTTCATATATGGTAAATGTACATCATTTAAATTTAGTGTCGATGGGTGCATTAATTACTATTCCGGCAATTTTAACAATAGTGGGTGTAATTGGAATAGGCTGGATACTTGATAAATATGTAGCTGGACGGGAGAAAATTGTTATCATTACAGGTTCTCTTACGACAATTATCTCTTTACTGTTTTTGACACAATCTCCTTCCATCGTAGAAGTTTTGATTTGTATGACGATAGCAAGTATCAGCATTGTATCTGGAGTTGTCACAATATTTACAATTATTCTAAAACATATCCCTGGTTCAGGTGTGGGGAGAGCCTCAGGATGGATCTATCTTTCTGGAAATTTTGCAGGTGTCGTTGCTCCTACAGTAATGGGATTTATGATTGAGCGATTTAATGGTTCATATGAGGCTGGATTTTGGTTTTTAATTGCAGCGCTTATCATTTCACTTTTGATAGGACTGACAATTGAAACGAACTCGGATAAAACAAATAAAAAAGAAAGAGAGATAGGTTTCCAAGTACAATAGCCTATCACAGAAAGGGTGTTTTTTATGTTTAATCATCAGAGAATATGTGACATTATTGAGGAAAAAAGAGAGCAATTGATTCGTGTAAGTGATTGTATTTGGGAATATGCCGAAACAAAGTTTGAGGAGTTTCGCTCAGCAGAGCTAATTTGTAAGACATTAGAGGAAGAAGGATTTAAGGTTGAAAGAGGAGTAGCCGGACTTGAAACTGCTTTTATCGGTCACTATGGAAATGGTGGACCAGTTATAGCCATTCTAGGAGAATATGACGCTTTACCTGGTTTAAGTCAGGTAAGAGGTCAAGCTACACAAAGTCCTATCGAAAAAAGCGGAAATGGTCATGGGTGTGGTCACAATTTGCTAGGTACTGGGGCGTTAGCTGCTGCAATAGCAGTACGTCAATACATGAAAGAAAACCAGCTACAGGGAACTGTTCGTTATTACGGTTGCCCTGCGGAAGAAGGCGGATCTGGCAAAACCATTATGGTAAGTGAAGGCTTGTTTGATGATGTAGATATTGCTATTTCTTGGCATCCTTATCCATTTAACGCTGTTGCATCAGTGACAAATGTAGCAAACTATCAGGTAGCATTTAAATTTAAAGGGAAGGCAGCCCATGCATCATCATCTCCGCATCTTGGGAGAAGTGCATTAGATGCCTTAGAACTTATGAATGTTGGGGTTAATTTCCTGAGGGAGCATATTATACCTGAAGCGCGTATTCACTATGCAATTACAAATTCTGGTGGACTAGCTCCAAACGTTGTACAAGCCGAAGCGGAAGTACTTTATTTGGTACGGGCTCCTAAATTGGAGCAAGTTGAAGAAATTTATCAACGTGTATGTAAGGTAGCAAAAGGCGCAGCGATGATGACTGAAACAGAAATGGAAATCCAATTTAACAAAGGATGTTCTAATCTAATTCCAAACAAAACTTTAGCTGCTGTAATGTATCAGAATTTCCTCAAGGTAGGTGTCCCGATATTTAATGAAGAAGAAAAAGCTTTTGCAAGTGAAATTCGCAACACGATGCCAGAGTCAGACAAGTTAAGTATTTTCCGAATGCTCTCTCAGCTACCAGTACCAAAAGAATTACTACAGCAAATTAAAGAACAAGAGATTTCTTCCATTTTAATGCCATATGTAGATAAAACATTTAATATGACAGGTTCTACTGATGTAGGAGATGTTAGTTGGAATGTACCTACTGTGCAGTGTGCAACGAATTGTTTTGCAATGGGTACACAGCTTCATACTTGGCAAGTTGTAGCACAGGGAGGAACATCCATCGGACACAAGGGGATGCTTCATGCCGGAAAGGTAATGGCAACTACAGCCATCGATATTCTGTTACAACCACAAATCATTGAAAAAGCAAAAGTTGAGTTAAAGGACCAATTAGGGGGCGCAATATATAACCCACCGATTCCAAAGAATATCGAAAGCCCAACCATCTAGGTTATAAATACTCATAAAAGATTAAATAGAAAGAACTCAATACTGAAGATTTCTTTACAAATTAAACATTAATATGTTTTGTTTAGCATAGGAAGTAGAGGAGACGAGGTTGGTTCAAAAAAACTGGTCAAAACCTTAAAAAAACGTGAGAAATTTATACCGTATCCTACACTCTTTAACGAAGTTTTTTCGACATTTATTTGTAGATTCTGAAATTGTAAATGTAACGGAAATGAATAGGTTAAATATGGATTTTGGGGTAACTGGTTGTTTAATTTTATTTTTGATTGATCTAAATAGTAAATATATTCATTAACGAGTAGTGAAACGTGATATGCCCCCATTAGGTAGACAGATTAAAAAATAAAAATCTGTTTTTCTAGGGGGCATTTTTTTATGGCTCGAAGTAACTACTCAAAAGATGAAAAATTAGCGATTCTTAGATTTTACTAAGGGTTGTCAACGCTATTTTTTTAATCGAGATCATTTGATTAAATTCTGAGCATTTTTGTTTTCTTGAACAATATCTTCTTTCTTTATATTGGCAATAAATACCCCTATTAAAGTGATTAAGCCACCTGTTACGGCTGAAAAATGTGGGACTTCACCAAGCCAAATCCATGCGATAAGAAATGCAAAAACAGAGGTTAAATATAGCGTACTTGTTGCTTCAGCTGCTCCAGTTCGTGAGGTAACATAAGCTAGCGTAAAATAAGGAATGATTGTTGGAAAGATTCCAAGATATAAAATGACCAATGTTGCATTTAACGGTGCATCCATTATTGCATCACTTAGCCCGGGTGAGAATAGTAGCATAAAAATAGTACCTGACCAAATTGCGTACATCGTAAAGGGGATAGCCCCGTATTTTTCTAGATAATGATGTTGAAAAACAAAATAAATACTTTCTGAAATGGATGCTATTAAAACGATAATAATCCCCGTATTAAAAGAAAAACCTTCAGTTGAACCTCCTACTGTAATAAATGCTACACCACAAAAGCCAACAAGTGAACCAACCCATCCCCATAATCCAAGCTTCTCACGATAAAAGACTACAGCTAATAAAGCGGTGAATATAGGGGTTGTTGAAACAAGTAAACTTGCAACGCCAGCACTAATCGTTTGCTCTCCATAATTTAGCGCTAGTTGATACACGGTGAAACCTAAAAAGCCAAGTAATAAAATAATTGGGATATCTTTTAACGCAGGCAAAGGAGTTTTTGTAATAACTGCTATGATTATTAAGACGAATGAGCCGACTAATAATCGTAAAAGTGATATATGTTCAGGTGAATAGGCCGTCAATGCCACCCGTATTCCTGGAAAAGCCGATGCCCATAAAATGATTGTTATGAAATGAGCAGAAATAATCTTAAAATCTAATGTTTTTAACATGAATACACCTCGTTTTACTTTTATCATCCAACCAATTAAATTGTTGTTTTCAATATTAATAGGATTTTGATAAAATTTCTCCAACAGGTTAAAATAAAAAAAACCAACCAGTCAGAAGAGGGCGTACATATGAAAAAACCAAAATATCAATTGATTATTGATTTTATAAAAGAAAAAATTGCTAAAGGGGAGTGGGCGATTGGAAGCCCCATACCAAGCCAACGTAATTTGGCAAAACAGTTTGAGGTTAATCGTAGTACAGTCATAACGGCATTAGAGGAACTAATGGCAGATGGGCTACTAGAAGGTAAGGCAGGAAAGGAAACAATCGTCACCAATAATACTTGGACTTTGATGGGGGCAAAATCCTCGACAAACTGGAATGAAAATGTCACTTTAGGCATTCATAAACCCAGTGTATCTATGGTGCAGGAGATTAACGAAGCGGAATCGAATACGAATCTTATTCAATTGAGTAAAGGGGAGTTATCACCAGAGATGTTCCCTTTAGAAGAGATGAAATTCATCGTTCAAAAGGTATCGAATCAATTAACCTCTTTTGGCTATGAAGAGCCGAAGGGAAATATAAAATTACGCCAAGCCATTAGTGACTATTTAAAGGTAAGAGGAGTCGAAGCATCACCGTCGTCCATTCTCGTAGTATCTGGTGCGCTCCAAGCTTTACATCTAATCTCGATTGGACTTCTAAAAAGAGGTTCGACGGTGTTGTTAGAAATGCCGTCCTATCTTTACTCGTTGACTGTTTTTGAGTCTGCGGGGATGGAGTTGAAAGGGTTAGTGATGGACAATGAGGGGATTATCATCGATTCAATTTATCCGACAAAGGAAAAAGGAAAAAATATTTTATATACGATTCCAACCTTCCATAATCCAACAGGCGCCTTAATGCAAAAAGAGAGACGAGAGAAATTAATTGCTTATTGTGAAAGAGAGCAGCTGCCAGTTATAGAAGACGATGTGTACCGTGATTTATGGATTGATAACCCACCACCTAAACCACTGAAAGCAATGGACCTTTACGGAAATGTATTATATGTCGGGAGTTTATCAAAAACCCTTAGTCCAGGATTACGAATTGGCTGGATAGTTGGCTCGGAGTCAGTTATTAATCGATTAGCAGATTTAAAAATGCAATCCGATTATGGCTCAAGTACTCTATCACAGCTCGTTGCCGCGGAGTGGCTATCTAGTAATTTCTATGATGGACATCTTGATAAAGTAAGAGAACAACTTAGGATTCGTAGAAAAGTTGCTTTAGATGCACTGGATAAATATTTGAGTCCTTACGCTACGTGGGACATCCCAAAAGGTGGATTGTTCATATGGGTTAAAATAAAACCTGAATTTAAGGTGAAAAGGCTGTTTGAAAAAGCATTATCCAACAATATTCTTCTAAATCCCGGTAGTATTTATGCTGAAAAATCAGGACAGTTTATACGAATTTCTTATGGGTATGCTTCTATCGATGAAATAAAAGAGGGTATATTCCAATTAAGTGAAATTATTAAAATTCAATAAAATTGGAGGGGTTAAATGAAAATACTAAACAAATTGCCAAAAGGTAACCCAAATTTACATGAAGACTTAATTAAAAATGGCTGGATTCCGTTGAAAGAGCCTAAGAATTTAACAAGTGCTATATTGTTATCTATCCCTTTAATGATTGTCGCTTCAATGATCTCTATTGGGGTAATAAATATTTTTTCAAGTATTTCTTTGAGAGATTTTGGATTTACATCTGGTGGAATTTCAATAACCATTAACTTAAGCGTTATTTTGGGGATCGCCTTACTATTAATAATTCACGAATTACTTCATTTGATATTCATTCCTAACTTTATTAGATCAGAAAAAACTTCAGTAGGGCTTACTCTATTCGGGGGTTTTGTAATTACGGAAGAAGAGATTTCAAAATCAAGGTATATATTCATTACAATTGCTCCTTTTATTATACTTTCAATAATTTTACCACTGATTTTAAGTGTATTTGGACTCTTAACAACGACACTAAAGTTCCTGATCATACTTAACTCGATGGGATCGTCAGTTGATTTACTAAATCTTCTTATATTGAAACAGGTACCAAAAAATGCAACTTTAAAAAGTAATGGATCAAACACTTATTGGAGAAAAGCTCAGACTGAACAAAAGGGTAAAGATAAACGAAAGTCATCCTAATAGGATAAATACTGTTATAGAAACATTGAAAGAGGAAGAAGAAATGAAATCGGCCCGAATGTTTAGTATTTTAAATTTATTAGTTAATCATCAGAAACTCACAGCACAAGAATTGGCCGAAAAGCTTGAAGTATCGAAACGAACTATTTATCGCGATATTGAATCACTGAATTTAGCTGGAATCCCGATAGAAAGTTATCCCGGTCAAGGTGGAGGATTAGGGATATTAGCCAACTATAAAATTGATAAAAAGTTTTTATCCATTGATGAATTACAAACTATACTAATTGGTCTAGACGCCCTAAAAAGTATACATACAGAAAATAATATTAATCATCTTATTACTAAAAGGGTGGAAAAAGATGAGCAAACGATTCTTAAAAATGCTGATATTGTCTTCGACTTATCATCAATGGTTCTCGGATAACAATTCTTCTATCGAGGACTATTTGAGAAACAATAGCAATTTTAATATGGAACTGCTTTTGTTGTGCGGAGGAACTATTTGGAGAGAGAAAAACTATGAATTAGCTGAAGTAACAAAATTAGTTGATTACTGTCAACGAAACAATGTGTTAATTTCAGCTATCTGTGATGCAACTACGTTTTTAGCATACAACGGGTATTTAAATAAAGTAGAGCATACTTGCAACTCTCTTGGGTTTATTGCAAATAGTTGTTCAAATTATAGTGGAAGTGAATTTTATATAGAGAAGCAATGTGTCAACTCCGGTGATTTCATTACAGCAAAACGGGACTGCTGCATTGGAATTTACACAAAAGAAATTATGAATCATCTAAAAGTTTATTCAGAAGAGAAGATACAAAATGGTATGATTTAAATAAAAATGGCTTTTTACGAAGAATAATAGTTTAGTTTATAAACGATTGGAGGTTAGAAGGAAATAAGAACAAAAAAAGGTCCTAAAAACCTTGTTTTTTTAAGGTTTTTAGGATAACTACGCTAGGCTAGACCTTTAATATATTTCGTAACATTCCCTAAACAGCAACTACCTTGTGGATTGTTTATCTCGCAGCCACAACGATTTTCTTTTATATTTGCACGAATATGTTCTAATGGATTAGGCTTAAGTTCATTTTCAACATATTGCTTAATTTTTTCTTTAGTCCAATCAAAACAATAACAAACCGGTGTACTTAATGAATCATCCTTTTGATGTACATCTACCTTTATATCAGATAGAAAGTACTCCTTATGACTCGTATCAAAATAAACGACATGACAATCTTTAGTAGCACAAAAATAGTGATTTTCCATAGCATTTATTGATCCTAAGACAGCTGGTTTCAACATTGATTTAAGAGTTAGTAGTTGTACATTTTTAGCTTTAGTTTTGCAAGAGGGACATACAATAGTGTTTTCATTTATTTTTTTATTACTACTACTACAACAATTTCCCATCTTCATACCACCTCATACAATTTATTTTCAGTCGCCGAAGACATTCGTGCAGTTTTCGTGAGGACTCATCATACCCCTTATATAAAGTATAACCCATGTACGAAGGTTAATGGGAAAGGAATTGTTTCATTATCAACAAGACAGTGAACATTAAAAAATCAAGAACTCGAAGGAATAAATAGTAATTCCTTTTTAGAAAACACCAAAATTTTTAATTTGAAAGCGACGTATTTAAATAAGTTGTTTTTGTTTTAAAATGTGAAAATAAAAAACATCCCATAATAACAATCAATCCCCCAATTCCTTGCGTCCAAGAGATGCTCTCTCCTATAAATAAAAACGCTAGAAGTGCCGTGAAAATCGGATTGAAATTAAGGAAAACACCGGATGTTGTAGCCCCTAATTTTTGAATACCAATGCTCCAAAGTACCATACAAACGACAGTGGAGATAAAGCCTGTATATAACAGGGATAGAATAAAAGAATGATTCACGTTAGAAATGGTAAAATCCTTAAGGTTAAACGGCAATAGTATAATAAGTCCGAATATACCTGAATACAAAGTAGCCATTAGTGGAGAGGTAGTTTGCATTGCCCATTTATTACAGACGGAATAAATACCCCATATACATACAGCTGCAAGCATCCATAAATCCCCCAAATTAAAATGAAAAGAAAATAAAAGGTTGATGTTTCCCTTTGAAAGTACGAGAAGAACACCGAACAATGAAAGTAGCATTGAAAGTGCTTGGAGCATATTAATTTTTTCTTTTAGAAAGACAAATGAAAAAACGGCAATTGAAATTGTATTTAATGTTGAAATGAGGCCAACATTCGTCGACGTAGTTCTTTCTAATGCTAAAAATTGAAAGATATTGAACAATACCACACCAGTAATGCCCATTAACAATAAAGGGAGAAGGGCATCTCGGGAGGGAAGCAATCTTTTTTCTTTCCACCAGACCATTGGAAGAAGTACAGCGACGGCAATAATCCATCTTAAGCTCGTCAATGTTAAGGGAGAGGCATGATCAACAAGAGATTTGGCAACAACAAAATTGCCTCCCCAAAGTAAACTAGTTAAAAGCATTAATAAAACATAGACATTCGGCAAATCCGATCTCTCCTTTGATTCTCATATGTACAATCGAGTTATATTAGATAAAAGAATCATAACATTTTCACTTTTTACGCAGTATAATATTTTGTACAATGAATAAAAATCAAAATAACAATAAGAATAATAGAGTTTTACGGAATAATATTAATAATAGCTGTTAAATGTAGATGAATTTTCGAATAAAAAAAGGAGAAAAAATAGCATGAGAGATGTTGAAAGAAAATTATTAGATAGTGTTGATACTCAAATACTAGATATTTTGCAGAGAGAGGTTCAGATAAGTAATGCAGAGATAGCGAGACGGGTGAATTTGTCCCCACCGGCAACCCATACGAGGATAAAACGTTTAGAAAGTGAAGGGTTTATTGACAAACAAGTTGCCATTCTAAATCATGAAAAACTGGGATTCGACTTACTGTGCTACGTTTTCATGAGTACAAATATTCATCAAGCTAAGGAATTAGAAGCTTTGGAAAATGCCTTAAAAACAATGCCAGAAATATTAGAATGTCATTGTTTAACAGGAGAGTATGATTATCTTTTAAAGGTTATTATTCGAGATCGAAAAGAATTAGATTGCTTTATAAGAAAATTAAATAGGCTAGGCATCTCCCGCATTCAAACAAACCTATCTTTAAGAGAAGTTAAATATTCTACAGTCTTACCGATATCAGATGATGAACAGTAGAAGAATATGGATTTTTAGCTTCGTTACATAAATGCTTAAGATCATAACCTCGAGCATAGAAAGTATGAAAATTATAGGAGGCATTATGAAAACATTCATATATATGGTACGTCACGGTGATTCACCAAAAGACGGAAATGAAAGAACGAGAGAATTAACTGAAAAAGGTAGATTAGACGCTCAAAGAATAACTGATATTCTACAAAAAGAGGGCATTGATACTGTTATCTCAAGCCCGTATAGTCGTTCAATCCTAACTGTTCAAAAAGTCGCTGAACAAATAGGAAAAGAAGTAATTATATTTGAAGATCTTAAAGAGCAAATTTTTTGTACTGGAGATAAGCGAATTTCTGACAAGGAATTATTCCCTTTATTAGAAAAGTCATTTTCTGATCCAACCTATGCATTAGAGGGAGGGGAGTCTAATGCTGACTGCCAACACCGTGCTATAAGAGTTTTAAAAGAAATATTAATCACAAATCGAGGAAAGAAAGTAGTCATTGGCACACATGGGGCTGTGATGACTTTAATGATGCAGTTTTTTGATAGTAGATACGATTTGAACTTTTTATTACATACAACAAAGCCAGATATATACAGAATGGAATTCGATGGACAAGAATTGATTGATGTAAAAAGGTTATGGGTAATTTAAGTGAGGGTTTTATTAGGAGTCTTGAATTAAAAACAAATGATTTTTACAGCACTTTATAAAGTTAGTAGAGGTGAAAAATATATGGAGGACAAGCTAAATAAGAAATATGAAATAAAAAATAATATAAGAAAACAAATTAATAATAATAATTATATTTTAGGTGTTGCTGCTGGTTCTGGAATGACGGCTAAATACGCAGAACAAGGCGGTGCTGATTTTATTTTAGCATTAAATTCAGGCCGATTCAGATTAATGGGTGTAAGTTCATTAGCCGGTTTCTTACCGTATGCAAATAGTAATGATGTAGTAATGGATTTTGCCTGTAAAGAAATCATTCCGATAATTAAAAAAATTCCAGTTTGTTTTGGTTTATGTGCAACTGATCCAACAATTGAGTTAGATAGCTATATCGATTTAATTCAGAAAAATGGATTTACAGGCATTAATAATTATCCAAGTATTGGCCTAGTAGATGGACTTTTTAGAGAAGCTTTAGAGGAACAAGGGATTACTTATGAACAAGAGGTTGAAGCAATTCGTATCGCTAGTGAAAAGGGATTGTTTACTGTAGCCTTTGTTTTTAATGAAGAGCAAGCTAAAAGTATGGTAGAAGCAGGTGCAGATATTATTTGTGTTCACTTAGGTTTAACGAATGGTGGTTCGTTAGGGGCAAAAAAGATTTTATCTTTACAGGCTGCTAAAAAAGTGGCGGTAAATATTTTTAATAAATGTAATGAACTGAATCCAAACATTATTAAAATGATTTACGGCGGCCCGGTTAATAAACCAATAGATGTTCAATATATGTATGATGATACTACGATTATGGGCTACATCGGAGGTTCTGTTTTTGAAAGAATTCCAAATGAACAAACTCTCATACATATTACGAAATCATTTAAGCAAACGAACGATTTTCAGTTGGAAGAATTAATCGGTAAAATTACAGATGGTTTAGGAAGTCATGATGATTATATTAATTTTATTAAGAAATATATAAGTTTGCATTATATGGACGAAATATCATTGAATGAAATGGCAGAAATATTAAACTTGTCTCGTTCTTATTTAAGCACCTTATTTAAGAAAGAAATGGGTATTTCATTTACAGAATATCTTATTCATTTTCGACTTAATAGGGCGATTGAAATTTTAAAATTTGAAAAACTACCTCTAAATAATATTGCTGAAATGGTAGGTTACCCTGATTATACTCAATTTAGTAAAATATTTAAAAAATATAAAGGTGTATCACCTAAAAACTATTTAACTTCTTTCAGCAGGTGATGTTAGCCTAAAATTATCGCATCCATGCAATAACGGCTAACTGACCTGAATCGGTGCTACTGTCGTTTACGCTTTCGCACAAAAAATGCAGGCCAAAGCACAAAGCTGATTCCAGACGCAATTATGCAAGGCATAATTGATAATATAACAAAGAGACAATTTTATAGAACAAAAACACATTAACTCTCCCGAAAGAAAACGTTATTATGGAATGGAGTAATAAATGAAACCGCTTTCTTATATGATTATTTAATGTTTTAAAGATCAAGAAGGGAGAGAGTTAATATGAAGACAATTGCTTTAGCAGGAACATTTGATTCAAAAGGAAAAGAATATTTATATGTAAAAGAGTTGATTGAGTCGTTAGGTTTCAATACTTTCACAATCCATACAGGTGTTTTCACCCCAGTATTTGAGCCTGATGTATCAAATGCTGAAGTAGCGGCTGCAGCTGAAGAAGATATACAGGAGATTGCAGCAAAAAGAGACCGAGCAAATGCAACCGCAGTTCTTGCTAAAGGGATGGAAGTGCTTTTACCGAAATTGTATGAAGAAGGTAAATTCGATGGTGTACTATCCTTTGGAGGTACTGGAGGGTCGTCTATTGTTACAACTGGCATGAGAGCTTTACCAATTGGTGTTCCTAAAGTAATGGTTTCAACAGTTGCTTCTGGTAATACAGAGCCGTATGTAGGGACTAGCGACATCATGATGATTCCGTCAGTAGTGGATGTAGCTGGTTTAAATGTAATTTCGACTAAAATTTTTACGAATGCAGTATTTGCGATAGCAGGCATGCTTAACTTTGAAAATAAAGCGATAGTGAAAAAGAAGCCCCTTATTGCTGCAACAATGTTTGGACTGACAACACCTTGTATTAATCAGGCTAAAGATTTCTTAGAAGCTAAAGGATATGAAGTATTAATTTTCCATGCAACAGGTGTTGGTGGTCGTACGATGGAGAATTTAATAGCTAATGGATTTATAGATGGTGTCCTTGACATTACTACCACTGAATGGGCCGATGAGTTGATTGGGGGCGTATTGAAAGCTGGACCGCATCGTTTAGAAGCAGCATCAAAAAAACAAATTCCTCAGGTTGTATCAGTAGGAGCAATAGATATGGTGAACTTTGGTCCATTTGATTCTGTCCCTCAAAAATTTGAAGGAAGAACATTTTATAAGCATAATCCTACAGTTACTTTAATGCGCACATCTGTTGAAGAAAACAAGCAAATAGGTGAGGTAATTGCTGAAAAATTATCTTTAGCCAAAGGGTACACGGCATTATTTTTACCGCTCAAAGGGCTCTCTGGACTTGATGTTGAGGGGCAGCCTTTCTATGGTTTAGAGGAAGACAATATGTTATTTGATACATTAAGAGAAAATGTTGACCAACGTAAAGTGGAAATGATTGAAATCAATGCGGACATAAATAGTGAGGAGTTTGCACTAGCTGCAGCGAAAAAGTTAATTGCATTAATAGAAAATAAAGTGAGGGACAACGATCATGTTACAGAGACAAGAAATATTGAATCGTTTTAAAGAAGAAATTAATAAAGGAAATATTCTTCTAGGTGTTGGCGCTGGTACAGGAATTACAGCGAAAAGTAGTGAAGCTGGTGGAGCCGACATGTTGATTGTCTATAATTCAGGTCGTTATAGAATGGCTGGCCGAGGTTCACTAGCTGGTTTATTATCGTATGGTGATGCGAACCAAATTGTTGTTGAAATGGGTAATGAAGTATTACCTGTTGTAAAAGATACCCCAGTACTAGCTGGTGTTAATGGAACAGACCCTTTTAAACTAATGAGTGTTTTCTTAAAGCAGCTGAAAGATCAAGGCTTTAGTGGCGTTCAAAACTTTCCTACAGTCGGTTTAATTGACGGGGTTTTTCGTCAAAATCTAGAGGAAACAGGAATGGGCTATGATTTAGAAGTGGAGATGATTAGAGAAGCGCATAAATTAGATTTGCTAACTACTCCATATGTTTTCGATGAAGAGCAAGCGAAGAAAATGGCTGAAGCGGGTGCAGATATTTTAGTGGCCCACATGGGATTAACAACAAAAGGGACGATTGGTGCACAAACAGCATTAACTTTAGATGACTGTGTGGATCGAATCCAAAAAATTATTCATGCTGGTAAGTCTGTAAATCCAGATATTTTAGCAATTTGCCATGGAGGTCCAATTGCAGAACCGGAAGATGCTGCTTATATTATTGAAAGAGTCGATGGAATAGTTGGTTTCTTTGGTGCATCTAGTATTGAAAGATTTGCTGCGGAAAAAGGAATCAAGGAACAAACTGAAGCTTTTAAGAGTATAAACAATTAACTTTCAATCGAAGACAATTTCCTCTTTCAAAAGTCTGAAATAGGCTGAGACATAAGTATATTTGCAAAGCGAAATTAACATCAGAAATAAACGCGAGAAATCAATGTTCAAAAATTGATTCTCGCGTTTTTAGGCATTGATTGTTATGGATCTTGAAGTAGGTTGGATATTAGGAAGAAATTGTACATCTAATAATAATATATAGTTAGATTTTAGTAGTTTTTAATTCCATTAACAATGCACTTTCATTATTAATTTTTTTAACTTTTGAAAACCCGCATTTTTCGTAACATCTAATAGTTCTTTCATTAGAAATTTCAGGGTCTAATATTATTATATCAGCGTCAGTAATGCTGATAATGAGTTCAATAAATTTACTAACCATAATCGTTCCAAAACCTTTATTATACAGTTTAGGACTACCGATAAATTGGTCAATTCCAAAAATCATTTGATTATTTAAATATCCTAATTCTTTTTGTTCTTCTTCTTGAAGTTTATAGTATTGCATAAATCCTATAGGGGAACCGTCTAATTCAACAATGAAAGGGAAAACTGGGATTTCACCATGAACTCGTGGTTCATATTTTATCCTTACTTGTTCTTTTGTAAATGGTGAATTAATATCCCCATAAAATTCTAAAACTTCTTTTGTACTTAACCATGTAGCCATTAAATCATAATCATTATCAGTCATTTTCCTGATGGATATATTGTTTGTCTTCAAAATATGTACCCCTTTCAAAACTTTTTGTATATCATAATATACCAAAAATTGTATGTGTAATACAGGTGATTACTGAACGATTTGAGGAAAGTAACTATAAAAGGGTCACCAGTCTGAAGGCGACCCTTAAATCGGAAATATTAATACTCTCTATTCAGGAATGTAGCTCCGATAATAATTAGAAGTATAAATAGAACTACAATTAAGGCAAATGAAGAACCATTATTATATCCGCCACCATAGTAGCATCCATTATTTATTCCACCAACGTTTCCGTAGTATCCCATAATATATCCCTCCTTTCTACACTCTATAATATGTAAGCTGTAGAGAAGGAGTAGGGTGTTAAACCATTCAGCTGTAGGCATAAAAAAATATATTTTTGTGAGATAGGATAATAAAAAAGGGCCACTTGGGATAGGAGTGACCCTTAGAAAAAAGTTTCGGAGGTGTAAGGCTAAATTAGCTTTACATTACTATTATTATGATGTGATAGCTATGTTTGTATAGTGAATTGCCTGTGAAATAGATTAAAAAATAAAAAAGCCGTAGCGTCGTCACATGCCTCATTAAACTAATGAACAATATGACGAGTGCAGTCAAAGGAGTGGATTAATAAGAAAACAGTCCTTTCTAATTTGAAAGGACTGTTCAAATTCAATATAACATTGTGAATAGGGGGCATTGTTATACAAATTTATTGAGGAGCTTTCGTTTGAAGCAGCTTTAACCCCATCCAAATAAATATCATTCCTGTTATCTTATTCAAGATTATTCCTACCTTTTGGTTTCCTCTTAGTTTTTTAGTAACGTACGAAGAGAAATAAGCAACAAATAAACACCATAATAGTCCAGTTGCTGTAAAAGTAAGACCCAAAATTAAAAAAGGGATAGGACCTGATGCCCTAACATCTATAAACTGCGGGAGAAACGCAATAAAAAATAAAGAAACTTTAGGATTCGTTAGACTCGTTAAAAGTCCTTGTATATAAATTTTTCTTAAGTTTAATTTATTAGATGACGCTTCGAAACCAATGTTTGACTTATCTAGTATCATTTTAATCCCTAGATAAACAAGATAAATAACACCAACAATTTTAATGGTATTAAATAATACAATCGATTTTGTAAGTATTAGCGATAAACCAAAAGAAACTAATAACGTATGAACTAAGGAACCAGTAATAATACCAAATACAGAATAAATACCAGCTCTTCTACCTTGTGAAATACTTCTACCAACAATATACATGGTGTCCGCACCAGGGATTAGATTTAATAAAACCCCGGTTAATAAAAACATTTCATAATTAATAATACCGTACATTTTAGCACCTCGATCTCTTTTTTTGGGGGTGCCCTTATCGATATTAAAGTAAATGAATGAAAAACAAAAGCTTTTTTTATACAAGTGGCTTAGCACAAAGAAAATATCAGTGGTTATAAAGCTTGGGAGTCTACATACACCACAGCTCAGAACTTAACCTTTTACGGTTTGCAGTAAAAAGAGAAAACATTATTTATAAAGAAAACAAGTGAACTAACAGATTTATTTGAATATAATATCTGAAACTAAATGAATGAGGGGGACGGTGTAGTGAGTGAAATAGATAAACGAAACAGACTTGGTGAAGAACCATTTGATTATCAAATAACGAAAAAGGGAACGGTAGTAATATATTACGAAGGTAAACAAATTAAAATTGTAAAGGATAGGGAAGCCGAACGTCTTATCGTAAGAATAAATGAAGTTGAGGATAATATACTCGCGGTACAGTTATTGTTAGCTAAAATTACGGGTAATTTTAAACGTGGTAATGAGAAATTTGGGAAAAATAAAAGAAAATAACTTGAACTTAATTTGCGCAGAGGATTGGGTAAGTGAGTAATTGAAAGAAAATGTTCAGTAAATCGAAATGGAGAAATAAAGCTTTTTTAATTATCAATGACGGTGACAAATTCTTAATGATATACTGGGATATTGTAGTAAAAGATAAGGAGGGAATTATGAATAATTTTAAGAAGATGTTAGCATATGTAGATGAATTACTTTATAAACCATATCATTTAACTATAAAAAATATCGAAGAAGAAACTCAAAATTCAGATTATGGAGCAGGGATATTTCAGTTAAATTCTAAATCGGTTAGGTTTAGAGTTGCAAAAATAACACCTACTAAGATAGGACAGTTTGTCTCCTTTTGGGAAAAGAATGAAGATAATAAAAACCAAGCATTCTCATATGATAATGCTACTGATTTATTGGTAATAAACACTTTTAATAATAATGGAGATTTTGGCCAATTCATTTTTCCGAAAAATGTTCTTTTAAAACAAAACATCCTTAAAACCACTAATACAACGGGGAAAATGGCAATTAGAGTTTATCCTAGTTGGGATACTCCCACTAGCAAACAAGCGATAGCAACACAAAAGTGGCAATTACCATATTTTATAAACTTGAACGATATTAATAGTTTACCATTACATGAACTATTAAAATTATACACTAACTAAAAAATTGACATCTTTAAGTTTGACATTTACTGCACATTTTGAGTAGAAGGAGAGTTTTCCATTAAAAAAGAGGATTTAATTGAATCCCTACATCATCTTTATTCATCAATCTATATCTAATTTGTATGTTACAGTAAGTTCCTGACTATAAGTGTTTGAGACGTTTAATCAAATGCGAAATTGTTCACTAATTCAGTTGATTCTATCCAAGGGTAAGTGAATATTTCAATGCGAAGCAAAGGAGCATTAAGAATTAGAAAGAGATTGGGAAAACTATTGGTATACAGACCAAAGAAAGCTGAATTTGATATGGTTCACCGGGGTGTATCTAAGCACAAGAAACTTTTTTATTAATTAGCAAAAGGCTGACAATAATGCTCAGCCTTTTATTAGAAAAATGATTATACCTACTGCCTATGTCCTATAACGGGGAAAATCCGAGCTTACTAAGAGCTAATGCCATTTGATAGTATCCTCTACTATTAGGATGAACGCCTCCTGATGATATAAAAGCTTTTTCATTCCCCTTAAATACACTATAAATATCAGCTACTTTAACGTTCATTTCCCGACCAAAACTTTTAATCAATGAATTAAACGCTCTAATTCCCTCATCTGCTATAGGAATATCGCTAAATGGATTGTATAAATTCTGTAACCGTAAAATATATCGATCTTGTTTGTCTAGATGGTGAATTTTATCTAATATTTTTGAAATGTTTTTCCCTGATTGTTTAATAGCACGAGCTATAATTTCTTCGTTTTTATTAATTAGAAAATCTTTAGCAGCGTTTATTAAATCATCCCCTCCAGCTGTTATTGTGATGATATTTGCACACTTTACAGCTTCCATAACAATAGGTGCATTTAGCATATTTATAACATCCTCTGTCGTTGCTCCTGACCTTGCAAATTTTTGATAAGAAATACGATTTTTTAAAATTTGCTGGCTTAGACATCTATAATATTCAACATATCCAGGATCCATAAAAGGAACACCGATACCTACAGTGAGGGAATCGCCTATCGCAAGATAACGTAAATGATTGAAATCCATATTTCACCTCAACTAATCAGTTATAATTCTTATAATATTCAGCGAAAGGTAAATGGGGAAGCATTAAAAAGAAGGGGGAAACAAAGCTAGACAAGGATAGCAACTGCCGTCGTCATTAGAATCGATAAAAAATTATAATTACTTCCTTCTTTATGAAAGAAATGTTTCGGAAAGAGAAAGGGCTGCTAAGAATAAGAAAGTTAAAGGCATCATCGGTATGACATTTTTGGACCAAAGAAATCAACAAGTTCGTGATGAAACAGCTAGAAATATCTTTATGAGCCGGGTTGGAATTCCAATGGCAGGGGTTGCATGTAAAATGGGGCTCGGAAGCTTCAAGATGAAGATGAGTACGGCTTCTAAAATGAGTGCCCTATGTAATAATAAGAATGTTATGGAAGTATTTAATCGTGATAAAACTTCTGCTGCAAATAAGGCGAGTATGGAATTTTTAAATAGTTACGGTAATTACATGCCATTTAACACAACCTGAACATGATAGATGGACACCGTTGCATTTAAGTACACCGTTCTTAGATAAAATAAAAAAGGTATATGTAAATATAGTTAAGTTAGAAAACGGTGGTCACTATCCAGTGGAACAACCGGCGTTAGATCAAATGCATGACGCCATCGTGAAATTCATTAATAAGGTTACAAAATAAATCTAATTCATCATAGTATTTACTGGATATGCTGAGAGAAATGTTTTGTAAAAGGTGAATAGAATATTCAAATCAGCCTCTGGTTTTAGCTTTTTTCCGTTTCATCTTTTTTACTTCTAAGTAGCAATGCGATAAATAAAAAACTTGCTACCCAAAAAGAAAAGAGAAAATTTTCAAGCCAAGGCAAATTACCGTTTTTGAAATAATCCCAAACAGTAGTAAATAAAAACAGTGTTAAAAAGAAAGCGATATATAAGCATTTTCCGAATGTAGTCAATTAAAGCACCTCTATATGTAATAATAGTAAATTGAATAGAAAAATAACTATTGATATGGAATGAATTACCTAAAGTACAAATATGGAGGTCATGACGACCAACAAACGCCACAATCTAATAAGTAAGATACACTCATATTAATTTGTGCAAATTGAAGATACTTATACATTAAAAAAAGCGTAAAAATATTAATTTGGCGGTGTTTTTGCTTATAGCCGGCCCAAATAGATTAGGAATCTTTAAAACATTTATAGATAAAAGAAAGTACAAGTTAGTCTATTTCATTTTTCCTTCTTTGAATAATGTAGTAAAAAGGAGGGATATTTAAATGGGGAGTAACTGTAATAATACTTTGAATCACCACCAAGAAAAAAATAAATGTGGGTGCGAGACCGACGACTTACCTGCACCTCATAAACTTGTTCGAGGCAAGACAAACCTGGCCAGTCCATACTTTTTAAGAGATTAGAGATTAACTTAGCTTAAATGTTTTATTTAAGAAGAAGATTTTAAAATCATTCCCTTCATCATAATTGTCTCCCTTCATCATAATTGTCTCCCTCCATTGAATAATGTAATAACAAGGAGGATGACAAAATGAATTTTGAAAGTTTCGATAGACGTGAAAAGGATTCAATTAATAAAAGAATTAGCAGAATTCATGATGATTGCGAAGAAAGTTGTAATAATAAAAATGTTCATCGAGGAATACAAGTCCCACAAGAACCTTTAGGTACAGGTCTTCCAGGGTTTGCTTATATTTATGATACAACTGCTCAACCAGGTATTCCGAATAATGGTTCAGTTACTTTCAATACAAATGGCAATATTACACCTGCAGGGTTTGTAACACATGTACCAGGAACAGCACCTATCATTATAAATCAAACGGGTATTTATCTTATTACCTACGAGGTGTTCGTTACAGGTGGCCCTTTTGCATTTTCCCTTTTCAATGGCGACAACCAAATAGCAGGTTCCAATTACGGAGGCAATGGTGGTTCTGACCCGCAAAATGGTCAAGTAATCACTACTTTAAATGCATCGAATGTTCTTACTTTGAGAAATATTCATCCAAACCCAACAGCTTTATTAAATACAGTTATTGGAGGCACTCTGGTTATCAGCGCGTCTATTGTCATTTTAAGGTTGGCTTAAGAATTTTATTGCAAGTCACATCTAACCAGGTGTGGCTTTTTACATTTATAGCTTAGCTTTATTCTTACAAATAGAAGTTTGAGAGGATTGTGCATTTTCGAGCACTTGTTGCTCAGTAAGTTTGTTTTAGTAAGTTTGACTGAAATATGGAAAGTTGACGAAGTTCACACGATTACCACTAAGTAAAAACACAATTTGCTTTACGATAAAACGTGGTGCAGCTCTACCACAGTTTCGCAAGTGAGCTAACTCGAATTACTACAATAACGAAGCTTTCATCTTAGGATGGAGGCTTTTTCTTTTGGCTTTGAAAACTGCATCAAACAGCCAAAACACTTTGTGATGAGAGGGTAGAGTTTGGTGCGGTTTTGAGAGCAAAAAGTTCTTACATATAGTTCATTTCTTGGTTTATTATTGGGTTGGAGGTGAGAATTATGGAGTTTAAAGTAAGGCTATTATTTAATGATGCTCCAGCAGAAGATATAAATGTTTCTGGTGCTAACGAAAATGATGTAATTGATAAAATAGGAAGCATGATTAAAAATGGAGAGATCTTTTGTCAGAATGAAGGACAGAATTGGTGCTTTAACATGGCACAAGTAAGGAAATTCCGCGTTTCATATAATTAAATGTTTTGAAGCATCCACTTAATGTGGGTTTTTTTTATTTTCATTAAAAGATGTTGGAGATGGTGTTTATGAGATAAGGCTATTTACCCCAGAAAGTATCCTTAAAAGATTTTAACGAGTTAGTTTAAATGGCATATAGTTAAATATAAAAAAACTTCTTTTTTAATGAATCACCTCTATTATTCAGGTCATTATTTTCTCCCCACAAAAATCAATAAAGCAAAAACACCGCCAAATCAATATTTTTACGCTATAATGTAGGACGAGGTGAAGAAAATGTTTGTAAGTGAAAAACAAATCGAAATTCGATATGCTGAGACCGACCAAATGGGCGTAGTGTATCATGCGAACTACATTATTTGGATGGAGATAGGCCGTTCTCAGTTAGTAAATGATGCCGGCTTTGAGTATGCTCAGTTAGAAAAAGACGGTTATGTATCTCCAGTGATGGATTTATCCATTTCTTATAAGGCTGCTATGCATTATGGCCAAGTGGCAACGGTCCGTACATGGGTGGAAAAACACGATCGTTTACGTACAACATATGGCTATGAAATTTTACATGAAGATGGCACGATTGCAGCTACTGCTCAGTCCGTACATATTCTAGCTCAAAAAGATACGTTACGTCCGGTGTCCTTAAGTAAAATTGATCCGGCATGGGATGCGAAGTACAAAGAAATCGCACGCGAGACGAAATAGGAGAATCATACATGGAACTTTTATTGGCGATAGGAGCAATTATGGCTTGTCTCGGTGTCGTGCTGGGCGCTTTTGGAGCACATGCACTAAAAGATAAATTTGCGTCACCACATTATGCAGCTATTTGGGAAACTGCGGTGCAATACCATATGTATCATGCATTAGGCTTACTAGGGCTTGGTATTTTATCGAGTGATGCCCTTTTAGGAGCCTCTAGTATGCTTTCTTGGGCAGGCTACTTAATGTTGGCAGGTATTGTGTTTTTCTCCGGTAGTTTATATGTATTGGCCGTTACAGGTGTGAAAAAGCTTGGAGCAATTACCCCGATCGGCGGCATGTTATTTATCGTTGCCTGGGTGCTTGTAGCTATTTCTGCATGTTCTTAAGAAACGCTAAGATCTACTAAAAAACGATATAGTACTTACAATACGAGAGAGGTAGTTCCTTAGGAGCTATCTCTTTTTTTATAGAGAAGTTTAAAAAAATGAAACAATTTGACCTTTTTATGCGTACTACATAATGATTAAATTATTTTTAACGTCTTTCAGCGGTGTACATACATCAGCTGGAAGTTAAGGCCTCCGTATGCCGAGGTATAATTGATATGGTAAAATAAGTCTTAGTATATAAGTTGAAGGTGGGAATAAAAATGGGTTTATTAAAAGCAGGAGTTGGGGCATTAGCAGGTGTTCTAGAAGATCAATGGCGTGAATATTTCTATTGTGAGTCACTCTCCGCGGATGTTCTTGTGGAGAAGGGTCATAAACGTATTTCAAAACGAGGGTCCAATAAAGGTAATGACAACATTATTAGTAATGGCTCTATTATTGCTATCAATGAAGGGCAATGTATGATGATTGTCGAGCAAGGGAAAGTAGTGGAGTTTTCTGCGGAGTCTGGGGAGTATGTTTATGATACATCAACAGAGCCTTCGATTATGTATGGTAATGATTTGTCTGAAGGCATAATGGAAACATTCAAGCAGATTGGTAAACGCTTCACATTTGGAGGAGAACCTGCAAAGGATCAGCGTGTGTACTATTTTAATAAAAAAGAAATCGTAGGCAATAAATATGGGACACCAGCACCAATTCCTTTCCGTGTTATCGACCGCAATATCGGCCTAGATATTGATATTGCTATTCGTTGTCATGGTGAATATTCATATAAAATTGTCGATCCATTATTATTCTATACAAATGTATGTGGAAACGTAGAGCGTGAATTTACAAGAGATGCAATCGATAGCCAATTAAAAACTGAGTTGATGACTGCATTACAGCCGGCTTTCGCACATATTTCAGCAAGTGGGGTACGCTATAGCGAAATTCCTGCACATACGGTTGCTCTTGCAGATGCCCTTAATAAAGTATTATCAGAGAAATGGCTAGCAACTAGAGGTTTAGCGGTCGTATCCTTTGGCATTAGCTCTTTAAAAGCATCTGAAGAAGATGAAGCAATGATTAAACAACTACAACGAAATGCAGTGATGCGTGATCCAGGTATGGCTGCAGCTCAATTAACAGGTGCTCAGGCGGAAGCAATGATTGCAGCAGCTAATAATGATGGTGGAGCAATGGCAGGATTTATGGGCATGAACATGGCGACACAAGCTGGCGGTGTTAATGCAGGACAGCTTTACCAAATGAATGAGCAAAATAAACAGGCAGCCCAGCAAGGTCAACCGGCGACGAGCTCAGGTGCATGGAAATGTGCATGTGGCACTGAAAACACGGGTAAATTCTGCTCAAATTGTGGGACACCAAAACCTGCAGAAGAAGGATGGACTTGTACATGTGGAGCTGTCAACAAAGGCAAATTCTGTAGCGAATGTGGTGCTAAAAAACCTTCAGGATCATTACAATACGCTTGTGATAAATGTGGTTGGCAGCCAGAAGATCCTACAAACCCGCCAAAATTCTGTCCAGAGTGTGGCGATGTCTTTGATGAGAATGATGTTAAGTAAGGAGATGACTAATGATGCCAACGCAAGATGCTGAAAATGCTAAACAAGTAAAGCTTGATTTTGACGCTGAGTGTCCATCATGTAGTGCATCCATTGAATTCAACCCAGCAACTGGAAAGCTGACATGCCCTTATTGTGGTTATGAAACTGAAATTGCAGCCCCAGAGAAGCAAGAGGAAAAAGTTGCCCAGGAAATGGATTTTGCAATGGCTGAAGAACGTGGGAATTTTAACTGGGGTGTTGAGAAAAAAACAGTCATTTGTAAATCCTGTGCGGCAGAAACGATTTATGATGCATTACAGGTAGCTGATAGTTGCCCATACTGTGGTTCTAATCAGGTTATGGAGGCTAGTGCTGAAAATACACTAGCTCCAAACGGAGTATGCGCGTTTGAAATAACAGATAAGCAAGCAGGAGAGAACTTCCAAAGTTGGATTAAGGGAAAATGGTTTACACCGAGAGCAGCAAAAGATAGTGCAAAGCCAGATTCATTTAAAGGGGTTTATCTTCCTTATTGGACTTTTGACACGAAAACAAGCTCAAGGTATTCCGCAAGATACGGTAGACATCGCACAGTTACAGATAAAGAGGGGAATACTCGAACTGAAACAGATTGGTATTCTACAAGTGGTTTTTATCAAGAATTTATTGATGATCATTTAATAAGTGCAACATCTCGTTATGATCGTAATATGATGCGAAAGATTGAACCTTTTAATTTACTCAATAATAAAGCCTATAAACCAGAATATGTATCAGGATTTTTATCAGAACGCTACAGTATTGGTTTACAGGACGGGTGGAGTCAGGCGAAGCGGGAAATTTCAGATCATCTGAATGCACAAATTACCTCAAAAATACGTTGGGAACAAAATGCGGATGTAGTATCCAATTTACATTTCTCAACAACACATGATGATATTACATACAAATATCTAATGTTACCAATTTGGCTTTCTTCATTCCGTTACAAAGAGAAAATATACCGATTTATGGTAAATGGACAAACAGGTCGAGTAGGTGGAGATGCTCCAATTTCACCACTTCGTGTAACAATTGCTGTAATCTTATCATTAATCGCGATTGCTATTATTTGGTATTTTTTTATGTCTGAATAGTCACGAGCAGTATTCCTGTAGGGTCTAATCCATACTTTGGAATGCTGCTTTTTTACTGGGGTGGGTGAACGGCTGAATAATTTTAGGATATAGGATGAAAATCTTTAGTTATCATAGCTTTCACTTTAAATTGTTGCATAAGCTATAGTGACAAAGGAATTTTGGGGTAGTTTTTTTATAAGTCAATACATGAAAAATTCAGCGAATGCATATTTAAAAAATATACGTACATAGGCAACCTATTTTATGGGAAAGTCGTTATTAGTGATGATTTGTCAGAAAAATGTACTTAAGCACATGTATATGTTTTAACGAACTAGTGTGTTATCGAAAAGAAAAAAATTTCATCATAGTCTAGCGTTATTTAATGTAAAGGAAGGCTAATTTAGTTTCATAATAAAATCCGTTAGATGGGATTTTGTTAAATTTCAGGACAGATTTATTCCATAAAATAGCGCCATGTGAAGTTGCCAATTTACTTTAAACAAATTATTATACATTCAGAGAGCTTTTTTTCATGTAATGAGCTGTGAATGTAATGTTATTCTTGAATAACATCATGTATGGAGGTTTCGACAATGGATGCAATTGAAGTTTTAACAAATTTAGATCAAATACATGGGTATTTTCAACCTATATTTAGCGCGGATGCGCATACGGTGATTGCCTACGAAATTTCCGGACAGTTACAAATCGAGGGTCAACAAATTAATTTAAAGGATTTTGTGAATAACGAAGATATTCCAGAAGAATATCGAATTGACATGGAACATAAAATTTTACACGCTGCATTAGCTAAAGTAGAAGAAATCGGGCAGGATATTGATATTTATATTCCAAGTAACCCGAACTTACTGATGCAGGATTTCGGTGAAAGCCATTTTAATATTATTCAACAATATATAAGTGAAGAGGATTTACATCGTATTGTATTAGTTGTCTCTGAGCATCGATTTTTAGGTGACATTCATAAGCTGCACCATGCTGTACGTTACTTTACGACTTTTGGTGTCAAAATTGCCATTCAGGAAGTAGGAGCGGAAAGTCATTTAGAACATATTGCGCTATTATCACCTCAAATATTAAAGGTCAATATTCGAGACTTAAATTATGATTCTTGGTCTGCACAGTCAGATATGATATCGGCAATAGGTAGCCTCGCTTATAAAATAGGTGCAAATCTCTTATTTGAAGGAATCGAAACTGTTTATCAATTACAGTTTGCTTGGAAGAATGGAGGCCGATTTTATCAGGGCCGATACTTGGCAAACCCTGCATTGACCTTTGTAGAAAAGGATATTTTAAAGGAGCGTTTTAAGGAGGAGTGCCAACAGTTTATTACCTCTGAAAAGAAGATTTTAGAGGCACAATATTTTGAATTGAAAAAGTTGAGGGAGGAGCTAGAAGCGATTGTCCATCGTGTTAAACCTTCTAGTGACAACATCACACATTTAGAGAATTTAGCTCAGCTGTTGGATAGTTATTCGTTCCGAGTATATATTTGTAATGAAGATGGTTTCCAACTATCTCCAAACGTAATGCGTATAGATGGTCAGTGGGAATTGCAGCCAAGAGCCATCAATAAAAACTGGAGTTGGCGTCCTTATTTCCTACAAACAATCATTAAAATGCGCAATGATCAAAGCGGAGAAATCTCAGAGCTTTATCGAGATATTGAAACAGGGGAAATTACAAGAACATTTTCAATTGCTATTAACGAGCATGAATATTTGTTCGTCGATCTTTCGTATGATTACCTTTATGAACACAATATATTTAGATAGTTCTACAAATACTTATATATCAAGGTTTAATGGGTACAAGAATAACTTGTACCCCACTTTGTACCCCGAATTTGAGTAAAAAAGAGAATCACTTGAGTTTTATTAATGATGAAAGAATATTAGTAGATTTTAATTCTTCATCATCAAGTGAATGTGCATATGCCTTCATCACCATTTCAGGTGTATCTCCAATTATTTTTCCCACAGTTGTAACAGCAACGCCTTCTGCGATTAAAATACTCACAAAAGTATGTCTTAATACATGGGCAGAAAATCTTTCGATTTTATGCTTATTTTTTAGGGGCATTGAACATTTTTACAATGTAACTGCTACTTATTGGTTCTAAGTTTGCAGTAATAAATACATAATCATCATCTATTAATTCACTGCCATATACTCTCTTTGATTCGGTACACCAGTACTTAAAACTTTTTAAGTACTCAGCTAGTTCCGAACTCATATTAATAGTGCGGATACTATTTCTAATTTTTGGATCTCTAACTCCAATTCATCACGTGTTTTGGTTATATCGATAGTTTTACTTTCGAAGTCTAAATCTTTCCAAGTAAGAGCTGCTAATTATCCCTTACGCATTCCATTAGTAGCTAAAGTTAAGAGAATAGCGTACCGAGTTGCATTTTCTGTTGCCTTTGTAGTGACTAAAATTTCTTCGAGCTTCGCTGCAGTTAATGCCTGTTTTTTACGAGTAGGTTTTGTTTGACTAAAATCTAATTTAGTATATCGTCTACGACCTAATATTTCTTCTGCGACAGCATCGTTTAAAATAGATCCTAATGTAGCACATACTGCTCTTATTGTATTCTTATTAAAATCCATCCTACCATTTCATCAGACCAATTTAGAAAACTATTTAGAACTATATCTTTGTTCGATATGCATAGAAATATGGTGAATTATAGTGATATGCTCGTTGATTTAATTAGGTAAGGTGCTCTATTTCACAACTGACCAGATTGAAATTGCCTACTATGCTAAAAACAAGATCAACCATGAACGTCAAAACACTGGATACTGAGGTGCAACATGAACGAATGGTGGCTATCGGCAAATGCACTGCAAAAAGGCGATATAGTTGAGGTTTTGAATAAATATCATGACCCAACTACTATCGGCGATTGGATTTACTCAGTAAGAGTGTTGAAAAGTAGTAATTCAGAGAAGTAATGAAAAATGAATTGAATGGTATCAGACTGGTTGCTTGTTATAAGGTTGATATTTTACCAAGTCACCAATAAACAATTTGAGTAAAAGAAAAAGCCGCAACGTCTACAGACGCTACAGCTCAGAATTGGTTTATGCCCTTTGACGGTGCTTAACAATATTATTATATCACACCGTAGGAGGGCAAACCTATGAAATTACTAACGCAAGACAAGCTAGACGCAATGATTACAGACTACCACTGGATGGTTAACGCCATCAAAGAAATGCGAGCAGAAATGGTTATTGGGGCAAAAACGGCACAGTATGGTATTGAAGCTACACTACCAAAAGCAGTTGGTGGAGTAGGCGATCCGATTATGCAGGAAGCTATTAAACGTTCGAAAAACATCAAACGTGTTGTAGATTATGAGAAAAAGCTTTTAGAGGTTCAAATGCTTCTCGATAATGTTACTGGCGATAGAGAGGTACAAGTTCTGAACTGGATGTTAGACGGCAAGTCACAACGTTGGATAGGGCAACATATGGCTTTATCAGCAACAAGCATTAAACGTATTAAGGATAGAATCGTTAAACAGATGATGGCATGAAGTGGGACCTTGGCTCCTGCGAATTTATTGCCACAATCTTCGGATTGTGGCAATAAATAAGCTTTCTATTTAGGTATCTGTTAAAACTTCACGCAAATTAATAATCAATACTAATCATGGTTTATGTTGTTCGTCCTCAAATACCTGTTTTATATTTAGAAATATTTTTTTCTTTTTCAAAAATAGAAGTATTCTGTTCATATTTTTTTGGATTAGATAACTTTTCAAGCTCTTGTATCAACATATCCTCTAAATCTATGGACTCTTTCATGTTTTCTTGGGTTTGTTTAATCTCCCTAACAAGTAATCTAACTAATTTTTGTCCATTCGATTTCACAAGATATGTACGTATATAACCATCTTCATATCTGGTTTCGAATTTAGGTTTGATATTTTTTTCGTTTTCGTCTTCGTCTTTGTCTTTATGTATATTTTTAATTGCAAATAAATCTAAGAGACTTTCATTTTTTATATTTTTATTTACCTCTGTTTTCAAATAATTTAATGTATTATTGGTTTGTATTTTCATTAATAATTCTCCTTAATTACAAAATATTTTAAATCAAACACTTTATTTAAATTTGAAATAGGTTTAATTTAGTATTTTTTATACTTTATTATAACCTTTATAGTTAATAAATGGAGGTTTTTGAAAATTCATTCAGTACTTTTAACATCAGTTTGCTGATGCACAAACAAAACCACGTGTAGGTCCTCTTATTCCATTATTAGCAACTGTTACTATTAGATATGGAGTTCCGTTTTTAGCAAGGACTGCTTCAAAAAGAATAGTTTATGTATCAAAACATGCTGCTGAACAAGCAGTAGATCGTAAGATTACAGGAAAAATGATAGATGATGCTTTGTCCAATGGTACAAAATATGTAGATGGATGGAGTGGAGAACGAATTTCTTGGTTAGAGAATGAATTCGAAAATAAAAGAACTGCAGTCTTACTTAAAAAAGGTACGGATGAAATTGATACAGTATATAAACAAAAGTCAAAAAACTAAAATGGTTGAAAAGCACTTGGCAGTATGTAGGAGATAAGTAACAGGAATTCGAGAGGAGAATCTAATAAAGAAAATTTCCTAGTAGTTCATTTATAGTATGACAACAATTCATGGTATAGTAACTGTGGATTGTTGTAATTTATCTAGTATATTCAAACGCTAATTAGGGTAAAGGGGAATTATTTATGGCTTTATTAAAAGATTATTTTAGTCAACCCAGTTGTGAAGTTGAAATAAATTTAAAATTAGTTAATGATGAGAGTGTAAAATTCTACATTCATTTCCGCTCTGGTCTTGCTTTTCCAGGGGTACATACAGAAATTGTTTGCTTAAAGAGAGATTTCTTAAAGTTATTAGATGATTTAAAACAGATCGATATTATGCATCTAAGTATGCTAGAGCCTCATGATCCCGGCTTGTGTATCTATCACATTCCTCTATTTGGTAATTATTATTATCCTGGACATGGTTTTCTTCAAGTGCCTGAAGATGAAAGGGATGAATGGGAGCCTTATTATAGATTAATTTTTGTGTTAGATGCAGGGGAGAAGAATAATCATAGTGCATCAGAAAGTGGTCCTGCACTATGTTTAAAAGTAAAAATGGAACAAATTAGCGAATTTGTAGACAGTTTAAAATCAGAGGTAAATAGTTTTTGAGTTTATAAAGAATTCACTGGTGTTCTATGACACCATTCTTGAAAATTATTGAGACTTAATGATTTATTACGCATTTATGAACACAGCATTTTTAGATAAAAAATATTTCAGGGATACAAAAATAATTTGTACCCCTGTTTGGTCTCTATTTATTATTTTAAAGGAATTCCAAGCCCTAAGGCAGAAGCAATCGAGATAATAGAGGTAATAACACCTAGTATACTAGTTAATTTCTCTAAAGGTTTTTTAGCTTTCTCTTTATCTCCATTTTCTATATGAGTTTGAAGAAGTTCAAAATTAGCCTCTGCAATCTCTCGTTGTTCTTCTGATAGATGTTGAATTTCTTCGTGAAGTTGTTGTAAAGCATTAATAATCTCATTAGGCAAGCTGCTAGCTATCCCTTGATTGAGTGTGCCATTGTTTTCAATTGTTATATTACCTTTGTTTTCTCCGAAAGTTAAACCACCATATTTACTAGAATCACCCATATAACCATCTCCTAAGATAATAGTAACTTTCCCGAGCTTTGAAACTTTGTCTAATAATTGATCAGAATTTTCTTCGGCTAAAATATCGATAATTTCTCTTAAACTCTCAGGTTTATTTTGATACCTTAACCCGACATTTTCCTTTTTGTTATTAATTTTTTTTTTGAAAAACTTTGTCTGAAATCATCACTTAATTCGATTATTGGAATAGCATTTAAAGGATCAAAACAGTTTTCTGTACCACAATACTTGCAAGGAATGGACTCAATATTTTCAAGTTCAGATTTATTAGCAGTTAAAATACTTCTACTACATTCCTCGCAGTGAAATTCTAATTTTATAACGAGCGCTTCTTTTTTTTCTAATTCAGATAATGTATCAATAACTACTCCAAGAGGTAAGTTAGTCATTTTTGCAATATAACTATGGTAAAATTTATCCATTTTACTAATAGCAATTGCCTCAAGTGCATTATCTATTTTTTGAGAAATTTCCCATGGCTTTAAATTGCTCAATACTTTTACCTCGCAGAATAAATTTGGTAAATCAATTTTTCTCTAATATAATCCAATACAGGTTCTGACGCAAATACATTGAACTTAAATGTCTTAGTATTTACGCCGATTCGAATAGAATATTCTTGTTTTACGCCATCAACACTATGTTCAAATAAGATGGATCCTTTTTGTTTGGATAGATAAGGTTCTAAATAATTGTATAATGGCAAACCTCGTAATTCTCTAATACTACCTAATCCTATTGTTTCAAGACCACTTAACAGTAACAAAGTAAAAGGTGTTGTTTCTAAAATTCCGGTAATATCTTCGCTATTTAAATTTTGCTCAAGAACTGATAATTCACCATTAGTATAGTATTCGTCAATTGCAGATAGTATGCTCACAATTGATTGACCCTGTGTTTCTTCAAATGCACTGACTGATCCTGCTGGTCTTCCTGTAGCATCAATTAGCCTCCCTTGAAGGGTATCAGCTAAAGACTCAAGTGTACCACCATATTTCTCTAATAAATCATACTGTTTAAATTCATATTCTTCATCGACAATTTTAGTTAACCAAGCAATAATTTTTTTGGCAATAGCTGAACTTGCTCGTACTTCAATTATCCCCATTTCTTCATCAATATAAACTGTTGTAATTTCGTGCTTAATGTATTCCCTTCGATTAGTTAAAAAGTAATCAACATTAACACCTGTTCTATGAATAAATCTTAAATAATAAGCTTGAGAACCTTCAATTTGAGCAGCAGCAATAATTGTAGGATCAATAGGAACATTTTCGCAAATTGGAGTAACTACTGTTTCGAACGGGTTAAATGGCATTGTATCAATAATACTTTGTTTAAATCCGATTAAACCAGTACTATTTGTAGCCTGGTACCAAGCTAAAGAAACTGCTCCTGAGAAAATATTATTGCTGATCATTTTAAGTACGTCGCCCTCTATATGCTCAAAAGAGTCCCAAACTCTACTTGCTAATTCATTTACATTGCCGGCAGTTTCTAAAGACATTTTATTACAAATTTCTTTGAGTTGAGTTTTGTTTAATTTATTCAAGTCTTGAGGAAAAATTAAAGATTTAATTGTATTCATTTAACACCCTCCAGAATTATATTCTGCGTTCGATGAAAGTATGTCTCTTTATTTATAAATATAATAGTATATGTATTGAATACCCAGAAAATTACATAAAAGTGTCGATTGACATGGAAGTATGGATGAATGGGAGCGTATATGAGTCGAAATGAATAAAAATCGATATAGTTCTTTAGGTTCGTTTTGTGCTGATGGTTTTTTAGAATAAATTACTACTATTGATTAGGTAATAGTGAATTTTTAGTATCACCTTCAATTCTTTTTGCGTGAGCTCCACAAAAGCAGTTGCATTTTTTAGGTGTTCTCATCGTCTTGTATTTAACTAAATAGAGCGGTAGTGAAGATACAATTCAAGGCGTTCCTTTTATTGATAAGAGTACCTATTCTGGTATAATTAACTGCGAGAGAGGATGATCAATATGAGCAAAAATATCGTTGTTATAACAGGGGCTGGCAGTGGTTTAGGTGCAGCACTTGCTAAAAAATATTCGTCTTTAGGCAATCACATTTGTTTACTCGGTCGAACGAAATCAAAGCTTGAGAATACAGCTAAAACTTTAACTAATGGCTATTCTATTTATGAGGTTGACGTGACTTCGAAACAAATGGTCGCTCAGGTAATTCATTCTATCCAAGAGGATTTTGGATCAATTCAGTTATTTATTAATAATGCTGGTGTTGGCTATTTTGATAAAGCTGAAAACTTGAATGAGGATTCAGTACATCAAATGATTGATATAAACCTAAAAGGGACCATTTTTTGCACACAAGAAGTGCTAAAAGGTATGAAAGAACGAAATGAAGGAACAATCGTCAATATCGTTTCTACTGCTGGTCTAGAAGGAAAAATAACGGAATCTGTTTATTGTGCTAGTAAATTTGGTGTTCGAGGATTTACAGAGAGTCTAGCACTAGAATTAAGTGAAACAGCTATTCATGTATGTGCTGTATACATGGGTGGTATGAGCACAGATTTTTGGGACGGGATATTTCCTGAGGAAAAAACTAAGACATTAATGGATCCTAATGATATTGCGGATATTATTATGGAAAATATTAAACCAAGAAAAGCGTTAGCTGTAACTGAGGTTGTTATTAAAAATAAGCGATAACGAAAAGGATATGACCAGGCACTTCAATTAATGTTGTGCCTGGTCATTTTCCATTTCATTTATTATTTAAAATTACTAAGGTACAGTATATGTTTTGAAATGTAATCTATATTTCGATGAAAATTGAAATGTTTATCTTGTACTATGAAAATTGAAAGTACAGATAGGAGGAGATAAAATGACTCGAATTGATGATACAGAAATGATTCATCCAAAAATTCTATACTACGGAACACCTGTGATCTTATTAACTACACTAAATGAAGACGGCACAGTAAATATAAGCCCTCTTTCATCATCGTGGGTGTTAGGGGATTGTATTATTTTGGGAATTGGGCTTGGGGGAAAAGCTATTGAAAATTTAGAACGACAACCTGATTGTGTCATTAATGTCCCAAATCCTTCATTATGGGAGAATGTAGAAAAGTTAGCCCCTTTTACAGGGAAAAACCCCGTTCCTGAATATAAGAGAGCAAATGGGTTCACATTTGAAAAAGATAAATATGAAATTAGTAATTTAACACCTACCGAGTCTAAATCAGTAAAGCCTACAAGAATTGCAGAGTGTCCAATTCAACTTGAGGCAAGAGTAAAACATATTCGAATCCCTGATTATGATCCCTTTTTTGCCATTGTTGAGACACAAGTAATACATGTACATGCTCATAAGGAAATTATTGTTGAAGAAAATTATATTGATCCAAATAAATGGAGCCCACTTATTTATAATTTCCGCCATTATTTTGGGCTTGGACAACAGCTGGGGAAAGCTTTTAGGGCAGAAATTTAAATCTTAATAGTCATAAAAAAGGGTCGGCTTTCATTTTTTTATGGTTACTGGTTCTTTTTGCGTTTATTCAAGATTTCCTATAAGCACGGTACGTTACAAAACTGTCATATTGTGATATTTTTAGTCATCTAAAACGATGGTTGTGATATTAATTCATTGTTATAGTTAAATTAAGGAATTTAATAACCTTGTACCAGCTTAAAGGAGAATTGAAAATGAAGCTATCAATAAAAATCTATACGTTAATATTAGCTATGATTGTAACCTTATATAGTTTAACGCCAACAATCGTAAATGCAGATTCAAATGAAAAAATTCAAAAGATTGATCAATTTGTTAAAGAGCAAAAAGAGATTAGTAAAATTCCAGGAATATCGTTAGTAATTGTAGAGAAAGGGAAAACGGTTTATGAAAAAGGCTTTGGATATGCCGATGTTCAGTCAAAAACACCAGTTACCTCTATTACATTATTTGAACTAGGATCTACATCGAAAGCATTTACAGGACTAGCCATTCTACAATTGGAAAGGGAAGGCTTACTAAAACGTTCTGATGATGTCCAAAAGTATATCCCGTGGTTAAAGTTAAAATATAATGGGAAGCTTCAATCAATTACTATTAATCAGTTACTGTATCATACAAGTGGAATAGCTACTAACACAATTTCTAATATCCCAAAAAGTAACGAACCGAATGCTCTTGAGTTAACTGTGAAAAAATTACTTGATCAGCCATTAAATAGACAACCAGGCAGCTCATTTGAATACGCAACAATCAATTATGATGTTTTGGGACTCGTTATTGAAAAGGTTTCAAAACAACCCTTTGATACGTATATTAAACAGCAAATATTAAAGCCAACCTCTATGAATGATACATTTGTTGGAATTCATCAACTTAAATCTAATGAGATGGCCACGGGATATAAAATAGGACTGATGAGAGAGCAGAAGTATACACCACCGATCTACCGTGGAAATGTACCTGCAGGATATGTAATAAGTAACACAAGCGATATAGCAAAATGGTTAAAGCTACAGTTAGGAAATAGCCAAATTGATACGATTGATAATAAAATTATTCAAGAATCGCATATCCCAGATCAATCTGTAGAGCCTTTCGATAAGGACACATACTATGCAAGTGGATGGGGAGTTATGGGAAAAGAAGAACAATATATATCCCATGCTGGTGAAAATCCAACATTCTCATCTTATTTCATCATACAGCCCGATGAACAATTAGGAGTAGCTGTATTATCCAATATGAACTCGAGCTATACAACTGCGATAGGGCAAGGTGTGATAGATTTGTGGGAAGGGAAAACGATAAATACTATTCATTCTGACATCTTTCAGAATTTGGATAAAATTATTTCACTTATATGTGTTATTGTTGTAGGCTTGGGGATGTTTTTAAGTATTCTATTGCTTACAACCTTAAGGGAAATTGTTAAAAAACAACGAATTAGAGTATCTTTAAATATTAAAAGAACTATTTTATTAATCTTTCATTCTTTAAGTATTGCAATAATTTTTGCACTTATCATATTGTTCCCGAAACTATTACCAGAGAAATCAAATTGGGAGTTTATTAAAGTATGGGGTCCATCTTCAATCACTGTGTTATTTTATAGTGTTATAGTGTCAGCTGTGATTTATTGTTTATTGGGATTTGTGAAGATATTCACCAAAAAGGAAAAATAAATAAAAATGTAGAGATTTGATTGTTATATGAAAAACATGGTAATATGGAAATAACTTTAGGTGAAAGGGGAGAATCCAAATGAAAAAAAGATCATTACGTTTTTTAAGTATGGGAATTGGGTTCTCAACTGCTGTTTTTTTCTAAAATTAAGTTTATAGGGACGAGTCTGTCCTTTTTTAGAAAAATAAATAAAAACCTAGAGGAGATTAACCATGAATAATAAAATAACACGTAAAAATCCAATCCAAGTACCTAGTCCTGTTGGCAATTACAGCCATCTTACAATAATTCCTAAGGATGCAACAATATACGCATTATCTGGACAAATTGGAGTTGGGGTAAACGGTGAATTGCCATCATTACTAACAGAGCAGGTTAAGAATACATTAAAAAATATTCAATTAATATTGGAGGCAGAGGGACTTAACGCAGACAATGTGGTGAAAGCCAATATTTGGGCAACTGAAGAAATAGATTGGGATGACTTCTATCAACAGTGGGAAACGATGTTTGGAAATCCTTATCCTTCTATGACGATAGCTTATATTACTGCTTTAGGACTCCCTGATATTAAATTGGAAATAGATATTTGGGCAGCTAAATAACTGAGTAACCGACAAAATCTTAAATGATCTTGTCGGTTTTTTTATAAAGCAAATTTTAGGCTATATGAAAAAAATGGTCACTTTTCCTAAGCGGAAAGTGACCAAAAAATAAAGATTTAATGATGGGGGTGTGTTTCTTGCTCAAGGTATGAACAAGCTGGAAGCGAATTGAGTACACTACTATTTTATGATGGAAAAAAGCTTTTTGCTAGGTATTCGCCATTTTTAAGTTTTTTGATTAGGAGCGTTCCTTAGTATTAGGAGAAGCTTTAAGCAATGAAGGTACTGTCCAATACGTACCCATGCGCCACAACCATTCTAATGGACCGAATTTAAAGAATTTCATCCAAACCTTACTAAATAATAATTGGAAAATGTAAATGCCTATGCAAATCCAAAGAGATTGGATGAAACGAATATTTTCAAAAAGGTGAAAGGCATTGCCTATTAGTAAGATTAGTGCTGTTTGCCCTAAATAATTTGTTAATGCCATTCGGCCATAGTTTTTTAATGGTGAAAGCAAACTCTGGTATACAGGGCGTTGCAATAAAAGTATTAATAATCCTACATAAAATCCAGATACAAATGGGCTAAATTGAAGCCCTATTAATGAAAATTTTTCAATGTTTGTAACATGTTCTGTAAATTCATCTTTTGTCATATTGTTAACGTTCGCCATTGCCTCTGGGACATAATGCCATTGATACAGCAAGCCCCCTATACTAATAATGAACATTATAGCTGTAAAGATAAATATGCTTTTACGGTTGTCATTGATCTTCTCAAAAAATCGATACTGCCCAGCAGCTAATCCCAGTAAAATAAGTGGAAATGGCATAGCAATTTTGATGCCATAATAAGCAGTTACTGCTAATAGTATAAGTCCTATAGTTACGTTTATTTCCTTGCGAACTTTATAAAATGGTAACGCAATTAGCCCAAATATTGCATAGATAGTTAAAGCTTCTCCAGGTTGAAAATAAAAATGTACAAGCCCGATTAACAATAATATAATGATTCTTCTAATAAATAATAGATAGGCGTTCCCATTTTTAGCCATTGCACGTGAAATAAAAATATAAAAGCCTACACCAAATAAAAATGAAAAAATCGAGAAAAACTTACCTTCCACAAATAATATTAAAAATCTATGATAGGTAATATCTATAGATGTGTCCGGTGTATTAATCCATAATAATGCCGGAATATTTACTAAAATAATTCCTAATAAAGCAAATCCTCTTAAATAATCTAGTGTATCAATTCGTTTGTTTAATTCAATTGGTTGCATTTTTTCTCCTCCTTACTCACAAAGTATAAGGAATTTCCCCATAAAGTAGTAACGATGAATGTTACGCCAATCTTACAAAATCGTCATATATTATTAATCATATTCTGGATATAAAGATAAGATGTCTTTTGCCTGATGTCGTAAAATATTGATTAATTCTTCTGGTTCTTCAATTTGAGCATGCCTGCCAAGTCGATAGAAGAGGGGGCTAATAAAATTAAGCTCACCTTTGTCTATTATAGAATCAATATAACCTGTGCCATCTTCGTTTATAACGACAAAATCTTCGAGGTTAGGATCGCTTTTGCATTGGCGTACTCCTTCTCTTGACAATAGAACATGTAAACGAATAGGTTCTTTATTTTCATATGTGCTGCCAAACCACTCCTCCAAATTCATAAATTCCTCTTTGTTTTCTTCGCTATCTACGATTGAAAGAATACGATCTACACGAAACAATAATATTTTTTGTTTAGTGAAATCAAACGCTGGCATATACCACAACCCATCATGTGCATAAACACCAATAGGATGAATATGTTTCTTTGTTGTACCTGATTTGGATTCATATTGAATATGTAGATTTTTGTTTTCAATGGCTGCCTCTAAAATGGCATTCAATAAAGGTGTTTCAATCGCTCTTTTAGGATTCCAAAACGCAATGTAGGATTGAAGTTTATCCACTTTTCGCTTCGCCTCCTCCTGAAGCGAGCTATAAAGCTTATGAGAAGCGGATTTACTTTCCGTATTAAACGGTAAATCTCGATAATAATGCAGTGATTGAAACGCAAAGAAAATCGAAACCGCTTCATCTTCTGTAAATAAAATAGGAGGAAGAAGTCTGCTCGATAGAACAGTATAGCCACCGTTTCGCCCTTGTTCTGCGTAAATTGGCAAGCCCATATCACTTAAATCTAAAACATATCGATGAACCGTTCGAATCGATATATTGAATTCATCAGCAACTTCCTGTGCAGTAAATTTCTTTTTTGCACTAACAAACAGAAGGATGTCTAATAAACGTTTCGCTTTTGTCATTTTTTCACCTTTTCTTTTAATCGTGACAGTAGTTGTCATGTTTTATGTATATTATAAATATTGTTCATGAGTTTTACAAAAGAGAAAAGGAGATGACGTTATGTCACGAGAAATAATTTTATATATTGCGACTAGTTTGGATGGATTTATTGCGAAAGAGAATGATGATTTACAATGGCTAGAAGAAACAGAGGGGGAAGGGGATGCTGGATATTCAGATATGTATCATTCCATTGATACTGTTATTATGGGAAAAAGAACGTATGATTGGGTTGTAGACCATATTGAGTCTTTTCCATATCCCGATAAGAAATGTTATGTATTTACAACGTCACTAAGTGGACAAAACGAACATGTTGAGTTTGTAAATGAAGATATTGTAGCATTTACTAAAAAGTTAAGGGAACAGGAAGGCTCTAAAATTTGGATGGTTGGCGGAGCAGGAATTCTCGATGCATTCATGAAGGAAGAGTTAATAGATGAAATAATTATAACGGTTACGCCGCATCTTTTAGGCTCTGGAATTCCACTGTTTAAGGATCAAAACCCATATCAAGATATGAAGTTAGTCAATACACAACGCTATGGGCAAATGGTGCAAATGCATTATAAGGTGATGAAAGAGGCTTGATGCCTCTTTTTCTGCTATTAGTAAATTGAATGATAGATTTCACCCATGATTCCCTTCATTTGATGCATACCTGTATCAGTATTAGTCATCATAATAATCCCTTTTTCGAGGTATGGATTGGCTACTAGCATACATTGAAACCCAACACCCCAGCCAAGAGAGGAAAACTCAAGGTTGTCGTCCGTGCCATCTAAAAATATGCCAAGACCTGTCCATTCTTTACATCCCTGTGGGTGGAATAGTTCTTTTACTTGTTTGGACGTAATGCCAATTTTACTTTGGCTTTTGACAGCATTCATAATATCTAGTAATAATTTTGCTAAATCGCTAGGAGTAGTCCATATACCACAAGCTGCAAGATAAGGGTAAATAGAATATTTCTCTGGAATTAAAGCTCCATATTGATCATGGCCACATGCAAAGTTATCCATATTCGATGTTGAAAGAGCGGTAGAAAATGTACTGTTTGTCATGCTTAATGGCTTAAAAATAAATGTGTCCATGAGATGAGAAAAAGGTTTTTGTGTTATATCTTCTAATAATAATTGAATAAGGCAAAAACCTGCATCAGAATAGTGAAATTCACTTTCAGGTTCAACAGTCACTTCAATAGAAGTAGGGCAATAAATTGTTTTTCCATTCAATATTTCGATCATGGTTGGCATTTCCTTGAATGATTCTACGGGCATAAAACTGCCTTCAGGGTCCACAATCCCAGATTGATGACATAGTAAGTTGCGTAATGTAACCTTTTTATGCTTTGTAAATGGATTGTCAGGAACCTTCCACGAAACTAGTTTTTCATTGACATCTTCATCTAAATCTACGATCCCTTGTTCCACCAATTTCAACACTAAAACGCTTGTTAGAAACTTACTGATCGAACAAGCGTTGAAAATGGAATGCTCATTAATTTTCTTATTAGTACCTGTTTCTAGAACACCAAAATGATCAGTCTTACTGATTTTTCCCTTTTCAAAAGCTACAAGACTTAAACCTGTTATATGGTAATGCTCCATGCGTTCACGAATGTTTATCATCTGCTTAGCTCCTAACATTTTTTCTTAATTATAACAGAATAGAGAACTAACGTTTGTATTTTGCGATTTTATTTTAATAACCGTGCATGGACGATCATAGCTGGACTATCTTTTGTAAAGTCACTTTTTTTCCATGAACCATAAATGTGTAACAGTTCGAATCCATTTTGTTCTAATAGCCTCTTCATTTCCATTGGATATGTATAGCGAAGTCGAATTGAATCTTCAAAAATAGAGTGTTCTAGCTTATTTATAGAACGGCAAGTTAAGATTTGTGTAATAGGGTCGTATTCTTCACGATGCTGAATGGTTAGTTTTTCACCTTTGCTGTTAACTGAACTTTCTTCGTATTCATCCACGATAGACAGTTCACTGAGAAGAGCATTTCTCGTATTAAATACAAATTCTCCACCTGGATGTAAGTGCCTTTTGACGGATTGAAATAAAGCATTTTGGCTTTCGTTACTAAGAAAATGTTGAAATGCATTTCCTGTCATATAGACAAAATTTGATGTGATTGGTAATTGAAGTTGCGTGCAATCTTGCACAGTAAAATGCACGTGTACATTCTGTTTTTTCGCTTTTTCAATTGCCAATTGAAGCATGCCTTCATGGATATCTACTGCATAAACTTCAAATCCTTGCTTGGCGAGCGGAATAGCTAATCGACCTGTGCCACAGGCTAATTCGATTATCGTACCACTATTCTTTTTGAGGAGATTTTCTATAAAATGCAAATCTACATTATAATTTTCATGAATTACATCATATTCAATAGGGTTATTATATTTCTCTAAATTTCCATTAAACTCATTTTGATACATACAATTTGCTCCTTTATCTTTATCTTTATCTTTATCTTAGAGGTATTGTATAATAAATCCAATATTCTCACAAATCAGGCTTGAGTTATAAATATGGGGTTAATTTCCGTTCCACCTGAGCGCGTCCGATGAGCAATCCCCTATAAGTCGCCCAGCCACACTCCAATCAACTTATAAAATATCTCTTTTTAACAAATTGCCATCCCTAACTTTTGGTGATGAGCCACAAAATTAACAAACTATAAAAGAAAGGAGGGTTCGTTTGAACAAAAAATTTCCGCGCAAAATACATATCATTGGTTCTGTTGGGAGTGGAAAAACTACTTTAGCGAAAGAATTATCCGCAACATTAAATATTGCATATTATGAATTAGATAATGTTGTTTGGAAAAGACAAACTTCTGGTGACATTAGAAGAACCGAACAACAAAAAGTCGATTATTTGAATAATATTATTCTTACGAAAGCGTGGATTATCGAGGGTGTTCATAATGAGGACTGGGTAGCACAAAGTTTTTCGAATGCCGATTTAATTATTTTTTTAGACACAAATTATTTCATACGAATCTATCGAATAATAAAAAGATTTATATTACAAAAACTAGGTTTAGAAAAGTCCAATTACAAACCGACCTTTTCAATATTTATAAAAATGTTTAAATGGAATCGCTATTTTGAGGAGATTGGCAAACCTAATTTTTATCAGAAATATGGAATGTATAGTGACAAGTTATTGGTTATAAAAAATAAAAGAGAATTATTTTAAAAAGCGTATCCAAATCAATGGATACGCTTCTTACTTTTATTTTTTAAGCATTCTTCTTCGTTTTCGTTGCTCGTTTTCTCGTTGCTGGCTTTTTCGTTTTTTCTAAGGAAGCTTGAAGTGCTGTCATTAAGTCCGTAACATTATCAGGTACTGGACGTTTATCGCTAGTCGAGATTGTATTTGTAGCTTTTTTCTCCTCTATAAGCTCCATTAAAGCATTGCGATAGTCGTCTGTATATTTTTCAGGATTAAATTCTGTTGTTAATTGATCGACTAGCATTAGGGCGGTTTCTAACTCTTTTGGAACAATGTTTTGTTCGCTTGGAATACTTGGAACATCAGCAACACTTCTTACTTCATCAGGGTAATGAATTGTTTCCATTACTAATGCATTTTGATAAACACGGACAATTGCTAATTGCTCTTTTGAACGGATAATAATTTTGGCCACACCTATTTTTCCGGACTGTTCCAACGTTTGACGTAAGAGGGCATATGCCTTTCCGCCAGTCGAATCAGGGGATAAAAAATAAGTACGTTCAAAATAAATAGGGTCGATTTCAGTTAATTTTACAAAATCAATAATTTCAACGGCCTTATCTTCATTTTCCTTACGTAAGTTCTCTAATTCTTCAGGATCTAATACGACAAACTTATTTTTGGCATATTCATAAGCCTTCACAATGTCTTCTTCTTTTACTTCTTGGTTACAGCCTTCACAAACTTTTTTATAACTAATAGGTGTATGACATTCTTTATGGAGCTGTCGTAATTTAATGTCTTTATTTTCTGTTGCGGCATGAAGTTTTACCGGTATATTGACAAGACCAAATGAGATACTGCCTTTCCAAACTGTATGCATTTGTATCACCTCGTTTTTCTTACTATGATATATTTTGCTTATTTTTATGTATCTTAAAGTGAAATCTTCAAAAACTTAAGGTAAAAAGTAAAGTAGGTATTTTAATGAAACCAATGCTATTAACTGAAGTGCTCGAAACGCCTATAGGTGAGGAGTGGATGTACGAAACAAAATATGATGGATTTAGATGTATGTTAGTTTGGGACGAACAGCCATTGTTAATAAGCAGAAATGGCAATAACTTAACTCACCTGTTTCCAGAGATACTCGATTTTTGTATGAGTATATTTACTAAAATCAAAAAATTTTTACCATTAACATTGGATGGTGAATTAGTTTGTTTAACGAATAACTTTAAAAGCGATTTTTCACTTGTCCAAAAAAGAGGGCGGATGCAAAACAAAGAAGTTATTGCTTCTCATGCAAAAGATTTCCCTTGTCATTATATTGCGTTTGACTTACTGAGCTATAAAGGGGAGTCGCTTACAAATAAATATTTAAAAACACGCAAACAGCAACTTTCTAAGCTTTTTACGACTTTAAAACTCCCAGCGACAGTCAATTATGAGGATCAATGTCCTTTGCAAGTGATTAACAGTGTGGACCGTAGTGAGCCCCTTTGGCAGGCTATTAAGGTTTACAATGGAGAGGGAATGATTGCAAAGAAGAAAACAAGTAAATGGATAGGAGATACACGCTCGACACATTGGTTAAAAATAAAGAATTGGAGATATGTAACGGTCATAGTGACGAAATATGATCATGGAAATGGTTATTTTCATGGCAGTATTTATCAACAGGGGGATCTAGTAGAAGTAGTTATTTTTAAACATGGAATGTCAGAGGAAGAGAGGAAAACACTCATTGCTTTTTTTCAAACAAATGGGCAGAGAAATAATGAAACATGGGAGCTGGAGCCATCCATTTGTCTTGATATCGCCTGTATTGATTTTGATGGAAGCAAATGTCGAGAACCACGATTTCATGCATTTCGACTGGAGATGTTACCAGTGGATTGTCATTGGCAGCATATGCAGCGTCAACTTTTTCCTATTCCAGATACAGTTCAGGTTACGCATCCCGATAAGCCTGTTTGGCCAGAAATTGATATTACGAAGGATGGTTATTTGCACTATTTGCAAATGATCTCTCCGTATTTATTACCTTTTCTTCAAAATCGCCCACTTACATTAATTCGTTTTCCGCATGGAGTCCCGGGTGAAAGCTTTTATCAAAAAAGTAGCCCAGAGAAAATACCTGAATTTGTTTCAACTGGATGGATGGACGATATTCATTATCTTGTATGTAACAATCTTGAAGCATTATTGTGGTTAGGCAATCAGCTTGCACTAGAGCTACATATTCCATTCCAAACATTGCAAACAGAGTTTCCGACTGAGATTGTCTTCGATTTAGATCCACCTTCTGTTGAGCAATTTTCACTTGCTGTTACTGGAGCACTGGATTTAAAGGAAATAATCGATTATTTTAAGCTACAATCTTTTGTTAAAACGTCGGGAGGTAAGGGAATACAGCTTTATATACCGCTACCTGAAAATGCCTTTACTTATGAAGAGGTACGAGTATTTACTGAATTTGTCTGTCGATTTTTATGTGAGCAAAAACCAGAATTGTATACGATCGAGCGTTTAAAGAAGAATAGACATCAAAAATTATATTTAGATTATGTGCAGCATGCAGAAGGGAAGACAATTATTGCTCCATATTCAACTCGTGGTAATGAAAAGGGCTTAGTGGCAACGCCATTACATTGGGAAGAGGTAAATGAACATTTAACACCAGATCTCTTTACTATTCCTGCTGTACTGGAGCGAATGAAAAAAGTAAGCAACCCATTTAAAGATTTCCGTCAAGTAGGGGAGAGCCAGGATTTTCAATCAGCATTAGAGCGTTTAAATGAGCAATGATGTTCTTACTAAGTTTGAATAGGCTGATAAGAGCAAAATTTCGATAAAAGCAAAAAACGTCGGCTTTAGTGCCGGTGCTTTTTAACAAACTTATTATTTCTTTTTTGTAATCTATGAATTGTTTTTAGTTTTGTTTGAAAAATCAAAAATTAATGTTAAATTACTTTTAAGGTGACTTGATCTATTTATTATTTATTATTTATTATTTATTATTTCTGTTCGTTAAATTGGTGATTATTTAGTGAAAATTAATAAGAAAGGTGGGATAACTCTTATGGTTCATCATGCAAAAACAGATATTATTTTAATAATAACTATGTTTTTATTGGTTTGGATCTTTGGGGCTATATCACTGTTTTTGTTTATCACATCTTTATCAACAGTTATTATTATGTCAATGGCCTTTATTGTTTCAGTAGTTTTTGTATGGTGGTACGCAAATTCTATTAAGTTTGTTTTCTATGAAAATTATCTTTTAGTTAAAGGTGGGCCATTCAAAAGTAAGATTCCTTATCAAAGTATAACAATGGTTTCTCCAACGACAGAGAAGTATACTGGTTATCTAATTTCATCATCTGATAAGGGTCTGGAAATATTTTATAAAACAGCAGCTAACGGTAGTATGAAAATTTTACCAGAAGATAAAATGAAGTTTATTTTAGAGTTAAAAAAACGCTGTCCTAATGCACAAATTCCTCAGAATCAACAATTCGAGTAATTAGTTAAATTTGTATTATCGGTAATCGCTTACCTTTTATTCTGATTAAAAGGGATGGAGTAGGATTTTCAATTTGTCTTGGATCATTTAAATGGAGGAAAGAGAGGGTCAAATTACTAAGCCCTCTCTTTAATTTATATCTAACAGCTTAAATTTTAAGGATTTGCCAGTTCCCTTAATCGTTTTATATTTTGCTGATAAATCTCCGGTGAACTCCAATCTTTAAAGATTACAGGTATTTCTGGAACCTCGTTTTGGTTGCTCTTTTCTGCAATGGAAGTTAATTCTGAAATGTAATTTAAAATTATTGAGATATCTTCTTTTGTACCTGTTGGACCGTGCCCCGGTACTGCCACGTCAATTTCTAGTCTTTCAACTGTTTTTAAAATATTACTCCAGGTCACAAGGTCAGACTCTTCAAAAAACGTTGGGTGACAATTCACAAATAGTAAATCACCCATAAATATTACTTTCTCATCAGGAATATAAAGCATTGCATCACAAAATGAATGGCCTCCTCCTAACGTAAAAAGCTTTGCACAGCGCTTCGTTCCTTGAAAGGTTATGTCATTATTAAATGTTTGGTTCGGTAATACTAATTCTAAAGTTGGTAATGATTCCTTTAATTCAATTAGAGAATTTATTTGGTATTGTAATGTGGGATCGTTGGCTTGCTGTAGCTGTTCTTTTAAGGATTGAATATAGTTTTTTAAGCCTTGAATATCATTTTTCTGCTTACTAAATCTTGAGGGATGAACGTCTCTTATTTTTGAGTATGTAATTTGACTGGAGATAATAATAGTATCTTTAAATGTTTGGTTGCCTCGAATATGGTCGCCATGCCAATGACTGTTAATAACCCATGTAACAGCTCGGTTTGTTATTTTTTCTGCAATGAGTTTTAAGTCTTCAGATGCTTGTTGTGTGTTAAATGTATCAAAAACGATAACTTTATCGCCTAAATCGACAAAACCTGCATTTGCTACAGCCCCGCCACCTTCTTTAGCTATTGCTGCAAATATACCTTTACCAACTTGTTCTAGCTGGAAGTGTTTACTACAAAATTCATTGTTCAATTAACTCACCCCTTATTTATTTTTTCCTTTATTTTCTATATTCTATAATGATTAAAACAATACCTTTAAGATTTAAAAGTTGCTACATCTGTATATGTATCCGTCTAATAATGGTATTTTTATATGGTAAAATATGATAAAGTTTCACGGGTTTAGCCAAATGTTTATCATGGGAGGGCAGCATGCTCTAGCTTTCAATCTTTAAAGTTCTGGGCAAGCGAACCAAGAATAAACGCAAATGTAGTCCAGTGCAATATCGAGTTGAAAGGTAGGAGATTTAGATGGATATACAAAAGCAAGACATCACATTCCCAACTAAAGATGGTGTATTCAATATGAGGGTGGGCGCAATCATTATCCGAGATGGTAAAGTGCTGATGGTTAAAAATAATCGTGACTCTTACTACTACTCCGTTGGGGGAAGAGTGAAATTACAGGAAACGTTAGAAGAAGCCATCATCCGGGAATGCTTTGAAGAAACCAAAGTGCATTTTGAAGTTGATCGTTTAGTGTTTATTCATGAAAACTTTTTCCCAGTTCAAAGTGGTCCATTTGGAGAAACGCATTTTCATGAAATATCATTCTTCTATTTAATGAAATCAAATGAAGTAGAAGTAAAAGTAAAGTGTGAAAGCTACACCAGTGATGGTATTGAAGAAAGGTTAGAATGGTTACCTCTTTCGAATCTTCAGGATACCTTTCTATTCCCAGAGTTTTTTAAATCAGAACTCACTTGCTTGCCTGATGAAATTAAACATATCGCAACAGTTGAAGAAAAAAGAACATAAAAGAAAACAGAGAGGATTGCTCCTCTCCAGTTAAGTCTGATTCAATTTTGGGAATTCTTTTTCTCTAAGTAATCCAGAATCCCCATAGACGAAACAATGGTATCGAATGGGATTGTTTGATAAACCGGATGATTTTCTGAGATATCATTTTCCTGTAAATAGTTGTACAAAAGATCCTTTAAGCGACTATCTAAAAATTGTACTTGTTCTTTAAAATCGCTAGATACAGTTAACGCCTTTTTCCCTTCAGCTAGAAATAGTGGTGTCCAGTAGCGCACTTGTCTGTATGCCTCAGCAGGATTTTTATAAGCACCGAAATGACCGAAATACAATTCTGTAGCATTTAACTTTTCGTAAAGCCGAATAGATTGCTCCATAGTATCTGGGTCATACTGATTCGGTGAAGTGGAGGGAATAATTAAATCAATTGATTCGCTCTCCATTTCTGGATAACGTACACCGGTTGTATCTCCAACAAACAATCCATTCGTAGCAGAATAAAGCATCGAAACATGATGCTTGGCATGACCTTCTGTATGATAAAATGTTAGCTGATGTTGACCTAAAGACAGTACTTCCTCATGTCCAATTTCTATAATGCGTTCTGCATCGATAGGTAAAATCGGATCAAATAGACGATCAAACTCTGCCCCGTAAACACTCTTTGCACTTGCGATTAGACGACTAGGATCAACCATATGGGATACACCCCGTGGATGTACAACGAATTTAGCGTTTGGACAGCTTTGTAAAAATAAGCCTGCACCTCCAGCGTGGTCTAAATGGATATGCGTAACAATTACATATTGAATATCCTCTAGATCAATATGTAACTCATCTAAACCTTCTACTATATACGGCATAGAAGGACTAGCAGAAGTCTCGATTAATGTAATTTTTTCATCGATAATCAAATAAGAGCTTGTACGCTGTTCCCGATCTAAATCGTGTGTATCAATACAATAAAAATTTGGTGCAAGTTGTTGGACTCTCCCCATGAAAATAATCCCCCTTTGTTCTAATGAGTGTAAAATATTCTCTAATATGCAATTTTTATCTACAAAAAGTAGTAGTTATACTTTATAATAATAGAAAAATATACTGAATGTCCATTCATTTTTTAGGGGGATCTATTAATGGAGAAAAAAATTCGCTACGATACACGAAAAGTCCATCGTGTTAATTTAGCTATCATTTCAATTTTGGCAGTGCTTATTTGTGGACCGATGATACTTTCAAAGGGCATTATGTTCTTATTCGTTGGTCTTGCTGTAATTGCATTAGCAGTTTGTAATTATTTTTTACCTATTAATACATACGTTAAAGGCTTTATTTTTGGAATGATTCCTTCGAGTGTTGTCTTTACGTTATTTTTAGTCGATAGCTTTTCTTTAACTAAACATTATATTTTAATTTGTTCGGTGGCCATTATCGCTCTCTATTTTAAGAAAGAATTACTAGCATTTTTTGGCGTGTTAACAAACATCTTTTTCCTGACTCTTTATATCGCTAAGTCTGAATCATTATTAGGGCCATCTAATGACATGATTGTTTTCATTACGCTTCTTGCGATTATGAATGGCGTTATTATTGCATTATATTTAATCGCAAAATGGGGCAATGAACTAATTGAGCATACTGCCATTCAGCAAAATGAAGTGAAGGCGTCATTACATCAGCTAGAGAATACGTTTCAGGAAATTGAAAAAAGTAGCCAAGCATTGGATGAGCATGTTACACAATTCCAACAAAATATGCAAAGTATAACTGGAACTAGTAAACAAATTCTTTCAGCTACTGAAGATATTTCCGCAAGTATTCAGCAAGAGTCATCTAGTCTACAAATGATTCATGGCACGATGAAGGAATCTGTGTATTTTGTTACCGAAACATTTGCTATTTCTGAGGATACTGTTTCTAAATCTACTGATTTGCAGCAGGAGATTTTAGTAGGATGGGAGAAAATGCAGGATGCGATGGTGCAGATGGGCGTGATGAATCAAGCGATGAGTTCTACAGCCGAAACTGTGAATGAGCTACAGACTAGCTTGAAAACTGTAGATAGCTTATTAAAGGGCATACAGCATATTGCCGAACAGACGAACCTACTTGCTCTTAATGCGGCAATAGAAGCGGCGAGAGCGGGGGAACATGGTAAAGGATTCGCCATAGTTGCAGATGAAGTGCGGAAATTAGCAGAAGAAAGTGCGGCTATTACGGTAAGCATTACGAATGTAACGAAAACTTTGTTCGAAAAATCAACAGAAGCTCATCAACGCTCTGATGACGGTGAAAAAGCATTACAACAAGGGGAAATGCTTTTACAAGATGTGAGCAACTTCTTCACTGTTTTGAAAGATACATTTACGAAGGCAAATACTGATTTAACTAGAGGGATGAATGAATTAAGTAGCGCCATTACCCAGTTTGGAACCATCCAAGTACAGATTGAAAAACTGAATGCCATGACTGAACAAAATGCAACTTCCACAGGAGAGATTGTGCGCTCAGTGGAGGATGAAAATAAAATGCTAGAAATGATGATGAACACAACAAGTCGTATTCAAGAATTAAGCAATACACTAAAGTTACTTGTTATGAAAAACGAAACGGAATCATTCTAATAAATGAGATGCCTACAGTCAATGTACTAGATTGTAGGCCATTTTTAATCAAACTTACGCGCACTATAGTGAGTCATTCGTTTTTTCAGGACAATACTCAGATTGTTCAAAATCATTCATATTAGAATACACTTTAATCAATTTTGCTTTAGTAGAGAGGATTTCATATTTTATAGGAGACTTTTGCCGCTAGTTAAACCCGGATAAATCTTTGAATAGCTACGGAAAAATTATCTATGATTGAAAAGCTGTATACATGATGAAAAAATCAAAATGTAAACGGTTCTTTGTAAAAAACAACAAAAGTATGAAACAAATAGCGATATTAATCGTAGAACTAAAAAGGGGATGAAAAGGTGTTATTCTTAAGTATCGTTTTATCCATACCTATATACGGCTTATGTATTTGGAGTTTGTATCAGCCAGAGGAAAGCTATTTCTTCTTTGATCGATGGAGATACAAAGAAATTCCTGAGTTATCAGATATTCAAATCAAATTGATTAGAATCGGTAGCGTTTTTACGATGATTGTTTTCACAATCTATCTTATTGTTGTGGCAATCATTTAGTGCTGATACTTAATTTGTTTACACAATTATCTTCCTAGTGAATTGTTCTACCGAAATTGAGCTGGAGCTATAAAGAAATTTGATTTATTTGGAGATCATTAATATTTCAGACCAAAGATTGATGTAAATGGTTTGTGCTTTTATTACACTATTTCATAAATAATGACGAAATAGGAGAATATTGACATGATAAAAGGTTTATATAAAGCACATTTACCAGTTAGTAATTTAGAAAACTCGATTGTATTTTATAAAAAATTAGGGTTAGAACTCGCCTATCAAAAAGGAAAGTTGCTTTCTTTTGGATCGTTAAAGGAGAAAACTGGTTAGGTTTATGGGAAAGTGATAATGTTCATGTAAACTACCATCCATCTATCCGACATTTGGCGTTTAAAATTGAAGAAGATAATCTTGAGCATGTAAAAGAGTGGTTGTCTTCAATTGGTATTGAAGTTCGAACAGAATTTGGCCTTACTTCTGAACATCAACCTTTAGTACTGTCAAATAATCCTCATGCACATGGTGCAATTTATTTCTCAGACCCCGATGGTAATTCATTAGAATTAATTACACCATTGAGACTAGATGATATTGAGAGTTTTAATGAGATGTCTCTTGAAGAGTGGAGAAAACATTATTCCGTTTAACCTTTAAGCGGATTTTGCTTAATTATTTTGGACATCTATTAGTGAATATTTCCATTACAGTAAAAGAGCCTTATACCTTGAAAGGTAAGGCTCTTTTACTATAATTCCTAATAAATCACTGTTTCGTTGTAACATTTTTCATTGCATTACTGTCATGATTATATTTAAAAGTAATTGCAAAAATGAATGCCAAAATAAGAGTATACGCCCCGAAAACCAGCCAAATGTTGTGCCAGTTTCTTACTCCGTCTACTGTGAAATGATCAACTACTTTTCCACTAATGACAGCTCCTAAATAGGCGCCTATGCCATTGACCATTGTACTAAATAATCCTTGAGCGCTACCACGAATTCGATGATCGACTTCTTTTTCCACAAAAATGGCTCCCGAAATATTAAAGAAATCAAAGGCACAACCGTAAACAATCATTGATAACAACAATAAGAAGAATCCTCCACCAATCGGGCTTCCATACCCAAAGAAAACAAAACGTAATGTCCATCCAATCATACTGATCAGTATTACTTTTTTAATGCCATACTTACGTAAGAAAAATGGAATGGTCAGAATAAAGAATACCTCTGAAATTTGTGACACTGATAATAAAATAGCTGGATATTTAACAGCAAAACTATTTTTATAATCAGGGTTCAACGCAAAGTCGTGTAAAAATGGATCTCCAAATGTATTCGTAATTTGAAGCGCAACACCTAATAGCATGGCAAAAATTAAAAACAACGCCATTTTTTTATCTTTAAAAAGAACGAAAGCGTCTAGTCCAAAAAGGCTTACCAGCGACTTGTCCTTAATTGCATTAGAAGTTGGGCAGGCAGGAAGAGAAATCGTGTATAGTGCAAGAAACAATGAAGATCCGCTAGCTATAAGTAGTTGAATATTGCTTAATTCAATTTTGGCAAGACTAATAATCCACATCGCAAGAATAAAACCAATTGTTCCATAGACACGAATAGGTGGGAAGTCCTTTACAACATCATAGCCTTTGTTTTCCAGATAAAAATAAGAAATTGTATTCGATAAAGCAAGTGTTGGCATATAAACGATTGAGTTAAAGAGCATAACCCAAAACATCATGGTAGGATCTGAAATTTGAGCCGCTGTAAATAGGGTAATTGCACCGAGGAAATGCAATATTCCGTATAACACATTTGCTTTTACCCAACGATCTGCAATAATCCCGATTAAACTTGGCATAATAATGGCTGCAAGACCGTTAGAACTGTACACGAATCCAACTTGTGCGCCAGTAAAATTCAAGGTATTAATCATATAAGAACCAAATGTCACAAGCCAAGATCCCCAAATAAAAAACTGTAGAAAAATCATTATTTTAAGACGTAATTTTATATTCATTTTTTCCTCCTATAGAAAGTGATGGAGTTATTTTTACTTTTTGAGTGAAAAATCAATAAAGACGCAATCTTATAATGAGCTAATACTTCTGTTTTAATGAATTTGTAATGTATTTATCGTTCTTTTGAAATATTTTTGTTCTTATTTGAGGATAAAAAGCATCTTCAACCATTAGTCGCTACATTGGACTCTAGAACTGTAAACATAACTAAAGCATTTGCTCCTAACGTCAGATTCATGCGAAATTTTTTGGTTGTTTTCACGGTGAAATTTGGGATTTAACTAAAGGACTTTGGATTCCCACAATTAATTACTTTGAATTTTTTCACTGAATGCAACAATTGTAAAATGTCTCTAAATTAATAAATTTGTAAGGATTGAGTAAGAAAAATGAGAAAATCGATTTGTACTATTATAAATAGAAAGTGACAGGTAAAATTTTGTTGGATTAATTGGAAACGGGGGAGGTAACTCCGTAGGAATAGAAGAGGTGAAGTACAATGGACGAAGTGGTTTATGCAACGCCAGTGTAAAGCACTCAGGGTACATATTTTGGTGAAGAGCGATAGTTAAATTTAGAATCTAAAAAGGGAGAAGTTGACATGCAATTATCAGATATTTTTCCTATAGCCTCATTTGGTACACCATTTTTTATAATTCTATCAATAGTATCTATTGCGATAGGATTATGCCTGATTATGTTTGGACTTGTAAAGCAAAAAAATCATAAAAAGAGTACGCTAGGGACATGTTGTATTGTCTTAGGCTTTTTAATTATTATTTCACATTCAATTCAAATTATTGTGAGAACAATTTGAAATGTTATAACAAAAAACTCAAGTCAAAAATCTTCAGGAAAATGTAGATTTACAACGTTTATGAAATTGCAATATCAAAAAGCCTATCAAAAAGCCCCAATTTCTCATTGTTGAATTTAGAAATTGAGGCTTTTTTGTTACTCCAAAAAAGGCAATTATTTAATGAACATTAGTACTCGTCATTTAAGAGTCCAGTTCATCTTAATGTAAAAAATTAATGATTGAATCGTTTACCTTTTTAGCATCCTCTATAAATAAGCAATGACTTGTATTTGGCAACATTAAAGTTTCTATATGTGGAATGCTGGCTTTTGCTTGCATTAGAGTACGTTTAGGATTGTAGATGACCTCTTTGTCACCCATCAATAATAAGGTTTGAACTTTAATGGTTTGCAGTTTTTCTTTTGGAATCACTTTTGGGATGACGGGCTTTACCTGCCATTTGTAATGCAATACCCCGTAAATGAATTGATCAAAGACTTCGTTATCGATGGTATTTCCTTTTGCGATGAACCAATCACAAAAAAATCGCTGGATGAATCCTTTACGTCTTATGGCGTTTATAACAGCAAGACGAAGGAAAAATTGTTTATGAAACGGGACAAATGAAGCAGCAGGGGCTAAAAGGACCATCTTATTTATCCTGCTTTGTATCGATGTCGTGATATTTAACGAAATATACCCACCAGCCGAATGTCCGATAATATCTGTTTTTTCAATACCAAGATGATCCAGAATTTCAGTCATCCATTTCCCCATGTCCTCAGGATCGCAGATGGAACGAAGAGGTTCGCTTTTGTTTATATCCCCAATTGCATCAACTGCATAAACGCAGCGAATCTTGCTCAATGCATCAATATTCGCATACCAAATGGTTGATCCCATTCCTGCTCCGTGAAGCAAGATAACTGGCGGAAGTTCCTTTTCACCAGTGGCTATGACATGCGTATTTCCGTATGTTGTCGGTATATTCAATATTTCATATGAAACATTCCAACGATTTAAATTATTACTATAGGCTTGCTGAAAAAGTGCCTCGCCTTCTGGTGTTTTAAACGCCATCTTATCCTCTCCATTATATAAGTATTGGAATAGTCTATAAAAGAATATTGGTGTTCCTAAACTCTTGAAAACTTCTACTTTTTCTACACTCTAAACAGATAAGAATAAAGTAGACATTGATTCTATATAGAATAGTTTTTCAAATCATCCCTCTATATTCCATTTTAGGTATTAATATCGGATGTGTATATAAAAATAAGTAGTCAGAAAATAATCCTGTATAAGACCTTATAGAATGAGTATATTTGGTTAGATCAAAGAATGGGTATATACTTGACTATTTTGATGAGGTGGAGGTTTAAATTATGAAGACAATTAGCAAAGTAGTAAGGGAGAGTCGAGCAAATTTGATTAATCAGTAGGACTACATTGCGAGAAAAATATGTGTTAAGAATTTATAAATTACAATGCAAATTTATTGGTCTCGACTTTCTTTCTCATTGAAATTTTCTTAAAAAAATATGATAAGATGCCTTTAGTTTAATCGATTAAACTAAAGAGGAGATACAGCAAATGAAGGAAGTTGAAAAACTTAGTGTATTAGCAGAAGAATTTTTGGCATGCCAGACTATTTTAGTGCCATTGGAGATACAACAAGACAAGCAATCATTTTTGCTCTAATAGGAGTAAGTTGTGAAGATGGAATGCGTGTCGGTGAAATTACTCAAAAAACACATTTATCACGTCCAGCTGTGTCCCATCATTTAAAAGTATTAAAAGAAGCTAAAGTTGTTAATGTAAGACGTGAATCTACAAAGAATTATTATTATATTGACCCACATAATAACAGTTTGAAAATGTTAAAAAATTTACTACAACAAATGGATGATTATATTGCAGAGCATATAGAACCCTCTAAAAGTTAATGAAAGGAACATAAAAATGAAAACCTCAATTTTGAATACATCTATGAATAAGTCTACAAAATTTATCGTAAAAAATCGTTTTTATAAAGCTGCTATGAGTGAGGCGATGGCAACGGTAACTAATAATCCAACGGACAATCTGGTGAATCTTTATTCCCGGTGGGCACAAGGAGGAGCTGGATTATTAGTGACAGGAAATGTAATGGTTGATCGAAGAGCTCTTGGAGAACCTGGTAATGTGGTTATCGAAGACGAACGAGATTTAGAAATCTTAAAAAAATGGGCAAAAGCAGGTACTAAAAATGACACACAGCTCTGGATGCAATTGAATCATCCTGGAAAACAATCGCCCAAAACACTCTCTAAATATCCCGTCGCACCGAGTGCCATTCCTCTTACAGGCGATATTAAAGATTTCTTCAATGAGCCACGTGCACTAACGCCTAATGAAATTTGGGAACTAATTGAACGATTTGGTAACACAGCTCGAATAGCAAGAAAAGCAGGATTTACAGGTGTCCAAATCCACGCGGCGCATGGATATTTAATCAATCAATTTTTATCCCCTCATCACAATAAGCGTCAAGACGAGTGGGGTGGGGATATAAATGGTCGTATGAAATTTTTAATTGAAATATACGAAGAAATACGTAAACAAGTTGGAGACGATTTCCCCGTTGGTTTGAAATTAAATTCTGCAGACTTCCAACGTGGTGGTTTTTCAGAAGAAGAATCAATGATAGTTCTTCAAAAAATGGATTCGCTTGGAGTAGATTTAATTGAAATCTCAGGTGGTAATTATGAAAATCCTAAAATGTTTGATGGAGTACGTGAAAGTACAAAGAAACGCGAAGCATATTTTTTAGAATACGCTCAAAAAGCACGTGAATTGGTAAAAACAACTTTAGTTGTTACAGGAGGTTTCCGTTCTGAAGAAGGAATGACTGAAGCAATCGAAAGTGGTGCAGTGGATATGGTTGGCGTTGGAAAGTTATTTGCATTAAATCCAGACTTTCCTAATCAAATAATAAAAGGTACGTACAAAACTGTAACTATTAAACCGATACGAACACGTATAAATATTTTAGATAAGAAAATAGCTTCTATGTTAGAACTTGTTTGGTATGAACAGCAGTTTAAATTGATGGGAAAAGGTCAAGAACCAAATCCTGATCATAATGTTTGGAAAACAGTTTATCAAATGCTTAAAGAAAATGGTACTGCAGCATTTCAAAAGCGTCGAGCATAAGTTCCTTTGTTTAAGGTTAGTTATTAGAGATATTAGAAAGCCCAGGAAACTTTCTATTACAACTTATTAAAGTGAGAAACAATATTTTGGCTCAAAGGATGAAGTAGTTGAAAGGCTGCTTCTTTATAATATTCCTCTTTGGTTATATTTTGATTAACAGGATCATAAAACCTGTGCTGATGTAGATTTTTTTTACGGCAACATCATTTTACGAGGTGAGAGACATGTCAGGGAAAATTCCAGGAGTAAACATAATGACGTTGAGCGCTTTGTCTGAACCAAATCGTTTGAATATCGTCGAACTCTTGCGCCAGGGTCCTCTAACCGTGGGTGAAATTGCTGACCAACTTGGATTGAGGCAACCCCAAACTTCAAAGCATCTAAAAGTACTTAGCGACAACGGGATTGTGGAAGTGCAGGCAGAAGCAAACCGTCGGATCTACAAGCTCCGGCCCGAGCCATTCCAAGCGCTAGATTCTTGGATACAGTCCTTCCAGAGTGTAATGCAAGAAAGATTCGATAATTTAGATGAATATTTGAAGGAATTGCAAAAAAAAGAAAAATCATAAAACCATTTCATCATCAAGGAGGAATTAAAATGTCAAACAATTCAATGGTATCAAGAGTAGAAAATGAACGCGTACTTATACTAGAGCGCGTTTTCGATGCTCCACGAGATTTATTATTCAAGATGTTTAAAGAGCCAGAGCATCTGAAACGTTGGTGGGGGCCGAGAGGATGGGAAATTCCAGTCTGCACCGTTGATTTCCGTCCAGGAGGTGTTTGGCACTACTGTATGAAGTGTGTCGATGAAAACTTAGGTGACTTTTTTGGTATGGAAGCGTGGGGAAAAGGGGTTTATAAGGAGATAATCGAGCCTGAGAAGATCAGCTATACAGATTATTTTTCGGATGCTGAAGGTAATTCGGATGATTCCATGCCTTCGACCGAGATTACATTGGAATTCGTCGATTTGGGAGGAAAGACTAAGCTGATAAACCGTGCAGAATATGTGTCTGCAGAGGCTCTTAAAACTGTTATGGATATGGGTATGCTACAAGGCATCACAGAAACATGGGACCGTTTGAATGAGCATGTACAGTCGCTATAGTAAGTAAAGTAAGACATTTTAAGGGAGTATAAAAAATAAATGATTAATAAAGTCGGTCAAATCATGTTGTATGTTAATAACCAGGATGAAGCAAAAGAGTTTTGGACAGAAAAAGTAGGATTTAGTGTAATTTCAGAGGAAGATAACGGCCAAGGAATGAAATGGATTGAAATTGCTCCAATTAAAGAAGCGGCGACAAGAATCATTCTCCATAATAAGGAATTGATTGCTAAAATGCAACCTGAAATGAATCTTGGTACACCTTCTTTGATGTTTTTCTCGGAAGATATCGATAAATTATATAATGACCTATTAAACAAAAACGTTATTGTCGGAGAAATTGTCAACATGCCTTCAAGTAGGGTATTTAATTTTGCGGATAACGAAAACAATTACTATGCAGTAATGGAATCAAAATAAATTTTTAATCAATTTATGAGTGCGGTGCTTGAATAAAAGCATCGCATTTTGCATGTTTGATTTTCAATGTAACAAAAGAAACAGCTCAAGTTGTCATTCTTCCGTTATTACTTCATACCTATTTTTTGATAAGTTCCAAAGTAAGAATTAGCATTTTATCGTGATAGATACTGTCCATTCGTGTGTCCATAAAACATTTATAGTAGCCAAGAATGTCGGAAATGAAAAATATTTTTTTAAAATTTCCTAGTTGTTGCAAATTTTTATTCCTCTTAAATATGCCTGTTTGAAATGCTGCATTCCGTAGATATGTTGTTGGTACGATGCAAGAAATCCTCTCCTCCAAAGAAGCTAGAAAACGTAAAACAATATTAATTATTAATAGGATCACTTTATCTATTTTTTTAGGTTGTATAACCTAGTGTTACGTCTATCTCATTATTTCTAATAAAAATATTATGAAATAGGGGAGGAGGTGATCCAATGAAATTTAATAACTTCCAAAGAGGGTTAAACGGAGAAACTGGTGCAACTGGACTGCAAATTATTGAGGGGAGAATAGGGGCAACAGGAGCAACAGGAGCAACAGGAGCAACTGGGTTTCGAGGAACAACAGGGGCGACAGGAGCAACTGGACTTCAAGGAATAACAGGAACAACAGGAGCAACCGGGGTTCAAGGAATAACAGGATCGACAGGAGCAACTGGACTTCAAGGAATAACAGGAACAACAGGAGCAACCGGGGTTCAAGGAATAACAGGAGCAACAGGAGCAACTGGGGTTCAAGGAATAACAGGATCGACAGGAGCAACTGGACTTCAAGGAATAACAGGAACAACAGGAGCAACCGGGGTTCAAGGAATAACAGGATCGACAGGAGCAACTGGATTTCAAGGAATAACAGGAACAACAGGAGCAACCGGGGTTCAAGGAATAACAGGATCGACAGGAGCACCTGGACTTC